>CABHOY010000031.1 GCA_902168105.1 uncultured Flavihumibacter sp.
ATTAAGATAAAGTTCTACTGCCATCTTTTTGAAGGCCTTATCGTAGCTCCGTCTTTGTTGTTTACTCATTAGTTCAAAGTTAAGAAAAGGAGCTTAACTTGTTGTCCACGCAAATGTAGCAGTTCCAAAGTCCCCATAATCGATCTTCAACTGCTTTAAACCTGCTATCATAAATAGTTACACATGAAAAATGTCCGTTGGTTATCTCTTTTGATCCTTATTTTGCCTGCTACTATTGCATCTGCTCAATATGCGGATGACGACGTTACTGTACGTTCTGCCCGTAAGGCTAAAGATCCGTTTGCAGCTAACAAAAAGTCCACAACTACTGATAGTAGTAGCTCCACAACAATTTCCCTGCCAGCCTTTAATCCGGAAGAAAAGGATTTTGGGAGTTTAAATATCTCAGGCATTCAAATAATTAACGCGGTAAGCGATTCCTCATCATTGGGCTACGTACAGACCGGCATGTTCAACAGGTGGAAGGAAGCAGGTCCGGACAAGCCTTACACTGAATATTTGCAGTCTTACCTTGATCGCCGGTATAGTCCGACGTATAAAAAAGGCGGTGTGCAACTTGTTTGGGTTATACAGGAACTACGTATCAGCGAACGGACATTTAATATGAGTGAGAAGAGCTTTCTACACCTTAAAGCAATTTCGTTTGCCGGAAGTAACGGTGACACATTCCGGCTGGCCGCAGAATTGGATACGATACTTGTAAAAGGAGGTATGGACGTAACGCATAAACATGGAGAAAATATAACAGCAGCCTTACAGATCTTACTGGACCGGTCGCTTATAAAAGATGTAACAAGTCAAAACGTTGACAATCCTGTTTATACAATAGCTGCCATCAGGGAAAAGGCGCTACAACGTTACCATGTACCGGCTTTGCAGGCAAAGGAGCATGCAGATGGCATTTATTTGACGTTTAAGGAATTTATTAATGATCAGCCATCTATTTCAGATATATCGTATAGCCTTGACAATAATGCCGTACATTTCTATAAAACAGACAGCAGCGGTAACAAAACATTTGTTGATAAATTCTGGGGAGTGCGTAAGAATGGTGTTTTGTACAAACAACATTACGATCTGCTAATTCCAATAGAACAAAAACAGAATAGCATTGCCCTGACAAGTTATCTGTCACAGGCCCGCAAGAAGAATAATGCAATCATCGCCAGCGCGGTAGGGGGAGGGCTGATTGGAGGTGCTATAGCAGGAGCGTCAGCAGGTTCAGGTGTCTTACCTTTAGTAGACAATATTCCATATATCCGCAAGAAGGCCCCTATGGCCACCCGTGTTGATATTGAAACAGGGGAGTTCGCATTATAATTCAGCGTAGAATATGATCATTAGGGTAGCTGTAATAGCTGCCTGATAGCAAAAGAGGATGTCTCACGGTAAAATGAGGCATCCTCTTTTTGTTATAGAATAAACCAGGCACTAATCCCCGCTTTGTAATAAACATATATTCTTTATAAACGTCCATTGCAATGCCCTGTCAAAACACTAGGTAAAGTATGTGATGAAAAATACAGTACTCATGTATCCGAATAACATTGAAAACAGTATATGGACAGTTGTTTCAAACTTTTTACCTTTCCAAAGGGCCGATGAATACCCGAAGAACTGAACAAAAAACCTGGTTAGCCAGAATAGTCCCATACCCAATGATATTTTCTTTCCAAAGGGAGTATTAATAAGTTCATTCCCGGAAGTCAGACATAACAAGCCTAACATAAAAACACAAAGAGCAATAAAGAAAGTATGAATAGTCATTATCTGACGATTGATCAGACTCAATGGCTGGAGTTCTTCACGCCAGTTAAAATATCTGGGGAAAACGGCATGGCTAAGTGCCAATAAAATTAAAAGTGATCCTATTATCCTAAAATGGAGTATCATCTTTAGAAATTATAAAAGTCGAAATAAAAGGAGTATGCTTAATCTCCCTATTCAGTTTTAGATCAGCATTTCTGAAAAGCTGCAGCCAGGAACGCTTTGTATAGAAATGCAGAAAGCCAATACTATAGGCGATGAAATTTGCTGTATCTCTCAGGTGCTCCGTTACATAGATCTCCCCATCAGGCTTTATGATCCTGGCAAGTTCCCTGATAAAATCTGATCTCTCTGCCTTGTCCCGTATTTCATGTGCAGAAAAAATGATGAATACCTTGTCTGCTGAAGCATCTTCAACCGGTAGTCTGTTTGCGTCGGCCTGTATTGTTTGCGGAAGAGCCGGATAGGCTTTTCTCGCTCGTTTGATAGAGATCTCTGTGTGTTTTTTCGGATTATAGAAATCTATTATCCGCAGTTCCGCATTCTCATATTTATGTCCAAGTAAGAGACTTGTTTCATCAAATCCTGCATGGATATTTACAATCAGGTATTCAGCTTTTGTGCTATCTACCCAATTTAGACAATATAGACCGGATAGATCATAAATGTAGAATGATACCAGCAACGAACTAAGGCTTGTCGTAAAGGCCAGCGCGGGAACTAAATAAAGTATTGGGAACGCTTTAAAATAACCGGCTGCAATACAGGTAAGTATTATAAAAGCTAAAGAAAATATATAGAAATGCCAGTTGAACCGGATGATGTTGAATACGCCCTGGAAGGGCGTTCTTGCTACTTCCATATCTCTAGTTTACCCTTTTTCCAATAGTATGGAACTTTATTAATAATGAAAGCATTGGCTAGAACAGCATTTTCAATATTGAGAGAATCAAAAAAAGGAAAGTGGTAATCAATAACTTTTATTGGTTTGGGCGTCCAGTTTTGCCTCACACCTTCAATGATCAGGACCTCTTTCGTTGCTGCATTAAATCTGAAGGTAAACGGAAGCGGACCAGCAAACCGTCGCGCTTCTTTCCAGTTACTAAATGGTGATTTCAATGGCAATGCCACGTCTCCTTCAGCAACATCTATCGAAACTTTGAAATTAGATCTTACTGACTCAAACGTTTTTAGGTTGCCAGATTCGGCTTGCTTAATATCAGTGGTCGTATAGTTATAGTGGGTAAATATATTTCCCAGAATTTCCATCTTTCTTTTGTCAGTTTCCGACTTGAGAATATATAATCCACGCAGATTTCTCCCCGCATTGTCGGTATATCTAACAAATATCCTATATCCGATCAGGAAGAAGTTATTGCCCATAAACCCAGGGAAACCCTCCGGACGAAGTTTCCTGGTCTGAACCATGGCTACGGCAATAAACCCATATTTATTATCAAACGTATCAAGTTCCAGACAAGGTGGAATAAGTTGTGTTAATTGTTCTTTAGCCACAGCAAAAGTCAATACTATTGAACTTTCGAAAAACGCCTTAACGGCAAAGGGATGATTTTTAAGACCTTTGAACATATAGATGTTATGTCTGATTTGGATTTAGTTTAAATTCCGAATAGTAGATGATCAGAATAAAAAAAAATGCGAAGAGGGAATTAAATCTGCCCCATAGCAGCAGATCGGGGACAAGAAAGAACTCAAGAAGGTTCATCGCTGCTACAATTGCTATTTGAAACATTGCATTATACCTCGATCTTATCCCACTTAATGTCCAGACAGCCATCCCAATTTCGGAGAATCCGATTGCCAATGTAAGTGCTCTTGAATACTTGGCGCCTAATATCCTGGCGACAATTTGTTCGTGCCGCGGAACAAGGTTAAGGACTTTACAGAGCAGGCCGTTTATCAGCCAGGTAAGTCCAATAAAGTAAGTTAATACTTTATGAATGTAGGGATGGCGCATGTTAATAGTACAATTTCATAGGCCATGAAGGTACAAAAGAGTTCGGTGAAAGTATTTTCAAAGGCAGGCTGGGGGAACGATTGTTTCCAAACCGGAAGAGTTTGGAGAGGGGTATTACGGCTTTGTGTTTGCAGATCCGGATGGGCACAGATTCAATGTATTTCAAATGTAGTATACCATTGTCCGGCTAATTAGTGCTATGTGCTATATCTTTGTGATGCAAACAGCGGCATATGGAAACAGGGAATACATCAAAAGATCCTTTACACGGACTAACACTCGAAAAGATCATTACACAGCTTGTAGACAGCTACGGATGGGATGAGCTGGGGTACCAGATCCGTATTAATTGCTTTATCAGCAACCCGTCTATACAGTCCAGTCTCAAATTCCTGCGTAAAACGCCCTGGGCACGTACCAAAGTAGAAGATTTCTATAAAGACGCCTTACGGGAAGGAAAGTTAAAGTAGTCGCTAAGTTATTCTTACCTGCCTGGCAATTGACGAGCGAATCCACATGGATAGATTACTTTGAACTCATTGTTCGGGAGATAATAGGGGAAGCTAACAATAAAGAAATAGCGGCAATTACAGACAGAAATGAATGTAGGAGGTAGTCCGGAAGAATAAGTCTCAGTAAGTGAAAAATATGCTTTAGCTGGCTGACAGACGTTTGATACCGGTTATGGCACAACGCTGATACGATTGAAAAGTTCAATAGCGATCTAACCAGGCAGATACAGCACATTTTTACACTTACTGAAACTGAAGACGTTTAACACATATAGGTGTAGCGACGTTCTTACAAAGAAGCGATCAGCTTCTGATTGATCACTACGTAATCATCGTTCTTAGCAGTTTTAGCCAGTTCGATTGCTTTTTCAGCAGTAGTTTTCGCGCCTTTTTTGTCGCCGGATTTAGCCTGGATACGGGCTTTCAGTGTAACGATCCAGAAAGCGGTAGGATTTTCCTTTACTGCCTCGTCAGCCCAGGTCAATGCCTTTTTCAGGTCGCGGTTTGTTTCGAAGTAATAAGAAGCAGCCTGGAAATAAGGCTTTTTCTCACCTTTCATCGCAGCGTCCAGTTGTGCGATCACTTTGCTATCTACATCGGCAGACAGTGGAATAGTGATCAGGGTCTTTTCCCACAGCAGCATTAAGTTAGCAGCGTTAGACTGAACATTGTCAAAAGTGATCATGAAGTTTTCGATCGCATAAGGCAGCTCGACAGGAGATACTTTAACGCGAACTACGTCATTCTCAGGCTTGTAAGCAGATGGACTGGTTACGTCCAGGCTTTTGGTCAGGATAACGGTCCACTCAGACTGGCCAGGGATAGTCAGCAGGCCATATTTACCAGCTTTCACTGCGGTACCACCGAAGGTAACATCATCGCCGAAAGTGATGGTAGTAGCGCTGTTAGCGCCAGTTCTCCATACTTTGCCATAAGGAACGAGATCGCCCATGATGGTCCTGCCTTTCATAGCAGGGCGGGAATAATTTACTTCAACGAAAGACAGCGCGAAATCCTGGTGAATGGTCTGTCCAGGGCTTGGAGCCGGCATTTTTACCTGCGCGAAGGATAACTGTGCGCAAAGCATCAGAGAACCGGCAGCCAGGTAACGGAATAAAGGTTTCATGTGAGTTTGGTGGTTTAATGAGCTGCAAAGATGATGCATCTTTGTCATTCTTTCAACCCACTTATCATTCAATCAACCCATTTCTGAAAGCATGCATCACCAGGCCGACAATATTCTTGGCTCCGGTCTTCTCCAGCAGCTTCTGGCGCAGGCCTTCCACGGTGCGGGGGCTCAGAAATATTTCTTTGGAGATCTCCTGGGTGGTATACTCATTACAGATCAGGCGGAGCACTTCCAGTTCACGGTCAGTGAGTTGGACTTCGTTGCGGAAGGTAGGTTTGAAGTGTTGTTTGTTCTTGTGCATCACCTTTTTGAGCAAGGCAAGGTTTACGTTCTCATTGAAGTAAAAGCCTTTTTCGTAGGTGGTACAGATTGCTTCGTAAATTTCCCCGGGTTCTGCATTTTTGAGCAGGTAAGCGTTAGCACCGTTTTCGATGAGGTGTACGATGAAGTTATCGTCTTCATACATGGTGAGAACGATCACTTTAACGTTGGCATATTTTTCACGCACCTTTTTAGTGGCCTCAATGCCATCCATATTGGGCATTTTCAGGTCCATCAGTATAACGTCAGGCTGTTGCTCTTCCATTATCTGCAGCAGATGTACCCCGTCTTCAGCTTCAAACACAACGCTTATATTCTCGTAAGGGGTGAGGGTATTAATAACGCCACTACGAAAGATCTTATGATCATCGGCGATGGCTACTTTAATGTTGTTCACCATAGGGGAAGGCTGTTTAAATATTTGTTAGATTGTCCCTTTGCTAATACAGAATGATAGTACTACCATGACAGGGACGTAAGGTCCCAGGTCATAGGATATCGACTGCTCAGCAGGACAAAGCTAGAAAAATTCGTGCTATTCCTCGGCGCTTTGAAAATTTTCCACCCTTATTTCAGCATTTGTACCGCAATTCTGGCCGGGAGAATACCGGATATTGCCACCAATTACGTTAAGCCGGCTCTCAATATTCTTCAGTCCGAGGCTGCCGGTCTTCTGGCGGGAGTTCTCCAGGGAACGGAGCAATAAGCCGTTCCCGTTATCTGTTACATTGATTTGCAGTAGATTAGGGGTGCTTCTGTAAGTGATCTCTATCTGCGAAGCCTGGGCATGTTTGAGAATGTTATTGATGAGCTCCTGTACAACGCGATAGATGTTCAGTGCTTTTTCAATATCCACCGGTTGTGGCCCACCTTCGTCCTTAAAGAGGATCTTCACCTGTTTATTCTTGTTCATCAGGTTACAGAAAGAGTCAAGTGCTTTAGAAAGTCCGAGGTTTTCAAGCGCCTGGGGATGGAGGCTCTGCGAGATGAAGCGGAGATGCTGTATGATCGTATCGGTAAAATCTTTGGTTTCCTTTAACTGTTCTGATTCTCCGTTACCGGTTTTCAATAAAGGTTGTAACTGGTTAAGATTGAGTTTCAATACGGATAACTGCGCCCCCACTTCATCATGGAGATCTTCGGCAATACGTTTGCGTTCCTGTTCCTGGCCTTGTAAAATGGCCATCAGTCTTTCTTTCTGTAATTGCAGATCTTTGTCGCGGAGTGCCAGCTTGTGTTGTATTACCTGTTTCTGCTGTAAGATCACAAGTACAATTACTATAATACTTAACAACAACATGACTGCTGTTCCAATGATCAGCATGTCTGAGAATCTCATGAACGGATCTTTTTTGCTTTGGAAATGCCAATAAATAAAAGCATCAGTTGGATAATGGCGGTGCCGAACGTCACGGCGAGTGTTAATCTTGTAGAGCCTTTTACTGCTTTTTCGCCATAATTCACGATGTTATAAACAAGAGAAAAAAGGAAAAAACCACAATGATAAACGAAAATGCCGGAATTATACCAGAAATCAGGAAGAGAATTGATAAAGACAGATCTTCTTACGAGGTCTTCGTCCCGGAGTAACTGCCAGAAAAAGATGGTACAATAGATCATCAGGATAAAGGTCTCCACTGATATGGAATAAGAGTTGAAAGCGTTTGGTCCTTCCAGTTTCACATAATCAAGTATGATGAATGCCAGTACGGGGAATAGCAGTCCCACGATAACATTTCTGACAGTTTTGTACTTGATGACCTCTCGAAAATAACATGACAGGATTACGAACGCCACATAATACATTGTATTATAAAACCACAGGTTATTTCCCCATATTTGAGCGATTAATTTTGAGCCACCTGCAAAAAAAACGCTGCAGATCAGAAAATAAAAAATCCACTTGCCACTTTTCTCAAGCTTCCCGAAGTGAATGATAAAGGGGATCAAAAGCAAGCATTCGATCCCCCACATGATGTAAAACAAAATCAGATGAATGTACACTTAGCTTGGGTTTAAATAGATGAACCACTCACGGACAATCTGCAGGGCAAGGAAAACCGTTATCAAGTGCACCACCTTCGTCGTCAACTACGCCTTTAGCGGCAGATGCCGAGAATGAATTTGCATCTGTGGTTTGTTCTTGTTTCTTTTTGTAAAGGATGTTCTGACCTTTTGGGTCTACTGCGTATATAACCATTTTTCTATCGTCTACACCATCACCGTTAGTATCCTCACCGTAATAGATGCGTATACCGGTGATATCTTCCTGGCAGTTCAGGAGCTCCAATATTTTGTCTTTGCCGAAGAAGTAAGCCTGGATGAATTCATCATGTCCAAGGTTTTTCCTCTTCCTGTTCATGTAATTACCCCTAAGTCGTTCAGCTTCCTTCTTGGAGATGAAGGCGCCGGCATCGGGGGGGAAGTGTTTTGGTTTCTCCATGATTTGTGCTGTGGTTTTTTAAGTTGATTGTAAAATTATTATAAATAATCACTCGACAAAGCATCTATGTATATAACATCTTCGTACCATGTGGTGTTAAAATAATGTGTTATTGGTGTGATAGTCAATTGTATAAGGTGCTTTTGATCGTTTTTTAAGGAAAAACACTTCAGTAGCCCACCACAAAAAATACGTAGAACTACGCATTCTTTGCAAACAGTACTTTAACGCTTGTTTGACGTTCAGAACTTAACAATCTTTGCATAGTGAGTTACAGATGAATTCTTTAACGCACACGAGCATAGTAATGGGCCTTTCTACCCATGTTTGTTCTTCCTTTACTAGACAATGCAGAGAAAATTACGGCTATCCATATCGGCCAGGACGAGGTTAAGTATGTTAACCCCTTCTTTTAAATCTTAAA
Source organism: uncultured Flavihumibacter sp. (assembly GCA_902168105.1). Taxonomy (GTDB): domain Bacteria; phylum Bacteroidota; class Bacteroidia; order Chitinophagales; family Chitinophagaceae; genus Chitinophaga. Next base: position 8,596 of record CABHOY010000031.1, read on the forward strand.
GCTATGTGTTATCTGTTAATTGGAAACATTTCTGCATTGATCTCGGACGAGTGTACAGAACCTTTGGTAGATGCATACTTACGTGTTTATTTACCAGATGGACGTCGCCCCTTAGGAGTCCACCCCAAAAAAAACGTATTTAGTGGTCCCGGTCAGCTTACCGCGGGACAGGTCGAAGCAAAGCGTGATCGCTTACTTGCCGAGACGCGGTTGGATGAGAGAGGTGATTTTACGCTGACCTGGGAACAACTACATCTTTTTACGGAGCCGCTTGAACTTGACATTTGTTTGCGCCACATGCCCGAACAGGCAGACATCAGAGGAATGGAATCCCATTACCACCTGAGTACATTGGCGCCAGACTGGAAACGTTCAGGCCAGCGATACGTCGCAGCTTATGCATACATTTTACCAGCAGAAAGCTGGAGCCAGATAAGGGCCAATTATGGTACCTGGGTAATTGCCGGAACAGTTAGGCAGTTACACACCAGGGAGGGACAAGCAGCATTAAAAGTAGAAGCGTACAATGCCGGAAACCATCGCTTATTGGGACGCGCGCGTACCGACGACAAAGGACGCTATCAACTCCGGTTCAGCCGGAAGGAACTGACCAGCAGACTTATGCTGATTGGGGAACGCCGTCAGGTAAGCGGCCCGGATATATACTTCAAAGTATACCGGGACAAACAACTGCTCTGGGAAGAAGAAGCCCAGGTAGGAACAATGCCGGAACGAAAGTCAATAAGCTCCTGTAGCATGATCAACATCTTCATGCAAGCCAGGAGCGTTAAAAAATCATCAGGCTATGTACCCGGTTGGTTAAGCAACTGGGCAGTGCCAGGACGAAAGTCCTCACTGGTAAGTCATTAAGAGATAAGGTGCTATTTAACCTATATTCCAGTACTACAAGCCTTCAGTATTACGTTTGGTGACCCACACATACACATTCAGTAAAAACAGCTACCCGTCTAACAGTTCCCAGGGTAGCTGTTTTTTTATGCCTAAAAGTTCGTGTTCACGATCAGGGAAGCTCTCTCCGCATTCACAAAATCCATTGGTATAACACCAAATCTCCCATGCGTATTTGTTGTAAAATAGGTGTTCAGTCTCGGGTTGATATTACCTGACACCGTTGTAATGCTCGGAATACCAAAGATCAGTGACTTATAGCCACTGCTGAAATTCACGTACAGTACGTTGTTACTTGTAGTCTTCGCTTCAGTGAACAGTGTGTTGATGTTGTTCCATTTAGCATTGTTGTCAGGCACTACATACTGGTCCTGTACCTTCAGACTTGCATTACTGTTACTGATGGTAAAAGTGGTGTTGTCAGCCCAGGCGGTAGCGTCAATACCTTTTGGTGCAGCCGTAGCCCCGAATCTCCTCAATAACACGATCTTTCCCCTTACTTGTCCTAATGTAGGGATAGTGGCGCCTAAAGACCAGAAGCTGGAATACTGCTGTACGTAGGTGTCAAAAGTCTGCTCGAAGGTCCTGGTATTGTCAGTCGCATCATACTCCTCCTTTACACTCATAATAATAGTCTCTCCCGGATGACTGGTCAGAAAGCCGGTGCATGCCACCAATACATCATTGAAGTTCAGGTTCTGGTAGATAGCGCCATGGTGAATGGCGAAGGCATTGCCAATGTGGCGGCAACGGATGTCCAGGAAACGGACACCAGCTTCCAGTTGTGCCGCTATGGTCAGATCCTGGCATTTGGCAGTGCCCGACACCGGTTCCTGGCGTGCACCACTGTCATGTGTGCCGGGAATGGACAGGGAAGCAATACTGCTGTTGTCAGGAAGGCTGGTCATCCAGCTGTTCATCGCCACAGCAACAGCTTCGGTGGTAACGGCTACTTCATTGTCCATCTTCAGTTTGGGCGATGTAGCATCTTCTTTGGTACAGGCAGTGAAAAATACAGCAGACAGCAGGATGCCTGCAACGGGCATGAAACGTTGTGTGTTCATCAGTGTAGGTTTAGGTTTATAAGGTTTTATAGGTCTTCTTACAGGTTTCCATCAGTACAACACGATCCGGTCCTCTCACTATTAAGACACACAAGATAACAGGCCCAACTATCATAAAAAAGGACTTAACAATACGGTAATAATCCAGGACGAAACGATCATGGCCCCGGAGAACAAGACAATTGTATCCGGGGCCTGTTTATTAAAGGGCTTCGTAATGATAAACCTTCGAAAGGCGTGCGAAAAGTGCGAATTCCTTACTATAACCTATATCTAAGCTGTTTTAAACCCGTATATAAGCCATATATAACCCATACCTCTTAGATATGGGTTATATATGGCTTATATACGGGTTATATATGGGTTATATATGGGTTATCTCAGCTAAAGCGCTATGACAGCAGCTTTGCTGGTACAGTAATAAATACTTGTTTTGTTGTAAGTTGGTAATAAATACTTTTACATATATTCTTCAGGTGTTATTTGTTTCAGTTCAGTTATTTTTTACTGCCTGGGAAAGAAAATAGCAGGGAGGACCCTTTTGGGGTAATAATGCAGAAGAATAATATAAAAGGGAGGCGTTAAATCAGAAACGGGGGTGGAACCGTTGCAGGGTATCCCTTAAAAATTCCCTATCGAGATGGGTATAGATCTCTGTGGTGGTAATACTTTCATGGCCCAGCATTTCCTGAACGGCACGGAGGTCGGCGCCGCCTTCTACGAGATGGGTGGCAAACGAATGGCGGAAGGTATGGGGAGACACCTGTTTGTTGATGCCTGCAGCGGCAGTAAGGTCTTTAATGACAAGGAAGATCATGACCCGGGTCAGTGCGCTGCCCCGGCGGTTCAGGAAAAGGATATCTTCCTGACCTTTTTTTATGGGTACATGCACCCGTATTTCCTCTTTGTAGATATTAATATACTTGATAGCATCCGGACCGATAGGCACGAGACGCTCTTTGTCGCCCTTACCCACTACGCGGATAAAACCTGCGTCAAAATGTAACTGGGAGATCTTCAGATTGATCACTTCACTGACACGCAGGCCGCAGCTGTACATAGTTTCCAGGATGGCCCGGTTCCGTTGTCCTTCCGGGGTACCTGCTTTTACCTGTGCAATGATCTGCTCTATTTCATCAAAGCTGAGCACATCCGGTAGCTGCCGGCGTGTTTTAGGGGCTTCAATAAGCTGGGTAGGGTCCTGACGGATAATATCTTCCAGCAGCAGGTATTTGTAAAACGCCTTAATGCCGGAAATGATCCTGGCCTGGGAGGTGGCGCTCATGCCCAGGTTCGCGATCCATTGTACACAGGCTTGTAATTCAGCCAGTGTAACCTGGTCGGGAGGGAACTGCTGGCCGGCCGACTGCAGGTACTGCACCAGTTTTTCTACGTCGCGGATATAGGCCTCGATCGAATTGGCAGACAGGGAACGCTCCAGTTGGAGATAAGCTTTGAATCCTTTCAGGTAAATATCCCACATGGGCGGCAATTTAACGAAAAAAGGCCCTCCCGGGTGAAGGGAAGGCCTTTTATATCTTCGACCGGTATCAACTACCGGATCTGCACAATTAGAATTTTTCCAGACCGGAGAAGAAGAAGTTACCTTCGATCTCTGCGTTCTCGTCGGAGTCAGAACCGTGAACAGCGTTACGGCCGATAGATTCAGCATATTCTTTACGGATAGTACCAGCTTCTGCGTTGGCAGGGTTGGTAGCACCGATCAGTTTACGGAAATCTTCCACAGCATTGGCTTTTTCCAGGATAGCCGCCACAATGTGACCGCTGCTCATGAATTCTACCAGTTCGCCGTAGAAAGGTCTTTCTTTATGCACAGCATAAAACTCACCAGCTTTCTCTGCAGAAAGGCGGGTCTGTTTCATTGCCACGATACGGAAACCGGCAGCGTTAATTTTGTTCAGAATACCACCGATGTGCCCATTTTCAACGGCATCCGGCTTAATCATTGTAAAAGTTCTGTTGTTAGCCATATATTTAGATTCCTAATTAACTAATTTTGCGCGCAAATGTAACCAGAATTTGTTTAGTGATGAAAAAAAAGAGAACTTCGCACTTCATTTTTTTGGAAGAAACAGTTATATTTTATTGTTAATATAAAGCAGGCGAGCCTGCATACTTAAAGGTTAAGAATGAAGAGGATAGAGGAAATCAAGCCCTTGCTGGAGACCCCTAAAAGAGTGGTAATCACAATGCATCAGAAACCAGATGCCGACGCAATGGGCTCATCACTGGCCTTATACCATTATCTCAGACAGAAAGGTCATGATGTAACCGTTATTTCCCCTACCAATTTCCCGGATTTCCTCATATGGATGCCTGGTGCGAAGGAAGTAATTGATTTTGAGTCCATGCAGGAAAAAGCGCTCAAAGCGCTGGACGGGATTGAATTGTTGTTCTGCCTGGACTTCAACGCATTGTACCGTACAAAGAGTATGGAGCCATATCTGACACAGATGTCCTGCACAAAGATCCTGGTAGATCATCACCTGGAACCTCAACCTGTTTTTGATTATGGTATCAGCGATACTACAGCGGCTTCCACCGCCCAGCTGATATATGAGATCATCTATAAACTGGGAGACGAGCAACTGATCAATGAAGATATGGCCCAGTGTATTTATGCGGGTACCATGACCGATACCGGTTCCTTCCGCTTTACGTCTACTTCCGCCAGAGTACACCGTATGGTGGCCGACCTGTTTGACCGGGGGCTAAAACATGAGATCATCCACTCCGCGATCTACGATAATTTCCTTGAAAACCGACTGCGTTTCCTCGGCCATAGCCTGCTGAACCGTATGGAGGTATATTACGAATATAACACGGCGATGATCGCTATCCCGTATACTGACCTGAAGCGGTTTGACCTGCAAACCGGCGATACTGAAGGAGTGGTGAACTTCCTGCTCTCTATCCAGGGTATCAAACTGGCAGCGCTGATCATAGACCGTCATGCGGAAATAAAACTATCCTTCCGTTCTAAAGGTGATTTTGATGTGAACACATTCGCCAGAAAATATTTCGACGGTGGCGGCCATTTCCACGCTGCCGGCGGACATAGCGCCGAATCTCTTGACAAAACCATAGAGCACTTCATAGAAGCCATTAAAGAAAACGAGGAACAGTTACAATAAGTTATTCAATCCTACTAATACAGTCAAATGAAAAAGAACAAACAGTTGTTAGTTGCAGCATTAGGCCTCTTTCTGGCCAGCTGCGGCGCCGGTGGTGGAGCTAAAAAAACACCCGGTGGCGTAGATTTCGTTGTTCATAAGTCAGGAAGTGGTGCGCAGCTGAAGCTGGGTGACACCGTGCTGCTGAACATCATCCAAAGTCTGAACGATTCCGTACTTGTTGAATCACGTAAAATGGCGGGAGGCCCCGTACCTTTCGTTATCTCCAAGTCCGTGAACAAATACGATCTGATGGACGGTCTGGCAATGCTGAAAGAAGGCGATAGCGCTACATTCTCTATTCCTATTGATAGCTTACCAGAACCTCATCCACCTTTCGGTAAGAAAGGCGATAAGCTGAATGTGACTTTCATTGTAGTAGGTAAATACGCATCGGCGGAACAGAAAGCAAAAGACGAAAAGATCATCAAAGAATACCTGGATAAGAACAAACTGAAAGCTACTCCAACAGCTGAAGGTGTTTATGTATCTGTTTCCGAAGAAGGTACTGGTGTTCAGCCTAAAGCTGGCGATACCGTTTATGTACACTACACCGGTAAACTGCTGGATGGTAAGGTATTTGACTCCAGCCTGGATTCTACACTGAGACCAGGTATGAAGCTCGAGCCTATCAAATTCCCTATCGGTCGCGGTTTCGTGATCAAAGGTTGGGATGCTGGTATTGCTGCGCTGAAAAAAGGAAGCAAAGCAACCCTGATCATTCCTTCTACTTTAGCTTACGGTTTACAGGGTAGTCCTCCTGCTATTCCAGGTAACTCTGTACTGACGTTCGACGTTCAGCTGATAGATGTGAAAGCAGGCGCTCCTGAAGCTCCAGCTGCACCAACTGCACTGCAACCAGGTAAATAATTAAGAACTTACCGATAATAAAAAGCGGCCGTCTCATCAGAGCGGCCGTTTTTGTTTTATGTGTCGTCGTGTTAAAGACATCGTCAATATCCATCTACCATCACTTCATACATCTTTACCTTCAGTTCTTCCAGTGAAATGTCCTGCACCAGGTCACCGTCCTGTGCGTAGGAGATCGTGCCTCTTTCCTCTGAAACAATAATAGCCAGGTTATCACTGTGCTCCGTGATACCCACTGCTGAACGGTGACGTAAGCCGATACGGGTAGGAAGGTTCGGGTTCTCTGATACCGGTAGTATCACTTTAGCCGCCAGTATCTTATTGCCTACAATGATGAGGGCGCCATCATGTAAAGGGCTGCCCTTACAGAAGATGCTTTCAAGCAGTTTAGCGTTGATGTTGCTGTCAATAGCAATACTCGATGCAGTATCGAACTTCACACGGTAAGTGTTCGCGATCACGATCAGGGCGCCTGTGCGGCTACCCGCCATACGGGCGACTGCCGTAATCACTTCGTTGATGATATTCTCTTCCTCTTTATAACTTTTGAACTTATCGGGTAAAAACAACTTGGTAAAGAAGCTGTCTTTACTAAGCGGAGCCTTTTTTCCCAATACCAGCAGGAACTTCCTGATCTCGGGCTGGAAGATGATAATGATAGCAATTAATCCGACGTTGATGAAACTTTGCAGCAATGTGGAGAGGATAGGCATGTGCAGGTACTGTACCACGAAATAAGCAAGGTATATGATCAGCAGTCCTACGAAGATATTAAAGGCCAGGCTACCTTTCAACAGGCGGTACAGCTGTACAACCAGGAAGATCACGATCGCCAGGTCCAGTATATTCAACCAGTGGAAACGATAACCGTAAAAACTAAATAAGTTCTCCATAGATCGTAAAAATAGCGAATATTTATTTAGCTAGAGCGTGTTCATATATTGGGTGATCTTTACCGCTTCCATAGCGGCTTTCACGTCATGTACACGCAAAATGCGGGCGCCTTGTTGTAAAGCCAGTGTATGCAGGATCGTTGTACCATTCAGTGCTTCAGCAGGTGTAATATCGAGTAATTTATAGATCATCGATTTTCTTGAAATGCCTATCAGCAGCGGACAATCCAGCATATGGAATACATGCAGCTTTTTCAGTAGCGTATAGTTGTGGGCGATGGTCTTTCCAAAACCGAAGCCGGGATCGATGATAATGTCTTTGATGCCGGCCTGCAGGCATTCGGCACGTTTGCGGATAAAATAATCCAGTACTTCCTGCGTCACATCTTCATAGACGGGCCTTTGCTGCATATCGGCCGGCGTACCTTTCATATGCATGGCGATATAGGGAACCTGCAACCGGCCGGCAGTGGGGATCATATCCTTATCCATATCGCCGGCGCTGATATCATTGATGATGGCTGCGCCCGCATGTATAGTCTGTTCTGCTACATTCGCGTAGTATGTATCGATAGAGATGATGGCTTGAGGATAATGCTCCTTCAGTGTACGGACTGCCGGTAGTAAACGCTCAAGTTCTGTATCCGGTCCGACGGCAATAGCTCCCGGACGGGTGCTCTGTGCGCCTATATCGAGGATCTGAGCGCCTTCTTCGAGGTGCTGCGCCGCTCTCTGAAGAATGAGATCAATATGCTGCGTTCTGCTGCCTGCAAAAAATGAATCTTCCGTGATGTTGATGATGCCCATTACAACTGGTTTGGACAGATCCAGTAATGAGCCCTGACAGTTGATCGTGCCGGTATATTCGCCGTTCTTCCCTTCCATGGTATCCATTTGCATTTTATTGATTATTTTGCCAGACAAAAATAGAATAATGTGGTGATCTGCAAGTAAGTATATGATCACCACTAAAAATAGTTATCCATGAAACTGCTCCTGAACCTATTAAGAATTATCGTCGGCGTGCTATTCATATTCTCAGGGCTGATCAAAGCGAATGATCCCCTGGGGCTCAGTTATAAAATGGAGGAATTTTTTGAGGTGTTGCACCTGACATTCCTTTCTCCATTGTCCCTGACGTACTCCCTGGTGATGAATACCCTGGAAATCGCACTGGGCGCGGCTTTACTATTTGGGTACAGCATGCGTTTAACTTCCACGCTGCTGCTGATCATGATCGCCTTCTTCACTTTCCTGACAGGATACGCCCTGTACAGCGGAGAGATCAGGGAGTGCGGATGTTTTGGCGACTGTATCAAACTGAGTGCAACAGAGACGTTCTGGAAAGATGTGATATTACTGGTGATGATCCTGATCATCTACATCTACCGGAAACGCATACAGCCATTGTTCGGCAAGAAGCTGACAGCTGTGCTGGTGCTCCTCTCTGTGGTATTTGCGGCCGGTATACAGTGGTATACACTATCGCACCTTCCTTTTGTAGACTGCCTGGGATATAAGGTAGGCAATAACCTTCCTGAGAAAATGAAACTGCCTCCGGGAGCACGTGCTGCTGAATATGAAACGGTGCTGATATATAAAAAGGATGGTAAAGAGAAGGAGTTTACACCAGAGAACTATCCGTGGTCAGACAGTACCTGGGTGTTTGTAGACCGTAAAGACAAACTGATAAGGGAAGCAGAGGGAGAGGCGCCTGTGAAGGACTTCATCCTGACCGATCCTGATGGTGGCGGAGACCAGACCCAGGCCATCCTGACCGAGCCAACGCCGGTATACCTGTTCCTCGTGAAGAATGTGAAAGAAGCAGGCGAAGGCTGGGATGCAAAAATGCATGCCCTGCAGGAACAGATGAAAGCAGGTAAGATCTATATTTACGGTGTTACTGCTTCCAGCAAGGCTGATATCACGGCCTTCTCCGCCGCACATGGCTTACAGTTCCCCTTCCTACAGATGGACGGTACGGCTATTAAAACGGCCGGAAGAAGCAATCCCTGCCTGATCCTGCTGGAAAAAGGCACTGTAAGGGGCAAATGGCATTATAACGATATACCATAAATGCATGTTCAGATTTCTGCTGCGTAAACTCGGTTATGGGGTACTGGTGTTGCTGGGAGTCGTACTCCTTGTATTCTTCCTGTTCAACGTATTACCGGGCGATCCGGCCCGCTTAACAATGGGACAACGCGCAGATGTAACATCGCTTGAAAATGTAAGGAAGGAACTGCACCTGGATAAACCATTACCAGTGCAGTTCCTTTTGTATTTAAACGATCTTTCCCCACTGAGTGTTCATACTCAGCAGGATGCGGAAGGCTCTCTGAATTACCTGACCCTGACCCGTTTATCGGGCGGGAAGATACTGGTGCTGAAAACGCCTTATCTGCGCCGTTCATACCAGGGCAAGAAAGACGTCTGGGAGATATTGACAGAAGCGCTGCCAGGCACGTTGGTGCTGGCAATTGCAGCCATGTTGTTTGCGACGGTGGCAGGTATACTACTAGGCATAGTATCCGCAGTAAAACAAAATACCTGGATGGATACAGGCGCCGTTTTTGCCAGTGTGGTGGGCATTTCCGCGCCCTCTTTCTTTACAGGTATTGTGGTGGCTTACCTGTTCGGCTTTGTGCTGAGCGATTATACCGGGCTGCATATGACAGGCAGCCTATTTGAAACAGACCCTTTTGCCGGAAGGACATTAAGTCTGCAGAACCTCGTATTGCCCGCCATTACGCTGGGTATCCGTCCGCTGGCCATCATAGTACAGTTAACGCGCAGCGCCATGCTGGACGTACTGCACCAGGATTATATCCGCACTGCTTACGCCAAGGGACTGCCCGGGCGGCTGGTGGTATTCAAACATGCGCTGCGGAATGCATTGAACCCTGTAGTGACAGCCATTACCGGTTGGTTTGCCGAGTTGCTGGCAGGGGCATTTTTCGTGGAATATATCTTCGGATGGAAAGGTATAGGCAAGGTGACGGTAGATGCACTCGAGAAATTTGATTTTCCGGTACTGATGGGATCTGTGTTATTTACGGCGGGTATTTTTGTGATCATTAATCTGCTGGCGGATGTTCTATATACGCTCATAGATCCCCGGATAAAATTATAAACACCTCATTTATAATAGGTTACCCCGTTTCTCTAAAAATCTTCACTTTTTTTGTAACAAAGTATTTTGTGGGTCGTCTTCTTTGTATAAACGCCCTGTAGTATCCGGATGGGAGAGAAGAGAAGAAGCGATACGGGTAATTTGTAACTTAGAACAAGGAATCTGTTATTTATGTCTTTAACGATATTTCTCTCCCAGGTAGTTCCCGTCAGGCAAAAGCTGTATCGCTTTGCCTACCGGCTGCTTGAAAATGAGGAAGACGCGATGGACATAACGCAGGACGCCCTGATGAAGGTATGGCAGCAGCAAGAGCGGATGAATGATCTGCAGAACATGGAGGCCTGGTGTATGCGGATCGTTCGAAACCTGGCGCTGGACAAACTGAAGTCAAGGAAGTACCGGAGGTCGGAGGGGTTGGATAAGGCAGGTGATGTGCCGGCGCAACATCAGCCTAATCCACATACCGCCGCCGAACAACAGGACGTAATGAACAGGGTGCACCGTGTCATTGCGGCTCTGCCGGAAAAATACCGTACTATTATGCAATTGAGGGATATTGACGGTTATAGCTATCAGGAGATAGCAGATATACTGGTCATTGAGTTGAGTGAAGTGAAGATAAACCTTCATCGTGCAAGAAAAACGGTGCGTGAACAATTACAAAAACTGCAAGTGTATGGAGTTTAACAAGATCAGGGAACTGCTGGACCGCTATTGGGATGGTACCTCCACGTTGGAGGAAGAGGAAGCGCTACGCAGTTTTTTCAGCAGCGATCAGGCTGACCTGCCTGCGGACCTGAAAGAAGCGCAACCATTGTTCAGCTATTTTGCAGCGGAGGCAGACGTGCCGATGCCTGTATTCCCTGATATTGAAATACCTGTTACCCGGACGCCGGAAAGACCTGTGAAACAGTTGGTATGGCAACACTGGATGAAGTATGCCGCCGTAGTACTGGTGGCAGTGGGGATCGGTTATGCGGCCAGACAGGCCGAAGCCAGGCATGACCGCATAACAGCAGCTTTATCAGAGCAGGACACTTTTGATGATCCTGAAAAAGCATTCGCCGTCACACAAAAAGCATTAGCACTGTTGTCCCGCAACCTGAACAAGGGCACAGCACAGATGCAAAAACTGTCTTACTTCAACGAGGCTACGGAGAAGATCAAGGCAAATTAAAGAAGACCATTCAAAATTAGTTTTATAAAAAAAAACTCATGAAACGCTTTTTAATACTGTTGCTGCTTGCAGTTATCAGCACGCAACTTTTTGCCCAGCAAGGAAGTGGAATTGACCGCTTTTTCGAAAAATATGAGAGCGATCAGAGCTTCACACTGATAAGTGTCACACCTAAGATGTTTAGCATGTTCAGTAAACTGGACATTAATTCCGGCGAAGGAAAACAATTCCTCCAGATCGTAAAAAAGATCAAAGGACTGCGGATCCTGGCGAAAGAAAACACCAAAGGAGGTAACGTGTTATTTAAGGAAGCATCTTCAATGCTAAGTAAAGAGTTTGAAGAGCTGATGACTGTCCGCGATGGAAAAGACGACTTACGTTTTCTCGTGAAAGAGAACGCTAAAGGGAATATTGCAGAACTGATCATGCTGGTGGGCAGCGACCAGGAGTTCCTTGCCATGAGCCTTGTAGGGGATATCGATCTGGCAGAGATCAGCCAGCTGGCGTCGAACATGAATATAGAAGGTTTTGACAAGCTCAAGAACCTGAAGAAATAACCCAATTATCACCACGTTTTAATCGCTTTAAAAATGAAGTATTATTCCTTCCTTATAGTATTGCTGATGCTGGCCGTAAGCCCTGCAATGGCCCAGAAAAAAGCCCTCCGTAAATTCTACCGTGAGCACCGTGGCGAATCAACTGCCTTCAGAATAGGTGTGGGCAGGTTACCGCTGAAGCTCGCCAGCTGGATCGTACCCGCCAGCGCCATGAAAGAAGACGGCGTGCCGTTGAAGCATTTATTATCGAAAGTGCAGAAGGTAAAGGTGTATACGCTGTCGGGGAACGGAGAGCCTGCTGTTGACATCACAGCGATGCAGCGATTGAAACAGACGCTGATAGACAAAGATCACTTTGAGCCACTGATGGAAGTGCGGGAGGGGAACAGTCTCGTGCATTTACTGAACCGGGGAAAAGAAGATGAACTGGGACATGTGGTGATACTGGTGCAGGATGAAAGCGATTTTGTGATGGTGAACCTGCGGACTACCCTTGAAATGAAAGATGTGAATTTGCTGCTGAAAGGATTTGCAAAGAACTAAAAACAGAAAGGCCATAACAACAACGTTATGGCCTTTCTGTTTTATTAAAAGTTTTAATTACCGGATGATCACTTCCCGTACCACTATCTCTCCCAGCATGTCGTTTACCAGTTTGATGATACGATCTTTGGAATAACTCAGTTCCTGTTTAAGCGGCGCAACGGTTGTAGTGATGTGCAGCTTATTATCAATGAGTTGAATGTTTTCAGTATAACGGGAAATGGTCTTACCCATAAGTTGTTCCCAGTTTTCCTGTATACGCACTTCTGTCAGCCTCGGTTTAAGCCGGCTTTTAGACATAAAATCCCTTAGTGCATCCTCCATTGACGTAATTCCGTAGCGCATGTGGCAAAGATAGGTATTTAGTCTTTACTGCATCTCTACTAATTGAAAACTATCTTCAATTTCTTTGAACGCATCGCGTATTCTTGTTGCGTGTGTATCGGTAATGAAGACTTGTCCGTACGCAGGGCTGCTTACAAGTTTTATAAGTCTGCTAACTCTTTCCTGGTCCAGTTTTTCAAAGACGTCGTCAAGTAGCAGAAGAGGAGGTAATTTTTTATGTTCTTTGATCACTTCGAACTGCGCCAGTTTTAGTGCAAAGAGGAAACTCTTACGTTGTCCCTGCGATGCACTTGTTTTCATGGCATGATCGTCCAGCAGGAATTGCAGGTCGTCACGGTGAATACCGCCTGTAGTTCGTTGCATGAGCATATCCTTGTACCGGTTGGCGGCAAGCAGTTGCGTGAAGGTCTGGTCATGTAGTCCGGACTGATATTGTATATTGACAATTTCATGTTTACCAGCCAGGTAATCATACAGTTCCTGTACTTTTTTTATGAATCCCGGCAGGAAAGCACGGCGCCATTCAAATACCGGTGTACCGTGGTGTATGAGCTGTTCGTCAAATACATCCAGCAGGGCGTCCTGGTTGCCTCCCTGGGTAGCCATAGTTTTAAGCAGGCTGTTTTTCTGCTGTAATATTTTCTGATAGGTAATAAGATGGTCGAGATAACCGGGATGCAACTGGCAAAGCAGGGCGTCCAGCCATTTACGGCGTTCTTCACTGCCGCCCAGGATGATCTCAGCATCGTCGGGAGCGATCATGACGGCGGGGTACTGACCGATATGACGGGAAAAGCGTTCGTAAGGTTCGTCGTTGAGGGCAATTTCCTTTTTACCGTCTTTGAGCGTGCAAACGATCTTGTCTTCATGGCCGTTCTTATCGAGAAATGCTTCGAGGCGGAAGCCGTTGGTGTGGTACTGGGTGTTCTGTGCTTCACTGCTGGTAAAGTAGCTTTTGGTGAAGCATATATAATATATAGCATCGAGCAGGTTGGTCTTACCTGAGCCGTTGCGCCCGGTAATGCCGACAATGCGTTTATTGAAAGTGAAACTTTTCCCGGAGTAATTTTTAAACTGAACTAATGATATCTTTCTGAGCGACAGCAATTAACTTTCTGATTATCAGTTATGAATTAGAAATAAATTTATCGCAACCCGACGGAATGTGTGGAAAGACTGGTTATCAGGCCTTCCGGAAACCCCTTTATTTCCGGGCAAGTTGCTGCAAAGTTGCAAAGTATTTAGTTTTTAGGATTTTCCTGTTATATTTGCGGACAAATTAAGAAACAGTGGCTACAAAAACAGACGTAAAGACGAAATTCACCAAAGAGA
>CABHOY010000032.1 GCA_902168105.1 uncultured Flavihumibacter sp.
ATATGGAACGCATTGATAGTTGGCTACGCCATAAGCTAAAGTGTTACCGGCTTAAACAATGCAAACGGGTAATAGGTATCTTCCGATTTTTAAGAAAATTAGGGGTACCCGAATACCAATGCTGGATTACGGCTAAAAGCGGAAAGGGCTGGTGGCGCTTGTCCAACAGCCCTTCAGTCACTCATGGTATGACTAATGAATGGTTTATCCAGCAAGGCTTTTACAGTCTAAGCCATAACTACAAAGCCTTACATCGTAAATTGTTCTAAAGAAACCGCCGTACACGCAAGTACATACGGTGGTGTGAGAGGGCGGCAAAGAGTAATCTTTGCCCCCTACTTTAATTTTATCATTCGGATTTTAAGCTTTTTACGGGATTAGCGATAGCGGCCTTAATAGCCTTGAAACTGATAGTCACCATAGTGATGATCATCATCAGTATAATTGACCCTGCAAATACCGTCCAGTTGATATTGATGCGGTAAGCGAAGTTCTGCAGCCACTTGTCCATGAGCAACCACGCCAGTGGTGTAGCTACTACTGCGGCCAGCATGATCAGTTTCAGAAAGTCCTTTGATAACAAGGCGACAATACCCGACACCGATGCGCCCAATACTTTGCGGATACCGATCTCTTTTGTACGCTGTTCCGCCGCGTAGGTGATGAGACAAAACACACCCAGAGAGGCGATCACGATTGCCAATACAGCAAAGGAGATAAAGATCTTACCAGTGCGTTCGTCCGACTGGTACAACCTGTTAAAACTTTCGTCCAGGAAGGCATACCGGAAAGGTTGTCCCTGCATTGAAGGTCGCGCATGATATAACTCTTCGATCTTTTTAATGACCTGCTGAATATTGTTCGTGTTTACGCGGAATGCCATTGAAGCTGTATACTCACCCAATGTAAGTACTGCCGGTGGGATCTTACTGCGTAAGGAACCTGCATTAAAGTCTTTTACTATCCCGATGACCTTCATTTTGGTACCACTACGATATAGGTATTTGTCGTTGATGTCCCTAAAACCAAGCAGGCGTGCTGCTGTTTCATTAATGATGAGTGTTCCGGTGTCAGTTGGCATATTAGGCGAGAAATTTCGGCCACTCGCCATCTGCATACCTAATGTAGGTATGTAGTCTGCATCCACATACCATTCTGTTATGCCCATTACCTGACCAGGACTTCTGGCTGCATCTTTAGAGAAGATATTTGTAGAAAGGTTGATGGTAGTGGGTAAGGTCGCGGTCATGGTGCCTGCTGTAACTCCCGGGATCTTCAGAACGTCTTCCCTAAACCCTTTGGCATGGATCCAGAGCGATTGAGTGTTTTGTATTACCAGCACCTGTTGCCTGTTATATCCCAGCTGTTTATTACGGATATAACTAAGCTGATTGTAAATGACCAGCGTACCTACAATCAATAAGATGGCTGCTGCAAACTGAAAAATCACCAGGCTATTTCTCAGCCAGCTGCTTTTAAAACCGGTAGAGAACTTTCCTTTGAGCACTTTTACCGGTTCGAAAGAAGAAAGGAAGAATGCTGGATAACTGCCAGCCATCAGTCCCACCACGATCACAATAGCAAACAGTAACGGAAATATCCAGGTCAGGGAAGCCGGGGTAATACTTAATGATTTTCCGGATAACTCATTCAGGTAAGGCAGTAGTATTGTTGTCAGCACTATCGCAATGATCATAGCGAAGCAGCTAGTGAGTACAGATTCTGCCAGGAACTGTATTATCAGACTGCTTTTCTGTGAGCCCATGACCTTGCGTAGACCCACTTCTTTCGCTCTTCCCGCAGAGCGGGCAGTAGAAAGGTTCATGAAGTTCACACAAGCTATCAACAGGATGATAATAGCTGTAATGATGAAGATGTAGATGTATTGTATGTTACCGGAAGGCTCAGCCTCATTGGACAGATCAGAATAAAGATGGATCTTTTTGAGTGGGATGGAATTATACCCGAAATGTTCTCCTTTCTTTTCCAGGTCAGTGATGCTGCTGCCTGTCATTCGCTTCAGATCATTTTCCATATATTTTTTGGTAGCCTGCCGCAGATAGCCGTCCAGTTGTTGTTGCGTTGCACCGGGCTTTAACAGTACATAGGTTACATAACTGTCGTCCATCCATTGTACTTTTCCGCCGTTATCTACCTGAGACATTGCCCTGATGAAATCAAAATGAAGGTGAGACTGTGATGGTACATCTTTGATCACACCCGTAATTGAATACTCGTTGATATTGTCTGTGTGTAATGTTTTGCCAATAACATCTACGCTGTTGAAATATTTTTTGGCCATCCTTTCCGATATGACCATAGAAAAAGGATTACGTAGCGCAGAGACAGGATTGCCTGCTATCATATGCAGGCTGAACATGTCGAAGACGGTGGAGTCTGCAAAGCAGACATTATCCTCCACAAGGGTTTCTTCCCCTTTTTTTACCAGGATGTGGTCCTGCTGTATAAAGCGTACATATTTTTCAATCTGCGGGTAATCTTGCTGCAGTACCGGTCCGAACTGAAATGGCGTGTTCCTTTCTTTAAATGTGCTGCCATTGACCAGGAAATCTGCATTTATACGGTAAATACGATCGGCTTTACCATTGAAGTACTCATACCTTAGTTCATCCGTTACAAATAATGTGATCAATAAACAGGTAGCCAGTCCGATGGCCAGCCCCAGAATAGTGATGGCTGAAAAGCCTTTATTTCTCCAGAGGTTGCGTATCGCTATCTTGTAGTAGTACTTGAGCATTGAATTTCTTTTAGGTCGGTGGCAATAATATACGACATTGGCGGCTCCAAGAAAGTGCCAGTTTGAAAATACATTGATAATTAGATGTTTAGGTGGCCGTGGCACCTCTTAAGTGTCCGGTTTTGGCATAGTGGTGTTCGCTTTCATTTAGCTGGTCAGGTATGAAAATTGTGGAAGCACTTTTACATGAGCGGGTTGCACGAGCCCGTTTTTATGAATATCTTACCAACACTCTCAATCTGTCATAAAAACCCTTGTTATGGAGAATACTCGCAAACAGAATACCCGCCGGCATTTTTTGCAAAACTTTACTGTTTCCGCAATCGCATTGACAGTCCTTCCCCGTCTGGGAATAGCTGGTAAGCCGGACCTTTATGAGCAGCCTTACGACGGCCCTGTGCTGCGGGTGGCTATTATGGGGTTAGGCGGTTATGGTTCAAGGGTGGCAGAGGCCATGCAGTCATGCAAAAAGGCGAAGCTGGTGGGCGTCATAAGTGGTACGCCTTCCAAGGTGAAGGATTGGCAGAAGAAGTATAATATCCCGGAAAAGAATTGCTACAACTATGAGAACTTTGACAAGATCAAAGACAACCCGGATATCGATGCCGTGTATGTGATCACGCCTAATGGCCTGCATCATGACCAGGTTATCCGTGTGGCAAAAGCCGGCAAACATGCCATCTGTGAGAAGCCTATGGCGATAAATGCAAAAGAGGGCCAGGAAATGGTGGATGCCTGCCGTAATGCCAATGTAAAGCTGCTGGTAGGTTATCGCATGCACTTCGAGCCGCATACACTTGAGGTGATCCGTATGCGGAAGGCCGGTGACTTTGGAAAAGTGCTCTTCTTCCAGGGCTTATGCGGTTTCACGATCGGCGATCCTACGCAATGGCGGCTGAACAAACAGTTAGCCGGAGGAGGTTCCCTGATGGATATTGGTATCTATGCTTTGAATGGTGCGCGCTATATGATAGGAGAGGACCCTATTTGGGTAACAGCACAGGAAACGAAGACCAATCACGAGAAATTTAAACCTGGCGTAGATGAAACGATCCAGTTCCAGCTGGGTTTCCCCAGCGGTGCAGTCGCGTCTTGTCTTTCTACTTACAGCATGAATAATCTTGACAGGTTCTTTCTGAACGGAGAGAAAGGATTTGCAGAAATGCAACCTTCTACCGGCTATGGACCTATCAAAGGACGTACGCATAAAGGAGACCTGAATCAGCCTGTTGTCGTGCATCAGACATTGCAGATGGAGGAAATGTCTGACATCATCCTGAACGGTAAACAAACTGAAGTGCCTGTGAATGGCGAAGAAGCGGTGAAAGACCTGAAAGTGATGGATGCTATCTATGAGGCTGTAAAGACGGGAAAGAAAATTGATCTGAAGTTATAAAAATAGTAGGGCAGTCGTCAGGCTGCCCTATTATTTATCTATACATTTGCGAGATAATATGAAAATAGGAAGACAATTTAACACACTAACTCCAAAGGAGTATTTTTTCTTCATTGATAATCATAAGAAATATACTGACTTCAATACCCTGGGACTTTACAGGTCACTCGATGAGAATAAACGGTTGACGACAGACGAGAAGATTGCCGTACGGGAATACGCAAACCTGAGTTTTAAGAAATCGTTCGACTTTTTACAGATAAAAGATCCGCAAACTTATTTTGATGTCATAACACTTGGTCAGGAGTTGACGAAAGGTGATACAGCAAAGATATGGGATGAGATCAAAGCTTATCAGCAGAAAACTTTAACCAGAAAAAGATCGGGGCATAGGAATTTTGGCGTCTATTCAAAGCACTCCTGCGGTCGTGACAACTGCCACCTGGATGAAGTCATGATAAAAAGAGGTTCTTATATTTCTTATGGAGAGATATATTTTTCTTCCGATAAAAGCAGGATAGAAGCGAAAAATAAGTCACATATACGCAGGCAGGAACGCAAGAACGCCCAGCAAGTGATCCGCAGAACGCTGAATGAGGAATGATCACTCCTCCTTTGGCGTTGTTTCTTCTCTCTCTACAGTGATCGTACATTCCCCTACTAATGCAGCCAATGCACCAACTGCTGCCAGTACAGGCGCTAATAATACGCCCACTACACCAATAGTCAATGGAAATGTCATGAGTTCCTTGCCGGATTTATCGGTAATAGTGATCTTTCTTACATTACCTTCAGCAATGAGTTCTTTTACTTTTTTTAGCAGATTTTCTCCGTGCAGGGAGAAGGATTCTCTGGTTGTCATGGGTTAAGTGTTAGAGGTGAATAATCTGGATATGGGAAGGTACGATATTTTAAATAATGATCATGCGATGTATTTGCTGATTGTCATATATTGAGGCAAAATCTCTATACTCATGGATTCAGATAATATCCCTGAAACGTCCGGTAGAAACTGGGCGTATATATTCTCTCCATTTATTGTGTCAATAGTCTTACTTCTGTGTCTGACCATTTATGAGTATGCCACGGTCAGAGGTAGTGGATCAAAGGCCTACGTTACTCTATTTGTAATGGTGTCATTTCCATATGCATTGATTACATTCCTTATAGATAGAGGTATTAAAAGCTTCCTGAAAAACAAAGAACGTAAAGCAGCGTATATCTGGATCGTCGAATCAATTCTGGTGGTTTCATGCCTGATCTTTTTTTACTTTTATTTCAAGGCGCAATTGTAAATATGGAAAAGACTAAAGGCATAAAAAAAGCCGGCCCATACTAATTGGGCCGGCTTTTTACTGTTAACGATGATTAGTTTTTGATGACCTTTTTAGTCGTTACAACTCCGTTGTGGATCAGTTTAACAATATACACTCCTGCAGGAAGATGACTTGCAGAGAATGATCTGTTATAACTACCGGCGGAAAGATTTTCTCTGAATATTGCCGCTACCTGTTTACCATTGATATCATATATCACTAATGCCGTTACGCCTGCATCTTTCAATGTAAATGAAACATTGGCATTGCTGGAGAATGGTGTCGGATACAGGCTGAACTGCGTCGTAACTGTCTTTTCAGGAACAACAGCTGCTAACTGTTTTGCTGCAGGAGCTGTTGCGGTGATCACTAACTGCGGTGCATTTGACCCTGTTTCTTTTGAGTTAAATACGATCCTCGGTGTACTGATAGCGCTATTGATCAAAGCCAGGGATATCGCATTACGACCTGCCGCTTTTTCGCTGTTCACATAAGCTGTAATATCCAGGGTATAATATCTCGCAGTACTATCTGTGACAGTGACTGAACCTAAGGAAGAACCGGTAGCTGGTTTATTATTCCAGGTAAGTCCTGTTTCAGTCCAGGTGGTATTGGCAACAGCATATGCACCCACTGGAATATTTGTAGATCTGAGATCTTCCAGTTTACCATATACTTTTAATACCGCGCTGGAAATTGTGCCGCTCACATTGCTGAAGTCAAAACCAATATAGGTCTGTCTGTCAAAGCCGGTAGTAGTAGCCGTATTCAGCTTAGTTGACAGGATAGACGGATCTGTACTGCCATATGCAGTTGCAGCGAATTCACCGTTCCTTACATAAGCGTCTTTCGTTGCAGTGAGGGTAGTAGTTGTGGTTGGCGAAGTAGATTGACCAGACCTTACTCTAATTTCAGTAATGCTGTTCCATGCACTTGCACTATTACCATGACCTAAGATCCTTACGTATTTAGCAGTTCTTGCAGTGAAAGTAAAGGTCTCCAGCGCAGTGGTCGTGCCGCTGCTTTGTAAGCCTGTTGCTGCCGGTGTCCATGCACTGCCGTCGGAGCTGGTCAGGATATCGAAGAACGTACGTCTGGTGTCGCCGGCATAGAATGCGATATCAACACCGGTTACAGTAGTATCTGTGCCGAGGCAGAGCTGTATGTACTGTCCGTCGCCGCTGGCTGACCAACGTGTATTAAAGTCATTATCAAGCACATTGGCAGCTACGTTACCGTCATCACTGCTAGCGCTGGCCGGTATACAGGTTTGTGGCGGAGGTGTAACAGGACCTGCTTCCGGTTTCCACCAGTTGCCGGATATGAACAGCTGACATAACAGGCTGTAAGTATCGCTGTAATAGCCTGATTTAGCAGTCTTGAGGAAGTTCCATCCGCTGTTCAGAAAAGCCTGGTTATTGCTATTCACAACAGAAGCAGCAACAAAAGGCGCTACGAATACAGCTTCAGGATCACTGCCGGAAACAGTACCATTCAGTTGATAACCATCTTTCACGTTAGCAGGATTACCACCGGTTTTACCAATGATCCAGGTAGCGATCTTGTTGGAGATGGTCAGCGCATTAGTATTACCATACAGCGCATAGTCCATTACTACACGTAAAGGCACGCGGCAGGCATTGTAGTTATATTCATTTGTTTGCGGACCTTCATCAATGAAGTCTTTCGGTGCCGGTTGCGGTGGATTTTTCACCACGAAATCAGAGATAAGCCCGGTGGAAGGAGAGTAGGTAGCACTGAACTGGTTGTACACTGCGTACAGATTGTTGATCAGGTTCAACCAGGTTGCATCTCCTGTTTCCTGGTAGAAGGCACGCATGTGGCTCAGCATCCAGTCTGAAGGACGGGTATCCAACGTACTTTTGCTATCCCAGTCGCCGAGGTTCAGGCGGTTAGTACTGGTCACATTAGCGGCTTTCAGGCCGTTGGTGATCATTTTCTTTGCTTCAGCAAGATAGTTGATAGCACCATCGGAACCCCATTGATAATGCGCCAGTATCAGTGAATAGGCAATATCGACGTCGCCGTCGGTAGCTGAATCGAAATGACCCTGGGCGCCGGTAGCATCTGCAACCACCCATCCCATCAGGTTTGAGTTGATGCTACTGCGGAAAGCCCTGGCAGTTTTGTACAATCCATCATAGATAGTCTTTGCATTGGGATCATGACCGGCCATGAGGGCGGTAATGACCATACCATAACCATGCCCTTCAGAGGTGCCCAATGGCACGAAACCTTCGGCGTCACCGCTGATCTCTCCCCGTATATAATATCCTCCGGGAAGAGATGCCAGGTTGTTTTTCAGGTACTTTGATTTCCAGTAATCATAGTAACTGGCTACGCTGGTGTTCATGGCCGCCTGCGTGACATTGTTAGGTTTAATACAGTTCGGATAAGTAATGGCTTGTGGAAAGGGCTTGTTCTGCGCCTGCACAAGAAGGCTGGCAACACTCAATGTGCTGGTTACCAGGAGGGAATAAAACTTAGTCATATACAGTTTATTTTAAGGGTACGGTCTTTCGTCTTTCTTATAGGTATTTTGAGTCGTCTAATATGGTTATGCAATCGTTTGCTAAAATAACAATAAGTGTAATACCAACGGTCAATTTATTTGTATTGCCTTAAGATAATATTGATATCATATAACCGCCCTGCCTGCCACTATTTAAAAAAGTCTTGTTTGCCAACGTGTTGATAAAGATTAAATTTATCTTCTGAAAAATTACCTCATTACAAATCAAACACTATGAACATGAGACCCAGCATATTAACATTGTGTCTTGCTGTCTTTACCGGAAGCGTGCATGCCCAGATCAGTACACCAGATAGCCTGAAAACAACAAAAGGAGTGCTGGTCATTCAGCCGGTAGAACATGCCAGTCTGGTACTTTCTATAGGCGGCACCGTTATTTACGCTGACCCTGCAGGTAAAAAAGATAATTTCAAAGGCCTGGCAGCGCCGGATATTATTCTTATCACAGATATACATGGGGACCATTTCGACTCGGCTGCCGTAGCAGCCCTGAAGACGGAAAAGACCCGTCTCATTGTACCGGCAGTAGTAGCGGAGAAATTACCGGCATCTTATAAACCCATGGTGACCGTGTTGAAGAATTTTGGTGTTACTACTCAAAATGGTATTACTATTAATGCTATCCCCATGTATAATTTGCCGGAGACACCCGATTCGAAACATCCAAAGGGCAGGGGCAACGGGTATATAGTGACAGTGGGCGGCGCACGTATCTATATATCAGGCGATACACAAGGTATTCCGGAAATGCGCTCACTCAGGAATATTAACGTGGCTTTCGTTTGTATGAACCTGCCATACACAATGGACGTAAAAGAGGCGGCAGATGCAGTACTGGCATTTAAACCGAAGATCGTTTACCCTTACCACTACCGTGGCCAGAAAGGCTTAAGTGATGTGAATGCCTTTAAGGAAATAGTAAATACAGGTAATAAGAATATAGAAGTACGCCAGCGTGACTGGTACCCTAAACAGTAGACTGGTGGCTGCACGAAGTGACTGTTATTCAGAAGGGCCGGCATGTGATGCCGGCCTTTTTTGTTGGTCCGGGAAAAATGTCCATCAGGTTGCGAAATACTGTCATTCTCTACGGATGCATTTTGATCCATCTTTGTATCACAAAACGAAACAAAAACAATCACACACAAATAATCAACGAAATGAAAACGACATCAACTTCAAAATGGCAATTAACTGGTATCCTGGTAGCGGCATTCGCGCTGTTCTTCAACCTTCTTTCTGTATCTGTTTTTGCGCAGCAAAAGAAAGCTAAAAATATAGTACTTGTTCACGGAGCGTTTGTAGATGGTTCCGGCTGGAAAAAAGTACATGATATCCTGGCTAAGAAAGGTTATAACGTAACGATCGTTCAATATCCGCTCACTTCTCTGGCAGATGATGTAGCAGCCACTAACCGCATACTTGACAGACAGGATGGTCCATCTGTACTGGTAGGGCACTCATGGGGCGGTACAATCATAACAGAAGCAGGTGTGCATCCTAATGTAGCCTCCCTGGTGTATGTAGCGGCTTTCGCGCCTGACAAGGGTGAAAACACTTTGAAACTAGCGACATCACTGCCTGCTGCTCCTGAATCCGGTCTGCTTCCTCCCGATGAAAAAGGATTTATCTACTATGATAAAGCTAAGTTCCATGACGGTTTTGCCGGTGACCTGGGTAAGGAAGAAACTGACTTTATGTATGCATCACAGGCGCCGATCTTCGGAGCAAGTTTCACAACAGCGGTAGCTGATGCTGCGTGGAAAACCAAGCCAAGTTATGCTGTTGTAGCCACTGAAGATAAAGCGATCGTTCCAGGCATTCAACGTGCCATGTACAAACGTGCAGGTGCTAAAACCACAGAAATAAAAGGTAGTCACGTAGTTTTCATATCCCAACCGGAAGCAGTTGCGAAAGTGATCATAGCTGCGGCTGAAGGTAAATAGTGCAGAAAAACCAGACATGGTAACCGTTACAGGGGACAACAAAAAAACAGGGCCGTCATTGGCCCTGTTCCCTTTTTATATTCAGCGTTAATTACTTAGTTCCATGCCTTTTTAAGCGATGTCCTGAATGCATGTGGAGAGGTATTAATAGCATTCTTAAAATATCTGCTGAAGTGATACTCATCCTTAAAGCCCAGTTCATATGCGATCTCTTTAACCGGCTTATTCGTGTGATAGAGATCACGTTTAGCTTCCACAATGATCCTCTCTGTGATCATGTCCGTAGGGGTTCTGCCATAGTGGTCCTTCACGATCTTCCCGAGGTTTTTAACCGTCATGTTCAGCATGTCGGCATATTCACCGGCGCTGTGTTTCTCGCGGAAATGTTTATCAATGTAAGCCTTGAACTGCAACAGCGCTTCCGATTCGCTTGTTTGTTCCTTAAGCGGCGGTTTGACAATATTTTGCGAAACCTTTATCCTGGTTACATTGATCAGGAGGATCTTCAGGTAAGAGATGAGCAGGTCATGCTGGGCGAGGCCCGCTATCTGCAGTTCATTGGCCACCTGGTTTATCAGCTGCTGGATCATGGTGTATTCATCCGCAGGAATATGTACCAGTGGCGTCTGATGGATATTGTTAAAAAGAATGCCATCGCAGGCTACTTCCTTGTGATGTTTGATCACACAGAAGAAGTCGTGATGGAAATTCAGCATTACACCTTTCATGTTGTCGCCTCTGATCATAAAGGGATGAAAGGGGGCGAAAAAGAGCATCGTTCCTTTTGAGATGTTATACTCAGTGAATTCCGCTTTCAGGGTCCCTTCCCCGTCAAAAAGCCATATAATGGAAAAATGAGCGACCCTTTGCAGTTCATTAAAATGTTCATCGCTTTCAAAATGAACCATCCTGAAACCCAGACTGCCGTCAATGGGATTTGTAAGCACAAAATCGGGAGTTGTTGTCATATGTGATAAAAGCATTACCTGTTCTCTAGCCAGGACAGAAATATCTGTACTTTTTCTTTATTAACCAACAATTTGTCCGGTGCGGGCACAAGAAGGTTGACAAGCAGCTTTCTTGCGAAATAATGTTCTACGTCTTTTATGGCCGCGAAATTGACCAGGTACTGCCTGTTAAGCCGGAAGAATTGTTCGGGCGACAACATCGCATGGATCTGATCAAGCGACTGATTGAGCATATATTCCTGCTGATCGAAAGTCTTGATAACAGTCATCTCATGCTTAATGTAAAAGAACGCAATGCTATCCGTCGGTATATTGACATATTTATTCTGCCTGAAAACAAGGAAATTCTTCTTGCCCGCAGGAGTGTTGATCCTGGTCAGCAGATCGTTTAACTGTGGTACGCTATTAGTATTCTGTTGAAAGAAGTTCTTCAGTTCATCCACTTTTTTGAAAGCAGATATTATGTCATCCTTTGAGAATGGCTTCAGTACATAGTCCACGCCATTCGCTTTGAAAGCGTCCAGCGTATAATCGTCAAATGCCGTACAGAAAACTACAGGGCATGAAATTTTGACTGATTTAAAGATGTTAAAACTAAGGCCGTCAGAAAGCTGGATATCCATAAATATCAGGTCCGGCTGTTCATTTTCGGTAAGATACTTAATGCTGGACGTAACGCTTTGCAGCTGTGCCACAACCTTTGCTTCAGGCCTTATTTTCATGATTAAAGCAGCCAGTGAGCCGGCTGCCTTGATCTCGTCTTCAATAATGAGTACATTCATTGTATCACGGGTAGTTTTACTTTAAAGGTTTTTTCGTCTGCTTCAATCACTATTTCTTTCTCCAGAAGATGACTATACCGCTCACTGATGTTATTCAGTCCTACCTTCAGCGACACTTCTGATTCTATCTTAGGTTGCAGATCATTCTCCACTATGATGGTGTCGTTCTCAACATACAGCCTGATCTCTAATGGCCGCTCCAGTGATACGATATTATGTTTGATCGCATTTTCAACTAATAACTGTAACGTAAACGGAGGGATCATTGACTGATGGTACACAGGATCGATCTTGTTGATCAGATGGATGCCATCTTCAAATCTCGCTTTCACCAGGAACATATATGACGACAATATATCAATTTCTTCCGACAGATGAATAAGGTCCAGTTTACGGCTTTCAAGGGTGAAGCGGTAGAACTCGGACAGCTTCAATACGAAATCTACAGATTGTTTATCCTCCATTTCAATCATCGTTTTCAGTGTATTAAGACTGTTGAAAAGGAAGTGAGGGTTCACCTGCTGTTTGAGCAATTCGTACTGAGCGCCCAGGTTATCCGCCTTTGTACGCTCCAGTTCTATGCCTACCTGCTGGTTCTGATAGTTCTGATACAGCAGGTGAAGGAACATATAAAAGGTAAGGCTAATGAGTATACCCCTTACCTCTACCATCAGCATTACCGGGCCGAATTCCATATAGGAGATCAGCAGCTGCTGCAGATAAGCAAGCAGCAACATGACACCCATTCCGATCACAAGGCTGATCAATAACCTGGACATGGACATACCACGGTTGATGTCCCTTTTGGAATATGTAGGAAGTGTGTAAATATTATAATACCAAACGAATATGGAAAAGAGAAATGTTATGCCGGAGTTGACCATTGCTTCCATCGCGTTAAAGGGTCGTTCGGCCATTTTAGGCAGGGAAGCCAGTATGCCAAGGAGCAGGGAGCTACCCCATATGATCCAGGGAGATACTTTGAATGTTTTCTTATTCATCATTACTATCTATTGCTTTATGGGAATACTGAGGCCCCTGGGCCAAAGATATAGTTAATTCTCTCCTGCTGGTTACAAACGTGCCTATTTATATCTTTAGTGATGGCCTCTTTATTATTGCAAAGTTATTGCTCCGGCCACAGGCTGAACAGTGCTGACAGGGTTAACCGGACATATTAAGGTTTGAAGTGGACAACAAGGCGCCTGAAATGCCAGGAGCTACGCCTTCCTGCATTTTAGTTTAAGAACGCCGGCCGCTTTCGTATATCCCCCTTCAGCGCCGTCCACAAAATGGATGTGATCATCTTTGAGGTCCCGGACGTAACAGGACATAACAGACTCTTTGCTTACATAAAAGGCATAGTGGATCTCTCCGGACTGCTCCAGTTTGTTCAGCTTGTCATCGAGGTGCAATCGCTGTTGTTCTGTGCCTGTAATGACGGTATTTATCTTGCCGTCTATCACCAGCGTATCAGACATCTCTACCAGCCTGGTGAGATAGGTCCTGCCGGTTTTTGTCTGGAAGTAGAGATAGGCTACCGTATTGGAGAAGAATGCCTGAATATACCTGAAGAACTTTGCGTTCCCGAACCTTGCGCGTATTTGTGATCCCAGTTTGGTAAAAGTACCTTTTAGCTTCAGCTTTGAAATGGAAATAGGCTGCCTTTTCTCGGGGGTGCCATATATTTCATCGATATAGGAAATGACCTTCTGAAATGCTTCAGACTGCCTGACATTATCGGTTGCCAGTACGATCAGGCTCAATACTTCATAGTGATTTTCGGGTGGTTTGATCTTGTCCCACCGGCATTGCATCCCGTTAAGGTCCAGTTCATCCCCACGGGAAGCCTCTCCGGGTAGCAGGTAATCGTCTCCTTTAATCAGCTTTTCTGCATAACTGAGCCCATTACCTAATGCAATGGGAATAGTAAAATTGCCGGAGCTGGTGAATTTTGTGAGCTTCAGTGCATGGCCGTGGTCATAGATGTCGCGGACGCTAACGGTGCCTGCCCGTAATTCAATATTGAAGTTTTCACGGGTGTGGTCTTTGTATAGTAGAAGCGCGCCAATGGCGGCGTCTTTCACAGTGGGAGGAACAATAAAGGAAGCACCGTCCCCTCCAAAAAAGAAGGGAACGGTAATATTGGCTTTAAAACAAATATTCAGTACTACAACAATACTTCCGGTTGCAATGAAATTGACCGTTTCGTGCAATCCGTTCTGTACTACGGAGGTGGAGCCTTTAATATCTGTTACAATAACAGACCAGTCGTCGGGAACACTGTAGAATAAATGATCTTCCGTCAACAGATCACTGAGTGGAATACGATTGACGGGCAATCTGGAATAAAACTGATCGTTATTTGCTGACATAGCTCTGTTTACACCCTTTTTTTGTCGGATAATCAGAAATGGAGCCTGAACTCAACATTCAGCGCTGGTCCGGATTTATCGTCCTTTACCTTGGTGCCCGGGATGCCTTCACCGCTATTGGTATAAAGCGTAGTTGTCTGCTGAATTGAGGATACCAGGATCTGTGCTCCAAAACTAGCTTTTTCCGGTATCACTTCAAAGAAGGGACCGATGCCGGCCAGCTGGCACCATGCATGTCCTTTTATTTTGACATACTCTTCAGGAGCGCCTGGTTGAGAGGTCATGGACTTCACGTTAATAGGTCCCCAGGTGTAACCTATGATCGGCGACAGGAAGAATGTTTTAGAAAGCGGGATCTGGTACTGTACTATCGGACCTACCAGCATGCTGATGCCACGGGTATATATTCCCTTGCTCTTTTTATCAGAGATGCTGATCCCGGCGGTCAGGCTGGCCCCGATTGATAATTTGTCAATAACATGATATCCCCCTTTTGCGGATAGCGTTGCAGCAGTACCGATATATTGGCCCATGGGAGCTACAGAGCCGCTTAATCCTAAACCGCCACCGATCCAGTAATCTCCTTTTCTGATCTTTAATGTATAAGCTTTGTTCTTTGCCGGCACTTTTGTGGCTTCGGACGTTTGAGCGGAACAAGTGATAAACGGCATCAGGGCGATCAGAGGTACGAGGACAAAAAGCAACGCGGCTTTTGCGGGCATTAGTCGTTGTTTGTTTTTCATGAAGGAAAATTATTAGGTTGTAAAAATGTGAGACGTGCACCGCTGTTGTTTATTTTACGACAGGAGATGGTGCTCGTAAAAAGCAGTCGTACGTTTTTAATCATAGTATGTCATTCACGTATATATTGGTATTTAATAATGTGAACAATGTGATGTTTTGCTGATTGAGGGGACGTGAAAGTCTATACTTCACATGATCATAAAATTTGGTTGATAATTTGATGGCCTGGGGCTTGGTTTTGATTTAACTCCTTGTTTGCTACTACATTACTTAAAGCAAATGTAATAACTTCCTGATCATTTAACAAAACACAATAGGACTCCATCAGGAGTTCCCCTGTTTGTAGCGCGGGGTGACGACCCGGGGACGGGGCAAAAGAAAAGTTAACATCGTAAGGCTGATAAAATTGTTTTTTTTACCATTAACTTGCCTGTTAACTACCAAAAATACCTATACGCTATCTTTTACAAAACCCATGAAAGAGAACGTATATTTATTTCAGTTGGCCCATAACGAAATCCATTACTATGAAAACCAATAAGACGAAAGTCTTACATCCTTGATCAAATATGATAACTATGAAAAACCTATTACTTGCATTTTTGCTCAATGCTGTGGTGTGGAACCATGCGTCCGCACAAAGCACAGGACCCGTAGCGCATTGGAAGCTTGATGAAAGCAGCGGAACTGTAGCTGCCGATAACTCCGGTAATAATCAGAACGGAAGCCTTAATGGAGGCGCCTGGCGACCGGCAGGCGGCAAAGTAAATGGCGCATTGCTGTTTAATGGTACGTCCGATCTTGTCAACACCAATACGACCATTGGTTCATCCCCGGTACTTTCTGTTGCTTTCTGGATGAATGCTTCATCCGTGAAGTACCAGATCCCGGTTGACAAATTGCCTGCCAGTGGTACTGCCGGCTGGTCGGTGAAACTCCGTAATAACGGGGAAATATGGATAAGGATCGGCAGTGAGGCCAATCATTCCGACCTGGTATTGGCTAATGCTTATCAGGCGAATGCCTGGGTGCATGTAGCCTTTACTTTTCAGAATGGTAATCTCGCCGTATACATTAATGGCGCTATTGCCGGTACAAAGATCAACATTCCTCAGACCGTTACGAATACAACTTCACCGTTGCGCTTTGGTATTTCCTCCAGCAATGGTAATGAAGCTTTTGGCGGTCTGCTGGACGACATCAGGGTTTACGACCGGGTGCTGAGCTACGAAGAGATCATGCAGATGAATGGTATTACACCACCGGTCCTGCCACAGGTAGGCGATCTTACCATGTGGTATAATACGGAATCAGGTGCTGAATTCACCAATGCATTGCCTATTGGTAACGGACGTATGGGAGGTATGGTCTATGGCAATATCGCCCAGGAAAGGATCGGCCTGAATGAGGGCACTGTATGGAGCGGAAGCCCCGGCGCCAACAATAAGAACGGAGCTGCAAACTCCCTGGCGGAAGCCAGGAACCGGGTATTCGCCGGAAACTATACGGGGGCCGACGCACTGGTTAACAGCAATATGATCAGCTCCGGAAACCAGGTATATCAGCCTGTAGGTAACCTGACGCTTAACTTCCCGGGTCATACGCCAACCAATTATTACAGGGAACTTGATCTTAAAACGGCCATTGCGAAAGTGACTTACCTGTATAACGGTGTTACATATACGCGTGAGTACTTTGCAAGTTATCCTGATCAGGCGATCATTATAAGACTGACAGCCGATCAGCCGGGAAAGATAACTTATACTGCCGGTATGAATACGCCGCATACGCCTGCCAGTGTTACCGTTGCGGGTACTGACGTTTTGTTGCTTAACGGTGAAGCAGATGCTATCCGGTTTCAATCGCGCGCAAAAATTAAAAATGATGGTGGTACAATATCATCGAATGGCTCAAGCATTACAGTGACAGGAGCAAACAGCTCTACCATCGCCATAGTGATAGGAACAAACTTCAATAGCTATAATGATGTAAGCGGTGATCAGGTAGCGCGGGCTGCGCAATATCTCACGAATGTTGATCCAAAGTCGTATACACAGTTAAGGCAAGATCATATCACCTCTTATCACCAATTATTCAATCGTGTAAACTTCAATCCGGGTCCGGCCAATACAGCCTTCTCCGGGTATCCCACTAATCAGCGTATCGCCACTTTCAATATCTCGAATGATCCGGCACTGGTGAAGTTATACTACCAGTTCGGACGGTACCTGCTCATCTCATGTTCTCAACCGGGAGCACAGGCTGCAAACCTGCAGGGTGTTTGGAATGATCAGATGAGCCCTCCGTGGGGAAGTAACTACACGACCAATATCAATACTGAAATGAATTACTGGCTGGCCGAATCGGCGAACCTTCCGGAATGTGCCACGCCTTTGATAGAAAAAGTAAAGAGCATGGTGCCGCAGGGCAGGCTTACTGCACAGGCGCATTGGGGTGTAAATAATGGATGGGTGTCCCATCATCAGACGGATCTCTGGAACCATACCGCACCAGTGGATGGCCCCTGGGGACTATGGCCCACCGGTGGTGCATGGTTGTCAAAACACCTGTGGGAACATTACCTGTTCAATCAGGATGTCACTTACCTGGCGGATGTTTATCCAACTATTAAAGCCTCGGCACAGTTTTTCCTGAGTAGTATGGTCACTGAAACAGTGAGTGGTAACGGCTATCTTGTTACCTGCCCCAGTGCTTCTCCTGAAAATACTTTCAATGGCGGCGCTACTTTGAGTTTCGCGCCTACAATGGATATCCAGATCATCCGCGATATCTTTAATTCAACAGTACAGGCTTCGGAAAAACTGAATGTAGATACATCGCTTCGTAACCAGATCAAAGCGGCCATCGCAAAACTGCCGCCTAATAAGATCGGGCAGTACGGACAATTGCAGGAGTGGTTTAATGATTGGGATAATCCGACAGATAACCACCGGCACGTGTCACATCTATATGGCGCATTCCCAGGTAACCAGATCACGAAACGCGGAACACCCGCATTATCCGACGCTGTTAAAACGACACTAACACAAAGGGGAGATCTTAGTACAGGATGGTCATTGGCCTGGAAGATCAACTTATGGGCAAGACAGGAAGACGGTAATCATTGTTATGATCTTATCCGCTTGCTGCTAACGCCTGAAAGGACTTACAATAACCTGTTCGACGCACATCCGCCTTTCCAGATAGATGGCAATTTCGGGGCCGTATCAGGTGTTGATGAAATGCTGATGCAAAGTCAGAACGGGGAAATACAGCTGATGCCTGCGCTTCCATCTGTATGGGCGACAGGGTCTATCAGCGGATTAAGGGCGCGTGGTGGTTTTGTGGTCGATTCCCTGGTATGGGCGAACAACAAGTTGGTGAAGGCGGTTATTACATCAACAGCAGGTGGCGTATGTAATGTACGTTACGGAGATGTTGTGAAACAGATCAATACCGTGCCTGGTACACACTATACATTAGATGGTTCACTCAACGTAACCGGCCAGGAAGAAGGCACCTCACAATCTGCCTTTCCGGCAGGAACACCCTGGTCAATTCCCGGTACCATAGAGGCCGAGCATTTCGACAATGGTGGAGAAGGCATCGCTTATCATGATAACGATGCAGTTAATTCGGGAGGTCAGGGCAGAACAGGTGAAGGTGTTGATACGGAAATATGCAGCGCAGGTGGTCTGAATGTGGGCTGGACAGGTACCGGAGAATGGTATGAGTATACCGTGAATGTATTACCTGGTACATATAACATCGCAGTGAAAACAGCCAGCCCTAATACCGGCGGCACGTTTCATATCATGTTTGACGGCGTTGATAAGACCGGCTTATTTACCACCGCCAACACTGGCGACTGGCAGACCTGGACGACTATGTCCAAAACGAATATTTCGTTAAATGGTGGGCAGCAGGTAATGCGGATCTATCTTGACAATGCGAATTACAACATAGATAACATCACTTTTACACTGGTGTCTGCTGGCGCTAAAAATACAATAGCTGCAAGTAAGCCGGAAGAGGGGAATACAGTTACCTACTGGCCTACACTGGTCGAGCGCAATTTCAATATCAGAACAGATGGCTCTTACTTTGCAGTAGAAGTTGTAGACCTGAATGGCAGAACGCAATACAGGGACACATCGATTAAGGGCGTTACATCGCTGGTACTTGACCTGGGACATCTTACAGGTGGTTTTTACTTTGTACGCCTGCTATCGGCAAACAATCCCAAAACGATCCGTATGGTTAAGATGCAATAATCGCTTTTCAAAATTGTTAACAAAGAAGAACGGCCATATCATTACCTTTGATGATATGGCCGTTCTTTTAACCTTCTTTCAAGGTAGGCCCCATTCCCCATAAAATCTGCATTAAATCAGGATCATACAAGGCTTATACAAGGATTAACTTACGTTCATCTTACGTCTTTGAACGTAAGATGAACGTAAGTTAATCCTTGTATAAGCCTTGTACAATGCAGGGATAATGAGAGAAAGGTCCAGTATATATCGGGTATTGATAAGCTCAGGACCCTGGTTCTGCCCGGATCTTGTTTTATGCAGTTTGTATGCAGTTCAATATACGAATTTGCAGTCTGAGGACAATCTTTTATACTGCTCGGGAATCTCCTTATCATTGTATTGCAGATCGTGTAGTTTACCCCCCGTTTTTTGATGTTCATCGTATTTATTTCCCGGGGGTATGCCCGATACCTACTTTGCAGGAGAAATAGATTCTTCACCTAAATTCTTTTGTAGAATGAAAACGCTTATCATATCATGCTTCATTTTGCTCGCAGTATTTGCCTTTCAGGGATGTATCACCTCCCTGCATCCATTGTACACCAGTAAGGACCTGAC
The DNA here is from genome assembly GCA_902168105.1 of uncultured Flavihumibacter sp. Lineage (GTDB taxonomy): Bacteria > Bacteroidota > Bacteroidia > Chitinophagales > Chitinophagaceae > Chitinophaga. Next base: position 19,714 of record CABHOY010000032.1, read on the forward strand.
ATTTGATGCACGCCTGCTAGGAACATGGCGTTCGGAAGGTTCGGAAGACACCTGGAAAATTGAAAGTCTTATGGAGAAAGAGCTGGCGCCATACAAAGACCCGAAAGAAAGAAGAGGTCAGGAGAGCATTAAAAGTCAGTTCATTAACAAGAATACCTATCTGCTTACCAACAGGGAAAAGGGTAAGGAAGCGGAATTTTTGCTGAACCTGGTACGATTGGACAATGAGTTGTATATTGATCTGTATCCAGGCCCGTTAAAGGAAAAGAATGAAATGCTGGAAGATCATTATCTGCCTGTTCATTCATACGCTAAAATTAAGATAAACAGCAATGGGTTTGAATTATCATATTTCAATGGAGAGCAGATCCACAAGCTCTTAAGTGAAAACAAGATAAAGATCCAGCATGAGTCTTTTAACTACTACAAAGTAATTACCGCATCAACATTGGAACTACAGAAGTTTGTAACGAAATATGCTGATAACAAAGATTTCTTTACGTCTCCTATCACTTTTAAGAAAACGATCTGAGTTTGTGAACCGGCTAATAAACATCTTAAAAACACTCACTCAAAACAAGATATTACAACATATCTTGTTTTGGTGTTTATCCTACTACTACCTGCTTCACCTGTTCTCTGCAGAAACTGTCAAAAGTATAGACCTGATCTATACGGCGGTTTTCCATTTGCCGCTGATGGCCGGGGTGTATTTAAATCTCTATCTCCTTATTCCATGGTTATTAAGCAGGAAACGATATGTGTTGTATGCTGTATTATTGGTCATAACGGTAATACTGACGGCGCTATTGAATACCTTTATATTCAGTAAAGCAATAGATTATTTTTTACCGGGGTATTATTTCATTTCATACTATGAGCTTGCAGATCTTGTACAGTTCTCCGTCGTTTATATCGGGTTGACGACGTTGATCAAACTGTCCAGGGCCTGGTTTAAGTTACTGGAATCGGAGAACTATCTTGTGCGGGCGCAAAAGAAAAAGAAGGATGCAGAATTATTATTCCTTAAAACGCAGATCAATCCGCATTTTCTGTTCAATAGTCTCAATAGCATCTATTCGCTGGCACTTAAGAAGGATGACCAAACACCTGCGGTGCTGTTAAAACTGGCAGAAGTAATGCGGTATATGACCTATGAAACGAATGAAGAACATGTGTTGCTGGAAAGAGAAATTCAGTACATCAGGAACTATATAGCATTACAGGAACTCAGGACTGCCAGCAATGCGCATATTTTGTTTGAAGTGAACGGTAGTCCTGGTTTGCAAAGGATATCGCCTTTTATACTAATTGTATTTATTGAGAACGGATTCAAGCATGGTATACAAGCGGGAATAAATGATACCTTTATCGATATAAGGATTGATCTGCATGATAACGAACTGGTATTGACAGTAGAGAATAACATCGGGATCACGGACGAAACTGAAAGTGAAGCGTTCAGGGGACTTGGTTTGAATAATGTGAAGAAAAGGCTGGAGCTGCTTTACTTTCAGAAATACGAACTGACGATCAGGAATAATGGAGAACGATTTAATGTACAGTTGAAGCTGGACCTGTCCGATCCCTTAACTTTTTAATCCTTACCCCGTATGAAGATAAACTGCATGATCGTTGATGATGAGCCCCTCGCACAGGATGTAATAGAAACCTATATAAAGGACTTTCCACTGGTAACACTGGTCAGGAAGTGTAATAATGCAATAGAAGCGCTGGAAGTGCTGAAACAGGAAAATATTCAGTTGATCTTTCTTGATATAAAAATGCCTTCCCTGTCAGGGATCAATATGCTGAAGTCAATACCCTCACCTCCATGTGTAATTTTTACAACGGCTTACGCACAGCATGCCCTGGAAGGTTTTGAACTTAATGCTGTTGACTATCTGTTAAAACCGTTCTCTTTCGAAAGATTTGTTCAGGCAGTTAATAAGGCCTGCCGGAAGATTGAAATGGAAACACTGGCTACGAGCGTAAAGCAGGGAGCAGAACAACAGGATTTCATTGTTGTGAAAGCAGATAAAAGGCTGCACAAGATCAACTTTGAAGATATTGTCTATTTAAATTCAATAGGAGATTATCTGAAGATATTTTTGAAAACAGGAAAGATCATCGTCACAAATGAAACACTGAAAAATATAGAAGCAGACCTTCCTTCCAGCCTGTTTATAAGGATACATAAGTCTTATATCGTATCAGTCAAGTCTATTCAGTATATCGAAGGTAACCAGGTCGTGATAGGTGAAGCTTCACTGCCTGTTGGACTGACATATAAGGAACAGCTCATCGGCAGGTTTGGCGGCCGGTAATAACGGGATCATAAATAGCAGAAGGGACAATTGCAGGAGCTTCATACACAAACCTATATAACTACCGTGTGTCAGTTATTAATGGGATTATTAATTGAGTACATGGGGATATTATTATTTTTCTTAACTTGCACAGAGGTACGAAACAGTGGCCAGTGAAAATTATCCATCTGAAAGCGCCACCGTACCATTTTACAAACCTTCTCTCCATTATACATTTGTTGTGCTGAACTGATGACCAGCTAAATGGTCGTTGTTAATTGCTGTGTACATCATGCGTGATCATAGATGCATTGTTGACAGTGAGAAAACAGTAAATTGAAGTTTAATTTTATCCTAACACTTAATCGCACAACAAATGAAAGTTTTAATGTTAGCAATGTTGCTTTTAGTAAGCCTGGGTGTGTTTGCACAGACGCCGGAAGAGAAACTGGCCGAATTGAAGATCACACTACCGGAAGTACCACCGGCCATTGGCAGTTATGTAGATGCCAGGAGGGTTGGTAACCTGATCTATTTATCCGGTAAAGGGCCGCGTAACAGCAATGGCGAATATGTAACGGGCAAGCTGGGACAGGAATTAACTATCCAGCAAGGTTATGATGCGGCAAAGCTGACTGCTGTTAATCAACTGGCAGTATTAAAAAAGACCCTGGGCAGTCTGGGCAAGGTGAAACAGGTAGTGAAAGTAAACGGCTATGTGAATTGTGATGCATCATTTAAAGATCAGCCGAAGGTGATAAATGGCTTTTCTGATCTGATGATCCAGGTGTTTGGAGAGGCGGGCCGGCATGCACGTACCGCACTTGGTACAAATGCGCTGCCCCTGAATATGGCCGTGGAAGTGGAGATGATCGTGGAGGTGGAGTAATGGCTGCTGAGGGGCTACCGGGTAAATGAGTTAAGTTAGTATAACACTTTTAACATAAACCCATAATCTATGAAGACCAGATCCTTTTCCCTCATGGAAACGCTATGTATCCGCATAGTTTTTCTGCTAACAGTAACCTTTACGGTAGCCAACACGGTCCACGCCCAGACCACTGTTCCCTTCACATTGCATAACAATTCCGCGTACGGGGATGGTAATGTATTTGTGGCGGTAATAGGTATCATCAATGGCAATTTTGTATGGATCAATCCGAAAACAAGCGCGGTCAACCTGATGAATGTGTCCAATAACACAGTGGCTGGACCCGTCATCAACGGTAACATGGGACCGGGGGGCAATGGTTTATATGCCAACTGTTTTGCCCGGCTCAGCGAGATCCCTGGTAAGGTCATCAACATTCCCGGTATTGAAGGATGCCGTATCCTGATCTCTTTCAACTCGCAATTGTATCTCTATTTCTTCGGAGCTTCAGGTGCGCCAAGCGGGTATGCTGCGCCGAACCTGGCCAATCCGACAGACCCTAACCAGGGCATCCGGTATGAGACCATTGAACTGACCAACGCGCCGAATGGTCTTTGGGTGAATACGACCCGCGTTGATGGTTATCAATACCCGATGGGCCTTGAAGTATGGGGCAATGCAGGTTTTTATCAAAAGGTAGGTGAGCTGATCCCGCACGCTCAGATCCTTTCACAATGGCAGGCCACAGCTCCGGCTAATTTTGCAGGCTGTTACGACGCTGCCAATGGTATCATCAAATTCCCTTCAAAGACGCCTGCCTTCCAGAGCGGTGGGGCACAGGCAAATTATTTCGGCAGTTATGTAGATGCTATCTGGTCAAAGTACAGTAGTGGTAACCTGGTGTTCAATGCCGGTGATGCCGGTACCTGGAGCGGCCGGGTGTCTGGAAATGTATTTACATTTACCAGGAGTTCCGATGGTCAGGTAGGAACGATATCCCGTAAGCCTACCAATATTGAGGTAATGGAAGGTAGCGGGGTAATGGCTGCCGGCGGACAATGGGACAAGGTTGTACAGGCGCAGATATGTGCCGCGATCAACCGTCATACCATTGACCTGAACCTGGCGACCGGTGCTACGCAGGATTTTGCTACGGCATCGAAATATTACCAGACATCTCCTTACAACTGGTATTGCAAATTCTGGCACCGCAGTGACATCAGTTATAATAGCCTGACGTATGCATTTTGCTATGACGATGTATTTAATCATTCTTCAACGGTTAATGCGCCTTCGCCACAACGGGTAACTATTGCCATTGGCGGCTATGCGGGCACGACGCCATCCGGCGCCGCTATCGCCTATAAAGATTGTAACTACGGCGGTTATGCAGTGGGGCTTGGTCAGGGTAACTATACCACCAGCCAGTTGAATGCACTGGGTATTCTGAACAATGATATTTCTTCTATCAAGGTAACAGCAGGATATAAAGTGACGCTCTATCAGGATGACAATTTCAGTGGCGCATCCCTGGTGTTGACGGCGAACGACGAATGCCTTGTTGACAATAGCTGGAATGATGTGGCATCATCGCTGAAAGTAGAATCCACCGCCTCCTCAACTGTTATCCAGGCAGAGAGTTATAACTATATGTCTGGTGTAGATGTAGAAGCAACAACCGACGCCGGTGGCGGGCAGAATGTAGGATGGATAGATGCAGGAGACTGGATGTCCTATCCTGTGAACATTCCTGTAGCAGGTACCTACGAGGTGAGCTATCGTGTAGCCAGCCCTAATGCCAACACTACCCTGCGCTTGGAAAAAGATGCAGGCACTACACAACTCGGTACTGTTACCATACCTAATACCGGTGGCTGGCAGAACTGGAGCAGTGTATCACATACAGTAACATTACCGGCAGGCGCTTATGATATCGGTATCGCTACATCAACCGGTGGTTTCAATCTCAATTATCTAACTATCACAAATGCATCTTCGGGGAAAATAGCGATGATGCAACAGCAGGTGGCGGATGATAAGACGCTTGTACTATCGCCTAACCCTGTAAAGGACCAGCTGAATATTCGTGGTAATGATAAAGTAAAAACACTTAGCATTTACGATATCACTGGTCGTGAAATAAAAAGGGTGAAGAATCCGGGAAATGTAGTTTCGGTATCATCACTGACGCCGGGGCTGTATATTGTTGTGATAGACCGTAAAGACGGCACTCAGAAGCAGGTTAAGATATTGAAAGACTAATACGGTTAGACGCCGTAAATATCGTCTTCCATAAACGCAATACCCTGTATCCCTTTCGGCAAAAGGAATACAGGGTATTGCTGTTTTAAATACTGATGCAGGATCACAAAGTGATCTTATACAATCCTGCGCCATGCGCATTAATATCCGGGCTGAAAGTACTGGAGAATTTTCCCAGTACTTTCCCTGTCCAGAGGTCAGTAACAGTGTACGACCTGCTATCCCCGGTCTGATTGAGATCAACAGTAATTTTAGTGTTGTTCCCGGTCTTGTTGAATACAGCAACATAACGGGTGCCTGTGGCAGGGGCATCGGCCGTCCATATGGCCTTATCTGCATCATTCAATAAGGGCTTATTGTTCCTGCTATACTTCAGCACATCCAGCACGTTCTTATTGGTTAGCAGGGAAAGGGTGAATGCATCATTGTCGGGCAGGTTACCTCCAAACATCAGAGGAGAGCGGAAAATGCTCCATAATGTCATCAGGGTATACTGTTCGTCTTTGGTGAATTTCGTCATGCGCGGATTGCCTCTCTCTGCGCGGATGCCTATGCGGCCCAGAGGCAGCATATCACCATCAGGCCATGCACCGTTAGTGCGCCATTTGTTCCAGCGTTCAAATACTTCAAAATGGGCGTTGAGCGGTTCCCAGGCATCCCAGAAATCATCAACCGTACGCCACATATTGGCATGCTGTTGTATGTGCTCTCCGTGATCGATCGGTGTTTCGCCGGGAGAAGTACTTAAGAGGATCTTTCTGCCTGTACGGTCTATCGCCTTACGGATCATTTCTATTTCTCCGGAGTGATAGATAGGAGCGGAGAGATCGTCTACCTTTACAAAGTCCAGTCCCCAGGATGCATACATCTCAAACAGGGAGTTGTAATATTCCTGTGCGCCTTCCTTATCCGGAACAATGGAATACATATCGCGTAACCATTTGCACTGGTCTTTCTCTGAATAGATATCCTTCGCGGTTACCTTCGTGCCCTTGACAGGCAGGCCACGTTTAACAGCTACTACGGGGATGCCGCGCATAATATGAATACCGAACTTCAGCCCTTTCTTATGCAGATAATCGGCCAGCGGCTTAAAGCCCTTTCCATCTGCGGCAGAAGGGAAGCGGTTGACAGCAGGAATAAATCTTCCATATTCATCGATGTTATATTCAGCGTTGGTCTCGTTATAACCATGCGCTTTGTCATTGCTGATATACCAGCGGATGTCGACCACTATATATTCCCAGCCATACTGCTTCATGTGCTTCGCCATGTAATCGGCATTCGCTTTTACCTCTGTTTCCGTCACTGTAGGACCGTAACAATCCCAACTGTTCCATCCCATAGGAGGGGTAGGGGCCCAATTATGAAAATCGCTCTTTTGCTGCGCATTCATGGTCAGGCTGAAGGCCATCATTACTATTGTACATAGCTGTTTCATACGGGTAGTTTATTTTGTTTTGATTCGTATAACGGTAAAAGAATAGGGAGGTAGTGCTGTGTTGAACTTTCCGGAGACGGTATGATCAGATGTAACCGGCCGGGCATTTTCATCGTCCGGTCTGCCCTGCAATACGGTCTTAACCGCTGTGCTACCGGCAATCTCAATGCCGTTGAGGTCAACGGTCGATTGCACTGCCTTAGGCAACAGGTTTACCATCTTTATAATGATCGCTTTGTCTTTGGTATCGCGTACAATAGAAACAGCTAGACGTTTCTTTATGCCGTCCAGGCCCATATCGTTGGTAATGGTGGCAGTACTTGGCAGATATGTATCGCCTGCATTGTTGCCATATAGTTGCTGAACGAAATAGTTTACGGTAGGTTTTACTTCGGTATTGTCAAAGTAGATGAGGTCCGGCTTCCATTGGGTATGCCCTTCTTTGGCCAGCAGGGGTGCGTACGACGCCATACTTACAACATCGCCATTACGTTCCAGTGCTGTCAGGTAGAGGGCTTCAGCAAGCGCTGTTTCGATATTACTGCGGCGTCCGGGTAGATGTGCTGCGTATTCACCCAGGTATACTTTGGCCCTGGAGCGGTCGTATTTGTCGTAATAATCCTGGTTATTAATGAGCCAACCAGGAGGTACGTAGTAATGTTCGTCTACTACCGGTACATCTAATTTATTGACGATGTCCCAGCCTTCTCTATAGTCTGTACCTTCATAGAAAGGCCCTGCAGTACCTATTACGGTAACCTCGGGATGTTTTTCCTTTACTGCTTTAAAGATCATGGCGAACCGTTCTTCGAATACGTCCGTGATCTGATCTTCGTTGCCGATCCCGATATACTTCAGGTGAAAAGGCTCTGGATGGCCGGCTGCTGCACGTTTCTGCCCCCAGGGAGTATGAATGTCACCATTGGCATATTCTATCAGGTCCAGTACGTCCTGGATGTAGTTGTCCATATCACTCAGGAGAATGCCGCCCTGCTGACCACTGCCTTTATCAGTAGGTCCGGAGTTTTGACAGGGAACGCCGGCTGCAACAACCGGAACAGGTTCTGCACCGATGTCTTCGCAGAAGCGGAAGTATTCAAAATACCCAAGACCTGCCGACTGGTGATAGCCCCATAGGTTGCGTTGCGGTTTGCGTGTCTCCAGCGGGCCAATAGTATTTTTCCATTGGTAGATGTTATCCAGTCCGTCGCCATGCGCTACGCACCCGCCCGGGAAACGTACGAAGCGGGGATGTATATCTGCGATGGTCCGGGCCAGATCGGCCCGTAGTCCGTTCTTTCTGTCTTTGAATGTTTGCTGTGGGAATAGTGACACCATGTCCAGCGCCAGCCGGCCGGCAGTAAGCGGCTGTAATTCCAGTTGAGCGCTGTCAGCGTCTGCTGTGGCAGTAAGTATTGTTTTGACGTTTTTCCAGGCGCCTCCGGATACTGTTACCGTAGTCTCTGACAGCGCCTTGCCTTGTGGGCTCACGAGGCGGATAAGCAGTTTGCTGGTTTTTCCATCCGGTTGTCGGACAAAGAGGGAGAGGTCGTACTTTTCGCCCTTTTTCAGGGGTATACCGTCATACCCGGTGTTCACCAATGCTGCACCTGGCGTTTTGGTATCCAGCAACGCATAATGGGAATTATTGGCGTGGATAGGTGTGGTAGCATCAATCGTAAAGGAAGTGTGCTCTCCACGTAGCGCCCAGGAATGGCGGCTGTTCCAGGCGGAATCGCGTCCTTCTTTATCACTTAACGCATATTCAAAATCGCGGTTCTGGACCAGTTCAGCATACAGGCCGCCGTCTGCAGCGTAGTTAATGTCTTCGAAGAAGATGCCCAGCAGCAGGTCGCTGATGGGTTTTGCTTTCCCAGGTTGCAGCGTGATACTGGCTTGCAGGGGCTTTTGCAGTCCTGCGAAACGCATACTGTCTGACGCAGCCGACTCGGCGTTCAGCTGCCATTTATGCTGTACTAGCTCATGGGCTTTGATCAACCTGTCCACCACTTCCCAGGCTACCCGGTGTACCTGGCCGGTAACTGCACCTTCAGGCAATGTAATGGTGACACCGGCTTCAGTATAGTGAGGTGCGGCGACTTCCTTTGCCGGTGAGTAGGTGCTAAAGTCGCCAGTGTTGATCAGGAATTGTTTCCCGTCTGCACCGGTATAAGTAATGGCATAAGATCGTTGTTGGGCATCGTAGCGTACGGCAGGACGCAGGAAGTTATTACCTGCGCTGATATCGGGGTAGCTCTGCCGGTTCCAGTTAACCAGGTCGGCGGATGCAGCGTGCGCAAAGGTATGGTCCCGGTTATTGAGGGTCCACACACAATGCCATATGCCATTGGCTCCTTGTATCAACCAGGGACTGATCATTCGCTTGTCTAATCCCCAGCGGCCATAGTCGCTCTTCAGGAAGCCATAGCCGCTACCGATCACATGCCACTGCTGTTTGTCCTGGCTCCAGGCAAACTGCAGTCCGTTCCGGTTATTATTTTTGTCGGTAGCATAGGAAAAGAGATAGGCGGAATCCGGAGCATGCGTAGCTGCGGCCGCTGTTTGCGTTGTCAGGTACAATATTGTTACCAGGAATGACCAGTTCATTTTCATATGTGGAATTAGTTACTTGCCCGGAGATCCGGGATATCGTTACCCTAAAATAGTAATAAAAGTGTGAAATTGACATTTAAAATATTGGGGTAACGGAAACTGGTCATTTTTATATAGTAACTACTCGTTTTCCAGTGCTGTTAATTGCTGTTTTATCTGACGGGTTTCGTTCCAGAGAAAATGCCGGTTAACGATGGTCCCCTGCTTGTTGATGATAGCGTAGTGGGGGATACCGCTTATCTGAAACATTTCAGATAAGATATTATATTGATCGGTAGATATCCGGTAGTGTTCTCCTTTAATACCAGGCATTGTGATGGCATAGTTTTTCTCGGGCGATGATGTATTGGTGATATACAGGAACACTATATTTTTATTATCCGCCAGTTCTTCTTTCAGCGGTGCAATTTGCTGGATGCCTTGTAAACAAGGTACACACCAGGTAGCCCAGAAGTCAACAAAGATCACTTTACCCTTATACCGATCAAGTATTTTTACCCAAAAGCTATCGGCAGGCAATTCTGCCGGCATTTGATTGTATGTATAGCCTGTCTTGTTTTTTGTTTCGCTGATACTTTGTTTGACCTTGTTGTTAAGTGCGGCGACATCTGCCAGCAGGAATTTATGTTTGATCTTTGATCCTATCTCAGCTAATGCTGCATCTGATAAAGTATCTTTTCCGGCATCTATTTGCTGAGATACTGACTGTAGGTAGATCAGGTCCAGTTCGAGCGAAATATCCTTTTTCAAAAGGTTTTTTAATACTCCTGGCCTGACTTTTTCCAGCGCACCCGCGGGCAATGTTTTGAGAGAAATTAAGTCTTCATAAAACTTTATTAAGTTTTTGATTTCCTGTTTTGAAGTATCCTGTGTTTTAATACGACTGAGATCCTTTGCATACCCCAGACCTTCTTCATTGGCTTTATCATAGATCAGGTCTATAAACATTAATTTGTTCAGGAATTCGTAGTAGCTATATGATACCATTGCTGATGGATCATTATACTTCATCGTGTTCAGGAAGTCATAATAGCTCGCAGATAGCTTGGTAGGTGGCAATGCAGGGGTTTTATTAAAGGGGATATTATTTTTTCTGCGGTAAACAGATTCCATTGTTTCATTATAATATATCAGGTTGCTGGCAATTGTATGTTCTACATTGCGCCGTGCTAATTCAACAGCGGGTTGGCTCATGACCGTTGCTGCTGCAATACTATCTATCAACCTGAGTTTATTGGCTTTAATACCTAAGAAATATGCTTTGTATTGGTCGGGAGTTAACTGATATATATCGGCTTCGATAGCCTCCCAATTGTAATCCAGCAAGGACCTGACCTTGTTGATGTCATTATTAATTATTGCGCCATCCCCCTTAAATATAGAGGTTACCGCCCAGGTATTGCTGATCGTAAAATCCTGAATGTGATTTTTACCGGTTTCAAAATACACCGGACTATGAAAAAAGGGAAAGCTCACCCAGGCTTCCTGCTTATGCGCCAAAGGAAAATTGATATAGAAATCGCCGTTCGCCTTAATATTGATCACATGTAATTCCCGCTGGTTGGTTATCACGTTATTGATGATCAATTGCCCGGTTTTAAAGCCCATGCTTTCACGATAGCCATTAATGGTACCGGCATAGGTAGTTGCAGTGGATTGTGCGGACAGTATAAAAGCGGATAATAAAAGGCAAACAAGCGTGGCGATTTTTTTCATGTTATGTGAATCTGGGTTGAATCTGGCAATAGGGTAAATGGAAATTAAGCTTAATAATATTTTGGACAAAAAATATCTCTGGCCTTTTCTAATGATTTGGACAAATTATGCACTATTGTGTAACAGTACTGGCTTATGAGCAAGAAATTATGAGATGTGTGTGGCTATACGTATATTGGCTTATTAACAACCTGTTACCCATGACCCGTAAAGGAAAAATGATCCTGATCCTGTTTCTGGTATCCCTCGTAATCATCATCTTACGCGAAAACGGTTATTTAAATCTTCGTTGGTATCGCAGTAATGTCAGGTCGGCCATTAATGCACATTGGGTTAACAACATTGGACAGGCTAGCCTTCCAAAGGACTACACGATCATGGATTCCTGTTCCCGGTATGTAAGCGTAAAGGATATGCCATTAATGGTGTTTTGCCGGGGGAATAGATATGGACAAGAGCCACCGCCAGGCTGTTACCCGGTATCAGTATTTATTGAGGGCATTGAACATGGCTCGCTATGGATGCCTTTATACAAGGACGTTACTTTCAAATGCATGTTTTCCCTTAACCGCGGATTGCAGACATATCGCCAATATGGTGATAGTGTACTGCATACGCACTATTTGCTCAGTGGAACAATCATAGTAAATGGTAGCCTTACCATCAAAGGTTTTTGTTCTCATTACAATGCTGAACGCATACTCTTTAATCATCTGATGAGTGTTGTATATAAGGAAGTACGCGAGCAGATGGACAAGCAACCGTAGCCTATAAAATTCAGGTATTAGGCAATTGAGCCAGGTCACATCTCTCTATATTTCGTAAATCTGAGCGCCAGGACACGATATTTAGTGAACCAGGAGGGGGAGTTTTTTGTTTAACTTATTGATTGTCATATTTTATGTTGGTGGCATAGCAGTTGCAGATGATTGGACAAACTAGAATCCAAACTCACCCATTCAAAACTCACCTGATGAAAACGGATAATATGGATATTGTCAGCGCAGGCCCGGTATTGGAAGATCTGCTGGCAATAATAGAAAAAAATGATATTCCGGAACATATTTACTTAAGCCGCTCCGCTGTAGAAAGTAAAAGAAATGCTTTGGGCATCATAGAAGAGCCAATGCCCAAGATATTGGAGCTATTAGGTATTCGTAGCCTTATCGTAAGCAGCAGTTATAATCTTGCGTCGTTAAGGGCATTACATATTGATATGCCCGACACTGCAAAAGAAGAGTATATCTGGCCTTCTATTAGAAAGGACGAAGTGATCAAAGAGTTACAGTTATTATTCAGGCATTGCCGTACAGTGGGGTTCGATAACTGGGCGGATATAGCAAGTGCTTCGCATGTCTGGGATGGTTTGCTAATGGATGTGATCAAACCTATTGAAAGAAATGATCTTGAATTCATCTTTTACCTGGGCGACCCGATGGTCAAGTTATCTTTCCTGGTTGGCGAAGCACTTGATATTGTGAGTGAATTTTCACTAAACGGGCATGTAACCTTTGCACTTGACGAAAGTGAGGCTATCAATCTGTGGAAGATACTTAACGGTGTAAGTAAAGAGACGCCGATAGGACAGCAGACCTATGTTGATCTGCGGAAAAAATATTATTCCATTTTCAGAACGATGAATATTGCGCGGGTGTTAATTTACACAACCACTACAACCATGTTGTTTTCGGAAGAGGAACAGCTTGTTCTCGCCCGGAAAGTGCTGGAACATGACGTAGAAGTGGGCGCGAATGCACGTTTGAATTTTATAGAAGGATTTAATATTGGCCTGGCTTTGAAGCTTGATATGGCGCGCTGTATCACATTGGGCCTGGTCACACTTGCGGCTCAGGGTGAAAATAATTCAGATCCGGAGAAAAAAGACCTGGCAAAGTATGTACAGGATTGGATCGCTGATCTGCAAAGAACAACTACTATAAATCTTTACGGGGAATAAGTGGGTGATATGAATGGGTAAGCCCTTCGCTGGCTTAACAAGAAAGGTTGTAAGTAAGCGCTTACAGCCTTTTTTTGTGCGGCATAACGGACTGGTTGAGCAGCCGCCAGATATTTTAGACCGAAATCATTTTCGACAGGCTTATTTTTTATAGATTTGAATATTGTACCTCAGAAATATTTCAAGTTACACTCCAAAAACAAACCACCAAATGAAGAACGGGATTTTTATTTCTTATGCCTGGGGAGATGACCAGGAACCCAATGAAAGCAGGGAAGTGATTGTTGATCTCATTTATGATACATTGATATCATTAGGGATGAACATCATCCGGGACAAGAAGGACCTTGGTTATAAGGGAAACATCAGAGACTTTGAAAATAGGATAGGAGCCGGGAATTATATTGTCATGGTAGTCAGTGACAAATTTCTGAAATCGAAACATTGTATGTACGAAGTGCTTAAGATCAATGAGCATAAGAATATGTATGAGCGCATTTTCCCGGTCGTATTATCAGACGCCAGGATCTATGACAAAGAGGATGTGTTAAACATCTATATCAACTACTGGAATAAGAAGACGTGCGCACTGGATGAGGCAATAAGACAGGCTCCCAGCCTGGCAGATATCCCCAGTGTGCATGAGGAGCTAAGAACATTTGTTGCAATACAGCGTTTGCTTGACGACTTCACCAACATGCTTTCCCAGATGAATACCTTGCTGCCTGAAATTCATAAAGAGACAGATTTCAGCGCGCTGCGTAAAGCGTTGTCAGAGCAGATGGAGATTGATGCTGCAGCTGCTCAAAAGCATGATAAGGAGCTTCCGCAAGACAATCAGCATGATAAGGCTATGAATGCCGTGCAGGGTAGCCAGACCGGAAATGCGCATTCACCGTCTTTCGTTGTGAATAATTATGGTACAGGAGATGTTGTGCAACAGGGCGTTAAAAACGTGACCAATTATTTTGGAACTGACCCTTCCGGCCGAAAGTAGCCTGAGGGGATTTGTAAATATGGCCTGTTAATTTAACTTAACAGCTTTGTCTGTTAATGGGCCGTACTTTTCTACATAATGCTCAATGATCTCGTCCCTTCTTAGTCCTTTCGGTTCGGGCAGGACATAGCCATATTTGCCTGGTTCCGCCAATGTATTGGCCGCATATGCGGTTTCAAATTCTGTATAATATCTGTACGGAATGATCATGAGTTCTTTCCTGGCTTCTCCTTTTTCATTTTTCGTCAATACCTGGTACAGCCTTCCTGACTCGTCAAGCTGTGAATTGTCCTGGAGTAGTTTATCGTCCAGCGTTTCTGCCTTGGTTTTATATTCCAGGGACAATGCATAATATTCCATTGAATCACTGGATACCTGTTCGTCAATAGCGGCGGCAAGGTAGATGCGGGCTAACCCGATATAGGGGTCAGCCAGTTCTTTATCATCCAGCTCCATGTGTTTTTCGCAGAGCTGAATGGCTTGCTTCTGCCATTTTATGGCCTGGAAATGTTCATGTAAGCTTGAATGGCAGCCGGCAATTGCCTGCATACAGAGCACTTCCAGTGGAGAATCATTATCAGGATTATCTTTATCTTTTACAAACGCTTTTTGCACATACTCCAGTGCTTTTGAATGGGCGGTAATCGCTTCTCTGGCCCTGTTGTCCCGGACGCGATATTCCCCGAGGATGTGGTTAATATATGCAATATCAATATAGTGATCCGGCTTGTCGGGTAGGATGTCGAGACAGTCATAAATATGTTTTTCTGTGTCGGTGGTCACTTCAGGATGGGTGCCAAAATAGTAGATCGTGCGGAAAAAGATCGACATCATCAATACATTCTTAACCGGCTGCTTCCGGCATATATCAAGGCTCTTCTTTTGTATCCGGAAGCCCTCGTCTTCTCTGTTGGAGTATTTCAATGCCAGTGCATAATTGCTGTATATCAGGAAGAAGTCTTCATGGTCTTCTTTCCGGTGATGTTCCACTATTTTGATCGACCTGGCAAAACGGTTGGCCGCCTGGATGAACAGGTCAAGGTCCACTTCTTCTGTTTCATCAAGTTTCGTCAGTCCATCCTGCAGGTCGATCACTCCTCCAATATAGAAAGCTTCGTAACATTGTATGTCGTCTTCCGGTAGATGATTGACAATATTTTCAATGGCCCTGTTGGAATAAAAGCGTGCATTGGAGAGGTCATTATCATTGGCATACGCAACTGCTATGTTTACATCAATCAGATTGATCAGCAGGGAGTCCCGCTCCATTCCTTCTTCATCAATCAGGAGACTTTGGGCTTGCTTCAGATTAACGATGGCATCTTTGTATTTGTTCAGCTCTATCTGTGCAAGCGCTAATCCTTGTTTCAATGAAACAAGCGCCAGTGGGGCTGGTTGTTCGCAATTATTTTCAATATCCAATGCCTTTTCGAAACAGATAATGGCATTGTCCAGATCATTTTTACCTACTCTCATCTGAAGGCCGCCCAGTTGCGACCAGGATGAAATGAGCATGTTTTCAAGTTGGATACGGTCTGTACGTTCTTCAAGGTCGATCTTTTCAATAAACCGGGCAGTTTCTTCAAATGCTTTTTCTGCATCAGCATAATCGCCCATCATAGTTCGAGTGATGCCGATATTGAAATTGATAAGGGAATACCAAAGCGAAAAATCATCCTTTACAGATTCAAGGTTTGCTTTTTCTTTGGTAGAAACGGCCAGGGATTGGGTGAACTGACCGTTGGCGCGGTATAATTGGCTTAAGTTAATGTATACCGGATAGTCAGAAAGATTGGTCTCATTAAAATGAGTAACAAAGGTCTCTAAAATATAAAGATAGTCAGTGATCAGGTTGAAGATGGCTTTCCCGAATACCGAATACTCAATCTTGTTGCAAAGATTGGTACCCAATGAAATGAACAATACTTCACAATTCTGTAAGGTAGGCGGGTATTGACTACGGCAAACCTGTTGTATTATCTGATGGCAGAATAACCCCTGGCTGCTGTCAACCGAGAGAAACCCTTTCCGTTGCAGCATGACGACGATATTGTTGAAGTGATCTTTCTTGCTGTCGTCATCAAGTAAGAACAGATCGTAGATCAGTCTGCGGGGTACTGGCCGGTCGGGCAATACAGAGAAATAGAGAAGGTAGTCGATCTCTTCTTCACTGAGCCCGGCGATATTGAACAGAGATTTGAAGATCTCTATGACCTCATCATTGCTTTCACCTCCTTCTTTATAAGTAATATCGATCTCTCCTCTGGTTATCTCCAGCCCATGAATGTGATCCAGTAATCTGTCGAAAGTCATATTTGGGTTGGTCTGCAACATCTTCGCAAGGATCTCGACGGCTAAAGGATGATAACTGACCGGTTGAAGTAGTTGATCAATGACATCGTCACTGATTTCTTCCTGGTAAAAGGAATTAAATAATTGTATGGCTGCACTTTTATCAGGCGGATCCAGTTTAATAGGTCTGATACCCGGCATTTGTTGCCTGCTGGTGATCAGTATCCTGGTATTCGTAAATGTCAGTGATTCCAGTTCTTTGGCGCTACTTGCAGATAGCCCGTCAATGACGAGCAGTACTTCTTTTCTCAGGCTGTTGATCTTTGTAATGATTTGTGCATAACGTGTAGCATCATCGTCTGCTTCTCCCAGATTGACGCCCAGTCTTTGGATCAGCATGCCGTTCTCAATAAAAGATTTTTGAAGATTGGTTTTAGCCTCCAGCCATATAATATGCGAGAATGAGTATTGATAGCTTGTTACAAGATGCAGGGCCGTCTTGGTTTTTCCAATTCCTCCGATGCCATACATAACCAGTTTACCATTGGATTTTGGATCTGTCAATTGTGTATAAAGCTCTTTTATTACTTCGTCGCGTCCAAATAACGGCCCTTCGGAATGTGGCAGATCTGTGAGTAGCTGGCCATTCTCATTAGTATCATGATAGTGATTGATAATAGTTTTACCACCAGTACCGATAAATACATCGCCGGAACCATAGTTGTTTATAGCAGAAGTATTTTGACCCTGTTCTTTCTTTTCACGTGCAGGACTGAAATCGTCAGCCGTTTTGTTATGCGCATCGCCGGTTGCTGTTTGTTCCGAACCTTCGACGGGTGGAAGGTCTTCGCGGATAATGGTGGAGAACCATTTGTCATCAGTCTCTAATTTTGCAACGCGTTCGCGATGTTTGGGCAGTACGACATTGTTCAACCAGGTTTCCACATCACGGGCATTGCCGAATTCATGTCCACGGTGCACTTTGTAATAGTTAAGGTGATCTTCCAGCTCTTTCTCCAAACCATCCTGCAATTCGTACCTCCACTTCTTCAACAGGTTTTTAAAGATCTGGACCATTTCTTTGCCGTTATAGTCGGGGAAGCTGATCCGGTTCTCCTGTGGAAAGCGGGAGGAGAGACCTGAATTTGCTCGCATCAGGTGCTGTAGCTCGCGGGGATACCCGGCCGCTATCACTACGAGGCGGTCGCGATGTTCGGTCATCATAGGAATGAGGGCGTCTATAGCTTCGCGTCCTACCGTGTCGCTTCCATCGAGAAAGAGGGAATAGGCTTCGTCGATGAACAATATATTATCCAGCGAATTCCTGACCAGTTCCTGTGTTTTCGAAGTTGTATGTCCCTGATACCTTGCTATAAAACTGTCTCGTGTTGCAGACAATACCTCACCGCGTTTTAATATGTCAAGCGCCCGGAAAATTTTACCCATGAGTTTTGCGACAGTTGTTTTACCTGTGCCCGGATTGCCGGTAAACAACATGTTGTAGTTTTGCGAAGTGGCTGCCAGACCGGGATGAGCGGCCGCGCGTCTTTGCTGGTGTCTGTACGCTTCCACCAGATCCTTTACATATTTTTTAACAGGCGCTAATCCAACCAGTTCATTCAGTTCTTTCATCGCCTGATCGATGGTCTCATTGTCATTATCAACAGGCAATAGATTGACTGCCTCCTCTGGCAGATCAGCCAATATGATGGGTGTATCCCTGTAGATTAGCTGTTGCTCAAGGCAACGAACGGAGTGGCCTTCGATCATGTGCTGAATGAAGTTCTCTATGTTTCCGGCATTACCAAACTGCTTATCCTTGCGATCGTACATATGTTGCATGATCTGTTTTATTTTTTCATCAAGGCCTTCTTCGAGTGTAAGCTTGTATTTAGAGAAAGTGAACTGGAATATCTGGTATAACTGTTCTGCGTTGTAATCGTCAAAATCGATGGTTGTAGGAAAGCGGCGTGATAGTCCCGGATTGCTTTTCAGGAAATCCCGGAGCGGGTCTGGGTACCCTGCGATGATCACACAGAGATCATTCCGGTGGTCGTCCATTTTTTTGAGCAAGGTATCGATAGCTTCTTTGCCGAAGGTATCATTATCGCCATTGACCAGTGAATATGCTTCATCGATAAAGAGGATGCCTCCCATAGCCTCCTCGATCTTAGCCGCTACTTTCAGTGCTGTTTCTCCCTGGACTTGACCGACGAGATCTCCCCGGCTGGCCTCTACAAAGACGTTGTTGCTCAAGACCTGATGGTGCTGGTATATTTTGCCGACAAGTCTGGCTACGGTAGTTTTACCGGTACCGGGGTTACCTCTGAATACCAGGTGAAGGCGCCTGCCTTCGCTGAGTTCGGGTTCCAGGAAAGAGCTGGTTACAACGGCGGCAAGTTGCCTTTGGATTTGTCTTTTCGCTTTTTGCAGGCCGATCATTTCTTTCAGTTTCTCCATGGCGTTCCCTTCAGGCGTATGTTTCTGAGCATTTTTCAGGTGCCCGGCCGGAATATCCTCTACCTCAAAACTTGTTTGACGGGGATCGAGAAGCAAGCGGTCACACCGGTCTACCCGCAGTTCATTGATACGTGCAAATAGTTGTTCAACCGTTCTGCCATTGTCAAATTTCTTTTCACGCGTCCGGTAAATACTGGTGAAAACTTTTTCCAGGGTCTGATCAAATTCTTCCGTTGTGGTAAGTTTACTTTTTTTCACCCTGCCATTGAATATCTGCAGGAGTTCTTCAGGTTTGTAGTCTTCTATGGTAAGCGTAAGACCGATCCTTCCTTTAAATCCGGGATTGGCTTCCAGCAAGTTGTCCATTTCCGCAGGATAGCCTGCGAGGATGACACAGAAACGATCCTGCCAGTCGGACATACGTTTGATGAGGGTATCAATGGCTTCCTGTCCAAAGCTACTTGAAGCCCCGGCAGTGTTATTAGCTTCTTTCCGTGGCATAAGGCCATAGGCTTCATCGATGAACAGTGCTCCATCCAGCGCTTCCCGGCAGCAATTGTCTGTAGCGATAGCTGTTTGTCCTACATAACCTGCTATCAATCGCGCCTGGTCGACTTCAATGAGTTGCCCGCGTTCCAGTAATCCTGATTCATACAGGATGGCGGCTATCAACCGCGCAAGGGTGGTTTTGCCGGTACCCGGATTACCTTTCAGCATGATGTGCATTAATGGTTTATCGTCAGGATTATGCTGGCGTATTTCCTGCAACTGGCGGATATAGCGTCGTAAGGCCTGTTTCACGTTATTTAACCCTACCAGGGCGTCCAGTTTTTTTAGTGGAGGTTTTTCTTCCATACTTAATGAAGAGGTTAATACTTTTTGTTTATTGAGTTCCGTTACATTGACGATCGCCATTTTACGAAGCATGGTTTCCCATCGTTTAAGCGTATTACGATCGAAGTCAAGGGCACGGACAATACGGTTAAGTTGCAACCAGTCAACTTCTTTTGCTTTCAGAATGCGTTGACGATGGATGATCGAACGTATTTCATCCTGTTGAGGATATCCCATATGTAATAAGGAATCAAGCCCCTTCGCTGCATCTCTCATTGCCACAATGGAACTAAGCGCGGGCATACCATCTACCAGTTCTTTCAGCTTCTCCAGGTCAATCGCATTGGTGATGATAAATATTTTGTTGTCGATGTGGCGACGACGAAAGCCGCTGATCAGTGGTTCCAGTAAGCGAAGTACTTCAGAGTTGCTCCGTGGGTTGTCGAACTGGCTTAAAATGACGGCCGTCCTGCCATCCGTCCGGCGCATGGAAGCGCGGATGATATCAGCAACTGCTGCGTCACTACCTCCCCGTATGACAGAGATATATCCTTCCTGTTTGTTCCACAAAGGTTGTTTGCGGTCGTCATTCCCGGCGCCATTAACACCGGCGGTCTGGCGGATGCGAAGGAATTTCTGTGTACCGAGAGGCCGGTTATCTTTGGTGCTTGCATTGACAGCTGCTACCGGCTGTTCTTCTTCTGCTGCGGGTGTATTCTCAGGTGGGAAGCAAAGTGTATAGGAAGTTTCATCGTAGGCGTAAAGTTGCCTTTCCGGTGAATAGAAAATGATCTGGTCGTATCCATGTTCATGCAGATATAATGCGAGTATTTTCTCGATACCGTCGCTATCATGCATCCTGAGATCTTCGGTGATGAAGATATCATTCACCTGTCCATATACCAATATAACAGTGTCACTGTTAGTGAGGTCAAACTGGCTGGCAATACGTTTAACTGGCATATGGTTTCGTTAGAATGGATTATTTATCTGAAGTTTTGGCTGATGATGGTGCAGACAGACCGGATGCTTGTTGTACTATCTGTTTCGGCAGTTTTTTTGCGCCCTGTTTGATGAGGTTCTCCACATCATAGAACTCGTGAATACCCTGGTCGTTACAAACTGTTTCACCGGCTTGAAGCCCACCTTCACGTAACGCTACCAGGAGGTCTGCATTGCGTTTGCGTTTTCCTTCATCGTCCATATGTTCTTCGTTGTAGGTATTGATAGAAAGTGTGTTTTCATACGTTTTTTCATTGGGAGAGATGACGGTCACGATTTCGGTGCCGAGTATATTTGCCAGTTTTATCATATATGGTTCGCGCTGATCGTCGGTAGAGTAACCGCATTGCCCTTTTTGTATCCTGTAGCCCTGGGCTTCGAGTTTCCCGATCACTACATCGCCGATCTCTGCCCGTAGTTGAGAGGAAATGATACGTTCTACTGCTTCCTGCACGAGTGCTTCCTGTCCATGGGAGAACTGTTCAAGATCGTCGAGATAGTTATTCAGTTGTGCGGTAGTCAGCGTTGATTGGTTTTGATCAATATGGTCCCTCACTGCTTTTATCTTGTCTTCCAGTTCCTGGTAACGTCCATTGGTCCAGAAATCCGCTTCCTGTAGTGTGGCGTTGTTTTCCAGTTTGATCTGGCGGTTTTGCCTGACGGCGGTGAACAATGCGCTGACTGCATCAGCTACGGTACGGTAGGTCATTTCGAATTCCATTTCTTTGTTCATGATGTCTTCTTCAAGATCCATGAGCTCAAAATGGGCCCGTTGAATAGTGGCGATGGCTGCAGCAGGAACGTCTTCCCGCAGTTGGCGGCGGGCAGCTTCCAGCTGACGTTTTATTTTATCCAGATGGCCTGGTGCAAAGCGTTGGTGTGGGAGGTACTGATCTGCGGCCTGGATAAGCTGTTCAAGGTCGGATAAGTAGACAGTGGCTCTTTTTTCGCGGTGTTCTTCACGCCTGTTGATCTGTTCAATATCGATCTTAAGGTTGTTGATCTGTTGTTGCTGCAATTGTGAGATGCGCTGGTATTCCCTGCGTTGGTCGTCAAGTTTTCCCTTCGTCCAGTTCCGTAGATTTTCTACTTTCTGATCAACGCGTCCATCCATGTCCTGCATTTCCTGTAAGACCTGCTGGCGTTGCTGCGCCATTTGTTGCTGATGTTCGGCCGCCTGATTACGCAATTCGCTTTTAAGGGAGTTGGTGACAGCAGCCATTTTCTGGTCGCGTTTTTCCAGTTCGGTCCGCAGCGCAGTATATTGTGCGGCGTTCTCCGTCTGTATGTTGTTGAGGGATTGCTGCAGACGGTCACGCTGTTGCTGGATGTCAAACAACTGCCGGCGATTATCCAGCATCTGGTCCTGCAGTATCTGTATGGGGGTTCTTTTTTCTCCGCTCATGGTTAGTTTTTTTATCGTTACCAATTGAAGCCGGATGGAGGTATCCCTGCCATCAGTGCTCCATCGTTTAATAAATGGATCTCTATATCAGATCGCCGGTTAAGGATCTGCTCCCGGAAAGGGAACAGCCGGTCTGTCAGAAAATGGAATTGCTGATTGTTTGACCCTCGCAGGCCTGCCTGGTCATTGAGGTGTTGCACATACTGACCGTCAACAAGGAGGTCGATGCAGGCTAATAACTCCCGCGCCTCATCCCACACCAACTGTTGGTGTGTAAAGCCTGTGAAAACGATCACATTCAGTTCAGGACGCGCTGCAGATACCTGCCGGAGCAAGCCGGATAATTTACCTGCCTGCATCATAGGTTCGCCTCCTGAGATAGTAATGCCTTCAATGTTTTTTGCAGCGATGATCTGTTGCGCCAGCTGATCTATTGGCATTGGGGTAGCTACCTTAAATGGGATCCAATCCGGAGAGATACATCCTTTACAATTGAATGGACAGCCTTGTACCCATATGGCAAAACGGTCACCGGGACCAAGTGCCTTGGTGGCCGGGCAAAGCTGTGCGATATTGAGACGGGGTGCTGTCATACGGATTATTTCAAGGTGGGGCCATAGGTTTTGGTGAAAAGGAAGCCCTTTTTATTTGACGGGCTTTTGAATGCTGTGTACGTGTTATTTTCCTCCGGCATTAAGCACACCAACTGATCACTGACAATCTTATAATCATCCCAGGAAAGTGGAATAATATTGAGTAGCGCTCTATAATGTGAAAGTTCGTCATGGACGATAAGGAATATAATGTATTGGTACACGATGTGTTCCCATTGTAACAGTAAATTATTTGTCGCAACGGTAGACTGCGAGCGGTGTTGGAGCTGTAATGCGGTTAATATATTTTTTAACAGTTCTGGAAGTTTCTCTCTATTTCGATGGTCCAGCTCTTTAAAAAGAGCTTCCCATGCATAATGCGGCCACGGAAGCTTTATTAACGAATAAAGGGTTTTTGCGTCGAGAGGTTTATTCTTTAGGTATTTTGCAACTTGCCCCATATGCTCAAGTTTACGGATTCCCTGGATGTGAGCGAATGTAATCTCCATATGTGCGGCTGGTACCGGACGTTTAATTTTCCCCTTTTCGCTTAAGATCCTGGCTATCTGTAGTTGTTCAGGCGGTATAGTTTTAGCGTCGTTGTCAAGGGCGTCATACACCGGTTTTAGATTCGATTCATTGATGTGGGCTATTGTATTTGGATCTTTCGACTTATCGGCAGTTGGATTGTGTATCAAATTGCAGAGAGACCAAAGCTTACTTTGCTCGGAATCACGTAAACATCGTGTAATAAACCTATTCAGTGAATCATAGACGCTAACACATGGGACGAATGACAGCACCTTTTCAAGCGGAAGGAAATCCATCAGCCGGTCGCGCACAGGAGGGGGAGCCACTTTTACAAACTCTTTCTGGTCATTGTCTGTTAGCTGCTCGAAATGAAATTTGAATGTTTTCAGGCTGCTTTCCGATTGCAAGATGCAAAGAGCCAGATCTTTGTTAGGAAGTTTGAAAGATAACTGGGCTATTTCAAACAGGGACTTTAATGAATTGTTATCCCATTGTGGCCAGTTGAAAAACAAATGCCAGGAAAAAGGTTTGAGATGGTTGATACAATCAAGAACGAATGCTTTGTCCAGTTTTTCGTACTCATAGGCCCGGAGGAATAACGGGTATTGCTCTGATGCAGGCGCCTTTTCCAGTTGGTCTATGAAATCAATCTGATCCTGTATCTTTTCCAGCTGACTTTTTTGATCGGCGGTCATTTCTCCAACGATAAAGTCTTTGATCATGCTGATGCCTTGTTCTTTAGTTGCCTGCTGCTGACTGGAATTAATGATCGGCATTACCTTATTGAAGAAGGGCGTATTTCTGTCTGATGATAAGATATTCGTTAGGGAAAAGAATGCGCTTACCTGATCGAGTTTGCTAAAATATAGTTTTTCTGCTAACTCACTCTCCAGTTTGATCCACAGTTCATCTGTGATGTTTGATATTTTATATTGGGAGATGGCTTTGTAGCTACTGAGATCATCCGCAGTGGGCATTTTTTTTCTGAGTAATGTACGCCAGATGATATTACACAGGTCGGCCCGCTCCTGCTGCTGCACAATCGATATGATCCTTTCAACATGTTGTACATCGTCTGCCTGGGAAGTAAAGAACGTTTCAAATTCTTGCGTCTTCATATATGGCACTTCCGGCATCTGGTGGAAAAAGTCAGCGCATTTGTTGAACTGTTCCGGCGTGTAGGGGCCTGTTGTTATTTTGGCAAACACTTCATTCCTGAAGTGGAGAAAATCACCTTTCCGAATAGCGTTGAGCAATGAACGTGCATAGATACCAGGATTTTCCATTCCGGGGCTATTGATGTCGATCACCGTTGCTCTGTCTGTGAGGCGCTTAACACGCTCACTGTTTTCGGTTTCAAAACATAACACCTGACAGATGTCCATAAGGGTATGTGAGTTGGCAAAAGAGGTAATGGAGAGATGCCGGTGAACAAAATCAAGGGGAAAGGATTGCAACAGACACATCGCCCAATTCAATAGCATCGTCTTATCATCAATAATGAGCACTTTCTGCCGCCTGATGATAGCGTCAACCACCGCCATAAACATTTTTTGACGGGAAGCGTTTTCTCCGCTCGAAATGGCCGGATCGGAGAATGCTGGAAGGAGCAGCTCATCGAAGCTATCCATGTATAGAAATTCAGGGTCTACCTGCATCGACAGCGGAGATATATTGATGGGTACGGGATCAGTGGAGCTGTCTTCCGCCGCTATGATATCTCCTGTTTTCCAGGCAGCTTTCTTATATAGTTCCACAGGATTGAACCTGTGTTGACTATCTGTAACAAGCGCATGTGAAATATAATTACCAGGCCTGGGTGGATATGAGTGCAGGTCGAAACCAACATACGTTGATCTGGATACGACTTTTGTTTTTGAATCGAGGTTATAGAATAGAAATAATTCCGGGCGTTCTCCAAGTCCAATAGAAGACATGTCGGCGTAGGCAGTGGATACATACACACCATATCCGCCGAGTTTTTCATCTGTTTGTTCGTCCATAGGCGGGGTATATTGGTAGGTACGGTAGCCCTTTCTTGCCCTGGAAGACGTTTTGATGTGTTGTCTGAATGTAATAACATTATTGGTCATTGCTCAGTGATAAATTTGGTTTGTTGAAGCAGCCAAATAAATGGTTGAAGTACGCCTTTGGGATCAACACCTCCGGGCACCCTAAGATCCATCCCATCCTTGCTGGGCATTTTGCCCAATGGAGACACAGGGAACAACCGGTAATTCCGGTACTGTTTGTCCATGATATTGAGTAGTTTCTTGTCGGTTTCTTCCAATAATTCTCTCAGATCAGCGGAGACCATATCAACCTCAGAGAGGATATCCTGAACGTCTTCCACATCTGGATCGAAGTCTGGAGGAATATACAAATTCGCGATCTCTTCGATCATGTCTGCTCTGGACAGGCAAAATGCAGTATGCGCTTTTATTTTCCTGTTAGGCCTTACTCTACCGGTTCTGAGATAAAACTGGTAAAGTGTTTCAAGGATATCGAAATTGTTGTTATTAGTGTAAGTACCTGAAGCGATAGTTCCCGGGCGTTCCTTTTGGACCATGCGAAGCAGTTCGCTTATATCAAGGGGATTCATCAGAAAGATAATGCCTTTGGCGTACTGGAGGTTGGGATGCTTCTGTATGAGTACTTCAATATGGCTGAATTGTTCCCCCGGACTGTCGAGCAGGGTGATATAGGTGACCTTTTTATGATGTTTATTATGAAGGCGTACTACAATAGGACGCTGATCTTCGGTTGTCCCGAACAGGCTAAGATGCTGTTGTATCAGCATGGAGCGGTTGTACTCAAACTGGTCTTTACCTTCCTGGTTAATGATAGAACCGTATATACCTAAATCGCCCAACAAGGATTTTCGGTGCATCAATAGTTCACAAAACAATGTGATAAAGGATGTCTTTCCGGACTTTTCTCCCCCGACAACGGCTAGACTGGTTGTACGACTGGCGAAAAAATCAGAAGGCAGTTCTGACCGGCAACTCGCGCACCGGTACAATTTAACGGCTTTGCGGTGTCCTATCCGTATATTATATTCTTTCATGCGATGATGGACATTGGCAAAACAATAGGGACATTGAAACCGGTTAAATAATATATCAAAATAAGCGCGAATGGCATCGAGCGCCCCAGTTATCCTTTCTATCAAGCTTAAACGGGGTAGGGGTGGAGATGCTGTTAGCGGTGGCAAAGTAAATATCGGTTCCATCTCTGGTATATCCATTGTAGAAGATAAAGGTGCTTGTGCATCTGTATCCTGATCAGTATATTCCATAGGTATCTTTTATTATTTGTGATTCTTTCAATAGCCAAAGAAAAGGGGCTAATAGTCCCATAGGTTCTCTGGTTTTCCAGTATAAATTTTCATCTTTGCCAAAAGGCGCCACAGCGAAGTAACAAATGTTGCTGAACCTTTTGTCAAGATCGGTAGGATCGACAGTCTTACTGTGTGTTTCCAGAAAAGATCTCAATTGTCCAGAAACTGTTTTGATGTCTCTGAAAAAAGTTCTGGAATCTGCTTCTACAAATGGTTCGCGTAGGAAGTCCTGATTTCTTCTGTGAAGCAGGAGATCAAACTTAGAGATGCAGACCGCCATTGGAGTGTCTACATATTGTACTCCGTTTTTTACTTTTTGCATAACCTTATGGAAATGTTCTGCAAAATTGAAATTTGTACAGGCTTCCTCTTTGGGCCGTTTCAATATCCGGTTGAGCCCTGAATCTTCCCGTGGATCTACCAGACAAAGGCTGACGGTTCCCTGGAGCTCATGTGAATCTGTATTGTATTTCTTCAGTCTTAATTCATCTTCGATCTTTTCACCGGAAGAATTGTATAACACAAGTTCATATACATCTTCATTTTCCAGGGTGAGGATCAGACTGAAAAATCCGAGAATATCCGGTTTAGTAGCTTCTATACCTCCGCTGTTACTATATTTAATCAACAGGTCTAATAAGTTATTTGATTCCGGATCGATCATATTAATATTTTTAATCCCTAGTTTATTTCGCAGTTGTCCGGTGAATGGAGTGGGATTCACCAGTTCATAAACAAGGCACGCCAGATAGCATGTTTTACCGGCATTAATTCCGCCAACCAAAGAGAATAAACACTTTGGTGGCAGCCGGTTAGGGAATTTTTCCTTCATGGCTGCGGCATAATCTGGATGTGGACAGTCGAACCTTTCACATTTCGCATTGGTATGTTGAAGTTTGCCACAACGGTTACATTTCATCATCGATAACAAATTTTGAAATAGTGTGATGGTATAGATGAATAATTCGAAAATGTTTGACAGGGATTGGTGGTATAAACGCAAGCGGAAAACTTAATTCCTGGTCTATTTCGTAGATCTTGACCTCACTATATTGGTCTTGTACCGGTATAATAAGTATTGCCTGATCGAAATGGGAGAAAGTTTGTGATGAGATGGCGAGACCTATGGATGGCTCGATTCTGAGCGGTTCATTGCGCCGAAGTGCTGTTACCTGTGCTTTAATTTCATTGGATGATTGGTCATAGGTGCAACGCAACGTTAGGGGGGCGTCAGATATATTCGAGATTGCAGCCATCTGTTTTCCCTGCTGTTTCTTTTTTTTAGTCAGGTCCTGATATTTGTTACGTAACGCAACCAAATCTTCTGTGCATAACGGATGCTTTTGCAAATTGTTTTTTTGTTGATGCAGTTCTGCCAGTTTTTCCCTTATCTGTTCCAGCACCTTTCCCTGGTCGCGATTTGCTGATACCAATCGGTCAAGGTGTGATCTGATATCGGGTAGTGTTTCTGTTTGCCTATTATATAAGTCCAGTGCCTGGCGATGGTTAGCCAATCTGTGGTCGAGTTCTTTCAGGTGAGCGGCATCGGGCCTGTTTGTGTATATTAATACTGGCCAGCAACAGTGCTGACAGGATTTTTGTTCAGGGTAACGGACCATATCCTGACAAACAGGACATACTACATTAATAATGAGATTAATGTGCTCCATTATCTGATAATTAATTTTTGAGCAGGAAAGCTGAGCTTACAATCATATTCGTCAACCGAGAGATGGCAGAAATATACCAGGTAGGCGCCGGCTTTCAAATCTTTTAATTTCGCGTTCCAATCACACGACCACTTGTTGTGAGCCACAGCAGTCCAGTCTTCTTTTCTGATAAAAAGGAAACAAATCGCTTTACCTGCCACGATAGCACCATGTTGTTTAGCGTCGTTTATTGCCAGAATGAGGTCGCTGGGGAAATTTACTTTTGACTGGCTGGTAGCGATTAACTTAATGCCATCTATGCGTAGTTGTAAAACTTCACTTGGCGCATTTTTTGGAAAGTCCTTATATAGAGAGCTTTTTTGCCTTATCGCCATGTCGTTATCGTGTAGCTCAAGTTCAAGTAGCTGTATTGTCGCTTCCAGGTTTTCTTTTTCCTGTTGCTTTTCCGCCAGTTGCTTTTTAAGGAAGTCAAT
Organism: uncultured Flavihumibacter sp.; assembly: GCA_902168105.1. GTDB lineage: Bacteria > Bacteroidota > Bacteroidia > Chitinophagales > Chitinophagaceae > Chitinophaga. The sequence continues at coordinate 48,480 of CABHOY010000032.1, forward strand.
GTCTCTTGTCAATGCTGCTGCGGCCTCTGTAGCAGCAGTACAAGCCAAACCAGCTGCAGCAGTTTGGGACTTTGATTGCTCAATTGCTTTGTAGGTCTCTTCAATTTGAAAGGAGAGGGAAGTATTATGATTGGCAATGTACTCACTGGCAGCGCGAATACTTTCTAATGGAGAAGAATGTACTATGGTTGCACTTACCGGCGGCTGTATGGTGTTAGTTGTCATGACTATTATTGAACATATCGTTATAGTATTCGGGATCGCTGTTCGCTTTATTTATTTGTTCATCGTGCCAACCCGACATTGCAGTTTTTATGATCTCTCGTTGGGAGCGCGCCAGGTTTCTGACAAGGGCTTTATTACTTTTATATTCTTCCATATTCAGTGAACGGCGTAATCTGTCTTCCGTGTTGTATGAAGATTCTATTTGAATAATGCGATTCTCGTAGGCACCGGGCTTGGTCATCAGCTTAAGTATCATTGGTGCCATTTCAATAAATATAAAGAGCAAGGTGACAAAGAGAATGGCATGTGACGCTGTCTGGTCCTGCTTGCTAATATTACCAAGCGCGACTTCCTGGTTGAGAATTGACGGCTGATAATTTTCCGTCAATTGTTTTCGTTGGAGGCTAATGTCTGTCGCCAATCTGTCAAGAGCAGCTTTGTGTTTTGCTTCGATGTAGCCATTGATCTTTTCCTGACGTCGCGCATCGATGGCGTCGATTCTTATTCGTGTGGAACTTGTATCTGATTCTATCTTTTTTTTCTCTTCAAGTAAGATGCCGAGTAATTGTTCGTGTTTTTTTGCATTGGGGCCATATCCAGGTGTGCGGGACGTGGCTATTCCTCTGACTTCAAAGCGGGTGCTGTCCGTCCGTGCGGAAATTGCTGAATCTTTCTTCACTAGATCTTTTCTCAAAGTTTGGTAGTGAGCCAGCAATGGTTGCATTTCTTTGGTTTCCGGTAACTGATCTACTTCTTTTGCTCTGGCTCTCTCTAGTAGATCTATTTTCTGTGATTCCAGACTATCCAGATCTATCAGCAGTTGGTTTTGAGTTACGCGAAGGTCGTCATTTATTTCCTGGTCGAAGATGCGGTATTCAAGTGGTTTGGAAATGATGATACCGATGAAGCCTGCGAGTATCAACCGTGGCCAGGCCAGTTTCAATTTCATCCAGAAAGTACCCCGGTTGGATACTGATACAATAAAAAAACGGTCGAGGCAGAAGATGAATATTCCCCAGGCTACAGCCGGAAGGAATGCGGCATATCCGATCTTATCCTTTAGTAATAGCGTAAACGCATAAGATGAGGACAAAAAGGCGAATAGGGCTGTCATACAGATCACTGTACCATAAGAAAAGAAACGGTTTTTTTCGGTTGGCAGTTCGTCCAGTACGTCGGTATTAGCGCCTCCTGCCCAGCAAAAGAAACGGTATATCGGATTCATCTTCTTAATCGCGTCGGGATGTTGGGGGGTGTTTTTCACGTCGTGTTTTTTCTTCTTGTATAAATTTTTCTGTCTGTTCGTCTAGTATGCGTCGTTGCTGTTGGATCATTTTCTGTAATATGGATGCCTGATCATTCAGTATATCTTTCAACCGGACCTGCTCAAAGTCGATGTTTAGGCTGTTCGAGATATTTATCAGTTTGCAGTGTGTTTTGGGTAGCCTGGCTGCCAGTATGTTACGCAGCATGTCAAGATCTACGATCGGTACCGGAGGGTTGCGGGCGCCGGACCTGTTCAGGTATATTAATAGCGGAGAGGCAATAGCGATCCATTTTCTGCTCGTACGCGTCATGAGCCCCGGTATATCAGGTATCTCCACCAATAAATTGCGGATCATCCGGTTCAGGTATTGTTTCCGGAAATAGCTCCTGAAAACGGTTTTTACGGGTTTGGGGTTTCTTCTTCTTTTCATAGATCAGAAAATCGTCATCTTATCCGCTTTTTCTACCAGCACCTTTATCTGGTTATCAAACTGGTCTAACTTTTCGCCTACCTGGTTAAAAAGCGTCTGCATATGACTATCTAGGTGATGGCGCTTGCCTAAGGCGCCGTAAATGGCCTGGTTTTGTTCGAAATGCTGTTGATATACCGATATGTTTTTGCCGTGCCGGTCGCGGATGTCTATCAGCTTTTCCTTAATTGCCGTGAGTTGCGTGTGTGCTTCAGTATATGATATTGTTGCATTATCAAGCTCCTGGTAATATTGCTTGCTTAATATTGACAATTCTGTGTTCTCTTCTTTAACTTCTTCGCTAATATCATGCAGGTTAGTGTCAATCAGATTCCTTTTGTTCTGTATTTCGGACCAGAGTGTTTTTGTTTCCTGTAAGAAGTCATTTTCCAAACGCGAGAAAAAGGTGCCTAGCTCATTGAGCGATCTGTTTAGCTGGTTTATATCCCCCTGGTGCGTCTCTTGCCATGACATCAATTCCTGCTGAATAACTGCGGGGTCTTTCTCTGATAACAGACGCTCTAATTCCTGTATCTCGCTGCGTTGTTTCTCAAGAGTAGTGAGTTCCACGTGCCGGGTGCGTAACTCCTGAAGTTGTTCCATAATGGTATGGTGCTCTTCCTGCTCGCGATCCATTTGTGCAATCGTTTGTTGCAGCTGGACGACCAACACTTTCATCCGGCTGGTCTCTTCTTTCATTAACTGCAGCTTTCTCGAAGCGTTGAAGCGATCGCTGAAGCTGATCAGCGCCTGCATGATAGAGCTGATGTCACTGGTTATTTGTGCCTGTGCCAGGGCATCGCCTGGTTCCAGGTTTTCGATGTAATCTATGATTGCACTGGGGTTGATCATCGATGTTATTATAACAGATAAGACTTTTCACCTATTGCAGCCCAAACGTGCTGGTTGCCATCCTGGTAAATAAAAAGGTCAGTGTTGCTGAATGCCTGGTGGTCACAGGTAAGATCGACCGGATGATCGTTTATATACAAAGTCATTGCGCCTGTATAAAGGAGCGGGAGTTTTTTGAGACGTATATACTCCTCATAAGGAGCATCAGCCGCTACTAAAAACGGGTCCATGTCGCCAGGGTAGCTGTGTATCTTTATTTTTACGTTTGTTGCAGCCGCTGCATAGAACGATGCTCCATATTGTTGTAGTTGTGCCGCTCCCTGGAGTTTAGCCATCCGGCATGCAGGTTCGTAAGTTCCTGACAGCACTGAGCCCAGCAGCCCAAAGAAATAATGACTTTTCTGCAGATCGATAGACAGCTGCCTGGCTATCTCATTTTTAAAGGCCAGGATCTGATCGATCTCAATATCCGCCCATAATTGTTGATCGAATACTTCCATCAATTTGTTGTAGCGCTTGTCACCGTTCGACTGCTCGCGAATTGCTTTAGCTATTGAAGCCCCGATAGCTGTTCCGGTTTGGTCGGGCTGTTCCAGGAATTGATCAAACGCTTTGATGTCTTGATAATTATAATGGAAATAACGCTCGAAGAGAGGAACAAGCGGGACATCGCGACAGATGCTGTCTTTTTTTAAAGAATACTTTCCTGCGGTAAATCTGATTGTAGCCGCGTGGCAGAAATCACCTTCAAGGTCGATAACCTGGACATCACCTTCGATATCCGGATGTCTGCTTTTAATATAGGCGCCAATGGCTTCAAAAGGAGAGCAGAGATGACTGGGATTTATTTTCCGGGAAGCTGGTTCTCCAAATAGCAGTTTGCGTCGGCAGTCGGGGTCAAAATAAGACTTGTAATCACATAATAGAATTACATTATCCTTTTCGGGAATTGTCATCTTACCTGGTTGATCGTAATTTACCTGAATCACTGCCATCAGTTAATGTTTTAAACTCCAAAACAAAAAACGTCTTATAAAGCAATCAGCCGGAAAAGAACTTCTTGAACATACCTCTATCTACTTGTGCCGAAAATGCGCGAAGACCTTTATAATTAACAGCATGTTTTATGGAAAAAAACACGCTTATTTCAATCACTATTTGCCGACTGGATAAAATAACCTATCTCTAAAACACATTGTCTGCGCTTTAAGAAAACAATCAAAAAGATCTGCATGGGATAGGCAAAGAAATGCTAATGACTAGCAAATGGGGTATGTGCAATATGCTTAAACGAGTAATGGTTGCGACAGTACATACGTTGAATGGTAAAGCCCGGATTTTTAAAATGATAATAAAGTGAGCAAATAATATTACCAGTTGCTATAGGTATAGTTTTTTTGTTGAAAATCAACTGATTGAAAAAAAATATCCCCCACCCATGCAAAGCCGGGTGGGGGATGATGCCATTATGTATTAACACTATTGTACCCGTATCGACGACACCTGGTCGTTGGCGTTCGGGCTGAGTGTAGTGAAGTTAGGCGTATCACTGGTCCTGGTCCAGGATGTGCCACTGAAGTTATCGTCAGCGTACATGATCAGGGTTCGCCCGGCAGGTACTTTAACAGAAGAAGCCCAATCGTTCGGCATGCCTCTTGCCGCCAGCTGCGCGATGGTGTAATTACCGACAGGCAAAACATGGCTGGCGGAACCTCCATAGTTAATGTCCTGGTAAAATGTAACGCCGCTGTTTACGGTGCCTGTCAGGTAAGGTTGCAGGATAGGCTGTAACAGGTTAGCCGCCTTGATATTACCGGCAACGCTGGGATGCAGGCCATCGGTGTAATCTGCACCCGTCATCCAGCCATCGGTATCAATATAATGCACTTTGGTATCGCCAGCTGCAATGCGGGCATTCACCGCCGCTACAGTGGGCGTTACCAGGTAACCGTTGAAGGTACGCATGACGAAGATCTCCACGGTAGAGAATCTCGCCCGGATGTTTGACAGGAAGGTAATATAACTGTCACGGAACTGGGCCTCAGGTACGTGGCCATTATCGTTTGTACCCAGGTTAATAACTATCACTTTTGGCGTATACCGGGTAAAATCCCAGGTTGGTGCAGCATTAAAAGATGGGTTCTGCAGCTTGAAATACTGTACGTCCATACCGGGGCCATTATCACCACTTACCAGCCGTATACCGGGGTAAGCGATCTGGGTGTGCTCTGTATGTAAGAGTTGTTCCGAACATACCCAGCCATAGCCCGATACGTTAGCCTGTTCGTCCGTGTAACCACAGGTAATAGAGTCGCCTATCCATTCAATGAGCGCTGCCAGTGCCGGAGGAGCGCTGGTGGTAGCACCGGCGTCCAGTATCAGCCCCTGGAATTTAAACTGATAGTCATAATCCTTGCCTTGTGCCACGCTGAGCGTATGGGTACCATTGTTTAGTGGCGTAGGTGTAAGATTGATGGTGCCGGAAGCATTGTAATAACTTACCCAGGGACCATCGTCAATCTTTGCATAATAATGGGTAGGATATCCTACTTTGATCTTCACCGTGGTACCGGTAAAGTTTACGCGGAAGTAGGCGCCGCCCCAGAAGCTGGCATATTCTGCCGGATTACTAAAGTCCCAGCGGCCGAAGTATTTGATATTGCCATCGGCCAGGTCGCCGGGTACAGCGGCGGCATTGGCTGTTAGCCTGGCTATTTTCAGATCATTGCTGCTGTTTGCCGTAGGTTCTGTGAATTGGGTCTTTACACAACCAAAATGGCATAAAGCCATTATAGCAAGGCTAAATAGTCTTAGCGTTTTCATGGGAGGGTCCTGTTTTTAATGATAAAGGTGGTTTTTCAACGGGCATCAAATTACAATTTAGGGGTGCGCAATTCCCGTTGAGAAAAGGATAAATAGAACAGACCGGAACAGGTGCTACAATGGTTGCTTATGGCTAGGGATTTATGCAGGTCAATTCACGCGGAATACCGGTAAAGCTAACCCGGTTAACCTGTGGTGTGCATTAGCAGGATGATACAGTAGTGAAATGTTATAACGATACCAATTCTCTCCGGATTGCTTCAAGGACCATTCCTACTCTGCTTTGTACATTCAGTTTCTCGAACAAGGATTCGCGGTACCCGTCCACTGTTCGTTCAGCCACCTTCATTTCAGCCGCTATTTTTTTATAGGTATGATCGCTGCAGGCTAACTGGAGGAATATTTTCTCCTTGTCCGTGAGTTGCAGGCTTTTTGCCAGATGCTCATGCGTGAGCAAACGGCGATAATTAATATTGAGGGAGTCGCCATTATAGATACCTTTCGCATATACCTGCTGTAATGCCTTTTCCAGCTCTTCCGGATGGATATCTTTCTGGAGGTAGGCATTGCAGCCTGCTTTGATCATCCTGATGATGGTCGTATCGTCATCCTTCATGGAAAGGGCGATCATCTTAATGAGCGGGTATTTTTTATTTATCTCTGACACCGTATCGATCCCACCCATAACAGGCATATTTACGTCGATCAGGATTATTTCCGGCAAGACAGGGGCCACCGCCAGCTTATTCAGTAGTTCCTGCCCGTTCAATGCTTCCAGTGTTACTTCGAAATCGCTGAAAGTATTGATTAAAACGCTTAGCGATTTCAGGAAAAGCTGATGATCATCTGTTATACCTACTGCAATTTTCATCGTATTGTACAATTAAAAGGGTAAAAGGATGTGAACACCATTGCCGCAATGATATGTCCCCTGTAACAGGCGTACACGCTTTAATATTTTCTCTGGTAGGGGTAAGGGGAGAGCAGCATCAGTGATCACTACTTTCACTGTTTCGGCGGCGATCCTGATGCTGATTCCCCATGTCATATAATTACGTATTAAGTCAATCAAAAAGCAGAATAACATTACTTGTTTCTCCGCTGGTAACGATAATTCATTTCTGACGCTTATCAGTTCTACCGGCACCGTACCTGATGCATTTATATCATTCACTTCCCGTTGCAGGTACTCGAGAGAATTAAACCTGAATATATCCTGCATTGGTTGGGATAATGTCCGTATCTCATATATTGCAGCACATAGGGACAACTGTGCGGTATTTAACGTCTCCGATGCCAGGGATATATCATTTATGGTCGCTCCTAATAACATATTTACACTACCCAGGAGTTGAGCGACATTGTCATGCAGGGCAACTCCCAGCCGGGTATACAAGTACTGCTGTAGTTCTATCTGGGCCTGTAAAAGTTCGATTTTCAGTTCTTCATCCATAAAGTTACTTTAATTAAGTTGACTGGAAAATCATCACAGGCAGGAAAATAAACAATGGGATCAGTCAATAAGGTCATTGTATTAGATAATAGATCAATGTAATGAGAGGGCTATTTATGCCCTGAACCTCCCAGGTTGTAGGAAACTGCAAAGAATCCTCCTATGCGCAGCGACTTTTCCGTTAAATCGCTTTCATCAAGATCGCTGAACCGCTGATAGTTTTTCCAATCACGGTACTTGTTCTTAAGAACATCCGCATATCCGACACTGGCGCCGATACTGAGTACCAGCCGTCTGCTCAACTCATTTGAAGACGGGAATCCCAAACTGGTGCCAATGAACAGTCTTGAGTTGGCAAGTGTGGAGAAATCAGGTGCAAGGCCTGTTGTGAGCATCCATTGAAGGTTACATGGAGTAGTCTTGTACCAATGCACAAATACAACAGGATTGAACTGGATCAGTTTGTTTTTATTGCTTTTGTACAACGTCACATGGGCGGTATCTTCCCCGGTCTTGGCATCTGTAGGATTTTTCCGCAGTGAGAATTCGCTGCCATTACCACCGATATTTGCAGCAAGGCCGACACTAAAGTCTACCCGTGCGCCTCCATGGGTCCTGATAGAGTGGGGCGCAATGGCAAATGCGACTTTGCCGGTATTGTCCTTTAGTTCATCGCTGATTTCCGCAAAGTCGCCCTTGACAGTACCGATATTTTTAGGGAGCAAATTGTAATTGGCAGTTATGACCTGGTGAAGGTTATATTGGATAATGCTGATATTCTTCAGAAGTATATTGGCATTAGCCCCTGTATAAACATTATTAAGTGCAGCAGTCTTTTTCTCAACAGAATCAATTAACGGTTGAAGGAGCTTATCATTTAGTTCTTTCAACTTCATTAATGCAGCTGAAATGTTCTCCAGGCCCTTGTATATGTTTGCCTGATAAAGCTTGAATTTTTCCGGTATGTTATCTTTTGTTATGTCATATGCAGCAACTGGCTTAAGAACAGCGGCTTCCATAATTTCACTTGAATAGTTACCAGGATCATTCTTAGCTATTTTTATCAGCGTATCAATTGTCATGATTGCGTTGATAGCCAGGATGCTTTGCTGTATCTTATAAAGATCCTGTCGCATCGACTTGAGCAATTGATCTTTTGAAAGAAGCATAGGAGTTACATCTGCACGTTTCGTACGCGGATGTTCGGCCATGAAGGTGGCTATCACTTCAAGATCTCCGGCGTTCGCTGCATCTTCACCAGCCTTTTCCGCAGGCCCGGAAAGTCCGTTTAATACCGATTGAACGATATCCATCCCATCCTGGAAGTTATGATTGATGTCTGAAAACGTCGCATTCGACTTAAAAAGGAAAGGATTGATAGCGGTATACGACAGTGCAATAGTGCTGCCTTCTTTTATCAAACGTGGGAAATCCTTTTCGAATTCTCCCTTATGCATATTGTATGTGATCAGGATCGTACCACTGTCTTTTGTCTGTGCCATGCACAGCTGGTGGCAGATCAACGAAAGTGAAAGGAGGATAAGTGGTTTCATGTTTTTGATTTTGAGATTAACCAGATCATTGTTCGGGGCTTAAATTTTACATGTGTTATACAAACTTAGTTCTAGAGGCAGGAGCCGGCAATGGGAAAAATAATTCCCCACACCGTATTTTTCCCGTAGGAAATAAAAAATACAAACTAGTTGGTATTGTCCTGGTCTTACCTTGCGTTTATCTTTCCATTCCGAAGAATGCAGGTCAACAGGAACGTTCCTGTCATTTTACCATTTTTCCTCTTTACCGCGTACACCTCTCAGAAAGTATCATCACAGCCAATATATTTTTTAACCTTAAATTTTAATAAGATGTTAGAAACAACAACTACTACAGCTACAACTGGAGCTACAACTGTGTCAATAGCCACAGCTACGGAATTAGAAGCCACTATTGCGCTTTCTTCCAGGTTGGAAAATCCTGAAACCACCTTTACGATCACGCTAAGTGAAGCAGAAGAGGATACGACGACAGAAAATGCTGCTGAAAAGCCTGTTACCGTAGCAGGTGCTTCCATTCTAAAAGAGGACGGCAAAACAAAAGTTCCGGGCGGACCTTCTGCTCTGGATCTGGAGGTAGTGAGGGCATGTATATTCGAATTAACGACTGAACCGAGGGTAACCAGTGTAACCCGGGAGGAAATTAACGGGCAGGTAAAAGTAACTGTCAATGCTGTGATCGTTGCCAAAGCATATGAAGACAGGGAATACGACTTCTTTGAAAGAACCAGGTTCCGCATGATAGAGTTCCCTCAAAGTCCTATGGATATCGGATCCGGTTCAAGCATAACGATGAATGCCAAACCTAAGGACAATAATGATATAGAGATAGAAATTGCCTTTTTTATTTAGTTGGGAAATATGGTTTGTATTTTCAGACCATCCGCATATTCGACATATTTATCAACGAATGTGGCCCATTCTCTGCAAGCGACTGCAATCCCGGAAATTGATCCGGGATTGTATCTTACAAATCCGTTATAGAAATGATTATCCGCTGTATTTGGAATGGAAACCGAAAGACCGAGTGCTATTTTCGGTTCAAGTTTGTTTAGCTCGTGCCCTGTAAACTTTGCAATGAACATATTTTCATGCAAGGAGCGTAGCTGTGCGATTGTTTGAGCTTCCCAGTTATTGCCGAGCGCTTTTGCTATACCATATATGAGAACAAAAAGGTCCATTAGCTTGCCCGCTCCGTTAAGGTAATTATCACTCTTGATCGCTGAATAAATAACATCCGGTCTTTCATCCATTTCCTTGCTTAACCGTTCGCCCAGTTTGTTCATGATGCTAACCAGCTCGTCATATGATGATAGCTTTGTTGCAAAGAATGCCGCACATGCTAACCTGTCTTTCAGTTCCTTTGAAAGCGGGCGTGTTGGTATGACCAGCGTTGCAAGCTCCTTAGAAGACATGCCGGGAGTGGCGTATAATTCACCAAAGATCTTCCTGTAATTATATCCGAAGAAGGTGATGCCGTATTGTGCAGCTACGAGATACTCAACGTTTGCCTGATGGAGTAATAAGCCGGTATCAAAGTACTGCATGAAGCAATCCACCATAACAATCAGTTTCAGTTTACCGGAGAATGTATGTAGAATGGCTTCCTTCAGTTCCACCATGTCAAGCATCTTATGGCTTTCAGTCTGCATCGTGCCGGATACAAACACACTAATGGCCGCTCCATGTCCCCAGGTGAACAGCATATAGTTTTCTGCTTTTTGTTCACCAGCTTGAATAGATTGAAAAAAATTCCTCACATCTTCTGAACTGGTAATATCGAAGGCATCGTCTTTATGCAGCAATCGAAGTTTGCTGCCTCCTCCTGCATTCCTGACAACCTGGTAGAATAACGTTGTTTGTTCCTGTGAGTTGACAGGTCCCTGATAAAGCGGATCTACCTTCTTAATAGCAGCTATCGGTATTTGAAGACAAATGCTAATGCAAATTTCATCGGGAATAGTGAGGCTTAATATATCATCAAACATTGCCTTTGCAGCTGTGGTGGTGTTACCGGGACAGTCCATGAGGTATATCACTGTCCACTTGTGCATTCCTGCCATTTTGAGTATCTTTAAAGAGATTTTATAAAATGCGCAAAATCTGTATTCTTCTCGCCTTATTTTTGTTTGCTCCGGGGTACCTGAATAATTGTTTGGGGCAACTACAGGAATTTTATCACTTCCGTAAATATAGTCAAACAGATGGTTTGAGTAGTTACAATATTACGAAAATTTTGCAGGACCAATATAAATTTATTTGGGTCAGTACCCAGGATGGTCTGAACTGTTTTGACGGGAAAAGATTCCTTGTTTTTAATCAGCAATCAGACCCTGCTCACCGCCTGAAAGGTAATACCATTATGGATATGGCGGAAGACCGTCAACGACAGTTGATATGGCTTATTACATCTAACGGAGGGCTGCAATCGGTAACAACAGGTACACAGACAGTGATGCCATTAGAAGAGAAAGACAGGGCCGCATTATCTTTTAATGATAAATGGTTACATAGTGTTGCGGTATGTGGCAACGTGTTGTGGATCGGCGCTTACGAAGGATTATTCGCATATGACCTCTCGCAGCATTCATTCATTAAGCTGCCCGATCTGCCGGATAAATTTCCATCGTTATCTGACATAAAAATAGGTAAACTATTGACAGATGATCAGGGGCGGATATGGGCCTGCTGCGATGAAGCAGGCGTACTGCTACTGGATGGAAAAACAGGCAGGATATTAAGTCAGTTACCTGCTGAAGACATGAACACCGCCGGTTCCCGCAAATCGATCTTATTCTGGAATATAACCGAAGCACTGCAAAACGAGGCGTTTGTTTGTACGAACTGGGGCCTGCGGCAAATCAGTGCGGTAAATAATAAGCTGTCGCTAAAACAACGGAATGCTACAAATGTGATCAACTCAAAAGAAGTATTTAGCTGCGCATTGGATACTACAGGGAATCTCTGGATATCAGATGCTCATCATCTTTATAAGGAAGAACGGCAAACAGGAAGACTGACAAAAATAAGTGAAAGGAACAATGAAAGCGACGCATGGCAAACTGCTATCTATTCTTTGTTCTTTGATGATAATAACCGCTTGTGGATGGGGTCAGAGGAAGGATTGTCCTATTGCTCACTGCGAAAACAACCCTTTGAAAAGTTTTACCGTTCCGCCGGATCTACGACTAAGATCCAACATGCCTTTTCTATCTATCCGTTAAACGATTCTATTGTTTATTGTGGCGCTGCCAATGGATTATACGAGGTTAATACAAACACTGACCTTATCCGGCAACTGCACACCGGGGCTTCATGTTACCTCATTGCAGCTGTTACTCCCGATAACATACTGGTATCAAATAGTGAAGGATTGTTTATTATCGCTCAAGGAAAACTATTGCGTGCAAAACAGTTATACCCTGAGTTAGCAGGAATAGAGAATGATCTTTTCTGCGCAATGACCAGGTATAATAACGACATCATTCTTTTAGGAAGTCAGTTGCGAAAGGGTTTGTATGTATGGGATCAGCGAAGCGGAAAAATAACAAGGCATAACAGTGAAAACGGATTACTACTGGACCAGGAAAATATCAGCTCTTTTTATAAAGATAAAGAGGGGAGGGTGTGGGTACTATCGACGAATTCACTTTCTCAGTTCGATCCCTTAACGAGTAAGTCGTCCCGTCATCTAATAACCGGCGCTGCATCTTCGCAAACATCCGACATCTTGCTGGATATGTGCGAAACACATGATAGTTACTGGTTCGCAGTTTACGGTAAAGGACTGGTAGAAACCGATAAGCAGTTGCATTTAAAACGTGTCGTGTCCAAAACTTCCGGTCTGTGTAACAATGGGGTATACAAGGTTTTTGCAGTTGGTGATAGTGTTATCCTGGTTACATCGAACGACGGGCTGGCGGTTGTCAATGTACATAACAACAAGATCAGGAACTACTATGAACAGGACGGCTTGCAATCAAACTCTTTCGAACAGTTCTGCGGATATAGCAGGAATGCCGATACCATTTATGCAGGCGGTGTGAACGGCTTCTCCGTTATCTATCCACGGAATTTCTTTATGAATACGACACCGCCGGAATTGTATATTAACCGGATAAAAATGGATGCTACATCCGGTAGCAGAGATACCACCAATCTGCAGATGACAGCATTAGAAATCCCTTCAGACGTTTATCAAACCACGATCTTCTTCTCAGGCATGAACTTTAATAGTCCTGAGAGAGTAAGGTATGCATACAGGATCCTTGAAGTGAACGATAAATGGACGGACATCGGTAGTCAGAATTATATCCCCTTGATGGACCTTCACCCCGGTGAATATACCGTACAGATAAAAGCAGGCAACGAAGATGATATCTGGACCGATCACTTTATTGAGCTCAGTCTTGAGTACATGCCTAAATGGTACCAGACAATCTGGTTTAAGGGCCTCGTTGTTTGTTTAGTGCTTGGATTATTATTTGCATTCTACCGGTATAGGATCGCCCAGCTGGAAAGGCAACATGCCATTCGCCGTGAGATCGCCAATGATCTTCACGACGATCTGGGTAGTACGCTGAATACGGTAAAGGTGCTTACGCACCTCGCCAGGAACGGGGCGGAACGTGAAGAGTATCTGAATAAGATAGAGGAATCCCTGGCCAGTGCTTCAACTGGATTGAGGGATATGCTCTGGGTGCTGGATGATAGTGGAGATACGTTGCAGGACCTCATGACACGTATCTGTAATGCTGTATTGCCCGTTATTAATGCGAAGGGTATTCACCTCGATTGTAAAGTAGAAGAGGATCTTAAAGACCGTATTATCTCAAAAGCTGAAAAGCGGAACTTGTTACTGATTGCGAGGGAAGCGGTTAACAATAGTATCAAATATGCTACATGCAGAAATATCAGTATTACTATATCAGCGCATCCAAAATTGTCTTTGGATATTTCTGACGATGGTATAGGTTTCGATACAAAGTTGATGTCTGTTACAGAAGGGAACGGGTTAAAGAACATGCGGTATCGTGCGGCGTATATTAATTATTCGGTAGATATCGATACCGCTCCTGATCGGGGCGTACATGTTGTGGTAAGTAGAAAGTAGCTTTTGCTATATTATATTTATAAACCTGCGGCCCCACACCGTCATTGGTATTGGAGCCGCAGGTAATTTATTAATAACCCGGATTTTGTTTGAAGTGTGGATTAGCACCCATGATATCACGGCCTATCGGGAATATAGCTGTGTGATCATCACCATCGGGTTGTTTATCCCACCATGTACCGGTGTTAAATACGCCCCAGCGGATTAGATCAGTACGGCGACGGTTCTCTCCCAGGAACTCACGGCCCCATTCGTCCAGCATTTCCTGATCGTTCAGCTGACTACCATCTGGTTTGTACAGGCTCGTAGAACCGGCAGGATAGTTTCTTACGCGTACTGCGTTCAGCAGCCCTGCTGCAGCTGCCTTATCACCCGCGCGGTATTTACATTCAGCCAGCATATAATAGATCTCTGATAAGCGGATCTCTGCATAAGCCGATGTGATACGGTTAGGATCAGGTGTCGGATATAATGGATATTTCAGGAAGAATACACCTGAGTTATGATCAGCATGGTTCATGTTTGACTCCTTATCTGCAATACGCTGTCCTGGTTTTGCATCGAGGAACCAACCCACCTGATCGCGGATGAACAGTGGATAAGGACCTTTATTACCACGAACAGTATCAGGTTTCATTACACCATTCACGTTACGCTCAAATGGCAGGTAACCGAACAGGAACATACCTTCACGTTTACTGTCGCCCAGGTTCTTGTATAGTTTCAGGCGATAGTCGTCAGGATAGCGCTGGAACTTAACGAAAGGTTTACCCAGTGCAAAGTTGTATTCAACGCTGTCTACATCTCGGCCTGGTTGCAACGCGTATCTTGGATTCGCCTGGTTGTAATCGGTAAAGCCGCAATAGAGTGGAGCTGCATCGTAGGTCATTGCCCAGAAGTACATGCCGCCATCATATTGCCAGTGCGTACGTGATAGCGTAGCAGGGAAACCGTAGATGGTCTCTGAATTAACGGTAGTGTTGGTATAATCGAAAGGAGCATCCCAGCGGGTATCAAGCTGATAGTTACCATATTTGCCGTCTATGATGTCCTGGCAAACGGTGGCGCAATCGTTGTACCTGTCTTGTTTGATGTATGCGTTGGCGTTCAGATACAGGCGTGCAAGCAATCCTGCAGCTCCTGCCTGTGTCCAGCGGCCGATGCCTTTATCACCCAATGCTTCGCGTTTCGGCAGGTCAGGCAGCGCCGCTTTCAGTTCAGCTTCAATGTAATTGAACATTTCTGCTGGCGGTGTCTGATCAGGGCTGGTAGTAGTATGTTTTACATCCGTAACGATCACAATATTGCGGTAAAAGTCGAATGCTCTTAAATAGAACCATGCTCTCAGCGTTCTGAGCTCGGCCTTGAAGTCGGCAAGCTCAGTCGGCGTTACATTCAGTTTAGTCGGATCGGCGATGCCCTCCATGTCCTGCAGGGAGTTGGTGGCCAGTACGATACCCTGGTAAAAAGCAGTCCAGGCGCCGCTGGTGAAGCCGTCCTGCGTGGTCCAGGTGTGATAGTGCATACGCTGATAATAACCTCCGTCCTGCCAGTCGCCCTGACGGTTGTAGGTGCCTATCTCGTCGGTAGAATTTTCATTTACGGCGAAAATATCATTTCCCTGGATGCTCCAGTAAGCATGTTCAAATGGCCGCAGGAAGTCCCTGATCACATCATCGCGCCTGGTGAGGACCTGCGATTCATCCACCTTATCATAAACATGCTCGTCAAGCTTTGTACAACCGCCCATGATCAGCGCTGTGCTCAACGCGGCATTTACTATATATTTTCTATAATTCTTTTTCATTTGTACCAGTTAGTTGTTTAGAATGTAACCTGTAAGCCTCCCAACAGCTGGATAGTAGCCGGATAGAAGTTCAAACCATAGCCATCTGTCGGATTACCCTTAACGCCGGGTGTGAGCCCGTTAACCGGGTACAGGTCAGGATCGCCACCGGTAAAGCTGGTAAAAGTATGCAGGTTGCTTACTGCTCCGTACACTCTGATGCCATGCAGGAATTTGGAATTAATTGAATAATTATAGCCCAGTGTTATGTTGTCGATCTTAACAAAAGACCCTGATTCCAGGAAATAATCTGAAGCAAGTGCTGCAGTAGACGAATTGGTCAGCTTTGAATATCTGCTGCTTGGATCATAAGCCGATTTTAAAGTGTTAGCATCGGTTTGTGTAGCGGCAGTACCTAAATAGAAAGCCTGTGAATTGAACACTTTATATCCAAAGTTTCCTCTGAGGAAGATGCTCAGGTCCCAGTTCTTATAGCGGAACTGATTGCCAAGTGAACCGGTAAATTTAGGCAGACCGTTGCCAACAAACTGTTTGTCGTCAGCGTTCGCCTTGTTGGCCGTTACTATAGTGCCATCCTTTTTATACACCAGCAGTGCGCCGGTTTCATCCACTCCCGCAGACTTCAACATATAGAATTCCCCGATACGGTGGCCTTCCTGCAAACGCTGGATAGGACCTGGTGTACCCGGAGCAGATAATCCTGCCTGGTCCTGGAAGGGAGCGCCCTGGTAAATTTTATTGGAGAAGGAAACGAATTTGTTACTATTTAAAGCGCCAGCAAATGATACATTGTAGCTAAAGTCGCCGTGATTTATAACCTGGGCGCTCAACTGCAGCTCTAAACCTGAGTTCTTCATTGTACCCACATTGGTAAATGTTTCCGACTGAGGGTTAGGTGGAAGCGGCACCTTATAATTACCCAGCAGGTCTTCATTAGTGCGTACGTAGTAGTTCAGGGAACCTGATACGCGATTGTTAAATAATTCAAAGTCGATGCCGGCGTTAAAGTTGATGGCTTTTTCCCAACCCAGGTTAGGGTTGATGTTTTGTGACGGACCATACACCTGGTAGGTGATCCCGTTGTAAGTGAAATAGCCGTAACCACCATATAAAAGCAGTGACTTGTAGTTATCGAAATCCTGGTTACCTGTTACACCGTAGTCAACTCTCAGTTTCAGGTCGTTTAACCAGCTGATCTCATCTTTCATGAAACCTTCATCGGAAATGCGCCATGCAGCAGATACTGCGGGGAAGTTACCCCATTTGTTGTTGCGGCCGAATTTTGATGAACCTTCATGTCTGAGGCTCGCAGTCAGGATATATTTATTATCGAAATCATAGTTGATCCTGGCGAAGAACGCAGCGAGGCGGGAGTCGTTCTGCGTAGAACCTACTGCCGATTGCGCATTGCCTTTATCGCCGCCATTCCAGGTACCGGAGCCCAGATTGTTCCATAAGTAGGTATCAAATGGAAGATCGTAGTTATTGGCGTTAAATTGCTTGTAGTTGAAGTAGCTGTATGAATAACCACCCAGTACTTTAAAGTGGTTTCTCGCCACGTTCAGTGAGTAATTGAACGTCCACTCCAGGTTCCGCTGATCGTTGTCTATTTGTTCCTGGGACGCATAGTTCGTTTTGGTCACATTGCCGGAATGAACGACGGTAGTCAGGGTAGACGGGCGGAAATTCAGGTTCTTGTAAGATGATCTGATATTAGACACAGTTACTGCAGAATTCAGGTTCTTCAGGATATTCACCTTAAAAGAGGCGCTCATGTCCAACTGTTTTATTTCTGCCTGGCTTTTGATCACCCTTGCATTTTCAACAGGATTGTTTGAAAAGAAACCAGTATTAATGTAACGATAGCCGGTGCTGTCGTAGATTGGAATAGTAGGGTTCAAAGTAATGGCGTTATTGAAATTACCCTGATCAGCATTGCTGGTCTCCATATACCGTGGAGCGACATTCAGATTAACTGTATAAACGTTTTCTTTTGATATATGATTCAGGTTCAGACGGGCGCCATATTCCTTTTTTGCTGCACGCAGGTCAACGCCAGTTGCATTCCGGTAATCGGCAGAAGCAAAATAGTTATCATTCGCTGTTCCACCTGAGATCTGTAAGGTATGTTTCTGTGCGTATCCCTGTGAACGGGTAACGGACTTCATCCAGTCGGTATTGCCGCCATAGTCGATACCTCTGACAGGGGTACCTTTCACACGGTACTGACGGAATTCGTCAGCGCTGAGAACATCCGGCGCCATACTGAGGCGGTCAAGGCTGACATAGCTGCTGTAAATCATTTTCGATACGCCGGTGCCTTTTTTGGTAGTGATGATGATAACGCCATTGCTACCACGGGTACCGTAAATAGCTGATGCCGCACCACCTTTCAGTACGTCGATCGATTCGATATCATTCTGATTGATGTTATCGATATTACCGCCCGGAACCCCGTTCACCACGTATAACGGACCGAGACCCGCGCTGCGTGATGAAACGCCTCTCAACTGGATACTTGGAGAGGAGTTGGGATCGGCGGTGGCTGTATTGGAAATGTTAAGACCTGCAACTTTTCCCTGTAAAGACATCAATGGGTTGTTACTTCCAACGGCTTTCAACTCGCTGGCGCTTATATGTGTTATTGCGCTCGATACTTCCCTTTTGTTCATGGTGCCATAACCGACACTTACTACCTCGACACCTTCCAGTGACTGACTTGATGGAGCCAGTTTCACCGTAATGAAATTGCCTGTTATGGCTACGGTTTTCGTGGCGTAATTAATAGATGAGAGGATAAGTTCATGTGCTGTTGCCGTCGCGTTTAACCGGAATGAACCGTTTACGTCGGTAGCAGTTCCGGTTTTGGTTCCTGCAATTCTGACAGTTACCCCGGGCAGCGGACTTGTACTTGCGGAATCGATTACTTTCCCTTCAATAACCCTGTCTTGCGCATAGGCCGTGTAGGCGAGGCCAAAGATCAGGGTGAAACAACTCAATACTCGTAGAATTTTTGTTAGCATAACGGACTGCTTAATTTGTTCATTAACGCGGACATTTTCATCGTTCATCGCTGCAGCGGATGTTCGTGGACAAACGCCGGTCATGGCGTTTAAATTGACGGTCAAATTAAATCACTAATCATGCGTCTGATGCCGGGGCCGGGTCGTCAGTGGGAAAAATCTAGACTATATAAATAATATATAATTGATAATCAATAAATTGAGTTGGTGCGTGTATGGAAAAATCTAAGCTTATCTGACGCGTTTCCATCAGGTTGAATAAGAATAATACACGATTTTTAGACCCAAAAAAGGATTTTGGTAACAGATTTTTGGGGTTTCGTCACAATTAAATAGGTGGCAAATGGTGCATTTTTAAAATGGGTTGACTAATTTTCGGGCGGAAGAAATTGTTAGGGACAACCGCTATACAGGGGCGGGAAATTATGCACTACTTAAATTAGGTCTCAGATCTATATGAATAAAATATTATTTGTATCATTCTTTTTGCTTTTATGGTTTAATGGATATTCTCAAAACGGTAAATCTGACAGTCTTTTAACAGTTTTAAAATCGGAGCTTGCCAGGACGCACTCTTATGATCAGGATAAACAAAAGCGTATAAACCTGCTACGATTTGAACTGCTTCATACGGATAATTCAAATTTTGATGCACAGTTCAATCTCTATTCAAAGATCTTCGAGGAGTACCGTTCCTTCAAGTTCGATTCTGCATTTGTCTACATCAAACGGATGATTGACATTTCGGCTAAGTTTAATAAAAATGATAATTTGATCCGTAGCAAGATGATGCTCGGAAGCATTTTACTGAATTCGGGTTTCTTCAAGGAAGCTTTTGACGTTACGACCGAGATCGATACCAGCGGGTTAACCAAAGCCCTGAAAACCGATTATTTTGTCTTGCAGGCCCGGTTGAATGCCGGTATCGCCGAATATGACAATGATGCTTACTTTTCCCGGAACTATCGCAGGCAATCGGAGGAAGCTTTCAAAAAAGCCGAAATCGTCACTCCCTCTAACAATTTCGAGCAGACGATCAACCTGGCGTTTCTATCAGATTCCATAAAACACAAAAAATTAACGCCCGACTTCTTCTTTAATATTATTATAGAACGCGATCTGCCTGAACATGGGATAGCGATGGTCGCCACCAGGATCAGCTTTGCCTATACGGGGCATGACCGGATACTTTTCCTGGCGCTTGCCGCTATAAACGACATCCGTTCATCCACCAAAGAGACGCTGGCCATATTTTTACTCGGACAGGAGTTATTTAAACTGGATAAGATTAATGATGCATATGTTTGTTTGCAGGAGGCTTCCCGTAACGCTAAATTTTATGGCGCCAGAAATCGTGCTGTTCAGATCGAATCGATGTTACCACTGGTTGCCGGTAAAGTGATCGATCAGAAACAACATGAAAAAGATAAGCTGCTCATAGGCCTGCTGATCTTTTTCATCGTCGCTATCGTGTTGTTTTTTCTGTTGGTAGTTTACCGCAGACAAATATTACTTATCAAAGCAAATGAGCTGTTGATAAAGGAAAAGAACAACGAACTGGTAGGTGTTAATGAGAAGCTCTGGGAATCTTCCAGGATAAAAGAGGAGCTGATAGGGCTGTTCTTTAAAACCTGTTCATCATATATAGAGACCTTAGATAAAATTAAACATCAAACCCTGCATGATATCAAGCTGGGAAAATATAAAGATGTCAACCAGTTTCTGAACAAAGTACATATTGATGAAGAGAAAGAGCATTTATATAATATGCTCGATACTGTTTTTTTAACGATGTTCCCCAACTTCATCACATCGTTTAATGCACTGCTAAAAAAGGAAGATCAGATCTGGCCAAAATCTGGTGAAACACTGAATGCCACGCTCCGGATTTTCGCTTTGATGCGCCTGGGAATAAATGAGCACGAGGCTATAGCCAAAATATTGGACTATAGTGTGAGCACTGTTTATACTTATAAAACACGGATCAAGTCGCGTGCCCTGGTCCCTGCAAATGATTTCGAGCAGAAAATTATGGAGATCAAATTTATTAATAGCAATCATCACTGAAGATCCGTTATCCCGTCTTTGTAGGTTCCTTAGTCTTGTATTTAGCGAGACCAAGTGCTGTTATGCTACTATCTGAGATATTATTAATATTTATCATAGTTTGTTTGATCTTTCTCTTACTTTTGCGCGCGAAATTATCTACATACCTATGAAGAGGACAATCTTACTTGTTTGCCTGTGCTTCGGGTTGCATACAGCAACAGCCCAGCAAACGGAAGGGCCGGCATTTACGAAAAGTAATGCATTTAAAGAACCCGAAATGGGGGCAAGCCGGTTATTACTCATGAAGAACGGGAATACCTTGTTTTTCCATTTTACCGAGGCTAAAGGAGTTAACGTGACTGTCTATGATCAGCAACATCAGTCAGCAGGTGTTGTGAATAACCGTATCAGTTCGTGGAAGCCAAAGCAAATGAAGCATGCCGACCTGAAGGCGCTTTTTGAGGTTAACGGCAACGCAGTTGTCTTTTTAGAGCAACTGATCGACAGGCAGCCCACACTTTACCGCCTGATATTTGACGGAAAAACAGGGAAGCTGTTACGGGAACAAGAACTGGCGAAAAATCATCAGATACCAAGGAGTGAGACGCGTGACAGAGGCTATGGTTATTTTCAAAGTGCCGAATTTATCGTAAGGAAAGATCCCGCATCAGAGTATTATGCAGTTGGCGTATGTAACGATGAATCTTCTGCTAAAGAAGAAGAGCATATTGAGCTTATCCATTTTACACCGGACCATAAAGAGATTAGCCGTGCCCAATTTAAATCACCAGGAGATACTTACAGATACCTGGTGTTTCCGGACATTTACGTCAATAGTGATAAGTATGTGTTTATCGCTTGTCAGGCCTACAACACGAAGGCAACAGGAGGTAGGGGCTCACATGTAATTATCGGCCGTTTGCAAAAGGGGAATAAAAGTGTCGAATCAAAGATGTTGGACTACACGGATAATTATGATGTTGCGATGCTGGTGGTAAAATATAGGAAGGAGGACGGGCTTGTGTACATGCTTAACGCTTTCGAAACGAGCAAGGAGGATCATTACAAAGGTATTATGGGATTTGACAATTCGAACTACGCTTTGGAAATGAATATACTGGACCCTGTTAGACTGGAGGTAAAAAACCATTACCTCGTCAAACATCCAAAGCTGTCTGCGTATGCAGAACAAAACATTACTGGCAAAAAGAAAAAAAAGACGGAATACACAGGTTTTATACAGGACTTCAGATTACGGGATAGTACGATCACCTATTTATTTGAAAACATTGAACATGGCTCTAGTTCTGTGAATACAGGTAGCCCTGGATCAGCGTCTTCGGTTACAACTATCACAAAGTATTTCACCATTTTGAGAGACCTCGGTATCATGAATGCCAACCTTGATGGAAAAGAATTGAGCAGCTTTACGATTGCTAAACGTCAGAAGGTAGACATAAGCCTGGAAATGTTTCTTATCAACCGAAGGAAAATGTCCGGCTGGCATTTCAGGACAGGCGGTATTAACGATGCTATGCCTG
This sequence comes from uncultured Flavihumibacter sp., assembly GCA_902168105.1. Lineage (GTDB taxonomy): Bacteria > Bacteroidota > Bacteroidia > Chitinophagales > Chitinophagaceae > Chitinophaga. The sequence goes on from CABHOY010000032.1 coordinate 70,655, forward strand.
CATTTTCTTCTTATGATTACATATCTGTGAATGGTAAGGATTATATATTCTTCAATGATAGTCATGTGAACATAAAAGATGAGCGTAATGATTTGAGGACGAGAAAAAGGGCCTTGGCCATAAGTAACGCGAACACGGCTTGTGCGACCTTCGATGGCCAGGAGGTGACGAAAGATTATCTGTTCGGAAAACCTGAAACCAAAGATCGAAACAGGTTTTGTCAGGTGGAAATGATCACGACATCAGAAGACAATAAAACTATGGCGACGATGATGATTGATAAAAAAGGGAGAAGACATAAAAAGACCTATATCGTTTGGATGGACTTTAAATAGCAATAATACCAGGGCCAACTTTACAGGTTGGCCCTTTTTCTTTGGCATAGGCCTGCTGACTACGGCGCCTGCGGCACAATTATAGTAGCAATACTGTAAAAGCAATATGGCTACGAAAAGGAAAACCACGAGAAGAAAACCTCGCAGTAAGAAGGCGGCGGCTAAAAAACCAAAGACTACCAAGCGGAACAGGCTGGGGGTCAAAAACTCACTTGTCAATAATATCAATGCCCGCAAGAAAAAAGGTATTTCCCGTTCTAAGAAAAAGAAAACGGTTGAGAAAGAAAGCTACGAACATATGGAAGAAGGTTGGAAGTGATCACTTTTTCTTTTTCAGTCTTGCGGTTACCCATTCTTTCCGGTGATTCCATTTATCAAGAATGGGATTGTTATCGGTGATAATGCCTTTGCTATCCGTTAGCCCCAGGCTTTTAGCCAGGGATTTAAAGAGGGTGGCAGCTTTCTTATTTTTCAGCAGCCATTGCTTTTGTGCCTCTTTATTATGTGTCTCGTAACTCTTTAATGCGAGCGTAATAATCCTCAATTCGCTTTTATAGTCCCGCTGTTTGCGATATATCACCATCAGGCGTTGCCATGCCAGCTCCTCCAGGGGATCATTGTTTACTACTTGCTGGTACAATGCTAATGCCTTAGTACTGTCACCAAGAGATTCTGCTTCTTTAGCTTTTACCAGCAATAAGCGATTAGATATGTTTTTTCTTTCAGCCATACCTAGCTATATCAACGCTTATGCCAGTAAATCGGGGATATTTTTCAAGCATTCTACCATATTAAGTGATTTATAAATTTTGTTAATTTAAATTTGCATTTAATATGGAAAATATGCCATATAAGCATCTTTAATAAAAAGGGGACATAATGAATTGTTCGTATCCACTACCTATGCCTGACAGGCCTACTGTCAGGAAGTACTTGTTTATTGTTAACTTGTTGCTGTTGAGTGTATTATCTGTTTTCGCTCAACCGGCCATTACCCAGGTTAATCCTGTATCTGGTCCGCCGGGGACTTCTGTAACCATTACGGGAACCAATTTTAGTGCGGTACCGGCTGAAAACCTGGTTTATTTTGGCGTTACCAAAGCTACAGTAACCGCTGCAACCAGCAATACGCTGACTGTGACGGCCCCATTGGGAGCTAATGCGCAGCCTGTGAGCGTGACGGTAAACGGGAAATCTGCCAGTTCCAGAGAGGCATTTAACCTGACGTATAGCCCAACGGGCAGGCTAAACAGTCATTCCTTTAATACTACGAATGGATTTGCGTTAACGGGTACGTGGAGTGGTTTTCCTACAAGAGCAACGGTGCTGGCGGTGGCGGACTTCGATATGGATAAAATACCGGACGCTGCGGTCATCAACACTGTGAACAGCACTCATTTCGCTGTGCTTAGAAACAACGGAACTCCCGGAGCCGCCAATGTGAGTATGTCGCTGAATATCTCTCAGAACGATTTTACCGGTTTTGCAGGTGGAATGGTGGCCGGCGATGTAGATGGTGACGGAAAGCCTGACCTGGTGGTTAGTTATCCGAGTATTTACAGCGTTAATATATATAGGAATACTTCTTCCGGTATAGGAAGTCTCAGTTTTGCGCAAACAAGTATCAATCTGAGTGGAAGTGAAGCTCCCGGAGAAGTGGCTTTGGGAGATCTGAATGGAGATGGTTTACCTGAACTGATCATAGGCTCCGGCAATACAGCCCTCCGGGTATACCGGAATACAAGTACGCCGGGGGCGCCTTCATGGGTATTTGCAGGTGGATTCGATGCAGGAGCGTCCCCGATAAATATTGCAGTCGCAGATGTGGATGGGGATGGATTAAATGACCTCTTGTCGGGCAATACTACTTCCAATACAGTATCTGTATTGCGTAATACCAGTGCGGCTGGCGTTATTTCCTTTGACGCTTCCCGCCGGTTTAACGTAGTAAATAAGCCTGAACGCATTGCAGCTGGCGATCTGAATGGAGACGGCAGCCCGGATATTGTGGTGTCAAGTGCTACCGAAGGCGCAGTGACTGTATTGAAAAATACTTCTGTACCGGGTAATATATCTTTTAATGAGAGATTGGATATTACAGGCATTAGCAGTGCTGGAAGTGTCAGTATCGGTGATCTGACAGGTGAAGGCCTGCCTGACCTGGCCATCGCAAACGCGACTGGTTTCGTAACACTACAGAATAGCACCAGCGGCAGTACGATCGCTTTTGCTCCTGCGAATGTGCACAAAGGCGGCGTAAGGGCAGAAGATCTGGAGATGGTAGATATGAATTTGGATGGCAAACTGGATGTGATGGCAAGTATGTCACAGCTGATCTTTTCCAGGAATGATTGCGGATTGCCATTTATAGATGCATTCACTCCGGCAAGCGCCGGATATGGACAACAGGTGAGTATCAAAGGTATTGACTTGAATAACGCTTCAAATGTAAGTTTCGGCGGCGTACCGGCAGATTCATTCCGTTTGATCGGCAACGATTCTATAGTCGCCTACGTGAAAAATGGTAATTCAGGAGATGTTACGATCACCACACCTGCAGGCGTGGCTACACTGAGTGGATTCACTTATATCCCGAATCCTGTTGTAACCAGTGTAACGCCAATGGTGGCTAAGAGTGGCGATGTGATGGAAATACGCGGGTACAGTTTAAAAAATGTAAACGCAATTACAATAGGTGGCGTGCCACCGGCTTCTTATACCATTAACTCGGCCACCAGTATTTCTGTCGTAGTGGGCGCAGGCTCTAATGGGAATATCGTGGTAGGAAATCCGTCAGGATCGGCTACTATACCTGGATTTGTCTATGCCGGACCTCCCGATGTTCAGTCATTTACACCTACTTCAGGCGGCAGACGTACCGCAATCGTAATTTACGGAAAGGAGTTTATAGGAGCTACGGCCGTAATGGTAGGTGGGAAACCGGTGGATGGATTTAGCGTACGTTCCAACAATATTATCGATGCTAATCTGGGAGATAATGCCAGTGGGATAGTAAGTGTAACAACTCCCTATGGAACAGATACCCTGGGAGGCTTTACCTTTAACACACCAAGTGCTATTACCTCTTTCTCGCCAATTGCCGCTGATAGTGGCAAGGTGATATCCATCTATGGTACCAACTTTGTTAATGTAACAAACGTATACATTGGTGGTGGCTATGAAGCTACGTCCTTTACCGTGATCTCTCCGTCTTTGATCAGGGCTGTGGTACCAAAGGCGCAATCAGGTAGTATAACGGTATATGGATCTTACGGATATGTTTCGCTGGGCGGATTTATATATTCCACGGGAACACAGGTCGTAGCGCTGAGACCATCTTATGGAACTAAAGGCTCAACTATTAAAATAGTAGGGGCCAACTTCAGGGATAGTAGTACTGTGACGATCGGAGGTGTGCCTGCACAATCTTTTACTGTTGAATCAGATACGGTTATCAATGCGGTGGTAGGGAATGTAGTTAACGACCCTGGCATATGGCCGGTAGTAGTCACCTCTCCAAATGGTTCAGCTACATACAACGGCTTATATTCCGGACCAGTTATAAATAACATTTCTAAGCTGACTGCAACAGCAGGCGATGCCTTAACTATTAGTGGTGGTAACTTCAATACTACTGCGGCTAATAATACTGTTTATTTTGGTGGCGTAAAAGCGAATGTAACAGCAGCATCGGAGAATGCACTTACTGTAAATGTACCTGCAGGTGGCAATCTGAATACATTGACTGTAACAAATAGCAGGCTGACAGCCTATTCAGCACAGCAGCTACTGCCACGTTATGAAGGTAAGGATAGCGCTTTTACTACCAGTTCCTTCACAAGAGCCGATTATGTTTCAGGCCCTAATCCCGGTGGTCCGGCTTTAGCAGATGTGGATGGAGACGGATTGAACGATATAGTAGAAGTGCAGAATAATGGAATGACGAGTGTATTGAGCGTATTCCGGAATACAAGTAAAAATGGTGCGATCACGATGGCTGCCAGAACGGACCGTTCCATGTCAGTGAATGCGCGGACTTTGAAGATGGGGGATATTGACGGAGATGGAAGACTGGATGTGCTGGCACTTTGCACGAGTAGCAACTTTAAAGCAGTTTATGCATTCATCAATGTAAGCACTCCTGGCAATATACAATTCAACGGGGGATATATGGTGGATAATGCGGGATCATATAATGATATCACTGTAGGAGATTACGATGGCGATGGAAAAGTAGACTTTGCTGTTTCGACTAATTCCGGCGCCTACGTGGCAGTATATAGGAATGCTTCCAACGGTTCGAATGTTTCCTTTGTGAGACAGGCGTCTATTTCTACACCTACAAGTAATTTGCAGCTTATCTCCGGCGACTTTGACAAGGATGGAAAAACAGATCTTGCATGGGCAAATAATTATCCCGCAGGTATATATGTATGGAGGAATATGAGTAGTCTTGGTATCATCAGGTTTGGAGATCTGGCTATTTACAATACAACCGACGGAGCGGCTACTTCCATCACTGCTGCCGACATGAATAATGATGGCAAAATAGATCTGATCGCAGGCCATAATGACCAGACAATATCAGTGTTTAAAAATAATAGCGTACCGGGTAATATATCTTTTACGGACAGGGTGAACGTGAAAATGAACAATTATGTATATGATGTGACCGTAGCTGATATGGATGGAGATGGAAAGCCCGACTTGGGCGTAGCGTCAAACCAGATTGCCCTTGTTAAAAATAAAACGACCAATGGTGGTCAATTTGAATTCGCGCCCGTCGTAGAATTGCCCGACCAGGGATATATACATATTTCTTCCGGTGATCTGGACAGTGATGGTAAGCCTGATCTTGTTGGTTTTGTGGCCAGTAAAATGGCCATCTTCAGGAATAACGGCAACAGGGAAGGAGACCCTGTTATTAAATCCTTCGCACCTGTAAAAGCATATGCAGGAGATACTATCACAATTATAGGCAGCAACTTCACCGGTACTACAAAAGTCGGATTTGGTGATACTACTGCCGTGGCCTTCACAGTGGTGAATGACACGCTGATAAAAGCAGTTGTAAGTACTGGCGCCAATGGTAATGTATTTGTTACAAATAATGTGAGCACTGCAGCACTGGCAGGGTTCCAGCTATATCCGCAACTCACATCCTTTAGCCCGGCTTCAGGCAGAGTGAATGACCTCATTACTATTACCGGAAAGGGTTTAGGTGCAGGTACCGCAACATTGGGGGCTACTGCTGCCACTGTGGTGTCTTCTACTGCCACTAGTATGACGGTAAGAGTTGGCGAGGGTTATTCAGGTTATGTAAGGGTGACGATCGGTGGATTAACAGACTCATTGCCTGGTTTCAATTTTATACCTCCGGCGCCGGTCATTAATTCTTTTACGCCTGATACCGTGAGCACACTTGGTCAGGTACGCATCCTCGGTAAATACTTAATTAATGTGACGGGCGTAACCTTTGGAGGCGTAAGCGCTGATTCGTTCAGGGTTGTTAGCAGAGATACCCTGATTGCTTACATAGGACAGGGCGCCAGTGGGCAGGTAGCAGTAACAACCGCTACCGGTAGCGCTGTTGCGGCTAAGCAGATCGTTTGTTTACCACCGCACCCGGTGGTGCGCTCATTCTCGCCGGAAAGCGGTAATGCTGGTTCAACTGTAACCATCAATGGTATTGGTTTCAACCCGCGTACGGATAGCAACTACGTATATTTTGGAGCAGTCAAGGCTGATGTGATAGCTGCTTCGGCTACAACCTTGCAGGTACAGGTGCCGTTCGGCGCTACCTATGAGCCGTTGAGTGTAACAGCCAATGGAGCGACCGGATATGCAAGTAAACCTTTTGCACTCACCTTTACGGGCAGCGATCTGACAGACAGTTCATTTACGATATCTGGTAGTTTTGCTACAGGTAATAATCCGGCTAAAATATTGGCGAATGATGTAGATGGAGATAGGAATACCGACTTACTGGTAGTGAATTCCGGATACAATCTGATCAATGTGGTGAAGAACAATACTAAGGGAGATTCTTTAACTGCAGGGACATTGGGACAGGTAAGTGCTTATACCTTTGATGCTTTCCTACATGATCTGGATGGAGACGGTAAAAAGGACCTGTTTATGCAGACATCTTTAGACCCGTATGCCGTGGCATGGTTGCGGAATCTGTCCGCAGGTGGCAACGCAACTTTCGGCAGCAATACACTGATCAGTTATGGCGCACTTGCCAACTACACAATGACAACAGGAGATATAGATGGTGATGGACATACTGATTTTGTATTGTCACTTACCAATACCAACTATCTCAGTACTGGAATTTATACTGGCAACAACAAGCGTATATCTTTTGTACAAGGTGCTACACCTGCAATACCTTACCGTTGTTATGATATGATACTAGGTGATCTGGATGGTGATGGAAAACCAGAATTGATAACAGCATATGATGGTTATGGTATATTCTCCGTATTCCGGAATACGTCGAATGTAGGAGCTTCTAACTGGGCTAACAGAGTGGATTACAGAATAACCGGCGGTGGAAACTTCAACAGGCTGAAAATAGCCGACCTTGATGGAGACGGTAAACAGGAGCTGTTGATTGCAAATAGTAACAGCTGGCTGAATGTATTCCAGAATAATTCTACACCAGGAAATATATCGCTGACAGAGACTGCTCATTTCGCGACCAGTAGTGGTACAACTGGAGAGATGTCGGTAGGAGATCTGAATGGAGATGGTAAGCCAGAAGTAGCGTTACCTGATCCTGCAAATGGTAAATTGTGTGTATTGCAGAATACCAGCACAACCGGCAGTATCAGCTTTGCTCCTAAGATCGATTATAATGCAGGGAACAATCCTACCGGTGTAGCGATGGCAGATATAAATAATGACGGAAGGTTAGACCTGGTGGTGTCTAATATTAATAACAAGCAGCTCTCAATATTATTGAATAAGTTATCGCCCGTAACAAGACCAGTAATCACATCCTTTACACCTGATACTGCAAGATCAGGTAATGAGGTAAGGATCTTTGGTAAGCATCTGAGCGGAACAACGGCAGTCAACTTTGGCAACGTACCGGCGAGCTCCTTTATCGTCAGTTCAGATACTACAATTGATGCGATGGTTGGAGCAGGTGCAAGTGGCAAAGTGAGTGTAGTAACACCTGAGGGAGCAGATTCATTAGGAGGATTTGTATTCATGCAGGTGAAGATAACCGACTTCACACCTGTTTCAGCTGCTAAGGGAGATACAGTAGTCATTAATGGTAAAGGATTTTCGGGTATTACTGGTGTATATTTTGGCGGTGGATATGCAGCTGCCTCTTATACCGTAACATCAGATACCAGGATTGTTGCAGTAGTTGGAATTGGAATTGCCGGAGCCGGGGCGGTTACCGTAACAGGGCCATGGGGTACTGATGTAAAGACCGGATTCACTTATCTGGAAAAACCGACAATACAATCGTTTACGCCGGCAACTGCCGCCAGAGGAGCGACTGTAACTATATATGGAACGAAACTTTCAGGCGTAACGAGTGTAAGCTTCGGTAATGTACTGGCGCTTTCTTATCAGATCATATCTGATTTTGAGATCAGAGCAGTTGTAGGCAACGGAAATACGGGTGCTGTAAAGGTGACTACTGCAAATTATAATGTAGAAGCTAACGGGTTTACATTCGTGCCAGCGCCACTTGTTAGTGCTTTTATGCCTACACAGGCGACTACGGGAGAGCGCGTCACCATTTATGGACAAAACTTTGTGAACGTAACGTCCGTTTCACTTGGTGGTGTTGAGGCTACTTATTTCAATGTACTTAACGCTACTACGATCCAGGCATTCGTAGGAAGTGGTGCAACCGGCAATGTGATGGTCACTAGTGCCGGAGGTGTTGGTCAAAGACCTGGATTTATTTATGTCACTCCGACGCCGAATATAATAGGCTTTACGCCGCAGTCCGGAACTGCAGGCACTAAAGTGACGGTGACAGGAGAGAATTTTCAATATGTAACAGGAGCTTCAATCGGGAATGTACCGGTGGATTCCTTCAAAGTGATATCCGATAGCGAGCTTTCTTTTATAGTGCCAGTAGGAAAAACGGCATCAGTGACGCTGTATATTGCAAATGGTTCATTGTCTTTTGGACAATTTGTATACGACGAACCGGTGGATACGACGCCTGTCATCCATTCATTCAATCCTGCTTCAGGGGCTACCGGAGATGTGGTAAATGTGTATGGGAAGAATTTCACTTACGTATCGTCGGTGACATTGGGTAGTACTCCAGCAGCTGGTTTCACCATAAAATCGGACAGTGTAATTACGTTGACAGTAGGAACAGGTGCGAATGGAGCGGTGAAAGTTTCTGGTACAGGAGGTGTGGATAGCCTGGAAGGGTTTACTTATATCCCACCTGTAGTGATAGATAAAACGCCGCATATTTATTCGTTCAGTCCTATTTCAGGTGGCACAGGAACGGTAGTAACATTAAAAGGAAAGAACTTTGGATATGTGTCCTCAGTGACATTGGGTGGTACTCCTGCAGGTGGCTTTACCCTGGAGTCTGATAGTGTGATTTCAGTGGTTGTCGCAAATGGTACAAGTGGATTTGTAAAAGTATCCGGCACAGAAGGAGTGGATAGCCTGGGAGGGTTTACTTATATCCCACCTGTTGTAATAGACAAAACACCGCATATTTCTTCGTTCAGTCCTGTTTCAGGTGGCACAGGAACGGTAGTAACATTGAAAGGAAAGAATTTTGGATATGTGTCGTCAGTGACATTAGGTGGTACTCCTGCAGGTGGCTTTACCCTGGAGTCCGATAGTGTGATTTCAGTGGTTGTCGCAAATGGTGCAAGCGGTTCAGTGAAAGTATCTGGTACAGAAGGTGTGGATAGCCTGGGAGGGTTTACTTATATCCCACCTGTAGTGATAGATAAAACACCGCACATTTATTCGTTCAGTCCTGTTTCAGGTGGCACGGGAACTATCGTGAAAGTGAAAGGGAAGAACTTCAATGATGTATCATTAGTGACACTGGGTGGAATGCCGGTAAGTAGCTTTATCCTTGAATCAGATAGCATGCTTTCACTGGTGGTAGCAAATGGTGCAAGTGGTGCAGTGAAAGTATCTGGTACAGCAGGCGTGGATAGCCTGGGAGGATTTGTGTTCATTACTTTACCTCCGGTGATAGATAGCACACCAGTTGTTAGTTCATTCTATCCGGTAACGGCGACAGTAGGCACAACAGTGACCATTGAGGGCAAGTGGTTCCTGGGTGTAACAAAAGTAAGTTTCGGTGGAGTACTTGCTTCATCTTTCAGCGTAGTATCTGCCACTAAGATTGAAGCGATTGTAGGAGAGGGTAACACAGGTAGTGTGGATGTGAAGACTACACGTGGTACGGGCACTTTGAATGGCTTTACTTATATTATTCCTCCTACGCCAGTAGTGATAAAATCCTTTAGTCCTGTAAGCGGTGGATTAGGTACTTCCGTGACGATTAACGGTAATGGATTTGCCGGAGCATTAAATGTAAGTGTCGGAGATACTGCCGTAAGTAGTTTTGTGATAGTAGATGATAGTACTATTATGGCGATCGTAGGAGCTGGCGGAACAGGAGAAGTAAGTGTGATGAGCGCTACTGATACTGCTACCTTAGGCACCTTTACTTATGTAGGATTACCGGATCCTGGAGCAAGAAGTGCAATGTCGTTGTATCCGAATCCTGTTACTTCAGGTAATACGATAACGATACAATTCCCTGTTACAGACAAGGACGCAGAGGTGACACTAGTGGATATCAATGGAAATGTTCTGAGGACGATCAAGGCCGTAGCAGGTACAGGAAAAGTGAATATTGCGCTGGATGGATTGCACGGGGGAACTTACAGGATAGTGTGGAGGAATGGTACGGATAAGATGAGCCGGCCTTTGATGATAGTAGAGTAGTGATGATTTAGATAATTAAAACAGGATGGTGGAAGCCATCCTGTTTTTTTTGTGCTTAAAATCACGTAAAACATGCAGGTTTAGTTCTTTCACTTATTGAGATAATGGGAAGGGGCAAACCTGTCCGGTTTGAGACTGAACCGGACAGCGGATGAAACAGGTCTTGGTGGCGGGGATAATGGTATGGTTGAAAGGAATTGTTACATGAACTTAACGTGAATGGTACTATCTCCGGTTATGTGATAGTCGATCGCACCAGTGGCTTTTAGTCCTTTTAACTGGAGTTCCAGCGGTTGATAGCGGTCAATCATTCCTGAGAAGCGTTTATCTGATAGCTGATTATTATCAAGTACAACACGAACGCCGAACCACCGTGGGATCACCTTACAGACATCTTCAAATTTCGCATTACGGAATACAAACCGGCCTGTACGCCAGCTTAATGTTTCGTATTCATCGAAGCCTGCAACGGATATTCCTGAAGCAGATACGATACCCATTGATCCCGGCTTTAATATTGTGTTGGTTTTTGATGAACTTACTTTTACGCTGCCGGACACTAAAGCAATTTTCGCCAATGAATCGTATGTATTGACATTAAACTCCGTGCCCAGAACGTCTACCACTGAGCCGTCGAGATGTACGCGGAATGGTTTGGAAGGATCGGCTGCTGCATGGATGAATGCTTCGCCAGTAACGTAGATATCTCTTACGTTCTTTTTAAATGCTAACGGGAATTTTACAGTGCTGGCGGCATTTACCTGGATCCGTGATCCATCCGGCAATACGAGTGAATAGTCTTTTCCTGCTGGAACACGTAAGGTCGCATATTGTTCTGTTTCTGAGCGATTGGCTTCCAGCGTGAGTGTTTTATTTGTGATCTTCCACTTGCTGTTGGCAGCGGACATAGCAGTGTCGTTATTGATATTATATACATTACCGGTCGATAAGGCCAGTTGCACATTTTTACTGGTGTCGGGTAGATTGTTCCCTTTCACAAGTTCTACAGCCTTCTTTGGTGCAAATACACCTGCATTAAACATTAGTATGATAGCGGCGGCCGCAGCTGCCACGGCAGTACCGATATATATTATTCTTCTGCCGGTATGTTTAGGTGTATCTATCTGTCCGAGGAGTTTTGCGGTCTGTTCCTCCACCGGGTGCTGCGAGATATATTGAGCAACTTCATCCGATCCTGCTGTCTTCCACAGGTAATCCCGGACTTCGGCTACCTCCGGATCTTCTGACGCAAGCTGTAACAAATGAACCCTGTCGGGTTCACTCAGGTCACCACCAATCTCCTGCATTACCAATGAGTGTATCTTGTTAAGCTTTTCCATGTATCGTTATAACTCAAAATTTGTTAAAAAGTAACGTTCCGATTAGAAACTTTTTTTGTTTCCAAGCGCTTGTCTGAGAATACGTAGTGCGAGACTTACGTTATTCTTTACTACCTGTAGACTGATATTTTGCTGGGTGGCCACGCTTTGCTGATTATGGCCTTCCATATACTGCAACATGAAAGATCTCCTGGCGGCAGGCGGCACGAGCTGCAGGGCTTTGTCGAGCAGCTGAGCGAGTTCTTCTCTTTCGAATGGCTGGTCTTCGATCGTCTTTTCTGCAACATAATGGTACATCTCCTCGAGTTCTTCCTTTTTCATCCTGTTGCGTATTTTAGTAAGGCTCTTATTCCAGGTAGCCTGTAGCAGATAGGGGAGAAAAGAGTTTTCGACTTTGATTGATTGTCGGAGGTTCCAGACGGCCACGAAGACTTCCTGCACGGTATCTTCCGCGTCGGCCATATCACCGAGAATAAAGTAAGATTCCCGCAACAACCTGTCGCGGTAGTTGGTATATAATATTGTCAGTGATGCCTGATCACCTTTACTAACCCGTTGAAATAGTTCTCGATCCGTATATTTTGCTGTCTTTTCGTTCATATATCAAGCCGGCATGACCTGGTGCTTAGGTTTAAGAATAAAAAGTAGAGGCCGGAACTAAATTTTCGGCCAACAAATTGTCACTTATTTTGATAGGAAAAGGATTTTGGTAGAATTCTAAATATCCAGAGCTGTATTCAGATCGCTAATTCTTTGTCTAAAGTAGCGTAAAACGGCCAAAAAATAAGAAAAAATTCTTCCTTTTCGAGAGTGGAATGAGTAGTACAGTCTGCCATTCATTGTGTTAACCGGGGCGTTCAGATTGAATCAAAAAAAAGTTTAAGAGGGAACATTACCTTTTTGTTAAATCAGGGTTATAGGAATAGGACTGTCATGTTACCGCAGCGACGGGGGAACACAAAATGTCGCTGACTAACCAGCCCGTATACCTGATGATGTATGTTATTTATTAGAATGTAAATAATACGACTAGCTATTGCTTTTATCAATTTCCTCGTAACCTTAAAGAACAGATCGCCAAATACAATAGCGCATTCTATTGGATTTTAATCCGATTGAACGTTTTTGAAGGGGATCTGTTTGTTGAGCTGTAGTGTACAATATAGCACATGGGGGACGAAGAAGGTATACCAACCAGAATTTGAAACCAAAATACTGTCATTATGTTCAGATGTAATGTAAAACGACCTAGCCTACACGCTTTGCTTGCGGTCTTATTGTGCTTGTGTACTTACCTAGAATCAACTGCGGAAGCGACGCCCCTACAAGGGAAAGAAATAAGTATTTCGGTTAAGAAGAGTAGTCTGAGTTATATTCTTAATCAGATTAGTAAAAAGAGTGGGATTACTATTTATTTTGTTGATACTGACCTTGCCGGATATACGAATATTGATTATGATGCGAAGGATAAACAGGTGGTGAATATACTGGCGGAGCTATTTAAGGGAAGGGATTTGTTGTATGAGGTGATTAGTGAGAAGCAGATTGGGGTTCGTAAAAATAAGCAGAAGACATCAATTTTTGAGGAATTTCGTGATACGCTTGTAACAATTACTGGACAGGTTTTGGATGACAAGGGAAAGCCTATAGCTGGTGCAACTATTAAGATAGAGGATGAAAACAAAGGAACAACTGCTGATGCCAATGGTTTTTTTTCGCTTAAAAATGTCTCTCCCAAAGTTAGTTTAACAGTTAGTAGCGTTCAATACGTTAGTAGGCAGGTTCGCGTGCAAGGTGGAACTTCGTTAGGAAAAATAGTTTTGGAAGAATTTGTTGGAACACTTGACGAGACTATAATTATTGGTTATGGAGAGGTTTCCGCTCGAAACAGTACAGGCAATGTAACAAAAATAACTGCAGACGTTATCGCCAGGCAGCCTGTTGCTAACCCCCTTTACGCTTTGCAAGGCAGGGTAGCTGGTTTGATCGTTATGCCCACCGGTGGGCTCCCCGGGAAAGAGGTCAATCTGCAGATCAGAGGTCGCAATACGTTACGTAATGATATTGCTGGAGCTGATCCGTTGATCATTGTAGACGGCTTACCTTATAATAACACAATACCTCAAATAAGTGGTTACGATTTGATAGGTAATATGTCCGCTTTATCCTTCATCAATCCAAACGATATTGAGTCCATTAGCGTTTTGAAAGACGCCGATGCTACATCTATTTACGGTTCAAGGGGATCCAATGGTGTGATACTTATCACTACCAAAAAAGGAAGGGATGGAGCCACAAGGATAAATTTTAATCTGCAATCCGGCGTTACGCAGGTGCCACAACGATTAAAGTTGATGAACACAGATCAATACATCTCGATGAGGAAGGAAGCCTTGATAAATGACGGACGTATTAATAGATTGGACAATCCATCCTATGCCGGCGTTTATCCAGATTTAATGTTGTGGGATCAACAGCATTACACGGACTGGCAAGAAGAGATTCTGGGAGGGTCGGGGGCATATACTGACGCGCAGATTTCGCTTTCTGGCGGTGCGCCGCAGATACAATATCTTATTGGCGGGAATTTTCATCATGAAAGTTCTGTTTTTCCATTGGACAACTCAGATAAAAGGGGCGGAGCGCACCTCAGTTTGACCGGTTATTCCAACGACCGGAAATTAAAGTTCACATTGACGTCCAGCTATATGGCAAATTCAATAAAATTGCCGGGAATGGACTTTACTGAATATATATTCAGAGAGCCGAATGCACCATCCCTTTATGATGCAAATGGAAGTATCAACTGGGCGTTATATCCGGCAACGGGTGACGCAACAACGTTACAATATGATCCTTACGCTGTATACAATCTGCGGAAGTTTGAGTCAAGTGTTAATAATTTCATTAATGGACTGGATGTAAGCTATCATATAGGTAAGCTCATGTTTAAAGTAAACGCTGGATTTGGGGATTTGCGAGGAAGCAGTTTTAAATCTACACCAGGTACTTCTGTAGACCCAAGCCGCTTAATCAACGAAGGTGATCGAGTGAGAGCCACTGAGTACTTCACCAATAGAGTGAAAAATATTAGCATTGAACCACAAATAAAGTATGGACTTAATGTGAGTCAGGGGTATTTAGACATACTTGTTGGTGCATCCTATCAAAGCAACACGATCCTAAATACGTACTTGGGACTATATGGATATTCGAACGATCAGTTACTCCAAAGTCAGGAAGCCGCTGTATTTGTTGACAGAAAGAGTAACACATCATCCATGTATAAATATAATGCAGCATTCGCTCGGGTTGGATATAACTGGAAACAAAAATACATCATCAATCTGAATGCACGACGGGATGGTTCCAGCAGGTTTGGACCTGGATCTCAATTTGGTAATTTTGGATCAGTGGGTGTTGCATATAATTTTACTGAAGAAGACTGGTTTAAACAAAGAGTAAGTTGGTTAACATTTGGTAAAATACGATCCAGTTATGGTACTTCTGGTAATGATGGAATCGGCGATTATAATTATTTGGAATTATATATTCCAGCGGGTGTGTTCCCATATCAAGATGTTAAAGGGTATATGTCAAATGGGTTATACAACCCTTATTACAGGTGGGAAACGACTAAAAAATTAGAAGCTGGTATTGAGTTGAATATTGACAATGATAAACTTTTCGTTAACGCCAGCGTTTACCGAAATCGGTCCGACAATCAAATAATCAATTATCCTATACCTTATTTCGCAGGGTATGGTAGCTTTAAAAGCAATATGCCTGCGTTGATACAAAATCATGGAATCGAACTTCAACTGAACTCAAAAATTATTTCAACAAAGAGAGTCTCCTGGAATTCAGCCTTGAATCTAACGATAAACAGGAATAAGCTGATAAAATATCTGAACATTAATTCCAGTTTTGCAGAAGTGTCTCGTAGTATAGAGGGACAGCCGTTTTTTGGATATGCTGATGTTTACAGATCCGCGGGAGTTGATCCTATCACAGGTATATATGTATTTGAAAAAAAAGGCGAAAATGTGCAAAATCCGGAGACAGGCGATGCGCCGAAATTTGGGAAAGACGAACGGATAATTACTTACCCAAAATTCTTTGGGGGCTTGTCTAATCAGTTACAAATCGGCCGAATAACCCTTGATTTTTTCCTCCAATTCACCAAGCAAACTGGCATAAACCCATATGCACAAACACTCGCTTATCCAGGCACCCGTTATAATCAGCTTACTTATATATATGGAAGGCAATGGCAAAAAGAGGGGGACAACGCAGAATTTCAGAAATTCTCAACCACCGGCAAATCATTAAATTATCAATTTTATAAAAACAGTGACAGGGGCTATACAGATGCCTCTTTCGTTAGATTAAAGAATGTATCTATTTCTTATGATCTGCCAGCGGCTCTAAAAAAGCGACTGAAGCTTAACACATGCCGTATATACCTACAAGGGCAAAACCTGCTAATATTTACACCTTACAAAGGGCTTGATCCTGAGACACAAAGTCTGACCACACTTCCTCCATTAAGAGTGATGACTGCAGGTTTGCAAATTGAATTATGATCATAAAACGTCTTTATATGAAACAAATAGATATGCGGTTCCAACGCTTTTTTGTATTTCTCTTTGCAAATGTGTTAGGTGTATTAAGCTTTAGTGGTTGCAAAAAGTTACTCGAAATTGATCCCCCTATTCAAAATGTGGTTGGATCGGAAATATATAATAATAATTCTTCTGCTACTACGGTTATAGTTGGCATGTATGCAACTATGCTTGACGGATCTTTTTTGCATGGTGTGAGTGGAATTCCACTAATTACGGGTTTGTCATCCGATGAATTGAATTTAGATCAAGCAAATACCGATGTAAATTTAGAATACATGTACACGAACGCTGCTGATAATAAACTAGCCAATTCGTTGTGGATCAATTTTTATGGATACATCTTCCGACTCAATGCTGCAATTGAGGGCATCAGCCAATCTACGGGTCTGTCCGCAAGCGTTCAACGTCAATTATTGGGTGAGTGTAAATTTCTTCGCGCTTATATTTATTTCAATCTCGTTAATTTATATGCAGATATTCCGTTACTGATAACCACTGATCCTGAACTAAACCTAACTGCCAACAGGCAAGTTACGTCTGCCGTTTTCGATCAAATAGTTGCTGATCTTAATGATGCTAAATCGGAACTTAAGGATACCTATATAAAAGGAGACGGGTTAACCGAAACTAACGAACGGTTGAGACCTAACAAAGCTGTGGCTTCTGCATTGCTGTCCAAAGTATATCTATACCAGAAAAAATGGGACTTATCGGAAGCAGAGGCAACAACTGTTATAAACAACTCAATATACGAATTGGAGAATGTAGATAATGTATTTAATCTTTCCAGTAAGGAAACTATTTGGTGTTTAAAAGTAGCAGCCACGAGTCAGAACCAAGATGGGCTGATGTTTAACCTGCAAGAAACCGATATGGGACCAAAGGCTAATGCCGGCCGTCCAGCTTGGTTAAGCAACTCCTTAATGAATGCATTTGAGCCTAACGATAAAAGGCTTGCAAACTGGGTAGGCAACCTACAGGGAAATTTAATCATCTATTCTTTTCCCCGGAAATATAGGACTGACATAAACAGTACTGCGGTTACTGAGTATCCAGTAGTATTAAGGTTGGCCGAATTGTATCTGATTCGGGCAGAGGCTAGGCTATATCTTAATAAATTGTCCGGCAACAATTCAGCGCTATCAGATCTAAACGTCATAAGAGAGAGGGCAGGCTTAGACGGTATATCATCAGTTACTACTGAAACAGTATTAAACGCTATTATTAAAGAAAGGCAAACAGAACTATTTACGGAAGGTGGTAACCGTTGGATGGATTTAAAGAGATATGGTATTGTTGATGACGTTATGAGTAAAGTAGCAACATCAAAAGGTGGAACATGGGAGCCATTTAAGGCTCTTTATCCTATCCCAGCGTATGACATCGCCAATAACCCTAGTTTGAGGGGGCATCAGAATCCAGGGTATCCTGAGCAATAATAAAGTCCTGTAGTACAGGGGGGCACTTCTTCCTCAATTTAATGGAAAATCAAAAACAAAAAAAATATCAAAGGTAATGTTTAAAAAAGAAGGCAGATTATTGCTAGCGGGCGTTTATTCCCTTTTTCTTAGTATTAGCGGCCTTGCACAGTCAAATAACGAGTGGAAGATGCAGCCGGTTGCCATTCAAACCCGCTGGGCAAAACAGGTTCATCCGTTAAAAGTATTACCTGAGTACCCGCGTCCACAAATGGTGCGCAGTAACAATTGGAAAAATCTTAATGGTCTCTGGAACTATGCTATCACCAGTAAGGATAGCCCGGCGCCATCGAGCTTCCAGGGAAAAATTCTGGTACCCTATCCGCTGGAGTCTGCATTATCTGGGGTCAAGAAATTCCTACAACCGACTGAAAACCTATGGTACAAGAGGAGTTTCCGTGTAGATGTAAGGAAAGGAGAGAGGATATTATTACACTTTGGAGCTGTTGACTGGCAGGCTACGGTGTACGTAAATGGCAAAGAGGTAGGCACTCACACTGGTGGATATACTGGTTTCAGCTTCGATATTACCAATGCCATAAAACCCGGTGACAATGATTTGGTAGTTAAAGTCTATGATCCCACAGACCAAGGTATCGGACCGCACGGCAAACAGGTATTGCGTCCAGGAAGCATTTATTATACACCCAGTTCAGGTATCTGGCAAACCGTTTGGCTCGAAACAGTTCCATCTGTGTATGTGGAAAGTCTTCATTTAACTCCAAGAATAGAGGCCAATCAAATTATTGTTAGTATTAATGCAGGTGGCAGTTTTACCGGAATTAAAGCCGTTATTACAGCTAGCGCCAGAGGTAAAAAGGTTGGCTCCGTCTCTGGAATGGTGGGAGACGTTTTTGCAATAGAAGTGCCTAACGCGCATCTATGGTCGCCCGATGATCCCTTCTTGTATGGTTTGGAGGTTACGCTGACTAGAAATAACAAAGTAGTTGATAAGGTGACCAGCTATTTCGGCATGCGAAAAGTTGAAATAAAGAAGGACGAGAAAGGGATAGACCGAATCTTTCTCAATAATAAGTATTATTATAATTTGGGCACACTTGATCAGGGCTTTTGGCCTGATGGTTTGTACACTGCTCCTACCGATGAAGCGCTTGCATTTGATATTAAAGCGGCAAAAGCTATGGGTTTTAACACCATCCGGAAGCATATTAAAATAGAACCAGCCCGTTGGTATTACTACACCGATAAAATAGGTATGCTGGTATGGCAGGATATGGTTAATCCCAATCAAGGGCTTCCGGAAGGGAGTAAGGAGGAATTTGAACGAGAGGCTGCCGAAACGCTTAACCAATTATATAATTATCCATCCATTACAGCTTGGGTACTTTTTAACGAAAAGTGGGGCCAATACGATCAGGAGCGACTCACTAAATGGATGAAGAAAACAGATCCCTCTCGTTTGATAAATGGACATTCTGGTGAGTATCTTTACGTAAACAACGAACTGCGTAGCCCATCACCCCATGCTTATGTAGGGGCTGATATGACTGATGTGCATGCATACCCCTTCCCACGATTGAGTATTAAGCAAGCTGGAAAGGCACAGGTATGCGGCGAATTTGGGGGGATTGGCGTTCCTGTTGAAGGTCACTTATGGGATGATCTTGTAGCAGGATGGGGCTATGATGGGGTGGTTTCACCGACCACTATGAAAAAACAATATGTTCAAATGGTTGATTCATTGAAACGTCTTGAAGCTGCAGGTCTAAGCGCGTCTATTTATACGCAGCCGTTTGATGTTGAAAGTGAGCAAAATGGGTTAATTACCTACGACCGACAACTAATCAAATTACCTTTAGATACACTTTATGCTATCAATAAGAAGTTACTACCTCACGGCAATCCTGGCCTTGTAGATCTTCTTAAGATTTTGATGGCTACAGCGCCATCTGAGACACCCAGCCTCGCTGTGAGAATAAATGCTTTTCGAACCCAAAAAATTGACTCTATTGGTTTAAGGAGTCTTGCTATGTTGTTGGATAATAAAAGAGATACCCTTCTTGCAAAAGATGTGGTAAGCGATTATTTGAGCCGTGTTAAAAATCAATTATCAGAGGATAATCTAAGGTTCTTGCTCAAGTTTACCTATAGCACGTCTGACGTAACATTCCCCGTTTTACTCAATGCTCGTAATACAGTACCTACAAAAGAAAGACGTAGCGATATAGATTCGAAAGTTACCTTCCTGATTGAAAAAAATGAAATACTTCCAGCTATCAAAACAGGAAGCTTATCAGAATGGGAAGCTGTCGAAAAAAAGTTGGTCGCAAAATATGGTGAGCTCGGGGAAGAAATAACTTGGCAGTCCCAGTTTTTGTATTCTTTAAATGAGAGGAATTGGAATTTGTTTAAGATACATTCTTTGGATTGGTATAATAAATATGGAAAGAATCGCAGCTGGATTTCAAAAAATATGATTAACAGCATGTCTTGGATCATTTTTTCTAAGTGTTCAGATCCTGCTGTGTTACGAATAGCATTAGCTATGATGAAGACATGTTTAGCTGATAGTCCGTCAGCGGAGGAAATTGACACCTACGCGAACCTGCTTTATAAAATAGGAGAAGTGAAAGATGCCATCAGATGGCAGGAAAAAGCAGTTAGCCTAAAACCGTCTATAAAGGAGCTATCTATAAATCTAGACAAGATGAAAAAGGGTGACCAAACCTGGCCGAATTAAC
Organism: uncultured Flavihumibacter sp.; assembly: GCA_902168105.1. GTDB lineage: Bacteria > Bacteroidota > Bacteroidia > Chitinophagales > Chitinophagaceae > Chitinophaga. The sequence goes on from CABHOY010000032.1 coordinate 91,110, forward strand.
GTGAACTGCCGCATTAGTATTGCAGACAATAAACCTAAATTGTAATTAAAATATCCATCCAATAGCCCTGAATGGTACACTAACAATTCTTGTAGATGAGATTAGCTAAATTCATTACCCTTATTATACTTTTTGTATATTCTTTTTCTGCCTTTGGACAGAAAAAGAATATTGATCAAATAGCCTGTGATAACTGGCCGTCTATCGCTGAAGTCAATGACGGGATCCTCGTAAGCAATGATGGGAAGCACGTGGTATATGGATTCGAATCGAAATCTGAGGGGCGTGTTGTATGTTTGTATTCGTTGGCGAGTCAGACTACGCTTCGCGTAAAAGACGCATCTAACCCCCAGATTACGGTAGATAACAGATGGTTTATTTGTATATCTCCTCAAGATGGCCTCCTGATCAAGGAAATTTCATCGAAGCGGCGGCCTGAGGTAATCCCAAATGTATCTGCATTTGAGCTGGGAGAGGATGAACTTAGCAAGGATATATTTTTAATATATCGAACAGGTTCTGGGAAGACGGTTGTAATTCGCAACCTATCAACTCAAACACTTTTTCAAAGAGATCATGTTGATAGGTACTGGTTTCATAGCAAGAAAAACCTGCTGGTGTTAGAGGGAAATGGGCGATTGGCCATACTTAATGTAAAAAACAAACACCAGGTAGATGTTGAAACTAACGACAGGATACACCACGTTATTTTTGGTGAAACAGGGAAAAATATAGCTGTTTTTTTTGAAAATAAAGCAGACAAATGGATAGAGTTGGTAAATTCCCAGACGGGGGAACGTAAAATCTTGATCAGACAGTCGCGGTCGATTCCTAATCTCGAATTATCCTATGATCCACCTCAATTTGTCAACAAGGACAAATTTATCCTGCTTAAAATTCAATTTCCTGCTCCCAAAAAAAATGGTGATAGTGACTCTATGATAACTGCGGGGAAGCTGAATATATGGTCGTACAAAGACCATGACATTCAGCCTAAACAGTTGGCTAATCTGAAATCAAAACGTCCATATTTAGCTTTGACAGATTGTTCTACATCCAAAATTCTTTTTATAGAGAATGATACTTTATCATTACGAATGGGGTCTATTTCAGACAAGCACGCTGTTCTTACCTCCAAGGTTTCGAATGATGAATTTTATTGGAACAAAGATTCAGTTCAACTGTTTCTCTTGAATTTGGAGAACCAGAGCCGCAGAAGGATCACGAGTAAAGGTTACCCTGGCGTGACGTTAATCTGTGAAGATCCTTCCCAAAATTTTTTAGTTTGGTATGACATGCAATCCCGGAAATACGCCTGTTATGATATCGAAAAGAAGATCCTAAATGAGGATATTTGCCAAGGTCAATTGCCCCATCTTTACAAGGCAGGCAGGGGAGAAGCTGATAAATTGTCCAACCGCTTCACCCCATATGGAATCGCTGGGTTTGAACCAGGGCAACCTATAATATACTTATACAGTGAGTTTGATATTTGGAGGATTAGCTTAAAGGGAGATAAAATGCCTGTATGTATAACCAACGGTTATGGTGAGTTAACAAAAACAAAATTCAGACTATTCAAAGAAAAAACACAGTTCACCAGATATGGGAAAGGGTTTTTGGCATGGGCTTTTAACGTAGAAACTATGCAAAACGGTTTTTGGAAGGTTTCGCCGAAAAATAAAACGAATCCATCCCCTTTACTGATGTCGGATGCTGCTTATTATTTTGAGCCAACTGCGCCAATCGTTTCAGCAAATGCTGGCGAAGACCCTACCAGATTTAAACCTGTTAAGGCTCGTGACGCAGATGTTTTTTTCCTTCGTAAAATGTCATACGATGCTGCACCTAACTTTTATATGACGAGTGATTTTTCAACCTTAACACCGCTCACAAAGTTTGATACAGAAAAGCAATATAATTGGTTAAAATCCAAATTAATTAAGTGGAAAACACCTGAAGGATATAGTTGTGGTGGTATTTTGCATGTTCCTGAAAACCTAGATTCCAATAGAAAATATCCCGTTATATTTAATTATTACGAGCGCAGATCGGAGTGTGTGAATGTTTACCGAACGCCGGAGCTTTCAGGCCATAATATTAACATTCCCTGGTATGTTAGTAATGGATACGTCGTTTTTGAGTTGGACTTTTACTATGAGACTGGAAATGTGGCCAAAAATATAACAACCATTGCAACTTCTGCGGTAGATAAACTGAGGACATTGCCATTTATTGATACCTCACACATGGGTATACAAGGGCAAAGCTTCGGCGGATATGAAACATGTGTGCTTTTTACTGGGACGAACCTGTTCGCTGCGGCATGTGAAATGGCGGGTCCTACCAATATTATTACTGAATATGGTAGCATTAAAACAAGCGGTGGACTAAATTTAATTTCGGCTGATGTGGGGCAGCGTAATATAGGGCAAACTCCCTGGGACAATCCAGAGAAATTTATTGAAAACTCGCCAATATTTCATATTAGAAACGTGAGTACACCGGTATTGATGGTTCATAACAGAAAAGATGCAGCAATTGATTTTACTCATGCAGTTGAAATGTACCTGGGTCTAAGAAGAATTGGAAAAAAAGTATGGCTTCTGGAGTACGACAACGAAGGGCATGCCATCGAGGACTACAATAATAAATTGGATTACACTATTAGAATGCAGCAATTCTTCGATCATTATTTAAAAGGGTTTCCTGCTCCCTTTTGGATGACCAAGGGAATACCTGCGTCCGCTAAAGGAGTATGTAACGGACTTAAGTTAGAAGAAAGTGTTATTACTCCATGAAAATTTCATTTAGTTGTACTAGTAGCTATTATGTTATTCGATCGATGGAGGGTATGGTTAATGAATATTCATATTAGAGGCCAACAACAAATGTAATCGTTGAATTTGTATAAATGCTTGCTGAATATTGCTAGCAGTACATTCCGAATATCATAGGTTTTGAAATTATAGGAAATAGAAAAAGAGAAGCCCATTAAGTAGGACTTCTCCCTAAGAAATGTATTGTGTTGACAAATCATTTCTCATTAATTGCTAGTACAACCTATTAAAGGTCTGCAGTTGTAATGAATGTAGTTGTCGTTTGAGTACAAACGTTGCCCTGAAGAGTTGCTCTGTAGTAGGTTCCGAAAACACCAGTAGTAGAGAATCTGCTTTCTTCATCAAAGCTACAAAGGATAGTAGGCTGCTGATTTACAGTAGTCAAGTAAGATTTGTAAACATTTGGAGGAAGGAATTTATTGGCTTTAAATGCCAAAGCACCACCAACTACAGCGAATACCGCTACTGCGCTCAAAACGATTTTTGCTTTTTTCATAGAAAATTCTCGCCTTTATATTATTAAAAGGCTAAACTTTAGTTAACAAATAATTTGTGCCTACTCTTGCCTATAACTTCACTACAAGGTGGTAAGCATTGACCTTGTGTGATGTATCTGATCAGATAACTTTATTCTGATAGGCCGTATTTGCCTAAGAGAAAATATTTTTATAGAATATATTTCGTTGTTGATAAATGATAATTATTAAGCCACAGATCGATTCAGCTCTTTTAACTTCCTTTCGTAAAAGGCAATTTTAGCGAGCTTGTATTTTTCCTGGTATGATTCAAGATCCACCGGCTGGAACGCTTTTTTTATATCTTACCATTTTATAATAAATCGTGGCCATCTTATGAGCCGTCGCTACTATAGCATATTTATTATCTCCTTTAGACTTCATTCGTCTAAAATAATCCCCAAGCCAGTGATTTCCTCTCTGCACAGAATTGGCTGCATTCCTGAATGCCATACTTGCCGGGTTCGGCTTCTTACTCATAATCTGGCTGCTAATTAACTTTCCTCCCGATATCTTATTATTAGGACATAGATTCAACCAGGACACAAAATGCTTTTCAGTTTCCCATTTGCTCAGATCCGTTCCTGTTTCAGATAATATTTCAAGCCCTGCAATATGACTGAGACCATATATCTCCATCACATCGATTCCATGAATCTTCATAAGAAATCTACGAATATTTATATCCGGATGGTTCTTACTTTTCTTTTTAACAGACTTCCAGTCCTGATCTCCAGTGTCCAATAATCCTCCATTATTCAATAACTCCAACACTTTCAACTGTCTTTCTATCTGAAGGTCACAGCCTACAATCCTTTCGTGGTAAATATTTATAAAACTTATGACTTTCCTCTATTAAACGTCTGGCCAAGGCAGTATTTTTATTAATATTAACCTGGGTAAATTATAAGCATATACCTGATTACAGGCATTTAAAAATTAGCGTGTAATAAGGGAGCTGTGATATGGATATTAAATTATGTTATGTGGTAAATCGTTTACGGTAACAATTTTGTTTTCCATGAATATTTCTTCTTTAACAATTGCAATGGTAGCATGTTGAGAGTTTTCAAATAATGGCGAGATATTGTTAACATCTCTATATCAAAGATAATGTGCTGAGAAATCTTCTACTTAGGAAGTGGAGACTTAAACTTTGGAGATCATGGAAAAAATCATAAGGAACAACTGATAACAACGCAGAGTGGACCTACAAGATCTAAAAAGGGGTCGGAAAATGAGGGGAGTGAGGGATGTTTTCTTTTTAGGTATCCCTCCGAGCAACTGCATATTGTAAACGCTAGCAAGTAGTGATAGCTTCGCCATTATGAATATTGATACACCCCAGGCCCCAGCAAAAGTTAATACCGTAAATCGATCTGTTACAGAAAAGAAGCGTCTATTGTCCGAATGGGAAACGAGTACACTGAAAATGAAGGCCTTCTGTGAGCAGAAACAAATATCTGTAAATGGATTGAAAGCTTGGATAAAGCAGTTTGATATGGGACGCAAGCGCAAGTCAACGAAACGGAGCTCTGATTCTTTCATTACCTGGTTCCCGAGAGATTAAACATGATAGTCCCTTTCGCCGAGTATCTGCTACCTGATAACGGCAAGCTCACAATAAATCATCCGGTATCAGCATCGTTTCTCAAAGAGTTATTATCCGCGTCCAAATGATAACACTCAATGCAGAATGCCGATACTTCCTTTACCGAGCACCTGTGAACATCAACAAAAGCTTCTACAGTCTCGCTTCCATCGCTAGAGAGCAAATGAAGGCTGAGCCGCTTTCCAAAGACGTATTCATTTTTTTGAATAACAGACGTAATCAACTTAAATAACCCATCTGAATGACATCGATCCATTTACATACCTCTGCGATATCTATGATCGTTTGCATGATTGCTCAGCAAATCAGCTTATCAATTTATTGCCTCACAACTGGAAGAAGAAAGAATAACCGATGCAAAGATAATGCCCTTGCTGATTAGTTCATTAATGCCGAGGACCGAATCATTACCGACATGATGTGAATTGCTTTTCAGGCAAATCTATATTTGGCTGTAATCTATAACAAGATGCAATTGCCGGGGGCATACACCTGCAGGTCAGTCTTTTTATTTAATTATCGCGTTGAACAACACTTATGTAGATCTGTTCTGGCAGACCTGCAAATACATATTCCGTTACTTCGCAAAGCCACATTTCCTGGTTGACTGTGGCGCCTTTGAAAGTTTCCATGAGATAATTGCCGCCACCGATAGACTGTTGCAAGTTCTCTATCAGTTTAGCTGAGTCAGATCCTTCAAAGGGCTCATCGCTGAGATCGAGAAAGCATTCGTTCGTATACTCGCTTGCTTTATCCAACATAGTGTAGGCGCCTAATACCATCTCAAGGGCCGAAATGTCACCCTGCCAGTCCGGTAAGTCAATATACCATCTGTTTTCCGGGGTTTTGTAAAATCGAAATGTCTTCCTCATATATTCATAGGTTTTGGCGAGCTGCAAAGGTAAGGGATGTTAGCTTTTGTGGTAAAATAAATTGAATACATTTGCGCCCTGTAATGCCACTAAACTCACATTAATGCGCCTATTCTATCTGAAAACAGTCTTTAAAGGCTTTTTATCCCTTGTAACTATTTATATTTTTACTCTTTCGCCTGCGTTGGCTCAGATGAGGCAAATGTACCTGGATGCTGATGAAGATAACGATATCCATAAATTAAGTTTCTATTCGCCGAATGAGGGATATGTGGCTTTTAAAAACTGGATCGGTTATACGACTGACAGCGGTCGAACGTACAAAAAGAAATTTATTACAACCAGCAACGTCAATTACGGAAGTTATACGAACGTTAATGTAACCTTTGGGTTTGGTATAGAGGGCGTGAAGGCCTTCGATAAGAATACCCTTATCGTATATGGTGATTATGGAAGTGTACCAGCTATTTTATATTCTGTCGATGGCGGAAACTCTTTTAAGCTGGTATTCCATTCACAGTATAATCCTTTAGAACTGAGGACCGGAATAAAGGACGTCGTTTTTCCTCAAAATGATAATATTGGCTATGCCGTTGATGCAGACCGTATCCTGAAAACGACAGACAAAGGTTTGAACTGGTCTGTGCAGACAGTGCAGTCCGGTTATTTTTTGGACCATCTCGAGGCGGTTGATAACAATAATGTAATTGCTATAAGTACCAACTTGTATGCAAGCAAGTTATTGAAGACGAGCAGTGGGGGAACGTCCTGGCTGGGTATAACATTGCCTCGGACGGGCGTCATGACCTATGCATACTTTCTTGACGCCAACGTCGGGTGGCTAAGCATGTACAGCGACAAGTACCGCTACTTTTATAAAACAACAAATGGGGGCCAGCAATGGACCCTTCAAAACGACGTTGAAGCTACTCCTTTCAATTGCGATAAGATGTGTTTTACCGACGTCAATACCGGCTATGCCCTGGTAGCACCTTACCAGGTTTATAAAACAACGAATAGCGGCGTAACCTGGGAACGGGTCTCACGGGAAAATAATTTTACTTACCTCGGTTATTCCCATTATGACCTGCAGTGCCTTTCCGCAACACAGCTGTGGGCAGGTGGTGGTCATGGATATCTTGAAATGACGACAAACGGAGGAGGAACCCCAATAGCTGCTTATTTTAAAATAGACACCACCGGAATGTATACAGATGGAAACGTTCAACTGTTGAATTTTTCCAAAACAGGAGACCAGTATCAATGGTTGGTCAATGGATCATTGATAGGCACGAACTATAACGCATCCTATACACATGATATCGGCAGGAGTTTTGATACATTACAACTGATCGTCTCTGCCGGAGGAATTTCGGACACCCTCACAAAATACCGGTGGTTTAACGCAGTGGCACCCGCCGAAGTCTCCTCTTATTATCCAAAATCGGGTAGTACAGGCACCTTCGTAACGATATCCGGTTCAGGCTTCTCCAAGGTATCGGGTGTTTCGTTTGGTGGTACGCCTGCAGCTTCCTTTACTGTTTTGTCAGACAGGGAGATGACGGCTGTCGTTGCCGGTGGCGCTACAGGAACCATCACGTTTAGGCAGTTTTATAGCAACACCCGGGTTGGTGAATTCACATATAATCCACCACCAGCTTCACCGCCACCAGTAATCCAGACCGTCAGTCCCTCAGCGGGCATAATAGGAACGAGCGTAACAATCACCGGTAGCGGATTTAGTGCAACCGCTTCACAGAACAACGTTTTCTTTGGAACTGTTCCGGCTAAGATACAGTCAGGTTCTTCCGGGCAAATTGTATGTACTGTGCCTGTTGGGGCAAGCCTGGGTACTATTCAGGTGCTTAATAAAGACAATGGACTTTTGGGAGAATCTCTGTCGTCCTTCAATGTACCGTTCGCTGACAGCACTGAGAATTTTACACCTAATTCTTTTACCGAGGGCCTGATTTTAAATAAAGGTATGAGAACCCCATTTGACTTGCAGGGGAAAGACATCGACGGTGACGGGAAACCTGACCTGGTAGTACATATGGATGTAGGACAGGGCGATTCACTGGCAGTCTTCCGTAATACAACCACAGGAGGGCGGCTTTCCTTTGCAGAAAGAGTGAATATCGGTTACGTTTACTTCCCTACGTCCGGAGGTTTTGCTATCAACGACGTGGACGGAGATGGACGTCCCGACGCTGTGATGCCAACGAATGACAATTGGGTAAAGGTGTTTCGTAATACAAGCAGTCCAGGTGTAATTTCGTTTGACAAGGAATACGTGATACCTGCAGGAAGAGGTACCCAGGCAGCAGTAATTACGGATTTCGACAACGACGGAAAAAATGATATTGCGGTAACGGCATTTACAGATCATGGCATATTTGTAATGAGGAATACAAGTGTGCCTGGTTACCTGTCTTTTGGTACCACACAAAATTTTGATGCCTCAGAGACGGTTAGCGCGATTGCCGCCGGTGACCTGGACGGCGATGGGTTGAAAGATATTATTGCCTCCCCCTACTGGGGCAGCGGCAGTCTTTTATTATTTCACAATACCAGCATCCCGGGAGATATTTCTTTCGGTTCATTTGTTACAGTAAGAGCGCCAGACATGAGTCTTGAAACCAGCTCTGTTTCAATCGTGGATTTCGATATGGATGGCAAGTCGGATATCGTTATTTCCAACGGCGATGATATCTGTGTACTCAGAAACATAGGGAGCTTTTCGTTTTTGCCTCCTATTGTCATGCCCCGGCAAAGTGGGATCGGCGATCGGGGATGCGTGTCAAATTTCAGCGGAAGTGCCAGACCTGATGTCGTTGTTGCTGTTGGGCGAGGATCCCTCCAATTCATAATGGGAAAGAATAGCTCCCTGTCAGGTGCTCCCAAGCTAGACAGTCCGGTATATGGACCTGGCAACAATTCCACCCAAATTTCCAACTACCTATTTGCGGCAGCGGATTTTGATGGGAATGGAAAGCCTGACCTTGCTGCGTTGAGCCTGTATGATACCTATCCGCTCATTGTGTATAAAAATACGGTCAATGTTCCGGTCATTACTCCTATGTGTACCAGCAGACAAGGTGGCAACATACTGGTATCCGATATCAGCGGAAATTCTTACCAGTGGCAGCAGGACACCGGCAGCGGGTTTACCAATGCCATTAATAGTATAAACCTGGCCGGCCAAACCACGAACACCCTGAAATTTGATAGTACACCTGCCTCATGGAATGGCTATAAATACCGGTGTATAGTCGATGGTCGTTATAGCAGCACATTTGTACTGCAACTAAACTATACTGCCAGTCCCGGTTTAATCATTAAAGCTACTGACACCACTTTCTGTCTTGGAACAAATGTAACCTTTACCGCAACCGACTCTACCGGCTATAAACATGATTATCGTTGGCAGTGGCAGATCAATGGAAAGGATGCAGGTTATTATTCAAATAATACGCTTTCAACCAATACGCTGCAGGATCTGGACCAGGTACGGGTGATCCTGATGTATAGTGATATTTGCGGCGTTGGTCATAGTGATACCAGTAACGTTATAACCGTGAATGTAAATGGGGAGACCGCTTCCGTGCAGATAAGTGCCTCCGACCTCGCGGCCTGTGTGGGAACACCCATTACATTTACGGCAATGCCTACGAATCCGGGCAGCCTGCCGGTATACGACTGGCGGGTAAATTATGTATCCCAGGGGATCAACAATGCGATATTTACCAGCTCACGCCTCAAAAAAAATGACAAGGTGCAGGTATTTATGAAAAGCGATGCCACTTGCGCATATCCCAATCCAGCCCCGAGCAATGTTCTTACAATGGCGGTGAAGGATACCAGTGTGCTCTCCGTTGGCATATCAAGTGCAACTTCTGCCATTTGTAACGGCACTAATGTGTTGTTTACAGCAACCCCATGGCATGAGGGGCCTGTATCCAGCTATCAATGGACGGTTAATGGGATTGCTGTGGGTACAAATGCAAACACCTTCAGCAGTTCGACGTTGCAGGACAAGGACATGGTTCAGTGTGTGCTTACCAGCCCCGCCGCCTGCCGCATTCAGTCTCAGGCCAGCAGCAGGATAATTACAATGGCTGACCCAGATATCAGCATTTCCGGGGATACATTTGTTGTAGTAGGAGCTAAGAGCCATGTGACAGCTACCTCCTCTTATTCAGGCACGGATTTACAATATCAGTGGCAGGATAGCACACGTTTGCATGCCTGGCAGGACATCAGTGAAAGTACCGGGGCCACGATAAACTACGCACCGGTTACAAGCGGCGATAAGCTCAGATGTATTGGCAAGACTTATGCAGGTTGCATGGTTATAACCAACCCTATTGCCATTAGGATGAGTGTACCCACAGCTACACCCGAAACCCCATCAGTCAGTACCGGTTATCACTGGTATCCGAATCCTGTAAGCTCAACGCTCTATATCCAGGACGAAAATCGATTAGACCAGGTTTATACGGTTACTGTCTTCAGCACTTTAGGTGTAAGGGTGCTGGTGATGAACAATACTGGCAGACAAGAGAAGATCTCTATCAGTGTGTCAGCCCTGCCAAGCGGTGTGTATTTTGTAGAAACGAAAAGAAAATCGGGCAAAACGAGATATTTCCAGTTCTTGAAAATATAATAAGGCGCCGATGTGCCGGACTTGTAGGTTCTATTAATAGTATTGCTATTAATAGAACCTACAGACGGACCTGGTTATGTGTTGATCTCTTACTATGCCGGACAATTGTAATTATCTGTATTTTTAATGACAATTATCTATGGGAATTTCATCAAATCATTGTAAAGTCGTTCCGGAGCATGAAGCTCCAAATCTGGATCATTATTTTAATCTGGATGAGCTGATTGAACAATCACCCGAATTTGTTAAACAGAACGAGCATCTTATAGCTACTATGAAATACCCTGAAAAGGTATTTATGATCCTTTTTTTTAAAGATGAAGAGGCGTTACAAACCTTCATCAGTGAAAATCGCGTTTACGAAGACCATAGCATGTTAATTGGTGACCCTGGCGAATTAGAAGCAGAGATCAAAGCTATAGAAGTGGCGCAACAGCTTGATGGAAGTACAAAGTGTATCAATTCAGGATTGACTTTACATATTTTGTAAGAAACGTTAGCTAACTTAAATTACAAATATGAAAAAGACGATGGGCCGTCGGCCGGTTTATGAAGAAAGTCTAAAGATTGCAGTAGCCAG
>CABHOY010000033.1 GCA_902168105.1 uncultured Flavihumibacter sp.
GCCATGTTTCTTCTTTCAAACATAAGAACTCAAAAGTACGATACACCCTCTTTTTATTCGGGTACCTGATGGAGCCAGGTAGTCATTTAAACAATTCTCAACGCCTAATTTTACTTTTGAGTTTTCCTCTTTGCTTTTTAAGATCGCGAAGGTCCGCTCTGGACTTATTGTCAGCGCTAGGATAACGTTTGGTTCTGCAGTTCGAAATTTGTTTTCTGCTTTTGTCATTAAATAATCTAGATGAAAAAAGGCTCAATGTCGTACGATCAGTCATTATGTAAACTGGATTTGAAAGCAGAGAACTGCTCCGCCCGTTGCTGTTGCTCTCTGGTCCACAATCTTGGCTGTTTGAACAATAGGTACCTGCTACGGCTGATAGTTGTTTGACAGTATCACCATTATGCAATAATTCTGGCTGATAAGATATTTTCTGCTCACAAATAATTAAACAACCCTTTTTAATACAGGCTCTTTGTTTGGGTCTTCCAGGTATTGTGTTCCCCATTCATCCATTACACTGATAACAGGTAGCAATGATTTTCCCAGATCTGTTATAAAGTATTCAACCTTTGGCGGCAACACAGCATACACTTTACGCTCGATAATTCCATACGCTTCCAGTTCCTTCAATTGCTGATACAACACTTTGCGGCTTGCCTTCGGATTTAACCGCTGCAACTCGCTGGGTCTGTTGTGTCCTTTCCAGATATTGTGGATCAGACAGGGCTTCCATTTCCCGCCAATAATTTCCATGATCATTGCCATCCCGCAATCAAGGTCTTTTGGGATCTTTCTTTCATACATAACATCACTTATTGTATTGTAAAAGTACTGAATATACATGTGACTGTCCATAGCGGTAATTTTGCCCCTATGCTATAATGAAGTACGTACTTGCCTGAGAAGCCCTTGCTCCATAGCTTTGCCTACGTTTTACAACCTTATCACCGGAGCGCGCCCGCTGATGATCTTGTTTCTTCTCAAATTAAAAGTTACAAAGATGAAAAGTGCAGCAATAAAGCTAAAGGAACTCATTTTCAAATTAAGTACAGTAGTTTATTTATATTTTCCGGTAATTGCGATAGCTCAGGATACTGCAAAGGTATTGCCTCAACCAAGCAGTTATCATATGCTGATCGGGGATGTTGAAATTATTGCATTGTCTGACGGAAGCATCCCCCTCGAACTCAATAAAATTCTTACCAATACCAAACCCGGCGAAATAGAAAGACTAACGAGCCACAACTTTCAGAGCCCTATAGTGGAGGCTTCTGTGAATGCCTACCTGATCAAAAAAGGGGGAAAGCTCATTCTGGTTGATGCAGGAACTGCTGAACTATACGGCCCAACACTGGGGCACCTACCTACCAACCTGATAAAGGCCGGCTATCAACCTGAACAGATAAATGCCGTATTGATCACCCATATTCATACCGACCATACCGGCGGCTTAATGGATGGAAATAAAATGGTTTTTCCTAATGCAACCATCTACGTAAGCAAAAAGGAAGCTAACTTTTGGCTGAGCGAAGAAAGTTATGCAAAAGCGCCGGCCCGGCTGAAAAAGTATTTTGATGAAGCCCGGCTAAAAATGACGCCTTATGTAAAAGCAGGAAAAGTAAAAACATTTGATTACGGTGCAGAACTTTTCCCCGGTATATTACCTGTAGCCAGTGCAGGGCATACCCCTGGTCATACTTTTTATCAGGTTTCAAGTAAAGGCGAGCGAATTATGTTTTGGGGCGATATTATGCATGCGGCGGCTGTACAATTCGACAACCCGGATATTACCATTGATTTTGATGTTGAGCCGGCGGCGGCAGCGAAAGCCCGCAAAAAAGCGTATGAAGATGCAGCCGCAAAAAGGTACTGGATCGCTGCAGATCATCTGTCTTTCCCCGGCATAGGGCACATACGCAAAACCGGGAGTGGCTATAGCTGGTTCCCCATTATTTACACCACCAGTGGTAAAGGCCAATAGTATGCGTATTAAACAGTTCTTTTTATTACTGGCAGCGGGCGTTATTGTTTTACATAGCCTGCCGGTAAATGCACAGGTATCACATGATGCTGATTCGGTAACCATCCGTAAGCTTTATAATGAAGCTTTACAAAACGGAAAAACGGATAGTAATCTGCGTTACCTCACCTCCCGGATCGGTGCAAGAATAAGCGGTTCGCCACAGGCCCAGCAAACAATTGATTGGGCCATGCGCACCATGGGTCAATACCATCCTGACAGCATTTATCTTCAGCCCGTAATGGTACCTCATTGGGTAAGAGGCGCCAAAGAAACATCATATTTCACCAGTAAAGGCCGAAAGGTGACGATGGATGTTGTTGCTTTGGGAGGTTCTATAGGCACTAACGGCATTTTAATGGCGCCGGTCGTCGAAGTGACGTCATGGGCGGCATTGGCTGCATTAACGGATGATCAGGTCAGGGGAAGATTCGTTTTTTTCAACAGGCCTATGGACCCTACTGAGATCGAGACCTTCAAAGCCTACCTGGCGGTAGTCGACCAAAGAACACAAGGCGCTATTGCCGCTTCAAAAAAAGGGGCTGTTGGCGCGCTGGTTCGATCCCTGACGCTGGCAAAAGATGATCATCCGCATACCGGCGCAATGAGCTATGACACAGCTGTAAAGAAAGTGCCCGCAGCAGCCCTGAGTACGAACAGCGCTGACAAGCTAAGTGAAGCTTTAAGGAAAGATCCAGCACTTCGCTATTCTTTGCGCATGAATTGCATACAACTACCCGATGTGCTTTCCTACAATGTCATTGCAGAACTCAAAGGTTCAGTGCATCCCAATGAGTATGTTACCGTGGGAGCACATATAGACACATGGGACCTAAGTGAAGGGGCCAGCGATGATGGCGTCGGAATTGTACAGGTAATGGAAGTGCTCAGGCTCTTTAAGGCAACCGGAATACAACCGGAAAGAACCATTAGGATGATACTTTATATGAATGAGGAATCAGGGGCCCATGGGGCCATCAAATATGCGCAACAAGCCAGCCTAAAAGCGGAAAAGCATGTAGCAGTTATAGAATCGGATGCCGGTGGGTTTGCACCAAGAGGCTTTAGAATTGAAACGTCTGCAGCTGGTATGGCTCAGTTTCAGCAATGGCGTACTTTGTTCATGCCTTATAAGGCCGACGACATACAATTACAGCAGAGAGGTGTTGACCTGGTTCCTATGAAAGGACAGGCAAAGGCACTCATCAGTCTGGACACCGACGACAGTCGGCTGTTCTATATTCATCATTCTGCTATTGACACATATGACAAGGTAAATCCCAGAGAAGTTTTGATGGGCGCAGCGGCAATGGCTGCGATGGTTGTACTAATAAGCAGATACGGATTATGAGAATGAAGAAAATGGGAATAATCGTTGCGCTATCAGTGCTTGTTATGGCAGCACATGCGCAAAAGAACAGTATACAGTTGACGCCATATAGCAATTCTACAGCATACAAAGGTCTAATTTTTGTTTCAGGTCAGATTGGAAACGCTGATGGCAGCTTTACCAAAGAAGTTCATCAGGCTTTGACCAATGTCAATGACAAATTGAAACAGGCCGGCTCTTCTATGAAACAAGTACTGAGTGTTACTGTATATCTGCGGAATATTAAGCAGCTGGACGAGTTCAATAACATTTACCGCAATTACTTTCAATATCCCTTTCCCGCCAGAACATGTATCGCTGTAAGCGACCTGGTGCAAGGGGCCAACGTAGAAATTAGTGTAATCGCAAATAAATGATACGAATAGAAGGACAAGATACACCTGTTCTTTTAGGGATAACGCTTTAAAAATCAAAAGCATTTGGTTCGAAAATGATTCGCTACCGGGCAAAAAAAGCAAAAGGTCGGAGATATCTCCGGCCTTTTGCTTTTTAAGATTGTCAAGGTCCGCTCTGAATTTGATAGATCAAGCTGAAAACTTGGGGGATTTAGTTGTTAAGCATAGATTTTCGATAATCTGTAAAGAAAAAGCTCAATATCTCTTACTCCTCTGAGTGCATTTCTAAAAGCTTTAATCTTCGTATTGAAGGATTCTGCAGCTGCATTTGGTACTCCCCAATTTGCTTGTAATCAAGATCATGTTCCTGAATATAGATGCAATCAGTTTCGGCTGGTTCAATGAACAAATAGTTTGGTTATGCATATAGACAGACAAAAAGTCTACTGCACCACACGACTGAAAAAAGTGATAACTTAGGTTTCTTCTGGTGAAAACGAACCTAAAATCAAATCTGATGCTTAAAAAACATGCTGTACTGGCAGGAATAATAGTTTCGATGTTACTGTTGCTGATTGCCACTGTTGTATATCCGGGAGGTTCCTTAGTTGATAAAAACACCGTTGGATTTCATTGGTCACAAAACTTCATCAGCAACCTGTTTGCAGAGAAAGCCATAAACGGAGCAGAAAATACTGCCAGAATGTGGGCGGATGCAGGTATGGTTATGCTTTCAGCCAGCTTCGCGGTATTCTTTGTCCGCTTCTCAAAAAAAATACCGAACAAAGGCGCGGCCAAGGTTATCAAATATCTGGGAGCCGGCAATATGCTGTTTAACTGTTTAATAGCTACACCCCTGCATGATATAATGGTGGTAATAGCAAGCACACTGCTTTTGGTAAGTCTATTTTACATTACGGTGTTTGTTATGCAAACAAAACTTCACTTGCTCAAATTTGCTTGCGTCGTTTGTATGCTTCTTTACTACATCACGATGTTTTTGTATGGCTCAACGTTCCGGGGGCCTTTACCCATTATGCAAAAAGTAACCTTTCTCAGTTCTATATTATTAGTGTTGGCACTGGAGTATTTTACAACAGAAGCAGATTTTGCACATATTAGAAGAAAACGAAAGCTTTCTGACCCGGGAGCTATTTCAGAAAAAACAACAGTATAATACTGAACCCATATTCTTTCAGCAAAGTGGACTTCAATAAACTCATTAAGCAGGCGATCTCAGTAACTTTTCTATTTAGCTCTTCTTAAAAAATTAATGACGTGTTTTGCTAATACCTCGGGAGCCCCGTTGTTCTGCGGAGACAGGTGCTCCATGCCAGGCAAAAATAAGACCTGTGACTTAGAAATTTCCATTGATAATATATTGATCATTTCAGGAATGAAACCAGGACTTTCTTTTCCGGCAGCTAATAAGACAGGGACTGATATAACTGCGTATTTCTTATAACTCCCTTCCAATCTCTTTACCTCCAGGTGCTCTCGCAGGTTGCTTAATAATAATGTCTTTTTCGATTGCCAGTCGTCGCCCTTTACAGCAATCCGTAAAATTAATGCTGCCAGCCACTTTGGTACCCATGAAACTACTCGGCAGTATTATTAAAGCAGGGCAAATTCAGGGCGTATTTATAAAAGGCGATGCCCTGCAGCTTGCCGCAATGCTGATTGCAGCGACACAAGGGCTAGCCGCATTCAGAATGACTTTTGGAACTAATTTTAAAATGCCCGGAAAAGAGTTACTAATGAATATGCTTGCCGTGTAAACTTGATGTCCACAACTCAATAATTACTTCTTTATTTCATAAATCCCCTTTTCATCATTCCACATTAAATTACTAGCATTTGCTTTCCAAAAATTTGTCCACCATTTCACATCTTTTGACTCGTTCACTTTCGCGTCTCCGAATAACATAGCTAGATATGCTAGTGTATAGTGGTCAGGATTACACAAATTTGCAGGAGCACTTTTATCTTCAGGGAGCTGTTCAAGCTTATATACATTATTTAGACATTTTTTAATAATAGTCTGCTTACCCGGACTATCCTGTAATGAGATAACAAGCGCCTCAACTGCATTTAAACCACTTATTTCCGATATCTTAGAATTTTTGTATTCAATAGGTTTATATGCTTCTACAGCTTGGTTGGATAGATGTTTTAGCCATTTTTCTTTGATATCCCTAAGGTCCTTGTCAGTAGAATGGGCCGTTACAAATCCGAAGTTCTTTTGTGTCAAATTTTGAAGTATTTGATTGGCCCGACCCCCGATCACAAATAGATCATTATCAATCACCAATCCTTTACCCTCAAAGATTATCTCACCTGTAATGATCCTATCCCATATGATCAATCTGCTTGTTCCCTTTAATATGGTTTCCTTTCTATTTGTTATTTGATTCGCGAGTTCTTTCAAATAAGCCGTATCATTAGTATGACGATTTACTGACGCATTCAACGTTAGAAATACCTCGCTCCAAAAAATGTCGTTCATATTTTTCTCCAAAAGCTCCGTTGATGTCAGTTCCTGTGCTTCATCATACATTTCTTTCGTGTAATGTTCAATATTTTGCTGACTCCAGGAGGCCAAAAGCCTTTGAGAAAAGCCATACTGATAGCTCATTGAAATTAAGAGGAAAGAGATGATTTTCTTCATAGGTCAATAGGTGTGTTTTTACAAACATACGTACATTTAGCTAACCTGTCTCCAATACAGGGCCTAATTTATCAATTATCAAGCCCAGCCGGTTAGATAATACTCCGCCACTGTGGACAAAAGCAAAAAGTCGGAGACACCTCCGACTTTTGCTTTTCACGGGCAGGTAGTCAATTGAGAATGACCACCTGCTACTTGAATTATATAACTGGTTGTATTTGAAAGGTAAGATGAGATCTTACTTTGGTAAAGATCAGATACAGGAGAAACACGTAATAACCATCATTGACTGTTGACGTCAATGGGTAAAGTGAAAATAGCCACTCAGATAGTGAGCAATTGTTTGTAGGATCAAGGGATTGGTCCGGAAACAATTTGATATTAACACTTAATTGCAAAAAGGATAAAGAGGGCAGAGTTTCAACTTAGCTTTTTTGATAGATTCGATGCTAACTTCATACTCTTCGGTATTGTTGGTTTTAGGCGTCTGTGCACCTTTGATTTCTGTTAACAGTGCCCTGTAGCGTTCAAGGATCTTAGCCAGATTTTTACTTGATCCATCTTGCTGGTAGGCCTCTGTTGCTTTCTGCGTTAAGACATCAAACGCCTTATTCGCGTTGTCGTTAAAAACGACATTCGCTAATATCTCACGTTTGGCTTCAGTCAGCTTTACATTCAAAGAATCTTTGGATTGTGCTTTGGTTTGCAGGCAGAAAAGCACTAGGAATCCACATAATAGTTTGTACATCTTCATAAGATTTAGTTAAAAGGGGATTAAATGAATAGCAGCGTCTGGTGTTTTACTTTTGCCAGGCATTTAATTCCCGAAGATGTAAAAATACCAACTACTTTGTAGTTTTACAAACTCCCTTGCCAGATCGTGTTCCAAATTTAGAATTTAACTAGCGGCACCATGCTAATGCTTTTCCTTGGAAAAGAAAATCATCCTAAGTGCCTGGTCCTTGGTTAGATAAGCTACGATCCAACTATAAAGCGTCTTGAGCTTATTGTTGTAATTTACCAATGAGATCAGGTGAATGAATAACCAGCTGAATAAACCCAGAAAGCCGCTGAGATGAAATTTATTTTTGAATAGATCGGCCACTGCCTGGTTTCTACCTATAATCGCCATGTCCCCTCTGTCAAAATATTTGAAGGGAATAGGCTCCTTGCCTTTTGCCATCCTGAGAAGGTTCCGGGCAAGCGCTTTCCCCTGTTGGATCGCAGGCTGCGCCAGTTGGGGATGTCCCCTAAGATAATCGGAGTCGGTGTACTGAACGGCAATATCGCCAATGGCAAATACATCCTCTAATCCGATAACTTTGTTGAAAGCATCTGTATGCATCCTGTTCCCCATACCGAGGCTGCTCTGCGGAATCCCCTTAAAAATGTGTGCTGTAACGCCTGCACACCAGATTAGAGTTCCTGCTTCAATGACCTTACCATCCGAAAAGGTAACAACACCATTCTCGTAGCTTTTCACATGAGTGTTCAATTTAATCCGGACGCCGAGGCTATAAAGCGCATCGTAAGCCTCCTGGTGGGTCTTTTCACTCATCGGAGCAAGCAACACAGAATTTCCATCGACAATGTAGATCCTACCGTTTGCCTGTGCAAGTTCCGGATAGTCCTTTTTTATAATGAATTTCTTCATCTCTGCAAGCATTCCTGCAACTTCAACTCCGGTGGGTCCGCCTCCAGCTACTACGATCGTAAGGAGTTTCAGTCTTTCCCTCGGATCTGTTTCTGTCGTGGCTTTTTCCATGGTCCTCATAAGCTCATTACGCATAAATAACGCATCCTCCATTCCTTTAAGTGAAATAGCATTGGCAAGTACACTTTCGTTATTGAAAAAGTTGGCCTTTGCACCGGCAGCGAAAACCAGATGATCGTAACTGATCTGATCATCGCCCAGGTGAACTACCTTGCGCAGTGTATCCACAGCGGTCACTTCGCCGATCCTGAAATTGACCTTGCTGTCTCTAAAGATCTTCCGGAACGGGTAACTGATATTGGAGGGCTCAAGAAAACCAGTGGCTACCTGATAAAGAAGTGGCGTAAAATAATTGAAGTTGTTCTTATCGATCAGCGTGACTTCATAAAATTTGTTTTGTAGCAGTCTTTTTGCAAAGCTCAGACCAGCGAAGCCTCCACCGATCACTACTATCTGTTTCCTGTTGGGAAACTCTTCCAAACTTTTCATATCTGTGATATTAGTTTCAAACACCGACACTATCGAATTCTTGGAGTTATCAGATTTTTTTCTGCTTCACGATCAGTTGGTGATAACCAATTGATAGATCGATCTTGTGCCGATAAATAATGTTTTTGGATTGTTTTTACAATGTCATGGTGATATGTGTAAGGGTATGCACATATATAATGCTACAGCATTGTAAATCTCTCTCCGGACGCTTTTTTTGATAATGTTACTGCCCTGCAAGGGCCAGTGTCATCCTTTCCTCAAGTGTGAAGAAAGAGAGGACGCTACAGCAGTCCTGGACAAGCATTTTTCCAGTCGGAAGATTGCTTCGTACGCATTCGCTTTTATACTTTTCATAACTATCCTTTTGCTTATGATGTATTGTTTAACACACCAAAGTTCCTATATATTACTCAGGAAAAAATTAATCTAGTTGAAGAAATGACGCGAAAAAAGGTGATAAAAATCATAAAAACATATCCATTGACATTAATAGCCACCCTGAAAAGGTGACGACCGAAAAAAGGGGAAAGAAAGAGGAAGGTCTCTGCATATGTAGAGACCTTCCTCTTTTTAAATACTTATATCTTTTTATATTTGATAGCTGTAATGGAATGCGCGGGGAAAGTGTAGCCGGAAAGGTTACCAGAGACTTTTTTCTCTGTTGATGTCACTAAATTCTTTGTAGGATCTTCGAGGGTGTTCATCGCGTTGATCGCGGTTGCATTCAGTTCGTATAAAGCTACAGGCGTATACTTCTTATTGTCGATGCTGCGGAGGTCTGTTTTAACCGCCTGTTCCGGATGACGGTTCACTGCAAAGATCACCAGACTACCATCTTTGTCATGGAGAGTGACGGCTACGTCCAATGCTTTGGATGCTTTAGATCCCGGCATTTTCAGATCGGGTGTTATTACCTGTGTTTTCAGACTCACATTACCGGCGTGCTGGCGGTAGAACTGCATGGGGTAGTAGATGGTCTGACAAATAGCGGCTGTTTTACTGGTCATGATCGGTGCCAGTACATTAACGGTCTGTGCCCAGGTTGCCATGCCAACCACCGATGCTTGTCTGAGCATGATGTTATAGAAGGTGGCGGTACCCAGTGCATGCTCCCAGGTATAATATTCTTCCAGCTGATACGCGCCGGTGCCACCGGGCTCCCAGATCCCCAGTTCGTCGATAGCTATCTTTACCGGATCGGCCCTGTGCGGGAAGCGGTACCATTTACTGAAGTCGGTCACCTTTTCAGGCGTTAGTGTCCTGATCTGTCCTTTTAATGTAAGGATCAGATTTTCCATATGATCGACCTGCGGGAACAGTGACGCCGGTTTACTTTTATCAGAGCTGACATAGTGGTGCATGGAGATGTAGTCGCATACCGATCCCATTTCTTTCAGAACATATTCGTTCCAGGCATCATCTGCGCCGCAGAGTACGAGTTTAGCGTTTTTATCCTGTAGTTTGATGGCTTTGGTATACAGCCACGCTTCTTTTACAAACTCTTTTACATCCTGTAAATGGCCGATATCCGGACCGGCAGCTTCTTCATTGCCTATTCCCCAGTACTTTACATTAAAAGGGTCGGAATGGCCGTTTTTGCGGCGTAGATTCGCATAATAAGTGTCCTGTGTGCCGTTGCAATACTCAACCCAATTGCCTGCTTCTTCCGCCGTACCGGTTCCCATATTGACCGCAAAATAGGCATCTGCCCTTAGTTCCCTTGCATATGCGATGGCTTCATCCGTACCGAAGTGATTATCTTCCACACCGCCCCATATGAGGTTAGGGCGGCTGCGTCTTTCTGCCAGCGGGCCGATACCATCCATCCAGTGGTAGATCTTGGTAAAGGTGCCACCGGGATATCGCAGTATGCTTGGTTGTAAACCACGGATCTTTTCCAGTACGTCTTTGCGGATGCCTTTGGCATCAGACAGGGGAGAATCTTCTTCGAAGATCCCTCCTTTGATAGCTCTGCCCAGATGTTCCATGAACTGGCCATAAATACCCTCGTCTATAGTGCCCTCCGGATGTGTAAAGTCGATCTCAACACTGGCCTCCAGTGGAACGCCAGCAACGAGAGAGCGGGCAACTGCGAAAGCACTGCCTTTCAAAGCGAGACCTAGTCCGCTCATGCCAATAAGACCGATGAAATTTCTTCTTGTTACCTGCGCGTTCACGTAACTATATCTCTTGATTGTTTACTGATAAACAACAAGATGGTGAATTTTAAGCAGATTACATAGGGTTAAAGACCTATGCTTTTACTTTTCTTTTCAGCCAGGCCCTTACCGGTTCGTCGTAGTATTTCAGACTGAGATAGCCTACCAATATGGATACGACAAATGTCAGTATACCATACCCGACTGCCAATGGCATATTTGTGCCTTTGTGTGCACTTACCCAGCCGGAATAGACGTAAATGAACGGATAGTGTGTGATGTATAAGGGATAGGAAAGATCCGCAAGGAACTTACATATTTTAGACTCCCTGTTGCTGTGGATCTGGCCGCTTGCACCCAGATAGACAATCAGCGGGAATACGAAAAGGATGATAAAAGATTCGTAGATACCATTCATCCACAGGTGATCTGCACCACCGATCCGTGGTATGGCCAATGATATTATCAGTAATATGCCACACCACAGGAACGCATTGTTAATACGTGTGGGCTTAGTCGCTCTGGACAACAACAGGCCGGCAAAGAAAGGGAACATCAGGCGGGTAAAGCCGATGCTTAATTGTTCGGGTGTTATAGACCATCCACCGATAACGTCACCGGTAGGACCGAATACAGTGAGATAGATAAGCGCAATAGCGGAAAGGCTAACGAGTATGGAGAGTGCTGTTTTTGAAAATTTCCTGATGCCGAGTGCGTAAAGGATGTTACCGACATATTCAAAGAACAGTGACCAGCCCGGTCCATCCAGCGGATGCATTTCCTGCCATCCCCTGATATCCCAGGAAACGGGGATAGGCATGAGGGTAAAACCGATAAGCATGACCAGCAATAGTTTCCATATCGGTACGGTGTGAATGGCAGGAAATAGCGGCGAGTCAGATGCATAGAAGAAGAGGGCGCCGATGATCATGCCCATGATCACCATAGGCTGAAGCCGTTCCAGCCGGCGTTTGAAAAAGGTACCGATAGACATTTTCTGCCAGCGGTCGTCATAGGCATAACCGATGACATAACCGGAAAGCAGGAAGAAGAAATCAACGGCCAGGTAACCGTGATTGATCATCAGATCGAGGTGACTCGTGGAATGCGCTTCTAATACGTGGAAAATGACAACGATCAATGCGGCTACGCCACGTAGCCCGTCCAGTACAAGATAATGTGGTTTGGTAGGGAGAGGATGTGTACTCATATGGCGCATAAGATAGAGAGAAAAATTTGTAGATTCAACACGTAGATAAAACGCCGGAGACATTTTCTCCGGCGTTTTTGTTTGTATACGCCATCTTAAAATTTCACCTCAAGTTGACCTTCGTAGTAAGATTTAACATTTTTTGCACCTGACGTCTATAGACCCGAAGCATTAGCGTTCATGAAAATATACATGTATGATCTGGGCTGTGATATTTGTCAAAACTGGCCTGTAGTTGCAGTCCAGTGAAGCCCTAATTTTACATCATAAAATATATACAATAGAAATATTTTTATGAACAATTCAATTAAACTACCCCAGCTTCTATTACGCATTGCACTTGGTATTGGCTTCCTCGTGACGGTATCAGACAGGCTCGGATTTTTGGGTCCGCTCGGAACCAGAAATATTGAATGGGGTAACTGGGACAACTTCATTGATTATACAGGAACACTAATGCCTTTTTTAGACAAACATGCCGTCTACATCATGGGTGCTATTGCCACTTTAACTGAGGCTGTTATTGGAATTCTACTCATCATCGGACTTAAAACAAGACAGGTAGCACTTGGAAGTAGTATGCTGACATTCATCTTTGGGTTATCAATGGCGCTGTTTTTAGGTATAAAAGCGCCGATCAACTTTGCCGTATTTCCAGTTTGTGCCGCCAGCCTGCTACTCTCAAGGATTACAGATTATAAATGGAGTGTAGACAGCTTCCTGGCCAATAGCGCTAAGTAAATTCTGGTTTTACTTTATTAATGATACTGACGGGAGTTATGTTATCGTCTTTTGCTAAAGAGGTTTTAGTAAATAGACAAGAATGGAGATCGCTAACTATTAGCGGTTCCCATTCTCTAACGATCCTACACTTGTACTGTTCTGTATTTTCAGACATAACCCCGGATGAGAATCCAACAATTTACCTGATCTGCTTATGCCAGCCACAGTATACTGTTAGCCATTGCTTATTCAGAAATACAAATTCAGGTACATAACCTTTTAAAATGAAAAAATTACTCTCTCTTTTACTTATCACTTTGCCATTTGCGGCCCAAGCCCAATTAGAGGTATACGCCAGGTATACTGCTAGTGGCACAGTAGAACCCAATATCAATTACTACGGGTCAAAAAAAATTACGGAGAAAATTTCATTGACTTTTTTTGGTCTTGTTGAACAAAAATGGGGGCAGGCCCTGATTGGCGCTACATACTCTCCATCCAAATCATTTAGTATTGGTGCAAGCACAGGTATAGAACATGGTACACATAGTCCCCGGTACGCTACCAGTATATGGACAGGAAATGGGAAAACATCGCTTTTCATCTGGGGAGAGCGAGGTGGCGGAAAAGATAATTATTTGTATAAGGTTAACTTATTTCATAAGTATTCGCAACTGTTTACACTCGGTCTTACTGCGTGGAGATTCCACGGTTTAGGACCTAACTTCCGATTTTATCTTCCCAGGATCTCGTCCACTATCTGGTCGATGCCCGCTTATGACTTTGGATCAAATGAGTCGAGGCTAATGATCGGTGTTAGTGTAAAGATGTAACCATCAGGACAAGCCACTATGATTTTTATTATACCGAGTATAGTATAAGCCGCATTGCTGTCCCAATTTTGTGCAAGTCTCCACTGATCACTGATATCTGTTTCCTGTTGAGGAACTCTTCCAAATTTTTCATATCTGTGATTAATGCTTTAAAAATTATCTTTGCAGCATGTCGCATAGAGTATATTTATATAACACCAGCTCCCCGTCAATAGAGAGGAATGATATCATGATGATGATGGAATGGGGATATGAGATGCCACTATTATTACAACCTTTGTTAATAAGTGGAGGCTTTATTGAAAATGATATTATATACTATGACGCCAGATCCGGTATCGAAAACCTGAAAAGGTTTTACAACTTGCTGGATTCCTCACAGTCCCTCATTAATAACAAAAGCTCCTTTACAGAATGCAAAAATAAGCTGTACAAATATCTGGACGGCTTGGAATATGCTTATTTTAGTATGGATGCCCGGGACGTATTCAACATGGAAGACACACCGCATGACGAACAGGCTGCTATCTGGCTGGCTGATATTGCGTATAACAATGCGATGATCACCAGCGCTATGGATAACAACAACATTTCCCTGTTGTCTTACAATGAGCTCAAACATGTAAGCACGGCTTTTAATTCATTTGCTGAACTGTTGAACTATGCAGACTATTACTATGGATGGAGGTATATCTATGAAGAATCGGGGAGGGAAGAAATTTATTATGAGAATGGGCTATGGGGACTAAAAAGTCCTGACGGAGAAATATTGCTAAGTCCACAATTTGATGAGTTTTACGAATTCAGCGAGCAGGATGTCGCTGTGGTGATGAAGGCCCGGAAATATGGCTATGTGCATAGATCAGGTGAAATTATAGTTTTTCCGGAATGGGATGAGGCTTATGATTTTGACTATTCTTATCTGGCGATTGTTCAGCGCAATGGCCTCCTGGGACTGATCAATCTTTCAGGAAAAGTAGTAGTTGATCCCACATATGAAAACCTTGAGAAGATCGGATACAATGGCCGTTACATTGCACAAAAGAATGGAAATTGGGGGA
This sequence comes from uncultured Flavihumibacter sp., assembly GCA_902168105.1. GTDB lineage: Bacteria > Bacteroidota > Bacteroidia > Chitinophagales > Chitinophagaceae > Chitinophaga. Next base: position 14,606 of record CABHOY010000033.1, read on the forward strand.
TGCTGGCAGAAGATGCGACGGTGATCATCGATTTTAAATACGAAAAAATAGAACTGTTGAATGATGATGTATTCATGCTGCAGAAAGATGGGTCCTATTATCTTACGGAAGATGGCGAACAGTTCGACTTAATAGTACGTAAAGCCCCTCATCAGGGCTTCGCCTGGGCAATGAAAGGGAAGGAGGTATATCTTATAGATAAATATGGGATATCAAGAGCCAATAAAGGTCTGGTACAACAGGATGCCGAAAGTGACAGCTATAGTTTTTATTATAATGATGCAGTGCGTGACAGGCTACTGGCATATGCCGGGGCACCTGATGAGGAAACGGTTACCGATGCCTACACCCCGGTGGAAGAATTATATAATATGGGCGTAGATGCCTATAGCAGACAGGATTATCCGTCAGCAATTTATCACTACACACTTGCTGCTGAAAAGGGATATGGTTATGCTATGAACAACCTGGCGCATATTCATTATATGATAGATGGGTATGTAGATCATGACAAAGCATTTTACTGGTATGAGAAAGGAGCTGCCGTCGGCAATACAAACGCGCTCAACGGATTGAGCCTGTGTTACCAGAATGGCATAGGGACTATCCCTGATATAGAAAGAGCCATTAACCTGCTGCAACAGGCGGCTGATGACGGCCTGGCAGTGGCGCATAATAACCTGGGTTTTTTACTTTATGATACAGATCCTGAACAGGCATTGTACCACTATCACCAGGCAGAGGCACTTGGAGAACCTGATAACGATTGGTTGGGCTACCTGTATGAAGAAAAGGGGGATTTTGAAACAGCTCTCCGATATTACCGCAAAGATAATTCTGAAATAGGGGCGTTTAATCAAGGGAATTTCCACCGGAAGGGATTAGGTACGCTAAAGGATGTAAAAGCGGCAATAGGATGCTTTAAAACAGCGATAGAAGGTGGTTATGAGATGGGGCATATTGAACTGGCCAGAATATACTTGTTTGAAGAGGGCTTTACTGATCCTAACCAGGCAAAGACACATATTGCGGCAGCAGAAAAAGCAGGTCTTGAAATACCAAGTGAGTTTTTAATGTAATAAATGCGCAGTCTTTGAAGCCGGGTCACTGACGCTTGCGGAACAGGTATTAACGTACTGCGTTAAATACGGCGACCGTACCTCGAAAACAAATGAAACGGGCGTAGTTACTTTCCTCGAAAGTATCGGGGCGATGGAAATCTCGAATAAAAACTCAATTTGAAGCATCTGTTAAATGTTGCTTTCTAAAGGCCGTGGGGCTCATCCCTTTTATTTTTTTAAAAGTCCTGTTAAGATGACTTTCATCTGTAAAATGCAACTCAATCGCAATTTCATTAATCCGCATATTACTGTGCAATAAACGTGTTTCTATTAATCTTACTTTGTAGTTTGCTATGTAGTCCTGTAAAGTGTCTCCAGTTTGCTTTTTGAAATAACGCCCAAGGTAGTTCGGCGCCATCTGAAATTGGGTGCTCAGTTTCTCTACACTTAATAATGGTGGTTCAAAGATGTGCTGCTGTATGAAGTGTAACATTTCCAGTACCAGGTCTCCCGTATGTTCTTTAATTTTCTTCGGCAACTTCAGGGCAATATTCCTTGCTACAATCGTAATTATAGTGTTAACGATCTGCTCGGTAATCCTCGTGAAATAAATTTGCTGATGCTCTTGCTCAGCCATCATACTCTCCATTAAAAAAGCCACCAGTGGCTTATCTGTTTTGTTCTTCAGTATACATCCGGGCCGGTGACTGGCATTCTGCAGAATGCTTTCCATGCATTGCACCGTATCTTTATCATTACGAACGTAATAGTCATTAAACCGGATAAAGAAAAAACAGGTAGGTGATGATACATCAAAGGAATAGGCATCCTCGGGTGTAAGTAAAAAAAGATTACCTTTCTTGTAGCTGAATTGATTGCCATTTACATACTGTACTCCAGTACCGCTGATGACATATATAAGCTCAAAAAAGTTAATCTTTCTTTTTCTCTCAGGAAAGTGATCCATTTTTTTTATTTCGATCTCGAAGGGCTGATACAGCGTATTTCTCATGACCGTAATTTACCGAATTAATGTACGCGGGCGAATACCGAAATAGGTATTTCTCCATTCGGTCGTGGCGGTAATTGCCAACTAAGCTGCTTGGCACTCAGGGTGAAGCTATTTATCCTTGTCTTACCATCTCCATTAGGAAAACTACCCTTGTCGATATGGAAAATAATGTTCTTGTTAGCACTGTCTACTTTGTAAGTTCCAAAATGGCAGCTCATAGTTAATAGGGCATCCCGGTATTCTTCAGGTGTACCTTTTTCACGATCTCCGGCTGCAAATGCTTTCCGCTCATTATTAAAGATCTCTACGGTATAATGTCCGTCAGTAGTAAATATTGCAATACCGTGCGGACTGGCACCGTAATCAGCAGTACGTTTACCATTAGGTAATATCTTATCCGCAGCTGTAAGTCGCCAGGTGCCTACCAGCTGTTGACCGAAAACGGGTAAAGTAATAAAACCACTAATAGTAGCAAGCAGATAACGTAATATCTTTTTCATATGACATAAATAATGATGATACCATCAAAAATACCTACGTTTAATAAGGATTATCTGTACGATTTTACTAAAATTTTGTATGCCTATACCATTACAGGCCGTGTTGTAAATATGTGTTTTTTACTTGTTGGAGAATTTTAACATGTTAAAAATCAATATTTTTTGTCCAAATATGTACTCTTAAATAGACGCTAACAATACAGGCTTTGCATCATTTTTATCCCATGTTCCGTCGAAGCCAATGCCCTCATTAAAGACTTGTCAGTAGCATGAATTGCTTCACCCATGTTTACATGGTCATGCACGAAAACAAACGTCATCTATATCACTAGGTTAAGCATCTTTAAGTTGTCTCTTTACTGATCGCGGAAGTCCGGATATTCGGGGCTCATATCCTTTCAACAAAGCCAGAATTGTTTGCGGTTGAAATCTATTACGCTGGGTCCGTCTGAGCAACCGCCAACTTCAGGAGCCTCTTTGTCGCCAGGTGTATGCCCGATAATCCATTTTCCTGTTCTACGATGTTTCATAATAATCCCACTATCAATCACTTCGCCCTTTTCTCCCGAAAGATTACCACCATTATGAATAACATATATAGAATCTCCTTTGATCTTTATAAGTACGGTGGCTCCCAAGGATCTTCCCTGCCATTCAGCAAAAGCGACCTGGTATATATAAGTGCCGGTTTTAGGTTGTTGTGCAAATGTCTTGCCCGCGCCGATAGCAGATAAAAACAAAATGATAAGAACGTTTTTCATAAATATTTAGTAATTAATAACGAATGGGCCATTCTCCTGTTATCGAATTAAGCACAATTAAAGCATCTTGCATAGGACTGCAGGAATAGAGCTTTTACCCTCTTCCAAAGGTAAAGTGACAAAGTTAAATTTTGGATATTAAATTTCGTATCTTTTAATCATAAAGATCCGTAAATGCCCTATACAGAAACAGTCTCCCGCACTACATTACAATTGGAAAAACATATTGACCACATAAACGTTCGTAGGCAGAAACTGTCCGCAGAAAGGTCGGGTATTATGAAAATAATCATCACAATAGTTCTATTTTCCTTTTCCGGTTTTAAATCATTTTCTCAGGCCCGAATTAGTTTATATAAGGGGCTTGAAAGGATATGTTGGATAAATGAAAGCGGGGAACTTGAATGCTATGATGCTCCAAAAAAATGGTATTACGAAAGTTCATTACTAATTGACAAAGACAGTTTCTTTATCTACAAGGTTCCTGTTCAAATAGTCGGTAAGAAAAAGATTTATTCAGCCGCTGACGGAGGATTTTATTACTATTTTGGTAAAACACAACAAACCGATACAGGCACTATAGTTAAATTGATAATGAATAATTGTGATTATTGTGCGCATAGCATTGAAGTTGACACTGTAACCGGTTTTATGTTTCCGGTTGCTAAAGTGGAAAGCTATAAAGTAACAGCCATTCCAAATGGAGTGCGACTGGGGAATGTATCCTATTACAGGAATACGGTTAAGAATGACTATTTCCCTGCCCGATAGATGTTTTATTACGATTCTAACAGGATTTATCGACGTGATCCTAAAGAACAATATCAGCTGATTTCTATGGGAATTAAAAACTTCTTGCAGACAGGAGAGTTGAAACTCGACGACGATACCCTAAGGATTTGCATTGATAGGATAGAGGATGATGCTATTATCGAAACGCTAGCCCCTGAGAATTTGGGAATTGATACATCGGGAATAATTTTCAAATTCTATACACGGATAGAGTTGAAAAACTTAACAACTAGTTTAAACCGGCCCATTAGATATGTTGAAGTAGGACAGATCATCGATTACTGGAAAGCGGCAAGGATCTCATTAAAATATGTAATCTCTTTACCAAAGAGTATTCGCGGGTTTAGTGAGCGACAATATAACAACTTGTTTGAGTATAATAAAGTGGGGCAGAAATATCTATTGGTGGATGAATTGCCGGAGAACAGCTGGCAACTTGTGACGCGGGAATAGTGCTTTTAACAACGCTTTTTTTATTCAATAATGTTGAGGTAGGGACAAAAGCGTAACACGGAAATATGGCATCTTATATCCATGTTACGCTTTATGCTAAAAAGGATTAGGATTGCGTCTGATGCGGCAATAACGCAATAGTAAATAATAGATGATTGGATATTCGCTTTATGCTGGATTGCTTAATAAACAGTTGATTATTTTTATAATAGATGTTATTTACACCTACTTGCTCATTCTTTTTGTTTTTGCTCTGGAAAATGACATAGATTCCACTTCTTAAAAACGCACCACCGATTGTAGGTGTGATTTCCAGTATTGGGATGTCTCCCCATATATGATCATCCGCATTCTTTCCAAAGGTGCGGACAATCCCTTCAAAGAGCTTCGTTGCCACATTTAGATAAGGTATGCCGTTTAAAACATTTAAATTTTTAATCTCAGGAACGCCATTGATAACGTTTTTCACTTTGTCAAGATAAACATCGGCATCAGTGTCCAGCTCGAAAAGATCGAGTCTCAAATTTATCCATTCAGTGAAGATAACATTGCGGTATATGCCTTTATGTAGAAACCCCGGCGCATATTCCTGGTCCTTTACGACAAAATCTGTCGCTATACTGATGTCATTATCTGCATTGGTGAGATTCTGTGGATCCCTGGTATTGACTGATATCTTGAACAATCCCTCTTTATTGCCGCCGATGAAATCTGGTAAATTGTCGTTGTAAAGGCATAAAATATCAAGGTTTAGCCTTTTGAAGTTGCTGGAAGGAACTGGCTTTATTTGCATAGCTGCACTGCTTGCAGATATTATAGGATATTCTTTGTCTTGAATAGGAAGTGGATCCTCGCCAAGATCAACAAACCCAAGTTGTAGCGCTTTTTGCGGAGATGTTGCGGCATCCATTGCTTCTAGTAGCGAAGTTTCATCAAAGGTCAACTCAGCTGTTTTTCGCTGAAGGGGAACATGTTTAGGCATAACTATTAATTTAGTGATTAAATAGAAAGCATTATTATGGATGCTAACAATAAGACCCACCTTAATAATGATAGATCTGTATCCTTAAATCACCCTTCCACTTTTGCTCATTCAGGATCTTTATCTCTTCTTCATACTCTTTTATAAACACCAGTATGTTTTTCTTCTCAGATTTCCCCGTCATCGGATCGATGATCACAAGATCGGTATCATCATAAGAGCCATCACCTTCTATACCAGTGATCAATCTGGCATGCGCACCGAAGTCATCACCAGTGATCACCCACAATGGGCCATAAGACTTCAGAAAGCTTGTATAAGCTTCAATGGTATAACTTGCCGGCGGTTCCGACTTAAGCCCGAAAACAGCCGCAAAATGTTTTTGTTCGTCTGGCGGCAGACCAACATTGGTGGTATAATAAATTTCCCAGGGATCGCCCAGTATTTTAGCTACGGAATCGACGGTGTAGTCCTTCTGGACCTTCCAGGATATCATCATGGTAGCTACCGTTATCCAGCAGGCCATATCTTCCTTTTGTTTCAGAATGGGGAGTTTTCCGGGTATATGATAGCTCAGCTTGTGCTGCTGTGCGCTGCAATGCAATATGATGCTGAACAAGAGCCCTGCAATAATGTATATACTCTTTTTCATCGTTCAGGATTGACAAAAGCTGCATTTATTTCAGTGACCGCTTTATCGTATAACATTTTGCTTTGGGAAAAGGCATCTTTAAGCTCAACCTCAGATGGCGACTCGCTTTCATAATCGATCAGCTTATCGGAGACGTAGTTGATGTACTCCTGCAATGAGCGCTTGACCTTCGGATCAATAGGGAACTGATGATCTATCAGAGATGTCAGTTTGATCTGATGTGCGGTGATGATACTATCTTCCTCTCTCGAAGGGCTAATAATGCAATAAGACTCAAAGTTCTTACTGATGGTATCGAGCTTCTCATAACAGGTCTTGTAAAAGTCTGAAGTGGAACGGGAAATAAAACCCGCATTCTGTTTGTTCAGTTCATTCTTCCTGATATCTGAGTTCAGGAATTCTCTCTGCACCAGCCAGTTGCCCAGCGTCAGGCAGGCGCCAAGTATTGCCAGTGCCACCGGCACTTTCCATTTGTCGCTCAGCTTCTTCTCAATAATACTGAGCTTTTCTTCAATTCTTTTGATGGCCTCGTCCTGGGGAGTAGGGGTTGATGGTTCGGGGGTATACATTGGGATGCGGTATTTCCAGTTGGGTTTTTTACTTTTCGTCCCAGGCATTTGATAATAACTTGGCAAGTTTTTCATCTTTAGTACGGATTCTCTTGCCGTTACTACACCGCCAGACGTTCTCGCTTATCTTCTCACGTTTCGGCGGACAATCAATACCGTTGTTAGCACAGATACTCTCGACGATCTTGATCGCCTCACTTTTGCCACCCACAGATTTTGGGCCGGAAGTGATCGGCCATTTAAACTTGACTACCCTTACGGAACTGTCCTTATCTGTAATCTCCAATTCGACCATTTCTCGCCTATTCTGTGCGGCAGCCCCTAAAGAGCAAGTTGTGATCAACAGGAGAATGAAAAGAAACTTTCTCATTGAGGTTGTATGATTGTAGATGGCTTATTAGAATGTCCCGGATGGAGACGCTTACTGGAATTGAAAGTAGGACTTAATTCCTTCCGGAAAAATACCAAGTACTTTGTATTTTTCGGTATATGCATAAAATAATAAACCGGCCACTAAAGCCGGTTTATTCTCTGTTTAATTACCTTTTGCAATGAAGCCCGGCACGCCGGTCTTTACCACTTCATTAAATCGCTGCCTTGTTTCAATTTGATTGATGGCTTCAAACGCATCTTCCGGCAGGGACGATATATCAAAATTCTCTCTGGCACGAGCCGCTGTTTTCGGGGTGGTAAGCAAAGCTGTACCGCGTTGAACCGCCCAGGCTAACAACACTTGAGCTGGCGTCTTTCCAACCCGCTCAGCAATTGCCAGAATGGTTGGATCTTCCAATAAACCGGGTTTTATACCATGGCCCAATGGCGCAAAAGCCAGGAACACGATGTCATGTTCCTTGCAGAACTCCAATAGCTCCGTTTCCGGCAGATATGGATGTGATTCGATCTGGATCGCGGCAGGCTTGATCCTCGCGGATTCGTAAAGGGGAATGAGCTCTTTCAGGCCGACATCAGATAATCCGATAGCGCGGCATCTGCCACTGTCCACAAGGCTTTCCATAGCTCTCCAGGTATCAAGCAAAGTTACGCCACGGTCGTAAATGACGTCGCCGTTCTGATCCCGTGGGTCCTGTTCTTCTCCCGGTTGAAATGCATACGGCGTGTGAATAAGATAGAGGTCCAGGTAATCGAGCCGAAGCCTGTTCAGGCTGCCCTCGAATGCCGCCTCAACGCGTTCAGGCCGATGGTTGGTGTTCCACAACTTTGTTGTAACAAAGATGTCTGCCCGGTCAATACTACCAGCTGCAAGTCCTGCTTGTAGTGCCTCGCCTACTTCAGCCTCATTCCTGTATCGCTCCGCACAGTCAAAATGTCTAAATCCAGCTTCCAGTGCATGCCTGGTAGCGCTTATAGTCGTAGCCGCATCGGGGATCAGGGTGCCAAATCCCAGAACGGGCATATGGATACTGTTATTTGTTGTCTTCATGTTCATAATATGTTTTATCGTGTTCCCTTTTTTACTAGCTAACCCGATTGATATTGCTATGGATACTTAGGTTCTGCGAGTCTGGAATTGCCATTTGTAAATCCTATGATAAAGTACGGTAGAAATTTCAGGGAAATTGCATGATCTATGTCACATTTTTCCATGTTATTCAGTTACCGTTCGGGTAATGGCATAGCCCCTTATCAGATAAGGCAGATATGTCAAATAACTTTAAGCCATTTCGTCGAACATTGAGGCCATTTGGCACAATTAAACTGGAAATTATAACTAGTGACTAAGTAGCTGCCGAAGATGATCCCTATGAGACTAAAAAATACAAACTAGTTGGTATTGTTATGTAGTTAAAGTTTCGGCAACTTTAACATCAGCACATGTCAAGTATCTCAGGGATATTTGCGGATGCCTATTACATTCACTATGAAAGGATGGCTTGAGCCAGAACAGACTATGCTAAAGGTAATCGAATGTTATTCCCCTTAACCCCGACTTTCCTTGTCTCACAGTTGTTCCCCGCTGCGGATAAGTAAAAGAAAGGCCAGTAGTGGCTAAATGTATTCGTTTTCTGCCTCCTGATCTCACACGACGGCAATTAGCCGCCAATACCGTTTGGACAATGGAAAATCTCAAAGAGGATGAGTGACATTTTTATTCTGTTCTTTAGAAACATTTTAACATACCCCAAACGCATGTCAAACAAAATGTCCTTGAAAGAGCTGCACCGGCAGCGAATGCAGCAGTACATTGAATTGATCAACCAGTTACCCATCGATGCCGCAAAGAAGAAGCAATTGAACGTTGACTTCATCAATTACATCTTTGTGCTGCATAATCTTGCGAGAAAGCATATGTGGCTAAACGATCTGACTAATGTGATGGTCATTATTCTTAGCGCAGTGGTACCCATAATGATCAATGTAGGCGTCGATTCTGATGATGACGGGACTGTTGACACGGGCTTTATAAGAGTAGCTACCATCCTCAGTGTAATGCTGGCGGTGCTCAATGCCTTCCGGCAGGCGTATAAATACCGGGATCGTTGGCAGAATCATCTGGAAACAGCAGAGCAATTAATACTGGAAGGGCAGAGCTACTTCTCGTTAAGTGGAACTTATTCAGTATTTGCTACCCATGAACTGGCATTTAAGAAATTTATAGAGACGGTTAATCTCCTGCGATCAAAGCAGATCAGTAAATACATTAACCAGATATTATCAGTAAATGATAAAGAGATAGTTGAATCTATCAATACTGAGATAACAACACGGACCACGGCAATAAATGCTGCAAAAGACAAAGTAGAGCTCCGCAAGCTGATCAATGATGAAGTGAATGTTTATGCAAAATCTCATATTGAAATATCCTACTTCGAAATAGAGCACGACCGCATGTTGATCACTTTATTTACCAGCACCGCCGATTTTGTGCCGCCCGAAAAGTTTGTCTTTAAGCATAAACGGCTTTCGGGAATTGTTTACAAAATTGAAATGAGCGTCGCAGAAGCAGAGATCCAAAGTGACATAATGGTGTCGTCAGGAGTAAAGAATAAAGATATGCCGAACAGGGGTTTCGGAAGTGCGGGCTGTATCCTGAAACGTGCAGACGATACGCAGGTGTTTGTTACGTGTTACCATGTCGTTAAACATACGGATCAGGATTGGGACCTTTTTAGTCCGGACGGACATGATGAGGTGATCGATACAGATGGGAATGTGGTGGGAAAGATCATTGATGCCGAAAAATCCGCAGAACTTGATAGCGCATTGGTGGAGCTTGATCCTGATGTCAATTTCGATGACCTGCTTCCAGGCCAGGTAACGGTAAAGGAACCGGTCTTTATAGATGAGGATAATCTGGATGAATTCAGAGATGTTTATATACTAAGCAGGGTCAGGAATTTCAGACAGATACAGGGCAAGCTTGCGCAGGTTAATAAGAACATCACACTGAATTATGGCACCAAACTGAATCCTGATAGAAAGAACCTGGATAACGTAATGATCGTGCATTTTGTAAGTACCGAGCCATTCTCGCTCGGCGGCGATTCCGGTTCTCTGGTATTCGCAGAAGACGGTACCGCCATTGGAATGGTCGTTGGCGGTGATAAAATGAGAGCGTCATTTGTTATTCCTTTTACGACAATAAACGATCACTATAACTTCAAATTTGAATAATATGAAAAAAGCAGTCGCCCTTTTTTTTAGTTTGTTATTCGGCTTAATTTTATCACCGTCTTTATTTTCCCAGGTTTACTATATCAAGGAGAACGGCGGAAATATTGTGTTCCAGCAGAAGCGGAATGGAAGTTTTGTAAATCAAACTGCTGAAGATATAAAGAAGATCCCTGTGAGAAAGAATCTGAGATTTGACGTTAGTGGTCTTGCAGGTACAACAGCGTTTAAAATTGAATTAACACCGCCAGGAGGGACGATAGCTGAAGTCACGAACAATGCCTCAATTGTTGCTCTTGCTAACAAACAATATAGAATAGTTAAAGATGGAGGCGCTATCGGAGTTCTAAAACTAACGGCTATTCCTGCCGGCGGAACGGCGGTAACCTTTGATAACCTCGGAGCAAATGTATCCCCGGTCGTTGGTACCGGCACCGGTAATAATAATGATAATAACGCTGAAACCTTCTCAAGCTGGAGGAAATTCCTGGAAGGTAACAGGGGAGGGTATCTGGATATTATTAAGGGAAGGCAGCGATACTTTTCCTATAAAAATATAGCTTACATCTGTTTGGACCCGCTTGGTAATATTATTGGCAAGAAGCCCGTCAATATTGATCAGGATGATGATATCATCATCCTAATGGTGGTGCCCAATACGCCGGCATTCGACACCTATAGTATTAACGATAATGACGCAGAATACGCCCCTTCCGATCTGTCGATTCGGGCCGCCGAACCTATTTCGGATGCAAACATCCAATCAGAACAGGAGGAAGAGGTGGCGTACACAGTGAAGGTATTCAATAAGGGGCCTTATACTTCCAGCGACGTAACCTTTACTGCAATGCAGGAAAACGCTATGTTGAATAACATAACCGTTCATGTCAATCCTCTTTATCACTTAGGGCTGGGTGTATCCTATGTCAGTTCCAGCCTGGAAAACCCTGATTTCCAGTTAGTACCTTTGACAAGTACGACAAATACGATCAAAGCTGCCAATACCGGACGGCAGACCATTCTTACGATAAACGCTATCTGGTACTGGTGGTCTACCATAAGATATCTTGGAGGAAGTTCTATTACAAGAGGAAGAGATGTTTTGAAAGAACCTGATTTCTTAACCCGCTTCAATCCCACTTTTGGAGTAGGATTATCCCGCAGCATTGAGAATAATTTCTTTGCAGGTATCAACTTTGAATTTGCCAGAGGTGGCAGCATAACGGCCGGTTGGCATTACGGCAAGGTTAGTCGGCTATTGGATAGAGATTTTAAACTGGGTGAGACAGCGTTTACAGGAACACAGGCGGATATAAAAACGGATGACGTCTGGAAATGGGGAGGATTCTTTGGAGTGACGTTGGACACCAGAATTTTTAACAGGCTATTCTCTACAGGCAGGTCAAGCAATCAATAATTCCCCAACAGATTACTTGCTTATTAATAATAACAGTTTGGTATGAGAGCATACTGCTGTAGACATAAAAAAATGAATCCGCTTATCAGCGGATTTGTTTTTTTTAATACCTACCATTTATCATGGTCGAAATTTAGATGTCGAAGCCGTTTAAATTTTCTATATTACATGTCAGAACCGGAGAATACTGTTGCAGTCGTCAGCCCAATTAAAACCCAATGTAGATAAGTTTAATAAAACACGGTGACCGTAACTGATCATTAACCCTCCCTATTTTAAAGCAAGTTTCCTTATGAAAAATAAACGATCCACTTATTTCCCCCCAATGAAATTTTATTACCTGCCACTGATAACGCTGTGTGCTTTAAGTCTGGTAACAGGATGCCGGAAATCTAAAGACGGTAATCGCTGCGATGATCTACTTAGTGAAAGGCAGCCTACCATGGCTGCGGTAACATTTATAGATGGACAAACCGGAGAAAATATCCTTATTTCAAAAAATATTGATGCTTTATCCATACCAATCACTCAGGTGGGAGCCGATATTCCTTCACAGACAGGCGTTATTGTTAAACAAACAGGCGCACCTGTCTACGGAGCACTTGTGTTTCATATTATGGATGTAAAAAAGGGAGCATATAAATATACTATAGACATCCCCGATGTAGGTAGCATTACACTATCTTATGTTAATAAGGAAATAAAGACAGACAATGAGTGTAAGCCTTATTATATAGATGTAACTGATCCTGTTATTGAAGGCCACCAGTTTACAGTGAAGGAAGCGGGCTCCGGAGTGATGATCACCGTGACGCTTTAAGATTATTCCATCATGCGTCCGTGTCGGCACGAAGTCAACCCGGAACGCTATCCGCATGTTTAAAAATTATATCAGGACTGCCTGGCGCAGCATTCTCTATAACAAGACCATTATGGACAAATGGCTGCAAAACTTTGTCTACAGAATAAACATAAGCTGGTGGGTATTTTTATTGGCAGGCATCCTGGCTATATTGATCTCATTGTTTACTATCGGTTTTCAGTCTGTCAAAGCAGCGATGGCAAACCCGGTAAAAAGCCTGAGAAGGGAATGAGGCTCAAAATGCCTCTAGCTTTTCAAGAATGGTGAGTAACTCCAGTTGTACGCTCACGCCCTTATCTTCGTTATACCACTTCTGGATAGCGATCTCCTTGTCGTCATGAGGAACATGTGCCGCAACAAGTTCATAAAAGAGCGCCTGGCATTGTGCCGGCCTTGAGCCCCAGGAGGCGAGCTCATTTCCCTGACCGTCGCTGATGACCAGCTTTGGTATGGCTTTTTTGCCATTGGTCAGATGGCTCTCTATCAAAAATGGAGGTGAGTCACGAAGTTGATAATCGAGCGTGATCAGTGCGTTCTTCTCAGCCACCATTTGTATAAAAGGCTGGGTATGCGCAGCATCGCCACACCACGCTTCCGAGATGATGGTCCAGGTCTGTGGTTTATCAATACGCTGGACAGCCGCAATCAGTTCCGGATTGAGTACGCCATGTTTAAGCCATCGTTCTATGCGCCGCTGGTTAAGCTTTACATAGTTCATGTATGTGGGATTATTATAGGGGCTCAAAGGCGCCGGATCCGTTAATATGGAGATAAATAACTGCTGATAAGTATTTGCATTCATCGTTCGAAAATAATGTTCAAAGTACCATTTTTTGATCAGAAAAAAAGACACTTTAGTGAAAGCTTATTGCCTGATCTATTTCTTCCAGCATGACCTCAACTGAGCGGAAGGCTAAAATACCTAAAATAAGACTTGCCTCCACATTGCTCGCATATGTATAACCAGAGACTCATTTAGTCTTCCCCTCCATCATAATTTTCAATGATGGATTTTTGGGCTTGCAGGATCTTCTGGTATTCCTCGAAATGACTATCCTTATTTTTTTCATATAGTTCCGGTCCCTTCATAAAGTCGTAACATATCCGGTCGCGCAGTCTTCTTAGATCGAATAAAAGAACATCATAAGTTCTTCCTTTGTCCCTGAAGTTGAATAGTCCTTCCAGAGCCGCCAGTAATGCCACGCTGGCACTAATGATCAAAACAAAGTTATCGCTGTCGGGTTTGCCGCCGCTTTTTATTTTCCAACCGGTTAAAATAGTAATGGAAGATCCTGCAATGAAAGTAACAACTTTGCTGGTCCTGTACATGACCGTGTATAGTCGTTTCTTGTTCTGAATGCTGTCAATCCTCAATTCAATATCACGGTATAAAAGGTCCTTGTCGTTTAGTTCTGGAATTTTCATGTTTCTGATCAAATGTTATAGGGGTATGTATGATCTTCGTAGGACCATCGCCGCGGTAAGATAATAAAAAGGTGAGGTAAATACAACAAAGTTGGCCTGGACGCTAGTCCGGTCAGCCAGACGGAAACGCCGGTCCTGGATTTTCCTGCTCCATCCATAGGTATACGAGTTGGAAAAGTTCGGTAAATATGTGATCTTGTAAGTATGAATGCAGCACCATCTCCAAACGCAGAAAAATGGCCATAAATGGATAATTTGCAACACAAGGACAGTAAGGTGATAAACATTTATGATGCTGTCTGTTCTGTTTTTGGCGATGATTATTTTTTCCTTCCTGACTTTTGGGACGGCGATAACTTTGCCATAGGACTCCTAAATCGTAACCGGCTAATTTATATATCAGCGTGGGGTTGCAGGGAATGTCCGGACAACGACATGAAATACTACGCTGAATTTGAAATAATAGATGCGATCACATCTGAAACAATTACTACAGTGAAAAAGCTTGAGGGGCTCAGCGAAAATGCACTCATCAAAGAGATGATAACGTTTGTTACTGATCGCCCGGTCAATAAATAACTTCGATTTAATTTTAAACTAATTATGAAACCATGGACATTAGCCAATAAGAGAGCCTTAGTAACAGGCGGTACAAAAGGGATTGGCAAAGCGATCGTAAACGAATTACTGGCACTGGGTGCTGAAGTGTTGTTCACTGGCAGAACAGTGGAAGATGTTAAAGCAAGAGAAGCGGAATGGCGCCAGCAGCAGTTTAAGGCCCACGGTCTGGCTGGCGATGTCACTGATGCAGATCATCTGGCAGCAGTAAAACAATGGATCGAAAGCAACTGGGGCGCCCTTGATATCCTGGTGAATAATGCAGGGACCACTATCCGCAGACCCAGCGTTGATTTTACAACAGAGGAATACCGCCGGGTGCTCGATATTAACCTGATAGCACCCTTTGAATGGAGCAGAAAGTTGTTCCCCCTGCTGAAACAAGGCGATAAAGCAGCTGTCATCAACATTTCGTCTATAGCAGGTTCTTTGGATGCCGGCACAGGTGCGCCTTATGGGATGTCAAAATCAGGACTTAACCAGCTGACACGAAACCTGGCAGGAGAGTGGGCTAAAGAAGGTATCAGGGTAAATACCGTGTCTCCCTGGTACACGTATACCCCGCTGACAGAAAGTGCCCTTGCCAATCCCGAAGTACACGACAGGATAGTTGCCCGTACACCTATGCGGAGGATAGCCCAGGATGAAGAGATGGCCGGTGTTGTGGCGTTTCTGGCAATGGATAAAGCTTCATATATCACCGGACAGGAAATTAAAGTAGATGGAGGCGGCTCAATCGGATTGTTCTGAGTGAGTTGTTGGTAGCTTCAGGAAGTGGACAAATACAAAATGCGGGACATTGTGTGCGATAATTTCAATATCTTATAACAATGAATAAGCGCGCTGTCAATCCTACTTTTCTGCTGCTGTTGATACTGTCAGCGGCAGTTATTAACGGGTGTAAGAACCCGTCAAAGGTCTTAGCGGTTCAATCAGATCAGCAACCTGAACTCTATGTGATCAGGGACGTGAACATCATCCCCATGACGGCGGATAACAGGATCATTCCGCATGCCACCGTTGTGGTAAAGGATAAAAAGATACTGTCTATCAATGAGGTGGTTCCCGCATCAGCGAAAGTCATCGACGGTAAAGGAAAATGGCTGATCCCCGGATTGATAGACATGCACGTCCACAACATCTCCGATATCAGCTTCGGACAAAGTTATCCTACTAAAGGCGCTAACTTTTTTCCCGATAACCAGGATTTCATGTTGCTCTACGTGGCTAACGGTGTCACCACTACGTTGGAGCTAAGCGCTAGGCCGGAGCACTTCGGGCAACGTAATGAGATCATCAAAGGAAAAGTGATAGGCCCTCGTATTGCCCTCGCTGCCTTGATAGACGGAGGCGACGGTACCGGTATGATCGCCAATACGCCGTCCGACGGCAGGCAGACGGTTCGTGTTGCGAAAGGGATGGGTTATGATTTTATCAAAGTATATTCCAGCCTCAGTATCGAAACCTATGATGCTATTGTGGACGAAGCGGCTAAACAGGGAATGAAAGTACTGGGACATATACCTAACGCATTTAAAGGCCAGCTGCAAAATGCATTTGTGAAGAATTTCACTATGGTGGCACATGCTGAAGAATTTTCCAAACAGACGGATGGCTTCAGCACGGCCGATGCAGAACGCTTCGCACAACTGGCTAAACAAAGTGGTACCTGGTTGTCGCCTACCTTGATCACAATGGTCCGCATCGCCCAGCAGGCCCGCACGCTGGACAGCGTCAAGAACCTTCCATATCTGCAGTATGTACATCCATTGGTAAGCAGTAAATGGCTTACTTCCAATCAATATAACCGTAACACATCACCCGACAGAGTGGCCTATTTCGAAAAAATGGTAGCCTTCCATGTGCGGCTGGTAAAGGCTTTCAAAGATGCAGGCGTTCCTATGGTGGCAGGCACCGATGCCGGTACCTCGGGAGTGGTATGGGGCTATTCCCTGCACGACGAACTGGAACTCCTGGTTAATGCTGGTCTGACCACGGAGGAGGCATTAGCCGCAGCCACAAGATCAGCAGCAAGCTGGCTTCAGATAGGTGATAAGCTGGGGACTATTGAACCTGGAAAGTTTGCAGATATGGTGCTGCTGAATGCCAACCCACTGGAAGATATCAGTAACACACGGAATATTGCCGGTGTATTTGTAAACGGACGATGGGTCACTCATACCACGATATCCACTATGCTTGCTGATCTGGCTAAACGAAACGCTGCCAACAAAGGGAAGTTCGAGTGGAGTAGGAGAGCGGAACCGATGTAACCCACTTACTGCATGATTTTAATTTCATAACAAACCCACTTATGGAAATCCGGATTTTTGGCCATCATGTGAGAGATCACCTTAAATCAACTTCACATGAACCAAAAAATTCACTCACCTTTCATGACAACAGTAAGCGTCTGTCTGCTTACCATGTCCCTATATCTGAAAACCGGTGCTAAAGGCCCGCAATCCTCACTGGTACAACTAAAATACATTGCGATATTACTCTTCTCAATACTGGCAATTTCGGCTTATGGGCAGGACAAGTACCAGTATCTGAATTCCGGCAGTCCCATGGAGCTCAAAGGGACAGAATATGTTCTGTCAAGATTTGAATATGGAGGTAAAAAGTCTTCATTCCGAGAGCGGTATCTCTTATTCATAAATACCCGTAACGGTCAATCCAAAAGGATCGATTTTCCCAATAACGGCAGGATTCAGTCTACCCTGCAGATCAAAATAGACAGCTTACACATAAACAAAATAATGATGGCAATACACTCGGCAAATGTTGATGATAAACATTTTAACTGGGTATACCCTACTCAGCTTTTCTTATTCTCTATTGATGGGGAGGAAAAAGTAGCGCTGACTGAAGACAGCTTTTTTGTACGGAACTGGGAGATCAACCATACAACCGGAAACATTGTAGTAACCGGATATTATGATGTCAATGCTAATCACGAGCATGATACGTCTGATGAATATCAAATGTTGCTCTACGATTTAAAGACTGCAAAATTAATATCGAAAATCAATCTATAAGACCCCGCACTTTTCGGGCAAATCTTCCGCTTGATCGTCTTCTGTTCGGTTGATCTTCGCTACAGCAGTACTTCTACTATCCTTATCCTCCCTTTATCTTCCCTTCTGAAGGGAGGATAAAGGGAGGATAAGGATAGTAGAAGTACCGCTGTAGCGAACTTGAGACGTATATGATACAGTTGAAATCCTAAATAAGGAGAAGTACCCTAATTAGGTGTTTTACTGTATTTTTGAGTGTAAGTTATTGAAAATGTATATGTTGTGGCATGGGGTGTGCAATTGAAAATCAGTATTTCCCGCACATCTTTTCTACTTAGCTTTGTGATATGAAAAATCCGCGTGATCAACGCGTCAAAATAAAAGGTATTTCGTTAATGAGGCAGGTGCTTAATAACACTGTGCGGCTAAGCGGAAATGCTAAATTCCCGGAAATTCACCGGAATAAAAAAGCCCCTTGCGGGGCTAAAGATTAAAAGGAATATGGAGAGGCTTTTAACTGCGAGCGATAGATGATTCTTTAACAACCTGCCATCTTCCGGATAGGTATTCCCATATCAAGGTGAAGAACTTTCTGTTTAATTTTCCGTCAAACACGAGTTCACGGGTAATTACCACCATACCCATATTGCCATCTACTACAGCGTAATGGTATTCAGTCTTGGAGGAAAGTGGCTCGGCTTTAGCATCACTGTTTCCCTGAATAAAAGTAACGAGCTGCTCTTTGTTCATGGTGTCTACCACGCCCGCCTCATCAACTTTAACTATAAGTAGTTTATCCGCGTAAGCTTCTTTAACATAAGGCACATTAAAATGTGTAGCCTGATAAATAAGATCTTTGGTTAATTCGATTAATTCCGTACTGTTCATCTTTTAATTTTTGAAGATTAATTTATTGGTTTTTTGATATTCCGGAGGTACAATAGCAACAGCCTGCCTGCCAGTTGACGTTGTTTTAAACCTTTGAGAATGAGGAGAGATTTGCAATACTTATGCCTGCGGGTAATAAATTGTTAATCAAGCGTTTAAAATTGTGGTACAGCTTAATTTCCATTGTATATCGTCAAAGTCGCAGTTTAACCACGATATATAGTCGCTCCGGTAACGGAAGCGGTATTGCGAAATTAATTTTCCAGGGTATCTTTAAAGAATAACCAGAGACCTACATATTCTAAAATAATTTAAACACAAGGTATGCGTAGTTCCGAAACACAAGATCAGCGTATTGCGAGAATGACCTTTTCCTCGGTCTATCCTATGTATGTTGCAAAAGTGGAGAAGAAAGGGAGGACAGAAGAAGAATTACATCAGGTAATAGAATGGTTAACGGGCTTCGATAAGAAGAAGCTCCAGGAACTGATAGATGAAAAGGTAACTTTCGAAACCTTCTTCCAGCGTGCTTCGCTAAACCCCAATGCGCATCTTATCACCGGTTTGATCTGCGGATATCGTGTAGAGGAAATTGAGAATCCTTTGACGCAGAAAGCCAGGTATCTTGATAAGCTGATAGATGAATTGGCGAAGGGCCGGAAGATGGAAAAGATCCTCCGTGGATAGCGGGAAGCTAAAGTCAAAGCCTCCCACGTTAAAAACTATAATTATATCCCACAGTCGCGGTTACGTTACTCGCCGTACCCCTAGGCGTCCATCGTGTCTGATGCACTGCATTCATGTTCAGATTATGTTTCTTCATGAACATGTACGCCGCATTCATACGCAAATTCAGCACCTGCCCCTGTTGTTGTCCATTATTCGCGCTGCTGTTATAAGAGCTGGTAAAACCTGCCGTCACCTTCTTATCAAATAAGCGGGCGTTCAGGCCAAAAGTAGGGCCTAGCGTGAGAAAATCATCCCTTCCAATAGTATTATAACTCATGTTAAAAGCCCCGGTAATGCTGATCTGTTTAGGTATCAGTAATAAAGTATATGCGGTACTTGAGTTATAGAACCGTGAACCATTGCCTTTCCATAGTACGTTGTTCTGAATATCCGCCGCATCCTGTACGCTCAGGTTCAGATTGATGTTATGGCTCTTCGTCTTATTGGCCTTTAACATATATGTGAGCGTCAACCCAGCACTCTGCGATATCTGTTTAAAGTTCAGCGTATCCATATTCTCATAAGGATTCGTCTGATTGATATAATCAAACTGCGGCTTTATATGCGTATAGGTTTGGAAGTTAGAATACGTGAAGTTGGCGTTCCATTTATCATTTGGCATATAATTGGCGTTTACAGCGCTAACCATGCGGAAGGTGGAACCTGCTTTACTATGATTCAGATCGTCACGCTGATAGCCTACGTTGCCCGATATTGTAGCCTTATCATGGAACAGTGGTTGCGACAGGTTGACGGTAATGTTCTCCAGGTCATTGTTCATATAGTAAGCGCCCAGCGTTTGATAACCGGGATCTATACGCTCATAGCCGAGACCGATCACGCTCTTATGGAATGCGTAATTCATCCCTGCTCTGATAGCTTTAAAGAACTGCGTATTCTTGATATCGTACATAAATACACTCCCCAGCAAGTTGCCGACGTCCGTTTTAATAGCGCCTGCATTATCCCGTTTATCCAGCTTCATTGCGCTGTTGGCGTATTCCATAGTAAGTTCCAGCCCTTTTGCCGGACGCACCATACCCGTAACGCTTACAGAAAGGTTTTCTTTAGGATAGATGCGCAGCGTATCCGGGATGTATTGCATAGGATCTTTGGTATCCTTTGCCTGGAAGAAATTGAGGGACAGCGCATAGTTCGGCTGATTTAAAGAAAGCTTCGCACCATAGCCCATACGTTTGTATGTGGGCAGGATACTGCGCACCGTACTGTCATAATCTACCGCACGTAGAAGTCTGCCGTACATCACGCTGATGCTCCAGCTCTGTTCTGGTGCTATGTCCAGCCCTACGCCCGTGAACTGATGGCCGTTTAAGGTATATGGAGAGAACGACATCGCAACATCCCCTATATGAGCAGTCACACCCTTATAAGTGGGATGCAGGCTTAAACGGTTCGGCATGGTAGGATAGGAGTAACCTCCACCGGCATTGGTCAGGTTAAATGAAAAAGGAAGGCTGATCCTGCCGAATAGATTCGTATTCACGTTCCCGTTAAGAAACCAGCTGAATGGTTGCCTGCCGCCACCGCTACCACTGTTAAATACGGTACTGGCACTTACGCCACCATTCACTTTGATCGGTTTTCCCTTGCCGAACAGGTCCCGGAAATGTTCAAGGTCCACCTGCTGTGCGGATGACAGTAAAGGCAGTAGTAAAGCAGCGGTACACAGGTATAGGATTTTGGCTCTATTCATATTTCTGTACTTTAATATCCACCATGATATAAGCTGTGTTGCCTTCCAGCACGTAGTCCTTTATCTTAATGGCGCCTTTACGGCCATCTGCCGTTTGGAATAATATAATGCGGGGTAATACTGTCTGATCAAACTGGAGGCCGCCAGTAGCGCCAGCAGGCAGTTGTAGCGCCTGTAAAGGAGCATCGTTCTGCATATTGTCGAAGTCACTTACGCTGAGTGATACGCCGCAAAAGCATTGTTCCTGCTTATTGATAAAACGCGTCACTGTAGCTCCCGGAATAGCAGGGAAAGTATAACTGGCAGAAGAATCCGGCGATACGAATTTGTTATAGGTAAACGTGCGGCTCAGCCCAAAGAATACCAGGTCTATCTCCTTACCCTCTTTTGTGAGATCATCATTTTTACGGTATACCTTCCGCAGACGGGTGGAATAGAAACAACCAATATCTGCGTGAGCAGTACTGATACCCAGTTTAACATCAGTGATCGTGCGCAGGTGCGAGTTGGCTTTTACTGTAATAGTCTTATTCACCGATTGCGTTCCCTTGCCATTCGTATTGGTCAGCGTAACGGTATAGGTTCCCGGATTGGCAAAATAAATGGTATTGGCAGATGATGTATCGCTGTTCAGTACTCCACCTGTTGATTGCCACTGCTGCGTAAGATAACTGATGCTTTTGCCTCCCAGTACTGCTGTTAGCGGTGCTTCATAATCATCGTCAAAAGGACCGGGATTTAAGGTGAAATCAGTAAGTAATGCAGGCTTTACGTTGATGGTTTTAGTTGCCGTGAATGTTTGTCCGCCATTGCTCACGCGCAGCGTAATAGTATGCGGTCCTGGTTTGGTAAAGGTAACCATCGGCGGAACAGCTGTATTCGCACTGGCCGGTTCTCCGTCCTGGAAGGTCCAGTTATAACTGCTGGCGCCTTCAGTACGATTAGTGAGCTTTACTGCTACCGGCGAAAAATCATTCACCTGTATTTCCGTATCAAAAGCTACCTGCACGGCACTGTCCAGTTCCAGCACGATCGTCTTGCTGCTGCGCATGTCGTCGTTCCAGGCTTCCAGCGTGATCTTATGCGGACCAGCTTTCGAAAAGCTGATACCTCCCGGGTTCTCATAGTCGGAGGTAGCAGGTTCGCCGCCTTCAAAGGTCCACTTAAAGCCGGTAGCGCCTGTAGTGCGATTGGCCATGTTTGCAGTGATCGGTACAGTATGCGAGCTGTCTGCCAGCACGTAGACGAAATCGACGCTTACTGGCCGGTTCACCTCTTTGTAACAGGCGGCCAGCAGCAGCAGGGTAAATAAGGTATAGGGTATAAGTTTGGTCATAGGTTATAAACGTAATATCAGCTTCGTTTAAAAATATGCAGCATCTCCAGTTGATCGGTAATAAATAGATTGTCGTCAGTTACTGTTATGCCTGTCAGCCAGTCTGCTGTTGTGTCCACTTTATGTGACCATTCAATCTTGCCTGTTTCAATATTCAGCATATGCACAGATTTATTGTAAGTAGCAGCTATGTATACATAAGCGCCTTGTCCCGCAAGGATATAATAATCTCCGATCCTGGAAGAAACAGCGGTGAACTCCGCCGTAAGATCAAGATCAGTCAGGACATCGCCGGTTTTACTGTCTATGATCAGGAGCCTGCCCTCGAGGTCAGGTTTCCTGGTATAGTAGCATACGACTATGTTCCCGTCAATGAAGTTCATCTCGGATATATAGTCCCTGTATTGCCACACAATAGTGCCGGTAGCTGGGTCAAGGGCGGTCAGATAGTTAGCGTTATCCTTAAATGGCGCCAATAGGATCACCAGGTCATTTTTTATTGCGAAGTATTTATCTCGTAAGAAGATCCGCTGTACCAGTTCGTCGTCGTTTTCCAACTGCCATACCAGTGTGCCGTCCTTCAGTGAAAAGCAGCTCACATGCGGATACAGTTGGTATTGGTTCCCCCTCCAAACTCCCTGGGGAGCTCTTTTTATTTCAGCGCTGCCCGTTGCATGAAAATGTTCGTCAAATTCATACAGGTACTCTTCGGACGGGAGGTAACGTAGCTTATTGTCTGCCTGGTAGAGGTATAGGTAAAACCTGCCCTCAATGATGCGGGCAGGTTTTGACGTATCGTCTAAACACAGGTAGTATACGTCGCTGTCATTCTCCTGCTGAAACAGCAGGTGGTCATTGATAATGCAGGCATAATCGGGCGAAATATCAGTAAGCCTTACCGGGGCATTTTCGTCGTAGACGGTAATACCCCCTTGCCTGGAACAAACGATCAGATTGTTCCCATACTTCAATACGGACTTTATGCCTTTTAGTATGTTGCCTGGTATAAACATTATTTTACAACTTTAAAGATTTCATCGAGCCATGTATTATCAGTTCCTGAAATGAACGCTTTTAATTCAGCATGCGTTTGGATCGGACGGGGATAGTGAACTTTCGCGGCCAGTTCGTTGAACAAAGATCGTATTGTAATGTTATCGAGCTGACTGAGATTTTTCTCCATCATTAACTCCTGCTGTATTCTTTTGCGTACAGCCTCGTTGTCAGTTTTATTTCCGTCAAATATCCATATTAATTGATAGATACTTACCAGGTTAGGTCTTGACAGGTCCTTTATGATCTGTTCTGCAAAATTACTACTTGACAGGCTGGTAGTTTGGTAGCTTTTGAACTCGTAATATCGTGGGAGCCCATCTCTCACCAGTTCGAGGTCAGTGATCCGGTTAGTCATATCATCATACACAACCACCGATTCGAATCTTATGTTCGATGCGCTTCTGAATTCTGTTTCATGCTGCTGCATATATTTCAGCACCCAGTTTGCTCCTACAACGGAGTAATTCGGATTGGTGTTCTGAAGGTTCGATTTCATCCCATCAAAATCCGCTACGTCATAATGCCTCTTTGCAAATTCATTCAGGTTAACGAATACTTCGTCGTCTACGGTACCTGTCTGTGTTTTTTGTTCCGCACAAGCCGTTGTTATAGCCCCATAGTCGGGATAAGTCATACTATATGGAGCACGCACAAGGATATCGTTTTCAATTGCATTTTTCAGGCTTGTCAGATGTGGCAGGCTTACACGTAAACACTTGCGCCCTGCTCCGCGGTATATATGCCAGGCATTGATCGTTCCTACTGTTAGTGAAGGAAGATTCTGCGCCAGGAAGCCATTTACCAAAGTATAGCAGTTGGCGCCGGCCGGCGTATTGTTGACTACATCACCGAGGAAGGTGTCCAGTTCATCTACAGGCATGCCTTCCAGTTTCTTCGCTACAGAATTGAGGAAGGCCTTGTTTACCCTCGTACATAATTTATGAAGGGCGTCTATGCGCTCTTTGCACGTGGCCGTTTGTTCAAGCTTACACAATAATGGCTCGTCGCCACATATTTCGCACGGACCCTGATTTTGAGCCGGGGTACCCGTCTGTGGATTTGGTTGCGTTCCTGTCTGTGTACCGGTGCCGGCGTCGCTGATCAGCGGAATTTGGGCCGACATGGCATTTTCTTCCAGTAACCCTTCCTGTATTCCTTTTATCAGCGTAGTAACAGCTGCATAGTTGAGTTTAGGATCGTGCGCGGGCGGATGCGCTAACACCTCTTTCCAGTACACAACCAGATCATTCAGCGCTTCTAATGTTTCAATCTGTGTCTGGCCCTTCTCTATCTGTTCCTTTATGTCCTTTAGGCGCTTTAGGCCCTTCTTGCCATTTTTGTCTTTCTCGTCTTCCTCGCCTTCCTCGTCCCCCTTTAGCATATCTGCTACATCATTCGGAGTTGATACGTTGTCACTGATCACCTCAAGTATCTCCAGCGCTTTTTCTCCGTTCGGGGAACTTTCGAGCCATCTTTTAAATTCAGGATCACTGGTCGCCGTGTTAGCAATGGTAACTGCATTGGTTATTCCAGCCCATAGTTTCTTAAGCTTTGAACCTTTTAACGCTACCCAGCCTTCTCCAAATATCAGCTTAATGACGTCAAGCACTAACTTCGCACGTTCAAGATTATCCTTTATGCCCTGCTCCGTGTTCTTTTCAATGTTCCAATAAAGCATCAGCGCCGGAACATACAGCGTTTTTCCCTCACAATTTTGCTCTTCGCCATCAACCATGAAATTGAAAGGCATGTTGTGCGTTGGTTTAACACTTATCCAGGCAAACGGATCGACAGTGAAATTCCGGTCTCCATATTGAGCGCTACCGTAAGAATCAAAGTATTGGTAGCTGCAGCTACCACGATATCTCCTGAACTCAAAAGCAATCTGGTTCCCATCGGTGAAGTGTGCCAGTACTTCGTTGGATAATTTGTTGTATTCCGCCTGCGGATCATACCTTAACGTCTTACAGAGGCTTTTATCGGCCATTTCCACGGCGAGCTCGTTCTGGTAGGCATTATAGGCAAATTGACATAGCGCTTTAACCAGTAAGGTATAGTTGTTTTCTCCTTCTGTTGACTCGTCAAACAATTCATGCTTGTCATCTGTCTTGACAATCATTTTGCGCAGTAAGTCCCTGTTTCCATTGAGGTAGTCCAGGAGCGGTCGCTGTTGGTCAGACGGTGTGCTTCTTACAATATCAACGAACAGCTGTTCACAACGGTTGGATGTGAAAGGTATTACCTGGTTGTCGCCGCAAATGGTTTTTTTGGATAGTTTCTCCAGCAGGCATTTGCGGGTCTCCAGTGTGAGGTCTTTCAGTGATTCCGATACGTCTGTTTTAGTGGCCTCCGGCAGTGGAGTATTGTATAGATCTTCCAATCTGTTAACGAGGCCCGCGTCGTGTTCACAATCAACATTTGCCAGACCGCCGCCGGATTTTTGACCAAAAAAGTTGTATACATTCCTGATGAGCTGCGATAAGTAGTCATTCCGTGTAGTGATATCCGTGCCGCTATCGCTGGGCAGACCTTGCTGGTGCCCCTTGTTATAATTCTGAAGTTCCGCTATAAGGGCGGGTTCTATGGAAGTGCTATGGAAGATGCCATTTATGATAAATGTATTATGTACTTCCGGCGTCTTCCCGATGATCAGCCCGGCTTCGCTTCCCTCCATGCCGGCACGGAACTCTGTATGAATGCCTGAATAATTGGTATACAGGTTAAACAGATAGCAGACAATATATTTATCCTTGTCGAGAGAGTTTTTCAGTACACTGTTCTTCTGGTCGCTCTTCACTTTTGACATAATGGCCCGTATGATCGATTCCTCTTTCCAGGAATAGTTCGTGCCGGGATTGGTCCTTACATGCTCATAGTAATTAACGGGCCGCATTTTATTCCAATCGTATTGAGGGTCTTTACGCTCTATATCCTTGTAATTGTAAATGCCGGAAATAACAAAGTATATCTTGTAATCCTTATAAGGAGTATTATCCAGGTAAGTTTTTCTAAGCTCGCTGATCCATACGTTTAGTTCGTTAATATGACCAGGGAGGTCGTCCACTCCAATAAATTTCAGGGTGGGGTTTTGCTTGATCCATAACTCCCTGGCAGCGGAACTGGTAAAACTTGTGAATACCGAATAAGGCTGGTCCGCCATGGCAGAAACCACATAGCTGGCTTCCGCCTCCTTTCCCGCTTTAATAAGACGTTCATTCTCACGGATGCGCGCCTCCAGGTTTTTCCGGATAATAGCGGCCTGCGCATCCACCAGGCTATCTTCTGGCGTGATTGCCCGGGCAATATTAATAGTGCCGGTCAGCGCCAGAAAAAGGATCATTATTTTCAGATATACCTGTCTCATGTCTAATTTGTTATTCTGCATTTATAATGACAATAATTTGCTTCAGTATTGATTCCTTGGCAATAAGGATCAACTCCTTATCAGTTTTTCCCTGTTGCTTGTTCTCCATGATCACCTTCAGAATACTGCTGCCATTCAAAGCTTTGTCCGTTGTAAATAATTGTGAAATGGATGTTGGCTCATTATAAAATTGCTGGATCGCCTGAAGGATCCTGGATGCTTTTACAGTGGCTGAAGCAATAGCATAATCGCCCGAGGTGGCATTGAACTGTTTCATCTCGTCCGATATTTCGTTTTCCGTTACCTCGATCACTCCGACAACATCTACTACCACGTTGGCGTCTATTTCCGTTGTTTCAGACAAACCTTGTTTGTCAAACATTGCCTGTTTCAGAGCTGCCAGTTTTTCATCCAGTTTACTGGTTTGCTCCCAGGTTTCACTTTCCTTCTTTAATTCCTTGATAGCAGTTATCATCACATCTGCTACCGCCGCTACTAACTTGTCCTTCTCCTTATTCACGGCTTCCACTTCCTTCTTCGCATCATCAAACTTCTTCTCCGCATCCTTCACCTTCTGTTCCGCAGCCGCTTTCGCTTCCGGCGTCTTCGCGTCGGCTAACTCTTTCTTCGCTGCATCATACTCCGTTTTTGCCTGTACCAGGTTATTAGCCGCCTGGTTCATACGTGTTTTCAGTTCTTCCGGTAATTCTTCTTCCGCCGCTTTTTGGATAGCCTTCGCCATCTCCTGTATTTTCACATAATCCGCATCCAGGGTCAGATGTATCAGGTCGTTGATCACACTTGCCATGTCAGATAATACCTTCACTATAGTATCCACATTCGTTCCCTGTAGCTTCGTCGAATCGAACGTCGTCATCAGCATTCCCTTCATCAACTGTCGGTTGGTATTCACCTGTATATTGTCAAACTTCACCTTCACACGATTATACCCCAGGAACGGAATAGTGATATATCCGGTACCGGAATACGTACCGCTACCTTTTAAGGTTGTGAACCGCACAGGGAAGTCGCCCGCCATGATCTGGTCATCCGGCTTCAGTGTCTTTAAGACAGTATCATTGGCCAGTTTAATATCAGATAGGAGCCCACAGTTACCGCTGTCCACAGCATCCTTCGCAGGCATTTCAAACGCATGCACATCTCCCAGCGTTTTGCTGTTCAGACTACAGGAGCCGCCTACACGATATTCATATTTGTGACCAGGTATAGCATCTTTGATGATTGCCTGTGGATCGTTACTCTTTACGTTAAACCACTCTGCATTATCATTGCCCTGTTCACGATATTCTACGAGGTACTCAAACATTTTCGGTTGAGGCGCCCAGGTAATGGTCGCTTCGCCATTAGCAACAGTGGCAGCAACCTGTTGTGGCGGCTGACAGTCTTCCTGCAGATTGAAATAATAGATCTCACTATATCCGTTGTTGGTGAAGATGTCAAAGATGTCCGCACCTTGTTTGGCGATAGCACGTATGCGCCAGCCATAACGTTTACCGGGTAACATAGGCGGTTGCGCCGGACCGTATAATAACGTAGTGGCGTTAGTGGTAGCCTGGTATAATGGTGGCATCGTACCGAAGGCGGCCTCCGGCAGAATATTGTTGTCCCATAACTCTACCAGCGTAAACTCATATTCGGTGAGGAACGCGGCATTGGGGCTTCCCATATGCCGGGGCGTCCAGTTAAACACAATATTCAAAGGCTCACGGAAGGCCACAGCTTCTCCTTTGCGAGGAAGGTTCAGCAAAGGTGGTTCGCTGGTGCTGATCCACACGGGAGGAGCACAACTCTGTTTATCATTGCTGATCAGCTGTCCGCTGGTGGCTTCCACAACATCCACGCAAAAAGTATAAAAACCATCCGGTAGCTTGCCGCCGTTTTGTTGCAGCTGCGTACGGGGTATGCCGGATACTTCCAGGTTGTCCAGGTTGAAATACGACGCCAGGTCGTTCAGCGACAACTGTACTGGTAAACCGGCATCCAGCTGCACGAGTGGATAAGAGCCATAGTCACGGTTGCGCAGGGCTATCGTCGTGCCTTTGATGTTCAGCCGCAACCGCACGTTTAGCGTCGGCTTCCTTAGATCGGTGTTCAGCAGGGTCACGATCATCCTGGCCTGTGAACCGTTATACAGGTTGCTGAGCTGTGCGGATACCGGCTGCAGGGTCTGGACCTGCACTCTCACCGGATATTGCTGGGCGGCAAGCTTCTGGCATATTATGCATAATAATATGCCCACGGCTATTTGTATACTGCGTATCGCTCTCAACGGTATCTTCTTTAATGATTATTGTGTGATGATGATCTTCCTTATCGCATTACCCAGCGGCGTTTCCAGCAGGAGCACATAAGTGCCTGCAGGCATATTCAGCTGGTAACCTATGTTGAACTGCTCCGCAGCGCTTTCCTTACGGTCATTCACCAGTTGATTGCTGATGATATTGAACAAGCGCAGACGTATATCTGCCGCTTTATCTAACGTTATACGCGCGGTGAATTGCCCGGTGTTAGGATTAGGTGATACTTCAAAGGATGTAATGAACGGATCTTTTGCACCGCCTGGAGCCGGCATGGATTGTGATTCCAATACAACAATATCTTTCGTGAACACCTTTTCACAGTTGCCGATATAGGAGTGCAGCGTAATGCGATACACACCGGCATCCGCAAAGCGCAGCCCTGCCAGCAGCGGTGTGTTCTGCAACACGGTAATGTTCTTATTGTTAGGTATTTCCCATACGGTGCGCTCCGGCATAGGAGTGCTGATATTGATCAGTGATACTTCCTCATTACGGAACACCTGCGTGGTCATCACAAATTCAGCTGCTATATCTGTTTTCCGTTGTTCTATGTGGATGGTATCACGACCTATACAGCCTTTGCTGTCCGTGACACTTACCCAGTACTGGCCCGTCTTGCTCAGTGTAACCTGTGGCGTAGTTGCCTGGAAGGCCGGCTGGCCACCCCAGGTATAAGCAGCAACAGGATCTGCTATAGCGGCATTTACGGTGTAAGTCTGATCGGTACATAGGGTTTTGTCAGCTCCCAGTTGTATCTGCAACGGAGCCGGGTCGGGCAGATTAAATGTCTGTACGCGTTTGCAATTATTGGCATCCTGTATAGTGAGAGTGTATTTACCCGCACACAGGTTTGTTATTCTGCCGGTAGTAGCGCCATTACTCCACTCATAGCGGTAAGGAGGAATGCCACCGCTAACCTGTGCGCTGATAGCGCCATTGCAGCTGCCCGCGCAGATAGGCGATGTAATAGCTGCATTGATCACAATGCCATTAGGTATAAATACATCGGCGTTGTTCTGGGCTTCACAACCACGGGAATCAGTTACATATACCAGGTAAGATCCTTCAGGTAACTTGCTGATATTGGCGGTGGTTGCACCATTCGTCCATTCATAGCTATAAGGCCCGGTACCACCGGTAACAGTAGTGTTTACCGCACCATCCTCTCCACTGGCACAGGTCACCGGTGTGGTGGTCAGGGCTACCTGCAGCAGGTTCGGCTCAACAAGCACGAATGGATCAGAAGTCTTATCAATATTGTTTGCGTCTGTAATAGTCACCTTATAAGTGCCGGTTGTTAAGCCGGTTGCCGATGGTGTCGTTTGACCGATAGCGTTATATACGGAACCATCCTTTTTATACCACACATAGCGGTAGGGCTGGGCGCCTATGATACGTACGCCTCCGTCGGCAGTAGCTTTCAGCACGCCATCAGCAGCTCCTTTACAGGACACATAACGCTGCTCTGAGATGGTCACCACTAATGGCGCCGGTTGTTCTAGTGTGATGTCAGCGATCAATGTACAACCCGCCATATTAGGATCAGGGCCGGTGTACTGGGCATCTGTAATGGTAATGATATATTTACCAGCAGGTATATCGGAAAGCACGTTCTCATAACCATCAGCCACTACCGTACCTGTACCATTACCCATTGGCGTACCGTCTGCCCGTTTCCAGCTAACATTATAACTGCCGTCAGCGTTAGCCGTACCACCTTTAAGCAGCACTTTGATACTACCGTCCGAGTAGCCGTAAGCGAGAGGCTGCGTTAATATCTGTTGTGGTATCTGTAGCGGAGCCGTTGGTTGTTCTACAGCTGAATCACCTGATATTGGACATCCATGATAGTCAGCGATATCTACAGTGTACGTACCGGCATGCAGACCCATATTATGCGCCGCCTGACTGCCATTGCTCCAGTTATACTGGTATGGCGATGTACCACCGCTTACCAGCGCTTCCAATGCACCATTGCTGCCATCATAACAGGTGGCAGGAGTAGTGTTGAATAGTAGCTGTAACGGAGCCGGATCTATCAGGTCAGTAGTATCCGACCATGTTATGATACCATTGGCATCTGTTGCTTTTACCTGGTACTGGCCGGCCGGCAGGCCGACAGCTGTCGAATCTGTTTGTCCGATAGGCACTGTCATGCCGTTCGCTATCTGGTACCATTCGTAGGTGTAATAAGGTTCGCTTCTAAATGGTACGCCACCGGTCACTATTGCCGTGAGGGTGCCATCAATCTTACCGGTACAGCTAATGCTGTCCGCGATCTGTATATTGGCCACTAAGAGTGGTGGTTGTGTCAGTTTAAATGTATTGACGAACAAACATCCGTTCCTGCTGTTTGTAGCAGCAGCGTTATAGTTGGCGTCTGTAACTGTCAGCGTATAATCGCCGTCAGGCTGGTTGCTGATGGTCGTGGTATATATTCCATTGCCATCTACCGTGCTGACGTGTGTTAGTATGGTACCGTCCGACTTCTTCCATTCGATGTTATAAGAGCCATCTGCATTAGGAGTACCTCCTTTAAGGTGTACGGTAATGCTACCATCTGAATAGCCGAATGCCTTAGGCTCTGTGATGGAACTTGCGTCTAACACAAGCGGCGCATCAGGTTGTTTAACAGTGAAGCTTATTTCCTCATCTCCCGTAGCTGTTTTGCCCGGACACCCGTTCTGGTCGTTTACTTTTAGCAGATAATCTCCCAGGGCCAGGCCTGTCATGATATTCTGGTTGAACGGCAGCGTGAGGTAATCAATATCCGCAGTGCTTTTATACGAGGCTACATAGCCACCTGCACCCCCACTGATGTTAAGGCTGATGCCGCCATCATTACCTCCATAACATTTTACATCGATAGGTGCGGGTGTGGAGAAGACCACCGGTGTAGGTTCTTCCAGCTGGAAGTCAAATGTGCTTGCGTCACTGTAAGTCCTGTCGCCATGAAAAGCTCCGGTAACCTTTACCTGGTAGTTGCTGGCGGAAATATCGTTTGTTGGCCAGGTATAAGTATTCCCTGGTCCCATGGTAACATCTGTCTGATTAGGTAAAGTGCCTCCGGTAGGATGTTGCAGGTCCTTAACTTCTACGTCTAGTGTTTCTCCTGTATACAGTTCTCTGTCAAATTGAAGTGTAAAACCGCCGTCATTAGCGCCGTTACACGAGATCTTTTTAGGAATGATACCCGTGATCCTCGGCGATTGTAGTCTGTAGTCTAATGTGATCATGCCGGATTCCCGGTCCGGAGCACAGGAGGGCACCATTTTAAACCGTATCATTCTGGTGAGGTCCCGCATCCAGTTAGCGCCAAAAAGGCTTTTGCCCGATATCTGTACGGGGTTAACGTTGCTGGCAAAAGGCTGCCAGACGCCATTTATATCCTCGTAATACCAGTTGTATTGAGAGGTGGGTATGCCTGAAGTGCCTCTAAGGCCGATGAGGTCATCAGTAGGTAGTATATTGGGACTCGTTCCCTCGTATATTATATTGTTGTCGACCTGTCTATAGGTCACGTGGATTTTGCTGCTCGGGTCCATCGGCGAGACAAACGGATTATTAATATCCCCGGTAAAGTCCTGCCCCGTATGACTGACATTGAAGGTCTCCGACCGCACTACATTGCCCCAGAGGCCACCTCGAACCCATGTACTGTTAACTTCTATGGATGCTATTTTTTTTGGGGAGCTGTGTATGACGCTGCCTGTCCGGTTGATGACTTCCCAGGCGGCGGGAAGCGCAGTCGATATAAACTCGAATAGCCTCGTGTCCTCTGTGCCATCTGTATAATGAGCAGTCACGTAATAGTTTAGCTGCAGACTGGAGGGATATACTTCCGTTGTCTGGACCTGTAATTCATATACCTTGGACACAGGTTTAATGTCTATAAACAGAGTAGACGTAGGGTCATAGCCTGCAAATAAATTACCAACCCTGGTGCTAAAACAGGTACGATCGCCAGGCGGGAACATGTAATCTCTTTCTTCTGAAGCCTCGGTCTTGCAGGTGGAGATTTTCCGCTTGCCATATATTGCAATCCCTATTACCGGATTGTCCGCTGTAAAGGTGATCGTCTTGGGGGAAATATACCACACCTCGCCATCTCTGAGACCGTCCAGCGATCCGGATGAGATAAGCCTTGAACCGCCGTACTGCATAAAGGCATATACTTCATAGAGACTGCCGCAGCTTGCCGTATTATTATCGCCCATGATGTCGCATTTCACGGTCAGTTCATACAACGCCGGGTTCTGCGCGGCCATCCTGTTGGTAAACACCAGCAAGGGAAGGCATAACAATAATAGGGCTCTTTTTATCATAGGTTGCATAAGTAAAAAGTATGCAGGTATTAATAACTTGTTTTAACTTATTTGAACGGACCACTTAAGCCTGGCTTAGTTAATTATTCCGAAGGAAGTGCTTTCTTCCTCCGGAATAGTACTCAGACCGTTTTTGTTCACGGCGTGTAAGCAGTATCGATCTTCGGCAATCAGTCTGCAATCGTCTTTACAATTACCGAAACTGCCTTCGGGATACTTTGTTGCATAACAATGGGATATGCTTCCGTTGTCTGGTTCTGCAATGCATATCCTGTAGCCACAGGTTTAATGTTGATATGCATATTAGACTCCGCATGGTAGCCGGCAAATAAACCACCAACGTTAACATCTAACAAGGTAAGATCGCCCGCCGGGAAGAGGTAATCTGTTTCGGCTGAAGCAGCGGTCTTACTACAGCTGCTTTTCCGCTTGCCATATGTTGCAATGCCTATTACTCGATTGTCCGCGGTAAAGGTGATTGTCTGGGCAGGAAAATACCATACCTCACCATTTGTGATACCATCCAGCGATCCGGAGGCGATAAGGCTTGAACCGCCATTCTGCATAAGGGCATATACCTCATAAAGGCTACCGCAGGTTGAAGTGCCGAAGCCCATGATGGAATACTCCACGGTCAGTTCGTACGCCGCCGGGTTCTGTGCGGACAGTCTGCTTGTAAACGCCAGCAGGGGAAGGAATAACAACAACAGGGCTTTTTGTGTCATGGTTCTCATAAGTAAATCGTATTTAGGTATTAATAACTCGTTTTAACTTTTTTAAGCGGGCCGCTTAAGCCGTTTTTGTTTACAGCTCGTACGCCATACTCATAAACAGTATTGATCTTCAGGGATTCATCTACAATCGTTTTTACGTTTGCAGGAACTACCTTCCAGAGGCTCAGCGGCTGACCGCCAGCGCCTTTGTACAACTGGTATTCGTTGATACCGGTGTTACTGTCTTTCCAGGATAGTTCAATGTAACGTTGCTCCCGGTTCACATAAGCATTCACCGTTTTAATGCTGATAGCGTTCGGATCAGAAGGTACTGTGACAGTAATAGGCTGGGTAGGCGGCGACTCAAGGCCGCTGCTGTCCTTCGCCATCATGATATAAGTATAGGTCTGTCCGCCTTCAATCAATTGGTCTGCGTAATATTGGGTGCCGTCAACGAACGTCTGGAGCAATAGCCACTTTTGACTGCTGTCTGCACGGTTCTTCCGGTACAGCAGGTGCGCGGCTACATCTTCATCTCCACTGTTCACCCACGATAATTGTACCTGGCCGTCTGCTACTTTATAAGCACTGAACACCGGTGACGTAGGTGGAATGATATCCGGTTTCTTCAATTCAAGAATAGCAGAATAATCAGATTGATTATAACGTTTATCCAATGCCGCTACCGCATAGTACACTTTACGGTTCAGGAATTTTATAGGAATAGTGTCTTTGTAAACAGTCGTCCTATAAATAGAATCCACCAGCGGAGACAACTCTTCATGCAATCTGCCGGCGCGGAATACTTTATACCCCTGCATATCCTTTTCAGTATTTGCTTTCCAGGTCAGCGTTACCACGCCATTGCTGTCCACAGTACCTGCAAGTCCTACAGGCGGTGCAGGCGGAGTAGAGTCTACCGGTTGTACCAACACAGGGAAGGAGGTTGTCGATTCGCCTTCTTTGGCAATAGCCGTAATGGTAAAATAGTTCGATGGAAATAGCTGATCGTATTGCAGGCTGCGCTGATCAGGAGCAATGTTGGTCAGTACTGTTTTGTATGGACCGTTTTCAGTTGTTGCCTGGTTCAATGCGAAACCTTTAATGACTGTATTACCTGCTTTTTCAAAGTCCCAGGTAAGCGTCATTTTTCCCTGTTCAGAGACATTACGGCTGCGGATGTTCGGCACATATATCAGTATTTGTCTGCCTTTACCAATAGTAGCCGCAGAAGGAGGACCTTTTTCGCCGAATGCTGAAATGCCTCGTACCCTGAACTGATAAACAGTATTGTTATCCTCCAGCGAGTCAATAAAATACATACGGGGAGAAGGCCTGTTATCTTTCTCATTGATGTTGGTCACTGGCAGTGAACGGGCCGGCTCAAAGGTCTTACCGCCGTCTTTGGAACGTTCTACTATCCACGAAGTATAGTAGTGTTTCAACACGCTGTAGTCCCAGCTGAGTGCTACCTGTTTATCGCCAAATACAGCCCCTACATCACCCGGTACCGGTAACGGTGCATAATCCTGGATGCCGATGAATGCACCTCCCGTATCGGCCGCTAAACGCTCTTTTGGCGCCAGTGACGTAACACGGTAGAGGTATTTTTCATTGGGACGGGCTTCTTTATCTTCCCAG
Source organism: uncultured Flavihumibacter sp. (assembly GCA_902168105.1). Classification (GTDB taxonomy): domain Bacteria; phylum Bacteroidota; class Bacteroidia; order Chitinophagales; family Chitinophagaceae; genus Chitinophaga. Next base: position 50,447 of record CABHOY010000033.1, read on the forward strand.
CCCCAGCCAGCCATTACAGCAGCTTCGAAACTATTGTCTGCCGCATAAAGGGACAGTGAAAAACGCTGTTCCTGCTCGGCCGATTGTGCCATGATACTTGCAATACCGTTGCCGCCACCGCCTACTTCGAAATCCTTACCATATAATGCCTGTGCGATGATGGCTGCATATTGGTCACGCTGCGCAATATTCTCCCATTCGTTTAACGGCTTGGGGCGCAGCGGCTGTGTATTCAATACTTTAGTCTCCGGGGTTGGCAATAGCTTGCCATCACGGGTAACGGTATAACGGGTAAGCTGAAAACCATATTGATTACCGAGCTTCCAGGCACGGGAAGTGGTCATGCCCCAGCGCAGCAATATGCTGTGCTGGCGGGCATTGGCGGTAACCGCTATCCTGGCGCTGTCTCTATGCTGCGCGCGCAACGGCGATACAGCGGTAAAGCATATAAGTATAAGCAGTATAGTAGATAACCTGCGCATTGTATACATTAGAAGCCGGTTGTTTTAAATGGATTATGATAATTGAATACAGCACTGCTGGTTTTAGTCCCGTCAGGCAGTACATATTGGTATTTCACTTTATAAGCACCGTACCGTATGAATGGGAAATGTCCGTTTATCAGGTAGTCATATTTTGCAGCCTCCTCGGTTCCCATATACCTGTTCGTTACATTGTATTGCAGCTCTTTGTAGTCCTCATTGTATATCTGCGGCAGATTGTAGAGATACGGCAACCTTGACTTGATCCAGCTGGTCACTTTACCGGTAGATGCTTCCGCCAGGTAAGTCGGCATCACTATAAACGCTTTGCTTGGCGTTATTCCTAATTCGTCCGTGTTACGTTTGGTAATGAATACTTCGTTATTGATAGGATAGTTGGAATACAACAGCGGGTTGATGTCACTTGTATAATATGCATCATCCATCACCGCTTCCACATTCACCATCGGTTTGTAACCGGAGTAATTGGTACCGGTCATTTCCACTACCTCAAAGCCTTCATAGTCTCCTACGTCGGCCAACAGGCGCACTACGTCAGTGGATACAGTTTCTCCCACGCCGTCTTTCAAACGCAGCGACTGCATCTTCTCACCGAACGTATTGAACTTGCTGGTGCGGAAACTATAGTGTAGCAATGATTTGGCTACGTCGCCTCTGGAAACTGTCTGCGCCTGGTTATTAGCTACAGAATAGCCGCCGTCTTCGCCAGCGTCCTGCTGTTGCTGGTAGGCCACCACCTCATCGGTGCTTTGTGCACCCGGAGGGACCGCAACAACGTCAAACTGGTACGCCGTATTAGCTTTCAGTCCCGTTGGTGTGAAATGAATGATTTGTGACGCCTCGTCGTAAGTCATATCCACTTTAGTGGTCTGCCCGGCAGCGTCTTTGAAATTGATCGCATACTGCCATTTAGCGTCGAACAGATAACCCTGTCCCGTACTCAGGTTGATGGTACCTTTGTCTGATTCGTCTTTATAGTAGTATTGCTGATTCACTACCGGGTACGCATAGGCAATATTCTGCATCGGTATGTAATCCGGTGCCGTACCTGTAGTGAAGGTCACAGATTCGCTCTCTTCGCCGGGTTTGCCATCTACATAAGCTGTTTGCCAGGTCCCGTTGTTCTGTCGCTGTTCGAAGGTCACCTTCACTGTGGCGGTCAGTTGTTTTTTAGATGGCAGTACCTCTTTTGAGTAGAAGGACACACCATCATTGTTGCTGTTCCATTCCAGGCGGCCAGGTATCACCGTACCATTATCCATTACCGTAAAGGATGCCAGTCTTGTACGGTAGGTCTTCGTGCCGTTATCATCATCTACATCGAACTGCTGACCTATACGCATGTTAAAGGCGGCCTGCGGTGCAGTGAATACATCTACCGCATCGGCATTAGTAGCCGGTTTTATGTCAGAGATGATCTTCACATCTACAGGACTGTTACCGTTCATTACGATCTCACACTCTTCACCGATCACCACCTTCATTCGCATATTACCTTTTACAAGTCCGTTCAGTACACTGAATTTAACAGCCATATATCCTCTCACCCACGTAGGGTTGGGCAGCTTGGCCTGCATCAGCATGGCCGCTGCGCCGGATATGAGCGGTACACGGGCCTTAATGAATTTCAGATTTACTTTCACCCCTAATTCTCCCTGCAGGTACACATATGCCTGACCGTTAGCATACCATCCGTCTATACCTATCTTCTCACTGCTACCCACGCAATGTGCATCACCATAGTCTTTCAGCATGATATCGAAACCAAGTCCCGCTTTAAAGTTGGCATACAGTATCAGGAAACTGATATCGCCCGTTTCCACGGCAAGGCTGGCGCCGAATGCAAAACCACGGCCTTCGCCCAGTGCATTGGCGTCACGCATGTAATCCAGTTCCTGTATGTCTACGCCGAGGATGTCAGCTACTTCTTGCGGAGGAGGAGGGGAGCCAGGTATCTTGTCGCCCACCATCAGGTAGTTGCCCGATTTGATGGAAAGACCACCTATGGAGAACTTCATACCTAAACGGTTTGTAGGCGTACCCATATGCAGGTACCACTCACTGGGCGATATATGAAGCACGGCCCAGCCTGCGCGGTTGTCGCTGGAAATACCTGTCAGCATACCATTAGCCACATTCACAAACATATCAAAGTTGCCATGCAGGGTAGAAGTTGTAAAGTCATATTGTATGCCCACATAGGCAGTGACGCCCACTTCTGCGGCCAGGTTCTGGTCGCCCGACAGTAGTGCCGCTGCTGAAGATGGATCGGAGACTTTCAGCTCCTCCAGCTTCTGACCGGCGTCCCCAAGTTTGGCAATAGCTTTCTGTTCTTCTGCCTGTAGTTTTGCAAACTGTTTAGCGATTTTCCCTGTAATGTTACCCATCGGTACCGTGGCCAGTATTTTAGCATAGCCATACAGTCCCATGAAATTGACACCACCAGTGCGGTTAAATGCTACTTCAAATGATACTTCCCCGTGCACTACCTTGTCCTCAACCATATCAAACAGCACAGCGGCTTTAATGCCCAGGCCTGCAGTGGAATCCGGTACGTACTTCACACCCGTTGGGGAAGCAATAGTGTCGATACCTTCTTTCTTCATCCGGTAATAGGCGCCACCACCAAAGCCTGATATTTTCAAAGGCGGAGCTACTGCGATGCCAGGCTTGAATTCAGCCTTGCCATCTACATACCAGTAACGGAAGTCCTTGGCGCCGAACATGGCACGGGTCTTTATCTTTATTTTCCCCTTCATGAAACTCGCGTTCACCTCACCGCTGATAGCATCTCCATATACGGCGTCATCATCATATACCTTCAGTAAACCGGATATGGACATCGCCTCGCTCAGGTCGGCATGCACTGAAATGGAGTCCAGTTTTATTTTCTTGAACTCCCAGGTTTGCAAACCTTTACTTTGATCAAAACCTCCTACGAGGGCTAGCCTGGTGTCGCCACCAAACTTTCCTTCCATCAGGTTAAAGCGTACGTCGATATTGAGATTGGCGGTACTATCGTTCTTAGTTTCGAGGGCGATCTCTTTAATGCCCACCGGGAAATTGGAAATGGTATTCTCATCCCTATAGCCAAAATACTTAGCCTGGAGATAAGGCGCTTTGGCTTGCAGATGTAACTCCTGGAACATGATGCCTTTAAATTTGGCTATAGGGTTTCCGTTGTCATCTACTTTCAGTGATGATGCCAGGATCAGATAACCATTCAACATGGCTTCCGGCTCAAAACGGCCATCCGCCAGTTTTAACTGCACCCACGAGTTAGGGTTTAGCTGGACTTTTGCCCGCCATAACTTAAAGTCCATGGTGTCGATCGTATTCAGCTTCAGGATGTATTCATTATCTGCTGTAATAACTGCAGAATAACCCAGCGGGTCTTTCGCCACGGGCAAACCAAGCATACCGTTGAATGCAGCGCCCGTAAGATGGTTGGCTACAAAGTCAACCTCCATATGGTCTACAGAGAAACGCCAGCCGGCTGCACTACCATCTGATAATATATTATTGGCAAAGAAGTTGCCGGAGATACCGTTATTATCAATGAGCAGGTTCTTACTGCCAAAGGAGACACGTTTGTTGGACTGGCCGCGTATCTGGAATTGTTTAGGCAACGTTACTTCGAGGTCCGATACATATACCCCACGCCACAAGTTAGGGTCATCCGCAGGCATGTAGCGTTCCTGGTAATCTTTTGGATACACAACGTCGGGCGAGTTACGAAGGTCGCTGCCATCATACACGGCTTTACCTACCTTGAAGCCCACACCTTTGAGCGGCGTTACTTCAAATGCAGGCAGTTCAACGCTTACGAGTATATCATTCCAGTCGCTCACCACCGTATTGAATGATGCTTTGACCTGTGCAGAAGTGTCAGTATTCCTTTCTCCATCTGCTTTTAAAGGCACCAACATGCTTCGCGGGAACATCAGTTCACCGGTAACGCCCAACTCCTTAAAACCGTTACAATCTATTGTTACATAAGTCTGGTCAAGGCCCTGGCCGGTTTTCATATCCATACCACCCTTTAATATCAGGGCAGCGGTACCACCACCCAGTCGTATGGGTACGTCTCCCAGCAATACCAGTTTGGCGTCGCCCAGTATACCGCCTTTATACGAGAGCTTAAGGCCCTTTAAACCAAAGAAGATCTCACGCGGCTCCTGCGGTATCTGCACCTTGGCGTATACCGTAAGCTCTGCATAGGTAGAATAGAACATGGCATTACTCACCGCAATCGTTACAGTTGTATTGCCAACGGTCTTAAAAAGCCCTATTGGCAGCTCATTCAGGTCGTCTGGCTTGAGGGAGGATGTATAGCGGTTACTCTTATCTATCTTCTCGAATTCAGCCTTCGCAATATCGCGGTACATGTGGGCGCTACTGTCAGTATCATATAGACTTCGCAGCGTAGCATCGGAGAACAAACCGGTTTCTGGCGCTATCAATGCTTCCGCCACCAGCTGCTTATCTATTTCCGGAAAGCTGCGGCTTTCCATCATACTGGTAGCCATGTCATTAGCAGGTAGTATACGGGTCCTGACATAATCACTGTCAGCCGCGCGCACGGCAACCACATGACCAATAATTAATAACGTTAACAGGCTAATGTAACGGCAATAGAATCTTTGCAGGTAAAGTTTTACCATAGGTTCAGGAGTAATAGGTATAGGGTTGTCGGGAGGAAGAGCTCAGTTAACGACGGATTCAATTACGACATAGTACAACAGTTGTGTCCAGACGCTCTAAACATTCCCTTAACAAATTTGATGTAAATATTAGTGATTTTTTGATATTGGCAAAAAGAATTATTTGTCAATTGGACGCAATTGGGGTTGAGTAGTGGGGCCGCTTTACGGTCTTGTTTGCGTATCATATTAAAAACCATGATGTTGGTTTGCGCAGGATCGGAGGAGTAACATTTCGGTTGTAGGGTATTATAAAGGCCGGCTCCAACCGGCCTTTATAATAAGGGATTCCCGTCTTGTTAGCTTAGTTAGATAACTGCTCTTAAAACAAGATCTTCGTCGTCATCACCACCATCTTCTTCGATGACCTCCCAGTTGAGTTTTTCCGCAATACCGATAAGCAGGTCCACATATCTTTTTCCGTACGAAGGATCTCTCTTGGAACCAACTACCACAATCAAGGTAACGACTTCACTATTAAAATCTTCAGATCGACCGTAACTGCCATCGGTAGAATTAATAGCGGTGACACTTATCCAGGGAAAATTTTCGGTATTGCTGAATGACTGGTCTCCTTTAGGTTGCAATACGCCGGTTTCTCCCAAAGCTTTTAAAACAAGATCGGTCGGTAGCTGATCACTATAGGTGTTGCTGCCTCTGATCTCGTAATACCAATATAGGCTGGACCACATAAATTTTTACTTAAGATTAAAGCCTGGCAAGCGCGAATTATTTCCAGCTCCCCAGATATTAGAAAATCCCATCAGTTTATTTACTCCCCGCCGGAACAGGCTGTGCTGCCGTAGTAGGTCCTTCAACAGTAAGTTTCCCATCCTTCGAGATCTTCATCCGGTCAATAAAGACTACGCGTTGATCGCCGGTCGCCAGTGTCCTTGCGTGGTACACACATAACATCTCTTTGCCGTCCGGTGAATAGGTAATACTATTATGCCCCGTACCGGTTACCACACCTCCTTGCTCTACATTCTTCTGTAACACCGGATTATTAGCTGCCTTAGTGAAAGGACCGAGCGGACTTTTAGCAGTAGCATATCCTACTGCATAATTCTTGCCACCAAAATAATTTGCAGAATACATCATGTAATAAAGATCTCCTTTTTTGAAGGCTACGGAACCTTCTGTCCAACGACGGTTAACCTCTTTTGACGTAACTGAGCGGCTTTCCCATTCCGCCTGTTTGTCGTCCATTTTTACCGGCGGACGTAGCAACAGCACCGGCTCACCAATCACGCCACTGAAATCTGGTTTTAATTCAACGCCGTATACCCAGCTCTCTTCAACAGTATCATACCATCCCTTTTGTTTAGCCCATGCAGCTACTTCACTCTCTACAGGATGTTTGTAGCAGCAACGGGAGTAATAAAGGTACATCCTGCCGTTTTTATCAAACAGGACATTAGCGTCGATGACCGGATAACCGGGATCAAAAACAGGCTTGTTATGCAGGTCGGTGAATGGCCCGGTAGGACTGTCTGAAACAGCTACGCCAACACGAAAATTCTCCAGGTCATGATGCGGATTGTCCTTCCATTGTGCGCTGTAGAATATATAGAATTTACCATTGTGCTCATATACCTCTGGCGCCCAATAAGCGCCGTTCCATGCAGCGGTAGAGTCACTCCATCCATTCTTGTTGGATGCATAGTATACCTGTCCTTCGTTTTTCCAGTGGATCAGATCATCCGAAGAATAAGCGGCAAAACCATTTTTAGCACCGCCGGTCCCATACATATAGTACTTTCCACTTTTAGCCTTTAATACATAAGGATCTCCAAATTCAACAGGCAGCGGGTTCTGATAGGTAGCTCCCGTCGCCCGCTTTTCACTTTGCGCAAATCCTTTATTATTCACAGTCAGCATCAGGCAAGCGCCGGCCAGGATATGGATCAATCGTTTCATCATTACGTGTTTATTGAGGGACTGAAGTGTCCCGCGACCGATAAAAATAAAAATAAATTCCAGATATTTTCAATCTCCGGCTTTCTCATTGCCGGTCCCTGCTGATTGCATAGGGAGTTGATCCAATTGGCGCAAGGTATACTGCTTTCGACAGGCATATGCAACAGAAAGAGCTGGGAAAACTTAATAACTTTCAGTAAATTAAGCTGTAATATCGACACTTAATCTGGTCGGAAAGGAAGCTACTTAAAACAATCTATCTATGAACCAAACAGGAGTATTTAGACTGGCGCTTGGATTGCTGCTGGTTGCCAACATGATCTGTACATCCGGCTTTGCGCAAAAAGATACAGTGGCAATACAGGTGGACCTCGGAAAGTCAAAGGGGCCTATGAAACCCATTTGGGCGTGGTTCGGCTATGACGAGCCTAACTATACCTACATGAAAGATGGCAAAAAGCTACTGACGGAAATTTCCCGCTTAAGTAAGGTGCCGGTATATGTAAGAGCACATAGCCTGCTGGTAACAGGCGATGGCAAAGCTGCGCTGAAATGGGGCTCCACCAACGCCTATACTGAGGATGAAAAAGGAAATCCCGTATACGACTGGACCATCATCGACAAAATATTTGATACGTATATAGAACGCGGCATGAAGCCGATAGCCCAGATCGGGTTTATGCCTAAAGCATTATCTACTAAACCGGAGCCTTATCAGCATCATTGGAAACCGGGCGATAAATATTTCACCATTGAAGGAGGTTGGGCTTATCCGCCTAAAGACTATAAGAAATTTGCCGCACTGGTATACGAATGGGTAAAACACTCAGTAGCACGTTACGGTAAAAAAGAAGTGGAAAGCTGGTATTGGGAGTTATGGAATGAACCGAATATCGACTATTGGAAAGGTACCGTGGAAGAATATATCAAAATGTATGACTATACAGCAGATGCTGTAAAACGTGCTTTGCCCACAGCGAGGATAGGAGGGCCGGAAGTTACCGGACCGCAATCTCCCGGCGCCGCTAAGTTTATGCGTACATTTCTTAACCACATCGTGAGCGGTAAGAACGCTGTGACTGGTAAAACAGGCGCGCCGCTTGACGTGATCACCTTCCATGCAAAAGGATCACCACACCTGGTGAACAATGTCGTACAAATGAACATGGGCACGCAGCTTCGTGATATTGATAGCGGCTTTACCATCGTAGCTTCTTATCCATCGTTGAAGCATCTGCCTATCATCATTGGTGAATCAGATCCCGAAGGATGTGCTGCCTGCTCCGAAGACGTTTATCCAAGTAATGCATACCGCAATGGTACTATGTACTCCAGTTATACCGCCGCTGCTTTTGCCCGCAAATACGACCTGGCTGCAGCACATGGTGTGAACCTGGCCGGAGCAGTGACCTGGGCGTTTGAGTTTGAAGATCAAGCCTGGTTCAGAGGCTTCCGCGACCTGGCCAGCAATGGTGTAGACAAACCAGTATTGAACGTCTTCCGCATGTTCGGACTAATGAAAGGAAACCTCGTAGAAGTTAGCGGTCAACTGAACTATGATTACCGCCTTGTGCGCGACAGCAGTGTACGCGGCGCCAAAGCCGACATCAATGCATTGGCGGCAGCAGACGGGCACAGTGCTACCGTGATGGTATGGAATTACCATGATGATAATATCCTTGTTCCCGCATCTCCCGTTAATGTTACCGTGAAAGGCCTTCCTGCCGGCGCTGTTTTAATGAACCATTACCGGATCGACGGCGACCATAGCAACGCCTATGAAGTGTGGAAGAAGATGGGATCTCCCCAGCAACCCGACGCGGCGCAGATCGCTACATTGGAAAAGGCAGGACAGTTGCAACTGGCAGGTTCACCTGAATGGATACACTCAGCAGGATGGAAGACTACAGTGCGTTTGCAGCTACCCCGTCAGGCCGTATCCTTATTACAATTTACCTGGTAAGAAGATGCAGATACTCCAGGAATAGTTTCGCCGGAATACCACCATCAGGCTATTCCGGCGAAACACTTACAGAAGTCCAGCCACCATCAATGATCAGGTTTTGTCCTGTAATATGTTTTGCTTTATCAGAAACAAGGAAAAGTGCTGCATTGGCAATATCCGACACAAATGCAGGTCTGCCCATAGGCGTGATACGTGACCATATCTTCTGATAGTCCGGATCTTCCAACGTCCGCTCCGTTAACGTCGCACCCGGAGAGATGGTGTTCACATTTATCTGGAACCGGGAAAGTTCAATGACGAGGTTTTTTGCCAGCATTTCTAAAGCGGCCTTACTCATTCCATATGCTGCCAGGTTCTTATGCGCCTGGTGCCCCGTTACGGAAGAGGTGAACAAGATCGACCCGCCCGTTTGCTGACGCTTCATCTCAACAGCAGCTGCCTGTGCCAGAAAGAAAGACCCGGCAAGATTGACCTGCATGATCTTGAAGAATGACTCGGGTGGGTAAGTGAAAAAGTCCCCGAATAAGGTAATACCCGCATTCGCTATAGCAATGTCGACACTGCCGAATTGCTCAATGGCAAATGCCACCATTTTTCTTATGAATGATATATCACCAGCATCCCCGGGCATTCCAACACAACTATCGATATACTGTTTATTGATTTCGGAAACAGCTGCACTCGTCAACTCAGCACTTACATCGTTTAAAATCACTTTTGCGCCTTCCTTTGCCAGGTCCTTGCATATCTCAAAGCCAATTCCCTGGCCTGCTCCGGTAATGATTGCTACTTTATTCTTAAATGACATAGCTATTAAATTCTTATGTTCTGTTGAAAGACCAATGAATGATTTTAATGAGAATCACGCACTATTTCATTACCTGATTTCCCTCTCAGAAAATCCATATCTGCTCCTAAATGAGCTTGCTGCACATGATTGATATACAGATTCACATACCCCCGGTTTGCCGATGGTTCGGGAGGAATAAAACCAGCCTTCCGGGCCGCTAATTCCTGATCGGAAACAGCAACGTTGATGGAACGGTTAGGGACGTCCAGTGTTATCACATCGCCAGTCCTGATAACAGCGAAATTATTACCTGTCGCAGCTTCCGGCGATACATGCAGTACGACCGTTCCGAATCCTGTACCGCTCATGCGACCGTCAGATACACGTACCATATCCGTCACGCCCTTTAAGATCAATTTTTTCGGTAAGCTCATATTGCCTACTTCCGGCATACCCGGATAACCTTTCGGACCAACATTTTTCAGCACCAGGATAGACGTTTCGTCGACATCCAGCTCGTCGCTGTCAATTCGCGCATGATAATCTTCTATACTTTCAAATACAATAGCCTTACCTGTATGTTGCATCAGGTGGGGACTTGCCGCAGATGGTTTGATCACCGCCCCATTCTCACAAAGGTTGCCGGAAAGGATGGCCAGCCCCGTTAAATTATTAAACGGACTATCTGTCGTTGTAATAACGTCTGTATTGTAGCACGCAGCACTGGCGTAGTTCTCCTCAATTGTACCGCCATTGACCGTTATACATTCCCTGTGCAGCAAATGGCCGAGGTGTTTGATCACCACCTGCAGACCTCCCGCATAAAACAGGTCCTCCATGAAGTACTTGCCTGAAGGCTGTAAATTGGCGATTAGTGGGACCTCTGCAGACAAACCGTCAAAATCGCTTAACTGCAAATGAACGCCTACACGTCCGGCAATAGCCAGCAGGTGAATAACGAAATTGGTAGATCCGCCGATAGCAGCATTTACTTTAATAGCGTTTTCGAATGCCTCACGGGTCAGTATATCGGACGGTTTAATATCTTCTTTGACCATATCGACTATCCGGAGGCCCGACAGTTGTGCAAGCACCTTCCGCCTTGAATCTGCCGCCGGAATAGCGGCATTGTTCGGCAATGAAAGTCCGAGCGATTCTACCATACACGCCATCGATGACGCAGTGCCCATTACGGCGCAATGCCCCTGGCTTCTGCACATGGCGGCCTCAATACTTAACAGATCGCTTTCGCCGATTATATCTCCCCTCAGATCGGAGAAGAACCGCCAGATATCACTTGTTCCGATACTACTACCCTTATGTCGACCGGTTAACATAGGGCCTCCCGAAACAACGATAGTGGGAATGTCTACGCTACAAGCACCCATCACCAGAGAGGGAGTGGTTTTATCACAGCCGCACAATAACACAACACCGTCCAGCGGATTGGCCCGGATGCTTTCCTCCACGTCCATGCTGGCAAGGTTGCGGTACAGCATAGCAGTAGGTTTCATCAATGTTTCCCCCAGGGACATCACGGGAAACTCAACCGGAAAACCGCCTGCCTCCAGAATACCCCTTTTCACAGATTCCGCAAGGTCTCTGAAATGCGCATTGCAAGGCGTTAACTCGCTCCAGGTATTGCAAATTCCAATGATGGGCTTATTATTAAATTCATATTCAGGAATCCCCTGGTTTTTCATCCAGGCACGGTAGATAAACCCGTCCTTGCCCTTACGTCCAAACCAATCACTACTTCTTAGTTTCTTGTTTTTCATAATATAAGTGGAATGCATTTAGTGGATGACTTAAAAATAATAATAATCCCGTAGGAAATTTAATAATCAGTTAATGGCATATCCACACATTTGGGAATTTCAGAAGTAGTTTAAACATCCTGCTTTCATGCGGACAAAATATTCCGGTGGTTTACTACGCGTTATTGAATAGCAATGACTACAGATAATGTAGCTTTTTCTATTGTCTTTGATAACGAGCCACCTCTCCAATGGAAATTACTTATCTCGACGAAGTTCCATTTAATATATAACGGATTATACTCCCAATAAAAAAGGCGGAGCGTAATGATCCGTCTTTTCATTTCAAATCCCATGAAGGCTGGCATACGTCAGCCCGCCTATAACAAACAACCAGGAAGTATCTTCCAGGACTACTTCACACCTTTCTCCGCATCCCAGTTACCGGCCTGCTTACGGATATAAAGGATCTGTCCTGTATGATAAGCATTATGTGTATTCATATTCGCAATACTGGTATACCACGATTGGAGCTTTGCATCATCTGCCTTCGCGATCGCATCCTCCCAGTCTTTCATCACCTGATTTAACTGCCGTACGATATCCGCCCAGGAAGCCTCAGTAAATGCGTCAAACGTTTCATTATTGTTCCCGCTGAATGTTTGGTCCTTTTGCCCGTTAAACTGAGCGAGTAGGTGTTTGTTCCAGAACAACAGGTGATATGCCAGCTCGCCCACAGAATGGCTGGAATCAGTAGGCTTCCAGGAGGCCTGTTGGGCTGTAATACCCTCTATCCCCTTTGCGACCGGTACAAACCATTCCTGCTTGTCCCAGGTGGTCTTAAATTGCGTTAAAAGCACTGATTTCAGTGTAGCCGGAACTTTGGGCTTTTCCTGGGCGATGGCCTGCTGGAAACATAAACAGCTGAAGCAGCCGAACAGAAGAATGAGTCTGGACATAATTGAGGTTTTAGGGGTGAAGTTGAGGCAAATATAAGCTTTACCCGAACAACAAGCTCCCTGGTACCGGAACCAGGAAACGCTACAGGATATTTAATTACATTTGCGCAAATTCTATTGCCAACCTATGAAGTTGTACTGCTATGTTATAGGCATTTTATGCCTTTTTTTAATGCCCTGTTGTAAGAAGAATAAAGATATCATTGCGGAACCTCCTCCGGTAGTAGTTAAACAGGATCCGTCACTGACTTTGACCGCTGCTGAAATTGAAAGTGACAATGCCGTTCGTATTCAGGGGAGAATTAAGGCGCTGGACTGGCCGAAGGCTGTTTATGGTGTCCTATATAGCGAAGATTCAATCCCTACTGTAAAATCGCCGGGCAAGATCCTCCTGGGAACTGTTACGGATTCCGTTGATATAACCTACACGGTTAAGGAACTGTTACCTAAAAAAGATTATACCTTCCGTTTATTTGCAACATGGGATGATAAAACCTGGTACAGTGAGCCAAAACAGGTCGTCCCGGCTCAATTTCATTTAAAGCCCCTGCAGGATTCTTTCATTTCAAGAAATACGATGATAAAGATCTATTTCACCGAAAGGATACCATTTGATGAATATAGGTGGTTTGAAGTGTATGTGGGCGATAAGAAAATAGAAGCTAAGGACGGTCTTGTCTCGACATTCGGCGAGAGCATTAACTTATTGATCCCGATCGATTACAAACAGGGTACACCTATCACGGTGAAGAAAGGATTATACAGCGAAACCATCGTTCCCGATATCCCCGTGTTACCAGGGTACTGGCGGAAGATCGCTGCTCATGAAGGTAAGATAATGGACAATGCCGCCTACTTTACACTTGGTAACAAAGGATATATTGTTGGAGGAAACTGGTTCCCGTCGCCATGGGCGTCGACGAATGCCGTATGGGAGATCGATCTGACTACCTATGAATGGAAACGGAAAAATCCTTTCCCGCTGGCGTACATAAACAACGCCATGGCCACTGTAGTCAACAACAAGGCATATTTATTCGGAGGGTCACTGAGCAGAGACGAAGGAAATAATAACTATGTGTGGGAATACGATCCGGTATCCGATAGCTGGCAAAACATTTCCGCTATGCCCAACGACCTGAATGTAATCGGCCGTATGCGGTTTGCGTCGGTAGTTTACAATAATAAGGTTTACATGGGGTCTGGTTCAGCATATAGCGGGGCCGGAACTTACGTATATTATTTTCCGGAATACTGGGTAACTTTTGATCCAGCTATGCGCAAATGGGAATCATTACCACGGCTACCTTCCGATGGAGGTACAGAAAATATGACTGCCTATACCAATAATAACAAGTTGTATTTATTTGGCGGTAATAATGATTATAACGAGAAGAAGGAAAACTTTGTATTAGATCTTAATGATCATACCTGGTCAAAGCCTGGCATTACACGACCATTTCAGCCGAGGACCGGGGTGTCTGTCATTACTAAAAATAACGTTACCTATTTCTTTGGAGGTTATCAGAAGGACCTGGAGCACGGTAAATGGGCCGTCAATTCTGAATTTTGGAAAATGGATGCAGACCAGCAGTATACACGATTCGCAAGCGCGTGTGAGATGGAGGATGTATCGGAGCTGAACAGGAACGCACCTATCTTCCCGACCGCTAATGGTTTTATTGTATATAACGTATTAACCTGGGGCGGAGATAACACCCTGACCAGGGAAGTAATAGAATATATTGTCGATTAGAAATGGAGGTGCGGGAACTTTAACCCGCACCTCAAATTGTCTTGTATCTTTTGAGATAGTTTTACCGGCTGAAAAAGTCTTTTCACCGTTTTTCCGGGTACGTTAACCTAACGTCGGTTGTGCCGTTGTACGATGCGGAATAGTTTAGCGGCATGAAAACAAATACAGTACTTATATCAGGTGCCAGCATCGCAGGACCAGCACTGGCCTTTTGGTTAACCAGGTATGGATTTAAAGTGACCATTGTTGAACGTGCCCCGGCAATAAGGCCCGGCGGATATGCCGTAGACTTCAGGGGTACCGCGATCCATGTCCTGAAAAAAATGGGACTTTACGAAGAAGTAAAGAAATACGAAACACGCGCTGGGAAAATAACACTCGTGGATAAACGCGGAAAGAAAATAGCCAGTTTCCCCGATGGATTTACCAGTGGTGAACTGGAGATTATGCGCGGCGATCTTGCCAATGTATTATACGAGGCAAGCAGGGAACAGACAGAGTATATCTTTGACGATAGCATCATAGGATTGCGGGAATGCGAAGATGGCGTAAATGTTACCTTCGACCGTAACCCGCCCCGTAAATTCGATCTGGTGTTCGGAGCTGACGGACTGCATTCGAAGGTAAGATCGCTCGCCTTTGGCAAAGAAGCTGACTATATGCGTCACCTGGGCTTATACATAGCCATATTCACGACACCTCAGTTCATCGATCTGGGCATGGATGGGGTGTATTACGGCGTACCTGGCAAACGGATGGGCGTCTTCGGCGCAAGGAACGGTACAGAAGCCAGAGCCTCTTTCTATTTCGCTTCTGAGGCCTTCGCTTATAACTACCGTGATGCGGAACAACAGAAACAGATTATCACCGCGAGGTTTGCAGGGGAAGAATGGCACACGGAACAGCTGCTCAAACTAATGAATACCGCACCGGATTTTTACTTCGACTCCATCAGCCAGATTAAAATGGACAGCTGGTCAAAAGGACGTGTCGCGCTGATAGGGGACGCAGCCCATTGTGCTTCTCCAATGTCCGGCATGGGCACCAGTATGGCCCTCATCGGCGCATATATACTCGCAGGAGAGCTCAAAGCAGCTGATGGCGATTATCAACATGCCTTTGCAAGCTATGAGACACAAATGAGGGACTTTGTAGAGAAGTGCCAGGAACTGGCTAACGGAGTGGAATGGTTTGTTCCTAAAACAAGGTTCAAACAATGGATGAGCAGGCAAGTATGGCGGCTGCTGCCCTACACGCCATGGAAGAATATGATGATCGAACTACCGCAGAAGATCGCCAATTCTATCACCGTCAGGGAATATTATCCCGGATAACTAGATGTACGGCAGCGGTGTTACCTCCAAAATTCCATACATTTGAACCGGACATAACCATCTCACCATGAAAAGAACTGAATGGTTCAGGAGAACATTCCCCGTAATAGAAGACAACGGCCTGTTGCCTTCCATTATAGAACGGCTTAACGGCACGCCCGCCCGTGTAGAGGAAATAATCGGTATGTTGGACACGGAAGTGCTCACAATAAAACAAGGCGGAAAATGGAGCATTAAAGAGGAGATAGGGCATCTTGGAGACCTGGAACCACTATGGTCAGGAAGGATAGATGACCTGCTAAGTGGAGATGCGGAATTACGGGCGGCAGATCTGACAAATCAGACTACCCATAAAGCAGACCACAACGATGCAAAAACGATCGCCCTGCTGCAAAGGTTCAGAGAACAAAGAGAAGCTTTTGTGAAAAAGCTGTTAGCCCTGACCGACGATGAATTAGAAATGTCAGCATTACACCCACGACTGAAAACACCAATGAGGATCATCGATCTCGCGTACTTCGTGGCAGAGCATGACGATCATCACCTGGCATGTGTAAGGGTAATAGCAAATAGCAGCGTCCTGAAGCCATAAATAGAAAGCATACGACGAAATATGACACCGGTAGCAAAGAAGATATTGATCATTAATGGCTCGCTGCGTGGAGCAGCAGGTAATTCGGAAGCAGTAGCAAGACAGGCGGAAAAGGTCCTGTTGAATGATCTTCAGCAGGAGGTGGTGCGCTTGACCCTTACTGATCGCATGCCAGCGATCAGGGATGTATATGACCTGCTGACTGGTTGCGATGGCCTATTGGTGATCACCGGTGTATACTGGAATAACTGGAGCTCGCCTTTGCAGCGTTTTATCGAAGTAGCTACCGCTTTTGAAAATACACCTGCATTTTTCGGCAAGCCTGTCGCCTGTGCGGTAACAATGGACTCGGTCGGAGGAATAGAAGTAGCTGCAAGACTACAGGCCGTGTTTGCAGGCCTGGGTTGCTGGAGCCCTCCGTGTTCTTCAATAGTATTATCACGTACAGGTCAGGAAGCCATGGCTGCCTCCTTTGGTCAGGAAGATGATCCTAATGAAGATGTGTGGCGCATGGCAGATCTTTCTATCGTGCTACAAAACCTGGCCATTGCTGCAGCCCTGCCTCGTAATAACTGGACCAGCTGGCCTCACAGGGAACTCGCTATTCCCGATGGCCCCTGGCCGGACAAAGACGCACTTGATATGGGCTCGCCTAAATTCCTCTGATCAAATTATGGCAACCGCGCGACCAAACGCTCAGGCATCCATTTTAATATCGTATAAATGATCTTCCATTTGAACCCGGGTACAATTACAAAACCACTACCAGCTTCCACCACCGCTTTTGCAATAAAATCCGGTTCCAGCATCAGTGCTTCAGGCAGGTCCAGACCAGCAGTCATCTTACTCCTGATGTAACCGGCCACTATAACATTTACCGTGATCCGCCTTTTGAACAGATACTGCCGTAACCCGGCCAGGTATTGTGTGAAGGCCGACTTCGTACTGCCATAGATGAAATTACTTTTCCTACCCCGTACGCCCGAAAGGGATGATAAGCCTATAATCCTTTCCAGACGCGCGTTCTCTTTGTCCATCGCAATAATGTTCAGGATAGATACCGCCCCCGCATAATGCACCTGCATCATCCTGAAACTGCCGGGAAAATCCAGTAAAGCCTCTTCATTGTTTTTTAGATAACCCGCCGCGTACACAACGATATGTGGCTTCTCTGTGAGCTGTTCATAAAAACCGGCGTGGCTGTCAAAATCCGTAGCATCAAAATAAAGCACAGTGACCAGCTCTTTCAGGGACGGATGTTGACCGGTAAACGCGTGAAGTGCATCGGTGTTACGGGATGCTGCCATCACGCGGAAGCCCCTGGCTGCATAACGAAGAATGGAAGCTTTCGCCACATCTGAATTAGCGCCGAGCAGGAGAACAGTTTTTCTTTGCATAAACATAAATATAAGACTCTTAACTGAATGCTCCCGGCAGGATACAAAACACTATGTAATCCCCGTTAAAGATTTATCACCCCATAGAAAGAGCCTCCTGGCGCCCTTAATCCGCAATGCTGATACTTATGATAAGCCGCGGCGACATGCAAAAAGCCGCTTTTGCATACATAGCCCAAAAAAAATATCCGGTAAACAAATAATAAATATGAAAATCGCATCTATTATTTAATTATTGCAAGTCTATGAAAGTGAAACGATTACATCGGATATTGCCCCGATCTTCCGTAACTTTATAACTCAAACCCCGACTATGGCAACAAGCAATGCAACGATCCTGATCCCTGACATCAGTGGATTTACAGAGTTCATGACAACCACAGAGCTCACGCATAGTGCACACGCTATTAATATGCTTATTGACGCGATGGTAAAAGCTGTCGGTGACGAATATGAAGTAGCCGAAATAGAAGGAGATGCTGTTTTGCTGGTCAGAAAAGGAAAGCCTCCAACCCGGAAAGAAATATTGAATACCTGCCTGAACATCTTTAATGCCTTTCATTACCAGCGGAAATGGATGCAGCAACATATGGTTTGTGCCTGCGGCGCCTGTCAGGCGATCATTAATCTTACATTGAAGTTCGTTGTACACCACGGCCCCGTCGCGGAAATAACCGTCGGGCGTTTTGTAAAGCAATCAGGCCCGGAAATGATCATCGCACATCGTTTACTGAAGAATAATATTGATAACAATCAGTACCTGCTGATCACTGAAAAACTGTTTGAACAAGAGAACGGCTCCGTTGAAGAAGATGAAATGGAGTGGACCAGTTCATCGGCCGACTATGCCTCTATTGGTCAGGTGAACTACCGGTTTGCTTTACTCAATAAAGCCCTCGAACAAGTGCCGGAACCACCGCACCTGGAAAATGATTACCAGGCCGATAACACATCTTATCTGGAAACAATGATACCCGCCAACTTTCGCGATGTGTATATGATAGTCATGAATATCCCCGGCCGCGTAGACTGGGTGCCACGATTACTGAAGGTGCAACAGGACATACCCGCTGTGTTTATCGGAAGTATTCACTACTGCACATTTGAAGACTACGAAGCCATTATATCCCCCCTGCGTATGACGATGTCCGACGAAGGCATCTTCTACGCTGAAAGCTGGAGCATCCCCGAAAGCGGATTTTCCCTGATCTACGAATTTGTATTTAATAAGCTGGACGAAAAGTCCTGCCTCGTAGCCAGCCGGTTTTTGAATAACGGGCAGTCGCAACTCCCGGCAGAATTATATACCAGCTTATGGAACAGTATGCAGGAGTTATGCGGGAAGCTGACGGAATACTGTGTGAAAATGGAAGGGACCTCCTTCGGTCCTGCATTTCAGAAGGAATAATATATCCGTTTGAGTAAGAGCACGATAGCATAGCTAACTTTGCAACCACCGCTATTTTAGGAATTCTTTAACTAATCGCAAATACCAGTTGTCAGGATAAAATAATAATATTATAGGCCATAACCTTGCCTATATGTTGTTTATCATTATTATCCTTCTCGCCCTGGCATTACCGGCCGGAGTCGCTTTTCTAGTTTCCCGTCTTGTATTTAACAGGTTGGAAAGTTCCGGGGTCAAACGTGCCCGTATTTATCAGGTAATTACCTTGATCCTGACCTTTTCGATTATCTTCGGAGGTATAGCGTTCCTCGCATACCTTAATGTCACTTTAGAACGCTAAAATTACGTCTCCCACTGTTATAGATCAGCCATTCAGCCAGTAGTAAATTAGGGACAAATCCCATCCATGCGTCGATCATATACAACGTGAGCGGATCGGGGTGAAATGCATACGTTAGAATGATCTTCCAGGAACGCAACGTGATGGCCGAAAAGGTCAATGCATAACTACGGATCATAAACCGCTTGTGCGTTGCTATATCACCTCTCTTAACAGCAATAACTGCCTTGTAAGTGAAATAGGACCAGAGGCAATCTAATATAACAAAAGCAATTTTTGTTGGCAGCAGCCCATTGGCATAAACGGCCATGATCAATCCTGCAGGAAAGTTAATGAAGAGGATATCATACACATATATCTTGCCTATAAGCCGGTGTATGCTACGATATGATGTAAGCAGATGATCTGAAAATTGAGTTAACCCCGCTGCAAGTGCAAAGATACTCGAGAATACATGGACGTAGAATGCCGCTTTCCACCATGGAATATCAATATACTCCTGCTTGAACTTCAGAAAATGAATATCAGTACGTAGGCTGGAATAATCAATAACCATCCGTAACATCAGGAACGTAGCCATGCAGAGAATGAAATAGGCTATAAAGGATCGTAGTATGCGCAAGAAGATAGACACACTTCAAATTACATATAAACTATCGGATCTTTGAAAAAAAAAATATAAATGATCAGCACTGTTTTCAGGCAGTAGGGATCAATTACTAACGATGGCGTTAGTAACTTTACAAGCAATTGATTCTCAGTTTTTTTTGTTCTTTTGTAAAGAATCGGATAATTTTGTCATGATGTTAAAAGATAGGAACGCATGGCTGTTTCCGAAGAGGAGGAACACTAATCGAACTTAACTTACAGATCATTCTTTTTTTATTCGCACGCATACTTTTTACTTCAGCGCTGTAGAATATTTTTTTGGTTTCCAATGCCAGTTTATTTGCTGATGATGATCGATAGCATTGTCTGATGTGCTATCTATCCTGCTATGTGTTTTCCTGCCGGTCGGGAGATAGTAGAAGCATTTAATTTATTAAGCCCATGCAGGGCAGTAATTTTTAAATTGGTTATTATGAAAAAAATTGCATTCAGTATCATTGCGCTGTCAACCTTGTTCGCACTTGAAACTAAAGCCCAACACGCAGAAGGGCATGAAGTAACAAAGATCCCACCTAAGGTGCTTTTTACCAGGGAAATTACTTCAATGCCTGAGATCCAGGGACAGGAAGCGCAATTGGTACTCGTGAGATTTGCACCAGGTGAAAAATCCGGCCCCCACAGGCATCCGCTGGCACTGGTCGGATATGTGCTGGAAGGTTCAATCGAGTCTACATTTGAAGGAGAGACACATGTGTTTAAACAGGGAGATACCTTCTGGGAAGAACCTCATGGGCTTCACAATGGAACCCAAAATCTGAGCAACACAAAGGAAGCTAAATTATTGGTTTGGTTTGTTGGACCAAAAGGAACACCAATCCTCGTTCCGGAGAAGAAATAGGAAGAGCATATAGACAAGGCTGTCCTGGCATATGCAGCCTTGTCTATACTGTTTTTCCTCTCTCGGAAATATTCATCAACACGACTGACGACAGAATTAGCATGACGCCTGCCCATTGAAGCTGGCTCACGGATTCTTTTATCAGTACATGCGCCACGATTATAGACACAGGTATTTCTAAAGATGCGATGATCGCCCCCAACCCTATGCCCGTTAACGGCATTCCCTTTGTAAACAATAGGGGCGGAAGGATCGTTCCGAACAGGGACAGAAGGATACTCCAACGTAGCAAAATTCCAAATGAGAAATTCCCCGTTAAAGACGAATGGTAAATAACGAAAATGATGATCAATCCCCCCAGGATCATATACAGACTTCTTCTCAGTGGCGGAAAACTAAGCTCAATGTTATTCGATGTGTACATAGTTGCCGTATAGGCAAGAGCAGCAGTCATTCCCCAGCCTACGCCCACCCAATTGATAGCCATAGATTGGCTGAGTATATTAGTCGCTAGTATCGTGCCCGCCAGGATGATTAGAACAGATATTATCTTACGCATTCCCGGCAATTTTTTATGCAGGAACATTTCAACGATAACACCCATCCACACCGTTTGCATTAATAACACAATACCAACGCTGACAGGAACATACTGCACAGACTTATAGTAGCAAACACTGGTTATACCCATTGTTGTTCCCGCAATAGTTAACTTAATGATGCTTTTAATACCGGATGTTTTTGTTGTTGCTACCGAAGTTCTTTTGCGGAACATCGTCAGTATTAACAGCCCTATGAATCCAAAGCAGTATTGCGAAATTGTTACTTCCGCCGTAGTAAATCCTTCCTGGTAAGCCATTTTCACAAAGGTCGCCAGCATGCCATAACTACAGGCGCCCAGCGCTACCAAGATGCCACCCTTCAGTACATTATTTTTCATCGGTTCGTTTATGTTTTTGCGAGGCTTGCATGTCATATCAGCATATTGGAAGCTACCTGCCTGACCCGCAATTACCTGCCTGTTTTCAATAATCAATACGCATCAAACAAGCTCTTTTTCAATCAGGCTTTTCTCGATCAGCTGCTGCACGTCCCGGATAGATGTATTGATGGATCGCTCCAGCTTCTCCTTATCCTCCGATACACCGTTGATCGCGATCATATGAATATTGCTGATGCCGATAATATTGAATACCGTCTTTAGATAAGTGCTCTGAAAGTTCATATGCGCATTGGCTTCGCCTTCTTCGTAACCCGAAGAGCCTCTTGATAGCAACAGGACCAACGTCTTGTTTTCAAGCAGACCGGTATACGGATTCGCCGGATTGTTAAGATTAGGCTTCCAGGTTTCATTAAACCTGATGACGTGGTCTATATAGGCTTTGAGCGTACTGGGAATAGACCAGTTGTACATGGGACTGCCAAGTACAATGATATCAGCTGCACGTAACTCGGCAATGTAAGTATCGCTCGTTTTTAGAACTTCAATGTCCTCACTGGTTCTTGCTGCACCGGGTTTGAAGGATGCAGTGATCCATTTTTCGTTGATATGAGGAATATCAGCAGTTCCTAATTCACGGAAACTGATGATGGGATTAGTATGGATGTTCTTCCAGCGATCAACAAATGTCTCAGTAAGCAATCTGCTTTTCGAACGATCCGTTCTTGCACTCGCATTAATGACCAATAGTTTTTTCATTCGATAATTATTTGACACAAAAGTACCGGAACGCTGGGTGGACATTCTATACCAGTTTGTATAAAAAGTACAGCCCAGGCGTCTCAGGCGTAAACCAGCTGTTTCCTGCCGAAGTATGTGGATATTGAATTATGTTTGTACCATAATTTCCACTAAAAACAGCCCGGATGCTACCATATAAGTCTTTGATCCAGATTGATCGGAATGCTCCCGTAACACTTTACATTCAGGTGTGTAACAGCCTTATTTCGTTAATTACGAATGGTACGCTCCGTCCGTCAGATATGCTGCCGGGCTCCCGTGTCCTCGCTGAGTTGATCGGTATAAACCGGAATACAATAAAGCTGGCATACGAGGAATTGATTAACCAGGGTTGGGCCGAGTCAATCGAGCGAAAGGGCGTATTTGTATTGTCCGGACTACCCGTAATATCCAGTAAGAAGTTGCCGGAACCCGGTAAAAAGAATGGCACACAGGAGGCGTTTTTATGGACCAATAAATTCGAAAATGCCACACCCAACAAAAATATGCAGAAGACGCGCCTCGCCATTGATGATGGTTTCCCCGATGTACGCCTGGCGCCGGTAGATCTCCTGATGCGGGAGTATAGAAGCATCTCCAGGAAGTTTTATGGGAAGAACTTTCTGAAATATGGTGGTGCCAAAGGATCTGAACACCTTCGCACCGCTATTTGTAACTACCTGTCAGGTACGAGAGGAGTGGACGTTCCGGCTGAAAATGTGATCATCACAAAAGGTAGCCAGATGGGTATCTACCTGGCCAGCCAGCTGCTGCTGAGCCCCACTGATACCGTCGCAGTAGGCATGACAAATTATATTGCTGCAGATGATACATTCAGGCACGTCGGGGCGAAACTATTAAGGATCCCTATCGATGCTAATGGGATGGATATTGATTATCTCGAAAAGGTGCTAAGACGGAAGAAAATAAAGGCCGTCTATATCATACCGCACCATCATTTCCCGACAACAGTAACTACCAGCATGGAACGGCGGCTCAAACTGTTAGACCTTGCCAAAGAATATCGCTTTGCAATTATTGAAGACGATTATGATTTTGATTTTCACTACGACAATAAACCCTATCTGCCATTAGCCAGCATTGACCATAATCACAATGTCATCTATATCGGTTCAATTTCTAAAACATTCGCTCCCGCCTTGCGGATAGGGTTCATGCTGGGACCTTCCGCTTTTGTGGAAGCTGCTGCATCATTAAGAGAACTGATAGACAAACAGGGCGACACGCTGTTGGAAGATGCATTTGCCCTGCTATTTAAAAATGGAGAAATGGAAAGACATTTCCGTAAGTCGCTCAAAGCCTATAAAGAACGAAGAAACCTCTTTTGTGACATACTCAGATCGGACTTCAAGAATGTAATTGAGTTTAAAATGCCGGAAGGCGGATTGGCAGTATGGGCCAATTTTGATAAAGGAATAGACTTGCCGAAAATGTCTGAGAATGCTGCAAAAAATGGACTGTATATAGACAATGGAGATTATTATAAAAACGAATCGTTCTCGGCCAACGCAATGAGAATGGGGTTTGCTTCACTTGATGAAAAAGAGATAGTGGAAGCCCTGGGCATCCTGCATAAGATCATCCGTTAGCCTCGCTGGGCCATCTCATATTTTGTAATTGGTATATCCCCCATAACATCCTTTGCGCTAATTTTGTTGTTAACAAGCGATCGGGAATGCGACACCTCACGTTAACGGACAGAGCAGAGGTAAATATTCAATTTGAAATAGTATAAATCTTCATTAAAATGGCAACACGAATCAGGATTGACCAGGTAGAACCGGCCGGTTATAAAGCCGTGCTCGGAATGGAAAAATTCATTGAAAGCACATCATTGACAAGAACGCATAAAGATCTGATCAAGATCAGAGCTTCGCAGATAAACGGATGCGCTTTCTGCATCGATATGCACACAAAAGAAGCCCGTAAGGCTGGCGAAACAGAACAGCGTATCTATGCGCTCAACGCATGGCGCGATACCACATTCTATTCAGAAGAAGAACGGGCAATATTAGCATTGACAGAAGAAGTGACATTGATTAGCGGACATGTATCAGACGAAACATATGAGCAGGCTGCCAGGGTATTAGATCAAACTTACCTGGCGCAGGTGATCCTGTCGATCATTACGATCAACGTCTGGAACAGAATAGGGATCACCACCAAATTACTTCCGGCTTCTTAGTTTAGTATATTAATTATACGAAGTAAGGCCCTCCGGCGGAGGGCCATTGCTTTTATATTTATTTCCCACTTTTAGAAAATATTCAAGGTGATTCATGTCAGTTTTAGACAACGGTCAAAACTGACACGAATCACCTTGAATATTTTCCCATATCGATTCGGGTAGCCTTAAATAACATTCAATCCCGCTATAAAACGACCAGTGCAGGTAGTGTTACCTTTATACCTCACCAGTATTTTTTTTTATGGCTAAGCAAAACTCGCTGATCCCATTTACCGGCAAACTCGGTAACCTCATCGGCTACTGCCGCAACGGCAAATACTTCCTGCGCAGTATGCCGGACATCGTACGGCAAACCACCGCTACCCGTAGGTCGGCCCTGCGCTTCGGCGCTGCCAGCAAAAGAGGCGCATTGATCCGTAACGCCGTCTGCGCTGAATTAGATGTCTGTTGCGACAACGGCTACATCAACCGCTTAACAAGGGCGCTCATTCCAACCGCAGGAAATAGGAAAGGAAGTGTCGAGGGCTTCCGGTTCAATCTGCATACCGGGATAGACCGGTTCTTTACCGTAACACCCGTCGTGTCGGCAAACGGTATACTCGAGATCCCGGGTCAGACATTACCCCGATTGAAAGGCATCGACACCGTAGAAATAAAAGTGATCGCATCCTGCATCGATTTTACCAACCAGCAGGTAATAGATACACAAGTGATAACAGCAACCTTCGATCCCCAACAACCTTTTACTGGCATGACCTTGCCTATGGACGTACCGGGTACGGGAACACTCGTCGTGACCTTACAGGTAAGATGTTTAGAGGGCGGCCGCCCGTCGGGCGACAGAAGATACCAGGCTGCTGATATTATAGCCGTAATCGAGCCGCAAATACAGCCTGTCGTTCACCAGCCGGCATACTCCCGGCGGGAATTAAGGCAGGCGAAAAAAACGGTTTATAATGCCACATATGGCTATGTGCCGGTACGGGTGATCCTGAGAGAATAGGCTCATTCCGCCTGAAGACTGTATACTGGTGAGTAACATCCATTGAGCGTAATACCCGGCCCATACCTTGAATATCTTATCCCCGGACTGCAACCCGCAAACCCGGATGCTTCGCTATGGACGAGGCATGCCTTCACACATCTCGTCAGTAACTTCTACCGCCGGAACACACCGGAAGAACAACTCCGGATCAAGTCCACGTCTCCACCCGTGATGCTACACCCATACCAGGGGGACGCTTCATACAAAAGACGTATACAGGCCCTGTTTGAGCTATATCTATCTCCCTGACGCTCCCCGGAAACAGGAACAGGTAATACCACCGCTGCAATCATTACCTTTGCCGGATTAGAACTATGGATAACAGGACACTTTGGAATGATCGATATACAAAAGGATTACCCTCTCTGGAAACCCCGGACCCTTTTTTCATCAGGATGTTTGATCAGTTCATCAGTAAGGAATTTCCCGCCGGTGGGAATGCGATAGACCTCGCTGCCGGTACAGGCAGGCACGCATTGCATCTTGCCAAAACTACCTGGAAAGTGACCGCCGTGGATATTTCAGATGTGGCGCTGGAAAGGCTAAAGGAACCTGCCGCCGATGCACAGATACAGACTGTCTGTACCGATTTGTCCGCCTACCAGCTGCCCGCTGCCGCCTTCGATCTTGTAGTGTTGTATTATTATTTTGACCGCTCATTATTTCCTTCTATCATTGATTCACTAAAGCCCGGCGGACTGTTAATCTGTAAGCTGGCCATCGGAAAACCTGCCAATCCAATAACCCTGCAGGAACAGGAACTGTTGCAACTCACCCACGTACTGGATAATATCAATTATACAGAAAGACCTGTTAAGGATAGGGGAGTGGCAGAATATCTTGGCAGAAAGCCTTTCTAAGCAACTAAATAATTGACCACCTGTTTAAATACTTAAACAAAGAAAGATAAAATGAATAAATAATAGAGGATGTTTTTGTCCTTTATTAAAGAAGCACTACCTTTGTCATGTCAATATCTGACCAAATCTTGTATAAGTAGTGGCTCGCCAATTTTAGAATATGGGAACAGACTATCTTTCCGGTGCGGATTTGAGCGGAATCAGTACCACACATCCTATTGAACGCTAGGTCAAAAATTGAAAGCAGAATTTCAGATACCAATAAAAAAATATTATGAGAGTTGATACTTCACTTGTGCGTAGAAAATCAACTTTCCCTGTACGATAAAGAGTTTTTTTGAAACAATAGAAGAATAAAAGACAGTAATATCTCTTATATGCAAACAAATATTTTCGGTAAAACAGCATCCCTGATAATCTCATTCCTGGTGTTTGAGATTATTCCTGTAACTGCCCGGGCAAATCCTTCTGACTTTTCCTTTCATTCCGGCAAGACACCGGTCTGGATTGCACTTCTGTTTACATTGCTGCTACTTTTCATTGCTATTATATTAAAGCAAAGAATAACAGGCGTCAGGAATATCTATAAAAAAAGAAAGCTGGAGCAGCAGGGCCATCTACTAAGAAAGTATACGCTTAGCCTTAATAGCAGGCAGATAGAGAAATTAATTCAGTACAGGCAAAAGAATAAAAACTATGTGAACAGTAATAAAGTAACTGCCTTACTGTTCTTCATCTTTACGATTGGATTATCATTGATCTCTTACAACGATGCCAGCGCACAGGATGCGGTAAAAACAGCGAACAATTCCCTGTTGGGAGAGGCTGGTATCTGGATCACAGTTGTCCTGTTGCTGATACCGATTACAGCCGGCGTTGTGTTGATCTTTGTAAAGGTGACCAACATATTGAATCAGCAGAAAAATAATTACCTGACAGAAGAAGCAGAAGCACTTGCTGCTCATCTGAGGTCCCTACCTGAAGAAGAAGCGGAAGCTCTTTTGAAAAAAAGGAAGGCCGCACTGGATTATCAGCTGACGCACAAGGAGCTGTCCGGAAGTCAACAAGCGGATGATGAAAAAGGTTTGTTGCAGATCCACGACGGGACAGAGCTGCCAATAGTCGCGCTGAAGAAAAAAGCCCTGCAACGCCCGAATGTAGACCCTGCATTATCCAGGCTGATACTCTGGTATCTGGGATGTGCGACCTTCTGGTTATTATTCGGTACCACAGTGGGCGAATACGTAGGTATCAAGTTTGTAGCGCCCGACGCCGATCATCTTAGCTGGCTTAGTTTCGGACGTTTACGCCCTGTACATACCAACGCCGTTTTCTGGGGCTGGGCGTCACTGGGCATGCTGGGGCTCGGCTATTATGTGGTACCACGGGTAAGTAACACAAAACTGGCCAGTATGAAGAAAGGATGGTGCGCGCTCATACTGATTAATGCAGCCGTCCTCCTCGGCTCTATATGCCTCATGGCAGGTATCAATAACGGAGGTGGCGAATACCGCGAATACATATGGCCTGTGATGTTGCTCTTTGGTATGGGACTGTTGCTGACGCTGGAGAACTTTATAAAGACAATCGCCACACGCACCACAAAAGAGATCTACATTTCCAACTGGTATATCGTATCCGCCATTATGTTCGCTCTGGTGATCACCATTGTAGCATACGTTCCTTACTGGCAGAATGGCCTGGGTGAAACCATTATCCAGGGTTATTATATGCACCAGGGCGTGGGCATGTGGTTTATGCTTTTCACGCTCGGATTTGTTTATTACATCCTCCCGCAACAACTTAACAAACCGATCTACTCCTATAGTCTGGGTATCCTGGCATTCTGGACACAGATCCTCTTTTATACCACCATCGGTACACACCACTTCGTATTCAGTTCCATTCCCTGGTGGCTGCAAACCGTAGCTATTGTGGGCAGTGCAGGTATGGCTATACCGGTGCTCGCAGGTACGACCAACTTCCTTATGACCTTTAAAGGGGGCTGGTATAAAGTGAAGGATAGTTATACACTGCCATTCTTTCTTGTAGGCATCATCTTCTACTTTACCGGCTCTATGCAGGGTACTGCGGAAGCCTTCCGCAGTACAAACCTGATGTGGCACTTTACCGACTTTACTACCGCGCATTCACACCTGACCATGTACGGCATTATCTGTTTCTTCATATGGGCAGGCGTTTACGCCATCGTTCCGCGATTGACAGGCCGTGAAGCACCACAGATCGCCGTAGGTATGCATTTCTGGCTGGCGCTTATCGGCTTGCTTTTCTATACCGTTCCACTGATGTACGGCAGTACACTCAAGGGACTAATGTGGATGGAAGGTAAACCGTTCATAGAAAGCGTAGTACTAATGGCGCCCTATTGGTTATGGAGAGCCATAGGAGGTAGTCTCATGTGGTTGTCTCACCTCGTATTCGCCTACAATATGTACAAAATGATAGCAAACAGGGAAGTGGTGGATGTCCAGGAAACCGCTATTCAGAAACTGGAGGAAAATACTGCTGCTATTCAACCTATTGCTTAACTATATATCACACTGAAATGGAATTATTCGATAATCATAGGAAATTATTTGGAACGGCCGCCCTCTTCTTTATTGTGTTAACGACACTGGTAGCGATCATGCCTGCTATTAATAACCAGGAAAAGAATGCGTCGCTGCCTGATGCAGTACCGTTGAGTGAGGATGCTATCAAAGGCAAGGCGTTATTTGTGTCTAATGGCTGCGTAGGCTGCCATACACAACAGGTCAGAAACGTTGATATGGACAAGGTATGGGGCGCGCGGCCGAGTCTTGCTGCCGATTATGCAGATATACACCGTACCGATTTCTGGCGGAATACAGCCACCTTAATGGGCACGGAACGTACAGGTCCCGACCTCACCGATATAGGTACCCGGCAGCCCGGTAAAGAATGGCATCTTGTGCATCTGTTTAATCCTCGCACCGTTGTCAAAGAATCTATCATGCCTGCCTATCCCTGGCTGTTTACTATCAAAAAGGAACCGTCTAAGTCAGACATTATAGTAAATGTCCCCGCCGAATATTTAGACGGACAGGAAGGTAAGGTAGTCGCTACAAAAGATGCCATGTACCTGGTAGCCTACCTGCAATCACTGAAGCAGGTCAAACTGCCGGATGGCGAAACATCACCCGGGTTCCTGTATAAAAGAGAAGAAAAGAAGACCGGCGATAATGGACCAGGTGCTATGCCCGACGGACAGGCATTATTTGCAGCTAACTGTCAAAGCTGCCACCAGGCAAATGGCGAAGGACTGCAGGGCGCATTTCCGCCCCTCAAAGGAAGTGCTGTTGTAATGGGCGATAACCTGGAAATGTATGTGGACATTATCATGAACGGCTATGATGCAAGAGCGGAATTTGGAACAATGCCTGCAGTAGGAACAAATGCCGGTTTTACCGAACTGGATGTAGCAGCATTGATCAACTACGAAAGAAGTAGCTGGGGGAATGAAGGTAAAAAGGTATCACCCGATGAAGTAAAGAAGATAATGGATTTCCTAAAACTTAAAGTAACCAAATAATGAAAAGAATTTATTTGGCGGCAGCCTTGATATTCACAGGTATATATGCTATGGCCTGCCCGGTATGCGAAAGGCAGCAGCCTAAAATACTCCGGGGTATTACTCATGGCGCAGGCCCTGATAGCAGTTGGGATTATATTATTGTTTGGGCGATGGTGATCGTTGTGTTGTTGAGCCTTGGCTTCTCCATCAGATGGCTGGTACGTCCGGGAGAGCAGTCAGACAAGCATATCAAAACACTTATTCTAAACAACCATTAAGATGAGCGATAAAAGCACCGTATTCATTTTCATTGACGATGACATTAAACCGATCGCAGAACTGGCTACCCCGGTGAGCTTTGAGTTAGATACACGTAAGCTGACCGACGGCGACCATTTGCTGAAAATAGTAAGTAAAGATCCAACAGGAAAAGAAGGCATCCGCAAAATTCCATTCGTGGTGCGTAACGGTCCCGCAATAACCATTGAAGGTATTAAAGAGAACGCGGTGGTAGACGGTGTATTGCCATTAATGATCAATGCCTACGGAAAGGGCGACCAAAAGTCTTTCCTTATAGAAGGCAGTGAAACACCACAAAGTATTCCTTATTGGGTATGGATTGCCATCATCGGTTTCGTAGGCTGGGCATTATTTTACCTGGTCAGGTACATCTCAATCGCACAATAAAGCACATAGATTTATGGACAACGAACAACAGAAGAAAATATGAAAACAGCAAGTTTGTTAAATGACGTCGTTTATCACCCTGAGAAGGTACAGATAACATTGATGATGGAAACTGAGCGTTCCAAAGAAATACGCATTTGCCTGAAAGAAGGTCAGGAAATGAAAGACCATCATGCACCTTTCCCCATCGTTGTAGAGGTATTTGAGGGTGAGATTATTTTTGGCGTAGAAGGAACGCCCCTGACACTGGAAAAAGGAATGCTTATAAGTTTAGCGGCCAACATAGTACACAATCTCAAGGCAGTGAAGGACAGTATCGTACGACTCACTATTTCAAAAGCGGATCAGTTACAGCGGGTAGCATCTCTCGGCACAACAGCCGCAACCGGTAGCCAGGTTGATTGAAACTAATCTACTCATTAACGAGTGATAAACGAAAGATCATATGAAACGCAACGAAAACATAGTACCTCTTTCGAGAGACCATCATAACGGCTTATTGTTCAGTTGGAAAATAAGACAGGGAATTAAGAAGAATATTGAAAAGGAAAGGCTTAGAAAATATGTGCGCTATTTCTGGGAAGACCATCTGCAAAAGCACTTTGAGGAGGAGGAAACCATTTTATTTAATAAGATCCTGCATGAGCTTTGTAAAAAAGCTTATGCTGAGCACACACAAATAAAGGGCCTTATTGAAGAAATAACAAAAGGAGACGTCCCCTTCGAAAAGTATGCATTGCTTGCCGATATCCTTGAGCAGCATATCCGCTT
This sequence comes from uncultured Flavihumibacter sp., assembly GCA_902168105.1. Taxonomy (GTDB): domain Bacteria; phylum Bacteroidota; class Bacteroidia; order Chitinophagales; family Chitinophagaceae; genus Chitinophaga. Next base: position 82,224 of record CABHOY010000033.1, read on the forward strand.
TGAAGAACGGACCTTATTCCCATTCCTGGAAAAGGCATTGGACCCGCAACAACTCTCAGCGGCTGGTGAAATGCTCGGCCCATTGCACGAAACCGTCAATGAAGATACCTATCCCGACGAATTCTGGTTATAACACACCATGCATACAACGGAAACAACAACAACACAGAGCTCTTAACAAAACACAATAGAACTCCGTTAGGAGTTCCTGTTTGTGGCGCGGGGGGGCAAACCCGGTTTCCGGTGAGCAAACCCCGCGTTACAACATGTGCAATTAATACATGAATAAAGATCAAAATACCCGATGCGGCCAATCTCCCAACCAATTAATATTAAAGTACTGCTTGGCGACGAAGAGCATGATCTGGTTACCTACAAAGGCGAATACCGGTCATTGATGATGCTCTTATTTGACAAACTATATCTGGAGGACTTCGGAGAATGTAAAGGCGTCGGCAGGTGCGGTACATGCCTCATTGAAATTATCGACGGCAACTCGTCCCTGGAAAGCTACGACCGGAACGAAGAAACAACTATTATGAGAACAGGACAAGATGCTACAAATTGCCGTTTGTCTTGTCAGATACCCATAGATGATAACCTGAATGGTATTAAGATAAGAGTAAAATGATAGTATAAAGTAAGATGAAGGTGTATGACCCCACAATGAATCTCACATCATTTCCACCTCACTTCCTGTAGTGATTCGTACATGTCTTCTACAATGATTGATAGTCAGCAGAAATACTTGTTGACTTCCATGTTTCAATTTCTTCCGCCATGCTATGAAGTTTCGCTGATGCACGTACATAAGCATCTTGTCCGAGATAGAGGCGAAGTGGAGGTTGTTCAAGTGTAGCAAGGTCCATGAGTATTTCGGCAGCTTTCTCCGGATCACCGGGTTGTTTACCATCGGCGGCGAGGTAGCGTACTTGTGTATCTTTTACAGCATTGTACCCTTCGATATGGCTATCGGTATAGGCAAGGGAATCTTTTGTGAGAAACCCTGTACGGAAACCGGAGGGTTCTACGACAGTTACCTTGATACCGAATTCATTAACATCAAGGGCTAGCACTTCTGAAAAGGCGGCAATAGCAGCTTTAGTAGCAGAGTAGACAGCCCAACCGGGAGCACCGGCAAATCCTGCTACGGAGCCAATATTGATGATATATCCTGACTGCTGTGAACGCATAATAGGCAGAACCCCTTTAGCAACATTGATCGGGGCTAATATATTGACATCGAAGATGCGTCTGACATCTTCTTCCATAATCTCTTCTACGGTACCAGCCATGCCATAGCCGGCATTATTGACAACAACATCAATACGTCCGAAAGCGGCCACTGTTTGGCGCAGTGATTCGTTAACGCAGTCAATATTATTCAGATCAACGGCCAGTGGGAGGAAGCTATCGGTATCAAAAACATTCACCGCATTTTTCAGTTTCTGTGCATTGCGCGAAGTGGCGGCGACGCGGTGTCCTTTTTCAAGTAGCTTTTTTACGAGGATGAGGCCCAATCCCTGTGAAGCCCCGGTAACGTACCAAACTTTTGAATTGCTCATAAGTTTTGATTTTATAATACAAAGGTGAACACTTCTGAGCTATCAATTACGTGACGTACCTCACAAAAGGAGCTTTTTGGATGATAATTCCATGGTATATTTGCGGCTGGTGCGGACAAGAAGCCGTTGGGATAAAGGTAAAAGTTTTATTATAGATTATGAAGAGCCGGATTGTCATGTACTTACAACGATTTGTAACTATTCCACCGGAAGATGAGCAGATCATCACTGACGCTTTTTCTGTCAGCGTTTACAAAGCCAATAGCTTTCTCTCCCGGGCCGGAGAAAAAGCAGATACGCTCTATTTCATCAACAAGGGTATGATAAAGATAACGATCCCTCAGCGTGAAGAAAAGGTGGCGACATATTACTTCATGACGGAAAACCAGTTCGTAGGCCTTTTATACAGCTATTATGCTAATATCCCTGCAGAGCAGAGTTTGCAGGCGGTTGATGACGCAGAGGTCTTCACAATATCAATGCCGGATCTCCTTAAACTTAATGAGCGTCTTAGTTACCTAAAAGAAACAATCGACCGCATCGCACAGTTGTCGATGGCAGAAATGATCAACACCAAAAACGCCTATCTGGGCCTGACAGCAACACAAAAATATCTGAAGCTACTCCACCTCCAGCCAGAAGTGACCCGCACAGTCCCCCTGATGGACATTGCCTCGTACCTCGATATCACCCCACAATCGCTGAGTAGGATCCGTAAGCAGATGTTCACACCTCCCAAATAGCTCAAATGTAACGGTCTAATGTAACAGTCAAATATAATAGTCAAAATAGATATGGCGGCACAATAAAATGCCAATAAAACCTATGGCTAATCTGCAAGGCATAGGATGCTAGGCAACAAAACATAAAGCAATAAAGCATAAACAATAAAGCAACAAGGCATAAAGCAACAAAACGGTAACTCCTGCAATTATTTTGGAGACCGGACGCAGTGAGCATTCGGGTGGAAATCACTGGCCTTAGTTCTTTGAAGTGAGTTGATGCGCCGTACCAGGGGTTAAATAAATAACGAAAGCCTAACCGCCCCGCAAAGCTAAATAGCACGAAACTTCAAAGAAGTACAGCCAGTGATTCCATCCGAAGTGCGAGCTAGAAGGTCAGCGCCAGAATCACTGTAAACCCAAAAACAGCCGCATAACAGCCACACTACAACTTCGTTCCTGGCGGTCCTAACAACACATCCCCCAACTCCGCCGAAACCCGCATAAACAACCCCATATCATTCTGCATATCACGCGAAGCCACTCCCACTTCTCTGATCAACCGCGCAAACCCACTCGGACTCGCCACCGTCAATCCTTTCGCCACACCACTACCCGTATTCCGGATCGCATGAGGCGTTGACTTAGGAATAAAAATATGATCCCCCGGTCTCAGCACCGTAGTTTTATCTTTCAGATACACCGTCAGTTCCCCTTCCGTTACCATGATCGACTCTGAGTAATTATTATGCTGGTGTGGAGGTACCTCTATCCCAGGCTCAAAAGTACCTGCAATGAGGTCGTATTGTCCGTCAGACTGCAGCTCATCCACAAAAATATCCAGTCGCCCGTTGAAGATCCAATATGATTTTTCCATAAATAAAAATTGGTTAATGTATAAGAGATCAAAATTGGGAACATTTGTTGGAACGGACAATTAACAAATGGTAAGAAATAGCATTAAGAATACTTTAACATCTGAGGCCACAGATGCTTTTGAGGTAAGGCTTAAAATACCTATATTTATTTTCGTTCGAATGAAGACGATGTCAGCAAAAAGATAGAAGTAATCAATATCCTATCACCACTAATCCACGTTATGTCCGGCAATACATTGTTTATTAATGCAAAAGGCGTAGAACAGAACACCTTCGACGCAATCGTTATCGGCTCCGGTATCAGTGGCGGATGGGCCGCCAAAGAGCTCTGCGAGCAGGGCTTGAAAACTTTGGTATTGGAAAGAGGGAGGAACGTCGAGCATAATAAGGATTATCCTACCGCAACAATGGCGCCCTGGGAGTTTAAGCACCGTGGACAAATGTCCAAAGAGTTTCTGCAGGAAAATCCGTTGATCAGTAAGGCCGCCGGATTTGCAGAAGACACTGCACACTTTTTTATCAAGGATAAAGACCATCCCTACATACAGGAAAAGCCGTTTGACTGGATACGGGGTTATCAGGTAGGAGGGAAGTCCCTTACCTGGGGACGTGCCTGCCAACGGTGGAGCAACTTTGAGTTCACAGCTCCAGAGCGTTACGGTTATGGCATCGGATGGCCTGTTGACTATAAAACGATCGATCCCTGGTATGCACATGTTGAGAAATTCATAGGCGTGTGTGGCACGCGTGATGGCATTGAAGCTATGCCGGACGGCGAGTTTCTGCCACCGTTCGATCTTAATTGCGTGGAGGCGCATATACAAAAGACGATCAGGGAAAATTATAAAGACCGTCATGTTGTACATGCAAGGTGGGCGCAGCTTACCGAACCTAAAGAGGTTCATCTGCAACAGGGGCGGGCAAGATGCCAGGCCAGAAGTTTATGTATGCGTGGGTGCCCCTTCGGCGGTTATTTCAGTTCGGTCACATCTACACTGCCCTGGGCTAAAAAGACAGGGCATCTGACCATCAGGCCGTTTTCAGTCGTACACTCTATCATCTATGATGAACAAAAAGGGAAGGCAGCCGGTGTACGGATCATTGATACGAATACCAAACAGACTACAGATTATTTTGCACGGATCATCTTTGTAAATGCGTCTGCCCTTAATACTAACCTGGTGTTACTGAATTCTACCAGCAACCGTTTCCCCAACGGGCTAGGGAATGACAGCGGACTACTGGGGAAATACGTTGCTTTTCATAACTATAGGGCATCCGTAAGTGCTGACGTGGAAGGCATGGAAGACAAGTATTTTTACGGACGCAATCCTACGGAACCGATCATCGCCAATTACCGTAACCTGCACCAGCAGGATACAGACTATGTAGGCGGTTTCACCACGTTTATGGGGGCCTATCGCCCACGGGCAAACGGAGACCTCTTAGACGTGAACATAGGAGCAGCTTATAAGGAAGCCCTGACAGAGCCGGCAGGCTGGCGTACTTACATGTATATGCAGGGAGAAACCATTCCAAAAGAGACCAATCATGTGAGGTTAAGCCCTGATAAAAAAGACCAATGGGGGATGCCTTTACTGATCATGTCGGTAGGCTATGACGACAATGATGAAAAAATGATCAAAGATTTTCTGACCCAGAGTACGGAAATGATGGAGAAGGCCGGGTGTAAGAATATCGAACAGCATGATAGTCACCAGCCGCCTGGCCTCGATATCCATGAAATGGGCGGTTGCAGAATGGGGAAAGACGCCCGGACCTCCCTGCTGAACGAGTGGAACCAGTTACATCACTGTAAGAACGTATTTGTAACAGACGGAGCCGCTATGGCCAGCACGGGTAATCAGAGTCCGTCCCTCCTCTATATGGCGCTTACAGCAAGGGCTGCAACGTATGGTGTAAACGAAATGAAGAAGGGTAATCTGTAGAGAAGATCCTGCACTTGTGCACCTCTACTCACAGCCTCATGCGTTTAGAAAAAAAATAATACATAAGCCAATAATTTTTACATATCTTTAGAACAGATTCTTTGATCAGGGCATCTTGCTGCTTAATTATTTCTTACTTTCTGAGTAAAAACTAATCTCTCATCTTTTTCGCTCTCACTTAGTAGTCTTATTACGTTTACGCTCTTATCACTGTATGCGAACCTTTAGCTTTAGTTCAGACCCGAAAGGGTTTTACGAGGGAGTTCCATGTCCGCATCCAAATTTATACTGAAAATATGTCCTTTATTGAGAATGTGCTGGCTACCCCCGGGTACGGGTGGAAGGACAGCAACGGTCTACTTGTAAAACCAACTGTGAAGCAACTGCTTACTGAATTTTTCCGTAGGATTAATATCATGAAGTCCCGTAAAAATTGGCTGCCGTTTTTTGCCTGGTTCAATGTGCTATTGCTACTGCCGTTTTTCTTCATCTTCATTGTGCAGCAGGCACAGGATTTTAATGTCTGGTATCTGCTGGTTGGCTTTGTGTATGGGATGATCTTCATGGGGACGCACGGTACCATCTGGTATCACCGCTACGGAACACACCAGGCTTATAGCTTCAGCAATAAATTCTGGCGCTTTTTTACTGCGAACATCGTATTTAAAATGATACCTGAAGAGATCTATGTGGTATCTCATCACGTACATCATTCCCTGTCAGATCAGCCGGGGGATCCCTATAACGCGGAAGGAGGCTTTTTATACTGTTTCCTGGCCGATGCAAACCATCAGCCTATCGCTAAAGATCTGAGTGAAGAAGACTATAACAAAGCTGCTGCAATGATGAGCCATACCGGCGTAAAAGCTAACAGCTATGCTCAGTATCTCAAATGGGGATCAATTGCGCATCCTTTGAACACCGCTGTCGCTACATACGGCAACTGGGCTTTCTGGATGGCTGTGTTCTATGCCATTGGTGGTATTCACCTGCTGGCGGCTATCTTATGCGGTACGTTCATATGGGCGGTAGGTGTGAGAACTTTCAATTATGAAGGACATGCGAAAGGTGAGCTGAAACAGGTTCCTGGTTTCGACTATAACGCAAAAGATAAATCTATCAACCAGTGGTGGCCTGGCATCGTTGCAGGAGAATGGCATAACAACCATCACCTGTATCCAGCTAGCGCCAGATCAGGGTTTTTACCAGGACAGATCGATTTCGCCTGGTATTACATCTGGACGCTGAAATTGATAGGAGGTGTCAGCACTGTTCGTGATTCAAGGAAACAATTCCTCGAAACTTACAGAAAGCCTTACCTGGAAGAACAGGAACGCTTGAAAGCCGTTGTTGAAAAACCAGCAACAGTTGCCATAAAGTAATTAGAATAGATATTTCGGGGCCGCTCAAAAACGTTCACTACGTTTCTGAGCGGTCTCGCATTTTATACAGTACATGAAGTTGCAGGAGCTGAAAATGATGACTCGTTCAATATGCAGCTGTCTCTATTTAAAGGCCTTTATCCCTGCACGGATAAATTCCGGATAAGATGCTGATGTAGCCTTCAGATCATTTATCCTGGCATTTCTATCACTCTCAAGAGGCAGGCGGTAACAGTAATTTATATAAAGCAGAAAGAACAGGCATTTGTTGAAGGGGTCCAGGTTTTTGTCCTTCATCATGGATTTTATCTGTTTTTCAAACCCCGCTGCGTATGCTGATTCTGTAAATGCACGGCCTATACGACGTAGATCGCCAGTGTAATGCGAGGATGGGACATTACTCGTCATGAAGATAGTACCAAGTAGTAATTGTTGCGCAGGTATATCCAGTAACTCCAGTTCGCGGAGATAGGTTTTTCGTCCTGCTTCCGCATAATCCCCATCTGACATACGGTCAAAGTGATCATTCATAATATCAAGATGTGCCCTGATAAATACCGGCCATTGATGTGCCTGAGATGCAAGCACGGCGATATCACGTGCATGCATGCGCGGAGCATCATCCTGACTGCAGTAGCCGTACACGACGCGGGAGCGTTTCATTAACAGGATCGTGTCCAGGGAATAGATGCCTGTAGCCGCTTTTTCCAGGGTGCCGTTACCATTCCCCTTTTCCAGGGCCTCTTTAACGGCACGGTCCAGCAGCAGTTTTATACTATCGTTTTGATAGTATTCCCTGTGAATGTATTTTATATCATTTTCGTTCAGGTAAGTGTAATACTGTGGATCAACATTTTTATTTGTCTTTCGGTACACGATTCCTTCCATCGCCTGAAACGGTTTGTTCTCTTCCCCGTACACGCCTCCTTTGTTGAGCATGATCACAGTGGTAGTATCGATCATACAATCGGCATATTGTATCATCCTGGCATATGCCGCCGGGAGCTGTACAGTTGCAAAGGGCTTGTCAGTGAGCCAGGCTTTTATAGTGTATTCCTTTTCCTTATCAGTATCTTCTGTGTCGTATATCCAGCTGCCGGTTGTAGGCGGCTGATCAAAATAGGTATGAGAGAATCCCTTCCCATTGCCCGAATACAGAGTGGTGATATATTTCTTCTCGTATTCGTCATATCCGGTTTGATAGGAAAGAATAACATGAGAACTGTCTTTGATCTTTATGCCGGGAAATTCTTTCCGCAACTGTGGGATAGAAATGCCTTGCTTCAGGCATGCTTCAAGAAAGGGGACCTTTTTCCCTTCGATAACGAATGTCATTGCTGTTGCCTGTGTCTGAGGCAAAGAATAATATACGGGGTTAGGTACGCATTGGAGGAAACGCAGATTAAGCGAATCAGCAGTTTTTTTCAACTGTTCCATGTCCTCACGGGAATATAACATTCCTTTATACAGGTCTTCTTTCGTGGCGCTCTTTGGTACTTGTTGCTGACCGCAGCCGCGGAGTGATATTAACAGGGACAGGCTAAGAACTAATATTCTCATAAGTAAGGATTTGAGCATAAGATGCAGGATGCACGAGAATTCCATAATTCCCGTTTCCCATTATATCACCGCCTCCTTATTGTACTTGTTCCTGTATGTCTGTGGCGACATCCCTGTTATTTTTCTGAATACTTCCCTGAAGGCTTTCATGTCAGCGTAACCAACCTCATACATCACTTCATTGACAGTTTTCCGGGTGTTCTCAAATGCCTTCTTCGCAGATTCAATTTTCACCCGCTGTGAGTATTCAACGGGAGTATTGCCTGTTGCTTTGATGAACCGTCTGTCAAAATTTCGTCTGCCTACAGCGAACCTGGACGATAGGTGTTCAATGCTTATCCTTTCATGCAGATTGCTCTCAATATACGCCTGCGCCTTTTTCACCATTTCATCTCCATGTTGTTTCTGACCGGTAAATATGGTGAATGCCGACTGACTTTGCCTGTCGATCTCTATCTGGAATACCTTGGCACAGAAAATAGCCGTCTGCCTGTCGAAATACTTCTCCACGAGATAGATCATCAGGTTCAGGAACGAGTAAGCGCCCCCATTTGTATAGATGCCATTTTCATCAGTGATCAGTTTGTCTGCCTGGAGATTCACATCGGGAAACATCGTTCTGAATGTATCCGCTGCCGCCCAGTGAGTAGAACAAGTTCTTCCGTCCAGCAAGCCTGAAGACGCAAGCATGAATGCCCCTGTACAGATACTCGCAATCTCAGCGCCCGATTTATACTGTTTCGCGACCCAGTCGATCAGCAGTTTGTTTCCTTTTACAGCTTGCTGGTAATTATGGTTTAAGGATGGGATGATGATAAGGTCCGTTTGTTTTATAGTCGAAATGTTGGTATGAGGTTTTACCGTAAACAACCCTCCATAGAAGTCTACCTTCTTGGAAATACCCGCCAGTTCGATCTTAAATAGCTCTTCCCGGCCTGTTCCTTTCCAATACTGATTGGCCCTCGAGAATATCTTGTAGGCACCTACTATACTGCTTAAATTATTCTCTCCGTCGGGCACTACTATGGTCAGGTGTTTCATAATAATTCTTTTACCAAATATAGAAAAATATGTTGTCCGGTTCAACCCCGCGAGGTGCCTGTCTGGTACCCGCTCACGACGGCATAAAGATCATTTCCCCATATAGTAAATCTCGGTTTTCCTGATTAACTTTAAGACAAACACCCACTCCACATGAACCCAAATGACATAAAGAAAGAGGATATCAAACAGGAAGTATTTGACCTGTACGACGATTATGCCCATAACAGGGTAAATAGAAGGGACTTCATAGAAAAGCTCTCCATCTATGCCGTTGGAGGCCTGACAGTGACTTCCCTGATGAGTTTCCTCATGCCCGATTATAAGGCGGCCATCCAGGTAAGAGCGGACGACCCACGTTTGAAATCAGAATATATCTATTACAATGCTGAAAAGGGCGGCGGAAAGATGAAGGCATTGTTGTCCAGACCTGCCGATGCCACTAAGAAGCTGGGAGGTATCGTAGTTGTGCATGAGAACCGTGGCCTGAACCCGCATATAGAAGACGTAGCCAGGAGAGCAGCATTGGCAGGATTTATCACTATCGCTCCCGATGCTTTAACGCCCCTGGGCGGTTACCCCGGTAGCGACGATCAGGGGCGCGAGCTGCAAAGTAAAAGGGACAGGGGGGAAATGCTGGAAGATTTTATAGCAGCTTTTGAATACCTGAAAACACATCCTGAATGTAATGGTAAAGTAGGAGTGGTCGGTTTTTGTTTCGGTGGTGGAATCGCCAACCTGATGGCGGTTCGTCTTCCTGACCTGGCAGGCGCTGTACCTTTCTATGGCGGACAGCCTGACAAAGCGCAGGTACCGCAGATAAAGGCGCCGCTGTTGCTGCACTATGCAGAATTAGACACCCGGGTAAATGAAGGATGGCCTGCATACGAAGCTGCATTGAAAGAGAACAATAAACAATACACTGCTTACGTTTACCCCGGTGTAAACCACGGGTTTAATAACGATACTACGCCCCGCTACGACAAAGCCGCTGCTGATCTTGCATGGGGCCGTACAATTGATTTCTTTAAGAAGGTCCTGGCATCATAAAACATTCCAGGCCATTTGACCCCGGCAGGGGTCATAATGTTTGTAGCCCCCGGGATTTATCCCGGGGAATTATCATCGCTGAATTAGGGGATTTGTCCGGGGGAATTCATTTCTACAAAACATGCAGTTCAATCATTGTCATGGATACTGGAAAAAACAACGCATTTGAAACGTACAACATCATTGCCAGCTGGTTTTCGGAAAACCGTTATCAGGGGCTGATGGAAAAAGCATACCTCGACAAACTGATCGGGATAACCGGCAAGGGTGCAAGTGTACTCGACCTGGGTTGTGGTACCGGAATGCCGGTAATGGGTTATCTCCTCGGTGAGGGAATGCACGTTACCGGGGTAGATGCCAGTTATCGCATGCTGGAGATAGCAAAAGCTAATCTTCCAACATCAGAGTTCATTGAGGCCGATATGCGTACGCTTTGCCTTAACAGGAAGTTTGATGCCATTATTGCATGGCATAGCTTTTTTCATCTCCCGTCTGAAGACCAGCCCTTTATGTTCCACACCTTTAAAAAGCATTTGAATAATAACGGTGTGTTGTTGTTCACTTCAGGTAACGAACAGGGAGAAGTGTGGGGAGAGAATGGTGGTGAGAACTTATTTCATGCGTCCCTGGATAAAGATCATTATCAGTCACTGCTGGAAGCGCATCATTTCCGTGTATTAGAATATAAAGAAGATGATCCTGAATGTGGTAATGCCACCGTATGGATGGCACAGCTATCTGCCTCACAGAAGCGATAAACCTGTTAATGGAACATGGTATGACTGATCATCACCGCAAACATAAACTGAGGATAGGAAACCCGTAATGCCTTCAATGCAATAGTGATCTGATTTTCTACGGTACGTTTAGAGATATGTAATTTGTCCGCTATCTCCTGATTACTCAAATGATTTACCCGGCTCAACCAGAAGATCTCCTGACACCTGCGTGGAAGGTCTTGTAGTAAATTCGCCAATTGTGATTCCATATTCTCATAAATCAATTTCTCCGCCGCAATATTATACACTGGGGTAGTATCCATTTCCGGAAATTGGTCAAGATATTCAACGCAGTTTATCTTAGCATCTCTCAGGTATTTATAAACATGATACCGGGTAGCCGCTTGTATATAATGCTGGAAATGCTGGATCCTGCTTGATTTACGCTTCTCCCAGAGCGATACGAACACGTCATGTGTGATCTCCTCCGCAGCGGCGGCATCCTTTAAATAGTAACGGACAGTTTGATATAGTTTTTTCCAATAACGATCATATAACAGCGCAAATGCATTGCTGTTATCAGAGACGACGCCGTCCCATAGTTCAAGATCCGTGGAATGGTGGTTCATAAAGTGGCATATAAAATTAGCAATAATTCAGAACCATAAAATATTTTCTGAAAAAATTTAAAAAGTATGTGTGTGCTCTTTCCATTTTGATCACTATATAAGTATGACACCTGAAGAATACATAGCACTATACGAGAAATACCAGGATGGATCATGTACAGCGGAAGAGGAGGAGATGCTGATGAAATACCGGGATAATTTTCGTTTCCTGGAGAATGATCCCCTGGGAATGCCGCCGGTCGATGAGGAAACCGGACACCGTATTTTCAGCATGATAATGCAAACGACCACGAAAAAGAAAGTGATCAGGTCCTGGTGGTGGTGGGCCGCTGCAGCTATGTTGATACTTTTCGCAGGCATCAGCAGCCTGCTTGTCAGGAAAGCGCCGAAAGGACAACCCATTGTGAACAGGGCGGCACCAAAAGCGAATGATACGCCTATTAAGCCTGGTACTAACACCGCCACGCTTACCCTGGCAAATGGAGATGTCATCACCCTCGATGATGCAGAAGAAGGTGTGATAGCCCGCACAGGAAACAGTGCTATCACCAAGCAGAACGGCCGTCTTTCCTATGTGTCGGACAATAAAATGGAAAACCGGCGTGAACCGTCAGTAAATACCGTCGCCGTTCCCAGAGGAGGGCAGTATACCATCACCTTGTCCGATGGCACCCGCGTATGGCTGAACAGTGCCTCATCACTCACTTATGCAGAGGTGTTCAATGGAAAGGAACGGAAAGTGATACTGAGCGGAGAAGCTTATTTCGAAGTAAGTAAAAATGAACAACAACCATTTATAGTACAAACTGAGCGTGCAGTAGTACATGTACTGGGAACAGATTTCAATGTTAATGCCTATAAGGACGAACAGAAAGTAAAAGCAACTTTGGTGAATGGATCGATACGTTTCTCCAATGCTGCCGCTACAACGTTACTGTCTCCCGGAGAACAGGGTATTATTGACGGCGCTCGTCAGGGAATTGAAAAGAAACATGTGAATGTCAACCAGGAAGTGGCCTGGAAATCAGGTTACTTCGTTTTCAGGAACAATACCATCCACGACATCATGCGTCAGATAGAACGCTGGTATGATGTAGAGGTGGAATACAGGGGAAATCCGCCGCAGGGGACTTTTGGCGGTACCTATTCGAAGAACAAGGACATACAGGAATTGCTGAAAGGTCTTGAACTGACAGGCCTTGTGCATTTCCAGATAGAAGGACGAAAGATTATAGTTAAATGATCCACAAAAACTTACGACTAATACTACTATTGTAAATTAAACCTGACATTAAAATGTATAGAACTTTTACTGAACAAATGTTCGGGGTGCCACGTTATGCCCGTATTAAGATCGGGCGCATAGTAAATTTTATCACTGTATTAATTCTCACCGCCACACTACAGGTAGGAGCGCGTACATACGCCCAGAGAGTTAATATCAACGTGCATGAGGCCCCTTTAGAGGAAGTACTGTTTTCCATTCAGCAGCAAACCGGATATGACTTTCTTTACAGTACTCAACTGATAAGAGGTGCAACACCGGTTTCCCTATCGCTGAAGAATGCCACACTCACAGATGCCCTGAGATCTATTTTCGAGCGGCAACCACTCGATTACATCATCAACCAGAAAACGGTTACACTCAGGCAGAGACAAATAAATCAGGCCGCTGCCTTTACAGTACGCGGTACGGTGACCGACAGTAAAGGCGCTCCGCTGCAAGGCGTAACCATCCAGCTTAAAGGTACCACAACAGGTACGGCAAGTCTGACGGATGGCTCCTACAGCCTGACCCTGCCCAATGGTAACGGCACACTGATATTCGGATTCATGGGATTCGCAAAACAGGAAATTGCCGTAAACAGCAGGACCATTATAAATGTTAGCCTGGTGGAAGATGATAAGAAGCTGAGCGAAGTGATTGTTACCGGTTATACCACACAGAGCCGGCATACGCTGACCAGCGCCATCGCCACCGTTAAAGGAGAAGACCTCACAAAGAGGGTCGCGACCGACGCTACCTCTCTGTTACAGGGACAACTCCCCGGTCTTTCTGTTGTACAGAACTCCGCCGAACCGGGAAACGAAACAATACAATTACGTATCAGAGGACTAGGTACCTTCAGCGGCGCCGGTAACAAACCACTCGTAATTGTAGACGGTGTTCCTGGTGATCTGGCTATCCTCAATCCAAACGATATTGAATCAGTAAACGTTTTAAAAGACGCTTCTGCTGCCGCTATCTATGGTTCTCAAGGTGCTAACGGTGTGCTCGTCGTGAAGACGAAGAAAGGCAGCACAGGGAAGTTTTCGTTGTCGTATAATTACAATATCGGCTTTGCTACTCCCACCCGTTTGCCAAAGCTGATCACTAATTCGGCGACCTTTATGAAGCTGCTGAACGAAGCGCAAACGAACTCCGGTAATGCTGCTGTATATACCGACGAACAGATCGCCCTATATGAGAATGCGACCGACCGTGTAAAGTATCCTAACCATAACTGGCTCGATGATATGTTCAGCACTGCAACGGTGCAGAACCACTATCTCAACTTAAGCGGAGGGAACGAGCAAACCACCTATAGTCTTGGCCTGGGCTTCACCGATCAACCGGGTACCATGCGCGGGTTCGAGTACAAGAAATACACAGTAGCCCTGGGCCTGACCTCCAAAGTGCATAAACGCGTTACATTGGGTACTAATATCCAGGTACGATATGGCGATAGACTGTTCCCTTATAACAACGCTACCGACCTGTATATCTCAACGCTGGCTCAGTCTCCATTATATCCCGCGCAGACGGAAGACGGCAAATGGATCACTAAGGCCTATGACAGGGAACTGGGTAACAAAAACCCTGTTCTGGCGTCAACAATGAGAACAAATAATCCCAACTACTATGGACAGGGTAATATTTCACTTGATGTGGATGTGCTGAACGGATTGAAGTGGGAAAACCGCGCGGGTATTAATTTCAGACTGAATAAAGAGAAGACCTTCAGACCAGTTATTCCTGTATATCTGTACAGCGATCTTTCTTACAACCGCAACGCGGATGTAGGTACGCCAGGCCTCACCGTGAATCAGGACGACCGTACGCATTCAACTATCTACAGCCAGTTGAACTTCCATAGAACTTTCGGCCGCCACGACCTGACCGTGCTGGCTGGTGCGCAACAGGAAGTAGATACCTACAATTATATGAGCGCTAACCGTATCGGATATCCTACTAATGAATTAGGAGAATTGAATGCCGGTGCAGCAAGCGGTCAGACGAACGGAGGTAGCTCTGAACAGTGGATCATCCATTCGTTTTACGGCAACGTGAACTATAACTACAACGATAAATACCTGATGGGAATGAGCCTTCGTTATGACGGTACTTCCCGTTTGCCAGCTAATAGTCGCTGGGGATTGTATGAGTCCTTTTCAGCCGGCTGGCGCATTTCCCAAGAGCATTTCCTGGCTGATGTTAAATGGCTCAACGACCTGAAGGTCCGCGCTTCCTGGGGCCGCCTGGGTAACCAGAACATCGGCGTCTATCCATACCAGTCTACACTGTCACAAACTAACTATGGTTTTGCAGGTAACATCGTTTCAGGGTTTGTGCCTAATATGCTCGTAGACCCTAACCTGACCTGGGAAACCACCCGTATGACAGATATCGGTGTAGATATGGCCGTATTAAATAACAGGCTGAATTTTACCGCTGACTGGTTCAATAAATATACCTACGACATTTTAAGACAGTCGCAGGTACCACAGGCACTGGGCGTAACAGCACCTATCGTCAATAATGGCGCCGTAAGCAACAAAGGTATTGAGCTGGGACTGCGCTGGCAGGACAGGTTGAGTGCTAAGTTCAGCTACTACGTAGTCGCTAATTTCCAGGCATACCGTAACAAACTGGTTTCCTTCGGTGCAGATGAAATAGGTGGTCCCGACGGACAAACCATCATGCGTAACGGTTCTCCTATTAATTCTTTCTACCTGCAAACAATGGACGGTATCTTCCAGAATGAGCAGGAGATCGATCAGGCGCCTGATCAGTCCTCACTGGGCGGCAGACCTACTCCGGGCGACATACGCTACAAGGATATGAACGGCGATAAAAAAGTAGATGCGAATGACAGGACAATATACGGCGGGCAATATCCTAAGTTTGAATACTCTTACACCATGGGTGCAAACTTTGGGAACTTCGATGCAAGTGTTCAGCTGTACGGCTCTTATGGCACTAAACTATATCTGTATAAATGGGGCGTAGATCCTTTTGCACAGGGCGCAATGCCAACTACCGACTGGTTGGACAGATGGACTCCTGAGAATCCCTCCACGACCATGCCTAAGATCTATATGGGCTTCTACGGATATCCACGGATCACGAATGTACAGTCAACATATCACCTGTATAGCGCAAGCTTCATGCGTATAAAGAACTTACAGCTGGGATACACGCTGCCACAGGGATTGGTAAAAGGGATCAGAACGGTACGTGTGTATGCTGCGGTAGATAATCTGGCGCTTTTTACCCCGCTGAAAGTTGCAACCGATCCTGAAAGGCTTGACATCAACAACAAACCTGACGCATGGTATGGCTTTGCCAACTATCCACAAAACCGCACATTCACTTTAGGTGCGTCTGTTCAATTCTAATAAGTATAATAGTTATGAAAAGATATTCTCCATACATACTCTTCGCGGCACTCTTTTTCTCCGCATGTAAAAAGCTGGACGTTACGCCGCCCGATAAGCTTTCCAGTGGCATATTCTGGAAATCACCTGCTGATGCAGACCTGGCACTGACAGGGCTATACGGCACCTTATTAACGACAAGTGGGCAGATCAGCGCATATGGACCGATGTGGTGGGAGAACTTCAGTGACAACGCTTACACGCAGAATAACCAGGCTGGCGCGCAACAGGCGCTGATAGCTGGTTTGACCTCTACGCTGGGAGGATTTCCTACTTCTAATGATGAAAGCCTGTATGTCACTTCCTACAAAGGTATCGCTGCCGCCAATAGTTTTCTCGCTAACGTAAACAAAGTGCTGGAGGGTGATAAGCTGAACCAGTACAAGGGAGAGGCCTCTTTCCTGCGTGCCTTCCACTATTTTATGCTGGCGCAGACATACGGTAACGTACCACTTATTACAGAAGATCCGCTGACGATCGATTTTAAAAATAAAGTAAGCAAGTCGCCGCGTACAGAAATACTAAAACTGATCGACAGTGATCTTGATGCTGCTATTGCTGGTTTACCGGATGCCAAATACACTACGGGGCATGCAGTAAAAGCATCCGCGCAGGGTCTGAAAGTCAGGGTATTGCTATTCGAGAAGAAATTCGCGGAAGCAGCCGCACTGGCGAAAGCAATTATTGACGGAGGGCTGTTCTCTCTGAACAGCAATTACGCCGGTAACTTCTACAAGCCCGACCAGCGCTCCAGCCCTGAGATCATGTTCTCCGTACAGTTCCAGGCGCCGGCTGCGGCACATTCCTTCTCTGTTACAACTGCCATCATAGGAAGCGGTTACAAAGACCTCCAGGGTACGCAGGATATGATCGATGAATACGAAGCCAACGACCCCCGTAAAACGATGAGCTTCTTTTTCCCCGGCGATACGCCTGCTGATAATGGCTGGCCGTTTTCAGGTACCGTAGGTACACCGGGAGTGAACAACTGGACAAAAGGTTTCTATCCTGCCAAGAAGTGGCTGGACCCTAAGATCACTGATCCTCAACCCGGTTTGCTGGACGACCAGGACTACGTATGGCTGAGATATGCAGATGTGAAACTCATGTATGCCGAAGCACAGAATGAAGCTGTTGGCCCCGACGCCAGTGTGTACCAGCAGGTAGATGAAGTACGGGCCCGTCCCGGTGTAGCAATGCCGGCATTGCCTGCCGGTCTTAACCAGGATGAAATGAGGGAAAGGATCAGGCATGAGCGTCGTGTGGAGTTTGCACTGGAAGGTTTGCGCTACTTTGACCTCCGCAGGTGGGGCATCGCACAGCAGAAACTGAATGGATTCATACAGAATCCTTTGAGCCCTAATGTAAAGACGGTCTATCGTCCGGAGTTTGAATATTGGCCCTTACCGCAGATAGAAATAGACAGAAATAAACCTGTATTGATACAGAACGATAATTATTGATGTAACATTTATTATTTTAGGGAGCCGCTTAATCGCTTTTGACGGTGATTAGGCGGTTTCTTTTATGGATCTGTTAATTTAAATAAGACTTGATGATACGCCAGCTTTTACTCGTTTTTGCATTGTTGTTTTATGGGCTTGTATCGGCACAAAAGACCACCGATAATATATCAGCAGGAGAATTGGTCCTGTGGGACGGCAAACCCGCCGGAACATGGATGACGGATGCCTATCCGATGGGGAATGGAAGAGTTGGTGGTATGGTTTTCGGCGGGCTCGCTGAAGAGCACATTCAGTTCAATGAACTGAGCCTGTGGACAGGAGATGAGGAAGAAACCGGCGCTTATCAGGCCTTTGGGGATCTGTTCATCAAATTTGATGGAGTGGATACCGCCATGGCAGTGCCAGCGGATTACCGCAGGCAGCTGGATCTCAGGAGGTCAATACAGCAGATCAGCTATACCGCAAATGGCGGCTCCTTTAAAAGAGAGTATTTTTCCTCTTTCCCTGGCAATATCATGGTACTGCGTTTTACCGCCGGAAAGAAAGGCGCATACGGAGCCACTATCCGCCTCAGGGATGCGCACAATACACAGAGTACCGCCACCGGTAATACGATCAGCCTATCAGGAAAACTGGATAACGGTCTTGCCTACGAAGCAGGCGCCCGTATCATTGCGGAAAAAGGTACCGTTTCAATCGAACAGGACCCCGCAGGTGGCGTCATACTGCATATAAAAAATGCGGATGCCTTTACTATATTATTGTCTGCAGCAACAGACTATATCAATAAACGTGAGCAGCACTGGAGAGGTGAAGCTCCGGGTATTAAAGTGAAAAAAGCTTTAGCAGTAGCAGCTTCTAAAACATATGCGCAGCTGGTACAGACACATGTGGCCGATTATCAGCATCTCTTTGGCCGCGTAAAACTGGATCTTGGTGCCACAGATAAAGCCGTACGTGCGCTGCCCACCAGTCAGCGGCTGTTAAAGAACTGGGATAATGCAGATCATGAGCTGGAAACACTGCTTTTCCAATATGGCAGATACCTTTTAATAAGCTCCTCCCGTAAAGGCGGACTACCGGCAAACTTACAGGGGATGTGGAATGAAAGTAATACTCCCCCCTGGAGATGTGACTATCACTCCAATATCAATATTCAGATGAACTACTGGCTGGCTGAACCGGCCAATCTTTCTGAATGTCATATCCCTTACCTCGATTACATCAATAGTATGCGTGAGGTAAAAAAGGAAAGTACGGTAAAAGAATATCCTGGTGTGAGAGGCTGGACAGTCAAAACAGAGAACAATATCTTCGGTGGCTCCAGCTTTAAATGGAATACACCAGGCAGCGCATGGTATGCCCAGGGCATCTGGGAACATTATGCTTTTACCCGCGATAAGAACTATCTCAGGACCTTTGCGTATCCAATTCTGAAAGAGATCGTCAACTTCTGGGACGATCATTTAAAACGCCGTCCCGATGGTACATTGGTAGCACCTATGGGATGGTCGCCCGAGCATGGCCCGACAGAAGACGGTGTTACCCACGACCAGGAAATTGTGTATGACCTGTTCACGAACTATATAGAAGCAGCGGACGTGCTGAAGATCGATACTGCATATCGTGCTCACGTAGCAGATATGCGTGAGCATTTGCTGAAGCCTAAGATCGGTAAATGGGGACAGTTACAGGAATGGGAAACAGACAGGGATGACCCGAACGATAAACACAGGCACGTATCTCATCTCTTCGGTTTACATCCCGGCAGGCAGATAAGTGTTACGCAAACGCCGGAACTGGCACAGGCCGCGAAGGTAAGTCTGAATGCAAGAGGCGACGAATCCACCGGTTGGTCAATGGCCTGGAAGATCAATTTCTGGGCGCGCCTCCAGGATGGTGACCATGCATATAAGATACTTCGTAATTTCTTCAAACCAGTGGGCGGTTCAGGTGTCAACTATGATCAGGGAGGTGGTTTATATGATAACCTGTTCTGTGCACACCCGCCGTTCCAGATAGATGGCAACTTTGGTTACGTTGCGGCCGTTACAGAAATGCTCGTGCAAAGCCAGACCGGGGAGATCCAGCTGTTACCTGCGTTGCCAAAGGCGTGGAGCACCGGCAACATAAAAGGTTTACGTGCCAGAGGAAACTTTGAGATCGTAGATATGCAGTGGAAAGAGGGGAACATAGCCAGGTTGGTGATCCGGTCAAACAGCGGCGGCCAATGTACCTTACTTAGCCCGAATGCTTTGATGTCAACAACTGGTAAATATCCTGCAACGAATAGTAACAATGGTTACAGATATACCTTCGCAACACAAGCTGGTAAACTATATACTTTCACAGCAGGCAAGCCTGGGAATGCTGTAGCAGGATATCCTGCTGCAAAAGAAAGACAACGCTCTCCAGGCAAAACAACATATTACATTGATCCGCTTAAAGGTAGCGACGACAATACCGGTAAAGATCGTGAGCACGCATGGAAGACCTTTACACGGGTGAATCAGTTATATCTCGCCCCCGGTGATGTGGTGGATGTGTTATCACCCGGTGCATTTCATGAGTCGCTGGTGCTGATGGCGCGGGGAACAGAGACCGGGCCCATTAAGGTAAAGTTTGCACCGGGAAGATATGACCTGTATCCCGATGGTGCTTTGAAGAAAACACTGCATATCTCAAATACCAACGACAAACCTTTCGAACCAAAGGCCGTCGCGCTGATGTTTGACAGTTGTCAGTTTGTACAAGTGGCCGCTCATGAAGCGGCCTTTGTATTACATGGCAAAATGATAGAAACGTTTGTAAACAATTCAGCCAACTTTACGTTGGATGGTTGCAGTTACGACTATCAGCGTCCTACGGTTTCAGAGCTTACCGTAACCGGAAGCGGAACAGATTATGTGGACGTAAAAATACATCCAGACTCCAAGTTCAGTATTAAAGACAGCGTGCTTACCTGGATAGGCGAGGGGTGGAGCTATCAGCCAGGTAACTACTGGCAGGTGTTGGATCCGCAAACGAATGAACTGTCACGTACTGATATCGATATGAAGGATGTACACTTTGCTTTACAGCCGGATAGCACTGTACGTATTTACTTCAGAAAAGACCC
This sequence comes from uncultured Flavihumibacter sp., assembly GCA_902168105.1. GTDB lineage: Bacteria > Bacteroidota > Bacteroidia > Chitinophagales > Chitinophagaceae > Chitinophaga. Next base: position 103,001 of record CABHOY010000033.1, read on the forward strand.
AGGGTTTGACACCGGCCTTACTTATCAGAACAGGGATGTAACCAGGGATTGTGCAGGCATACTTATGCAATACAGCAGGAATATCCGTCTCAAAAATATTCGCATCAACTTTATGCATGGTATGGGTGTAGTTAGCCAATATTGCCGCCAAATAAAGATGGATAGTATCATTGTCAGACCAGCAGATAACAGCGGCCGTACCTGTGCTGCCTGGGCGGATATACTTCACTTCTCCGGGTGCAGTGGTAAAATAGAAGTTAGTAACGCGTATCTCTCTGCTGCGAATGACGATGCGATCAATGTACATGGTACACACCTGAAGATCACAAAAGTAAATGCACGGAATAAGATACAGGTCCGGTTTATGCATCCGCAAACATTCGGCTTTGACGCCTTTGCTGCAGGCGATAGCATCGCGTTTATCAATGCCGGAACATTACTGGCTGTTGGAACTAATAAAATTGTCAGCGCACAGCGTCTCAACGATAAAGAATTCCTGCTTACATTGAAGAATAATATTGCAGCTGATGTGAAAGCAGGAGATGCAGTTGAAAATACTACAGCTACTCCTGAAGTATGGATACACCATAGCACCATCTCCCGGATACCAACAAGAGGTATACTGGCAACTACACGCCGGAAGGTAGTGATAGAAAATAATACGCTCGACCGCACACGTATGAGCGCTATCTTCATCAATGATGATGCATCGGGCTGGTATGAATCAGGAATGGTGAAAGATGTAACCATCCGCAATAACCGTTTTATCACATGTGGTGAACCAGTCATAAACATCCATCCGGAAAATAAGAAGACCGGCAAGACGGCCGTACATAGTAACATCACCGTATCCCATAATTATTTCACCTTACTGCATAATGAACTGTTAGCAGCAAAGTCTACATCAAATATCCGGGTCACAGACAATACGATTGAAACAGCAGATGCTGAAAAGAAGATCGATGATCTTATAAAACTGCAGGACTGTAGTTTTATTGACATTACTGACAACAAGCTGAAAGCGATCGCCTCAGAGGGAAATAAATAAATATTTCCCTCCTTTCAATTCATCTGACGGGGGTGTTACTCTTTCTTTGGTTTCACCCTCAACGTAAACGCCAGGTCAAACGAGATAGTATGCTGGTAGATCGCCGTTGTGCCAGGATATACTCTCAATAGCGTAGGTCTGTAAACAACGCCAAATTTGAAATATTCATGGAGCTGATAATATCCCGAAGTCATAATGCCGAAAGAATGGTTCGTAACTCTTTCATGTACGATGTCAGGAGGTCTTAGGTCAAAAGCAAGGGCTGTATTTTTCCATGTGTTGTACGTATAGTTGACACCATAGGCAAAACTGAATCTTTTAACAGTATGTTTATGGTAGAGGTCTATATAGAAAGAGGAGAACTTCTCTTCAGGATAAAACGACGCATAATCAACAGGCTCATATTCCGCCCAATGAACAGGTGATGTATATATGCCTGCGTTAATACCCAGGGCTCGCCTGTTCTTGTAGTAATATTCAAACCCTGTGGAAAGGGCTGCGCCGCCTGCAGTTGTTTTACGGCCTGCACCGGGATAACTCGCATTATACAGGATCAGTGGCCAGGAAACCGACCAGTAAAGATCTCCCTTATGTGTAAGTTGCGTGTTGAAATGCTGGCTTATGAGGTCTTCCGGGCCCGGGTAATCAAAACTCCCATTGATACTAGGCTTGGTCACAACAGTCGATGTATCGTCCAGCGCTACATTAAGATGAGTACCATAGTGAAACCGTTTGGGATTGGTGAGGTCCACACCGTAAAGGATAGGCGCAGTATATATGAATAAGGACGAGCCCAGGTTAGCCCACAAAAAAACTGGATTTAACCTCGCCCTGACCTCATATCTTCGGGAAACAGAGTCGTTAAACGCAGTGAAAACGAGCCGCTCTCTGGACCTTTTTACTCTTATAGAGGTAGGTTGAGAATACACACTATCCTTATAACGGATCTTTGTGCCCTTCTGGGCATAATTAATTCTAAAGTTGTAGTTCTTTTTTGTCAGCACAGTAGCGCAGGAAGACAGCAACAGGCTGCTGCTGACTAGAAGGATAACAGGATGTTTCAGTTGCATGGTATAGGTTTCCGGGAACAAGATAAGAAAGGGTAATTCATCTGGCGAGGAAAGAGCGTATAAATATTTGTTAAATCAGCTATAGTGGCCTGCTTTAAATAAAGGAGAATATTTCCTTTTCTCGGGAATATTTTCTATATTTCCTACGTATAGATCACATTATCAACCAGGATCACACGTTAGAGGGGTTATCAGCATTCAAGAACAGTATTCCGGAATTTAGTCATGTAGTGAACAAGTGAACATAGATTTTATGTAGCTATTGAACAATGAAGTCACGTCTTCTTTTACCCTAAATAGAACAGAATGAACAGAATTTTATCAGCCGTATTTTTGACGGCGGCATTCGCCTGTATCTCCTATCAGTCACAAGCGCAGGGATGCGTTGCATTGCGCGGCACGGGCACACCGTCATGTTTACTTTCCCAGCCCGAAGAAGCCAGCAGGTCCGATAAATGGATCCTCAACATGGGAGGGAGGTATTTTAAGTCCTATAAACACTTTAAAGGCTCCGACGAGCAAAAGGAAAGAACTGAGAACCATACGGAAGTGATCAACCATCAAACAGCCATCGACTTCAGTCTCACACGTTTACTGAACAAACACTGGAGTGTGATGATAGATGTTCCCCTGCTTATTAATAGCAGATCTTCTCTTTATGAACATGGCCTGATCAACGGAGTAAATAATTACAACCAGCGTCATAGCATGCATTCCTATGGCCTCGGAGACATTCGTGTGGCCGCATACCGCTGGCTGCTGGACCCCGAAAAGCATAAAAAAGGAAATGTGCAGCTGGGAGTGGGTATTAAATTCGCCACGGGCGATTACGACTATAAGGACTACTGGTACAACGTTGGGCCTAACGGCACAAAAGAACTGCGTACTGTAGATCAGTCCATCCAGCTGGGAGATGGCGGTACCGGCTTCACAGTCGAGTTGAATGCTTATCAGTCCATTGCAAAGCATTTCGGTTTGTATGCCAACGCCTACTACCTGATCAACCCAAGAGAACAGAACGGTACCCGTACGTACAGGGAAACATTGTCGCCAGCCCTCGCCAATGAGGCGATCTGCAGCGTGCCCGACCAGTACATGGCCAGGGGAGGTGTTAATTTCATGAGCCGTGGATTTACAGGCGCGATAGGCGCCAGACTGGAAGGCCTCCCGGTGAATGACCTGATAGGAGGTAGCGGCGACTTCCGCCGGCCTGGGTATGTTATCTCCCTGGAACCAAGCGCTTCCTACAGCTTTAAGAAGAGCAGCCTGTTCGTAGGTGTGCCTGTAGCCCTTCGCAGGGTACGTACACAGAGCGTTACAGACAAGGCCAGAAGTACGCCTGCCAATAAGGTGAACGGCGATGCCGCCTTCGCCGACTACGTAGTTACTGTCGGCTATTCATTCAGATTGTAATGTCATAAATCTGACATAACGGCGGACAAAGAAAAAAAATATTTTGAAACGACCGTTTCAGAATGTACCTTTGTCCTCGTTATGGCTAGAGATATAGAATTTATTCCTGAAGAGAAAATAGCGAAAGCGCTGGACGTGTTCTGGTTGAAGGGCTACAATGCCACTTCGATGCAGGACCTGGTGGAAGCTATGCAGATCAACAGGAGCAGTTTATATAACTCTTTCGGCGACAAACATAACCTGTTCCTCGAATGCCTGAGGACCTACGGGTACCTGGCAGCACAGGACTATGAGTCACTTTTAAGTCTGAAGGACTTATCCCCCCTGGAAACACTTGAAAAGATTATCGATGTTTATGTAGCAGGTACAGTGTATGACTGTAAGTGTTGTATGGGAATGAAGTCCTCCTTTGAACTGGCTGGCGACGATGACGACGTACGCCGTATTATTAAACAAGCTAGTGACAGAACGATCGGTATTTTTACCGACCTGTTGAAAAGGGCAAAAGAAAAAGGGGAGATCTCTGAAGATAAAGACCCTGTCGTCCTCGCCCACATTATCTTTAATGGCTTCTGCGGCTGGAAACAATCATTTATTCAATTTAAAGATGCCACTCTCGTTAAAAAGATGGCAGCATATACGAAAGAACATTTAAGAAGCTGATTTGCAATTATGCTTTTTTTTTGTGTAATTTTGAAACGGTCATTTCAGAACTTTGAACTAACGATGTAAGATAATTTAACACTTAATAAGAGTTGACGTAACGGGACAAACGATCCCTTATAAAAACGTCCTCACTATTCATTTAAGTAAGAAGCCCGCAACCGCTTTTTTACGGGACCAACGACCCGATGAATCACAGAAATCAGTTGCTATATCCGTTGCTGCCAACCCTTTCGCAGAATTTTTGCTGGTGCTGATTCTAATGATCACACCTTAATCGCTCGCTTTACCTTCAACAACTATCTGTCTTCAATGCTCCCGGAGCTTTGATCACAGCATTACACCTGTTTGCTGTTCAGAATTTGATTTGCATAGTCAATATGCGAACGGGGAATCAATTTGTCAATTACACACAATCAATAGAACATGAAAAAAGTAGTATTAAACTGGAGCCTGCTTGTAGTAATAATCCTTTCAGGGTTATACAGCTGTAAGCCTTCGTCTGCCCATAATGAAGCCCCTACCGCTGTGCCGGCGGAAGTTGTGACGATTGGTGCCGCAGACGCCAACACGCAGAACGATTACACGGCATCATTAGAAGGAAAGGTGAACGTAGAGATCCGCTCACAGGTAGACGGTTACCTGGAAAAAGTATATGTTGATGAAGGTGCATTCGTTAAAGCCGGTCAACCGCTCTTTAAAATAGACGAGCACCGCTACCGCGAACAGCTGAACAATGCAAAAGCCGCGCAGCATGCTGCCGAAGCTGCTGTATTGAATGCACAGCTGGAAGTAGATAAAGTGACGCCACTGGTAAACAACAAAGTGGTATCCGATATTCAGCTGCGTACTGCAAAAACTGCCCTCGAAGTGGCTACAGCCAACGTAGAACAGGCAAAAGCGCAGGTAGCTGCTGCGGCTATCAATCTCGGCTACACGAACATTACCGCACCCGTAAGTGGTTATATCGGCAGAATACCTAAAAAAGCAGGCGCGCTCATTTCTCTGAATGATCCTGAGGCGCTGACAAAACTTTCAGACGTACACGAGATCTACGCATACTTCTCATTAAGTGAAAGCGACTTCTTCACTTTTAAAGATAACTATGCCGGTAGCACACTGGAAGAAAAGCTGAAGAATCTGCCACCAGCAACACTCGTACTGGCAGATAACCATATTTATGACCAGCAGGGTAAAGTAGATATGATCGACGGACAGTTCGAAAAGAACACCGGCGCTATCACTTTAAGAGCTGTCTTCCCTAACGCGAAAGGCACTATCCGCACAGGTAACACCGGTAAAGTAAGACTGGAACGTCAGCATAAGAATGCGATCCTCGTTCCACAGGCTGCTACTATCGAAATACAGGACAGGGTCTTTGTATACACCGTTGGAAAAGACAACAAACTCTCCCGTCAGGCCATTACCGTTATAGGCACCAGCGGTAATCAGTACCTGGTAAGTGAAGGCGTAAAACCTGGCGATGTGATCGTAGTAACAGGAGTAGACCGCTTGAAAGAAGGGACCGAAGTAAAACCGGAAAAGGCAAAAATTGCGCAGAACTGATTTGATCTTGTTCGCTTGCCTTTCTCCTAAAACAGAAATTTATGTTGCAGAAATTCATTCAAAGACCCGTTCTCGCAACGGTGATCTCGATCATAATGGTTATACTCGGGGTACTCGGATTAGCGAAGTTGCCCCTGCAGAAATTCCCCGACATTGCCCCTCCGGCAGTGCAGGTAACTGCTTTATATCCCGGAGCTAACGCAGAAACGATCCTGCGCTCCGTGGCTCCTTCACTGGAAGAATCCATCAACGGGGTGGAAAACATGATATACATGACCTCCACCGCAAGTAACGATGGTTCACTGGTGATCACCGTATATTTTAAACTGGGTACTGACCCCGATCAGGCGGCTGTGAACGTACAGAACAGGGTGGCCCAGGCTACCTCTCAGCTGCCTGCTGAAGTCGTACAGGCCGGTGTGACAACCGCTAAACAGCAGAATAGCTTGCTGATGGTGGTTGACCTTTATTCCGAAGATCCTAAAGTATATGACCAGACTTTCCTGGCCAACTACGCACAGATCAATATCATTCCGGAAATAAAAAGGATCCCCGGTGTAGGACAGGCTATCATCTTCGGTGGTAACAAAGACTACTCCATGAGGGTATGGTTGAACCCTAAACAGATGGCCGCCTATAACCTCTCACCAAAAGAAATAACAGCGGCCATCCAGGACAAAAGCCTTGAAGCTGCTCCCGGTAAATTCGGTGAAAGCAGTACTGAGTCGTTTGAATACGTAATAAAATATAAAGGTAAACTCACCAAACCGGAAGATTACGAGAACATCGTTATCAGATCTAACGGTGATGGTTCTATGCTGCGCCTGAAAGACGTGGCAAGGGTTGAATTCGGCGCCTATACATATGGTAACTATACCCGTGTGAATGGAAAGCCTGGTGTCAACATCGCATCGTTCCAGCTGGCTGGTTCCAACTCCAACGAAATCCAGATCGCCATCATGAAACTGATGGATAAACTGTCGAAGGATTTCCCTAAAGGTGTTAACCACCTGATCCTCTATAATACAAAGGATACGCTTGACCTGTCTATCGAACAGGTGAAACACACGCTCATCGAAGCATTTATCCTGGTATTTATCGTGGTGTTCATATTCCTGCAGGACTTCCGGTCTACGTTGATCCCGGCTATCGCGGTGCCCGTGGCAATTATTGGTACTTTCTTCTTCATCTCCCTGTTAGGCTTCTCTATCAACCTGCTGACATTGTTCGCATTGGTACTGGCCATTGGTATTGTGGTGGATGACGCCATCGTCGTCGTCGAAGCAGTGCACTCGAAAATGGAGAAGAAACATATGGGACCTAAAGAGGCCACTATCTCAGCGATGAGTGAAATAAGCGGCGCGATCGTTTCCATTACACTGGTAATGTCTGCTGTGTTCCTGCCTGTAGGTTTTATGGAAGGATCTACCGGTGTATTCTACCGTCAGTTCGCCTTTACACTGGCTATCGCGATCGTGATATCTGCAGTGAATGCGTTGACACTGAGTCCTGCACTGGCGGCATTATTCCTGAAGGAAGCGCCTCATCATGGCCCGCAGGAAAAAGGTCATAAAGCCTCATTCAAAGAGAAGTTCTTTGCAGGTTTCAATACCGGCTTCGACCGTCTTACCGGTAAATATATTAACAGCCTCCGCTTCCTGATCCGTCATAAATGGATCAGCATTGTCGGACTTACAATAGTGATCTTCGCGACTATCTTCCTCGTAAGGAAAACACCTACAGGGTTCATTCCTTCTGAAGACCAGGGTTTCATCGCGATCTCCATGTCCATGCAACCCGGTGCGTCCCTCGAAAGGACTACCGGTGTGATCAAACAGGTAGAAAAAGTACTGGGCGATCTGCCATCCAAAAGAACACTGATGGGACTGTCCGGGTTCAACATCCTGACACAGGCTTCCAGCCCTAACGCAGGTGTGGCTTTCATCCTGCTGAAAGATGCGAAGGAAAGAGGAGAGGTGAAAGATATCAACGATATCATGAACCAGGTAAGAGGAAAACTGGCGACTATCCAGGATGCTAGCTTCTTCGTATTTACCTTCCCTACAGTACCTGGTTTCAGTAACGTAGATGCTTTGGACATGGTACTGCAGGATAAAACAAGCGGTAGCCTCGATAAATTCAGTGGTATCGCTTATGGCTTCATCGGAGAACTGATGAAACGTCCGGAAGTGGCTTTCGCATTTACAACTTTTAGGGCGGATTATCCGCAATTTGAAATAGAAGTTGACGCAGAGAAGGCGGAACAATTGAGTGTAAATGTGAAGGACCTGTTGCAGACAATGGGCGCTTACTTTGGTAGTTCTCAGGCGGCAGATTTCAACCGCTTTGGTAAATACTACAGGGTGATGCTCCAGGCTGAAAAAGATGAACGTGCTGCGCCTGTATCAATGGACGGCATTTTCGTGAAGAACAGGCTGAATGAAATGGTGCCTGTGAAATCACTGGTAACATTGAAACGTGTATTCGGGCCGGAAAATACCTCCCGTTACAACCTGTTCAACTCAATCGGTCTGAACGTGATATCCAAACCAGGTTACAGTTCTGGTGATGCGATCAAAGCAGTAGAAGAAGTGGCTCAGAAATATCTGCCTACCGGTTATTCTTATGAGTTCTCCGGTATGACAAGGGAAGAGATCTCTTCCAACGGACAATCAGTGATAATCTTCTCACTCTGTCTGTTGTTCGTATACTTCCTGCTGGCTGCACAATACGAAAGCTATATTCTGCCACTGGCGGTGATCCTCTCGATCCCTACCGGTATCCTGGGTGTATTCCTGTCTATCCGTTTCACTGATATCTCCAACAATATCTATGTACAGGTAGCACTCGTAATGTTGATCGGGTTGCTGGCAAAGAACGCCATCCTGATCGTAGAGTATGCCAGCCAGAGAAGACGTCAGGGTAAGAACCTGGTATTTGCAGCGATGGAAGCGGCAAGACTGAGGTTGCGCCCGATCCTTATGACATCCCTGGCATTCGTGGTGGGGTTGATACCGATGATGAGCGACAACGGTCCGTCTGCTATTGGTAACCACTCTATCAGTATTGGCGCCGCAGGCGGTATGGTGAGCGGAGTATTACTGGGACTATTTGTGATCCCTGTGTTGTTTGTAATGTTCCAGTACCTCCAGGAAAAGATCAGTGGTAAGTCACCCGCCGTCGTTAACAATGAAATGGCAAAAGCCGTTAAACCGGAATTAGTATGAGAGCACAGATAAATAAGTATTTTTTAATAGGATTATTGGCAATCGGATTGCTGGACGCGTGTAAGGTATCGAAAGATACCCCCACGCCCCAACCGGAACTGCCCACAACATTCAGGAACGCGCCTCAGACGACAGATACCGCCAGTATTGCAAGCCTCCCATGGGAGAGCTTCTTTACGGACGCTACGCTGAAAAGTCTTATAGACAACGCCATCCGGAAGAATTACGATATGCAGATCGCACTGCTGAACATCGAATCAGCAAAGCTGCAGTTAAGACAGGCGAAACTGCTCAACATACCTACTGCAACACTGAATGTGACAGGTGGTACGACCAGGCCGTCTGACAACAGTTTGAATGGTATCAGTCTGAATAACTTCCTGGGTACCCAGCACCTGGAAGACTACAATGCCAACATACAGTTTGCATGGGAAGCCGACATCTGGGGTAAGATCCGTAATCAGAAAAGGACAGCAGTAGCTGCCTACCTGCAAACGGAAGAGTCAAGGAAGCTGTTGCAGACCGACATCGTGTCTACAGTTTCAAAGGCGTTCTATAACCTGTTGACGCTCGACGAACAAATGGAAGTGGCACAGCGTAATGTCAGGCTGAACGACAGCACCCTGCGTATCATCCGTTTACAGTATGATGCAGGCCAGGTTACACTGGTAGCTGTACAACAGGCAGAAGCACAACAGCTGACGGCCTCCCAGCTGATCCCGCAGCTTGAACAGAGCATGGCGGTACAGGAAAATGCACTGCGCATCCTGTCTGGCGAATTACCAGCTGCAATAGAAAGGCATACTAAACTGAATGAATATCCGCTGACCGATAAACTGTCCAGCGGTATCCCTTCCGACATGCTGGGCCGCAGGCCGGATGTAAGAAGCAGCGAACTGGCCCTGACAATGGCTAACGCAAAAGTTGGTGTGACCAAAGCACGCATGTACCCATCACTGGTTATTACTGCCAGCGGTGGTATCAACGCAGTGAAGTTCAGCGAGTGGTTCCAGATCCCGTCGTCACTCTTCGGACTGGCTACAGCCGGTATTACACAACCGCTGTTTCAACACAAAGAACTGAAAACACAGTTCGAAGTAGCTAAAGTGGAGAGAGAGCAATCTGTGATCCGCTTCAGGCAGAACGTGCTGGAAGCAGTAGGAGAAGTGTCTGACGCACTGGTGAAAATAGAGAAACTCAAATCACAGTACGATATCGCATCTGTTAAAGTGCAGAAATTGCAACAGGCTGTATCCAATGCCAGTCAATTGTTTGAGAATGGCAGGGCTACATACCTCGAAGTAATTGTTGCGCAGAGTAACGTATTACAAAGTGAACTGGAAATAAGCACGCTGAAAAGAGATCAGTTATTTGCAGTTGTAGATCTTTACCGTTCCCTCGGGGGCGGTTGGCGATAAATGTACATTTATTGTATATTCGGGAAAACGTCACATATTTTTGTGGCGTTTTTTCGTTTATAACAATCGTACTGCTGTATATGGATGTCGATAATATCCTGTTTAATGATCTGAAACATCACCGTAAGTCTATTTGCCGGGAGCTGGAAGGAATGACACTGGACAGTCTGCCGCATTACCTGAAAGTGCTGGGTAATTCACAGATGGACATCTACTATGGCGACTTGAACAAGGCAGCTATTTACATTCAGATACTTAACAGGATAAAACAGACCGGCGTTACCGATGAATCATCCTATCTGCAATGGCTGAAAGACAATGGAGGATACGCAGAGTTCACGCTTTCAGATACTTCCCGCTGGATCCTTTTGCACGGCATAGAGCCAGGCAGATATATTCATCTGCATCCGGCCCGTTATTCCCCGCATAGTATGCGCGTTAAGGCCACGATCCTGAAAACGGCCATCGCCTGCATGGTTGCACACCCCGATGGTACACACCCCGACCTGGCGTCCCTGAATCATATCCGCAGAAATATTCTTGGTCTTTCCCCGGTTAAGAAGCTGGAAGGTTGCGAACACCTGTGGCAGGTCATGGCCATGTTAAATGCGTACTGATACTCAGTTCCTTACCACTGTTCTTTAAAATATTATGCCTGTGTATCGGATATATTAATATTTTTATGTTTTATATAATCCCTGTATCCCAGTTAGCGGACAATACACTATGATACAATTTATTAATCCGGTTGACATCCTGAACCTGGCTGCCACAGATCTGACTTCTATTGACGACACTGTGATCAAAAGAGCTAAAAAGGCGACCCTGGCTGAAATAGACCTCTCTGACGATGGCTTTTTCAATTACCATGAACACCAACTAACCCGGTCAGATTGCGAGCGTGTGATCGATGAACTGGAAGAGCGGGATAAGCTTGAATTTTATCATTTCATAGCCAATTATCCTGTACTGAATAAATTCCTCATCAGCGGGGATGAAAGCTTCTTCACCGCTTTCCGGCATGAGAGCATTTACAAACTACCTGAATTTGTAAAATTTATCAGCCCTTATTTCGCCGCCGCATATGATAGTGCCTTATGGAAGGCATGGCAACAGTATACCACCCCGATTGATCATATTATAGCGGTAGAGCCTATTATCGTCCCTGATGATGTTGATAATGCCTATAAGAGCCTGCGTAATGACCTGAACAGGAAGATAGAAGATATCAGGGGGCTGTATGCAAAAGTGGAGGACCTGGAACAGGAAGTGAATCTGAAGGCTATCGCCGCCCAGGCGGATATATTGCTGGACAAGGACAGGCTGAATATGCTGCCGCCGTACTTCCAGGACCTGCGGAATGCCATGGTGCTGTCTACCCGCAAGCTCGGGATACAGATCAATAATATCAGGGGGGATGCGGCTATCGGCAGACAGGTGATTGAAACACTAAAGGGAGTACTGACTGATGGCGTGACCCGGGAAAAGCTGGTAAAGGACTATGAATTACTCCTGAATGCTGAACAACAGGAAGCCAATGCCAATGATCCGGTAAGGATCAAATACAATGAACTTGTCGCTTCGCTGACCGAGGTATATAAAGCAGCGAGCAATCCACAAACAAGTGTACCAGGAGTAAGAAAATGGGTTGATGAGCACATTAACATCGAAGAGATCAAAGCACTGGATGTAAAGTATCACAATATAAAAAATCAGATTGCTGTTAAACTGAGTGGGGTAGGTGCTGCGATCTACAAAGGCCACAGGGAAAGATTTGCTGCTTTGGAATACCTGGAAATGGCAGAACAGATCGGTGTATTGGAAGGAGAACCATTAGATGCAGTCCTCCACTTCAGGAACATACTGCAGGAAGAAATAACGAAGTTGGGATTAACGCCCGACGATCCTCATGGCGTTAACAAGAAAATGATCAGAGACATGATCATCATAGGCACTGTCATCATCATTATAGTTATTTTCAGCAAAGGTTGCTTCTGATATCTATCATCCTTACTCAACTTAATACCACATACATGGCCGACCCTATAAAAGTGACAAAAGCATACCTCGATATCCTGAACCAGGTATTTGAGATAGAAAAGAAACTGTCTGTGTTGCAGGAATCCAATTCTATTCAACGCAATGTCAATAAGCTGAAAGAGATCATGGAAAACGACATCGTAGCACAAGGCGGTGACGATATAACAGGATTTATTTACCATAACCCTATCGGGGAGGATTATAATATTACCCGTACCGACTGTGAAGCCAGCATTGCCGGTGAAAGCACAGAAGATCTGCAGATCACGGAGGTAATAAAACCCATCATCCGCTTCAGGAACGGAGGCGCTAATATCATTGTACAAAAAGCAATCGTCGTAGTAAAAGCAAAAAATAGTCTGTAATGGAGCAAATGATCAATTTCGGTATAGACCTGGGCACTACCAATTCCGCTATTGCGAAATTTGCAAATGGAAAGGTGCAGTTATTCCAGAACCCGACGGATCCCGGTACCTACACCTTACCATCTGTAATAGCTTTTCAGGAAGACAGGATCGTAGCCGGTAAAAAGGCGAGAGAATGGCTTGAAAGAGACCCGCAGAGCGTAGTTGGCCGGTTCAAAAGGAAGATGGGCACCTCTGAAAAGTATGATATAAAAAGTATCGGAGCTACTAAAACACCAGTAGAACTATCTGCCATAATTTTGAAGGAACTACGCACATTCCTGCCGCCGGGAGAATATCCCGAGGCCGGTGTGATCACTATACCTGCATCCTTTGATACCATCCAGTCTAATGCCACGAAGGAAGCAGCATCTCAGGCGGGCTTCAGACAGGTGTTACTGTTACAGGAACCTATTGCTGCCAGCCTTGCCTATGCAAATACAAAGAAAGAAGCAGGTATGCCGGATGGCCAGTGGCTTGTTTACGATCTCGGTGGTGGTACGTTTGACGTAGCCATGATCCGCGTAAAGGAAGGTGAAATGAAAGTGATGGACCATGAAGGCGATAACTTCCTGGGGGGGACTGACTTTGACAATCTTATTGTAGAGAAATTGCTCATCCCCGCTATAACAGAGCGTTACAAGTTCAGCGATCTTGAACAGGAAATGAAAAGTGCGAGGGGCAAATACAACGCAAAATATTTTGTACTGCTGCAACAGGCGGAAGAAGCAAAGATCTTGTTATCATCCAAAAGCAACGCCGTTATTACGGTTGATGGATTGACAGATGAAAATAATGCACCGGTAGATTTTGAATACACGATCACCCGCACTGCTTTCAATGAACTGATCGCCCCTCACATAGACGACACCATTCATATGGTAGAGCAGATCATTACCCGCAACAAACTTACAGCAAAGGACCTTCAGTTTGTGCTGATGGTAGGAGGTTCTACCTTCATTCCCTACGTTCGCCAACGCGTAGAAGAAGTCCTCGGAGTACCGGTGAACTGTGAAGTAGATCCTATCACCGCTGTAGCTGCCGGCGCCGCATACTATGCCTCCGGTAAGGCGAATGTAATTGGAGAATCGACGTTAGCTGCTAATAGTCCGGTAGCTATCAAGGTGACATATCCAAAGGTTTCCCGTGAGAAAGAAGAGCTCTTCCTGGCGAAAGTGACAGGAGAGACTACCAATCTCACATACAGGATCACCAGGGAAGATGGCGGCTTTGATACCGGTATTAAAACGCTCTCCGAACGTATCAGCGAATACCTGCCGCTGGTAGCGAACGTCTATAACTTTTTCAAACTTACTGTCTACGATCAGGAGAATAAAGTAATTGAAACGGGTACAGGTATTATCGGTATCGATAGTGGTTACGGTATCAACGGACAGCCTATTCCGGAAGATATCTGCCTGGAAATAGATGACGACGATAAACCTGGTGAAACGAAGCTGCTGCAAGTCTTCCAGAAGAACAATATACTTCCGTCCCGGAAAACGATCACGCGCGTACTGAATAAAACTATTTCAGATACAAACGGAGAACGCATCAGGATCAACGTACTGGAAGGTCCGCACTATGCGCTGCCGGAAGCTAACAAGAGCCTGGGTTACCTTGAAATAGCCGCTGATAAATTAAACAAGAAAGTACTGAAAGGTTCGGATATCGAACTGACCTTTAATATTTCTGAATCCAGGGACCTGACCGTTACCGCTTATCTTCAGATGGCAGACCAGGAATTCAAACAAACTTTTACGCCACAGGAAAGGCATACACCGGTGGACGTGCTGAGAATAGAGATCTATACCCTTGCCGGCAAACTGGAAAATGAGATATTTGAGACCAACAACCATGAAGACTATGCGGTAGGTAAACAGTTGGCAGAGCTTAAGAAGGATATGGACAACATCAAAGGCGAAGCAAAAGCATTAGCGGAAGATGATGTGACCGATAAGCGTTATCAGCTGGAAGACAGAAAGCGAAAGCTGGCGCAGGCGATAGACCTGGCAACTAAGCAGAACCGCATGAATGATGTGAGGGCAGCGTACTTTAATATCAAAACCGTATGTCATCAGCGTGTTATTGCCGGCGGAAGCGAGCAGGATAAACAGCATTTCTATGATATTGTAAAAGACGAGGAACACTTCCTGGCGGTGCCAAGCCCTGCAAGGACGATTGAGAAGTCGACAGCCCTGCATGTGTTGAACATGACGATGTTGTGGCGCGATCCGGAATTCCTGGTAAATACATTCAAGGAATTGTTAGCGGCTCAGCGGGCGGCCAACTATGACGAATCACTGAAAGCGCTGGAGCAGGAAGGTTTACAGGCTATCCAGCAACGTAACTGGTCTAAACTCACTGAGGTGGATCATGCACTGATAGCCAGGGTACCAAGAGGAGCAGCGCAGGATGTGATCAGGAAAGTTGGATTTTAAACCTTTACGCCTTTACTATGGAAGTTTTTACATTATCGCGCGGGTCGAAGATCGGCAGGTACATTCTATTTAGTATTTCGCTGATAATATTTTCGGGCGCCGCGCTTGATTTCTGCTTCGGTCCTTCTTTGACGCGAGGTACAACTGTCATCTTACTTGCACTGTTTGTTTTTATCGGACTTATTTTCCGTGCTCTTTTACAGGTGAATGAAAAGATCATTCTTGACAATTATGGTGTCCGCAAGAAGTCACGGCTTGCTGACAGGGAATTGCGGCATGAAGATATAAAAGGGTATATAGTTGATGAGGATTCTCTGATTATTATTCCTCATAAGGGTAAGGGCAAAAGTATCCAGGTATCCAAGGATATCAACGGCGTGGATGTGTTACAACGTAGGCTTGCTGTCAGTCATCCGGATCTAAATGCTCTCCGGAAACGCGGAGTTTTATAACGATAGGAAAAATAAAGTAAGGCTTAAACAATGCAGTACATTATTGACAGCCGTTCTTCCGGCGGGTATCGATGATGTACTGGATCTTCCATCCTTCGGTAAGTCTTACCAGCTGGAAGGAGTTGACCCCACAATGCAAAAGTTGCTGCTGGAAATAAAAGTTATAGGGTGTCCAGGCAATGGCGAGGTCTCCATCTATCTTTACTACATCAAATGTAATACGCTCATCGGCAGCGTCTTTGGGTAACTGGCTAATACTGGATGCAAATTTACTGATCGCTTCCGTACGTACGCTTACTATGCCTTGTTTGTCCTTGACGATTGTCTGTAATACTGCACCGGGGGCAAAACTCTGCATCAAGGCAGTGCTATCTGACTGCTTCATAGCAGTAAAAAGGCTGTTAACAGCGGCTTTCACTGAGTCTGTAGTGGTCTGGGCATTGGTAGCCCCAATGAACAGCAATAGAAAAAGGGTTAGACAGGTAATAGGTCGCATTTTTTACCTGAATGTACGAATAACCCCGGCTATAAAGAGCATTATTTCTTTGCCGTTTTCTCTTTTGTCTTTTTCTCAGTTACAGATTTCTCAGTTGAAACTTTCCCTGTTACTGCTTTCTCGTTGGTCTTTTTCTCAGTTACAGATTTCTCAGCTGAAACTTTCCCTGTTACTGCTTTCTCATTTTCCTTTTTCTCAGTTATTGATTTCCCGGTTGAGGCTTTTCCTGTTACTGCTTTCTCTTCTGTCTTTTTCTCAACTGCAGGTTTCTCAGTTGAAACTTTCCCTGTTACGGTTTTTTCTTCAGTCTTTTTCTCGGTGGCCGGTTTTTCAGTTGAGACATTACCTGTTATCGCTTTCTCTTTTACCGGCGCGTATATAGCTTTGGCCGTTGTTTCTTTTTTCTTTACCGGAGCGTCGTTTGTCGTATTCTTTTTTTCGGTTTTCTGTTTAACAACAAAATAACCATCCCATGTAAAGACTTCACGATCAATGGTTTTCTTTACTACGGTTTCTCCATCTTCTCCAAACTCCTCATCTGTGATCACTTTAATGATCTTGCCTGGCTGTCCGCCGGGTTCTTTTGGAAATAGCAACACCTCATCATGGGCAATCGCACCGGCATCAAAAATGGTGGACTTCTGAGGAAGTATCAAAAGTGTATTACCATTCCATCCAAAATAATAGTAGTCGCTGGGTATGCCGCAGGCTTCACCGCTAAAGCAAAGGCGAAGTATGGTAGTTAACTTATCAAGTCCCATGTTGCCGAGCAACTTTCCTTCAGCAGAAATAGCGTATTGTCCGCCGGCTACGACCTGTTCTCTTTTATCTATCAGATGGTGAGTGGAGCTCAGCGCCTTCAGGACCACGAGGTATTTAGGATCGTCTTCTTTTGTAGCACCTGGGATCACTTTCTCAATGCCGTATATCAATTGCGCTGAATCTTGTTTGTAAGCTCCCAGAGCAGCGAATCCGAGCCATAGGTATCCTTCTTTTTGCTTACCGCCGGACTTATAACGTACCTGCCACCACGGAGTGGTCAATCCTCGAAGACTAAGTTCGGTCTCGTTCAGTTTAGTCGCAATAACAGAAGTACCTGCGGTAAGGGTGTCCACAATCGGTGACTTAGGGGAGGCAGATTGCCAGATATATGCTTTATCTGCAAATATGGTCAGGGAATCACCGGG
Source organism: uncultured Flavihumibacter sp. (assembly GCA_902168105.1). Taxonomy (GTDB): domain Bacteria; phylum Bacteroidota; class Bacteroidia; order Chitinophagales; family Chitinophagaceae; genus Chitinophaga. The sequence goes on from CABHOY010000033.1 coordinate 120,426, forward strand.
TTGTACTCTCCAGAGATTATATTCAACATTACCTTTCAGTTGAGCCATTGCCGGAGTCTTTGCCAATAGCACAAGGGATAATACGGATAGGAAAAATTGTTTCATAGGTATTTCTTTCGCCCGCAAAGATATTTAAATGTTTTCTGCCGGACATTAAATATTGCCCGCCGCCTTTTTGTAATTTTTCAGAGAATGTAGCGACTAATCATATAAAGCGCACACCGTGGAAAAAGAATTCCTTCAAGTAGTCAACGAGCATCAGGGCATTATCGGAAAGGTCTGCCGCATGTACTGTACGGAGCAGGCCGATGCGGAGGACCTTTTCCAGGAGATCGTTCTGCAGCTCTGGCGATCGTGGCCCGGCTTCAACCGGCAGTCAAAGGTCAGCACTTGGTTGTACCGCATCTCGCTCAACACAGCGATCACTGGTTTCAGAAGAAGCCGGACCAGGCCTGTTCTCGGTCCGCTGAACATTCATCACGACAACTATTCAGCGCCGCCGCCGCAACGGATGGATGTGCAATACGCCCCTGAATTGCAGATGGCCATTAACACGCTGAATAAGTTTGATAAGTCGCTCCTGTTACTCTACCTGGACGACAAGCCTTACAGCGAAATAGCCGAGATACTAGGGCTAAGTATCTCCAACGTCGGCGTGAAGATCAACAGGATAAAAAAGAAGTTAAAAGAAATTCTAAACCCCTGAAATTTACCAATATGGAACTGGACGACCTTAAAAACAAGTGGCAGCAGGAAAATGAGAAGCTGTCCCGCGAACAACATAAAGACATTTCAGCAATTGAACGACTGCTGACCCACAAAATGGCTGACCTGGTATCGGCCATGAAAACCAAATATGAAAAGATCATCACGATGATGCTTGGCAGCATGCTGCTGATGATCCTTGTATTCCCTATTTTATCAGATGGGTTTAGCTACCCTGGATCGGCCTATGGTTTTGCGAAATGTATGTTCTTCTATATATTGCTGATCACGTTTTATTGGCTGAAATTCAGGAACATACTCCACCTCACATTGAGCGACTTCCTGCAGGAGCGAATGACGCAGTTGTTGCGGATCCTTGAGAGAAGCCGCCGGATAGAGATCATTTTCTGCATTGTATTCTACATGGCATTACTAGGGGTAGGACGTTTCTTTTACGGAAAGGGGCTTGCAGGACTATTCACTTTGGAGATGTTAGGCTTCTTTTTACTGTCCCTCATCTTTGCGATAGCCATGATATGGCTGATAGGCTACCGGCATACCCGGCAGATCAAAGAACTTAAGCAGTACCTGGAAGAGTATGAGACTGCCTGATCTTCCTGTTATTGTTTTTCGCGGATGGGGCTTACAATGATTCTGGCGTTGACCTTCTGGCTCGCAGTTCGGATGGAATCACTGGCTGTACTTCTTTGAAGTTCCTTACTATTGAACTTTTTTATGACGGTTGGGCTTTGGAATATCTATTTTAACCCCTGGCGGGTCGTATCAGCATACTTCAAAGAACTAAAGGCCAGTGATTTCCATCCGAATGCTCACCGCGGCCGGTCTCCAAAACAATAACCAGGGACCCTATGCCCGTATTTGTTATATGCGATGCCATTGGGGCTATCCTGTTATCCTGGAGCCACAGGAACAGTTACTGCTCTGACAACCTGCTATTATCAATACAATCAGATCAAATCAATACAATCAGATCAATGCGGGAGCAAAACCCATAGCTCATAACCCATAATCACCGGTTCTCCTTACCCAGTAGAATGGCCTTTCCAATAGCTTTTCAATACCTCTGAAAGCCTTCATCAGCGCTAAAGGAAGGGAGATTGTATAGGTATTTAGGCCTATTAACCCAGTATTACAGGCCTTTTGGTATAGCTAGCACTATACAAAAAGGCCTGTAAAGCAGGCCTAAAAGGCCTATAGATAGGAAGACCGGCCCTTTTCGAAGCGCTGATGAAGGTTTCCCGGGGTTAATGAAGAGCAATATGGGGCAGCCACATGGGTATTTCCCACATTGGAGGTATGGTAGCCTGGTTTCTATGGTTACATAATGGCATGGCGATATGGGATTTAATTGACGGCATCAAACTGCATCAACCGATATGAACCGATATGAACCGATATCAACCGATATAAAATGGTATCAAATGGTATCAAATCGTATCAAATCGTATCAAATGGCGGGATTGCCTAAGACATTGCATTTGGTTGTCCTGCTATTATTTTGGAGACCGGCCGCGGTGAGCATTCGGGTGGAAATCACTGGCCTTCAGTTATTTGAAGTATGCTGATACGACCCGCCAGGGGTTAAATAGCTAAACTAAAGCCCATCCGCACGTCAACGCTCAATGTTCAGGAACTTCAAAGAACTGCAGCCAGTGAGTCCACCCGAACTGCGAGCTAGAAGGTCAGCGCCGGAACCACGGTAAGCCCATCAATAAACATTCAGCACACGAGCTAGAAGGTCAGCGCCGGAATCACGGTAAGCCCATCGAAAAAACAAACCCAAGAACGTTACTGCCCCATGCCTTTGCCCTTCCTGCAAGTCGCACTTACACACTTTCCGTTATTTATTAATAATTTTGCTCCTAAATCGACTGACTTGGGTGCATCCGTTTTCCTGATTACACCGCCTTTCACGCAGCTGAATACGCCATATCCGGCAACAGCCTATCTGAAAGGCTTTTTAAATACGAAAGAAATTACTTCCTTCCAGGCCGACCTCGGTATAGAGGTAACCCTGGCCCTGTTTTGCAAACAAGGCTTACAGGAATTGTTTAACCTGATCAACAGCCAGCCAGAAGAACGTTCAGAGAATATCACCCGTATCATCGCGCTACAGGACGATTACATAGAGACGATCAATGAAGTAGTTGCATTCCTGCAAGGAAAGAACCCGACGCTGGCACATCGTATCTGTAAACGTGACTTCCTGCCGGAAGCCGGTCGTTTCGCCCAGCTGGAAGACCTGGATTGGGCATTTGGTTCCATGGGAACGCAGGACAAAGCCAAACACCTGGCTACGATGTACCTGGAAGACCTGTCCGACCTGATCATGGAATGTGTGGATGAGCACTTTGGCTTCAGCAGATATGCTGAAAAGCTGGCCCGTTCCGCCAATAGCTTTGATGAACTGTACACTGCATTACAGGCGGAATATACCTTCATAGACCGTAAGCTGATTGATATACTGGAAAAGCATATGGCAGCCGTTCAGCCGAAGCTGGTAGCTATCTCTGTGCCTTTTCCGGGGAATTTGTACGCCTCCCTCCGCTGCGGACAATGGATCAAAGCGAACTATCCGGAAGTGAAGATCGCGATGGGAGGAGGCTTCGCCAATACGGAACTACGCTCTGTGTCAGATACCCGCGTATTTGAGTTTTATGATTTTATAGCCCTGGACGACGGTGAAGCACCATTGGAGAACCTGGTTGCCCATGTAGAGGGAAATAAGGCCTTAAACGAGCTGAAACGCACCTTTACGGTGATTGATGATAAGGTGACCTACCTGAATGATAAAGCCTGTACCGACTACAAACAAAGCCAGTTAGGAACGCCCGATTACAGCGATTTCCTGCTGGACAGTTATATCTCCGCCATCGAAGTGGTCAATCCGATGCACCGCATGTGGAGCGACGGCCGATGGAACAAACTGACCATGGCACACGGGTGCTATTGGGGGAAATGTACGTTCTGCGATATCTCGCTGGACTATATCCGTTTGTACGAACCGATTGCGGCGCAGTTGCTGTGCGACAGGATGGAAGAGATCATTGCGCAGACAGGTCAGAATGGTTTCCACTTCGTGGACGAAGCGGCACCACCGGCATTGATGCGGGCGCTGGCGCTGGAAATACTGAAAAGGAAACTGAATGTCAGCTGGTGGACGAACGTACGGTTCGAAAAGAGCTTCACCAGAGATCTGTGCCTGCTGCTGAAAGCATCAGGTTGTATAGCCGTTTCCGGTGGATTGGAAGTAGCGTCCGACCGTCTCCTGCAACTCATCCAAAAAGGGATCACGGTAGCACAGGTGGCACAGGTGAACCGTAACTTTACAGAAGCGGGCATCATGGTGCATGCTTACCTGATGTACGGTTTCCCGACCCAAACGGCACAGGAGACGATAGATTCCCTGGAGATGGTAAGACAGATGTTCAAAACCGGGATCTTACAATCTGCTTTCTGGCATCAGTTTACGATGACGGCTCATAGTCCCGTAGGACAAAATCCCGAGATGTTCAGCGTCAGGAAGGAAACAGAAATAACAGGCACTTTTGCCAACAATGATATCGTACATATTGACGAAACGGGAGCAGAGCATGAGCTCTTCGCTTTTGGATTGAAAAAGTCATTGCTGAACTTTATGCACGGCATCTGCCTGGACGATCCTTTACAGAAATGGTTCGAGTTCAAGGTGCCCAAAACGAAGATCACGCCCGACTATATAGAAAAAGCGCTGCTGGAAGATCAGTATATCGCTGCAAAGCCAACCGCAAAGATCGTGTGGCTGGGTAAAACGCCAGGCGTACAAACGATCACAAAAACTAAAAAAGGAAGCTCCTGGGAGGTAACCTCCCTGACTTTTCAGAACAGGAAGGAAAAGGCGAATATCAGTGTGAATAAGGAAGAGGGTATCTGGCTGGCGGATATGCTGGACAAGTTATCGGTCCGTCACCCAAAAACATACACTCTGAAGGAAGTGATGGATAGTTACAACGCCGCCGGACTGGAAGATTTTGAGCTCTTCTGGGATAATAAACCGGTAAATTCGCTTTACAAATTCGGATTATTGAAATTGTAAATGAAGTGTTTTAACAGGGGATTACAGCTCGCTGTCCTGTCCCTGCTGCTGTTGATCGCAGGAATGGGGCTTCCCGTCTATGCGCAACAAGCGGTACAGATAGACAGCACGTTACGCGAACACATTTTCACGTATAATGAAATTGAATACCTGGAAGATCTGAAGGGCAAGTTGACCTTCGATCAGATCAGGAGTGACAGTATTGGCGCCAGGTTCAGGCCTAGCCCCGCCAGTACGCCACAGAACCAGCACCTGGGAGCGCCCGTCTGGTTCCGGGTAAAGATCAAACACGATCGTGCCGCCAATAAATACTACCTGCTGGAATTCTTCGACCAGACCATCGACGATATCGTCGCTTACCTGCCTGATACTGCCGGCGTATACCGGGAGGAACGGATAGGGGACAGGTATGTCTTCGCACAACGTTGGTTCCACCACAAGAACTTTGAATTAGCACTGGATAATGACAGACAGGATGAAGCCGTTTATTATTTCCGCATCAGCTCCGCCCAGACGGCCGACGTGATCATCGTGCTGCGGTCCATCGACCGCTTTGTATCCTATGCGCTGAGTGAATACCTCACCTTTGGGATCTTTTACGGGATGATCTTCATTTTCAGCTTCTATAACCTGATCATGTTCATTGCCATGCGGCAAAGACAATACCTGTATTATGTGCTCTACAACCTCAGTGTCGTATTGTACGAGATGTGTACTGACGGTATTGCTTATCAGTGGCTCTGGCCAAATGCGCCCGCCTGGAACCAGTATGCTTTTGCCTGGCCTTTGCTCAGCATGAGTATTTTCGCCCTGCTGTTTACCCGTAGCCTGTTGGCTGTACATGTAAGGGCGCCCTTCCTGAATAAACTGATCATGGGGGTGATCGTGGCGCGCTGTGGCTATTTCTTAGCCTGCCTGTTCATCAACCCGTATTGGTTCAATTACAAGTTCATAGAGCTGATCCCCCTGGCAGTGGCTTTCTACACAGGTATGCATATCTGGTTGAGAGGGTACCGGCCTGCCCGTTTCTTTGTATTGGGGTATAGTTTCCTGTTCGTCGGTTTCATGCTGAAATTCTTCATCATGCTGGGCTATACCTGGCTGAACTTCGGGATTGTCAGTTACTATAGCCTGAGTTTCTGTTTTATCCTGGAGATGTTCTTCTTATCCTTCGCAGTGGGCGATAAGGTACGTCTGCTAAAGAAAAAGAGAGATAAAGCTCACCGTCAGATGATCCGCCAGATGACTGAGAACGCCCGCCTGAAAGATAACCAGAACCGTGAACTGGAAGCCCAGGTACAAGCACGAACCAAACAATTGTCGGAACAGTCGCAGGTTATTGCAGCCCAGAATGATGTACTGACCAAAACGAATACCCTGCTGGAAGCCCAGGCTGCTGAGATTTCCCGCATGAACGCCCTGCTGGAACAGGACAATCGCCAGCTACAGACCAACGTGGAGAAAGTGACCAGGGCCAGGGCTTTGTCAACATCGCTTGATTTCGATGAGTTTAGCAAGAGCTATCCGGATAAGGAAAGTTGCTTGCGATTCCTGTCAGACCTGAAATGGACCACTGCCTTCCAGTGCCGGAAATGTGGTAACGAACATTATTATCCGGGGCATCAGCCTTTTAGTCGCCGCTGCAGTAAATGCGGCTATGAAGAATCGGCTACGGCATACACCATCTACCAGAATATCCGTATCCCGATCAATAAGGCCTTTTATCTCACCTTCCTGATGTACTCGACGAAGGGCAGGATCTCCTCACATAAATTATCTGAAATACTGGATATCCGGCAGAGCACCTGTTGGTCATATGCCTCCCGCATCGCAAAAATGATGGAGGAGAGGAAGAAAGAACTGAAACAGGCGAACGGGCAGGGATGGAGTTTACTGGTGCTGGATGAAAGAGAAGAGATGTAAATGAAAGAAAGTGAAGTTTTTTTGAAAGGTATCGAAGCGTATCAACCTATTTATAAGATATATCCGTTATAACTATCCTTACCCCTTCATAATCAAGGCTTACGGCAGGAACGTCACTATGGTATCAAAGCGTATCAATTATCTCATAATTGGCTATAAATCAGTTATTTGTGTAAATATTTTTTATTGTCATTTGTGAAACTACTACTATCTTTACAATGTGAAACCTGGCAGTGAACAACCGAGGCCCGGTTATCGTTATGAAGATGGAAATTCATGTTATGGGAGAGGTTATAAGAGAAGCTATCCGGACTCTGATAAGAGGGACTCACGTCCGGCCATCAACTAATATCTAATACAAAATCTAAAACTGATACGAGGACTTATCCTTATCCACAAACTAAAGTACCGACACATTATGAAAAAAAGGGGAACATTCCTGACAGCATTGCTGTTGGCATTGTGGGGTTTTGCCATGGCTCAGCAAGACATCACAGTAAAAGGACATATACAGGACAACAAGGGCAACTCACTGCCCGGTGTCTCCATCAAAATTAAGGGAACAGCCAGGGGTACTGCCACACAGGCGGATGGTAACTTTACCATCCAGGCGGCGTCCAATGCTGTCCTGGAGCTTTCCTACATAGGCTATCAGACGCGGGAGGTGGACGTGAACGGCCGTACCCAGATATCCATTACTATGGACGATACTAAAACCGATCTGGGAGAAGTGGTAGTGATCGGTTATGGTACCCAAAGGAAGCGGGACGTAACCACTGCTGTTGCAAGTGTGAATACAAAAGACCTGGAGGAACGGCCTATCACCCAGACAGCTGCCGCCCTTCAGGGTAAAGCCGCCGGTGTACAGGTTACTCAGCCATCCGGTAAGCCGGGTGCAGCCTTTTCCGTAAGAGTGCGTGGTGCGACCTCCGTACAGGCCGGTAACGAGCCTTTATATGTTATAGACGGGGTGCCGACCACCGATACCAGAGACCTCAATACCAATGATATTGCCACCATTACTGTACTGAAAGATGCCTCCAGCGCCGCTATTTATGGTGCAAGGGCGTCAAATGGCGTGGTACTGATCACAACGAAGAGAGGTCGTTCCGGCGATGCTTTGATCAACTTCAGTACCTACTATGGTGTTTCTAAGATCGGAAAGAAGATCGACGTACTGGGACCGACCCAGTATAATGATCTGATGAAGGAAATGGGTTTCAACGTGACTAATCCGACTACGACTACTGACTGGCTGGATGAAGTATTCCAGACAGGTACTAACCAGAACTACCAGTTATCTGCTTCCGGTGGTAGCGAAAAATCGCAATACTTTATTTCAGGCGCCTATACCAAAGACGACGGTATGGTGAAACCCGCTAAATATAACCGCCGCGTTTTCAGGGCTAACCTGGACAATCAGATCAAACCATGGGCAAAGCTGACCACTAACATCAGTTATTCCAACGTAGACCTGCAGGACCTGAAGGACAATGACAATGCCGGCCGTAATGCCGCGATCCTCGGTGCGCTTAATGCACCGCCAATCATTGGTATCTATGAAACGGATGCGGATGGAAAACAGCGTTATACGATGAACCCGTATAAATCAGGTTGGGATAATCCACTGGCGGCGATCGAAGGTCCTACACAAGGCTCAAAAGATAACCGTGTATTGGGTAATGCCGCTCTGGACATCAACTTCACAAAAGACCTGAAGTTCAGGACAAACTATGGTATTGACTATACCAATCACAGTTATGACTACTACCTGGATTATATAATGACCACTCCCGGCCGTCTTGACCATGGTTATGCCACCTCACAGCGTTATAATAATCTGACATGGTTGTGGGAAAACACCCTGAACTACGATAAGAAATGGAATAAACATACTATCTCCGCATTGGGTGGTGTTACTACACAAAAGAACAAGTATGATGTCACTAACCAGACAGGTCGTGATTTCCCTGCCGACCCTACTGTAAAGACGCTGAATGCGGCCAATCAGATAACAGGAGAGACCCTGCAGTCAGAATGGTTCCTGATGTCTTACCTGGGCCGTATTATGTACAACTATGATAGTAAGTACCTGTTGACAGCTAACTTCCGTGCAGATGGTTCTTCTAAACTCGACAAGAAACACAAATGGGGTTACTTCCCATCAGTTTCAGCCGGTTGGCGTTTATCGGCCGAGCCATTTATGAAAGATATAAAAGCGATCAGCGATCTGAAGATAAGGGTTGGCTGGGGTAAAAATGGTAACGTAGAAGGTCTGGGGCCATATGCGTCACTGGGGCTGAACACCTTTGTGCGCCAGACGCCTACCGATCCGCTGTCCGGTCCTGGTATCAACTTGCCGGACGGTGCGCCAAACCCTGACCTGAAGTGGGAAACCACAACGCAAACAAACGTAGGTATCGACTTGAGCCTCTTTGATTCAAGACTGACTTTCTCGGCAGATGCTTATATCAAGAAAACAGACGATCTGCTGTTGAACGTAGACTTCCCGTCTGCAGTAGACTATGATTATATTACCCGTAACTCCGGAAAGCTGGAGAACAAGGGGCTGGAATTCCTCATATCTTCTGTGAACATCGATAAGAAAGACGGGTTGCGCTGGTCAACAGATTTCAACATTGCTTTTAATCGTAACCGTGTCACAGCGCTGGAGCTTGCAAATGTATACTACTTTGCCGGGGTGGAAAACAGGGATAATATCATCACGTTGAGAAAGGATCTTGCTTTGGGCACGTTTTATGGATATGTTTCTGAGGGAGTTGATCCGCAAACAGGAGATATCGTTTATAAGGATATAAATGGAGATGGTAAAGTAACACCTACAGACCGTACCATTATCGGTAATGCACAGCCAACCTTTACTTATGGTATGAACAATAATCTGGCATATAAGAACTGGTCATTGTCCTTCCTTCTGCAGGGAACTCAGGGAAATGACGTGTTCAATGCTTCCCGTATGGAAACAGAAGGTATGTACGATAGCAAGAACCAGTCTACAGAAGTTTTGCGTCGCTGGACGGCTCCTGGTCAGGTAACAGATATCCCGCGTGCTACCAATGGAGATGTGACAAATTCCCGTACCTCTTCCCGCTTTGTAGAGAATGGATCTTTCCTTCGTATGAAGAGTGCGACCTTATCCTACAATCTGCCACAGAGTGCGCTTAGCGCAATGCATTTGAGCAGGCTGATGATCTATGCAACCGCACAGAACCTCTTTACAATTACAAACTACAAAGGATTTGATCCCGAAGTGAATGCATTCAGCAGTAACACTAATCTCAGTGGGAATGCATCCAGCAGTACTACTCCTACCGGTGTGACGCTGGGAATTGATTATGGAACATATCCTGTAGCGAGAACTTTTATCCTGGGTTTAAACCTGTCATTCTAAATGTTTGAGTTATGAAAAAAATAGATCGTTTTCTCATCATATTTGCAGCACTTGCCTCATTGGCATTGGGCGCATGTAATAAAGACCTGAATCTGCAACCGCCGTCAAACACCGCTGCTGGTAATGGCGGACAGGGAACAGCTGGTTCCTTCATCAAAGATGCTGCCACTGCAGAAGCTGCATTGAGCAACTGTTATGCCTTCTTCCGTAATGGTGGGGCTGAATATTATGTATTGGACTATTTCAATATAGGCGATGCACAATCCGATAATGCGTATGCCGGTGCAGACAACTCCGCCGGTTTTGAGATAGATGAATTCCGCATGTTGTCCACCAACTCATGGGCCGCTCGTGACTGGAGTTATCTGTACAACCATATCAACGCATGTAACTCTGTGATCATAAATGTGCCCAAAGTAACAGATCCTGCGCTCACCGCTAACCGTAAAGCTCAGATCGTTGCGGAGGCACAGTTCATCCGTGCCCGCGCTTATTTTGACCTGGTAAGGATCTTTGGCGATGTGCCACTGGTAGTCACAGAATTGCCTACTATTACTTCAGAGAACCTTGCTGAGATCTATCCGCTGTTATATCCGTCGCGTACAAGCGCGGACTCTGTTTACATGCAGATCACCGATGACCTGAAGTCAGCAGCAGGTGTAGTACCTGCATCCGCTGCAAATAAAGGTTTTGTAACCAAAGGTGCGGTATACACGCTGCTTGCTAAAATAGCAGCTACCCGTAAACCGATAAATTGGCCGGAAGTGCAGTCTTACGCTGATCAGGTAATTGCATTAGGATATAGCCTGCTACCGGTATACGATAACCTGTGGGATGGCGCACATGAGAACTCCGCAGAATCCATCTTCGAACTGAACTTTGATGGATGGGATACAGGTGGTAACTGGGGTACCAGCATGTTCTACGGTACTGACTGGAAAAAGTTCTGTAATCCAAGTAATGACATGATACGTGCCTACCAGGATGAACACGACATGGTGCGCTTCAAATCGACGATCACATTTGACAACGTAAACGGTAAATGGGGAGATTCACGCTTGTCACTGGATAGTTTCCCGTTCTTCTACAAAATGCGTAAGACCGATGCTTCACAGAACATCATTATATACCGCCTCGCGGACGTCATGCTACTGAAAGCAGAAGCACTAAATGAACAAGGCAATGTATCCGATGCAAACGACATTATTACAGATATCCGTCACCGTGTAAGTCTGGCCCCTCTTAATATCACCGACCAGGGCGCAATGCGGCTCGCTATTGAAAAGGAGCGCCGCCTGGAACTGGCTTTCGAAGGGCAACGTTGGTATGACCTCGTTCGTACAGACCGTCTTATTCCTGTAATGGAAGCTGTAAAAGATGGTAAAGGCGTGAACCTGGGTTATCATCCGACAGAACAGAGCCTTATCTGGCCTGTTCCACAGGGCGAAATGGACCAGAATGCGAACCTAACACAGAACGCAGGTTACTAGCGTTATATAACTAAGATTATATTCTAGGATAGGGTTTAACGAAAAAGATAGGTCTCGTCTCTCATGAGGCGGGACCTTCTTTTTAGAGACTGAAAAACTTCATGTATGAAATTATGGGTATACAGTTGTTGCATAGGCGCCTTCCTGGCATCCTGCAATAACGGACAACAAGCCGGCGACAAAACAAAACACAGCGACTCCGTTGCTGTTTATCTGACCACGCCTGACCAGCAGCAGTTATTCGCGCAACAATCGGCCCTGGCGAAGGCAAAGGATACTGCTGCCATCAACATTGTAATGGACAGCACCCGTCAGTTCCAGGAAATGGAGGGGTTCGGCGCCTCTATGACGGGATCTTCCGCTTACGTGATGCAAGAGTATATGTCGCCGGAACAGCGTCAGGCATTACTGGAAGACCTGTTCGGCACTGAAAAGGGAATTGGCATAAACTATATCCGTATGTCCATTGGTGCATCTGATTTCTCTACAGATCCATACTCATACGATGATATCCCCGCAGGGCAGCGTGACGACTCACTGAAACAGTTCACAATAGCTCATGATCAGAAAGATGTAGTACCGGTATTAAAGCAAGTTGTTGCTATTAATCCGGGTATTCATATTATGGGCAGTCCCTGGAGTCCGCCGGCCTGGATGAAGACCAGCGGCAAGCTTGAAGGAGGCTCTTTACGTCCTGACGCTTATGACGTATATGCCCGTTACTTTGTAAAGTACATCCGTGCCTTCGGACAGGAGGGCATTAAGATCACCGCGCTCACCGTTCAGAATGAACCGCAATACGAGGCATTGTATCCTACCATGAAAATGACGGCGCCGGAGCAGGGCACATTCATTAAAGATCACCTGGGACCATTGCTGGAGAAAGAAGGTTTGAACAAACAGGTGCAGGTGATGCTTTTCGACCATAACTGGAACAGTCCTGAATATCCGATCTCCATCCTCAACGACAGTCTCATAGCGAAATACACCGCCGGTGCCGCCTTCCATTGTTACGAGGGTGCGGTAGGAGCGATGTCTAAAGTTCATGACGCTCATCCGGAGAAAGGCCTTTACTTTACAGAATGTTCCGGCGGTACCTGGTCGCCGGCTTTTGCTGACAACCTGCAATATATGGTACGCCAGTTACTGATCGGCACTGCGAACAACTGGTCTAAGAATGCACTTTTATGGAATATGGCACTGGATGAAAAGAACGGTCCGACTACGAATAAACCCAGCAATGAAGAAGGCAACCATGGTTGTATGACTTGTCGCGGCGTTGTAACTGTCAATTCCAAAGACGGTGCTGTTACGCGCAACATCGAGTATTATGCATTGGCTCACTTCAGCAAGTTCGTACGTCCCGGTGCTAAGCGGATCTATTCTTCTTCATTACCTGACAAAGGAATAGAGAATGTCGCTTTCCTGAACACTGATGGTTCGCGTGTCATGGTAGTGATCAATACGACTCAGCAAGAACGTACCTTCTCTGTAAGCGAGCAAGGCAACGCATACAGTTATTCACTTAAACCTGGTGCTGCAGCGACGCTTGTGTGGAGGTAGGGTTTGTCGGAGTTCGCTATGTCCTACGTCAATTAGAATATTGGAGGTGGTGGGGTTGGTGTACTTAGATGTTTTGTCGGAGTTCGCCAGGTTTCATATAGCATTGCGGTCGGTGCCCGCTTGTAACGCTGCTATGGGTTGGTAGAATGGCTAAGCATTGGTACTTTTGTTTGGCTTCACCAACAATGCATGGAACCGGGCAAAGGCCCGCAATTGCTATATGAAACCTCTGCTACCTCCTGAGTCCCTCTAAGTAGTTGAGGGCTGTTGTTCGAGACTACTTCATGACGCCCACTTAGCAGTTAGACGACTTTATTTCAATGCTACTTCTATACTCCCTTTAGATAGTTGGGCTCATATCAAATGGAATATCCACGATTATATAGCCAGAATTATATTATCGAAGATAATTGAGAGTGTAAGATTACTTAGTTAGCAGTAAATCGATAATCGCAGGTAGTGGAGAGCTATTGAAGTCAATAATGGAACGGCTGGAGACTAATCGCTTGTATGTCTCAAAGAAGTGGGTGACAATCTATAATAGGGGAGTCGAAGCGGCAAGGGTTCAGGTGGAAGTATCGGGCATTAGCCCTTGGAGAGCCCTCATACGATTGATAGGGGTTAAATAGAAATCCCAAAGACCATACGCTTGATAGAGCCAAATACTTAGTGCTCGAAGAGGGGTACAGCCCGATGCTCCAGCCTGAAACCGCAGCAGGCGGAGACGACTGCCAATTACTATATACTCCTTCGCATTCCTTAACAAATCACAATAGAGACGACTGTCAATTACTATATACTCCTTCGCATTCCTTAACAAATCACAATAGAGACAACTGCCAATTATTGTTTTGCGATTTAAAGGATTAACGCCTGAATAAAACAAGCCCGTCATCCCCGCATAACGACTAGAGCAAGCGAAGATGACGGACAAAAATTATCAATGCATCATGACACCTTCCAACTCCTCAAGCGTCTTCCCTTTCGTTTCCTTTACATTCCGCCAAATAAACACGAACCCAAGCAAACACACCACAGCATAAATGTAAAACGTACTATCTTTCAAACGATCGAACAAGATAGGGAACGTAAATACAAGTACAAAGTAAGCAGCCCAAAGACAAAGCACGGCAAACGACGTAGCAGCACTACGGATCTTGTTAGGGAAGATCTCTGCAATCAGTACCCAGGTAACAGGTGCTAATGACATCGCATAAGTGCCGATAGCCGCCAGCAGATACCAGGATACATGCTCAGAACCTGACGATAACATCCGTACAACGATGATATAAAGGATCGTCAAACCACCGGCGCCGATCAACATCAGCGGTTTCCTTCCCAGTTTATCTACCAGCAACATCGCGAGAATAGTAAAGACAAGGTTGACACCGCCTATAAATACAGTTTGTAACAGCTGACCATCCTGTGAAACGCCAATACTCTTGAATATTCGTGGAGTGTAGTTGAACACAACGTTGATGCCACAGAACTGCTGGAACACAGCGAGTATGATCCCGATCACTACCGCAGGCAATACCGCTTTGCGGAAAATGTCAGCATAACTCATCCGCTCAGAACCAGTAAGAGAGCCTTGTATCACTGATAGTGAATCGTTTGCAAAACTGCTACCGCCAATTTTGTTCAGGACAGTAAGCGCCTCGGCAGACCGTCCTGCTTTTACCAGCCACCGCGGACTTTCCGGTAACCACATGGCGCCGATAAAGAACAGGAGGGAAGGAACGACGCCAAGACCGAACATCCAGCGCCATGCATCCGCGCCCTGATTACGGAGCGTGTAGTTAACGAGGTTAGTAACAAGGATACCGGTAACAACAGTCAGCTGGTTGATCGCTACCATGCGTCCACGTAGATGTGCCGGTGCTATTTCCGCAATGTACATAGGAGAGAGCATGGATGCCATACCCACGCCAATTCCCGCTACAAAGCGGAATGCGATGAAGGTATTCCTGTCTGGCGCGACTGCCATGGCCAGTGAGGAAATGCCGAAGATGGCTGCTGCCAGCAGGAGGCCCTTTCTACGGCCGTATTTATCGGCTACATTGCCCGCAACGATACAACCGATAATGGCTCCCAATGCCAGGCTGCCGGTGGCAAATCCTTCCCAGTAGGCATCAAGTCCAAATTGTTGCTGCAGGAAAGGAAGCGCCCCCGATATCACCGCAAAATCAAAACCGAACAGATATCCTCCCAATGCAGAGATAAAAGAGATACCCAGTATGTAAGCGCCATTAAAAGATGAATGTTTCATAACGGAATTTCGCTATCGCTATTTTAAAGTAAATAATTTATTGCACATGAAATGCAAAGATGATGATCTGCTGGTAAACATTACCAGGTTGCAGGATCGTATTAGGAAAGTGCGCATGGTTCGGACTGTCCGGGAAAGCCTGTGCTTCCAGCGCTACGGCGCCATGTTTGATGTAAGGCTTGCCCTGCTGTCCCGTGATGCTGCCATCCCAGTAATTAGAGCTATACACCTGTATACCCGGGAGGTCTGTAAATACCTTCAATATTCTTCCGCTCTGAGGATCTTCCAATATTGCTGCAGGCGTTTTGCCGGAAGCCTGTAATACGAAGTTATGATCATAACCCATGTCTGCAGGAAAGCGATCAATGTTTTGGCCGATCCTTACTGGCGTTGTGAAGTCGAGCGGTGTACCGGCTACAGGAAGGATATTTCCGGTAGGAACGTTCTTGCTGCTCTTCTCCGTATAGGCCTGTGCGTTGATGGTGAGCAGGTGGTCTGTTACCAGCGACTGTTCAAACCCTGACAGATTGAAGTAAGAATGATTCGTCAGGCTGACAGGCGTAGCTTTATCGGTGGTAGCCGTGTAACGGATGCTCAGCTGATTGGTATCGTCAAGGATATATTGTACCTGGATAGCGAGATTACCCGGGTAACCTTCTTCACCGTCGGCACTTATATATTCCATGGTTACGCTGGCTTCGCCGCTGGTTTCGGAACATTGAGTTACCTCCCATACCTTGGCATGGAATCCCTCAATACCGCCATGCAGGTGGTTGCTGTCATTGTTAACAGGCAACTGGTAAGGCGTTCCGTCTACAACGATACGTCCATCCGCAATGCGGTTGGCATATCTTCCCACGGTAGATCCGAAGTAGGCAGGGTTATGAAGATAATCTTCCGGATGCGCAAATCCGGCTACAATGTTCTTTTGTATGCCGGCGTTGTCGGGAGCATATATCGCAGTGATAGTGGCTCCCAGGTTGATCAGTTCTACCCTGACAGCGGAATTCTCAAGCGTGATCAGATAGAGGGGCGCTCCCCGCAACTCGCCGTATTGTTGACGGGTTGCGGATAGCGTCCTGCTATTAGTATTTAACATTGAATCGTTTTTGTGAATGGATTAAAGGTAGCGCCCTGGTGATTAAGGTCCAGCGCCAGTACTTCGTCCAGGTATTGTTGTCCGGCTTGCTCCTGCTGAAGTCCCAGATGACCAAGTCCCATCAGGTAGAGACAATGTATACGGTTCCGCTGATCAAGGTCAATATCAAATACTAGCATATCAGGTAATGATACGGCGAAATAATCGATGCGGATAGTATCTTTCAGATGCGCTTTACCGAACTGGATGAAGCGTTCGAAGATCTGTTTAGCTTTCTCCGGTTGTCCCAGTTGCTGCCATGCCAGCGCCTGATACACGATCTTGTCGGGTTGGGGATCATTGTAATATATCGCCTGTACCGGCTCGCTGATACCCACTGTGGCCGCCATGAAGTGTTCTCTCGCAGTAGCTGCCTGACCAAGTCCGGCGTAAGCACAACCCAACAGATAGTTGATATCGTTTTCCTGTGCACCGTATAGTTTTCCTTCACCCAGGTTATCAGGGTAACGGGAAAGTGATTGCAATAAGGTCAGTGCTTCATTGAAATCTTCCTGTAATATGGCCTGTTTCGCCAATGCCGTATGGCAGAGGATAAATTGCCCCACTACTTTACCTTCACCACCTTCCCACGGATGGAACTGTCTTTGTGATAGGAGCTGACGCGCCTGTTCAAATTCACCGAGATTATTATACAAGGTGATACGCTCCAGGTAAAGGTCGTCCCTCGTTTCTACCAGCTGCATGTTATTCTCCAGCAATGCCAGTCTTTCCTGTGATGATCTCCCGGTGATCTTATACAACTGATCGAGCTCCATCAGGATGCGTGCATCATCAGGAGCAAGTGCAAACGCTTGTTCCATAAATATCACCGCCTGTGCTTTTTTATCGAGCTTGTTATAATAGGCGAGTGAGAGGTTCCTGTGTACAGTAGCGAAGGTGTCATCCAGGCTGACAGATCTCTCCCAGCAGGCGATGGCTTCGGGGTACTGGCGTTTGTCATACCAGAGATTACCCAGGTAGTAAGCCGCTTTCGCGTCGGACGGATTATTCGTAAGTGCACTTTGCAGGATGATCACTTCTTCCACTTTATTGGGGAAGCAATATCCGGGCGCTTCTTTTGCTGCCAGTTCATAGTAGGTGGCTGCCTGCTCCGGTGCATTATTGCTGGTAGCAAACCATCCCATATAGTAATGTAGCAAAGGAGAAGTAGCGCCGTGTACTTTTATGTAAGATGCTAATACTTCAATTGCAATTGCATAACAGCCGGCATGTGCATAATCAAGAGAAAGCTCCAGGTAGTTATTTACATTGCCGCGCATTAAAGTACGCAGGCGATCGAGTACTTCATGGTCATTGGTGGCCAGGTACCATTCAAACAAACATCCGTAGTTGAAAGGATCTATTTCCAGGGAAGCTTTTGCAAATTCAATAGCATCCGCAGTTAATCCTTTTTCTCTCAGTATGATCGTTTGCAGGTGACGGGCGGTATGATTATGATAATTGCGCACCAAAGATTTTTTAACCAATGATAAAGCGTCATCCCATTTCTGATTCGACGCTGCAATACGTGCCAGCATCAGGAAACCGCTGTGCTGCCAGGCATCGTTCCAGGTCGCTTTAAAGAAGATGTCATAAGCTTCCGCTTTTTTCCCTTGCAGGAACAAAGAACATCCGAGGTTATAATATACCTCTCCGTCGTATGGATTCGGATTGCGGCTGGTCATTGTTTTGATAGCCGTTCTGAAGTACGGTTCCGCTTTGCTGAACTGACCACGGCGAAGTAGTAACAAGCCCATAGCATTGTTACAGCGGATATCTCCCGGGCTTCTTCTCAAGCCTTCTTCGTAATAGTCTGTCGGATTGAAAGTAGCATGACGGTATTGCTCCAGGTGATGTCCGTTCAGGTATAGATCTTCCACCTGTTCTATGTCCTGTGGGAGTTTAGCGGCTGTTGCAGCGGCAGGTATCTCATGTTCCACCGGCGGCGCTGGCTGCCAGGACACAAGTACATGATTTGTTTCATCAGCAACAACCACTTTCCAGTCTTCCTTTACAACGTTTGCACCACAGTCAAATGTGGCAGAGAAAGGCGCGTAAGGAGAAAGAGAGGCCGGGAATTGTTTTACTTCCTCGCCATTCTTCAACAGGCGGATGCTCGCGTTTTTATAAAGTGCAGTAGCGTATACTTTGATCGTTAATTGCTGTTCCTCCCATTCCATGTTCAGCATGGCTTCTTTGGTAGCATTTTTAACAACACCTGTTTGCGCATACGGCATGAAGTATTGCTCAAAGGTCTTTCCTTCATTAGGCTGCAGCCAGGAGAAGTCAGGCTGGTTATCAGTGAACATGCCTGTCATCAGCTCAATATAAGGGCCGTCTTCATCAGTCAGGTTCCTGTCCCAGGCATAGCCGAAATCGCCGTTGCCCCATGTCCATTGCTTCTTGCCCGGCGATACATGATGATCTGCCACGTGTAGCATACCTGCCTGCGTATCATGTTCGTAACAACCCATGAAGTCGTACTCAGAACGGATAGCCATATAGGAGGTAGGTACAGGGATAGTATGATAACGGGAAATATCAGTTCCCGGTGAATAGTCTACTTTGTAATAAGTTCCCGTTGCAACAGGGAAATCAGATACGTCACGCTTCCCGTGATCAAACACTGCATATACATCAGGAGGGAAGACGGACTGATAATGATCATTCACTTTCACTGCCGGGTTAGCCCACCAGAGGAAGGTTTGAGGGAAGAGGGTACGGTTAAAGAGTTTACCTTTTATTTCCAGGTAGGCCTTATCAGGATAGAGGGTGAACCCTGCCATGCCTTTGGTCCTGAACATTACTTCCACTTCATTCACCCACACGGTTTTACTGCCATCAGCGTTTTCTTCGGTAGTAAAATCTACCGCCTGAAAGGTGCTGGGGCGATGGTGCTGCGGCCAGTTGAACTCTATACCTCCTGAGATCCAGGGACCGGCAAGTCCTACAAGCGCAGGTTTGATCACCTGGTTATAATACACAAAATCACGCTGTCTGATCTTGTCGTATGCACGCTGTACACGTCCCCCCAGTTCGGGCAGGAGCATGATCAGCAAAAATTCGTTTTCGAGGAATACAGCTGTGTATTCCTGCATGGTCTTCTCATCAGCAATCTGCTCGATAACGGGATGTGGGTAAACAACACCGCTGCTGCCCTGATATACTCTTTTCTCCAGGAACATAGGGTGTTTCTCCGGTGTGCCTGTTTTGTACGTGGGTATGGATACTTTCTCTATCCTGACTGTCACTTCCATATGATCACTTTTATATTTATTTCGATTTAATCCCGTGGGACCAGTTTAACTAATAATGCATCTTTCGCAGGCACTGTCAGCGTAAAGGAAGCCTGACCATTGCTGATCTCTCCTAATACCGCATCGGTCATAAAATCCCTGATCTCATAGCGCCGATTGTCTGCCACATCCGCTGTTTGCCAGCTGGCTTCAAAAGGTTTATCCTTTATGAAGTTGAACATTGCCAGCAGCGTGGTATCTCCTTTGCGGAAGAAGGTCATCTGCTGGTCCTGGCTGTCGCCTTCCGACATCTTTACCGGTGTGAACGCGGCAGGATGACTGAAGTATTCACATATCGCCGGATGGTTCAGGTATTTCCTAGCTCTTTCAGCTGCTACTTTCTGCCGCAGGTCGGAACCGTCTCCCAGTATACTACCCATTACCATCATAGCATAGAGGCGTACTTTTACTTCCTGTTCTGAGATGTCCGGGTTATTCTGAAAGTTCTTCATAACCACTACGTCCAGATTGGTAAATGGCCACAATGTGCCCTGCATCCACGACATATGGGAGCCTGCCGCCAGTGAAGCAGCTGTACTGCCATAATGCGGAAAGCCCGGCTGATCATCCCGCAGATGAGAGTACACATCCGTAGAGATAAAGCGGGTAT
The DNA here is from genome assembly GCA_902168105.1 of uncultured Flavihumibacter sp. Lineage (GTDB taxonomy): Bacteria > Bacteroidota > Bacteroidia > Chitinophagales > Chitinophagaceae > Chitinophaga. Next base: position 140,928 of record CABHOY010000033.1, read on the forward strand.
GTGCATACTGATGGGGGAACATGGGGGAGATCGCCATTGTAATGAAAATATTGGGTCCCATGATGGAGTCCACCAGCGAGCGTAACATTTTCAGTCCTTCGCTGTATGCCTGCATACCCGAGCGGATATTACGGTCGTACCGGGTGCTGGATTCCAGTGCACCGGCCGTCAGAAAATCTATTTTGATAAAGGTAGCATGAATAGCTTTTGCTTTTTGTATCTGCTTGATGATACTGGCCCTCACAGCCGGATGGGAAGGATCGATAGGGTAGCAGGCCCAGTCTCCCGCTTTGTAAAGAATGGGCTGCCTGTTGTTATCCTTCAATACGACACTGCTCAGCGGGGTTTCTGTCCCTGCCAGTGGTTGGTCCAGGTGGTCCTTCCAGGCCCATACGGAGAATGGGATAAAATAGAAGCCCATTTGCTGCCGCTTTTTCTGCCCATATTTGGCCAAAGATGTCAATAGTGAGGTAGTGTATATGTTTTGGTCGTACGAGTCAACGCTGAGCACCGGAGGGGCATATTTGTTGAAGTTATCCAGGGAAGCGATGATGTCTGAAGTTTTGATCACTCCGGGCGGCATCATCACCTTTCTGTAACCCAGTACGTCCTCTACGCCGAAGCTGTTCCAGTAAAAGGGCGCATTCCCTTTCCATTCGCTTCTGCCTGCCAGTTGTACATTGACCTGCCCGTACGCTGTGAACGCTTTGCGGATGTCTGTATCACCTGCCAGGTAGATGACTGGTGAAGTCACTGTTTTGCCCTGCATGGTGCAGTGCGGCGCATGGTCGTGGGTGCCATCCAGTCCGCCGTAAGCCGGTGGCAAAGCCTTATCATCCGCGGTAGTGGCGCCACCATATACGATAAAGGTATCGATACGTCCTGTTTCCTTACCCGCTCCATAGCGGAAGCCTGTTTTCCAGAAGTCGTGTGTCACACTGCCTGTAACCAGTCCTGATAAACTCCGCTGATCATAGATGGAAGTGAACTCGTAACTCATCCCTGAAGCGGAAGGCCATTGCCGGGTAACGACAGGTACCCAGTTGTCATTGTCGAAAGGGACGTCGAGTATGCTGGGATTATTACCCGGAACAAACAGGTAGGCCTGCTGTTCCGGGATAATAGTTAATGGAGAGATGTTACGCGTTTCCAAAGTCGCATCACCAGTCGCCTGTACACTCAGTAACAGGTGAGACGTTTGCGCGTACACAGTAATATGTTGCTCCAGTTTGAGCTGTCTGGACGGATCACTATGTATGACCGATATTGTTACACCTTTGCCGGAAGCATCCTGTACAGGAGCAGTACTGTACTTATGCTGCGAAAAATCTGTACTGGACAGTTTTCCTGCCTGCAACTCTTCTATTGTAGCAACTGTATTCTGCAGCTGTACGCCATTAGCGAACAGGTAGTTAACCCTGCCTGTATGGCTGTTAATGGTCACTCTGACCTGTGGATTGGATACCACGAGGCTGTCTGCTGCCGGTGTCACTGTCTGTGCCAGTAAGTTTCCGGAGGCCGTGCAAAGCAGGCCGGCAAATGATATGTAACGGATGATCTTCATAACTAATTAGTAGCCCTCGTTTTGATCTGCAGGTGTAAGTTTAGGATTGTTTTCAAACTCTCTTGCAGGGATTGGATATAACAGGTGTTTAGCCTGTATATTCGGTGTTGCATCAGGATTATTGGCTTTGACGATATTCAGCAGGGTACCGGTCCTTTTCAGGTCGAACCATCTCCATCCTTCAAAGCCAAGCTCACGCATACGTTCCAGCATGATCTCGCTGCGTAGCTGATCCTGGGAAGGGACGCCATGCGCATTTTCCCATTTATCAAGTCCGGCACGTTGCCTGATCTTATTCAGATTGGTAAGCGCCGTAGTCACGTCATTCAGTTCGTTAACAGCTTCTGCATACATCAGTATCGCATCGGCAAGGCGCAGGTAGTACATGTTCCTGGAAGACAATGAACCACTCACGGATACCCCGTTGGTGATATCAAATTTCTTCACATGCGGTTTGCCTACATCCTCCCACCAGGAATAATCTACCAGCTCACCGTTTACGTTATAAAACACAGTACGGAACGTAGCGTCTTTCCGGAGGTCATTGGCCTCGAAACTGTTGAAGAAGTAGTCGGTGGGAATGATCACATGTCCGCCCGCACCGGTCAGGTTAGGCGCGTTGATCTGCCAGGCGCCGGTGTTATTGGCCATATTGCTGGTGTTGTCAGGTTCATTGGAGAACTGCACTTCAAACAGCGACTCAATATTGTTTTCATTCTTCTCTACGAACAGGTCAGCGTATACCGGCATAAGACTTGTTTTGTCAGATGTCAGCAATGGTTCCAGCGTGCTCTTTGCCAGGTCGTATTGCTTCCTGGTAAGATAAACTTTACCCAGTAATGCAATGGCGGCTTCTTTATTCGCACGGCCTGCTTCTGCGCCATTATTGCCTTTGCTGTTCAGGTGCTCCGCTGCATATTGGAGGTCGGATATCACCAGCTGGTATACCTCTTCTGCCGTACTACGTGGATAGCCATCTCTTACGGCATCCGGGTTGTCAACATCGGTAGGCATTGGTACGCCATCATAAAGTTGCACCAGGTAGAAGTAGAACAGCGCCCGCATGAATTTTGCTTCTCCCACTGAACGTGTTTTGAAGGCTTCATTTACGGAAGATTGCAGTGTATACTTAACGGCTACGTTGGCATTATTGATACCCTTATAACAATTGATCCAGAAACCCTGTACCACATCATTCTGTGCAGTGAGCAGGGGAGAGTAGCTGTTCACAGCTGCAAAGCCCTGCCAGTAAGGACCCCAGGTAGGTACGAAAATCGTCATCTTCGCTTCATCAGTTCCTACCATGCCTACGATTGCATAGTCGGACCTTTTCAGCACCAGCAACTGGCGGTAGATGCCGGTAAGGCCAGCCGTAATACCGGCTTCGTCTTTGTAAAGTTCTTCCGGAGAAACGAATACTTCCGGTTTTATATCAAGCTGTTTCTCACAGCCGGAGAAAAGGACCCCGGCAAGTATGATGAAGAAAAGTATATAGCGATGCGTTTGCATAAATGTCTTTTTAGGAAATTATAAACCCATTTTTAAACCTACCAGGTAAGTGCGGAACCGTGGGTAGATATCGTAAGTTCCTGACGTGCCGATTTCCGGGTCAGTACCTTTATACCCAGTGAACAGGAATGGTTCCAACGCCTGTGCATATACGTTCAGCGACCTTATTTTGAGCTTTGACAAAAGGGTAGGCGAGAAGTCGTACGCCAGTGTGATGTTCCTGATACGCAGGAAATCTCCTTTCTGAACTGCAAAGCTGGAAGAACCCTGTGGCAGCGTCCTGGTAGAACTACCGAATGCATTCGGACGGGGAATATCGGTATGCTGGTTTTCCGGTGTCCAGTAATTAAGACCATCTTTCAGGATCACCTTGCGGCCATCGGAATACACATAGTCCATGTAAGCCTTGTTGTAAATATCATGACCGTACATATAACTTGCGAATACCGTCATGGACACTCTTTTATACCGGAAATAGTTCCAGATACCGCCCCAGGCTTTAGGTGTAGTACGGCCTACTATCGCTCTGTCGTATTGGTTGATAATGCCGTCGTTGTTCAGGTCCTTAATACGTACGTCGCCAGGTCTGCCGGTAGGATTGAGTTTAAAATCATCTCCCGTTCCATATATCCCGTCAAATACATAATCAACGATCAGGCTGTTCGGCGCTTCACCCACTTTCAGATAAGGACTGAGAGAGTCCCTGCCAGGCAGCAACGCGGTTACTTTGGATTTATATTTTGACCAGTTGAGGTCTACCTGCCAGTCGAAATTAGGCGTCTTCACCGGGTACAATTTCAATCCGATATCGATACCTCTCGTATTCATGGAAGCGACATTGATCATCGTGTTATCGAAGCCCTGTGATGGCGCCAATGTATTTGACAGCAACAGGTTTTTGATATCCTTGTTATAGAAGTCAAATGTCATTTGAATCCTGTTATTCAGGACTGCCAGGTCAAAGCCGGCATTGAACTGGTGCTGTGCTTCCCATTTCAATGCGCTGTTACCTTTGTTACCGCCTAACTGATAACCGCTGGATTGTGTACTGCCATTAAATGGATAAGTGGCGGCGTTCATCTGGGAGAAGATCCTGTCGTAGGAAACATCCTGGTTGCCAATTATGCCATAGCTGATCCTGATCTTCGCATCGCTGACACGTGATTTGAATTTCACACCGAGGAATGGTTCGTCAATCAGGCGCCATGCACCGCTGATAGATGGGAAGAAGCCATGACGGTTGTCTGCACCGAAGCGGGAGGAACCATCGTAACGGGCGGTGAAGTTGAGGATATAACGTTGTTTATATTTATAGATAGCCCTGCCCAGCAATGAACTGGTAGCCCAGTTGAAATAGTCGCTTTGAATATTATCTCTTCTCGCAGCGAGGCTCATATTTTTATAGGTCAGTTCATCTGTCGGAAATCCGGATGCCTGCTCGAAGTTCCATTCCTGTCTTCTTTTCTGGAAGGTAAAACCAGAGAGGAGGTTAAGGGAATGCTCTTCTGAAGGATTGTAGTCGTAGGTGAAGGTATTTTCCCATAACCAGTCGCGGTAACCGAAGTTCTGCACTTTGGCCACACCTTTCTGTACATATCCTGCACTTGTATTTCTTGGATAATATTCGAACTGCTGGTTCTTGTAGATATCAGCGCCTACATTGGAACGGAAGCTCAATCCGGGCAACACTTTATAATCCAGGTACATATTGCCTATCAACCTGTCGTCTATGCGGCGGTTGATCGCATCTGTCACCATTGCAAGCGGATTATTCACCGTAATAGTTCCGGTATTGGGATCTACTACTACTGATGGCTTTCCTGTTGAGTCGTAAATAGGTCGCAATGGGCTCATGGTCACAGCTGTGTAGTAGGCTTCATTGCTGACGATGCTCTGTTGAATATGGGAATAGTTGCTATTCAGCCCTATGGTCAGTTTGTCTGTCACAGCCGATTCCACGTTCGCTTTCAGGGAATAACGTTTCATGTTAGACCCTTTGATGATACCGTCTTGGTTCAGGTAGTTACCACTGAGGTATACTTTGTTTTTACCGATACCATTGGAAATACTGAGTGTATGGCTTTGCTGTTGCGCAACCTGTGTGATAACGCTTGGCCAGTCATAGCTTTTGCCTTCGGCGAGGCTTTTAAGCTCTTCACCGCTGAATATTTTCTTGTCTGTCTCCGGATCATTCATCGGCCAGCCGGTCGCACTTTCGTCAAACCATGCCAGGCGGCGCAGATAGCCATACTGCGCGCCATCTATGAAATCATAGGTCTTAACGATCTTCTGTATGCCGTAGTATCCGTTGTAGTCAACGGACGCCCTGCCTGTTTTCGCTTTCTTTGTAGTGATGATCACTACGCCCGCAGCCGCTCTGGCGCCATATATAGCAGCCGCAGAAGCGTCTTTAAGTACGTCTATGGATTCAATGTCGTAAGGGTTGATCTCCCTGAGATCACCGGTCAGGATAACCCCGTCTACCACATAAATAGGCCCGTCGCCCTGTGTGATCGAGTTGATCCCCCTGATCCTGATATTAGTACCTGCACCTGGCTGATAACCGGCGCTGGTGATCTGTACGCCCGGTACCCTGGCCTGCAATGCGCTGTTGATGGAAGTTGCGGGCAGTTCGGAGATCTCCTTTCCGGAAAGGCTGGATACTGCGCTGGTGATGTCTTTCTTTTTCTGTTGACCGTAACCGATCACCACAACTTCGTCAAGCCCGGAGATTTCCGCTTCCAGCTTTATGATCAGTGATGTTTGTCCGGGAGTGAATGTGACGGTCTGGGTCTTATAACCTACAAACCGGAAGCTCAGTACAGTTTTTGTTGATGGAAGGGGGAACTGGCCGTCTGCGTCCGCTTTCATGGACGCCCCTTTGTTAGTTGTGTTCGTAATGGTGACAAACGGTAACGGCTTCCCGGATGCTGCATCCAGCACCTTTCCTCCTGATACCTTGTCTTGTGCTGAAACCCACGTACTTAATGATAACAGTAGTAGGATGAGCAGGGATAAATTTCTTTTCATAACATGAATTTGCCTTTGTTTGGAATACTGATTAAACTGGTACCCTTGCCGTAAGTCTATTGTTGTTGGTTTTGCTGATGTTGTGGAATCTATTTAGTTCGCGAATCAAATTTCGTGTTTCGGTATAACCGGGGAAATGGTGTTTCTTATGAAATTGATGGATTATTTTCTGGTTTTTGTATCTTGGCGTCAGATTCTATCAAGATGAAAGAGAAGGCAGTTAAAAAAAGGGAGGGCTTCGAAGGGCAGCAGCTGATCGTAGTGCCTAAAAAGATATCGACCGATTTCCTGACGAAAGATCTCATTACCCGGCAGCTGTATGTTACGGACATCGGGTACTATCCGAAAGCGCGTTATCACTATATTAAGCGGGCCACCGGCGTAAGCCAGCATATAATTATTTACTGCATAGAGGGTAGGGGCTGGATAGAAATAGATAAAAAACGTGTGGATGTCCTGCCGTCCCAATTCATCATCATCCCTTCCAATGTTCCACATAAATATATGTCGGACGAAAAAGACCCCTGGACAATTTACTGGATACATTTTAAAGGGGAGATCTCGGCTTATATCGTGGAACTGATCCTTCAGCGGGCGAAGAGTTATAAACTGCACCTGACATACAATGAAAACCGTATCCGCTTATTTGAAGAGATCTGTTTAAATCTGCAGAAAGGATATAGCGGCGACAACCTCCGTTATGTGAATATGATCTTTAATCACTTCCTTTCTTCATTATTATATGAAGAGAAATTCAATCACTCAGGATCAGAACAGCCGGATGACGTTATTGCACACACGATCGGTATGATGCAGGAACGATTGGATAAAGTGGTTACTTTACAGGAACTGTCTGATTATGCAGGACTATCAGTATCTCATTTCTCAGCTGTCTTCAGAGAGAAGACAGGTTATTCCCCGATAGAATATTTCAATCATCTGAAGATACAGAAGGCGTGTCAATACCTGATGTTCTCCACTGCTACCGTCAAAGAGATCTCCAGCAAACTCGGAGTGGAGGACCAGTATTATTTCTCCAGGATGTTTTCAAAATTGATGGGGATGTCTCCATCAGAGTACAGGAACAGGAATAAGTCGGCCGACCTTTAAAGTCGTAACGAACATAAGTAATGTTACTTAGGAGTATCATAACAGTGAGGACTGCAAATGCAGTGTTAACCGCTATTTAGCCATCTGCTGCAAGAAAAATAATTTGCAGGGAATGAAGATTTATATACATTCGCGACATCCCAAAAGACATACCCCATACAGCAGAATCCGCACGGGTACTGGCTGGCACTTACTACAAGAGAACCACCGAAACAACCGAGATCACAAAAGAACAGAATAACTATTTAATCAAGCCCCACAAAATCCAGTTTATGTTGAAAAACAAAAGCGCAGAACATTATTATTGGTTAGATCTATTCAGAGGATTGGCATCCTTAATTGTTGTTACCACCCATTGCCGTACGATGTTGTTTGTTGAATATGGCTTATTGCCTCCGGAAGATAAAACAACCCAGAACCTGATCTTCTTCTCCGTGACCCGTGTAGCACATGAAGCGGTATTGCTTTTCTTTGTATTGAGCGGCTTCCTTGTTGGCGGAAAAGTTATTCAGCGATTGAGAGCCGGAACTTTTGACCTTAAGTCTTATACGCTGGACAGGACGGTACGTATAATGCTCCCATTACTTTCAGCCTTTATAATAATTTTGATATCAAATACAGTTACAGGTCAGCAATTCAGTGTTATTGACTATTTAGGAAATCTGCTTTCGCTGCAGGGCATATTAGTACCCTGGGTGAGCGGCCCTTTGTGGTCACTGGCATATGAGGTCTGGTTCTATGTTTTAATGGGAGCAGTGGCCTGGCTATTAACAACCTCAAAAGAAACGAATAAGTATGCAGCGTTTGCGATCGTATTCGTTAACCTGGTGATATTTTCATACTACCTGAAACCGGAATTGCTTTTTGTATGGGTACTGGGAGCCGTTTCGTGCTTTTATGCAAAAAAGAATAACGTGTTGCTGTTCGCAAGCGTTTGCTTATTTACAGTTTCCATGGTGGCCTTTCAGTTATGGGGCAAAGCGAGCCGTACGCTTGAGAAATCAGATCTTAATATAGAGATCGTCGCCGAATTGTGTTTAGCATTGTCTATGTGTGTGATTGTTCAACAAGTGATATACCGGGTGCCTAAAAACAAACTGACAATCCTGATAAACAAGATGGGAACGAAACTGGCTGATTTTTCTTACACTTTATACCTGACGCATTTACCAATAGTATATCTTTTGATACACTTTGGATTCCCAAAAAGTAAAACAATAGATGCAGTATCGATCAGTTACTACATCGCCGCAATCGTAATTGTTATAATTTGTGCTTACCTGATCTATTTAGTATTTGAGAAAAGGACTAAATATGTGAAAGATGTATTGCGGAGTAAAATGTCTTCCAGAAAACGTATACCAGTACAGGAGCCACAGGCTACATATTGAGTCGCCAGGTAACTAAAAAAAGAAACCCGTTTCTGTCGCATGCTCTTTACTGAGTCAATGAGATAGAAACGGGTTACGTTGATTTCAGGGTGAGCTGAGTTAATATCAGTCTACTGAAAAACCATATTTTGCGAGGTTCTCTTTGGTCGCCTCGTAAGTCACATGTTGAAGACCGTTAATGCCAAGTCCTTCGGCTACTGATACGAACATGGCCCTGTCGTCAATATACAGCACCTCTTCCGGCTTTACAAGCGCAATATCCAGGGCTATACGCCAGATGTCGGCATCCGGTTTCCTGAAATGAACAAAGCAGGAGGAAACAAAGAAATCTACAAACTTATTGATCCCGAATTGTCTGATACGGAATTCATTCAGTTCACGGCCCTCATTGTTTACAATGGCGATCTTTACACCATATTTTGCCTTAATTTTACATACCAGGTCTATCATTTCGGGAATGGCGGTAGTAACGGAGTACATATATGCTTTGAACTCATCTTCACTGAAATTCCTGGGTTCATAAAACACAGTTCTTTTCAGATATTCATCAAGCGTTAGTTTACCTTCCTCATAAGTGTCAAATGTGAGATGGTGACGTTCTTCCAGTTCAGGAAGGTCCAGAGAGAATTTAGCGGCAGCCTCTCTTCTTGCTTTACGGTCCCAGCCATTGCTCAATAATACGCCGCCTATGTCCAGGAATAATGTGGTGATTGTTGAATTCTGCTGCATAGTGCTAATGGTAAATGACAGAATAAATTGATCTGTCAGATTTAATGGTGAAATTAAAAGTAACAAAAAAAATAATAAACGATCCTATCACAATGAAAATGAACAACACTAACCAATGAATATACAACAAAGCACCAACCAACAAAACATAATAGGACTTCGTTAGGAGACCCCTGTTTGTAGCGCAGGGTGACAACCTCGGGGACGACAGCCCCTGAAGTTATTGAAAGATACTATATTCTCACCATGGTTTACGCTTTAAGTCCACCTCACCTCCACCTTAGATGCATGTATACATCGGCCATACTACTACCTTTGGGTACAAATACGCCTTCTTTAGCCTATCGGAAAACCCTCCGGTTAAAATAACATTATAAAATACCCCCGGGAACCAATGTAAAGAAGGCCGAAGTACAAAAGTACCCCGGCCGATAGCTAACTTAAGAACAGCAAACGCTACGTATTATAATAGAGACTTCATAACCTTCATAGAAACAATCGAATAAGGATCAAATCAAACGTTGTTGCCTGCCATATACAGGCAAATGTGAGGCCTCATAGCGTCTTGTCTTTATAAAATATTGATATGTATGCTTTTATAGTATAGCCGCCATTAATGCCAACTTCTAATAACCTTTCATTTTGAGATAACCATTGTTTGTTTTGAGATGGTGAGAAGCATGTAAGCGCATATGCTGAAATTCAACACCAACGTAGAAACGGAACCATGTGCCGGTTAACCCCCGTAAAGTTGTTCATACGCTGCCATTCTGATAATTCCATCTCAAGATGAGATGCTTTTTATACGGGTTTTATTCCCGTGCTATACCGGTGATCCCCTTTGAAATGCCGTATGCGACTGGCTCTCCCCGGTTTCTCATGTTTACTCCCCGATCAGGTGGTACAGGCTTTGGCATATAGAGGCACACTATTACACTAACCTGTTTAGTATGGGAATAAAACAATACAAACAAATGAAAAGAGCATTATTGGCATTTGCACTGGCTTCAAAGGCTATTTGTGCAGTTGCACAGGACACCGCTACGACTACGGAAAAAGTACCATTTGACGGCATCGATCAGACCTGGCAGAATGGTAACGACAGAAGAGAGGACCCGGCATTTCAGAACATGAAGTTCTTCACGCCGAGTATCATGATGGACATCAATTACACACATTCATTTAATAACCCTAATGACAACACTGTTGTTGGGTCTACGGCACTCGCCAGAAATAATGAAGTGCAGCTCTCAGCCCTGCACTTCGGCGGTGATTTCTACTATAAAGGCGCAAGGGCGAGGGTAATGACGCAATTTGGTACACGGTCCATTGTGGTACCGCGTAATGACCTGAGCCCTTACCGTGGACAGTATCAGTTAGCGAACGCATACCGTTATTTAAGTGAGGCGTATGTGGGATATCACATCAATAAATGGTATGGTATCAATATCGACGCCGGTATGTTCATGAGTTATGTTGGTTTGAACTCTTACTATCAACCGGAGAACTGGGAGTATCAGGCTTCCTTCACATCCGATAATACACCCTGGTTCTTTAACGGGTTGCGTGTGCAGGTTTATCCTACACAACACCTGAAAGTAGAAGGCTGGTTTATCAATGGCTGGCAGAGCTATGGTAAGTTTAACAAAATGCCGGGCCTGGGTTTTAACGTGACCTGGATGCCAAGCAGCAACATGAAGTTATTAACGAACGACTACTATGGTACCGATGCTGCAGGATTGCCAGACAGAAAACGTTTCCACTCTGACAACAGTTTGCTGGTTCGTTACTATAACAGACCTCAGTCGAAAGGTATCAGCCGAATGGCCTTCTCGCTGACCGGAGACGTTGGCTTCGAAAAAGGCGGCGGCGTAAACGGCTTTAAAGACAGCGACAAGAACGGTCCTGCACAGTATTTCGCAAGCGGTATGTTCTACAACCGTGTATGGTTCAACAGGAACAAATTTGCATGGACAGTTGGCGGTGGTGTAATGACAAACCCGGGCAGATATTTAGTGCTTTACCCAACAGGACAGGCAAGCCCATTGCCTAGCCCAACTGACCCTACCAAAACCGAAGGCGCTTTCCCGTTCAGTGCTAACCCTGGCGATAAATTCAAAGGCTGGGATATGTCCACCAACTTCGACTACATGCCAAACCAAAGTGTGACCTTCAGGTTTGAAGTGGTGAACAGAAATGCTAGTGTGCCTTATTTTGCCGGGGAGGGTGGTGTTACTTCCCAGACCGGTTATACTACCACGCCGCTGGACCCGAACTGGCGCCCTGACCTGGTAAAATCCGAAACGAGGATTATCCTGGCGGCTTTATTCAGGCTGTAATTTTGATCTATAAAGGGGAAAAAGGCCTTCCGTTCAGGGAGGCTTTTTTCGTTGATAACCAATATCCCCATTATCGGGGATATCCGTATGCACAAAATCAACCGATCAAGACTTATCTTTGCCCACATAAAAATTGAAGGTTACAGATGGAATATTCAAAAATCTATAAGGTAAAGGAAGAGCATATTGACGTACAGGGTATCATGGATGGATTATATTACCCTTTCTATATGGAATGGTGCAGACATGATTATATCAGGGAAGTGCTGGGATTTGATTTTGCCGAGGAAGCCGCCAAAGGTATTCATATGGTGCTGTCTCAATATACGATTAAGTTTCTGCGCTCGCTGAAAAAAGATGATGAATTTACTGTGACCTGTGAGTTGTATGCCGATGCAGGTGGGCAACCGAGACTGCATTTTAAGCAGTCTATCATTTTGAATGGTAAGGTAATGACTACTGCAGTGTTTACCGGAACGTGTGTGGCTGCTACTGGTGGCAGACCATATCTGCCAGCTGAAATGGTCGCTAAAATTGCGGATGCACCAAAACTGGATGTAGCGACCTTAAAATAGGAGTTGTTTAGTTTCTATTATATCTCCCGGGTAGTGAAAGCTGTCCGGGAGTTTTTGTATCATTATACCTAAAGCCTGAAAAAGGAGTAACATACCAGGGAAGCCCGGATAGCCGGAATTCTTTATCCTCATTAGCAGATGCTGATGGGACTCGTGGCATTCAGATAAAGCCAAAGGGCTGGCAGGATCTTCCTGAGAAAAACTGAATATAATATATCGCAACTAAAGTAGTTATGAATAATATATCAATTGCCATTAAACTATCGCATTTTTTTGTTTCATTAGATATACTGTCGGAAAAGATGGGTTTGCAGCCTACTCATAGTCATCTGAAAGATGAAACTTATTCGATAAAGACGCACAAAGGTATTGTGTCCAAAACGTATGCGTATAATTATTGGGAATATCGACTGGAATTTAATACCGATGAATGGGTTCAAGACTTAGTAGATAAATTCATTAATGATATTCTTCAGCCTAGAAAGGATGTACTGATGGAGACATCATTAGATGGACAGTTAGAGCTTTTTGTTGGTGTACATTATCGAGATGAGGCTAACCCAAGCTTCCATTTCGATGTAATAAGCTTAAAATTTTTGACTGAAATTAATGCAGAATTAGATATTGATATGTATTTCTTAAGCGGGTCAGAATCATAATTTGCTGAAAATTAGTGGAGTATAGCGATAACATTGGCTTACCCATTATACACTGGAAGACAGAAGCCAAATGTGCTTCCTTCTCCCAGTTTACTGTATACCCAGATCTTTCCGCCCTGCGCTTCTATAAACTCCCTGGATATAGATAATCCCAGGCCCGTACCCACTTTCTCCGGTGTGCCGGGCACCTTAAAATAACGGTCGAATATGCGGGACAGATACTTTTCTTCAATGCCCCGGCCATGGTCACAAACAGAAAACTCAATATTGTTATCTTTTAAGGAAGTGGTCAGTTCGATCTCTCCATCTTCGGGAGAATACTTTACAGCATTGGTCAGAAAATTAGTGAGTACCCAGGCGGTCTTTTCCGGGTCCGTCATGATCTTATTGCTGTTCGTATTTTTATGGATACGGATGACGATATTCTTTTGCTGCGCCAGCGCACTCACGGTATTAGCTGCATTGTCAATAATGATATCGGGCAGTACAGGCTCTATCTTCAGCTGTATATGCCCTGTTTCCACCTGGCTCATATTGAGCAGTTCACTTGTGATCTTGAGCAGACGGTTTGCATCGTCAGCAATGCTTTTTACCAGTTCCTCCTGTTCCTTGTTGACGTTCCCTACGCGGGTGTCCGTCAGCAGCTGCGCACTCATTTTAATGGAAGCAATGGGCGTTTTCAGCTCATGAGAGATGGTAGCGATGAAGTTTGTTTTAGCCTCGTTAAGCTCATGAAAAGGGGTGATATTACGGAGTACGATCACCTGGCCGATCAGTTTCTCATTGTTGGTGACATTAAGGATATCCAGGTGGAAATAACTCTCTTTCTGGTCCGCATAGATCTTAAGTTCTTTATTGGGACTATCCTGTTTCAGCAGGCTCCGCATCAGGTCATTATTGAGCGCAATATCCGGTGCGTATTTACCCATGATCTCCGTTTCCCTCAAACCCAGTAGCTTTTCGGCTACCTTATTCAGAAAGAGCAGGTTCCTGTTCTCATCAAGCCCGATAATACCATCATTCATCTGATTGATGATCGTATCGATACGGCTCTTTTCGAATTTGATCTTGGCGAGGTTGCTATGTTCATATTCATCCAGTTTTTCGGCCATGCTGTTAAACGCCTGTGCAAGCTCTCCGAATTCGTCGTGTTGTGAGATGCGGATACGCTTTGAATAGTCCTTATTAACGATGGCCTTAATACCTTCAGAAAGGGTCTTTACAGGCTCGCTGATGATCCCCGGAAAGTTAACTGCCAGTGTAAATGCCACAAGGGAGAGAAAGCCAAAAATGACCATCGTGTAATTACTGAAACGCTTCGCGTTCTTCTCTGCAGCGGCATTTTTCCGTAGAATGGCTTTCTGGTTGGCTGTATTGATCTTATAGATCTCCCGGCGGATGAGCGTCTGTAGACTGTCGCTGGATGGATCATGTTTCAGTTGCTCAAATACACTCCTGACAGCAGCGGTAGCAAGTCCTTCACCTGTTTCCGTAATGTTTGATTCCTGTTTGGCGAGATTGTCTTCAAACTCGGGAAGTACGGCAGAATCGAAAGGTACGCGGTCCATCAATGTCAGCATGTTATTGCTGTAGACGAGTGTTTCGTAATTGTCTTCCAGGATAAGGCGGGCGTCATTCTTAAGTTGATATATAGAGAATATACCGATGATCCCGGATATGAGAATAGCTATAAATAAAAATCCAATGCCTATACTTAGTTTCGTTTTGAGGCGCATGTCACGAGAGAATTATAATGTCAATGTCGGATTCCGACAACTTGCCCAGCAGTTGTGAGAATACGGCTGTATTCAACAACATCCCCATTACATTGAGGTGTGGTTTGCCGAGACAGATCGTAGTGATCTTTTTTTCTTCAGCAGTTTGCATAATACTTTTAGCAATATTAGTACTTTTTACTTTTATCACTTCTCCGCCCAGTTCCATCACGAGTTTGAAGTTATTGATAAGATGCCGTTGGGCTGCCAGTCCTATCTTATCGCCGTCTTCTTTAGGCGTTTGCACATAGAGCACATACCACTTGGACTGATAGTAGGCGGAAAGCCGGGCTGTTTTACGGATCACTTTCCTGGCGATAAGATGATTACTGCTGACACAGGCAAGGAAGCGCTCATTTCTTGCCAGAGCGCTTCCGGGAAGTGAGGAGTCTATTTTACGTTCTACCTGGGCAGCCACTTCTTTCAATGCCAGCTCTCTTAGCTGGAGGATCCTTTCGGGTTGAAAGAAGTTCTTTATAGCGATGGCTATTTTATCCGTCGTATAGATCTTGCCCTCTTTCAGACGGGTGATCAGCTCATCTGCCGTGAGATCAATGTTCACCACCTCATCGGCCTGTTGCAGCAACAGATCAGGGATACGCTCCGCCACATCCACGCCCGTAATGCTTTTTACCTCTTCCTGCAAACCTTCTATGTGCTGGATATTGACCGCACTGATAACATTAATGCCCGCCTCGAGTATTTCCAATACGTCCTGCCAGCGTTTCTCGTTCTTGCTGCCTTCTATGTTGGTGTGGGCCAGTTCATCGATCACCACCACTTCAGGATGAAGATTAAGTACCGCCTGCATGTCCAGTTCTTCGAGCGCCTTTCCTTTATAGAACAATTCCCTGCGGGGAATGATGGGCAAACCTTCCAGCAGGGCATGTGTTTCCGCCCGGTTGTGCGTCTCGATGTAGGCTATCCTGATATCCACACCATTACGCAGCAAGGTCCTGGCCTCCTGCAGCATGCGGTAGGTCTTGCCTACACCGGCGCTCATACCGATGTATATTTTAAACTTTCCTCTCCTGGACTGACGGATCAGGTCAAGGAAATGTTGCGCATTGTTTTCTTTTTCAGTCATAGGGCTGGTACGTTCAAAAACTCACTCTCCGTCTAAACCCAGGCAGGTATTCTCCGGAAGAGAAGGCGCCCGTTGCTTAGTACGGAAAGAGTGAGTGAATCAGGTTACGAAAGAATCAGTATACACCGGCTAACGACCGGGCTTCCTTTTCTTCTTCTCTCTGTACGGCCGGTGGCGTAAAAAGCATGGCCGTGCAAAGACAGTTCTGGCATCCTTTCTTCTGCAGGATATTAAAGTTAACACAACTCTTACATCCTTTCCAGAATTCAGGGTCCCGGGTTATTTCATTAAAGGTGACTGGTAAAAAACCTAACTTGCTGTTCATGCGCATAATAGCCAGTCCACTTGTAATGCTGAATAACTTTGCAGCCGGGTATTTTTCACGTGATAACTGGAATACCCTTCTCTTGATGCGGGACGCGACCCCTTGTCCGCGGAAGAGGGGATTTACGATCATCCCTGAGTTCGAGACGAATTCCCCGTTGCTCCAGGCTTCTATGTAGGAGAAGCCCACCCAGATCTTATTTACGGTCAATGCGATGACCGCTTTTCCTCCCCGGATCTTTTTCATAATAGCGGTAACGGAACGTTTGCTGATACCGGTACCTCTTGCTTTGGCGGAAGCTTCCATTTCTGCGGTGATTGTCGCAGCATATTTACAATCTGAAAGCACCGCCTTTCTGACGATCACTCTGTCGTTGTCCATTTCGGATAGTTTTATTTTAATGCATCGAGGGCTATATTAAGTTTCAACACATTTACTTTTGCAGGTCCTGCAACGCCCAGCAGCGGACGTTTAATATGATCGGACACCAATGCCATCAGTCTGGTCTCGGAAAGACGACGTACTGCTGCAATACGTTTTACCTGTATCAGGGCTGCTGCAGGAGAAAGATCAGGATCTAGCCCGCTACCGGATGCTGTTACCAGTTCGGCAGGTATATCCTCCTTTTTTATACCAGGATTGTGTACCAGGAAAGTGTCGATACGTTCCTGTACAGCTTTCTGATAGTCCGGATTGGAGAGGCCCTTGTTGGAGCCTCCGGAACCGGCAGCATTATAGTTAACCGCAGATGGTCGGCCATTAAAGTATTTATCTTCTGTAAAGTTCTGACCTACATTTTCATAGCCCACCACTTTGTTATTTACAGTGACTGTTTTGCCTTTTCCTTGTCCCGGAGCTGTTTTGGATACAGCTGCAATTAAAGCCGGATAAAGAACTGCAAGCACGAGCACCATAAAAAGTGTTAGTTTGATAGAAGGCCATATATACTTTTTCATCGTTGTTTTTTTAAACGTTAATTACATGAACAGGGTAAGGAACAGGTCAATGATCTTGATGCCCACAAAAGGAATAATAACACCACCAAAGCCATATATCAGCAGGTTCCTCCGCAGCAGGGCGCTGGCGCCGATCGGTTTATAGGCGACACCCCTCAGTGCCAGCGGGATCAATGCAGGAATGATAAGTGCATTGAAGATCACAGCAGAAAGGATCGCGCTCTCCGGAGATGCAAGGTGCATGATGTTCAGCCCCTGCAATGCGGGAATAGCGGTTACAAAAAGTGCTGGTACGATGGCAAAATATTTTGCCACATCGTTAGCGATGGAAAAGGTGGTGAGTGTACCGCGTGTCATCAGTAACTGTTTACCGATTTCTACGATCTCAATCAGTTTGGTCGGGTCGTTATCAAGGTCCACCATGTTGCCCGCCTCTTTGGCTGCCTGGGTACCGCTGTTCATTGCTACGCCTACGTCAGCCTGGGCCAGTGCGGGAGCATCGTTAGTACCGTCTCCCATCATCGCTACAAGTTTACCACCTTCCTGTTCCTTGCGGATATAGATCATTTTATCTTCAGGTTTGGCTTCCGCAATGAAATCATCCACACCGGCTTTTTCAGCAATATATTTCGCAGTCAGGGGATTGTCGCCCGTAACCATTACCGTCTTCACACCCATGCGGCGCAAGCGCTCAAAACGTTCGCGTATGCCAGGTTTGATAATATCCTGGAGCTCGATCACCCCGATCACCTGTTCATTACGGCTTACTACCAGCGGTGTACCACCATCGGAAGAGATCTCTTTTACTTTCTCTTCAGTCTCGGCAGGGAATACGTGACCCGCTTTCTGAACGATGTTACGGATAGCGTCATAAGCGCCCTTACGGATACGCATACCGTCGAGATTGATCCCACTGCTGCGTGTTTCAGCGGTGAACTCGATAAAGGTCGCTTCATCTCTGTTCAGCTGAGGTGTCTTAATGCCTTTCTCTCCAGCCAGTTCCACGATGGATTTACCTTCAGGCGTTTCATCCGCCATAGATGCAAAGGCACACGCTTCAAAGAACTCTTTCTTGCCAACGCCATATGCTGGCCAGAATTGGGTGGCTTTACGGTTACCAATAGTGATAGTACCTGTCTTGTCGAGTAGCAAAGTATCCAGGTCACCGGCAGTTTCCACTGCTTTGCCACTTTTTGTAATGACGTTGGCTCTCAGCGCACGGTCCATTCCCGCTATACCGATAGCGCTGAGCAGCCCGCCGATAGTTGTAGGTATAAGACAGACGAACAGGGAAACAAAAGCAGCAATAGTAATAGGCGTATTGGCATAATCACCAAACGGCTTAAGGGTAACGCAAACGATGGTGAAGACCAGTGTAAAACTTGCCAGCAATATTGTAAGGGCAATTTCATTGGGCGTCTTCTGACGGCTGGCGCCTTCTACAAGCGCGATCATTTTGTCGAGGAAGCTTTCTCCGGGATCGGTAGTTACACGTACCTTGATCCTGTCGCTTAATACTTTGGTACCACCTGTTACAGATGATTTATCGCCGCCGGATTCACGGATCACGGGAGCCGATTCACCGGTAATGGCCGACTCGTCGATGGTAGCCAGTCCATGTACGATCTCACCGTCCATAGGGATCATATCACCCGCCTCGCAGATGAAGAAATCACCTTTGCGCAACTGTGAAGAAGGAACGATCTTGATCTCATTGGTATACACTTCACCTACTGCCAACACCTTCCTGGCAGGTGTTTCTTCCCTTGTTTTACGAAGGCTTTCCGCCTGCGCTTTACCTCTTGCTTCTGCGATCGCTTCAGCGAAATTGGCAAAGAGAAGGGTCAGCAGCAGAATGATAAACACAGCGAGATTATAACCGAAAGATCCCTGTGACTTATCTCCCGTAAAGGCAGTATATAATGTAACAACCAGCATGATAGCAGTGCCGATCTCCACGGTGAACATCACCGGATTGCGGAACATGATCTTCGGAGAGAGTTTGATAAAAGCCTGTTTTAAGGCACCGCTCACCAGGGCCGGTTCAAGAAGTTTATTATGATTGTGTTCAGACATATAATTCAATTTTTCGAACAAGGGTTGTCATAGGACAATAACAGAAAATAATATAGGATAGTAACAACGGTTCTTAGTAGGACTGGAAATATTCTGCGATAGGTCCGAGGGTCAGTGCAGGGAAGAAGGCCAGCGCTGCAATGATCATGATCACAGCATAGGTCATGATACCGAATGTTGCGGTATCGGTCTGCAATGTACCGGCGGATTCAGGGATATATTTCTTCTTGGCAAGGATGCCCGCAATAGCTACCGGCCCGATAATAGGGATGAAGCGGCCGAGTATCATTACTATACCCGTGGTGATGTTCCAGAAGATATTGTTGTCTGCTAAACCTTCAAAGCCGGAGCCGTTGTTGGCGGAGGATGAAGTATACTCATAAAGCATTTCTGAGAACCCGTGATTGGACGGATTATTAAACCATGAAGACGGTTGTACTGACCATGCCATCTGCGGATGATGTGCAGCGAAATATGCTGATATAGCTGTACCCACCAGCACGAGGAATGGATGGAAAAGCGCAATAATAGCTGCGATCTTCATTTCACGTGCTTCTACTTTTCGCCCCATAAACTCTGGTGTACGTCCGACCATCAATCCGGAGATGAACACAGCAATGATCAGGAAGATAAAGTAGTTGAGAAGACCTACGCCTTTACCGCCGTAGAAGCAGTTGGTCATCATACCTAATAGCTGCATAGCGCCCGATATAGGCATGGAGCTATCATGCATGGAGTTGATCGATCCGGTGGAAATGATCGTGGTCATTACCTGCCAGTAAGCAGAAGCAGCTACACCAAAACGTACTTCCTTGCCTTCCATAGCAGAAATATCTTTCAGTCCCATATGGCCGAGGACAGGGTTACCCGCCGTTTCTGAGATAAGGGTAGGTATCATGAGCGTCAGCATGCCCACGGTCATTACACCAAAGATGACATAACCGAGCTTTCTTCTGCGGATAAAGAAACCGAATGCGAAGATCAGTGCCATAGGAATGATCACCTGGGCAATGATCTCTACCATATTGGTAAAGTAGTTCGGGTTCTCGAGCGGATGGGCTGAGTTAGCGCCATACCATCCACCGCCATTAGTACCGAGGTGTTTAATAGCGATCATACCGGCAGCAGGACCTCTTGAAACCTGCACGGAATCGCCCTGAAGGGTGACAATGCTGTCTTTCCCGTCAAAGCTGGCAGGTGTGCCGTTGAAAGCTAGAATGATGGCCATAATGATGCTCAAAGGCAGCAATATACGGGTGATCGTTTTGGTGAAGAATACGAAGAAGTTACCCAGTTTTTCTGTTGTTTTCTCAGCAAAGGCCCTGAACAATACAGCTACAGCGGCAACACCGGTAGCGGCAGACACAAATTGCAGGAACATGATCACAAACAGTTGAGAAAAATAGGTAACGCCGGACTCTCCGGAATAGTGCTGCAGGTTACAGTTCACCAGGAAACTGATGGCTGTATTGAAAGCAAGGTCCGGTGTCATATCCGGGTTACCGTCCGGATTGAGAGGCAAATGTGACTGGAACAACAGGACAAAGAACGCATAGATCAACCATACGAAGTTGATTGACAACAATGCCGCCATGTGTTGTTTCCAGTTCATCTCTTTATGAGGATCTATCCCGCAAATGCGGTAGATAAAGCGCTCCACAGGATTCAGGAAGTCGGTGATGACACGTTCACCCTGGAATACTTTTGAAATGTATTTGCCAAGTGGGAAAGCAATCACCAGTGTTATGATAAAGGTGAGGATGACACCTAGTATTTCGCTGTTCATTATTAATCGGTTTGTGTCAGAATTTTTCAGGTTTCAGGAGAACATACACCAGGTAGATAAATACGAGGATGGATATTATCAGCAATATTGTCATCATAAATATTCAATTATATGTTTTCGAAGAAATCTATCGATTTGTAAAAGATGTAAAAGCAGACCAGCATTATAAGCAGATAAAGCGCGATAAGCATATGATAGTAGTTTATGTTGATGATAGATTATACTCCCGGTTTCAGCACCTGCTGAATATAGAGAGAGAATAACACCGCAGGCATTACCCGCTGTATTTCCAGCCATTCCTGGCGGCTACAGGACAATCTGAGGTTGGAGAAAGAAAAGATGAAAACATTTTCAATAGCAGTTTTCACCAATTGATTGCCACGGTTGTAGATCTTCTCAGCGAGCAGCATACAACGTTGTACCTGGCGCAGCTGATGCTGTTGTAACATCTTACCGGTATAGTTAGCCAATACTTTTACAGAGAGATAAGCACTTCCAAAAACAGGAGCGCGTACGATCTCGGTTTGTATTTCTGGTATTTCATCCGCTATCTGAGCGGCGGCTTCATATTGGTTCATAAAAATTGATTTACGGGGTAATAAAGGCGAACGGCATGCCTGTTCCTGGCATGAGAATGCGTTTTCGACCGAAAATCAATACTGGTAAGGGAGACAGTTAACGCGAAAATGGCACAAGGATAGAATGGCGCCTTAAAGACCCTCTCATTTTGAGAAAGGGCTATCAATTTGAATGAGATAAACCCCTGAAATTGGACGCCCCGGATGTCCGGTTCACCTCCCAATTTGGCCGATCGGCCTATCTGGTACTATGCATTGTTCCGAAATTGGCGTCCATTTGTGTCATGATTGGCAATGAGGCGCAACGAAATTTTAAAACATTCAACGATAAAAGATATGAAACCAGGTAGAGTAATTATTATGAGTATTGCCTTGATAGGTGTTCTGATAGGCATGGCAGCATTTGTAAACGCATCAAACCAGAAAATGATGAAAGATGTACAGAAAGCGAAGGATAATAAAGGCTTCGCAGTTGTTGAACTATTCACTTCGGAAGGTTGTTCTAGTTGTCCACCGGCCGACGAATTGATTGAGCGTATCCAGGAAGGTAACGAGAATAAGGAGATATATATAATGGCCTTCCACGTCGATTATTGGGATCACCAGGGTTGGAAAGACCGCTTCAGTGATCATGAGTATTCAGTGAGACAGGAACAGTACGCCGGTTGGCTGAATCTTTCCACTATCTACACCCCACAAGCCGTGATAAATGGCACCAGGGAGTTTGTAGGGTCAAACGGCAGCGCAATAGTGAAAGCGATCTCCAATGGTCTTGAAGAAACATCCGGAGCTACTGTAAGTCTCCATTATAAGATCGCACAGGGTAAATTATACATAGAGCACGATGTGACCGGCGACAAAAAGAACGCAGAACTGGTGCTTACCCTGATCCAGAAATCCGCAGAAAGTAACGTAAAGGCAGGGGAGAACTCAGGCAGGAAGTTATCACACGTGCAGATCGTAAGACAGCTGGCCCATGTAGATGCCAACAGCAACGGGGAAGTGGTAATGACCTTACCACAGGACTTCAGCGAAAAAGGTTGGGAACTGATCGGGTTCGTTCAGCGCAATGCAGACGGCCGTATCATAGGGGCTACAAGGACCGGATTTCAATCATAAGAAAGTTCACTGATAAATTATAGAAGTATTTAATAGTTAAAAAAGTATAAACTAAACAGATCATGTCAAACAACACTAACGGAGTGATCACTACTCCAAAAATTGAAAAAGTAATCTATACAGGTAAAACTCATACAACCGGTGGCCGTGAAGGCTTCTCAAAAAGTTCTGATGGTAATCTGGATATTGAGCTGACATCTCCAGGTTCCAAAGGTAACGGTACAAACCCGGAGCAATTACTGGCAGCAGGTTGGTCTGCCTGTTTCATCGGAGCGATCGGTATCGCGGCTAATAAAGCCAAAGTTAAATTACCAGAAGACTTTTACGTGGATACCGAAGTTGATCTTGGTGTGACAGGTGTTGAATATTACCTTCAGGCTCGTCTGAACGTGCACCTGCCAGGTATTGATAAAGAGGTAGCACAGACACTGGTAGATACCGCCCATAAAACATGTCCGTATTCCAAAGCTCTACACGGAAGTATTGACATTACAACTAACCTGATCTAAAACTAGATCTAAATCGGGGATAAGCTGACGCATCCCTTTTATATAGTATTGTAAGAAGATACTATATAAAAGGGATGCGTTTTATTGGCAGATTCCCTGCTAATTATTTAAACCGTACTCCTCGATCTTGCGATAAAGGGTGGCCAGACCGATATTCAACAGGCGTGCGGCCTCTGTTTTATTGTTCTTAGTATGATGTAACACCTTGATAATATGCAGCTTCTCAACGTTGGCAAGGTCAAAAGAAGAGAGTCCGCCGGTATTGATCTTATCAGCTATCTGAAGGTCCAGCGGAAGGTGTTCTACGGAAAGGTCCGCACCGCCAGCCATGATCACGGCTCTTTCCAGGACATTCTTCAGCTCACGGATATTCCCTTTCCATTCATGGAGTTGTAGCTTTTCAATAAAGCCGGGTGTGATCTGCTGCCTGCGCTGATTGATCTTGGCGGAAAAGACACCTACAAAAAACTCGGCCAGGGCCGGAATATCCTTCTTCCTTTCTCTTAAAGGCGGGAGTGTGATGGCGAAGACATTCAGACGATAGTACAGATCTTCACGGAAATGCCCTTTTTCGGCCTCTTCTTTCAAATCCCGGTTAGTAGCAGCAATGATCCTTACATTGACCCTGGTGGGCTTCGTATCGCCTACTTTGATGAATTCACTGGTCTCCAGTACCCGGAGCAGTTTACTTTGGAGGTCAAGGGGCATTTCCCCGAGCTCGTCCAGGAAGATAGTCCCGGTATTGGCCTCCTCGATCAATCCCTTTTTATCGCGGTTCGCATTGGTGAAGGCGCCCGCCTTGTAACCGAAAAGTTCACTTTCCAGCAGTTCCCGGCTAAAGGCGCTGCAGTTGAGGGCTACAAAAGGCTTGCCTGCCCTTTTACTGTTATTATGAATAGCCTGGGCGAATACTTCCTTTCCTGTGCCGGTTTCACCCAGCAGGAGGACGGTAGTATCTGCAGGAGCAACTTTGCTGGCCTGGTCAATGGCATCGCGGATAGGACGGGAAGTGCCTAATATGCTGTCAAAGCTGTATTTCTTTCCAACCTGTTTCTCCAGTTTTTCGATACGTTTCTGGAGCTGGACCTTTTCAAT
This sequence comes from uncultured Flavihumibacter sp., assembly GCA_902168105.1. Taxonomy (GTDB): domain Bacteria; phylum Bacteroidota; class Bacteroidia; order Chitinophagales; family Chitinophagaceae; genus Chitinophaga. Next base: position 165,140 of record CABHOY010000033.1, read on the forward strand.
GGCCCTGTTCAGGAGGGGGATAATGCGGTTATTATCATCGCCTTTGGTAAGGTAGTCGAAGGCGCCGTTCTTGATAGCCTGTACACCATCAGGTATATTCCCATATGCAGTAAGCAGGATAATTTCTATAGCAGGATATTTCTCTTTCAGTGTCTTTGAGAAATCGACGCCAGTGCCATCGGGTAGTTTTACATCGCAAAGGACCACGTCTATTTCTTCTTTTTCGATTATTTTCTGAGCACTTTTAATATTGCCGGCTTCCAGTACGTTGAAGCCTTCCAGTGCAATAATACGTTTCATCAGGCTACGCAGCTTCTCTTCATCGTCTATTATAAGGACAGTTCCGTTCATAAGATCATTTGCGGCAAAATTACATATTCTTAGTGATCTTCCTTCTGTGCTTCCCGTTACTACCTACAGGGTATATTGCACATATTTTATTTTCTCTGCCATTGCGAGTGTCTTCTTTGCCAGAAGTGATTAGATCTCATAGTTAGGAAATGTCTGAATAAAATACAATCTTGTAGTATTATATCCCGGTACTTATGCGAACTGTTTTTTTAGTGATGATCCTATTTTGTTTTGGTTGCGCATCTAAAAAGACGCCTGAATTTATCCCTGCCCATTCCCGAAAAGTTGCTATAAAATTATCGGATAGCTTGGGATTAATTACGATGTACGTGCCGGAGAGGTATGATACCAGTTTTTCCTGGTTACATTATTCCGATTGCAAGCCTTGTCATGAAATGAAATGTCGTTTCCTGCCTAAATTATCAGAAATACAAATGGAGCAAGGTTATATTTGGATGGAAGAGAGAGATTGCATAGATCAGCTTACTATTATTTATAGTCCTTACGACAAACCTCCTCGCCGGGGTGCGATACGCTTTGATACCTCGGGAGCATATCACAATAAGGCTCACGGCCAATATTTTAGAGAACAGATGATATATTGGCCCAGAGATAAGCAACTGGTGTTAGATACATGCTACAACATTCATGATCGTCCTCTTTATGTGATGGCTACCCGCGAATATGATGCTGAAAAACAGAGATACACTTACCTGTTGACTGGGGAAGCGCTCGCATGGGGTAGGGAAGTGGAATTTGAGTTTAAACTGATCAGTGATAGGCAAGACTCAATTAGTACCCATTTTATAGAAGATGCTGCGGAAATTATTCAAACAGTTCGATTCTCGAGCCCGTTTTCCTTTGGTAGATAGCCCATACCGGTTGTTCGTGTCAATGAGGTATTATAATGCCCGCTATGGGCGCAAATAACTGCTGTTGACCCGGGAAAGCATGCCTGATGTCAAAGAAAATTTACCCGGTGTTCCCGCAGGGATACTTTAGCATAAAATTCCCTGCTATGCAAACTCATACTACTTCCAGACAGGCCTATCTCGACTGGCTTCGTATCCTGGCCATCTTTGGCGTCCTTATCTTCCATTCCGCAATGCCTTTTGGGGCTGAAATGGAATGGCATATCCGGAATAAAGAGACCAGCAACCTTTTCCTGGAATTGATACACTGGATGCACTTGTTCAGAATGCCCCTGCTGTTCTTTATTTCAGGTACAGTCAGTTATTTCATGTTGCAACGCCGCACAGGTGGCGGTTTTATCGGGTTACGTCTCAGGAGATTGTTAGTGCCCGTTATTCTCGGTATCCTTGTTATCGTTCCTCCACAGGTTTATATGGAACGTATCACACAAGGCTTTAAAGGCAATTTCTGGCAGTTCTATAGCCACATGTTTACCACGGGCGCCTATCCCAAAGGCGACATCAGCTGGCATCACCTGTGGTTTATTGTTTACCTGCTGATCTATGATATACTTTTTGCTCCTGTTTTTGTCTGGATCATCTCTTCCAAAGGCGCTGCATTCCGTAAAGGATTAAACTGGCTGGCAAATGGAAAGCGGGTGTACCTGCTGGCACTTCCCGGTATTGCCGTCTTTACTGCTTTTTCCCGGCAATTCCCCGAAACGAATAATCTGGTGGAGGACTGGTGTTATTTCTTTTACTGGTTGTGTTTCCTGCTGCCGGGTTTTCTTTGTATCGCGCAGCCGTCACTGATGGATAGTTTGCAAAAGAACAGATATACCTCTTTCCTGGTAGCCTTCCTGTCTATTGTAGGTATCAATTATCTTCGCTGGAATGATCTGCAGCCCTGGGATGTACTGGCAAACTGGGAGCAGGATCCCCGTACTTATGCTTATCTTGCACTAAAGGCGATATGCGCATGGGGATGGGTGCTGACGGCAATCGGGTATGGCAAACAATATCTCGATAAGCCACACCGGGTATTGAACTATCTGAACCAGGCAGTTTATCCTTTCTACATCTTACATCAGACAATTATCGTTATCCTTGCATATTACGTTGTACAAACTTCTGATACGATAGGTATGAAGTATCTGTTCATCGTGATAACAACGCTTATATTATCGATGGGGATCTTTCATTTGCTGATCCGTCCCTATCCCATTTGCAGGTTTCTATTCGGTATGAAACCAGCCGCAAAGCAGAGCAGGAGAGAAGCAGATAAACCAGCGGCAAAAGAAACAACAGGAGAAGAAATATTATTACCGGTATCGTAATGAAATCATATTGCATGAGTAATTTCCGTAGATATTATTTCCCGGCCGTTTATGGTCTGACCACCTATTTCAGTATCCGGCTTCTGCTGGATACTGTTACTGGTATGAGATTCTGGGAAAGATCCTGGGGACTGAACCTGTTTGAGATCTCCTGTTGTATCTTGTTTGGATATCTGCTGATCGGCGTGCATCATTACCTGTATCGCTATTTTGATAAACGTTGGGCAGATATGGGCGACTACAAAAAACGGGTGCTGAAGGAAATTGGGGTTATCTCCCTGATGACCATCCTGTTTCAGAATATCCTTATTTTGCCGTTAGCAGCGTTTACAGATGATGGTGCGCAATGGTATGATGTAGCTGACATTAACCTGGTGCCATTACTGTATTCCCTGATCTACTACGGCGTAAGCCGGAGCAACACTTTTCTTGAAGCATATGTAAATAATAAAACGAAACTGCAGGAAGTGATGAATGATCAGCTGCAGGCGGAGCTGAAGTTCCTGAAATCACAACTGCATCCTCATTTTATCTTCAATGCACTCAATACAATTTATTTTCAGATGGATGAAGATGTCAATGCTGCAAAGAAAAGTGTAGAGCAGTTTTCAGAGCTGCTGCGCTATCAGTTATATGATCAGCAGCAGACAGTTTCAATCAGGCATGAAATACAATATCTTCACAGTTTTATCAACCTGCAGAAAGTTAGGGCGTCAGATAGGTTAGTGTTAAATTTGCAGTTGGATCCTGACCTGTATGATCAACAGGTGTATCCCTTGTTGCTTTTCCCGTTGGTGGAAAATGCATTTAAATATGTAGGCGGAGAATATTGGATCAATATTCATGCATCCCTGAAACATGACCGGATACACTTTGTAGTAGAGAATGCTATCCCGAAGATCACAATGCCAACAAAAGCCGGAGGTATCGGGCTGGAGAACCTGAAGCGGCGCCTGGAACTTTTATATCCCGGAAAACATACATTTGAAGTGAGCAAAGCGGAACATACCTTTAGAGTAGCATTATCTATACAACCTGAACCACTTACTTATCAGACAATAATAACTGAAGACGATGAAGATCAGATGCGCCATCACGGATGATGAACCCTATGCAAGAAAAGGATTACAGGGGTACATCGGACAGATAGATTTCCTGGAACTTGTTACTGTTTGTGAAAGTGCCGTAGAGTTAAACGCCTTCCTGAAGCAGGAAACCGTCGATCTATTATTTCTGGACATAGAAATGCCTTACCTGTCGGGGATTGATCTGTTGAAAACATTGGCTAATCCGCCAAAAGTGATCTTCACTACGGCTTACGAAAAGTATGCTGTGCAGGGCTATGAGCTGGAGGTGCTGGACTACCTGCTGAAGCCTGTTCCTTTCGATCGTTTTATGCGCGCAGCAAATAAGGCATTTGATTATTTCAACCTGCAGCAACAGTCAAAACCTCAACAGGAATATTTCTTTGTCAAGGTGGACAGCAAGCTGGAGAAAGTATTGGTGACGGATATATTATTTGCAGAAGGAATGGAGAACTATATCGTCATCTATACAAAAGAGAAAAAGATGATCACACATCTTACCCTGAAAATGCTACAGGAACATTTACCGGCAGATAAATTTATCCAGCCGCACAAGTCCTATCTTGTTGCGATAGACAAGATCGATGCTATTGAGGGTAATATGTTAGGCCTTGCCGGTTACCAGGTACCGGTATCGCGCTATCAGAAAGAGGAGATCATGCAGAGGATCCTGCAGAACAGGATCCTCAAAAGATGATCAGAGACCAACAGCCGCATCAGCATTGATCAGCCCCCAGCCGAATTTGCTGCTTCTGCTATTTGCAAATCCGGATGCACGTGACATCCTGGCTATAATGCTGTCTCTCGGATAAGCTGGATATTTACTCCATACCAACGCCGCAATGGCCGCACAGCTGGCGGTTGCTACGGAAGATCCGCCTACTGTGGAAGGCACGTCTCCACTCATGGCAATGCTCAGTGGATTTCTTCCGGATGATTTTTGCATAACAATAGCAAAGTCAACTTTACTACCGGTATGACAAGCGTCGCAGCGGTCTCTCAGGTTATCTTTCATCCCTGTTACCGCAACCACCTGCGGCTGATTGGCCGGAAATATAACCCCCACAAAACCTGCAAAGAAGGAAGTGGAAGTACCTGCCGCACAAAACATCAGCTTTTGTTTGCTGTAAGCATAACTAAGAGCGTCTTTGATCTGACCTGAACTAAAGAGCGTACCCATGCTCATACTAATGATCTTTACCGCAGGATCATCAGCGCCCAGCACATAAGCATTAGTGACGCCATTGATTGCGCTGGTCGAAAGCAATACGACATTCTCCGCTGCATGTACAATAACAAGATCACAATTATAGGCTATCCCGGCTGTGTTACCATCAGTGCCCCTCGGACCGGCAAGAGCACCTGCCATACTCGTACCATGCCCGCAGGGATCGTCAGGACTGCTGTTGTAAGTACCCAATTTTTGTATGGTCCTGCCGGAAGATAAACCCTGGTTGAAGGCGCTTCCCAGGTTCTCCTGCTGCGGACTAACGCCCGTATCAATGATCATTACTTTGATATGCTGTCCTGTTGCACGCTGCCACGCCTGTTCTATCCGGTGATAACTATAGTTCCAGGAAAGCTTTGCCGCCGGCGATATTGCCGTGTAGTCTACACCCGCTACGAGATCTGTTTTGGCCGAATTATAGCCACAGCCGGAGGCCAGAATGTCTGATGCTGCCGCTGCGTCTCTCGGATTTACATCTCTCATAAAAGCGCCATAACCGATCGGCTCCGCATAACGTACCTTGTCAGATGACCGGAGAGCTTTGACAGTTTCATAACGACTGACACGTACATTCAGAAAACGTAGTTTGTCAGCAGTGGAATTATGCTGATCTTTTCCTGACGTAATATCCTCTTTGCTGCCGATCAGTGCTAATATTTCGCCGGCACTGGAGGATGCGGAATACCCTACTGAAAGGATACTGTCCCCATGTAGTAAGGCGCTCCAGACCATTGTATCGTTAGCCATCTTCCAGTCGAAATAACCATGTGTGTCGAGCTGCTGTTTAACAAAAGCATTAATAGTCGATTTGGGTATGCGTTCCTGCGGGTCCTGTTGTCCGGGAAGATTGGTGCGAAGGGTATCTGTTTTATTACAGGAGGTGGAAAGTACAAATGCAACGACCACCATTACAAAATAAGGGGTTCTCATCTGTTGACGTTTTTAGTGATTAACAATCCTGACCGATAACGTGGTTACCAGAATTTACACCAATTCGCTGACTAAGGCAAAATCATTTTAAGAAGGATTTGGATTTAATACTAAATAGTATACATTTGCAACAAAGATGCAAATTGTATAAGTCACAGTATAGGATATACTGTGCAAATCCTTTCCGGGTGCTGATTACCCGGTACGGAACGCTATTTTAATAACTATTATATATGATAACTGACAGATTACCTGTAACAGTGCTGAGTGGCTTTCTCGGCGCTGGCAAGACCACTTTGCTCAATCACGTCCTGCACAACAGGGAGGGACTGAAAGTGGCCGTTATTGTCAACGATATGAGCGAGGTTAACATCGACGCACAACTAGTCAGGAATGAGCAAACGTTGAACCGGACGGAAGAGAGACTGGTTGAATTGAGCAATGGCTGTATCTGCTGTACCTTACGTGAAGACCTCCTGATAGAGGTAGAGAAACTGGCGAAAGAAAGAAGGTTTGATTATCTGCTGATAGAAAGCTCGGGTATCAGTGAACCATTACCTGTAGCCCAGACATTCACTTACGTGGATGAAGCCAATGGTACTGACCTGAGTAGTCTGTCCAGATTGGATACACTGGTCACGGTTGTGGACTGTTTTAATTTCCTCAGAGATTTCAGCAGTATTGAAACTTTGAAGGACAGGCAGGCCACAGACATAGAAGGCGACTACCGGACCATCGTAAACCTGCTGACAGACCAGATTGAATTTGCGAACGTCATCGTCCTGAATAAAACAGATCTCATTACACCGGAAGAACTGGGAATGCTACAGGCCGTCATCCGTAAGATGAATGCCACCGCCCGTATTATACCGTCTTCTTTCGGTAAGGTGGATCTGCAACAGGTATTGAATACCCGCCTCTTCGACTTTGAAGAAACCAGTCAGAGTGCAGGCTGGATAGAAGAGCTGAACAAGCCGCACCATACGCCGGAAACAGAAGAATACGGTATCAGCAGCTTTGTTTACCGTAGCAAGAAACCCTTTCATCCAGAGCGTTTCTGGCATTATCTGAACAATGACTGGCACTCCAATATCATCCGTAGTAAAGGGCTTTTCTGGCTGGCATCCCGTAAGGATGAAGCATTGAACTGGAGTCAGGCTGGTGGTAGTTTGCGGGCGGAACGTGCCGGCGTATGGTGGTGCAGCATGCCTTACCAGGAAAGGATACGTTATGCTTCTTTCCTTGATAATGAGGATGAAATAGATAACAGGTGGGACAAACGTTTCGGTGATCGTTACAATGAAATCGTGATCATTGGCAGAGAACTGGAAAAAGATACTATCATAAGAGAGTTGGAGGATTGTCTGTGTAATGAAACAGAGCTCCTGACCATGGAAAGCGGAGGCGCTTTCCGGGATGATTTCCCTGTTTAGTAGCCCGGTAGAGATGATGAATGAAAGACGGTAGTACCGTCACGCCCTCAAAAGTGCCCCCGCTTTTGGGGGCTTTTTATTTATCTGCCTCCCGTACAGTTTTGATGCAAATGCCGGAGTAACGATATGTCCGGTCCACGGGCCAATTTGTCCATTTGCCTGTTTATAGGTTGGATATCGCTTCATAGCAGAAGTATATTTGATTCATCAAATGAAAAACAAAATAGCTAAGCCATGAAAAAGATTATAGGGATTCTCGCCAATATCGTCATTACAGGCCTCTTAGCAATGAGGTGCACACTGGACACCGCCAGGAACGTCGCCTCTGCCGAAACAACACCAGCCAGACAAACGCAGTCTATCCGTGTAGATGCGAAGGCCCGTCGCTGATCATTCATAGAAATACCATTGATTAATTCTTATCATAAATTATTAAAACTTTTATAAGATGAAAACGAACAGAAATATATTTAAAGCGTTTATTGCTATCGTAGTATTTGCGGCGCTTACTATTCCAGGTTCTGCCAGTGCACAACAAAAAGGAGTTAAACGTACAGACCTTCAGCGGCATGATCTGAGTATTCCGGGTTACGAAATGATCCAGGCCATTGTGGCCATCGACCCCGGAGTAACTGCCGCTAAACACAAACATCCGGGAGAAGAAACTATCTATGTGCTTGAAGGTACATTGGAATACCAGCTCGAAGGTCAGCCACCGGTGAAACTTAAGGCCGGAGATGTGCTCTTTGTTCCTGCAGGTGTGCCGCACACAGCGAAAAATATTGGAAAGGGTGATGGCGCTGAACTGGCCACATATACAGTTGAAAAAGGAAAACCATTGGTAACACTGGTGAAGTAATGCACCAGACCAGTAATATAAAATATATGCTGCTTGTGGAGCCGCTTTATTGGAAGAAATGATTAACGTTCCGGGAGCTGTATGACAGTTTCCGGAACTACAAATTCCAGCAGATGTCCAAACAATTTGTAAACAGAAGCGTTATTTTTTTAACCGTCTTTACCACATTGCTTGCGTTTTTTTTCAAAGCCAACGCGCAGGCGTCCGGAGAATTTATACAAAAGATGAAACCTTCTCTTAGCGGCGCTACCGGCTGGGTAAATACACAGCCTTTGAACCTGAAAGATCTCAGGGGCAAAGTTGTGCTTATTGATTTCTGGACATACACCTGCATTAACTGGAGACGTACGCTTCCTTATATACGGGAATGGGCGTCGAAGTATAAGGACCAGGGGCTGGTTGTTATTGGTATCCATACGCCGGAGTTCCCATTCGAAAAAGGAACCGACAACGTAAACAACGCCATCAAAGAAATGCATATCAGCTATCCTGTAGCTGTAGATAACAATAATGCCATCTGGGAATCTCTTCAAAATGAGTACTGGCCGGCACTATATCTCTTTGATGCAAAAGGGAAGTTACGGTATCAGAAGTTTGGAGAAGGCGATTATCAGGAATCGGAACTAAAGATTCGGGAGTTGTTAAAAGAAGCTGCTGCCGCAGATATTCCTGGTAATATAACCGCTCTTCAGCCGGAAGGGATAGAAGCTGCTGCAGATTGGCAAAACCTCAGATCTCCAGAGAATTACCTGGGATATTTCCGTACGCAGGGCTTTGCATCCCGCGAAACGATACATCCCGATAAAGCAGTTGTTTTTTCGGTACCCGAAGAGATACAACTGAATCAGTGGGCGCTTTCAGGACAGTGGACAATGAATGCAGGGAAGATCGTGCTGCAGAAAAAGGGTGGTAAGATCATTTACAGTTTTCATGCCCGCGACCTTCATTTAATTATGGGCCCTGCTACACCAGGAACTGCTATAAAATTTCGTGTGCTTATTGATGGAAAACCTCCCGGCCCCGCACATGGATTGGATATTGATAGTGATGGAAATGGTACTGTAACCGGGCAACGTATGTACCAGCTGATCCGCCAGCCCGGCCCTATTGAAGATAAGATATTTGAAATAGAATTCCCTGAAACAGAACAGGGAGTAGAAGTTTATGATTTTACATTCGGATGATCAATGCCTATTATGCGACTGATGAAATGAAATGATGTATACAACTGTATATAGAACATCGGTATTTGATTCAAAGAATTAAAAAAATAAACAAAATGGACAAACAAACAATTCAGGGCTTCGAAAGATACGGTACCTACGAGCCCTCACGGACAGGCCTTCTACTGGTCGACCCATATAATGACTTTATACACCCCGATGGCAAAAGCTTTCCAAAAGCCAAAGAAGTAATAGAAGGAGTCCGTCTGCTGGATAACCTTAGAAGAATAGTAAAAAAGGCCAGGGAATTGAATATACAGGTGTTCTACGTCCCGCATCACAGAACATCCCCCGGAGATCTTTCCGATTGGAAATACCCCACTGCCGGACAACTTTCAACAGTAGAGCGACTGGTTTTCCAGCGGGGCAGTTGGGGTGGTGAGTTCCACGCTGACTTTCAGCCACAGCCTGGCGATGTTATTGTCCAGGAGCACTTCGGACAAAGTGGTTTTGCCAATACAGACCTGGACAGGTTACTGAAGCAATATGATGTAGACAAGATCATACTCATTGGTATGCTCGCGAATAGCTGCATCGAGTCGACCGGCCGCTTTGGTATGGAACTCGGCTACCATGTTACACTGGTGAAAGACGCTACCGCTGCATTTAGCTGGGATTTGATGCATGCCGCACATGATCTCAATGGTCCCACCTTTGCCCATGCTATCATGACCAGTGATGAACTGCTCGACATCCTTCAGGGAAAGCCGGTACCCGTTGAAGAAGCCGTCAGTGTTAAGTGAACGGATCGTCATGGGATGCCAATTAGTATACAATGAATAAAATATTATCATATGCAACTTGCAGAAAAGATTGTTGATTCAAGCTTCAGCGCCGTCATCAACGCACCAATTGAAAAGATCAATATACCGGAATGGGCTTTCAATTTATCAGAACCAGACTACCAGGCCTGCTCTGAAGCGCATGTCTCTGCAGCGAAAACAATAGGAGCTGACGGCCGGCGCATGTCGATCAATGTAGAAGTGATCGGGGGAAATCCGATGGTACAGCATTACCAGGAAGAACTATCACAACCGGATCACCTGGTACTGACATCTTTCTCGGATGTTTTTACCCCCACCGGACGTGTGGTCATCCATGTGCATTGGGAGCTTTCTGTTAAGGCTATCAGCGCAACGCAGTGTGAATTTACCAACAGGGTCGTAACACATGCTACGGAAGACATGATGCGTGGACTAGCCCGGCAGGGTATTCCTTTCGAACTGTTCAAAACACAACGTACGCCTGTATCTGTCGATCATAATCGTTTGGAAACCCCGTTGTTTGCAGCCAGCATCGAACGATATGCACTGAACGGATAATGTGAACAGGAAAACTTTTTCGTTTTAGTTGTTGACAAGCCTTGCCCTGAAGGGTGCAGTACCTGGTGATTCAAAATACCACATAAGTAAAATAATGAAAAGGCAGGGAAACATCCTTTGGGCGGGCTTTTTATCTAAATAGTGAACCCTGTTAACGTAAACATAACATGTAACTAAAGTACCGCTTTATAATTTCGCGCCGGATATCTGCCAACTAACTATGATAGAGAATCTGACCGACGCGGAATTATTATCACTTTCACAGACTGGCGATGAGAAGGCGTTTGAGGTGATTATGTATAGATACAACACACAACTGTACAGGTATCTTTATACACGCATCCGTAGTGAACATGACGCGAAAGACCTCTTGCAGGAAGTATTTATTTCCTGCTGGAAGAACCGGCATACTATTAATAACATAACAGCCTATCTCAAACGGTCGGTGCATTATGCCATCATAGATTGGCAGATCGAAAGTAAAAAAGTATTGGCCCGCCAGGCCACGCTACTGGAAAAAGACGAACCCACAACATATCCTGTAGAAGATCAGTTGATATCTGTAGAGCTCCGGGAAGAAGTAGAAACGGAGATCTCAAAGATGAATGAAACCATGCGTAAGATATTCGTATCCAGTCGCTGGGAATCAAAATCAATCCCTGAAATAGCCCAGGAATACGGGCTTTCCGAACAAACAGTCAAAAATAATCTCTCCCTTGCACTCAAACGTATCCGGTTACGACTGGCCGCATTTTTCCTGATACTTGTTTACATGTTGGTAACATTCAGTTTACAATTCCTTAACGGTACCACTTTTCACTTTTGAAGACTTTACTGATGAATGGGAACATCATCAAACAAAGCAGCGTTGTTAGCGCTTTTAAAAAAATACCGCGCCGGCCAGTGTACGCCGGAAGAAACTGTGCGTATCCAGGAATGGTTCGACGGTTTTGAAGAACTACCTGAGAGTGAGGACATGAAAGCCGCTGCCGATGAGGTGGTGCAAAAAACGATGCACACCCTGTTCCCGCGTGGGAAGGTTTTCAGATACGTCATGCTCAGTGCTGCTGCAGTACTGCTGGTGGCCATTACCGGTTTGCTGTTCGTTTACGGGTTCTATATGAAGAAGCCAGTCGCTGTTACCTATTCATCTCTTACTACAGGGAAAGGGGAACGCAAGAAACTGACCTTGCCGGATGGAAGTGTGCTGACAATGAACGCGGGTTCTACAATCAGCATTCCATCCAATTTTGGAGATAGCGCAAGAGAAGTAATCCTGACAGGGCAGGGAACTTTCGACATCGCTCAAAACATTGAGAAGCCATTTATAATCCGCACGGGGAATATCCGTACTGTGGTACTGGGTACTGCGTTTGATATTAAAGCATATCCGGGTGAAAAAGAGGTACAGGTAGCCGTATTAAACGGTAAGGTGCGCGTAGAAAAGCAGGAAAATAACCAGACCGAAGTACTGGCCCCGGGTCTAGCCCGGGACCAGCTGCTGACTTATAATGAAGCATCCGGCAGGCATGAGCTGAAGCCATGCAAAGCAGAAGACATCGCCGGATGGCAGCAGAACAGGTTGTTTTTTGAACAAGCCACACTGGAAGAAATTGCACAGGTACTCGAAAGACAATACAATATACATATCACACTTAACGGAACGGCAAAGAGGAAATGCCGCTACACTTTACTATTGAAGAATGAAAAATTAGACAATGCATTGCAGCTGATAGAGCAGCTGTCAGGGATCTCCTACCAGGTAAATAACAATGAAATAAAAATCAACATTGCGTCATGCGAATAAAATGTAATGCGCCAACAATGAAGAGGCAGTTGCGCCTGCTCGCCTTATTTGTCTTTACTCATGTGATCTGTTTTGCAAACGATGTGCAAAATCAACGGATCACTGTTACAGTACGCAAAGCGCGTATCAGTCTTAATGTAAAAAATCAACCACTGAAGAACGTGTTCCTGCTTATCGAGCAGAAAACAGGTCTTTCAGTCGCCTACAATGCTACTACCATCAATGTGATGGAGCCAGTAAGCTACAAGGCAAACGATGAAATGCTGGCCACCGTGTTCGAGACCCTGTTGAAAGACTACCAGGGTACAGTTAAACAGGTGGACGATAGCCATATCTTCCTGAAAGTGGAAAAGAAGAAGGCTGTTGAGAAATTAGTAGAACCTGTTGCTGCTGTTGCTGCAGCGCCTATTATGATCTCCGGTACGGTGACTGATGAAACCAATCAACCGGTGCCGGGAGTAAGCATTTACGAAAAGAACACCAAAAAAAATACAACCACCGATGCACATGGTAAATATACCATTGCCGTAAATACCGGGGATGTATTGGTGTTTAACTTTATCGGTTATGCGCAGCAGGAAATAATTGTAGGAGCTGAAAATCTTATGAACGTTCAGCTGAAGGTGCAGAACAGCCAGCTGAAAGAGATCGTAGCTATCGGTTATCAAACAGTAAGAAAGAGTGATGTAACAGGTGCTATCTCCAGCGTTAAAGCGAGTGAGCTGAACCTGACGTCTCCTTCCGTAGGACAGGCCCTGGTGGGTAAAGTAGCCGGTGTACAGGTGTCACAGGTAAGCGGTGCTCCTTATGCCAGCACTAAGATCCGTGTACGTGGTATCGGTTCCATCAATGCCGGTTCTAACCCATTGTATGTAGTGGATGGTTACCCGATGGAAAATGATATCTACATTAACCCGGAGGATATTGAGTCGATCGACATCCTGAAAGATGCCGCTTCCGCAGCGATCTATGGTTCCCGTGCTGCAGGTGGCGTAGTGCTGATCACTACCAAACGTGGTAAGGTAGGCAAAGGTAAGTTTGAATATGATATTCAATCTGGCATAAACCAGCTGGCAAAAAAAGTGAAACTGCTCGATGCAGATAATTTTGCACAATTGATGATAGACGGCAGGAACAATTCATATAAAGATTTCGTGGTGAACGGCGGAGGTACCTGGACCGATGCTATGTATTCCGACGATAACGCAACCCGTGTAGCCAAAGTAGGTAATGCCAATGCTGTTCAGGTTGATCCGGCTTTCTATGACTTTGCAAGCCAGAAAGCGATCAAATCAAAATACAACACCGATTGGCAGGACCTCTTGTACCGCAATGCAATATTCAGCCGTCACAACCTGTCATTCTCGGGAGGCAGCAACGAAGTTAAATATTATATCAGTGGTGGTTATCAGAACCAGGATGGTATTATCCTGAACACCGGTGTAAAGAAGATCAACTTCCGCGCAAACGTTGATGGTCAGATCAACTCAAAACTGAGGGCTGGCATGAATGTTTCCTATACCAATAACCAGAATAAGGAAACTGAAGAAGGTCGTTGGGACCATAACCCGATTATGGCCGCATTGCTGATGCTACCTACTTATCGCGCATATGACGACAACGGCAGGATCGTGAAGAATGAAGTAGCTGCGCTGTCGGCAACCTATGGTTATAACAGCTTTGAAAACCCACTGGCTATCGCGCAGGAGATCAACATCCGTCGTAAAGGTAACCGTGCTACATATAATGGCTATGCTGTTTACCAGATACTGCCTGAGTTGTCTGTAAAGGCTAACCTGGGTACGTCCAGCTTCTCTGAGAAATATGACTATTATTATCCGACGAGTCTGAGTGCCGGTGTGAGCGCGCCTTACTCTCAGGATGCGAAGAACGCCGCCAATGCAAAAGCAAGGAACACTGGTATCGTGGATCGCCTGGGTGAGTTCACAGCTAACTATAGCAAACAATTCAACAAACATAAAATAGATGTACTGGGTGGTTATACCATACAGCAAACAACAGGTGATGTCCTGGAAGTAAAAGCGCAGGGTTTCCAGGATGACCGTATCCAGGAATTGAACGCGAAGGGTGCTGATGCGGCGCTGTTCACACTGACTACTGCTTCTAAGTATACCTATACGCTCCTTTCTTACCTGGGACGTATCAACTATAACTACGATAGCCGTTATTATCTGACAGCTTCCTTCCGTACTGATGCTTCTTCCCGTTTTGGTCCTGAGAACCGCTGGGGTAATTTCCCTTCAGTGGCAGCGGGCTGGAACATTTCAAATGAATCATTCTATCACGATTGGTTAGGACAGCATTCTACATTGAAGCTGCGTGCCAGCTGGGGCTTGAGTGGTAACAACAACATCGGTAACTATAACTCGACACAGGTAATGGGAACTCCGACAGGCGTACCGCTGGGTAATGGTTCCGTTAATACCGGTACGTTCGCAGGTGGTATCAAAGATCCAAAGATCGGCTGGGAGTCTACTTCACAGTATAATGGTGGTCTGGATATCGGATTGTTCAACGGGCGTCTGAATGTGATCGCTAACTACTATCTGAGCTATTCTTATAACCTGTTGTTCAACCAGCCTATTTCCGCTATTTCCGGCGCTACTACCGTGCTGACCAACCTGCGTGATTCAAAGATCCGTAACAGAGGTGTTGATCTGCAACTGGATGCAAGAGTGATCGACGGAAAGGATTTCCACCTGAACTTCGCCGGTAACATCTCCGTAAACCGTAATAAGGTACTGGATATGGGTGGAGCAAACACGATCCTGACTGCCGGTGCTGAACGTTCTTACATCACACATATTACGCAAACAGGCCAGCCTGTAGGTATGTTCTACGGTTTCAGAGTACTGGGTGTTGCTACCGAGGAAAATTACAAGACTTTAGCACCATCTGCTTCCAGCTCTAATCCTTTACATCCTGGCGATCTGTACTTCTATGACAAAACCGGTGACGGAAAGGTGAATGATGCTGATAAAGATGTTATCGGTAACCCATACCCGAAATTCACTTATGGTTTTAACCTGTCTGCTACTTATAAGGAATTCTATTTCTCTTCTTCCTTCAATGGTTCTTATGGCAACCAGGTATTGGACGGACAGGATTATTATCTGTACAACATGGAAGGTTCAGGAAACCAGTATGCTGATGTAGCTGATCGCTTCCGTAATCTGCAACAGCCAGGTGCCGGTAAAGTGTTCCGTGCTTCCCGCGCTGGTACGCAGAGTAACAGTACACGTCTGTCCACATTCTATCTGCAGGATGCCTCTTATTTCAGATGCACCAACATCGTGCTGGGATACAACTTTAAGTTCCGCGCATTGCAGGAGAGACTGGGAGTATCGAAAGCAACCATCTTTGCAAGCGTAGATAACGCATTTACGATCACCAAATACAAAGGATATAATCCTGAAGTAGATTATGGTTCTACCAGCACCAATCCGAACCTGGCTCCTGGAGTTGACTATGGTATGTATCCGCTGGTTCGTGCGTTTAACGCAGGTGTTAAACTTGGTTTCTGATCTATTGACGCTTAAACACAGAAAAAATGAAGAATAGAATATCAATTATATTGGGTCTTGCAGCTGTGCTGGCAACGACCTCCTGTAGTAAAGATTTCCTGAACCAGACCGACCCTAACAGTCAGACGGTGGATAGTTATTTCCAGACAGAGAATGACGTGCTGCTGGCAGTGAATGGAATTTACCAGTCACTGAGAAACAACAACGCGATCGGGGAAGGAAGCGGATTGTTCTCTGAAGAACGTTCTGATAACACCGGTCGTAACGATAACCAGTCAAATGCCGGTGAACCTTTTCAGTTCGGCGACTTCTCCCTGCTGCCAAGTAATACTAACCTGAAGTCGCACTGGGTAGCTATGTACCAGGTTATTTCGAGAGCTAACCTTGTGCTTTCAAACATCGATAGAGTAAGCTTCGCCCAGGAGGATACAAAGAAGTCTTACGCAGCGGAAGCAAAATTTGTGCGTGCGCTCATCTATTTCCATATGGTGCGCAAATGGGGAGATCTGCCGCTGGTGAACAAACAGCTTACACTCGACGAAGTAAGAGCCAATACTTTCCGTTCAAAAGACACAGCGATATATACACAGATCGTAAATGACCTGCTGGATGTAGTGAATAGTCCGCTGCCTGATTTCCAGACAGGCGCTAATATCGGCCGTGTTTCCAAAGCAGCAGGTAATGCATTACTGGGTCAGGTATATCTGACCATGGCGACTACAATAGACAACGGCAAACGGAATGATAACCTCGCAAAGGCAAAACAATACCTGACTGCATGTTACGAGATGCGTAAGTTCGGCGCTTTGAAAGAAGTACCTTATCCAGATGTTTTCTCCGTAGAAAAGAAAGGTTCTTGTCCTGAGTTGATCCTCCAGATCGTTTATAAACAGGGCGATGCTACTTACTCATCCAGTATTGCAGCGAATAACCAGGCTAAAGGTGAGACGATCAACTCCCAGAAAGCAGCGACTGGCGTAGGTGGTAATGTAACCGGTGATCTCGTAAAGGAATACGAAGCCAACGATCCACGCAAAGACTTTTCTATAAAATTTGCAGAGGCTAGCAATGTGAAGGACTGGTTCATTACCAAGTTCCGCGATGCCAGCGATGCAGCAGGAAAGAGCGGTTATGGTGGAAATGACTTCATCCTGATCCGTTATGCCGATGTGATCCTGATGCTGGCAGAGGTAAATATGTACCTCGGTGATAACGCTACCGCTATCCAGTTCCTGGATATGGTGCGTGAAAGGGCAGGCGTACCGGCCTACGCTACTGCTATGCAGGATGCGGCTTACAGCGCTAAATTCCCGACCCTGAAACTAGCTATTTTGCATGAACGCCGCGTAGAGCTGGCTTTTGAGAACCACCGCTGGTTTGACCTGTTGCGTACTTTCACAACAGAAGAACTGGTAACCTATTTTCATGCAAAGAATCAGGCGGATTTCGGAATTGCCAAGCTGGCCAATTTCGCAGCGAAAGACCGCTATTATCCTATTCCTTTTGATGAGTACAAGCTGGATCCGGTAAAGATGTACCAGAATTCAGGGTATTAGTACGATAGATGAAATAAGACAGATGAATGCGGGAGTGCCTCTGATAAAGCGGCACTCCCTTTTTTGTGCGCCATGCATGCCATAGTTCTTTAAAGTGAAAGTCTTGAACGAGCCATCCAACGGGAATCGTCAGTCCAAAGCAAGGGTGTCCACCGCGAGGTGGAATCTGAAGGAAGCGGCGGACAAAC
>CABHOY010000034.1 GCA_902168105.1 uncultured Flavihumibacter sp.
GGTCCGCTGGTTCAACGAATAATGTCTGTTGCTGATTATTCATTTTCTTTTCATCACCATCTTGGCCCAGCTGCATTACAATCTTAGGCTGTTCCTGGGAAGGATCCTGTGGGGTCGTTTTTACCTGCTGGATCGGTTTCTGTTCAAAACCGGTAGCAATGATCGTCACGCCCAATTTGCGGTCGAGGGTGGAATCATAACCAACACCGAGGATCACATCGCAATCCTCGCCAGCCTGGCTTTGTACGTATGCCTGGATCGTATCCATTTCATCTAAGGTGTGTTCAAATTCACCTTCAGAAGAGGAAATGTTGATCAGTATCCATTTAGCACCACGGATATCGTTATCATTCAGCAATGGAGAAGTGAGTGCTTCTTCGATCGCTTTCTGTGCACGGTTTTCACCTTCTGAAGTAGCTGCACCAAGAATGGCCACACCGCCATTGCGCATAACGGTACAAACGTCCGCAAAGTCCACGTTGATCTGACCGGTTGAGTTGATCACATCGGTGATACATTTTGCTGCGGTTGCGAGCACGTTATCTGCTTTTTCAAAAGCAGCCTTGAATTTCAGATCGCCGAACTTCTGACGTAGCTTGTCGTTGGAGATGATAAGCAGTGTATCAACATAATCTTTCAATCTGTTGACGCCATCGTCTGCCTGTGCCATCCTTTTTTTCCCTTCATAAGAGAAGGGTGTTGTAACAATACCCACCGTAAGAATACCCAGCTCCTTACATATACGTGCAATGATAGGAGCGCCACCGGTACCGGTACCACCACCCATGCCTGCCGTAATGAAAGCCATCTTGGTATTCACCTCTAAGATCTTTTTGATTTCTTCAAAGGACTCTTCCGTCGCCTGTTCACCGATGCGTGGATTGGCGCCAGCACCCAGCCCCTGTGTTAAGTGTGGTCCCAACTGTATTTTGTTGGGCACGGGACTGTTTGCAATAGCCTGTGCATCGGTATTGCAGATGATAAAATTCACACCCTCAATGCGCTGGTTGAACATATGGTTCACCGCATTGCTCCCACCACCACCAATGCCTATCACCTTGATGATGGAAGATTTTTCTTTGGGAAGATCAAAATGTATCATGACTCTATCTCTTTTATGGGTTAGTTAGTATAATTAATAATGCCCACAATCTTTCTTACTTTATTAATTATCCCGTTATTAATTACTTGATTTTTAAATCGTTTATGGCTGCAACAATTGCGCCATATACCGACAATACCCTGTTAAAGTTTCGCATCTTCTTCTTCCGTGAACATGTCTATGATCTTTGTCTTCATCCTGTCCAGGAATGTTTTCAGCGAAGCATTCCGTTCTTTTACTTTCCTTTCCTGTATCTGCTCAACAGTGGGCTCGTCGTCTTCCCAGGAATCTTCTTCAAGCGTAGCTGCGTTTGCCGCCTGCTCTTTAGCCAGGTAACTGGTATTGATCTTTACATAATTATCTTCCAGTGCTCTGCGATCGTTCTCATAATCATTGTAACCTTTGAGGATGAGACCTACGCAGGTAGCATACATTGGCTTGGTCAGTTCATCGATATGACCGCTGGCCAGATGTTCGTTCGGATAACCGATACGTGCGCTAACACCGGTAGTATATTCAGTTAACTGTATCAGGTGTTTCAGCTGAGAACCTCCACCGGTCAGGATAATACCGCCATTCAGCATTTTATTGTCCATACCGATCTGTTTCAGATGATACACCACGAAGTCCATGATCTCACTCATACGTGCCTGTATGATGTGTGCCAGGTTCTTTACAGATATCTCTTTCGGGCTTTGACCACGCAGACCAGGAATAGTGATGTAAGCGTTATTTTTAGCCTCATCAGCCAATGCATAACCAAACTGCACCTTCATCTGTTCTGCCTGTGTTTTCAGTACACCCAGACCGTTCTTGATATCGTTGGTGATGTTCTCACCACCGTAAGGGATCACGGCTGTGTGTTTCAGGATACCCTCATAGAACACGGCGAGGTCTGTGGTACCACCTCCGATGTCTACGATAGCAACACCTGCTTCGAAGTCCATATCACACATTACTGCTGCTGCAGACGCCAGTGGCTGCAGTACCAGGTCATGTATTTTCAGACCGGATTTCTCCACGCTACGATTGATGTTACGGATAGCGTTCTTATCGCCGGTAATGATGTGGAAGTTAGCACCCACCTTTACACCTGACATACCGATAGGGTAGGTGATGTTCTGGAGGCTGTCCACGATATACTGTTGTGGTATCACGTCAATGATCTGATCACTGGCGGGAATCACGGTTTTATATTGGTCATTGATCAGCTGATCAATGTCTTTCTGCGAAATTTCAGCGTCGGTATCACTTCTTACAATGTCACCGCGTGTCTGCAGACTCTTAATGTGGTGTCCTGCAATACCAACATATACTTCATTGATCTCGAGATTCGGATTAGAAGCGTAGCAGTTTTCCAGGGCCTGGCGAATAGCCTTGATGGTCTGATCAATATTCAGCACCATTCCGTGCTGAACACCGAAAGACGGGGCTTTACCAAATCCCAGGATTTCCAGTTTCCCGTATTCATTCTTTCTTCCTGCGATGGCAGCAATCTTTGTAGTTCCAATATCGAGACCTACAATGATGGGAGCTTCCTGATTCATGGCGTTCTATTATTTTTTGTTGTGTTGACAGATTTTTTAACCGGCTTATACACTGCTTTCGGTCCCGGTTTAACGGGCGCCGCACTCTTTCGTGCCTTGGCCTTTGAAGCTACCTGTTTAGATGTTGTTACTTTGGCCTGTGCAGGCTTCGGTTTCACCACTTTCGCGGGTATCTTCATCATTGATGTTGTTTCTGCTTGCGTTACTTCATCGTGGTGTATAAGGAACTTCGCAGAAGAATCATTTCCGGCAATACGTGCACTATCTGCAGATGCCAGTTTTCTTGATAATTCCTCGCCATTCCGTCTTGTACATACTACCTCATTTTCATAAGCAACATTAATCCTTGCGTAATTGTTCCAGCCCACCTTATTCAGTCCCTCTTTATAAAACGCCAGCAGTTTGCTGAACTTCTTGTCTACGTCGGTCCCATCTCCGAAAGCGATAACATGGTCGCCTAATTTCGGGATGATCTCAAACTCACGTCCCGGAGTGATCACAACCTGTTCTATCTGTGCAGACCAGAAAGGTTCTTCCATGATGTAAGTGCCCAGCGTCATGATACCTGCCGCCAGTGTGCTGTCTGCCGTTTTCAGCTTTACAGCGTCTGTCGGAAAATCTGTGAACACCGGTACGCGGGCTGCATAACGGGCAGATACCGGTATGCGGTCTCCATCCTTGTCAAAGTAAAAGCTGTTGCCGGTTGTCGTGAATACACGCGCTACAGGTTCCCGCTGTGTTACTTTTATATTCAGCTTACGCTGGTTGTCAATGAATATCTCTGCATTTTTTACCCAGGGATCACGTGATACGATCCTTTCCAGGTTAGCTGTATTGATATTCTTGATAGGCTTGCCGACAGGGTTTAGATCCTTGTCTTTTGCTATCAATGCTTTGATATCTCTTTCCTCGATAAAGAAGTTGGCGTCATCTCCCTGCAATTTCACAACAATCCCTGTGCATTTACCATCGTTCTTGTCATTGACTGCTGCTACCAGGATGACAACAAAGCCCGCCAGAACGCCCAACCACATCAGGGTGGTGCCGATTCGATTTAATACTTTACGGGTTTTGGTTTGCATTGGGTGTTATACTTTTTTATGCGTCCTTCTTTACTTCTTCATTGTCTATGATGCCTTTTCCATTCAATATTTCCTGTACGGCTTCCCTGAACTGGTCAATGTCTCCTGCTCCCGCTGTAATGAATAACGGGGCGCTGTTCGCTTTTATCCAGGGTAAGACGTCCTCTTTTTGTATGACTTGAACAGGTTTGCTGATCTTTTTTGCTATCATTTCGCTGTGTACTCCTTCTATCGGCAATTCTCTGGCCGGATAGATCGGGAGTAACAGCACTTCATCCGCCAGCGACAGGCTTTCTGCAAAACCGTCTGCAAAGTCGCGCGTACGTGTGTACAAATGCGGCTGGAACAGTACGATGCTTTTTCTGTCGGGGAACAAGGCACGTGCGCTGGTGATCAGTGCGCGTAGCTCTTCCGGATGGTGTGCATAATCGTCGATATACACCTGGTAGTCGTTCTTCACGAGGTATTCAAACCTGCGTTTGATACCTTTAAAGTCAGCAATGGCTGCTTTGATCTTATCGTCTTCAATGCCCAGCAGGTGTGCTACCGCGATAGCCGCTACTGTATTTTCGATGTTGTGCGTGCCGCCGACAGGAAGGTAGATGTTGGTCAGTTTCCAGTCTTTTTGTATCACATCAAAGAAGTAGCCGCCGTCTGTTGGTTGTATGTTGGAAGCATATATATCCGCTTTGCTGTCATTCAGGTGATACCATAGCTGGTTATCTCCTTTCAGTTCATTAGCACGTTCTAAACCCAGTTTAGCTACCAGTGTACCTTTTGCTTTGATGTTCCGGGTATACTGTATAAATGCTTCCTGTACTTCTGCTTCTGTACCGTAGATGTCCAGATGGTCTGCATCGATAGCGGTCAGTACTGCCACATCAGGATGCAGTTTCAGGAAAGAACGGTCATATTCGTCTGCTTCTATCACTGCAACCTGTTTGTTGCTGCTCCAGAAGTTACGGTCATAGTTGGCGCTGATGCCTCCGAGGAAAGCGTTACAGCCATAACTGGTATGCCTGAGTATATGTGCGATCAGGGTAGAAGTAGTGGTTTTACCATGTGTACCGCCTACTGTGATAGCGTACAGATTTTTTGTGATCTCCTGTAGTACATCACTGCGTTTCACTACTTCATATCCCTGCTGGATGAACCAGATCAGTTCTGAATGCGTTCCTGGAATTGCAGGAGTGTACACAACCAGTTCTACTTCTTTATCCAACAGCTGTACATCATCAGTATAATGGATCTGCATGCCTTCTTCAGCCAACTGGCGTGTAAGCGCAGTCTCGGTACGGTCATAACCGCTCACGTGCACACCCTTCTCGTTGAAGAAGCGTGCAATGGCGCTCATGCCGATGCCACCGATGCCGATGAAGTATACGCGTTGTATTTTGTTCAGATCCATTTTTTCAATTACGTGTTACTGATTACCCTATTAATCCCATTACTTGTTTTGCAATGACCATATCAGCATTGGTATTACCCAGTTTACCGATATTTTCCTGCAGTTGCTCCAGCAGTGCTTTATTCTGCAGGAGACTGAATAACGTTGTACCCAATTGTGCGGCCGCATCATCATTTTTGATCATGATAGCTGCTTTTTTATTCACGAGACTTTGCGCGTTGAAGGTTTGATGATCTTCTGCTGCAAAGGGATATGGTACGAATATTACCGGTTTCTTCACCACACACAACTCAGCGATGGCCAGTGCGCCTGCGCGTGATATCACCACGTCTGCAGCTTTATAGGCAAAGTCCATCAGGTTGATGAATTCAAACACTTTCACGTGAGATGCATATGCAGCTGCTGCGCTTTTTGCTGTTTCAAAGTACGGCTTACCTGTTTGCCAGATCAGCTGGATATCTTTATCTACAAAGCTTGACAGCAGCGTATGCAGCGCTTCGTTGATAGCTTTGGCCCCGAGGCTGCCACCTACTGCGAATACGGTTAGTTTACCGCTCTTCAGTCCGAAGTGTTGCAATGCGTCTTCTTTTGTTACGGACGACTGCGTGATATTATTCCTCACCGGATTACCGGTGTATATGATCTTGTCGGCAGGGAAGAACTTCTCCATGCTTTCGTATCCGGTACAGATCTTCTTTGCCTTTCTGCCCAATATCATATTGGCTTTGCCGGCGAAGGAGTTCTGTTCCTGTATCAGCGTCGGAATACCTTTGCTCTGCGCTTTCCGCAGAATAGGGAAACTTGCATAACCGCCAACGCCCACTACAGCCTGCGGCTGAAAGTGTTCAATAATACGGCGTGCCTGTCCCAGGCTCTTAATTACTTTGAATGGCAGCAACAGGTTTTTCAACATGTTACTACGGTTAAATCCTGCTATTTCAAGTCCTTCTATTTTGTAGCCTGCCTGCGGCACTTTCTCCATCTCCATCTTTCCTTTGGCGCCTACAAAAAGGATCTCTGTTTCCGGGTCTATCTTCTTCAACGCATTGGCAATAGCAATAGCCGGGAAGATATGTCCTCCTGTTCCGCCGCCTGCTATGATTATTCTGCGTTGCATTATGTATTGTTTTAGCGTTAATTTTTTAAGCCGCCGGTTGCATACCGTTTTCTTCCATCACCTTTGCGATCCGTTCCTGTTCAATTCTCTTACCTTCCAACTCTTCCACATTGCGTGATACGCTGAGGATGATTCCGATGGCGAGGCTGGTAAAGATCACGGAAGAACCTCCCATACTTACCAGTGGTAATGTGACCCCTGTTACAGGGAATAATCCCACATTCACCGCCATATTTGTAAGCGCCTGTATAACAAGTGTGACACTGAGACCGACTGCGAGAAATGCACCAAATGCGTATGGACATTTTCTGTATATGCGAATGCTTCTTAACAGTAGCAACATATAGGCCATCAATATCAAAAAGGCGCCAAAGATACCATACTCCTCGATAATAGTTGCATATATATAGTCACTATATGCGTGAGGAAGAAAATTTCTTTGTGTGCTGTTGCCAGGGCCCTTACCTAGTACGCCTCCGCCGGCGATTGCAATATTCGCCTGCTGCACCTGGTAAGGTTGTTCTGCATTATCTTCCTGAAAGAAATGTTCAAACCGGTTAACCCATGTTCCCGTACGCATTTCAAATCCTGGCAGCTTCGCAATAGCAAACATCAGTAATACTAATACTGCTCCGGCTAAGACCATCGAAGCCAGGAACCTGACAGGTACCCGGCCTATAAAGCACAGTATCATGCAACTGGCGCCCAGCAACAATGCTGTGGACATATTCGCAGGCATGATCAGCACACAGATGATACTCACCGGAATAATGATAGGCAAGAAGCCTTTCTTGAAATCGGTGATGACATGCTGACGTTTAGATAGCTGTCTGCTTACATACATGAATATGGCCAGTTTAGCTACATCCGATGTCTGAAATGTCAGGTTGATAACTGGTAGCCGTATCCAACGGCTGGCGTCATTGATGTTGTGTCCGAACGCCAGTGTGTAGATCAGTAATGGTATAGAGATAATAAACCCTATCTGTGCAGCACGCGAATAAATTGTGTAATTCACCATGTGTGCAAAATAGATGATCAGCAGCCCCATTGCCAGTACACTCAGCTGTTTGAAAAGATAGTACTCCGTATGACCTCCCTGTTCCCGGTACGCCAGCGATCCCGTGGCGCTGTAAACAGCGAGCAGGCTTACCAGTGACAGGAAGATCACGATCGTCCATATCACTCTGTCTCCTTTTGTCCTATGAAGTACGTCCATTTCCCTCTTTTTTGGCGCTTGTCGTCTGAGTGTATTACTTTCAGACGACAAGCCGGTTACAGTTCTTTGACTGCCTCCTTGAACTGCTTGCCCCTGTCTTCGTAGTTCTTGAACAGATCGAAGCTGGCGCAGGCAGGGGAGAGCAATACTACATCTCCTTTCGCTGCATGATGAAATGCTGCCTCAACAGCATCCTTCATATTGCGTGTATCTACCATCACCGGTGTATCGTTGGATAATGCTTCCTGGATAGGAGCATTGTCAACACCGAGACAGATGATCGCTTTTACTTTTTCTTTTACCAGATCACGAATAGCGCTATAGTCGTTGCCTTTGTCCACACCTCCCATGATCAGGACTACAGGGTTCTCCATGCTTTCCAATGCAAACCACAGTGAGTTTACGTTGGTCGCTTTACTATCATTAATGAAATCCACTCCGCGCACAGTAGCTACATACTCCATGCGGTGCTCCAGGCTCTTGAAAGAAGTAAGACTCTCGCGGATCTTCTCTTTCCTGATGTCCATGGTGCGTCCTGCAATACCCGCTGCCATTGAATTATACAAGTTATGTTTGCCTTTCAGCGCAAGATCATACATTGATACGATCATTGGCTCATCATTCACCTGGATGTTCACCTGTTCGTTTGCCATAAATCCTCCTTGCTTTAATGGTTCCATGATAGTAAAGGGTATTGTTGTTGAATAAATAGTTTGCTTCCTTAAATAATCGCTGATCTCGGGATCATCCATGCAGTACACGAAATAATCCTCCGGTCCCTGGTTCATCGCTATGCGGAATTTTGACGCCACATAGTTCTCCATTTTGTAGTCATAACGATCCAGGTGATCCGGCGTTATGTTCAGCAGAATGGCGACATTCGGTTTGAATTCCTTTATATCGTCCAGTTGAAAACTGCTCACTTCCACGATGTAGTAATCCGCCGGTGCAGTGGCTACCTGTCTTGCATAGCTAAGACCGATATTTCCAACCATCGCTGCTTTCAATCCTGCCTTTTCAAATATGTCGAACGTCAGCGCAGTAGTGGTGCTTTTACCGTTACTACCAGTAATTGCAATGACCTTACTGTCTTTGCTGAACCGGTAAGCGAATTCTATTTCGGAGATCACTGGCACCTGTTTTTCACGCACTTTCTTCATTAACTCGCTCTTCTCAGGTATGCCCGGACTTTTTATGATCTCATCAGCGTTCAGGATCCGGTCCCATGAGTGCCTTCCTTCTTCAAACGGAACATGGTTGACCGCCAGTTCTTGTTTGTAGATATCTTTTATAGCACCACCGTCAGACACGAATACATCATACCCCTGCTGCCTGCCCAGAAGGGCAGCACCGATACCGCTTTCGCCGGCTCCGAGTATGATGAGTTTCTTTTGCATGTTTATCTCATTTTCAGCGTTGCTATAGATATTGCTGCACAGATAATGGTAATGATCCAGAACCTTGTTGCAATTTTACTTTCGTGATATCCCAGCTTCTGGTAATGGTGGTGAAGGGGAGACATCCTGAAGATGCGTCTTCCTTCTCCGTATTTCTTTTTGGTGTATTTGAAGTAGGACACCTGCAGCACTACGCTGAGATTCTCTACCAGGAATACGCCGCAGAAGATCGGTATCAGTAATTCTTTCCTTACGATGATAGCGATGGAAGCAATGATACCACCCAGTGCAAGGCTACCGGTATCACCCATGAATACCTGCGCCGGATAAGCGTTGTACCAGAGGAAGCCCACACATGCACCTACAAAGGCGGCAATGAAGATGGACAGCTCACCCAGGTTCGGGATGTACATGATGTTCAGGTACTCCGCAAACTGAATGTTTCCCGATACGTACGCAAAGATGCCAAGACACACACCTATCACTGCCGAGACGCCCGTTGCCAGTCCATCCAGTCCATCCGTCAGGTTCGCCCCGTTCGATACGGCTGTGATAATCACTATTACAACCAGGATGTACAGGATGAATGTATATTTCTCTGCACCATCACCCATCCAGGATATCAGTTTGGCGTAGTTGAACTCATGATTCTTTACAAAAGGAATAGTGGTGATCGGCGTCTTTACATCCACGAACCGGTGACCGTCTTTTGTAACTCTTTCTTTATGGTGCACATCCCTTTCATAAGAAGCGAGTTTGTTACCACCGATGATTTCGCGGGAGATCACTACGTTCTCATTGAAATACAGTGTGCTGCCTATAATGATACCCAGACCGATCTGTCCGAGTACTTTAAACTTACCAGCCAGGCCTTCCTTGTTTTTCTTGAAGACTTTGATATAATCGTCCAGGAATCCGATCAGTCCCAGCCATACGGTACACAACAGCATCAGCCATACGTATACAGTTTTTATCTGGGCGAAAAGAAGTGTAGGAATAAGAATGGAAGACAGGATGATGAGACCACCCATAGTAGGGGTACCTTTCTTGGAGTTCTCTCCGGCAAGTCCCAGGTCGCGGATGGTTTCCCCGATCTGCTTGCGTTGGAGGTAACGAACTATGCTCTTACCTAACAGCAAAGAAATCGCTAACGACAGCAGCAATGCCATTGTAACACGGAAGGTGATGAATTGGAACATCCCGCTGCCGCTGAAGTTTAATGATTTGAGATAGTTAAATAAATAATATAGCATATAGTTAGTTAGTCTCAGTCTTGCCTGTAGTCGTTACTTACAGGTCCGGTTTCGTTAGTTGTCTTAGCATTGTTGTTATTTCCCCATTAGTTCCAGCATTTCGCGTAATACCTGTTTATCGTCGAAAGGATGTTTCACTCCCTGGATATCCTGGTATTTTTCGTGGCCTTTGCCGGCTACCAGGATGATATCTTCCGGGTTTGCCAGGCTGACGGCTGTTTTAATGGCTTCTTTTCTGTCGGTGATAGAAAGTGATTTCTTCTTCTGATGTACTGGTATACCGGCTTCCATCTGATGAATGATGGCTACCGGATCTTCCGAGCGTGGATTGTCAGAAGTGAGGATCACCTTATCGCTGTGTTCTGTTGCAACTGCTGCCATAACAGGGCGTTTAGCCGTATCACGGTCGCCGCCGCAGCCTACTACTGTGATGACCTGCTCGTTGCCTTTGCGCAGGTTTTTAATAGTGGCCAGTACATTCAGCAGTGCATCCGGTGTATGTGCATAGTCGATAATACCAATGATCTTTTCCTGTGCGGACATGATATAGTCGAATCTGCCTTCGGCGCCTGACAGGTCACTGAGTGCCTGCAGTACTTCGTCTTTATCCTGTCCCAGTAATATAGCGGCGCCATATACTGCCAGCAGGTTATATGCATTGAATTCACCTATCAGGCGGAAATGCACTTCTTTTTCATTGACTGTCATGATCAGTCCTGTCAGATTGTTTTCAAGGATCTTGCCCTTGAAATCAGCCACTGTACGCAGACTGTATGACTGTTTCTTTGCGCGTGTGTTCTGCAGCATTACATTACCCCGCTTGTCATCCAGATTGGTGAGTGCAAAGGCGGTAGCCGGCAATCCGTCAAAGAAGGCTTTTTTCACCCTGATGTATTCATCAAAGGTCTTGTGGTAATCCAGGTGATCGTGTGTGATGTTGCTGAATATTCCACCGGTGAATTTCAGTCCGGCGATACGTTGCTGATGTACCGCATGGGAACTGACTTCCATGAACACATATTCACAACCTTCGTCCACCATCTCCGCCAGTAAGGCATTGAGGTGAATGGCGTCGGGTGTGGTATGTGTGGCCGGAACGACCTTATCGCCGATCTGGTTCTGAACAGTAGACAGCATTCCGCAATGGAAGCGCAGTTTACTGAACAGGCGGAACAGGAGCGTAGCGATGGTAGTTTTACCATTGGTGCCTGTTACGCCGACCAGTTTCAGTTTATGAGACGGATTATCGTAAAAGTTACCTGCGATGACACCGGCAGCAGTGGCGCTGCTGTTGACCAGCACATAAGTAACACCGGTTGCCAGGTTTTGCGGCAGTTCTTCACAGATGATCGTTGCGGCGCCCTGTGCAAGGGCTTTATCTATAAACAGGTGACCATCCGCATGTACGCCTTTAATTGCAATAAAGGCGTCTCCCTGACCAATGGCCCGGGAGTCGATGCTCAGCGAGTTAACAGCAGTATCAGTACTGCCGTGTACCTCACGGATGCTCACATTGTATAGTATGTCACGCAGCGTCTTCATTCTCTTAGCTCAGTTCTATTACTATTGTCTGATTTCTTTCTAATTGGGAGCCCCCTGGTATTGACTGGTTTGTCACTTTACCTGCTCCTTTGATAACCACACGCAATCCCGCATTCTCCAACAGGTACAGTGCATCTTTTAATCCCATCCCTGTTACATTGGGCACTCCACCTTTCACTTGCTGTACTGGTGCAAAGGTGATCTTCTTGTCATCCACTTTTGCGCTTACCCAGCTGCTGTTGTTGACATTCCCCTGCATTGGCAGGTTCAGTTTGTTCAGTATCGTTTTCCATTCGCGTCCCTGTCCGTTTTTAAACGCCAGCAATGTGTCTATTGCCA
Source organism: uncultured Flavihumibacter sp. (assembly GCA_902168105.1). Classification (GTDB taxonomy): domain Bacteria; phylum Bacteroidota; class Bacteroidia; order Chitinophagales; family Chitinophagaceae; genus Chitinophaga. The sequence continues at coordinate 12,007 of CABHOY010000034.1, forward strand.
GGGTAGCGCGCATGGGCTTTTGTTTCTCAAGCGCGATCGCGTACAGCTTGTCTGCCACTTCGCGGAACACAGGTCCTGCTACTGCACCTCCGTAGAACTTCACCGCATTCGGTTGGTTCTTGATCACCACCACGCAGGTGAATTGCGGATCGTTGGCCGGGAAGTACCCTGCAAATGAAGACTGATAGATCTTCTCTACATAACCCTTATTGCCGTTTGCTACCAGGGCGGTACCGGTCTTACCGGCAAACTTGTAATATGGCGACCAGAGCGATCTGGCGGTACCGTTAGTTACTACACCTTCCAGCATGAGTTTCACCTGCCTCAGGGTGTTTTGCGAACAGATACTGTCCAGTACTACTTCCGGATCAAAATATTTCACCGGCTGACCATATTCCATGATGGAGTTTACCAGGTAAGGCTTCATCATGGTGCCGTTATTGGCCACTGCGTTATACAACATGGCGGTCTGTAACGGACTTATTAACACTTCATATCCAAAGGCCATCCAGGGTAGGGTGGTGGAACTCCATGTCCTTGATTTTGTATTCTTGATCACCGGTTTACCTTCCCCTACGAGGTCGATGCCGGTGGATTTATCCAGTTTGAGCTTACGCAGATGTGCCACAAAGTCGTTGGGCCTTTTCGCGTAACACTGCATGGCCAGTTTTGCCATCCCCACGTTGGAGCTCAGTTCGAAAGCATGTTTAATGCTTACGTTTGTTTGTCCCGGATGAGGCTCGGAGTCGAACACTGTTCTCCTTCCAATCTGCCAGCGGCCTTCGTTCAGGTTCACCTGGTTGTTCATGGAAACGTACTGGTCATCCAGTGCGGCGATCACGGTAGCCAGTTTAAAGGTGGAACCTGGTTCGCCCACCTGTAAGGCATAGTTCATGTCCTCCCAGTAGCTGCCATCGGGCTGGCGGCCTAAGTTGGCAATAGCTTTTATCTTACCGGTCTTCACTTCCATCAGTATGCAGGTGCCGTGTTGAGCTTCATTGCTCACCATCATGTTCATGAGCGCTGTTTCTACGATGTCCTGCATGTTGACGTCGATGGTGGTAACGATATCGCGTCCGTTTTCAGGTTCGATATCGTATCCTTCTACGGGAACAAATGTTCCACCGGCGATACGGCGCATCAGTCTTTTACCGGTAACGCCTTTTAAATATCTATCGTAGGTCCTTTCGAGACCTACGTTCTGAGCATTTTCCCTTGACAATCCTATTGTACGGTTAGCCAATAGTTTGAAGGGGTTGATGCGTTTGTTCTTTGTTTCTGCTATCAGGCCGCCTTTGTTCTTTCCGAGTCTGAACATAGGAAAGTCGCGGACCGCCTGGTACTGGACAAACAGTACATCTTTTTTTAAGAGGAAGTACCTGTCCTTGTTTTTGTATGCTTCCAGCAGGATACGTTTGTATTCAGCAGGCGTATGATCGCCGAAAAGACCAGAAAGACGGATAGACAATGAGTCAACATTGTCTTTGAAGATCTTTCCTTTGTTTTCCTTCAGGCCATCAGCCGCAAAATCCACTCTTAGGTTGAAGTAAGGAATGGAAGTGGAAAGCATTCTGCCTTCTTCAGAGTAAATAGTGCCCCGGTCAGCGTCCAGGGATACGTAGCGGGTATGCAGGCTGTCGGCCATGCTGCGCCAGTAGTTGCCCTCTATGTTCTGCACCATGAACACTTTTACAAGGATTGCCACACCAAACAGTCCCATGCCGATAAAGCACAGATACACACGCCACAATATGTCTTTCTTTACTTCCACTGTTTGTTATGTATAAAAGGTTATTCCTTTTTCTCAAGTTCAATTTTCTGTGGCGGAGAGCTAAGCGGTTTTAGTCCCAGGGGATCTACTGCTTTGCCTACTTCGCTCATTTTACTTCGGAACATCAATTCGCTTTTTACGTTGAGGTACTCCCATTTGAGTTCCTTGATCTCCCTGCCAAGTTTGTTGATGCGCCGGATCTTTTTTTCTGCCAGGTGACTGTTGGCGATATATATCAGCGCGAGCACGGACAGGAACAGTATGAAGGGCATGTTCTGCGTAATGGCCCTGTAGTTGATACGGAGCCGCCATTCCTTCTTGTGTTCGTGCTGTTCCGGTTGTTCTTCCGGGGTTTCGTCAAGCGCTGATATGTATGCTTCTTCTTCCTGCAACACTTTTGTTATTTATGCTACTAAGCCAATGTTACCTGTTGTCAAACAAGCACATTGGCATAGCGGATTCATAATCAATCTTATAATTTTTCGGCTATCCGGAGTTTTGCACTTCGGGACCTTGTATTGCGCTTCAGCTCTTCGGGGCTGGCAGTTACTGGCTTTTTCGTTACTAGTTTGAAGAGTTTCGGAGGTGTTTCGAAGGAGAAAGTATCTTCCTGTGCTTCAAATTGTCCCGTCTTCATAAAGTTTTTCACCAGTCTGTCTTCCAGTGAGTGGAAAGTGATAATGGCGAGTTTACCGCCGGGTTTCAGCACTTCCGCTGACTGTGTCAGAATGTCTTTCAGGGCGCCAAGTTCATCGTTCACAGCAATTCGCAGTGCCTGGAACACTTGTGCCAGGTATTTCTGTGGATTGCCTTTTACTATCGGCTGAATTACAGATTTGAATTCACTGATGGTACGCATTGGTCTTGCCTTGCGTTCCGTTACAATGATCTTTGCAAGTGTTCTGGCGTTTGTTACTTCGCCATATTCCTGGAAGATCAGTTGCAGTTGTTTTTCGGTAGATGATTGTAAGAGTGCAGCGGCTGTTTGCGTCGTACGCTTATCCATCCGCATGTCCAGATCACCGTCAAAGCGGGTGCTGAATCCTCTTTCTGCTGTATCGAACTGCCAGGAAGAAACTCCCAGGTCAGCCAGAATTCCATCTACCGGGACTGATTTGTATAATTTCAGGAATCGCTGCATATGCCGGAAGTTCTGTTGAACGAAGGTGACCCTGGGGTCATCTATCCGGTTGTTGTATGCATCTTCGTCCTGGTCAAATACGACCAGTCTGCCGTTTTCATTTAGCTGTTCCAGGATAGCCCTGGAATGACCCCCTCCACCAAAAGTGGCATCTACATATACACCGTCGGGGCGTATCTGCAGGTTTGTGATCACTTCCTGCAGTAACACGGGCAGATGATATGCTGAACCTTCTTCCATACTCGGTTAAATCGAAATATTATTATCTCCGCCTCCCATTACTTGTTGGGCCAGGTCACTAAATGATCCTGGTGAGAAATTTTCAAAGAACTCCTGGTATTTACCTTTATCCCAGATCTCTATTTTGTTAGTCGCCGCCGCCAGTACAATGTCTTTTTCCAGCGAGGCATATGACATCAGGTTTTTTGGTACTAATAACCTTCCTGCACTGTCCAGTTCACATATTGTAGCTCCGTTCAGAAAATAGCGCCGGAATTCCCTAACTTTCGGATCGAAGTCGTTCAACTTACTGATACGCTCGAAAATTGGCTGCCATTCATTCATGGGATACAAAGACAAACATTTTTCAAACCCCCGGTTCAGCACAAACTGCTCCCCTGCGCTTTCTGCCAGCTGCTTTTTAAAGCCAGCGGGTAGTAGAAAGCGCCCTTTTGCATCCAGCGTAGCCTCATATTCACCGAGAAAGCCTGTCATACTTGGGGGCGAAAGTCCTTGAAAAACATTTTCTAACACAAAATAACACTTTTTCCCACTCTCTAACGAAAAAATGAAATATAAATTTTTTCCACAGCAGTTTTTTGCCTATAATATTAGGTTGTGTGGGTTTTGTTGTGAAATCGATGTGGATTACTGTGGATATCGTGTTAATAAGGTGTTTATAAGTGTGCGTCATCTGTTTGTAACCTGGTAAAGATGTAGTTGCCCTGTATTTCTCCTTCCACTTAGAATTGCCATCAGTGCCCGCTTTGAATGCTATTTAGCCCTTCAGGCCCCAAACCTTTCTGTTCTTCTCCGCCCTAACCTGACTAACGCGGGAAGACCCGCTATCTTACATAAACCCGTGTCTTCCAATCATATTTAACTCAGCATAAATGGCCTTTGGTATGGATTGAAACAGGTTCCGTCCTATAACCTACAGGCATGCTACGCCGTTGTTACGCCGTTGTTTCTATATCGTTCGCTATAGAAACAACGGCGTAACAACGGAAAAGAGTGGTGTTAGATATAGCGTTACATTGAATTCATATGCCGGTGATCAGCAAAAGCGGTTTTCGTGGTAAAAAGTGGGGGATTTTGATCCAGGTGGTAAAATGTGGAGGGAATAAGCGACATGATGTCTTTCTTCCGGACCCGGCTTTTACAAAATTTTAACAGTTTCGATTGCCGCCCAATCTTACATTTACATTTAATTCTTAACTTTGCCCTCTTTATGCGGAAATTAGTTTTATACATCAGTCTCTTTGTGGCAGCAACAGCTTTGGTATCTTGTAATGCCGAGCTACGCAGAATTGAAAAAAGCAAAGACTACGAAGCCAAGCTGGCATATGCTGACAAGTTATATGGCAAAAAGAAGTATACCGCAGCCCAGGGGTTGTACGAGTCACTGTTCCAGGTATATAAAGGAACGGACAAGTATGAGCCTATCTATTATAACTACTGCTACTGCGCCTATAAGATGAAAGACTATGTACAGGCCGGGTTCTATTTCAAGAACTACCTGGACAATTTCCCGAACAGCCCGAGAGCGACCGAAATGGACTATATGCAGGCTTACTGCTATTATAAACAGTCCCCTAAGGTACAGCTGGACCAGACCAATACCCAAAAGGCTATTGCTGCCCTGCAGACTTTCATTAACAATTACCCTACTTCCGATAAAGTGTCTGAAGCAAACCTCGTGATCGAACTGTGCCGCAGGAAGCTGGAAAAGAAAGAATACAACAACTCAGAGTTATACTATAACTTAGGATATTACAAGGCAGCCGCCATCTCTTTTAAGAGCCTGCAGCGTAACTACCCTGATTCCGATAAGAGTGATGAGTATAAGTACATGGCTATCAAGGCTTATTATCAATATGCCAAGAACAGCATCTGGGAAAAGCAGAAGGAACGTTACGACGACGTACTGTCCGAATACCTGGATTTTGCCGATCATTACCCTTCCAGTAAGTTAAAGGGAGATGCCGAAAAATATTATACCTTAGCGCAAGGCAATATCAAAACGCTTGAAAGTTATACAACTACAAAACCAGAGCGTTTGAAGAAAGATGCTAAGAAAGCCGAAAAAGCGGCCGACAAAGCTGAAAAAGCGGACAGATCAGAGAAGAAATCAAAGAAATCTGAAAAAGCCGTAACAGAAACTAAAAACAATTAATAAACACAATAATTCCCTGGAGAATGAGCAAAATAAAAAGAGGTCTCACCAGTAGCATCAATCCGATGGTAGAAACCAAAAGTACTACCGAGATTAAGAGCAAAACTGGTAACCTGTATGAGTCTATTGCAGTGATCGCGAAACGCGCCAACCAGATCAACATATCTGTGAAGGAAGAACTGCACTCCAAGCTGGAAGAATTTGCCAGCCACACAGACAACCTGGAGGAAGTGCACGAGAACAAAGAGCAGATTGAGATCTCCCGTTTCTATGAGAGGATGGCTAATCCGGCTATCCAGGCTACACAGGAATTCCTGGAAGATAAGATCTACTTCCGCAGGAACGACGATGACTTGTATAGTTAAGTAGTTTGACTGAAAAATATCTAACTTCATGGCGGCAGAAACATATTTCTGCCGCCTTTTTTGCTTAATAGCCTATTGGTCATGCTTCAAGGAAAGAAAATATTATTGGGCGTATCCGGCAGTATCGCTGCCTATAAAGCAGCTACAATTGTACGGTTGCTGGTAAAAGAAGGTGCAGACGTGAAAGTCGTGATGACCCCGTCCGCCTGCGACTTTATCACGCCGCTTACCCTGGCAACATTGTCCAAACATGAAGTACCCGTAACCATCAGTGATAACCAGAGCTGGAACAATCATGTGATGCTGGGTCGCTGGGCGGATGTGATGCTGATAGCACCGGCTTCCGCTAACACCCTGTCCAAAATGGCCAATGGCGCATGCGATAACCTGTTGATGGCGACCTACCTTTCCGCTACCTGTCCGGTGCTCTTTGCGCCGGCCATGGACGAGGATATGTGGCACCATCCTGCTACACGGAACAATATCAGCAAGCTGTTGTCTTACGGTCATCAGCAGTTACCGGTTGAGAAGGGTGAGCTGGCCAGTGGTTTGTTCGGCGAAGGCCGTATGGCAGAGCCGGAAAATATTGTGAAGTATCTGCATGAACATTTTAGCAACCATTCTGCACAGTCTATTGATCAACAACAGGTTGACAAAACGACTCTTCCGCTGAAAGGAAAAAAAGCTTTGGTAACTGCCGGTCCTACGCAAGAACCGTTGGACCCTGTACGTTATATCAGTAACCATTCCAGCGGAAAAATGGGGATCGCTATCGCAGATGCGCTGGCGACTGCCGGAGCTGACGTGACCCTGGTGCTTGGTCCTACGGGACTATCTGCCGGTAACCCTGCAGTAAATACCATCCGGGTAGTAACTGCGGAAGATATGTTTAACAGTAGCGCCGCTCATTTTACCCAGGCCGACGTTATAGTAATGGCAGCAGCAGTGGCTGATTACCGTCCAAAACATGTGGCGGATATAAAGATGAAGAAAGGCGAGGGAGACGCGCTGACGCTGGAACTGGAAAAAACGAAAGACATTCTGCGTACGCTGGGTGCTACCCGTACCGACAAACAGGTGCTGGTTGGATTCTCGCTGGAAACGAACAACGAAAAGGAATATGCATTAAAGAAGCTCCGTGAGAAACACCTGGACCTCGTTGTAATGAATTCCCTGAATGATAAAGGCGCCGGCTTTAATCATGATACCAACAAGGTGACCTTGTTCGACAAGAAAGGAGATGCAAGGGACCTGCCACTGAAATCAAAACTTGAGGTGGCGCAGGATATTGTGACTGCTATTGTGGACATCCTTCACTATAACAGTGTTCCGCTGGTAGTTTAAACACGTGCTCTATATAATAGAATGATCACAATGGTAAATAACGCCCACTTATGGTTTGCAAAACACAGGACCTGGTGTTTTGCGCTCATCATGTCAATAGCAGGAACCTTATTGGCCCTGATGCCTGCACAGGCACAGGAACTCCGTGCAAATGTCACTGTCACTACCGGCAGGCTGGTAAATAACAATACCAGCAGGAAGGTATTTACTACCCTTCAGAATTCTATCAGGGAATTCCTGAACGGCCGCAGATGGACCGACGAGTCATATACTCCTTCTGAACGCATAGAGTGCAACTTCCTGCTTAATATTACCGAAGATCTTGGCAACAACACTTTTAAGGCGACCCTGACCATCCAGGCTACCAGACCGGTATATAACGCCGGATATTTAAGCAGTATCCTGAATACTCAGGACCCGAACGTGGTATTCCGTTATGTAGAATTTCAGCCACTGGAATTCAGTGATAACCGCGTAGTGGGAAATGATCCGCTGGCGTCTAACCTGACTGCGATCCTGGCTTATTATACTTACATCATCCTGGGGCTGGATGCAGATTCTTTTGCTGCGAGGGGAGGTGATGATTTCTTTAAGAAGGCGCTGAATATAGTGACCAGTGCACCTGACGGAAAGGAGATCTCAGGATGGAAACCTTTTGAGGGCAACAGGAACCGTTACTGGCTGCAGGACAATCTGTTAAATGTGAAATTCGCCCGTTTTCATGATGTGATGTATCAATATCACCGGCAAGGACTGGACATGATGTACGAGGACATGAATAAAGGACGCAATACCTTGATGAACTGCCTGAACATGTTGTATGCCATATACCAGGATATACCCAATTCTATGCTGATGGCAACGTTCTTTACCGCCAAAGCGGATGAACTGCAGAAGATCTTTGCCAAATCGCCACCGCAGGAGAGGTCACGTGCCGCACAATTGCTAGCCCAGATGGACGTCACCAATGCAGCGAAATATCAGAATATGAAATAGCTTTGCTTTTTGAAGAAGGAACATAATTTATGTATAGAATTATTGCAGTTTGCCTGCTGTTGCTGATAATGGCATGCGGGGAAGCGGACAGAGTGCCAAAAGACGTAATATCCAAAGAACAAATGCGTGATGTGCTGCTGGATTTAAATCTGGCGGACGCATATAGTGGTATTACAGACGATCAGGCGAACCTGCTTGTCCATGATTCAATACGTCAGAAGCGTGTGAAAGTGTATTTTCGCCAGGTGCTTGATATGCATAAACTGACCCCCGAGCAGTTCAATCACAGCTACAAATATTACGAGGCGCATCCCAACGCATTCAAGGTGATATACGATATGATGTTTGCAATTGTGTCGAACGATAAGAATATGCTTGACATCAACGAGCGGCGGAAAGAGTATGTGACAAACCGGCGTAACCTTTTGCCGGTTAATAATAATAGTCTAATTTCAATTGAACAGGATACATTAATTCCATTTGTTAAGAAAAATAAGAGAGGCGTCAATTTCGACAATCTGCCAAAGAAGCTTGAGTCCATGCCTAAAGACAATTCGCCAAAGAAGCATGTGCCCTTGACTAGGATGGCCAAACCGAAGCGCTGAAGCCGCCCTTTTTAAAACATCACCAAAACATGAACAAAGTTGTAGCTAATGCTGATGAAGCATTGCATGACATCCGCGATGGCGCTACCCTGATGCTGGGCGGATTTGGTTTGTGCGGCATTCCAGAAAACAGTATTGCCGCTTTAGTACGCAAGGGTACTACACAATTAACCTGTATTTCCAACAATGCCGGCGTGGACGATTTTGGTCTTGGACTACTGCTGAAAACAAGGCAGATCAAAAAGATGCTTTCGTCTTACGTAGGAGAGAACGCTGAGTTCGAACGTCAGTTGCTATCCGGTGAACTGGAGGTGGACCTGATCCCCCAGGGAACGCTGGCTACCCGTATCCAGATGGCAGGCATGGGTATCCCTGCCTTTTTTACGCCCGCAGGTTACGGTACGGAAATAGCTGCCGGAAAAGAATCGCGGGAATTCAACGGCAAGCAGTATTTGATGGAGCTGGCATTACATGCAGATTTTTCCATCGTTAAAGCCTGGAAAGGCGATACAATGGGTAACCTGGTATTCCGCAAGACCACCCGTAATTTCAGTAGTTCTATGGCCAAGGCAGGCAATATCACCATTGCCGAAGTTGAGCACCTGGTTCAACCCGGAGAGCTGGACCCTGACCATATCCATGTGCCGGGCATCTATGTGCACCGTGTCTTCCAGGGAAGTAATTATGAAAAACGTATAGAGCGGAAAACCGTAAAAATGGGTTAATCCCTTATTGCTACTGCAACCTCAAATCTGAAAATCATTATGTCTTTAGATAAATATGGCATTGCCAAAAGAATAGCACAGGAGCTGCGCGATGGTATGTATGTGAACCTGGGTATCGGTATTCCGACACTGGTAGCCAATTTCATCCCGTCAGGTATTTCTATCATGTTACAGTCTGAAAATGGATTGTTGGGTATGGGACCTTATCCGGAAGAGCAGGAGATAGATGCAGACCTGATCAATGCAGGCAAAGAAACGGTGACAGTGTTGCCGGGCGGTGTGTTTTTTGATTCTGCTGAGAGCTTCGGTATGATCAGGGCGGGTAAGGTCGACCTAACGGTATTGGGCGCTATGGAAGTATCTGATGCAGGCGATATCGCTAACTGGAAAATACCTGGTAAGATGGTAAAAGGAATGGGAGGGGCAATGGACCTGGTAGCATCAGCAAAAAATATTATCGTGGCAATGATGCATACAAATCCGAAGGGAGAAAGCAAATTACTACCAACGTGTACGTTACCTCTCACGGGTGTTTCGTGTGTAAAGAAAGTGGTGACCGAGCTGGCTGTATTGGATATTACGCCGCAAGGGTTCCGTTTACTTGAAAGAGCTCCGGGTGTGAGCGTTGAGGAGATCGTTGCCAAGACAGCAGGAAGGCTGATTGTTGAAGGAGAGATACCGGAGATGAAACTCAGCTAAGATATCAGGAATTAAGCATTGAGCAGTTGTAACAGATCTCAACATTCAATTCTTAATTCCTAGCTTTTTATTTTTTCATAAGTATTATCCCTCATATTTACAATACCCTTAACTTGCTATTGTAGAGTAAAACAAAATCAGCATCTTTGCGATGTCATTACTGTTAGCATTTTATATAACAGAAAAGATCGTAAACAACATTCGAAAGCAGATACCGATATCAGATAAATTCCTGTGAGGAAATCCAACATCTAAGTCGACAAATTAAAATAGCATTGTGAAAATTGTCGCTGACGTTTAGAGAATCAAGCAACCTGATGAAACTATGACCACGTACGTATTTATCCCGAAGGGAAAAGAATACTGAATGATTACAGGTGCCGTAAGGCCCGGTTGGAACGCATAGTTCCTGTCATGTGATTGTTCGAAGTGTCCTATTTATCCTATACCATTTTAATTATGAAAGAATACGGTGTCACATGTAGTGGCGTGCGGGCCATCGCCAGGCTTTGTGCGTAAAACCGGAAAGGTCTCAGTGTAATCAGCAATATCCCATATTGGGTTGTCAGTATTAACAGGTGTTCATCCCTGCCGAGCGGGGAAGACCCCCTGTCCTATGTGAAAAAAGACGGTTATCCGGCGTGAGGCCGGGTAACCGCTACCCATTTTTACCCCATTAATTTTCCGTACCTTAACAGTCCAATCAAAAGCTAAAGAGTTCGAAGTGCAATTAGGGTTTCTATGTTATAATGGTAAATTTATTGCGGCGTCCGAACCTATCTTAACAGCCGATAACCGTTCTTTCCGTTATGGAGATGGTTGTTTTGAAACTATGCGGGTGTACCAGGGACGTGCCCTATTGGCCGACCTGCATTTTGAAAGGCTGATGTCCAGTCTGAACCTGCTCCATTTTGATGTTCCCCAGCATTTTACCAAAGCATATTTTAAAAGGCTCATTACAGAGCTTTGCAGCCGGAATGGTCATGAGCGGCTGGCCAGGGTAAGGCTGACGGTTTTCAGGTCAGACGGAGGGCTGTATGACCCCATTAATAACCTGCCGAATTTTATTATCCAGAGCTGGGAACTGGACCGGCAGATACTGGAGTTAAATGAGACCGGACTAAAGCTGGATATTTTCCCCGATGTGAGAAAGTCGAGCGACAAATATTCTTACATCAAATCGAATAATTGCCTGCCGTATGTAATGGCTGCCATGTATGCAAAACAACACCGCATTAATGAAGCAGTGCTGCTGAACCCGTGTGGAAGAGTGGCTGATACGACTATTGCTAATCTGTTTATCGTGCATGGAAAGGAGATCATTACACCTCCGTTATCTGAAGGAGGTGTATGTGGTGTGATGCGCAGGAACCTGCTGCGTATGGACCTTCCTTTTTCAGTTACTGAAAAGCCCGTTACAGTAGCAGATCTTGAGACAGCAGATGAAATATTTCTTACTAATGCAGTTACAGGTATCCGCTGGGTCGGTTCATTCCGTGAAAGTAGTTATGGGAATGCTACTGCGGTAATATTACACGAGCTGATCCACGAAGGATTATAGATAAAAATATACGATTACTTATTTACTACACTTTACTGAATCTGCATGGCAGTGGCACATTTTTAGCAACACTTTTTTTGTTCCATCCGATTTATCTTGTACTGCGATTGTTTATTTGAGAATGCAAAACTAACCACTCTTATGCCTCCGACTATAAATTTATGCTGGTTGCGACGTGACTTACGTCTGCTTGACCATGCAGCGTTGTACCACGCTTTGAAATCTGCGAATCCTGTTGTACCTGTCTTTGTGTTTGATACAGACATACTGAATGACCTTGAGGATAAACATGACAGACGTGTTACTTTTATTCATGACACGCTGGAAGATCTGCAGGTGAAACTCAGTAAGCTTGGCAGCACCCTGGACATCTACTACGGTACGCCGCAACAGGCATTTGAACACTGGACCACACAGTATGATGTGCAGGAAGTGTTCACCAATATTGACTATGAGCCGTATGCCGTTAGACGGGATGCAGATATTGCGAAGCAATTGAAGGAAAAGAATATTGGCTTCCATCAGTACAAAGACCAGGTTGTCTTTGACAGGAATGAAATTTTAAAAGATAACGGACAACCATATACTGTATTTACACCGTATAGTAAAAAATGGAAAACACTACTGAATGATTATTCTTTACAAGCTTACCCTACAGAAAACTATTTCAGGAATTTCTTCAAACAGAAACTAAAGAAAGTACCTAGTCTGCGTGCTATCGGATTCCTTGCAGGCGACAGAGGATTCCCATCGGCCAGAGTAAAGGACAGCGTGATAAAGAACTATGATAAAACCCGCGACCTGCCCGGTATTGAAGGAACGACGCACATAGGATTGCATCTGCGTTTTGGTACTATCAGCATACGTGAACTGGCTGAGCGCGCGAATGAATTGAACGAGACATTTCTCGGTGAATTGATATGGCGTGATTTCTTCCAGATGATCATATGGCATTTCCCACATGTTGTACAACATTCTTTCCGACGTGAATATGATAATATTCAATGGCGGAATAATGAGCAGGAATTTCAGCAATGGTGTGATGGCCAAACAGGTTATCCTATTGTAGATGCAGGTATGCGTGAGTTGAATGCTACAGGCTTTATGCATAACCGCGTACGTATGATCACTGCAAGTTTTTTGACGAAACATTTGTTGATAGACTGGCGTTGGGGAGAAGCTTATTTTGCAAAGAAACTGCTCGACTATGATCTTGCTGCAAACAATGGGAACTGGCAATGGGCGGCAGGTTCCGGCTGTGATGCTGCGCCTTATTTCCGCGTGTTCAATCCCACATTACAAACACAACGTTTTGATCCTTCTTTTGAATATATAAAAAAATGGGTGCCTGAATTTCAGGAGTTGACTTATGTTAAGCCGATGGTTGTGCACGAACAGGCCCGCAAAAGAGTGCTCGAAGTTTATAAGGCCGCATTAGCTTCTTAGGTCATCGTAATAAGAGAAGCGCGGAAGAAATATAACCATTGAGATATGAATAGCCCACAGACAACTGCCAGTCATCTGTGGGCTATTTTTTGTTTCAGTGTACTAATGTTTATGCATATACGGACATCAGTCTGTCAACGGCAGCTTTGCCAGCATCGCCAAGACCAAGGCTGAAATCATTTACATAGAGATCGATATGCTGGCGCATTACTGATTCGTCCATTTCCTGCGCGTGAGCGGTTACATAGGAAGACAAAGCAGGATAGTGCTTGTAAGAATACTGAAGGCTGTCGTGTATGAGCTGATCTACCTGTTGTTTGATATGATCAGGAACATCTTTACGGATAAAGATCCCTCCTAAAGGAATAGGGCTGCCAGTAGTGCTTTCCCAGTATTCGCCAAGATCGATGATCTTAACGAGACCTTTCTGCTGATAGGTGAATCTGTTCTCATGAATGATCACACCGGCATCTACTCTGCCATCCAATACTGCGTTTTCAATATCAGAGAAGACGAGCACTTCTTTTTGTTTTGCTTCAGGGAATGCAATAGAGAAGAGTAAGTTAGCAGTAGTATTTTCTCCTGGAATAGCGATCTTACAGTCTTTGATCTTCTCCTGCGGAACATCTTTTTTAGCAATAAGTAATGGTCCGCATCCTCTGCCTAAAGCACTGCCGCTATTGAGTAATTCATACTGGTCTTTCACTTTCTGATATACGCCAAAGCTGAGCTTTGTAACGGCCAGTTTACCCTGCATCGCCCACTTGTTCAGTGTTTCAACGTCTTCAAGCTGTGTATTGAATGTGAGACCTTTTGTATCGATCTTGTTATTCACCATCGCGTCAAAAATGAATGTATCATTCGGGCATGGTGAGAATCCTAATGTTAGTTCCATCGTTCAAAATATTTAATCAATGTATCATTCAATTCTTTAATAGCGAGCTGGATCTTCCATTTGCTTTTATCTCTTACTTCTACATAGTTGGAGATACTCCGTAATTGCAAGAAAGGGATCTTTTCCTGGAGGCAGGCATAATGGAAAGCGGCACCTTCCATACTCTCAACACCCGGATCATACTTGTCAACCAATAGCTGACGGGTGCGTTCGCTACCGCTGACGGTATTGATGGTCACACCGGAGGCAGTTGGCAGTTCCGGAAGATGAGGAATATCTTTCAGCGGATTGATGAGCTGTTTATTGATAAAAGGAGGTTGGTCTGGCTGCCATAACTGTATGTCAAACAGGTCTTTATAGGCCTGATCATCTTCCACGCCGAGGTCGCCCAGCTGTTCTTTATCGATGATAACTACTTTTCCCATCTCCCAGGAGTGGTCAAAACAGCCGGCAATACCGGCCTGAATAGCAAAATCGGGGCGTGATATGGCAAATTGCCTGCCCAGCTGGTATGCGGTATGCATCATGCCGATGCCGCCGATAAGGGTGGTTACCTGGCAATTCTGGTAGTTCTTTCCGGCCAGATGGTCCATAAAAGGCTGAATTTCAAAGGGAGTAGCAGCGGTAACCAGTATTTTCATGGTGCAAAGGTAGGCGCTTTTGGTTTTCTATAAGGATAGGTTGTGGTTGAATTATTGTATTTTTGCGGAAAATATAGAGTTAATAATGATCTATTTAACGCGTGTGGAGAACTTCAATGCGGCGCATAAGTTATCCAATCCCGCTTGGAGTAAGGAAAAGAACGAGGAAGTGTTTGGTAAATGTGCTAACGAAAACTGGCACGGTCATAATTACGAATTACACGTAACCGTAAAGGGAACGCCGGATCCGGAAACCGGATTCGTATTTAATGCAAAGACACTCGGTGTACTTATCAAGGATTATGTAGTTGAAAAGCTGGACCATCGTAATCTGAATATGGATGTTGATTTTATGGTAGGTAAATTTACTTCTGCTGAAAATCTCGCTATAGGTATCTGGGACCAGTTAACACCTCATTTGCCGGCTGGCGTAGCCTTACATTGCATTAAGCTGTATGAGACGCCCCGTATCTATGTTGAGTACTTTGGAGGTAAATAAGCGATTATATATCCCATACCTGGTACTTTCAGGAATTGTTGATTGTTAGACTAAGTTAATTATAGTAATGGCTTACAATAAGATAGAAATGTATGATGAAAAGATAACGAATGATCTTATTCATCATTACAAGAGCAGTATTGAGTTATTAGGGGAGGATACGAATAGGGAAGGATTACAGAAGACACCTGAACGTGTGGCCAAGGCAATGCAATTCCTCACAGAGGGTTACCAGATGGATGCGAAAGCTATCCTGGAGGGTGCTAAATTCACAGAGGCATACAGTGAGATGGTGATCGTAAAAGATATAGAGTTGTATTCCCTCTGCGAGCATCACATGTTACCGTTCTTTGGAAAGGCGCATATTGCTTATATCCCTAACGGATATATTACCGGTCTTAGCAAACTTGCCAGGGTGGTAGATGTGTATTCCCGGAGGTTACAGGTGCAGGAACGCCTGACGCATCAGATCCTCGATGCTATCCAGGAAACATTGCAGCCGTTAGGCGTAGGAGTGGTGATAGAAGCGCAACACTTGTGTATGATGATGCGCGGTGTGCAGAAGCAGAACTCAGTAACGACAACATCTGCGTTTTCAGGTCAGTTTGAAGATGGCAGAACGAGGAATGAGTTTATGCGATTGATTACGAGGTAAGAAAGTTCAGGATAGAAATACAAACCGTCTGCTGAGAGCCAGACGGTTTTTTATTGGAAGGAAATGATATCCGATAATTCAAATTCGGATTGGCTTATACCGGGAAAATACTCGTAAATTGTCAAATAGAAAGCATCTACGTAATACTCCTTTAAAGGATTATCAGGTCGTACAAGAAATGACGTATAGAATCCATCTTTAGTATGAATCTCGCCGCAATCAAATTTTTCAATTGGGGCATCGACTTCCTTAAACCACTTACTGAATGTAATATACCTGTGGCGACCGTATCTATCCTTGTTATTACAGACAAATATAAGTCCGGTATCAGGATTGTTTTGAAAGAATTCAAGAATTACATACTGGATAGTATTTTTAATTTTTCCATCATATTTCCTATCGCGGCCTACAGGAGGTTCGTGAGAAAATCCGAAGGATGCTGCCTTGATATCTTTACCGTTATCATCTTTTAAATAGTGACAACCAAAATATAAAGAATATGTTAAGCCGGAAACCGATGTGAAATTGTAGCCATCTTTTGTAGGTGTAAGATTATAAAGGTTTGACAAATTTAATGCCTTTGAGAGTGGATAGTGGTTGTTTGTTATGAATAGCCTCCATTATACGGTTTTGATCTTCCAGCATTTTGGCAAGGAGATTATAAGGCATTTTTGTTCCGGTAGAGGTGTACACTTTTTTGTTTTCCATAATGAACTTGTTTTTCATAATAAGCTTGTTTTTAATGATAAATCGAAGCTAACAAAAACTATCTCTGAAAATTCAAACCTAATGTACCCTCGATGATGATATCTATCTCAATTGCTCTATAAATAATTGGTAATTAATTCTTTGTATTGCTCTTCATATCGATGTTCATTTCATTCATTATGTATTTTACCTCAACATATTCACGGCTGTATCATAAATCCGTTGGCAATACTCACTATCTTCAATAACAGCCGGTAAAACCAATGTATAACTCCATGTGTTCTGCAATAACAATACGGATGAATAAGGATCGATCGCTTCCTCCACATCGTCTTCTGTCTTGGTCGTTACCTCGACATTGTACTCCAGTCTGTCGATCCTTCTGGCGAGTAATACAAAACATCCCTCACCGCGTTGGTTAGCAGCGTAGCCATTTTGCTGGTATTGATCGTATGTCTTTTTATCTTTAGCCAGGAGGTATTCATATGATTCCTCTTCTGCAATTTCTATGTCCTCCACGATAAGCTGCGCATCGTGACGCTTTAGATCATCAACAAAGGCTGGGAAGAACTCCCTGAATTCCTTATTTGAGATAAGGCTATAATCATTTCCTGTTACCATCGTAATACTTATTTTGGATCCGGAATTACAACAAACAGTTGAGGCTTAAGTGATTTGAACAACCCCGGCAAGGTAGGCTTTTTTAGGCCGGATTTTGATATATCACGAAGAGTATGAATATTTGCAATCCAATTACCAAGATATATGCAGAAATATTAATGCATGTGTCAGGTAGAGTAAACCAAATCAGATGAAACACGCTTACGTTTTTCCAGGACAGGGTTCACAGTTCCCGGGTATGGGCAAGAATCTGTACGATAGCAATCCTAAAGCAAAAGAGCTTTTCGAGAAAGCCAATGAGATATTGGGTTTCCGTATATCAGACATTCTGTTTTCCGGTACTGAAGAAGACCTGAAACAGACTAAGGTGACGCAACCGGCAGTATTCCTGCACAGTGTGATCGCTTTCCTTTGTGCGGAACCTGCGGCAAAACCGGATATGGTAGCCGGGCATTCACTGGGTGAATTTTCGGCACTGGTAGCCAACGGCACACTGACATTTGAGGATGCGTTACGCCTGGTATTTATACGGGCTACTGCCATGCAGAAGGCCTGTGAGCTGCAGCCATCCACTATGGCGGCGGTATTGGCGCTGGATGATGCAAAAGTAGAAGAGATCTGTGCTGCTGTTAGCGCAGAGACAGGAGAGGTAGTGGTACCTGCCAACTTTAACTGTCCTGGTCAGCTGGTGATTTCCGGTTCTATCAAGGGAATAGATGTAGCCTGTGAAAGAATGAAAGCGGCTGGTGCAAAAAGGGCCCTGGTATTGCCTGTAGGTGGAGCGTTCCACTCTCCGTTAATGGCGCCTGCCAAAGAAGAGTTGAAAGCGGCTATTGAGAAAACAACTTTCAGCACGCCGTCCTGCCCGGTATATCAGAACGTGGTAGCCAAAGCAGTAAGCAACCCTGATGAGATCAAACAAAACCTGATCGATCAGCTGACAGGTGCGGTACGCTGGACGCAGTCCGTACAGGCAATGGTAGCAGATGGTGCGACTACATTTACAGAAGTTGGTCCTGGTAAAGTATTACAGGGACTGATCGCGAAGATACAGAAGGATGCCGTGGTGAACGGGATCAGCTAAGAAGGAAGCCGGAATTAGGAATTGAAGGTGTTATACTATCGTAGTACATCTTCAATCCTTAATTCCTGTTCTTTTAAAAGTCGATGCTGGCATTCCACCACTCAGGGTCGAAGTTTGCGTTTAGTTTCTTATAGAAGTTGATAGCTGGCTCATTCCATTCCAGCACCTGCCAGTTCATACCTTTTAGCTTTCTTTCCCTTGCTTCTTCAAATAATCTTTCAAACAGCATGTGGCCTATACGTCTGCCTCTGAAGCTTTCTGTAACTACCAGATCTTCCAGGTATAGCCTGCATCCTTTCCACGTGGAGTAACGGATATAGTAAAGGGCAAAACCGATAATGGTTTCTTTTCCATCTGCTGTATGAGTGGCCGCAAATGCTTTCCAGACCGGATCCTTACCAAATCCGGCATCTTCAAATTCTGCAAGTGTTACGGTAACGGCTTCGGGTGCTTTCTCGTATTCCGCCAGTTCCTGTATCAACTCCATTATTCTCGGACAATCTTCTTTTCGTACGTCCCTTATAGTAATTTTTTCCATGGTCCTTCAGGATTATTTACCTGCTCCTGCTGGCAGGTGACATAATTTTTGGTACTTTGGTGAAGATAGTAACTAAAATTATATCCATGAAGGATATCCTGCTCGGCTATGCAGCTTATAACATTTGGGCTAACAATAGGATAACGGATGTATTGAAAAAGTTGCCGGATACACAGCTGGACCAGGAAACAGGCAGCAGCTTTGGAAGCTTACGGAAAACTGCGTACCATATGTGGGATGTGGAAAGCCTGTGGTACCAGCGTTTGCATCTGGTGGAACAGGCCGTCAAGCCTTCCCCGGGTTTTGAAGGCACGTTCGCAGAAGCGTGCGCCCGCTGGCAGCAACAATCGCAATTGCTGGCAAACTGGGTAAAACAGGTACAGCTTGTCAGGCTACAGCACGTAGTGGCTTATTACGATACCCGGAAACAATATTGTAAATCAACCGTTATAGAGATACTGATGCAGGTATTCAATCATGCTACGTATCATCGCGGCCAGCTGGTAACTATGTTAAGGCAGGCCGGTATTACTAAAATTCCCGTTACTGATTACAGCGAATTCGCAAGAGGCAGAAAATAACAGCATCTTGACAGCTGGTCAGCACAAGGCAGACAATCAAATTTCAATGAACGCACAATCATTTTATGCTAATGTACCGCAACACCTGGTAGCAGTAGATTGTATTATTTTTGGTTTCGAAAACAGTAAACTGAAGCTGCTGATCATGCAGCGAAAGGTCGACCCGATGCAGGGCGAATGGTCTCTGATGGGTGGTTTTCTCCAGAAAGATGAGAGTGTGGACGAAGCAGCCGCACGGGTATTAAAACAAACCACAGGACTGGAAAATATCTATATGGACCAGCTGTCCTGCTACGGGGACGTTGGCCGTGATTCGGGCGCCCGGGTAATATCTATGGCTTATTACGCCCTGATCCGCATCAGGGAACATGAACACAATCCCACTCAGCAGTTCAGCGCACATTGGCTGGAATTGCACCAGATCCCCAACCTGATCTTTGACCACCGCCAGATGATAGCTGACGCACTGAAGAAACTGAGGGATAATGCTCATTTTCACCCTATTGGCTTTGAACTGTTACCTGAAAAGTTCACTCTTTCCCAATTACGTAGCTTGTATGAGGAGATTTACCAGCACGAGCTGGACAAACGTAACTTCCGTAAAAAGATCCTGTCCATGAATGTGCTGGAGAAACTGGAAGAAAAAGATAAAACAACCTCAAAGAAAGGAGCGCACCTGTACCGTTTCGATAAACAGAAATATGAAGAATTAAAAAGGAGAGGGCTGGTGTTTGAGATATAACAGTATCTTGTAGGAGAAAGCCGGTAAATCATTACACTACATCTGTTTATTATTGTACATCTTCCGTAATAAGAACGTACTCATCTACCTCATGATAGTCCTTTCCGGGTACTTTGCCCGGTCAGGAATGCTATATGCCCAGAAAACGACTGTCGGTCAATTGCAGGCTGCTGCTGCTCAAACCACGGACAGCGCCCGATATGTAGATCTGATGAACCAGCTGGCAGGATGGTTCCAGCACCGGCAGCTGGATAGTTGTTTCCTATACCTGTGTAAGGCACGGGAAACTGCCCAAAGGAAAGGGTATACCAGGGGAGAGGCAGCTGCTTACCGCGGACTGGGAAGTTATTACGCTTACCGTGACAACAGCTATCTTTCTTTCCGCTTTTACATAGACGCCCTGAACCTGTATAGGGAGTTGGGTGATAGCGCAGGTATTTGCCAAACCAGCATGCACCTGGGGGTATATTACCAGTATGAAAAGCAATACCAGGAAGCAGGCGAATATATGAAGCATGCTATGGACCTGGGTCGGCGACTGAAAAATGACACCATCCTCATGGCGCTGCAGGCCAATTATTATTTTATGTACGTCAGCGATCTGCGTGCTGAACGCAGTAGTGACCTGGTAGATAAAAAAAGGGCCTACCGGGCACTGGACGCCGCACGGCATATGGCTACCAGGGCCGGTGATGAACGACTATTGCTTTACACTGGTATGCTGCAGGCACAGGAGCTCATATATGGCAAAATTGCAGCAACGGAAGGTCTTACTAAACTTATTGACCTGGTAGAAGACGCTGAAAGGAAGGGATATATCTATCATGCCATGTACGGCTCATCGCACCTGGCTTATAATAAGGCACATAGTCACCAGGCCGATTCCCTGATCTTCCAGCGGCAAATGGTAAGGCTGGCGTTGCAGGGCGGTTACCGGGAACTGGCGCTGCCGGTCGTGTCAAAGCTATATGCCTGGTACGACAGTCATAATCAGAGTGATTCCGCCCAGTTATATGGTACTATCATGCTGGATATCCTGGAAAAAGAGGAGCAAAGCAAGACACAGGGAGAGCTGGACTATATAGACTATTATATGCAGGAAAAGAAGCTGCGTGCCTTACAGTTGCAACACGACTACCAGCAGCAGCTTCTTGATAAGAAAGCTATGGAAAGCCGCAACAGATACGCAATTATTATTTTTCTGACTGTGATGCTTGTCCTGACGGTATTATTACTGACCGATGTAAATCGTTCTCACCGCCGCTCCCGCCTGAATGCCAGCCAACTGGGAGAGAAGAACCGGGAGATCAGCGAAAAGAATGCATTACTGCGCACAAATGACGACTTTAAGAATAAGCTCATCTCCCTTATTGCACATGACTTCCGGGTTCCGCTGAACCATATCATTGATATTACAGACCTGCTGAAAGACCAGTCCCTGACATATGAAGAGGCGACGACCCTCTTCCGGAAGCTGGAAACAAAGTCCCAGCATACCCTGCATATTTTTGATAGCATCCTGCGCTGGATCAGGTCACAGCTGAGCGGCTTTGTTTACACGCCAGTCGTTTGCATACCGGCTACTATGATCCAGGAGGCATTAGAGATCCTCAGAGATAATTGTACCGAGAAACAGCTGAAGATATACCTGGATATTCCGGAAGGATTGAAGCTGCTGGCTGACAGGGAAATGTTGCAGTTTGTACACCGGAACCTCCTGCATAACGCTGTGAAATTTAGTCCGCCGGAAGGGACATTGCATATTACAGCTATCGTGAAAGAAGGCCATGCCACTATTTCCATCAGCGATGAAGGGAAAGGGGTGGACCCCGAAATGCTGCTTAATTTATTCGAATACCGCAACAAGGAAAAAGACCGTGGCAGGACAAACGGTGGCGCAGGGCTGGCGCTCATCATCTGTAAGGACTTTATGGATAAGATGGACGGTACTATTCAGGCTGTGAATAATCCAGAGAATGGAAGCACATTCTCTTACACATTGCCACTTGCAAAAGAAGCATGACGAACAAATAGTGAAAAGAAGATGGATACATATTATACTCTTCATGATTGCGGGCCTGCTGGCCGGCAGGTCGCTCCATGCGCAGGATAACGTGATCCGCCAGTTGCGGGCCAGCCTGTTGGAACAACAGGATAGTGCCGGCTACACCAATGTATTGAACCAATTGGGCATGCAATACCACCTGAGTAATACGGACAGTTGCTTCTGGTACGGGGTAAAAGCCAGGGATATCGCTTCCAGGCATGGCGATAAAAAAGGAATGGCTGGCGCCCTGAATAACCTGAGTATTTTTTATGCACTGAAAGCCAATACGGAACAAGCTATCGAGTACAGCTTCAAGGCCTTGCTACTGTACCGGGAACTGGATGACCAGCCTAACATCTGCCAGGTACTTATGAACCTCAGTGTGTTCCATCTTTACAATGGTATGAGACCGGAAGCAAACCAGTATCTGCATCAGGCCATGGAGCTGGGAAAAACATTGACGCAGGATTCCATTTACAGCCTGGTGCTGATCAATTATGCCATCCGTTTTGAGGGAGACAGTACCCGTAAAGATTCTGTGAGATGGGCATTAGAAAGATCAAACGATATCATCCGTAAATATCCCGGCAGCAGGGAAGCATATTACATACAGGCATTGGAAGCAGATGAATGGATGAAGGAAGGAGAAGGGGCCCGGGCCGTTCAGAAGATCAACGAGCTGGCAGATAAAGCGCTGAAGGAAGGACTGGTCGTAGTGGCGATAGACATGCTGGAACATATTGATGTATATAGGCAAAACGGTTATCCGGCCAATGCTGTACCAGCCAAGGAAAAAGCATTTGCAATAGGCAACCGGGCGGGTTATCTGAACCTGATGTTACCTACGGTCGCCAGCCTGTACCGTCACTATGCAGCAGGCAACAATGAAGCAAAGAAAGCTTACTATGGCAGCGCTCTGTGGAAACTTGTGAGAAAGCGGCTGGAATTGAAATCCAGTAACCACATGAACTACCTTGATTACTTCTTGAAAGAGCAGGAACTGAATGAATGGGAGTTGAGCAACAAGGTACAAGAGCAGAAGATCAACAAAGCCAATATGAAGCGTAAGAGCCGTCAGCAGCTGATCGGGTTTATGGTGGGAGTGTTATTGCTGATGGCTGGTTTCACGTATGCCCGTTACCGGTCTTACAAGCAGTTACGCCGTCAGGAACGCCTGTTGAGAGAAATGAATGACGCGATCTCTGAAAAGAACCAGCAGCTGAATATCCATGATGATTTCAAAAACAAACTCATAGCTATTCTGGCGCGGGATTTCCGGGAGCCGTTGAATAATATCATCCGGGTATCTGTTATGTTCAGGAATAAGGATATGGATCAGGTTTCTATGCAGCAGGTCATTGACGAAGCGGTGATCTCTTCCCGGAAAACCCTGATCATTTTTGATAATATCCTGCGCTGGATCAAAGCGCAGCTTTCAGGTTTTGTGTATAGTCCGGCTCCCTGCGATCTGTCTTTACTTTTTAAAGATGCTATGCATCATATTGATCACCGGCAGATAATGCTGGATATACCTCCGGGCCTTTACCTGGCGGGCGATCAGGAAATGTTATTGTTCATTAATCGCAGTTTGTTGCATTGTGCTGTAACGCTTTCAGATGGTAGCGGGCAAATACGGGTAAGGGCAATAGAGGAGGACCTGGTGAAGGTGGAGATAATGCTTACGGCAGGATCATTTACGCCGCAAATGGCTGCTCATTTATTTGAATACAGAAGGGGAGATGATATGTCGGTAACGCTGGTGATCTGTAAGGACTTCATGGATAAAATGGGAGGACATATCAGTGCAGAAGTAGAGGGAGTGCAACTGAGGCTGGGGTATAGTTTGCCTTCATTCAACTGATATAGAGGAATTAAGGATCGGAACGGAGTTTAGTACGTCCGGATCCCTAATTCCTGACTATAAATTATTTCGGATCGTAGGCCCACCTCAGATAGCTGGCGCCCCAGGTAAATCCGCCACCAAAGGCAGCCAGTACCAGGTTGTCGCCTTTCTTCAGTTGCTTTTCGTAATCCCACAGGCAAAGTGGCAACGTACCGGCAGTAGTGTTACCATATCGCTGAATGTTCATCATTACTTTATCTTCCGGCAGACCCATACGGGCGGCGGTAGCATCGATGATACGCTTGTTTGCCTGGTGAGGTACCAGCCAGGAGATATCGTCGGCAGTCAGGTGGTTACGCTGCATGATGTCGTGTGCCGCATCAGCCATGTTGGCTACAGCGTATTTGAACACCATTTTACCTTCCTGGTATACGTAATGTTCCCTGTTGGTCACACTTTCAATGCTGGCAGGCTGTGCGGACCCACCGGCTTTCATGTGAAGGTACTCACGGCCATGACCATCGCTTTTCAGGATGCTGTCAATTACGCCCAGGCCTTCTGTATTAGGTTCCAGTAACACTCCTGCGCCACCATCACCGAAGATGATACAGGTAGTACGGTCGGTATAGTCAATGATAGAGCTCATTTTGTCAGCTCCGATCACCATTACTTTTTTATAGCGGCCGCTTTCAATGAAACGTGCACCAGTGTCCAGCGCATACAGGAAGCCTGAACAGGCAGCACTGATATCAAAGCCAAAGGCGTTTTTAGCACCTATTTTATCAGTTACAATATTGGCAGTAGCCGGGAACACCATATCAGGTGTAACTGTGGCCACGATCAGCAGGTCGATCTCTTCCGGGCTGATCCCTCTTTTACGGCATATTTCCTGGGCTACCGGTACACATAACTCAGAAGTTCCTTTACGTTCTCCCTTCAGTATCCTTCTTTCTGTAATCCCCGTACGGGTAACGATCCATTCGTCTGTTGTATCTACCAGTGTTTCCAGTTCCTTGTTAGTGAGCACGTAGTCAGGTACATAACCACCTACCGCTGTAATAGCGGCCGTTATTTTGTTCATATTAATAAAATAGATGTTTTAAACGAGGCGTAAAAATACATAAGAATTTGTAAATGTAAGTATAAGGTTACTTACTGCCCTGTTCTTGCTAAATTTTTACTAGGTTTGCCAAACATTAGAAACCTTTATCTTCCTGTATGATTGCTTACCTCAACGGAAAACTGTCCTATAAATCCCCGGCTATGGTGCATATTGATGTTCAAGGGGTTGGATACGAAGTGCAGATCAGTCTTAATACCTATTCCCGCATACAGGGATTGGAAAGCTGCAAACTGCTGGCTTACCTGCATATAAAGGAGGATGCACATACGCTTTATGGCTTTTTTGACGAAGCAGAACGTCAGATGTTCCTCTTACTGATAGGTGTATCAGGAATAGGGGCCAATACCGCCCGGATGATGTTATCTTCCCTGCAACCTGAAGATATTCAACGGGCTATCGCTATGGAGAATGAAAAAATGCTCGAAAGTATAAAAGGGATCGGCGCTAAAACGGCAAAACGGGTAATTCTGGAATTAAAAGATAAAATCAGTAAACAGAAAGATACCGGTCACCAAATATCTGTAACACCAAACAATACAATTCAGGAAGATGCGTTAAATGCATTAGTCACATTAGGAATAGCCAGAAACGTGGCCGAACAGGCTATTAATAAAGTGCTAAAAGCTGAACCACTATTGCAAGACCTCGAGGCGCTCATTAAAAAGTCGCTGAAAGGTCTATAAATATTTATTACCCTGACCTCTATAAAAACCTATTTCTCTTGTCAAGAAAGACATATTATGGTGCTATTGCAGTAATAGGAGTTGTTTCTTTGTTTATTTTTGATACTGCGGCAAGGAATCGTTCGGGTTATTCTAACAACTATACTAAGAAATACTGGCAACCAAACATCATCGCACCGGCGGCATTAGATACCGTTAAAAAGGATACGCTGAAGTTTCCGATAAAAGACCGTTACGGTACCAGTATTACAGATCCTGTCAAGAATCAGATTGATTTAAAAGATCCTGCAGGTTTATCCCGTACTGTTGATTATGATCCCGTCACCAGGCAATATACAGTAACAGAAAAGATAGGCGACCACTACTACCGCAATCCAACATATCTCAGCTTCGACGAATTTTATAAACTTCAGTCTGCTAAGAGTGAGGAGGATTACTGGCGTAAAAGGGCCAGCACCCTCGGATCGCTGAACCAGAAAGGGGACGGACCCGAATTGTACAAAGGCAGCAAGCTGTTTGACAGGATCTTCGGTGGTAATAAAGTAGATATCAAGCCCCAGGGTAGCCTGGAACTGACCTTCGGTTATGAAGGCCAGAACATCAAGAACCCCGTGCTCACAGAACAGGCCCGTAGAACGGGAGGTTTCGCTTTTGATATGAATATCAATATGAACCTGACCGGTAAGATAGGGGACAAGCTGAAACTGATCACAAACTATAATACACAGTCGACTTTCGACTTTGAGAACCAGATCAAACTGGAATATACCGGCTACGACGACGAGATCATCAAGAAGATAGAGGCCGGTAACGTGAGCTTCCCATTGCGTAGCTCCCTCATTTCCGGGGTACAATCCCTTTTCGGTATCAAAACCCAGCTGCAGTTCGGCCGCCTGACCGTAACCTCGGTGCTGTCTAACCAGAAGTCGCAGAAACAGAACCTGTTGATCAAAGGTGGCACCCAGGTACAGGATTTCACGTTGAGGGCAGACGAGTATGAAGACAACCGCCACTTCCTGATGGGGCAGTTCTTTCGTGATACCTTCAATAATGCCGTTAGCAACCTGCCGATCATCAAGTCATTGGCCTACGTGAACAGAATAGAGGTTTGGGTGACCAATAAAACAGGGGCTACCACCAATGCGAGAGATATCGTGGGTCTGATGGACCTCGGTGAGTACCGCCCTTTTAATACGTCTATCAATGTATTATCTAATTCCAGGCTTACGGACAATAAGTTGAATGATCTCTATACCAAGATCATTTCGGACCCGATGAGCCGTTATACGGGAACGGTCGTCAGTCGTTTACAGAGTTTGGGCTTACAGGCCGTCCAGGAATACGAAAAGACTTTCGCCCGAAAACTGGACTCCACGGAATATACTATTAACAGGCAGTTAGGCTTCATCTCGCTCAATCAACAATTGCAGGCGGATGAAGTTTTGGCCGTTGCATACCAGTACACATATAACGGCCGTGTTTATCAGGTGGGTGAATTCTCACAGGATATTCCGCCAGATCAGAATAACAGTGCTAATCAGCGTATCCTGTTCCTGAAATTGCTGAAAGCCACATCCGCCCGTCCGAACCTGCCTATCTGGGACCTAATGATGAAGAACATCTATTCAACAGGTGCTTACCAGATCAACAGGGCGGACTTTAAACTGGACGTGTATTATAAAGATCCGGGCACCGATTCCCGGGCGCCAAGTGATAAACGTTACATACCGGATGCTCAGGGAGTATGGGAAGGAGCACCGCTCATCTCCATTCTGAACCTGGACAGGCTGAATAATCAGAATGACCCGCAGCCGGATGGTGTGTTTGACTATGTTGAAGGGTATACCATTAATTCCCAGACGGGGCGTATCATGTTCCCGCAACTGGAACCATTTTCCCAGGGTATCCAGAAAGCCTTCGGGGGCGATGCCGCCCTGGAACGGCAGTACCTGTACCGTGTACTATATGACTCCATTAAGGTGGTGGCCCAGCAGTTTCCGCAGCTGAACCGCTATATCCTGAAAGGATCTTATAAATCCAGTAACTCGTCCGAGATCCAGCTGGGAGGTTATAATATCCCTCCGGGATCTGTAACGGTAACCGCCGGCGGACAGCAACTGCGTGAGAATGTCGACTTTATCATCGACTATAACCTGGGCCGTATCAAGATCATCAATGCTGGTATCCTGAACTCGGGCGTGGCCATTAATGTGCAGTTTGAAAACAATGCAGCCTTTGGTACACAGGTAAGGAACTACTTCGGTACCCGCTTTGACTATGTGGTGAATGATAAACTGACCCTGGGTTCTACGATCGCCAGGATGAGTGAAAGGCCTTACTACCAGAAAGTGAACTATGGGGAAGACCCTATCAAGAACACCGTGGTAGGCTTTGACGCGAACTATAATTCAGAGTGGAAAGGACTGACCCGTTTCCTGAACAAACTCCCTAATTACCAGAGTAATACTCCTTCCAATATCATGTTCACCGGTGAGGTGGCTAAGTTGTTCCCCGGACATAGCAAGCTGGTAAACGCAGCAGGCAGTGGTCAGGGACAGATCTTCATAGACGATTTCGAAGGTTCCCAGAGCGGTTATGACCTGAAATTCCCGGCTACAGCCTGGGCATTGGCTTCTACTCCAAAAGATGCAAGTGATAGCGCAGGAAATATACTTTTCCCGGAAGCCGACAGGAATGACAATCTTAGCTATGGATCTCAGAGGGCAAGACTGGCCTGGTATATTATCGAGCCTACCCTTCAGATCCCTAAATCACCGGCATTACCTGATGGTATTACCACCGAGGAACAGTCCGATCCACGTGTACGTTTGGTATATCAGAAAGAGGTATTTGCCAATCGTTCTACCGATTTCGGCCAGAGCCAGTTAAGTACGCTTGACCTGGCCTATTATCCGGAAGAAAGAGGTCCGTACAATTTTGTTACCAGCCCGGATAGCATTAACAGAGATGGAAAGCTTGCACATCCGGAAAAGAAATGGGGAGGTATTATGCGTTCGATCGACAACAGTGACTTCGAAACGCAGAACGTAGAGTTTATCGAATTCTGGATTCAGGACCCTTTCCTCGGAAATAATGCCAACAGCACAGGTGGTCAATTGTACTTTAACCTGGGTAACGTATCTGAAGATATCCTGAAAGATTCCCGTAAGTTCTTCGAGAACGGGTTACCAAATCCGACCACAGAACTGAACAAAACAGATTCTTCCCGATGGGGCCGTATTCCAAAGTTCCAGCAGCAGATCACTCAGGCATTTGATAATGACCCGGAGATCAGAGGTTACCAGGACGTGGGATATGACGGTTTGCAAAGTGGTGATGAGCAAAGTTTCCGCAGAGCATATCTGGAACAACTCCGGGCAAATTTCGGAGCTACTTCCCGTGTTTACGATCAGGCATTGAAAGATCCGTCTGCTGATGACTACAGGCACTACAGGGATTATACAAATACCCCCATCCTGCAGCGTTATAAGCTTTTCAGTAACTCGGAAGGCAACTCTCCGGTTTCACAAAATACTACTTACTCTTCTGCAGCTACCAACATCCCTGAATCGGAAGACCTGAACAGGGATAACACGCTGAACGAAACAGAAGAATACTTCCAGTACCGTGTGAACCTGAGACCTAACATGACAGTAGGTACTAATTATATTGTGGATAAGATACCTGCAGAAGTAGTCCTGGCAAACGGACAGAAAACAATAGAAAACTGGTACCAGTTCAAAGTGCCGGTAAGCCAGTTCAATAAGAAAGTGGGAAGTATCCCTGACTTCAAGTCCATCCGTTTCATGCGTATGTTCCTGACCGGCTTCCAGGATTCTGTGGTTGTTCGTTTCGCTAAGCTGCAACTGGTACGTAACCAATGGCGTCAGTATAACTATAAACTGCAGCCAGGTGATCCTATTCCGAATGACGAAACAACTACTTTCAATACTTCCGCTGTAAATATCGAAGAGAACTCCTCCCGCAAGCCTATCCCTTACGTGCTGCCTCCAGGAGTTGTACGTCAGAATACAGTGAGCACCAACAGTACCGTGCTACAGCTGAATGAACAGTCAATGTCCATCCAGGTGTGTGACCTGGCAGACGGAGATACACGCGGTGTATCCAAGAACCTGAATATGGACCTGCGCCAGTATAAACGTATCCAGATGTATCTGCATGCGGAACCTTCCAAGGATCCAAACGGTCTGAAAAACGGGGACCTGCGCGCGATCATCCGTATGGGTAGCGACTTTGTTGAGAACTATTACGAATACCAGATACCGCTGAAGATCACAAACTGGGGTGGTCCTCACACGCCTTCAGATATCTGGCCTGAGATCAACGATATGGACCTGCTGATGAGCAACCTGACACAGTTGAAACAGGAGCGTAACCAGTGTGATAACTGTACACCGCAACAACCATATACCAAGCAGGATGAAAAGGGTAACTATATGAGCGTAATTGGTAACCCGAACCTGGGCGATGTAAGAAGTATCATGTTAGGTGTGACCAATCCTAAAGATGATGGTATACCTAAATGCGGTGAGGTATGGTTCAATGAGCTACGCCTTTCAGGACTTGATGAGAAAGGTGGTTATGCAGGTATGGGCCGTGTGGATGTACAGCTTGCCGATCTGGGTACCGTGAGTGTATCCGGTAACATGCATACAGCAGGTTTCGGTAACCTTGACCAGCGTGTGAATGAACGCTTCCGCGATAACTATCTGCAATATGACGCCGCCGCTAACCTCGACCTGGGTAAACTGCTGCCTAAAAAAGTCAGTTTGTCCATTCCTGTTTACGCCGGTTATTCACAGGCTGTCAGCAGACCGGAATACGACCCTTATGACCTGGACATCAAACTGAAGGATAAGTTAAGAATGGCGCGGAGTGATTACGAACGTGATTCCATCCGCAAGGCGGCAGAAGATTTCACCGCTATTAAGAGTCTCAACTTCACCAATGTGCGCCGCCTGAACCTGAATAGAAAAAGGAATCGCCTTTGGGATATTGAAAACTTTGATATCAGCTATTCATTTACGCAGAGTACCAGCCATAACCCGATCATTGAAAGTGATGAACTGACAAAACATCGTGGAGGTCTGGGATATACCTTCACCGGTCAAAGTAAGTTCATTACGCCGTTCAAGAAGTTATTCAAAAGCAAAACGCCGTGGCTGGACCTGATCCGCGACTTTAACTTTAACTATATACCATCGCTCATCAGCTTTAGGGTAGATGTGACCCGCCAGTTCGGCGCTACACGTATCCGCAATGTGGGAGGAGATGGTACTTATAAATTACCGGAGACTTACAACAAGTACTTCACATTTGACAGGTATTATGGTTTGAAATGGGATCTGTCGCGCAGCCTGACCATTGATTTCAATGCCGTGAACAATGCACGTATTGACGAGCCGGCGGGCCGTCTGAATTCTAAAGAGAAGAAAGACAGTTTATGGAACAATTTCTTCAAACTGGGAAGGACGACCAATTACTATCATACGGCAAATATTACCTACACGCTGCCGACCAGCAAGCTGCCATTGCTTAGCTGGACGAGCATCGCCATCGGGTATTCGACAGACTACCGCTGGACGGGTGCTTCGCTCCTTGCAAAATATCTGGGTAATGCCATCGAGAACTCCAACCAGAAAACAATGATGGCGGAATTCAAGTTCTCAGAGTTGTATAGTAAATCGGCATTCCTGCGGGCCATTACCGGAGTACAGGTGAAAAAGAAACCGCAGCCGAATAATAATAACAGACCGGGAACGCCTGGCCAGAATAAACAGCCACCGGCGAAACAGGACAACACGCCGGAAATATCACCGATCCTGAAAGCGGTGATGAAGCCGTTGCTGTCTCTCAAACGTATCAGTCTTGATTATTCTGAAAATGGCGGTACACGCTTACCAGGTTATATAGACAGCACCAGGATACTGGGTATGAACTGGGCCAGCTGGGCGCCAGGAGTACCATTCGTGTTCGGTAAACAACCTGATAAAGCATGGCTGGACGACTTTGCGAAGAAAGGCCTGATCACTCCGGACACCACCTTTAACATCCAGTATCAGCAGCAATTCACACAGCGCTGGCAGATACTGGCCCAATTGGAACCAGCTAATGATCTTCGTATTGACCTGAGTATGACCAAGTCCTTTACCAAGACACATACTGAGTTGTTCAAGAACCTTCCTGATTCCGGCTTCCAGCACTTAAGCCCTTACGATGCGGGTGGATTTGAGATCTCTTATTTGGCTATCAAGACTATCTTCGGAGGTATTGATGCAGAATCGGGTACTACCCAGACCTTTAAGGACTTTGAACGTTACCGTCAGACGATCTCTAACCGTCTGGGCGCCTTGAATCCTTACAACAGTGCCCCGGGCGTACCAACTGATAATCCAAAAGATCCTACCTATCGTTATGGTTACGGACGTTATGCACAAGATGTACTGGTCCCTGCGTTCCTGGCGGCATATACCGGCAAGAGCCCTGAGAAGATAGGATTGTTGAGAAGTGCCGGACTGTCCAATGTGCGTAGTAATCCTTTCAGTAACTATATACCGCGTCCTAACTGGCGTATCGCATATAACGGTCTGACCAAACTGGAACCATTCAAATCCATCTTCACCAATGTGTCTCTGACGCATGCATATGTGGGAAGTTTGAGCATGAGCTCTTACAACTCTGCACTGTTGTATGAAGATCCACGTCTGGCAGGTTATCCTGGATTTGTGGATACAGTGTCCGGCAACTACATTCCTTACTTCCTGATACCGAATATCACGATGACGGAACAGTTTGCACCGTTACTGGGTATAGATGTGACTTTCACCAGCAGTCTGAATCTACGTATGGAGTTCAAGAAGAGCCGTTCACTCAGTCTTAGCTTGATCGACTACCAGTTGACGGAGCTCCGTTCTACGGAACTGACGTTGGGAGGTAGCTACCGTCTGCGTAATGTGACGTTTGCATTCCTCGGGCAGGCCAAAGACGGCAAGAAGGTGCAGAATGATATGAACTTCAGACTGGATATGAGCTTCCGTGACGATAAGACCGTAAACAACAGGCTGGATGCCGACCTGGTCATCCCAACAAGCGGGCAGAAAGTGATCGGTATATCGCCATCTATTGACTATGTGGTGAACAACCGTCTGAACCTGCGTTTCTTCTATGACCGCCGGCAAACAATACCGGTTATTTCAACTGCTTATCCGATCACCAATACAAGGGGTGGGTTGACATTGAGATTTATGCTGGCTCAATAACAGCGTAATTATATATCATTTATTCACAGGCTGAACGTGTAAACGTTCAGCCTGTGTCTTTTTAGTAATATGACATATATCATTTGAAATTGGCACATTGTTGACCTATTTTTGTACTGTGAGATATTTTTTCGTCATATCAGTATTCCTGGGCTTGTTGTTGCAAAACTTCAGCCAGGTAGTGATTATGGTGAAGTATAAAATAGATCAGGCGTACATTGCCAGTGTACTGTGCGAAAACAGGGACAAACCTGACATGCATTGTAATGGTAAGTGTTACCTGAGAAAGAAGCTGCAGCAGGACGAGCAGCAGCAACAGAACGGTACCACGGGCAAAGAAAAGTATGAAGTGTCTTATATAGACGCATTGCAGGAGTTTAACTTTAAGCCCATTGCACCTTCCTCAGAACTCTTCGTTTATTATCAGGATCCTGAACTGCATACTCCTTTATTCTCTTTCTTTCACCCACCTCAGGCTTAAGTTCAGCCAAACAGCATATTTATTGTGATGTGTACATATGAGTGACGACACGGCATGCTGCTGTGGCAATCTCATATATAATTCCTTCCATTTATTTACTATTTGACTACTAATGACCGTGATGGCATTTGATTGGCTATGGTATTACACCACCTGCCATGTAATGACATGCGGTTGGTTGAACTTTTGAACTTATGAGATATTTATTACTGATAATAACAGGAGTATTGTTATTTGTACAATCACATGCGCAGATGCAGGGCCGTGTGATTGACGCGCAGACAGGAGAAGTATTGCCGGGTGTGACCGTGCAGTTATTACATGCAGATAAGGGTTGCCAGACAGATGCTACCGGACGGTTTGTACTGAATGGCAGTAAACCCGATGATTCGGTTAAAGTATCATTTGTAGGATACCAGTCACAGAAGCTGGCAATAAAGACACAGCAACCATTTATCGTTTCGTTGACACCTGCTACCGCCAGTCTGAATGAAATTATAGTGACCACAAGCCGCGACAAGCAATCCCGTACGGACGCGCCTGTAGCTATCAGCACTATTTCCACGCAAGAGATCAGGGATACCAAAGCGACTTCTCTGGAGCAATTGCTGAATAAGGTCAGTGGTGTATATATGGTAGACCTGGGTAATGAACAGCATACTATGGCTATCAGGCAGCCCATTGGTTACAAAAGCCTTTTCCTTTATCTGGAAGATGGC
Organism: uncultured Flavihumibacter sp.; assembly: GCA_902168105.1. Taxonomy (GTDB): domain Bacteria; phylum Bacteroidota; class Bacteroidia; order Chitinophagales; family Chitinophagaceae; genus Chitinophaga. The sequence continues at coordinate 46,195 of CABHOY010000034.1, forward strand.
ATTCCGATCCGCACAATTGGCGACTTTAACCACAATGCATTAATCGAAATCAACCAGGCGGCATTGCGTAATATTGAAGTAGTGAGAGGCCCTGCGTCATCTTTATATGGCAGTGAAGCTGTGGGAGGTGCGGTGAATTTCATTACTGCAGCACCGTCTCTGAAGCCTATGGCCAGGATACAGGCAGAGATCAGCGATCGTGGATATAAACGTACGGATTTTAGCGCCTCCAGTACATTTAATAAAGTAGGTATAACCTTCGGGGGTTACTATGCTGATCAGCGCAATGGTTATATGGACCACAGCGATTTTCATAAACTGGCCTTTACATTGCGGGCCGATTATCAGATAAATGAACAGACGAAATGGATCAACTCCGCTACATTGACCGACTATTACACCGACCAGGTAGGCGGATTGGATAGCGCTCATTTTTATTCGAAGGATTATCGCAACTTCCAGACATTCTCTTACCGTAAGGTAAATGCATTCCGCTACAGAAGTACGCTGGAGCATGCCTGGAGTACAACAAACAGAACTACTGTCACTGCTTTCTTCCGTAACAATAGTATAGGACAGAATCCATTTTATGCTATTAAAAACAACCTGCAGAACCCACTGAAAGCTACCGGTGAGATCAATGATGACAGCTTTAACAGTTATGGGCTGATCATACAACATAAGAAACAGTTTCCCTGGAGGCATGCATCTTTAATTGCCGGTGTGAGTGCGGATTACAGTCCTGCAGCTTATTATTCAGAGTACATCGATATAGATCGTAATGCTGAAGGTTATTATACGGGTTACACAAAGTCAGATTCACTGCTCACCGATTATAATGTAGGTTTGCTCAATACAGCTGCCTACGCTCAGTTTGATATGGAATTGGTGCACAGTTTGAAACTGGTGGCTGCACTTCGTTATGATAGGATGGATTATGATTTTGATAATCATCTCACACCTTCCGCATTCACAGGTGCTCCCGATGAACGCAACAACTTCAATGCGCTGACACCGAAAGTAGGACTGACATATGATTTTGGAAAGAGCCGTGGGGTGTATGCGAATTATAGCGTCGGCTTTGCACCGCCTAATATATCAGAACTGTACAGAGGTGTGAAAGTACCGACACTAGAACCTGCCACCTATCGTAACTATGAAGCGGGGGGCTGGTTTGGTTTTGCTAATGACAAAGGGTACGTGGATATAGGTGTGTATAATATGCAGGGAACAAATGAGATCATTAATGTCAAACTGGATGATGGATCTTATGAGAACCGCAATACCGGACGTACAACACACCGGGGTATAGAATGGAATGTGCGTTATGCACCGGTGCGTTCATTATGGGTCCGTTGCAGTGGTCAGTATGCTGAACACTTCTTCAATGAGTATATCGAGAAAGGAGTGAGCTACGATGATAATCAAATGAGCGGAGCGCCGAAAGTGATCACTAATACGGAGATCACCTGGAAGCCGGCATTCCTGCGTGGGTTCAGGTTAGGAGGAGAGTGGCAGCATGTGAGCCGCTACTATATGGACCCACAGAATACACGTTACTATGGAGGTTATGATCTGCTGAACTTCCGTACAGGTTATGGCTGGAGGAATCTGGAATGCTGGCTGAACTGCCGCAACGCAGCAGATGCGATCTATGCTACTACGGCAGAAAAAACGACATACAGCACAACTTACAGGCCAGGACCAAAACGTACTTTTAATATAGGTGTTGCTTATACATTTAACGGTAAAAACTGAGAATGATGGGAATAAAAAAATGGCTGGTATTACTAACTATTTGCACAGTCGCTTGTAATAGCAGGCAGGGAAAAATACAAGTGTTATCACATCCGGTACAGGATGCCTCTTGTCCTTACCTGACCACAACCACAGATGGTAAAACTGTGATCAGCTGGGTGGAAACAAAACAGGGCGCCGATACAGGTACGTTATATTATGCAGTATCAACTGATAGAGGTAGCACCTTCTCTGCACCATTACAGATACCTACTGCAAACGGTATATTACCGCATGCGGAGAATATGCCCAAGATAGTTTTTAAGCCGGATGGAGAGATCATCGCTATTTATGGCGTAGAGCAGGATGATGCACGTAATAAATATGCGGGCAGGGTATTTTATACACGTTCTTTAAACGGAGGGGAAAGCTGGCTGCCTGCAGAACCCCTGGTAAAAGATACCGGTAGTTATGATCAGCGGTATTTTGATATTGCTTTGTTACCTGGTGGGGAAGCTGCTGCCATCTGGCTGGATAACAGGAAGGATATTGATGCAGAGGGATCTTCATTATACTATGCTGTTACTGCCGGACATGAAGGCTTTAAACAGGAAAAGTCACTGGCGGAAACTGTTTGCCAATGCTGCAGGACAGATCTTTATACAGATGGTCAGGGCGGTATTCATATTGCTTTCAGGGATATTATCAATGACTCTATCCGCGATATGGTACACATGGTTTCTACAGATGGAGGGGCCTCTTTCTCTGATATGAATAGGATCAGTGCAGATAACTGGGTTGTAAGGGGATGTCCGCATACAGGACCTGCTATGGTGAAAAATAAGGAAGGAATGCACTTTGCCTGGTTTACCATGGGGGGAGGAGAAGGAGTGTATTATTGCCAGTCTATGGACAATGGCCGGACATATACACATAAACAAAAAGTAAGTTCGGTGCCATTAGCGAAACATCCGCAGATCACTGCATTGGCCGATAATAAGATCATGCTGGTTTGGGACGAGCCGGTTAAAGTAAAGAGCACATTTAATAGCCGTGTAGGCTTTCAGTTAAGAGATGGTTCTGGCAAAGTACTGGACACCGGATCACTGACACCAGATTCCGTTTATGCGTCTTACCCGGTGATAAAAGGAGTAGATGATCATACGGTGCTGGTAGCTTATACACAGCGTGAAGGAGAGGTACAACAGGTACGTTGTATGCAGATGAATAAGTAAAGTAACTACATAAAAAAATCCCGCCGGCTTACACCGGCGGGATTAGATTCATTTCTCAGTAACTAAAAGCTCCGGCCCAATCCTGGCGAGTAGCCCAGCGACCGTAGTTATTCCTTTTAGATCTGTCGGAGTAGAAGCGCCATTCTGCTTTCCACCTGGGATAGTAAAGGCGCAACAAATACAGTGTTGCAAATGTAAGCATAGGGATATGGTTTTTTAGGATAGATAGTCGGCATCATCAAAACGTTAAATAGTTAGTTAGTAGCGCACCTCCGCGCGGAGGTATATCTTAAGCAGCCTCAAATACATACATCACAAATAGCCCCTCATATACGTTAATTGTTTCAAATATAAATACAAAAGATTACATCTGAAATAACATCTAAGTGTTATATTAATAATTTTTACTCTTTATCGAAGTAATAAGCATTGGCCTGTTGTACGCAAGTCATTACCAGATCATTGATGCATACATGAGCTGGTAAAGTAGCACAGTAGTAGATTGTATCTGCTACATCTTCACCGGTTAGTGGCTGAAAGCCCTTATAGAAATTGTCTGCCTTTTCTTTGTCGCCTTTAAAACGTACTTCAGAAAACTCTGTGGCAGCAGCTCCCGGATGTACAGCAGTTACTTTTATACGGTGGGGAAGCAGGTCAATACGCATGCCCTGTGAAATAGAATCTACGGCAGCCTTTGTGGCGCAGTAAACATGTCCTTTGGCATAAACCTGTTTGGCGGCGGTAGAGCCAAGGTTGATAATATGTCCTTTACCCTGTTCTTTGAGCCAGGGAATCACCACCTTCGAAACATAGAGTAAGCCTTTCACATTGGTATCGATCATGGTGTCCCAGTCAGATACATCCCCATCATCAATTGTGCTGAAACCGAGTGCCAGTCCGGCATTATTAATAAGGATGCTGACAGCTTTCCATTTATCAGGTATATTACCTAAGATACTATTTACAGCCTGTTGATCTCTTACATCAAAACAAAGTGGTAATACGGCAATCTTATATTCCTGCTGTAACTGTTGCTGTAATGTTGTTAGTCTTTCTTCTCTTCTTCCGGTGATAATTAAATCATACCCATTAGCAGCGAACTTTTTTGCGCATGCTTCACCAAAGCCAGAGGTAGCTCCGGTAATTAGAACTATTGCCATAAATCCGATTTTATTTCACCAAAGTTACAGTGCCTTTCTTTAAAATGCTTTTGCCGGTTAAATCTTTTCCGGCAAGTATCCAGATGTAGGTGTCAACTGGTGCAGGCATGCCTTTGATGGTGCCATCCCATCCTTTGCGGAAGTCGGTGGAAGAGAAGATTTCCTGGCCCCAGCGATTAAAGATGCGGAAGTATTCGTATTCAGTGATTCCGACAGGAACGAAGCGGAAACGGTCGTTCTGTCCGTCGCCATTGGGACTGAAGGCGGTAGGAACATATACCTCCGGACCGGCGTAATACTTGACATTGATCGAATCATAACCAATGCATCCCTGCGAGTTGGAGACCTGTAGCAGGTAAGTGATATCATCATTGCCGCTAACGACAGGGTTTGAAACGTTTATATTATTCAGGCCATTCGGTGGCGACCAGGCATAGAATTCCCCTCCGGTAGCATTCAGCTGCAGCTGCTGTCCTTTGGCGAGGATGGTGTCATTACCGGCAAAAGGATTGACTTCGTAGACGGTGATCTCCCGTGAAAGTGTAGCACTACACGATCGATCTGTAAGCAGGGAGAGTGTGACGGTATATGTGCCCCCCTCCTGGTAGACGTAATTCATTTGTGTACTGACGGCACTGGTTGGCTGTGGTGCGTCAGGTATACCAATGTCCCAGCGCCTGCTGGTAATTTTGCCATAGGTATAGGAAGAAATATCATTGAAGCGGATAGGTTTTCCCCGGCAAAGACCCTCCACCGTAAAATCGGCATTTAAACCCGGATAATTGTGTACAAAACCAGTTATGCTGTCTGTACAGGAAAGACCGCGGTTAACTACCAGTTTCACCGGGAAAATGCCGGTATCGGGGAACTGGTGAGTGAAGACAGCTTTATCAAAAGTGATAGTATCGGTACCGTCGCCAAAATCCCAGTAATAACTGGAAGTAAAGCCGGCATTACTGTAATTGGGAATGGTCACACCGAGATCCGGGCTGGCTACACAGTTCATGAGCACATCGGGAAAACCAGCGCTAATGTTGGTCGTGCAATTGAAGACTGTTAGCAACAGGTCTTTATGGTGAGTGCCCAATAATATTTTGGTTCGCCGGTCATATTCACTTACGCAAACGGAAATGACAAACTTTCCCTGACGGTTAGGTGTGCCTCTTAGTATACCTTTATTATCTATAGATATCTGCGGTGCACCTCCCATAGGATTGGCGCCCGAATAAGGCGTCACATAGTTGACGGTAGAATTGTAGGGCGGTGGATTGGCCGCTACGCCCTCACTGCGTGTAGAGCCTCCTGTGAGTGCGCTGCAAAGACTATAGGTAAGACTGTCACCATCGGGATCGAAGGCTGAATAATCAAAGGTAAAAGGCAGACTGTTACAGATAACGATCGCGCCATCCTGCTTGAAATACACGCTGCTATTGGTAGGTCTCTTCTCTACTCCCGGAATGACAGTATAGAAGGTAGATCCCTCATGCTCGGAATCATAGATGTTGGTCAGCTTTTCCCCCCGGCAACAACGCTGATAGGTGACATAATATCCCCCATTGGCGGCTGGCAGTTCGACCGTATCCCGGTAATATGCTACTTCCAGGTTTTGTGTGCGGGGAGCCAGGCAGGGATTCTTGAGCGTATCACGGAGAGATTTCGTTTCTCTGATATAGAGTTGCCTGGCGTTGACAATACGGACGCCGCTGGCACTATATATATTGACTGGAACGGGGTTTTCGAAATGATCGAGACATCCTTGTATGGGACCGCAGGTAAAATCGGCATCCCGGTATAACTTGAGTACGATCTCATATCTGTATTTGCCGTCGCCGGCGGTGCCCAAATATGCATAGTAAATTTCGCCGCCAATTATATGGTAAGCATCTGCTCTAACGTAGACAAAGGTGCAGCAAATAGCCAGAATAAGGAGTCGGTACATCAAAAGGGGCGCATAACGTAAAAATGACTTTCGTATAGGAATTTACAAAAAAATCCACCTTTAATAAAATCATTTTTTCCAGTGTTTATGCGACTTTGGAAGTACTTGTACAGTAGATCATTACAGTTGATAGTATGTAATTAAATGAAGTATTTTCTATCTGAGGAGTGTTACAGTTCCTTTTCTTAAGACGGTTTCGTTATCTACATTTTTGCCTTGCACCACCCAAACGTAGCTGCCTACCGCTGCAGGAGAACCATTAAAGTAACCATCCCATCCTTTCATATATTGTGTTGTACTGAACATAAGCTTTCCCCAGCGGTCATATACGCGGAAGAAGTCCATCTGTACAATGCCTACGGGCAGCGGACGGAAAATATCGTTCTGGCCGTCGCCGTTAGGAGAGAAGCCTGTAGGTACGTAGATGTCGGGACCTGCTATAAAACGGACTTTGATATTATCCCTGCCGGAGCAGCCTTCTGCCGTATAGACGGTTACGGTATAAGTGATGTCGCGATTGATGGTAGTGGTTGGGTTATAGATATTCGGGTTATCAAGACCAGTTACCGGCGTCCATATATAACTGATACCACCGGAGGCATTTAACTGAAATGGCTGGTTCAGGATAGCAATGGTATCGTTACCGGCAAAAGCAGGCACCGGAGGCACAACATTGATAACAACACTGTCCATAACTGGCTTCGGACAACCCAGTACGTCGGTTACGGTAACAACATATTGAGTGGTATCGGTTGGCCGGGCGATAGTATTGGCGCTTCTTGGAGCTGACAACGTTGTTGTCGGCGTCCACTGATAAGAGCTTCCTCCTGTTGCACGCAGCGTTACCTGTTCACCATAACAAATGGTAGTATCTTCACCGGCATAGGCTACAGGAGGATCTACAATACGCAATTGTACATTATCCTGACCGCTGCAGTCGCCAAGATCTCCTCTTACAGTATAACCTACTGATGGCGCCGGGGGAACGATGGAAAGTACAGGACCAGTGCCTATTTGCGTGCTGGTAGCTGTATTGAACCAGGTAAGCGGATAATTGCCATCGGGGAATGCACGGATATGTACTTCGTCGCCTGTACATACCGTACTGTCGGCAATGGTCGTTACCACCAGTTTGTCCCTCACGTCAATGGCAATGCGTTTGCTGTTACTACATCCTGTCTGGTCTGTGAACGTTACGGTATAAGCCGTATCTCTTTTGGGAAATATAGTCGGGTTGGCAGTATTGGCGTTATTGATGTTATATGAAGGACTCCACGTATATGTTCCGTTGACCACATTGCCGTCTACCACGCTTTCTGCATGTAGTTGAATAAAATTCAGGATACATAGCAGGGTATCTGGTGTCGTGGCCAGGGGGGGCTTATCATAAATAATAAGATCGGTCGTATCAAAACGTTCGCATCCCTGTTCTGTTTTAACTTGTAATATCACCTGGTAGTTACCTGGTCCGGGATATTGGTAGCGTGTGTCTTTTTGCAGCGAGGTATCGGCATCTGTCGTCTCTACGCCAAAGTCCCAACGGTAATAGTTAATTCTGTCAGAAGTGCTGGAGGTGGTAGAGGTGTTGGTGAAAACAGTTGTAGTGTTACTACATAAGCCACTGGCCCGTACGATAGGTCTCAGCAATGGATATACATAGGCGGTGGCAATAGCGCTGTCACCACAATTACTTTGCCTGTCCACCCACAGTTTTACGGTATAAGTGCCGTCCTGTGTATAGGTATGTTGTATCGGATCGCTGCTATTTGTCTTTAACGTCTGGCCATCCCCGAAATCCCATTCATAGGGTTTACCTTCCGTACTGTTGTTGATAAACGTTATGGTATAGCCGGAACAGTCGTTGTATTTTTCCGGCATAGCGGCAACGACTGACTTAATGCAGGTAGTTACATTGACATGGAAATCTTTCCGGTGAATCCCAAGCAGTCTGCCGTTCCGGTATTCGGAAGCACAGACGGTTACCACGTATTTGCCTGGGTTGGGTGCAGTCCCGGAGATAACGCCGGTTTGCGGGTTTATAATGGCTCCTGCTCCCAGCGGACTACTGCCGGAGTAGGGACTTTTATAGGGGATCAATCCATAGGGAGGCGCAATTGCTGCAGGTGGGATCCCTGATTGGTCAGTTGTCTTTCCTCCACCATAGGCATCGCAGAAAGAATAAACGATCTGATCTCCATCAGGGTCGATCGCTGAGAAATCGTAAGTGAATTTTTTATTGGCACAGACAAGTACCGCTTCATCTTTTGCGAAGTAAGGACTTGAATTATCCAGTATTGCATCTTTTCCGGGTAATTCTGTGAAATAGGTGGCGCCGTTTCCGGGGTTATTCTGCTCATCATTGGGATTCCTGGTGTCGATGATGTTTTCCATAGTAAAATCACGACAGCAGCTTTGGAAGGCGACGACATATCCGGAAGTACTGACAGGAACGGTAATATTCTGTACGTATATGCCGATCTGGAAACAAATGTTAGGAGGGTTAACGATACATGGATCTATCTGCCCCAACTCTTTTTGTTCTTTACTTGCGCGTTGAACCAGTGGTTGAGCAAACCGTGAATTGGTTTCTTTGTTGAAAACAGTAAAGTAAACTGATTCCGGTAATTCTGCTATATTCTGTCCGCTACCGCATATGCGGAACAACTTCAATGTCACCTGATAAGTCAGATTATTACCACTGCTGCTGATATACTTATACGACATTTCTCCCCCAATGATATGGGAAGCCCGCGTCATGTATCCAAAGGAAAGAATGATAAGCAGTATAAGGGTTCTTTTCACGTTCAATATTGTTGGCAAAAAAGAATAAACTGTTCCAATAGTTGTCTGCTGGCATCCGGAACTTCCCACATCCCCATATGGCCGGTGTCCTCAAAAATATGGATGCTGCTGATACGTGGCATGGATACCTGTGGCAGAACATTCTGCATGGGTACGGCGGTATCGTCTTTACCTATTACAAACAAAACTGGTACGGAAAGGGACGATAGCACGGTTGTCCGGTCAGGGCGTTGTATCATAGCCTCATAATAAGCCACCTGTGATGACTGCGGGCATTGCAAACACATCTGAATATACGACTCTATCTGTTCAGGATGTTGCTTTTTATAAGCAGGGCTGAACATATTAGGCATTGTCTGTTTCACAAAAGCCTCATTCCCATACTTCTCAATCATATTGATGGATTTCCGGCGGGCTTCTTTTTTTTCTTCATTGTCCGGAGCAGCCGTAGAATGAAATAATCCAAGTCCCTGTATCAGCGAAGGATATTTCTCAGCCAGCGCCAGGGCCACATAACCGCCCATGGAATGACCTATTATGACTGCTTTGGATATACCTTCTTCTTTTAGAAGATCGTTTATATATTCAGCCATACTCTCCATGCTCAACGTACTTGTTACCGGAACGTCGCCCGTACCGGGAAGGTCAGGTGCTATCACATAAAATTGTTCGCTTAAGGCGTCCAGTTGTTCGCGCCAGATCTGGTTATTCTCAGAAAAACCGTGTATCAGCACCAATGCCGGCTTGCTTTTTAGATCAGTATTTTGGGTAAAAGGTTTATTGGACACTAGAAAATAATTTTGGAATCAGGAATTGGGCGTGGAAGGCCTGAACTTCAGGTAAAAACTAAACAATATCATCACAATACAGAAAGCAACCGCCGCTTTGGATATAAGATCCCCAAATCTTACGTAGAACGTAAATGTATCGCCCGGTGTTACATTTCCTTCTATAACTCCTTCTTTCCAATATGGTAATGGTTGTTGGAGCCTGCCCATAGGGTCAATGATACAGGAAACGCCTGTGTTGGCGCTGCGGGCTACCCAGCGGCGGGTTTCAATAGCCCTGAGACGGGCATATTGTACGTGCTGGCGGTGGCCCTCTGTATCGCCCCACCAGCCGTCGTTTGTAATGACAAACAGCAGGTTGGCCCCTTGCCTTACGTGTTCTGCTACAAACTCGCCGTATACAGACTCGTAACAAATTGTGGGTAACACCTTTATGCGGGTACGGGTGTCTTCCAGCAGTTCAACGCCAGGCGTAAGACCATATCCTCCCGTGATGCCTCCCATATCCAGTGCCAGCGATTTCATGAAGGACATATAACGCGCGTAGGGTATCAGTTCAACCCCCGGTACCAGTTTAGCTTTATGATAAACCTGTACAGAATGAGATGTGTCAACCTGAATGGCGGAATTGAACGCATCATACCTGAAGTTACCGTCTTCTGAACTACGGGCCATTTTAGGAGCTTCATCCACCATATCGTAGCGTCTCAGGGTAGTGGCACCGCTTACAAGGGTTGCTTTAGGATACCGCCTGAGGAATTGCCTGATCTGTTCCGTTTCATCTTCATAAGACAGTTTGTGTTCCCACACGCCATGTGTAAATAACGCAGTTTCCGGCCAGATAATATATGAAGTGTTACTGTCGGCTTTCTGAGCAGACAGGGCCAATAGTTTTTTCAGCTGCAGGTCCTCATTCTCTTCTGCAAATTTGTCGTAAGGATCAATATTAGGCTGAACGATCACTATCCGAGCAGAGGGGCCTTTAGGCGCTTCGAAATTGTATTGTACCAGCGAACTGAGTAACAGCGGAATGATAATAACAGCTGCTGGTTTCCAGCCAGTTTTCCATAAAAAGGTGGTTACAGCAACAGGATATTGTTTGCGTTGTAACCAGGTATGATAGATCAGGATATTACTGATCAGTATCCAGAGCGTACCGCCGCTCACGCCGGTGTATTCATACCATTGTATCCAGGAGGGGTGCATGGCAAAGGCATTACCCAGGCTAAGCCAGGGCCAGCTGAACTCCCAGTTAAGATGGATGTATTCAAACGTTAACCAATATACTATGAACGCAAAATATCCGGCAGTCTGGCCTACCCGTACCCGTGTACGATGATAACCTAATAAGGGTACACTCATCACCAGGGTATTGATCAGGTTAGCGGCAAGACCGCTTGCCGGAACGGTGGTGTTACCTACCCACCAGGTGGTGGCTACGTTCCAGAGAAATAAGGTCAGGAAGATACATCCGAAGTATTTACCACGGTGCCCCACAAGATCAGCTATCCGCAGCAAAGGGATAAATGCAATGAATATCAGGAAGGTAAGGGGAGAGGTTGGCCATGCGGCCCATAACAGCAATGCACCGGCAAGGCTTAGTAGTATGGGTAACCAGCGGTTCATAGTAGATTCATTTTATAACCGGTTATCCATAGTAATAGATAACCGTAATATTATTGTCTGATCGCCCTGTTGACGGACGAGAAAAAGCGAATATAAAAGTAGTATGGGAAATAAATTATTAAATAATAATAAAAGCCCCCTGACTTGCGGCAGGAGGCTTTATCATTATTTTACGATGATGGTCAAACATCAATTATCTGTCAACTGTATACTGTAAATCGTCAATCACTTCCAGTCATTATTGTTGTCAGATCATCATGTATTATCAGCTGAAAAATTATCTGCTGTAATTTGGTGCTTCTTTAGTGATCACCACATCATGTGGATGATTTTCCTTCTGGGTAGCAGGAGATATTTTGATGAACTGTGCAGCTTGCAGTGTTTTCACATCTTTGGAACCTGTGAGGCCCATACCTGCACGCAGACCACCTACAAATTGCTGGATCACTTCCGACAGTAAACCTTTGTAAGGTACGCGGCCTACGATACCTTCCGGTACTAGTTTCTTGATATCGTCTTCTTCCTGGAAATAGCGGTCCTTACTACCTTCTACCATTGCTTCCAGTGAACCCATCCCACGATAGGATTTGAATTTACGGCCTTCGTAGATGATCGTTTCTCCAGGGCTTTCTTCCACACCTGCAAAGATGGAACCTGCCATGATACTGGATGCACCTGCAGCCAGGGCTTTTACCATGTCTCCTGTGTAACGGATACCACCGTCTGCGATCACTGGTACACCTGTTTTCTTCAGAGCTTCAGCAGCCAGCATTACAGCGGAAAGTTGAGGGAAACCAGCTCCTGTTACTACACGGGTAGTACAGATCGAACCAGGTCCTACACCAACTTTTACGGCATCTGCACCTGCATTTGCCAGCGCCAGTGCACCTTCGCCAGTAGCTACGTTTCCAGCTATTACTTCGAGTTTCGGGAAAGCTTTTTTCAGTTTCTTAAGGCTGTTAATTACAGCAATGGAGTGACCATGTGAGCTATCCAGGCAAACCACATCCACACCTACATTGATCAGTGCCTGAGCCCTGTCCAGTACATCGGGAGTGATACCAAGAGCAGCGCCTACCAACAGACGACCATAGGCGTCTTTTACAGCATTAGGATAGCTGGATACCTGCAAGATGTCCCTGTAAGTGATCAGGCCAACCAGTTTACCGCTTTTGGCTACCACAGGCAGCTTTTCGATTTTATTCTGCTGAAGGATCTTTTCTGCTTTTTTCAGGTCCATTCCTTCCGGAGCTGTGATCAGGTTGTGTGATGTCATTACTTCACTTACCGGACGTTTCGGGTTTCTTTCAAAACGCAGATCACGATTGGTGAGTATGCCCACCAACTTATTACCATCATCCACAATAGGAATACCACCGATGCTGTTTTCTTTCATCAGGCGGAGTGCTTCTCCGATAGTAGCATTGGCATGCAGGGTAACCGGGTCGAGTATCAGGCCGTTTTCACTGCGCTTTACTTTTCTCACCAGTTCTGCCTGTTTTTCAATGCTCATATTTTTATGCAGAATACCAATGCCTCCCTGACGAGCCAGTGAAATGGCCAGGTTAGCTTCAGTAACAGTATCCATGGCAGCAGAGACCATCGGTATGTTAAGGCGTATGTTTTTGGTAAGTTGCGTTGAGATGTTCACGTCTCTGGGTAGTACCTCAGAGTAGGCTGGAACCAGGAGTACGTCGTCAAAAGTTAGTCCGTCCTCTACAAATTTCGGTTTCGATTTTCCGGCAGGCATGTTGCAACTATTTGTCAGTTATTAAATAATTGCACGCAAATGTACACCTATTTAGGCAAATAGAAAAATGTTGCTACAACAGGTGATGTTAAGATTACCTGAACAGTGTTAACAAATAGCTGCTCAGCAGCCCTGTCATAATTGCAATGAAGAAACTCAAAAATGTCCCGATCACCACATATTCAGTCAGTTTAGTCTCTTTTGGTTCTTTCAGATCTCCAAATCTGAATACTGATTTGGCGGCTAGTAGAAAACCTACTCCTTCCCATCTGCCCATCAGAATAAAAGTCAGTATCATCAGCCGTTCCAGGAATCCGATCCATTCACCGGCATCCTTTAGTGATTCTACGGCTATATTCTGACTGGGGCTGCTGTTGGGCGTCCACCGGGAAATGGTGTTTTTCGTAATGATGGATGCAGGTTTCAACACAAACAGGATGGCAATACCTATTATAAGACTTTTGACAGTAATAAGACTGGAATAGTACCATGTTATTTTTTCGTGAAATGACCATACTGCAACGAGAATTGCCATGTGCGCCAGCTGATCTCCGAAGAACCATGTCCTTTGCCACGCGGGTTGCTGGAACTGCAGTTTTATGCCATCGATCAGCAGGTGGGAGAACATGATCAGCAGCGCCATCTTCCAGTTATAAATATTCCAGGTGACCAGCAGTATCAGCCAGAAGTGAATAAGCACGTGGATGTACAGGTAGGGAGAGCGCCATTTCAAAACTTCCTTATTGGCAACCCACTTGTTATTTTGCAGGAAAAAATCACCCAGGATATGCGCTAAAAATAGTTGCAGTAAGAGTATTATCATATCATGCAAGTGTTTTAGTAATACATTTTCGATAGAATTCCTCCAATGCCATCACTTCCTCATAATGAGCCCTTTTCTGCCCCTCACTTATTGTTGACTGTGTGCGCTCGATCCTGTCACCCAGCTCTTTCTGCGAAAGCCCGCTATTGGCAATGGAAATGGCTACCAGTTGAGCTGTTGCCGGAGTCCATCTGTCCAATGCAATAGACGCCAGCCGGAACATCAGGTTCAATTCTTCATCCAGTTCCGGCCAGGGACTTTTTATACTTAAACGCTGTTTTTGCTTTTTTAATTCTTCAAATGTTTCACCTGAATGAATAAAGGCGGGTCCGTTGGATTCAGTAATACGTGAGGCATTGTAACTTTTCTCACCTATTCCGATACCTATTCTGACATCCAGCTTATCTATTGACTTTATACAGGCTTTGATACGGATGGCTGCCAGCAACGCATCCTGAGGATTGCTGATCTCCAGCTGGAAGCTATCCCCTCTGAATATCTCCCATGTTTTCGGTGATTTTCCCCATTCTCCCAGCAGCTCCTTCAAAGGATGCAGCCAGATGGATGGGTCGTTTTTTCCCCGTGAGTTAATAATATCACCTGTGATAACACTCGTCATACTATAAATATCGGTCATTTAGCCGATATTTTAAAATATCGGGTTATTTACCGATAATATGAAATATCGGTTATTACGCCGATAAAACAAGAAATCGGTCCGAATGCCGATATTCCAGCCCGTCTTTAGTTTATCAACTGGTATTTCTGACCGGGTAAGCCCCTCAGCACATGTTGCATTTCCAGCTTTAAGACCAGGGAAGTGACCTGACTACCGGGTAGATAGCTTTCCCGACGGAGCTGATCTATATGTTTTTCATCATCACCGGTAAAAAGCGTTACAATATGTTGTTCTGCCTCATTGAGCGTGACAAACAGTTCCCGTTGGGGATCTGTCTGCACTTTAGGCGGATTATTATTGTCCCATCCCATCACCTGCAACAGGTCAGTGGCGCCGGTAATAAGCATGGCCCGGTTGGTCCTGATCAGTTCATTGCAGCCGGCAGCGTGTGGATCACCTACTCGCCCGGGAATGGCAAATACGTCCTTATTGTAGCTATTGGCAATATCTGCTGTGATCAGTGAACCTCCCTGCAGGCCGCTCTCTACTACTATGGTAGCATCGGCGATACCGGCTACAATACGGTTGCGCATTGGGAAATGCTGTTTGTCGGGTTGTGTCTCACTCAGGAATTCAGTGAGCAATCCGCCGTTTTCTACCATAGACATGGCAGTGTCTTTATGTTGCGGAGGATAAATGCGGTCCAGCCCATGTGCCAGCACACCAATGGTGGGAATGCCATGCACCAGTGCCTGTCTGTGTGCAATAATGTCGATGCCATACGCCATACCACTGACCACGATCACATTGTGGGCAGCCAGATCTTCCACCAGTCTGGCGCATACTGTTTTGCCATATTCTCCCGGCGCACGTGTGCCTACAATACTGACAATCCTTCCGGCATTGAGATCTGCATTGCCTTTATAGTACAGCATTACCGGACTGTCCGTACAATGTTTCAGCCGTTGCGGATACTGAGGACTGGTATAGAAGACTGGCTGTACATCGTATTGCTCCATGAATGCGATCTCCCTGTCTACCCGCTCATAATCCTGAAATTGCCGGATGGCAGCAGCCCTTACCGCTCCGATATCAGGTATGTTTTCAAGTTCATGTTTGCTTGCTTCAAATACAGCACTGGCTGAACGGAAATGTGCGAGTAATTTTTTAGCGACAATATCTCCTATCTGCGGAATTTGTGTGAGGGCCATCTGCTGGCGTAATTCCTCCTGCATATTGCTTATTTTTGCGGTTAACATATCTAAGATAAAACATCTTCTGCTTCCTCCCATGCGCTACAAAAATATTTTACTCACATGTGCATTGCTTACAGGAATGATCGCCTGTAAGACCACACAGCCGCCTGCTTCGCAGACATCTTCATCTACTGTTCTGCAACCTTATGGTCCTGCCTGGGCCGCGCTCTGGCAGCAGAAAGCAGCCGAATATAAAGCGCTGTGTTTTCAGGCATATAACATTGCAAGAATAAGGGTGGATGAAAGCCTTTCTCAATCTGCTACATTGCCGCTTGCTATCGTTACCGACATAGATGAAACGGTTCTGGATAACAGTCCTTATACAGTACATACTGCTTTGAAAGGAGAAGGCTATGCAGAAAAAACATGGATGGAATGGACGGCCAAAGCCATTGCAGATACAGTACCGGGTGCATTATCCTTTCTGCAATATGCAGCTGCGAAAGGTATACATGTCTTTTACATTACAAACCGCGCAGAGGCAGAACGTGCTGTAACATTACAGAACCTGCAACGCTGGCATTTCCCTGATGCCGACAACGAACATCTGCTGTTGAAAACAACTACCTCCGGTAAGGAGAGCCGCCGTCAGCAGGTAGCACAGACACATAAGATCATTTTATTGATGGGAGATAATCTGAGTGACTTCGCAGCGATCTTCGATAAACAACCTGTTGATAAACGTGAGCAGATTACACAACAATCTGCTGCTGATTTTGGTAACCGTTTTATTGTATTGCCTAATCCTATGTATGGCGATTGGTTGCCCGCGATGTTCCAGTATAATTATAAGCGCACGCCAGGAGAGATAGATTCGTTGCTGAGAGGGGCGTTAAGGGATTATAAATAGGCCCAAAAAAACAGGGATCAGAAACCATGCATCGCCGCATTAATTCCTGATCCCTGATCTAATTAGTATGTTCTTTCTTACAATTTCAATATCTTAAACTCCGTTCTTCTATTCGCGGCTCTTCCTCCCGGAGTATCATTCTCTGCTACAGGTTGTGTTTCCCCATAACCTTTCGCCTGCAACCTTTCAGCCGCTATGCCTTTATCTACCAGATATTTCACTACAGCCTGTGCACGATGTTCAGAGAGGAGCATGTTATCCTTATCCATACCAATGTTATCTGTATGCCCACTGATCTCAGTGATCAGTGTTGGATTCTCCTGCATTAATGCCACAAGTCTGTTCAACTCCACTTCTGAACCTGGTTTGAGTGTGAATTGTTTGGTATCAAAGAGAATGTTGTACAATACCATAACAGCACTCGTATCCAGCGGTACCAATGGGATGTCCCTGACAAACATAGAATCGTTCGTCTTATTCTTGAGAGAGAAATTATCAGAATAGAACAAGTAGCCTTTGCGATTCACATTAAAAGCGTAGTCCTTACCGATTGGCAATGGCACGGTGTAGTTACCTATCCTGTCTGTGCGCACAGTAGCGGCTACCTTTCCTGTTTCCAGATCTGTTAGTTCGATGTCGCCTACCAGACGGCGTTTGGTTTTGGCGTCGTATACATAACCTCTTACAAAGAGTGTTCTCAGCGGACGTGCTTCCGGATACAGCTCAAAGCTGTAAATATCCAGTGCTCCGCGGCTGTCAGACCTGTCTGACGCGAAATAAGCAGTTTTACCATCAGCAGCTACAATGAGGCTGGCGTCTTCGTCGGCGGTGTTGATTGGATAACCTAGATTGACAGCAGGGCCCCAGCTGCCATCGGGCTGACGGCGTGAAAAAAAGATGTCCATATCACCAAAACCCGGATGGCCATTAGAAGCAAAATACAGGGTCTGGTTGTCCGGATGTATGAAAGGAGTGACCTCACGACCAGAGGTGTTGATATTAGAGTCCAGTCTTTCCGGATATCCCCATTTGCCGTTAGGCTGTAATTTACTCATGAAGATCTCAGAACCGGCGTCCGGCGTTTCACGGGCAAAGTAAAGGGTTTGTTTATCTGCGGATAAACTGGGTTGTGAATCCCAGTCGCGGGTATTAATAGGAGAGCCCATGTTCATAGGTTCTACCCAGAGTCCTTCTTCTGTTCTGATGGAGTAGTAGATATCACAGCTACCCCTTCCTCCCGGGAAATTACAACCGGTGAAAACAAGCATATTCCCATCCTGGGAAATGTTTTGTCCACCTTCGTTGTTGGCAGTGTTCACAGGAGAACCAAAACTATAAGCTGGCATCCAGCCAAGACTATCATCCTTTTCAGAAACATAAAAGTCTTCGTTCTTACTGTTCACACGACGTGTGAAGACGAGGGTATGACCATCTATTGTCAGGGAAGGGAAATATTCCGGATCCTTGGTATTGATGCTGTCACCCATGTTATGTGGTTTGAACGGCACCGGCTTGGAGGCTGCTTTTGCAGCGAAAGTATAAACTTTCTGAAGTGCTTCAGCCCTGGCACTTTTTGTTTTATTGGTCTGGATGTATAGCGTAACGGTTGCCAGTGCTTCGCTGAAACGTCCTTCGCCGGCCAGCGCTTTGGCATAAGCCAGCATAGCAGGTCTTGTAGAGGCACTATCCAGATGTTTCAGCGTTTCATAGTTGGTGATGGCATCCTTATACATTTTCATTTCCACGTACGTGATGGTCATTTGTCCATAAGCGTCTGTAAAACCCGGTTCCTGTCTCACAGCGTCTTTCAGCAGATCAATAGCATCGGTCATACGGTATTCTCTTACCGCCATCTGAGCATCATCAAAACTTTTCTGTGCTTTCTTTTTCGCGTTATCATATGTTATGACCTGGGCGCTCAGTTCCAGGCATAGCAAGAAGCAACTGCTCATCAATAAGAGGACTCTCTTCATAACTTAGATTGGCTTGAGCGCCAATATATGAAAAAAACCACAAATGTAATGCGTTAAAATGATGTAGGGCGGTGGATTTAAGGTACATTGATGTACTTATGCACCTGCAGGGAGAGCTGCCATTGAGGGTTTTCCTTGATGTAGTCAATGATCAGGGGAGTGATCTGAGCCGCGCGGTCCCATTCCGGCTGCAGGTAGAGCCTGCAATGCTTACCTGCCATTGCTGCATACTTTTCTGCCCAGGCAAAATCACTTTTATTAAAGATCACCACTTTCAGTTCGTGGGCTATTCCGCATATTTCGGGGAGCGGGGCCTTGAACTTTTTGGGAGAAAGGGTAATCCAGTCCCAGTGGCCGCTCAAAGGCGAGGAACCGGAAGTCTCGATATGTGTGCGGAAACCTGCCTTGTGGAGAGCATCCGTCAGGGCGTCCAGGTTGTGCATGAGGGGTTCGCCGCCTGTGATCACGGCAATACGGCCGGGATGCACGGCTGCGTCCTGTACGAGTTCATCGATAGCGATCAGCGGGTGACGGGCGGCGTCCCAACTGTCTTTCACATCACACCAGTGACAACCTACATCGCATCCACCCAGGCGTATGAAATACGCGGCCTGGCCCTGGTAGTTGCCTTCACCCTGCAGGGTGTAGAAACGTTCCATTACAGGGAGCTGAAGAGATGTTACGATATCGGCTGTTATAGTTGACATTTTGCAAAGTTACGGAAATGGGGGATTCCCCGGAAATGCAGAACGCTTAACGCTTTAGACCGTAAGGCACAAAGTGTTAAGCGTTTTACAGGATATTTTGTTAGTTCATGTTTACTTTCTGGCCCAGAGATGCGTGATAGGTGTTTTTGAGCAATGCTGCTATGGTCATAGGACCAACACCACCTGGCACCGGAGTAATGAAGCTGGTTTTAGGCGCTACAGCGTTATAGTCTACATCGCCTACCAGTCTGAAACCGCTCTTTTTGGTAGCGTCTTCAATACGGTTGATACCAACGTCAATGATAACTGCTCCTTCTTTTACCATATCTGCTGTCACAAAGTTCGGGCGGCCTATCGCTGCTACGATAATGTCTGCCTGGAGGCATATTTCCTTCAGGTTTGCCGTCTGTGAGTGTGTAAGCGTTACTGTGCAGTTACCAGGATTGCTGTTACGGCTCAACAGTATGCTCATCGGTGTACCTACGATGTGGCTGCGTCCGATCACTACTGCATGTTTCCCTTTTGTTGGAATGTTATAGTGTTCCAGCATCAGCATAATGCCGTAAGGAGTTGCCGGAATATAAGTAGGCAGTCCGGCCACCATTTTACCGACATTCATCGGATGAAAGCCATCTACATCCTTGCTGGGATCAATGGTATTGATCACCAGTTCTTCGTTGATATGTTTAGGAAGAGGTAGTTGTACGAGGATACCGTCAATATCTGCATTTTCATTCAGTAATGTGATATTGTCCAGTAAATGCTTTTCAGAAATCTTCGCATCGAAGCGTAGAAGGGTGGAGTGAAAACCGATTTCGGCGCAGGACTTCACCTTAGATGCCACATAAGTTTCGCTGGCCGGATTATTACCTACCAGGATGGCTGCCAGGTGGGGCACCTTTTCGCCTAACGCTTTCAATTCAGTTACCTTATCTGCCAATTGGGCTCTAACAGCCGCTGAAACAAGTTTACCGTCTAAAATTTGCATGCGCAAAGGTAGGTATTTCCTTTCAAGTTCCGCAAAACAAGTTCCCTGTTACATAATGAATAGGTCACTTGTTTTGCGACAGGCAGAACCTGTACATCAGTAGAACTTGTAATAGTAGTGGAAATTTTAAAGGCAGGGCAGGATGCCAATATAAGTTAAATTCTTGGAGATGCCGATAAAATTTCAGGTGTTGCCTGCCCGGCATATTTCTCAAAATTGTGCACGAACTTCTTTCCCAGCTCATTAGCCTGCTTGTCATATGCTGCTTTATCAGCCCAGGTATTACATGGGTCCAGCAATTCCGACGGTACACCAGGACAAGATTCGGGAATAGAGAATCCGAAAACAGCATGATCTTTATAAGCCAGCCTGTCCAGTTGCCCTTTCAGGGCTGCAGCCACTATGGCGCGTGTGTATGACAGCTTGATACGCTGACCGGTACCATATGCACCTCCGGTCCAGCCGGTATTGATCAGCCACACTTTTGCTTTATGACGCCGCAACTTTTCACCCAGCATGGATGCATATTTAACAGGATGCAGGGGTAAGAAAGGAGCGCCAAAGCAGGTACTGAAAGTAGTTGTAGGTTCGGTAATGCCGGTTTCCGTACCGGCCACCCTGGCGGTATAACCAGAAATAAACTGATACATGGCCTGTTCCGGCGTAAGCCGGGAGATAGGTGGCAATACGCCATATGCATCACATGTCAGGAAGAAGATATTGTCGGGAATGCCGCCTATGGATGGTATCAGCGCATTATCGATGTAATGCAGCGGATAGGACACACGGGTATTTTCGGTGATACATTTATCTGCGTAATTGACATCGGAAGTACCTGTATAGCAGATCACATTCTCCAGCAGCGCACCTTCACGGATGGCATGAAAGATCTGTGGTTCCTTTTCTTCACTCAGGTCGATACACTTTGCATAACAGCCGCCTTCAAAATTAAAGATGTTGTCAGCAGCCCATCCATGCTCGTCGTCGCCGATCAGCTTACGGTCGGGATCAGCACTCAGGGTGGTTTTACCTGTACCGCTCAAGCCGAAGAAAATAGCCGTATCACCCTGTTCTCCCTGGTTGGCGGAACAGTGCATACTTAACACGCCGTGTTCGTGTGGCAGTATATAATTGAGAATGGTAAAGATCCCTTTCTTGATCTCGCCGGTATAAGCCGTTCCACCGATAATGATCATTTTCCTGGTGAAGCTGACAACGGCGAAATTGGATTGACGTGTGTCATCTGTAGCCGGATCTGCGAGGCAACCCGGCGCATGGATGACGGTCCATTCGGGCTGCATGTAATCCAGTTCTTCTTCTGCAGGACGCAGGAACATGTTATAGGCAAACAGGTTGGCCCATGGTGTTTCTGTGATCACTTTAATGTTCACACGGTAAGCCGGATCGGCACAGGCATAACCATCCCTGACCCATACGTCTTTACCGGTAAAATAACGGGTGATCTTTTCATACAGCTTGTCAAAACTGCCGGGGTTAACCGGAATGTTGAAATCATTCCAGTTAACGGTAGCAGCCGTAAGCTCATCTTTCACAATAAATTTATCCTTGGGAGATCGTCCGGTGAATTGTCCGGTGTTGACGGCAAGTGCGCCGTTACTGGTGATTATCCCCTGCCCTGAAGCGACTGTTTGTGAAATCAGTTCTGTTGGCTCCAGTTGATAGAAAATACGATCCGGTTGCCTTATACCTAACTCTAATAGGTCGGCAACAGGATTCCTTACACTGCTGACTTGCATAGTAAGATTGTTTTGGTGTAGTAAGCAAATCTAGTGTTTTTTTGATATTATCAAATTAAAGGCGACAGATTTAGATAAATTTAGAAATTATAATTGCTAAATGGATATTTGTTTGATAAATATCTAAAATGGATCTGGCTGTTTTGTAAGAAACGGCAAAGAATTAAGTGGCCGTAATACGCTTTATATCTGCGTGGGCTGAAACCGGCCGCCTGATTACAATATAGATAAGGACGTTCCGGCTATAAAAGAGAAGGCGGTGGTTATTGTGAAATTCAGTAGGTTTGACGCGCATTTTACATACACCACCGTAAAAATTGAATATGAAAAATTTACCATTGGACTCTCAGATCTTCATTAAGAACCGCCAGCGCTTT
The DNA here is from genome assembly GCA_902168105.1 of uncultured Flavihumibacter sp. Classification (GTDB taxonomy): domain Bacteria; phylum Bacteroidota; class Bacteroidia; order Chitinophagales; family Chitinophagaceae; genus Chitinophaga. Next base: position 68,582 of record CABHOY010000034.1, read on the forward strand.
ATTGCAGAAATGCAGCCTCAATCCATTGCTATCATCAATTCCAATGATGAACTGCCTACCAATGGGGATGCATTTCATAAGTTCCAGCAGAATGCAGATCTGTATTGGCTGACTGGTATAGAGCAGGAGGATACGATGGTTATATTGTACCCGGATAATCCGGATCCTAAATACAGGGAAGTGCTGGTTTTGGTACGCCCCAACGAGCTAAAGGAAAAATGGGACGGTCACCGTTTCCGGAAAGACGAGGCATTTGCCGTTTCCGGTATCTCTACCGTAGTATGGCTGGACTCGCTGGATGCATTACTCCAGCCCTGGATCCATGACGCTTCTAATATTTACCTGAACACAAATGAGAATAACCGCAAGTCCAGCCTGGTTCCTGTAAGGGATTACCGCTATGCGGAAGAGCTGCGTAATCGCTACCCATTGCATCATTACCTGCGGGCAGCCGTTATATTTAAGAAACTGCGCTCTGTTAAGTCTCCGGAAGAGGTGAAGGTTATCCAGCAAGCAATAGATATCACCGAAAAGACCTTCCGCCGCTTACTGCAATTCATCCGTCCTGGTGTATGGGAACATGAGATCCATGCGGAGATCCTGCATGAATTCCTGCGTAACAGGGCCGATGGAGAAGCATATGGTTCTATCATTGCAAGTGGCGACCGGGCACGTATCCTCCATTATATATTCAATAACCAGGAATGTAAGGATGGGGAACTTATCCTGATGGACTTCGGAGCTGCCTATGGCGGTTATAATGCAGACCTGACCCGTACCGTACCGGTAAATGGTAGGTTCACAGCCCGTCAGCGTGAGGTATATAATGCCTGCCTGGACCTGCATAATTATGCGAAATCTATCCTCAGACCAGGACTGACCATCGCAAAATATCATGACATGATGGGGGTGGAAGCCGGAAAGCAATTTGTGAAGATCGGACTGCTGAAAGAAGAAGACATTAAGAACCAGGATCCGGAAGCACCGGCTTACCGCAAATACCTGTATCACGGTATTTCCCACCACCTGGGGGTAGGCGTGCATGACCTGGGACCATCCTTCTTCCAGCCCATCCCGGAAAATTCTGTGATGACAATAGAACCCGGTATCTATATTGAGGAAGAAAAAATGGGTATCCGCATTGAGAACAATGTCTGGCTGACAGCGGGCGGAAATGTGGACCTCATGAAGAATATTCCCATCACTGCTGATGAGATAGAGTCGTTGATGAAGAAATAGTGTATATATTTACTAAATATTTAATGCTAAAAATGTGCGATCGTCTCTGGAGTATAAATTCATAGGCGATCGGCTTGAATACAAATGAAGCAACTACCTAACATCCTAACTCTCAGCAACCTTTTTTGCGGCGCACTGGCCGTTATCTATATCCTGCATGCTCCACAGTATATTGCGGAGTTCAACGGAGTGGAGTATACTATTACCAACCCGGAGCCGGTTTACTGGGCATCCGCTTTGGTGGTGCTGGCCGCTTTATTTGATTTTACCGACGGACTGGCAGCCAGGTGGCTCAAACTGCAGTCGCCTTTTGGCAGGGAACTGGATTCCCTGGCAGACATGATCACTTTCGGGTTAGTACCCGGCCTGATGCTGTTCCGCCTGTTGCGCAGCGCTTATATGCGGATGCCGGATGTATTTGATGTTTCATATGTAAACCTGGCGCCTGCACTGCTGGTACCCTGCTTTGCCGCTTACCGGTTGGCCAAGTTCAACCTGGATACCCGTCAATCAGAGAATTTTATCGGTATCCCCACTCCGGCAGTTGGATTGCTGGTCGCTTCATTTCCGCTGATCGTATTGTACAATCCGTTCAACCTTGCCCATTGGCTGCAGAATATATGGGTGTTATATACCATCATCGCCCTGTTATGTTACCTGATGGTGGCGGAAATACCCATGCTTAGCCTGAAGTTCAAAAGCCTGCAGATCAAGCCGAACTGGGCGCGCTTAGTGCTTGTCGCAGTGTCCATAGCTGGTATTCCTGTATTGAAATTTGCCACTGTGCCTTTTGTCTTTATCTGCTACGTTCTGCTGTCTCTTGTGTCAAAACCTTCTATCGGTAATGCCGGTAAGTAGTTGTTTTTTGCGATTTATGTCTTAGGTTTGCGTCAAAATTTTTAAAAAATGACGTTTACTGCACATATTAATGTGATGCCGCTGAAAGAATTACTGGACCCTCAGGGTAAGGCGGTAATGAGTGGTTTAAAGAACCTGGGCATCAACAATGTACACGACGTAAGGATTGGCAAACATATCACCTTGCAGATAGATGCTGCTACTAAAGAAGAAGCTAAACAACTGGCCGAAACTGCCTGTCAGAAACTGCTGGCTAACCAGGTGATGGAGTCTTTTGAAGTAAGCATCCAGTAAAAAACATTAGCAATTACGAATTACGAATGTCGAATTACGAATGAGCCTATAGCATTTATGATCATCGCTGCATGTCATTCGTAATTCGACATTTGTAATTCGCAATTGTATGAAGTTATATCTTGTTCCTTCTCCTATAGGCAATCTCGCCGATATCACCTACCGCGCAGTCAAAGTACTGGAAGAAGCGGCACTGGTGCTGGCAGAAGATACCCGCACATCAGGGATATTATTGAAGCATTACAATATCAATAAGCCCATTACTCCCTACCATCAGCATAACGAACATAAAGTATTACAGCACCTTGTGCAGCAACTGCAGGCAGGCAAAACCATGGCCCTCATCACTGATGCAGGTACACCGGGCGTTTCTGATCCCGGGTTTTTGCTTGTGCGTGAATGCATCAGGGCCGGCGTCCCCGTGGAATGCCTGCCCGGCGCCACTGCTTTTGTACCGGCGCTTGTCAACAGCGGTATACCAATGAACCGTTTTTCTTTTGAAGGATTTCCACCGTTGAAAAAAGGGCGTCATACATTGTTCACCCAACTGGCTACGGATGAGCGTACACTGGTATTTTATGAATCCCCTCAACGGCTGGTCAGAACACTGACTGATCTGATCGGGTACTTCGGACCAGACCGTCAATGCTGCGTTAGCCGCGAACTGACCAAAATGTTTGAAGAAAATAAAAGAGGTACTTTACAGGAAGTACATGATTATTTCAGCGAAAAAGGAGTGAAGGGGGAAATTGTCCTTATTGTCGAAGGCAAATCATAAAAGCCCATTAGTCAACTTAACAAATCAGAATTCAGGATGATGCAAACAAGAGTAACAAAATGTCTGCTGGTATGCCTGCTTATTGCCGGCTGGCAAGGTGCACAGGCGCAGGCTGACCGCTGGCAGCAGAGGGTAAAGTATGTAATGGACATCAATATGGACGTTGCTGCTAACCGTTTCAACGGCAAACAGAAATTGCAATACACCAACAACTCGCCTGACACACTTTACAAAGTATTCTACCACTTGTACTGGAATGCATTTCAGCCCAACAGTATGATGGATATACGCAGCAGGGAGCTGGGACAAACCGTGCTGTACAAGGATAAGAACGGTAATGAAAAACGTGACTGGGATGGCCGTGTGACCGACCGCATTTCAAAACTGCAGCCCGACCAGATCGGTTATCAGAAAATACTCTCGCTAAAAAGAGATGGGGCCAGCCAGGAATATAACGTGATCGGTACTATCCTTGAAGTGCCGCTGGCTAAGCCTATCCTGCCTCATACCACCACTACTTTTGATATGGAGTTTGAAGCACAGGTGCCGGTACAGATCCGCCGTAGTGGGCGTAACAACGCTGAAGGCGTGGACTACTCCATGGCTCAGTGGTATCCTAAGATGTGCGAATATGACTACGAAGGATGGCATCCTACTCCATACATCGCCCGTGAGTTCTATGGCATATGGGGTGACTTTGATGTGAAGATCGCTATCGATAAAAAATTTGTTGTAGCGGCCACCGGATATTTGCAAAATCCTAACCAGATCGGATATGGATATGAAATGAACGGCAGCAAAGTACTGCGTCCTGCAGGTAATAAACTAACCTGGCATTTTGTAGCGCCTAACGTACATGACTTCGTTTGGGCCGCTGATCCTGATTATAAACATATCACCCAGCAGGTGGACGGCTTTACGGCTCACTTCTTCTACATTGAGAATGAAATGACCAAAAACACCTGGCCGCAGTTAGCCAAAATGATCCCTGATGCATACAAATACATCAAAGCGCATTATGGACCTTATCCTTATAAAAGTTATTCCTTCATACAGGGAGGAGACGGTGGTATGGAATATCCAATGGCTACGCTGATCATGGGTAATGGCAAGCTGGAAGGCTTATACGGGCTGGCAGCACACGAATGGATGCATACCTGGTACCAGGGCATGCTGGGTACGAATGAAAGTCTCTATCCATGGATGGATGAAGGTTTCACATCCTTTGCAGAAAACAACGTAGTATATCATACGCTGGATTCACTGAAGACGCCTTCTGCGCAGACAAGTGCATACAATGGTTATTTCGCGCTGTTAAGAAGCGGTTATGAAGAACCTATGAGCACACATTCTGATCACTATAACAGCAACTATGGTTATAGCTTGTCTGCCTATTCAAAAGGCGCCGTATTCCTGGAGCAGTTAGGTTATATAATCGGTGCTGATGCACGTGACAAAGGTCTTTTAAGGTACTATTGGGAATGGCGTTTTAAACATCCTAATGTGAATGATTTTGTTCGCATCATGGAGAAAGAAAGCGGTCTGCAACTGGACTGGTACAAACAATACTTCGTATATACTACCAAACATATAGATTACGGTATCGACACCGCTTTCGAAAACAATGGTAAAACCATCGTGAGACTGCAACGCATAGATAACATGCCTATGCCGGTCGATCTGCTGATCACCGCTAAAGATGGTAAAAAAGTAATGCATTATGTTCCTATGTCGCTGATGTTTGGCTCCAAGCCTAATGAAGACAATAGTATACCACGTGTTGTGCACGACTATTGGCCATGGACAAACAGAACTTATGATGTGGAAGTGAATATGCCGTTGAGTGAGATAACAAAGATTGAGATTGATCCTAGTGAAAGAATGGCGGATGTGAACAGGAGTAATAACGTGTTGAACAGATAAGAAACGATATTAATAAACTTTAAGGCTGATCTGTTTAGATCGGCCTTTTTTGTTCCTATGAAGCACTCTTCTCTAAGCAGATATTTGGTAGCACGCCGCCATGTCGGTCATAATCACACAAACGAACAGTCACTGTACTAAAATCGTACATTTACCGTCGGAGATGAATTCGTAATATTTTGATTATCAATATGTATTGAAGATGGCACTTTTTTAGTCATATAGCCAGATATTACATCGAGGTCCAGGTAATCCCCCTTTTTATGTTCAATAACTACTTCAAAACGGCTTGGCGGAATCTTCTGCACAACAAGGCATACAGCATGCTGAATATCTTCGGTTTGGCAACCGGCATGGCCGTAGCATTGCTCATTGGGCTTTGGGCGCATTACCAGTATTCCTTTGATCGTTTTCTACCAGGCTATCAGCAATTGTACCAGATAAGATATAGAACACACGTGAATGGTGTTACCGGGCAAACGATGGCCACAGCCTTACCGTTGGGAGAGGTGATGAAAAAAAATGTACCAGGTATTGAATATGCAGTTACGACAGATTGGACGGCTGTGCATAGTCTTGCTGCAGGAGAAAAGAAGCTGTCACTTGCCGGTACTATGGTCGGTGAAGATTTTCTGAAGATGTTCGGGTATACGCTGATAAAAGGTAATGCAGCCAGTGTTTTGCAGGATCCGTATTCAATTGTACTTACAGCATCTACTGCCAAAGCACTATTTGGTTCAGCCGATCCTATAAATAAAATAGTGAAATTGGATAACAGGAGTGATTTAAAGGTAACAGGTGTAGTTGAAGACGTGCCAGGCAATTCCACTTTTCAGTTTAATTATCTGGTGCCATTTTCTTATTATATCGCTATACAGCCATGGGTTAAACAGGCAACTACTAATTGGGAAAATGCTTTTCTTACTTATATCAAACTGCAGCCGCATGTTTCTTACGCACAGGTAGAACCGGCATTGAAAGGGTTTCTGAAAAGGTATCATAACAATAATGAAACTGCTGAATTGTTTATGCAGCCAGCGAAAGACTGGCATTTATATTCAATGTTTAAAAACGGTGTGGCAAGCGGTGGATTGATTGACTATGTGAATATGTTCTGCACAATAGGTTTGCTAGTGCTCATTATTGCCTGCATCAACTTTATGAACCTGTCTACCGCCCGTTCTGAAAAAAGAGCAAAAGAAGTAGGCATACGCAAAGCAGTTGGCTCTCTTCGAAGCAGTCTGATATTTCAATTTTTAATGGAAGCCTTCCTTGTCGCATTTGCTGCAGGGGTACTTTCCATCCTGCTGGTGCAATTTGTTTTGCCGTCATTTAACACCTTAACCCAGACAAACATTGCCATTCCATACAGCAATATATTTTTCTGGCTGATGATGATCGGGTATGTGTTGTTTACTGGCCTGCTGGCAGGAAGCAGACCTGCGTTCTATCTGTCTTCCTTCGATCCTGTCAGAGTATTGAAAGGCGCGATGAAAGGGGCAAAGCAGGCATCATTGTCAAGAAAGGTTTTGGTAACATTACAGTTCAGCTGCTCTATTGCTTTAATCATTGGTACTATCATCATTTATCAACAGATACAATACGCTAAAAACCGGCCCACAGGTTTAGATATTAATCGCTTATTGATAACAACGGGCAGTGATGACCTGGACAGGAACTACCCCGCGCTTAAAAATGAGCTGCTGCAAACCGGTGTAGTTAGCAGCATTACCAAAGCTTCCGCCCCGGTGACGGAATTAAATGCAGCTGTCGGCATAGATGACTGGCAAGGGAAAATGCCCGATGAAACATTGGTGATGAATGTAGTAGTAGTAAATGACGTTGAATACTTCAATACACTCGGTATGCAGTTTTCAGCAGGGCATAATTTTTCAGTGAACGACAGCGCTAACATGTCATCTGTTATACTAAATGAAGCTGCCGCAAAAAGGTTGCGGCTCACCAATCCTGAAAACCAGATGATCTCATTTTGGGACGGACAGCAAAAAGTGATCGGCGTTGTGAAAGATGCATTGGTGACATCTCCCTTTGCAGATGCCAGCCCAACACTTTTTGCCTTTTACCCGGAGTTTAGCAGAACGGCAAGCTATTTCATGTATCGCATTTCACCTTCATTAAATGTTCATGATGCGATCGCCAGACTCACTCCCATCTTCAACAAGTATAACCCTTCGCATCCTTATCAATACCAATTTGCTGATGATAATTATGCGGCAAAATTCAATATGGAAGTACTTATTGGTAAATTGGCCGGTTTGTTTGCAGCATTGGCGATCTTTATTTCCTGTCTTGGATTGTTTGGTCTGGCAGCATACATGGCAGAACAGCGGACCAAAGAAATTGGGATACGAAAAATACTGGGGGCAAGTGTTCAGCAAATGTGGATGTTATTGTCAAAAGAGTTTGTTGTACTCGTAATGTTCAGTACACTGATCGCATCGCCCATTGCATATTACTATATAAGGAACTGGCTGCAACAATATGATTATCGGATTAGCATAAGCCCGCTGGTATTTGTAATGGCAGGAACTGCAGCAATTGTGATCACCATTGTGACAATCAGTTTCCAGGCGATAAAAGCAGCAACGGCCAATCCTGTTAAAAGTCTGAGAACAGAGTAATGCTTGCCAGGTTTAAGTATGGCTGATTTGTTCTTAATAAAAAGGCCGTTCCTCGCGGAACAGCCTTAAAAGTGACAATAGTCTATCTATCTAAAAAACAAGCTTATTAATCCAGCACATCACAGTCAAACCCCTGCTTCTTCACAAAATCGATCACATCATCTTCCTGTGCTTTCATTTCCGTGATGCGTAAAACTTTATCGCAGTCTTCCAGGTCAACATGGCAATGACCTACTTCAAATCTGTTACGAATAGCCTGCAATATATTTTGCCTGTCTTCCTTTGTAGCTATATTGGTTTTGAATATACCTATCATGGCAAATGGTGTTATGTGGTTTACAGCTAAGCGGTACATTATAGATTGGTTTCAGGTTTCGGTTGATCTTTTTCTTCGTTGTAAAAGTTCTCATTCCCCCACCGGCTACCCATACCACAGCGGCGAAATTTCTCCCGTAATTTTTCCCTTTCTTCTTCTGACATGTGTTCCATTCTGTCCATCATTTTTCTGCGCCACTGTTGTTTGGCTCTGGCGCCCCAGGGGCCGCCGCCGTTACCGTGCCATCCAAAGACCAGCTTACCCAGCAGACAAAGGCCTATCGCTTGCCAGAAGGTAATAAGCGGACCATGGAAGAGTTCTGGTATCAGCCAGTTCCAGAGGAATTGTACGGAGAAACCGATCGCACAGAGGAAAATGATCCCAAGTACTATAAACTTGAACACATGTGCAATCTTTGGAACACGACGTTTCATATATAATGTTTTTAATCTTTTAAAAGTTCTTTGTACAGTTCCGCCAGCCGTTCACGTAAATACAGCACTGCATATCTTTTTCTTGATAATAAGGTATTGACGGATATACCTGTTTCGGCAGACATCTCCTTAAAGGACTTGCCTTCTATCTCATGTTGCAGAAACACCATGCGCTGCTCCTGGGGCAATTCATCAATAGCTTCCATAATAGCCTCTGCTATTACTTTACGGGTCATGGGCGCATCACTTAGCGCACCCGGGTCAGCTATCATTTCTGAAAGGAACAGGGTTTCTTCCCCATCTTGTTCACGGGTATGTTCGCTGAAGGTGGATTCCCGTTTTTTACGGAACCAGTCGGTGATTTTATTACGGGTTACAGTGAATAGCCAGGCAGTAATAGAGTCGATCTGACTACCCAGTCGGGAATATTCCGTAAACTGGAAAAAAACGTCCTGTAAGATATCTTCCGCGTCAGCTACATTATTCACCCGTTTCCGGATAAAATGGAGTAAGCGTTTGCGCTCCTGTCGCACCGTTTCCTGGATGCGCTCATTTTGTTCTGCAGCCATAGCCAGAGGCGTTTTTTTAAGGAGCAATTCTTTCATCTTACATAGGGAGACGAAAAAATGGAATCGATATTTTACAGTTTACGAAGTTTTTATAATATTTCCGGGTTTAATTTTAGAGGGAGATTGATTTTCAATTATTTATTTACTATAACTATATGTTTTTCCTGAAAAAATTCTTCCGGGAACAGCTTATAGATATTCGTCATACGGGGACGAACACCACTATCCGCTATCTCCTGGGTCAGATCACCACCTTTCAGGCAGATCAACCCTGCCTGTTGCTCGTGGGCAGGGGCTTTCTTCAAAACCGGCTTGCTCCAGTGCCACAGATCTTTTAAAGGAGCCACCGCACGGGAAACGACGATGTCGAACTTACGGTCTTTAATATCTTCCACACGGGTATGTGCTGATGTTACGTTCTTCAATCCCAGTGCTTCAGATACCCCCTGCACAACCTTGATCTTTTTACCGATAGAGTCCACCAGGTGGAACTTCACTTCCGGAAAGAAGATGGCCAGGGGAATGCCTGGAAAACCGCCACCTGTTCCCAGGTCAAGGACCTGCATACCATCGGGGAATTCTGCCACGGCAGCTATACTGAGGGAGTGCAGTACATGTTTCTCGTACAACGCATCAATATCCTTACGGGAGATCACATTGATCTTCTCATTCCATTCCTGGTATAAACCGGCTAATGCCTCCAATTGCTGTAACTGCGTATCCGTAAAGTCTGAAAAGTATTTAAGTACGATATCCATGATGTAGTGATCTGTAAATTGGTGCAAATGTAAAGAGGTTGCGCCAATAAAAAACGGCTGCCTCTCTGAGACAGCCGCTTGGTATATCTTTATCCGGAACTACCACCTGTTCTTTGACTTGAACAGCAGGGCAGGAGTGAAGATCAGGTAATACAGGCACATGAAGAAGTCCATGAACAGGCTGAACTTGAAAAGGTCCGCCTCATCCAGCTTACGCATGGCCATGAAGGAAATAATGGATTGCAGCAGCAATTTGCCTCCGAAGATACTCAGTGTATACATGCGAAGCGGCTCGTAGAAAATGCTTGCAATGAATAAAGGATAGAATAAGAAGTGACTCAGGGAAAACAGGCCCAACAGGATCTTATGCCCGAAACGGTAATGTTTGCCGGTAGACATGTGCCTGGTTTTCTGCTGGAACCATTTTTTCCAGCTGGTCTTGGGCTCTGAATAGGTAAACGCCTGTTTGTTGATCACTACTCCAACATTATGACGGTTAGCAGCCGCATTGACAAACAGATCATCGTCGCCGGAAGCGATATGATGGTGTGCGGTAAAGCCTTTATGACGGTTGAACAGTTCACGTTTGTACGCCAGGTTACGTCCCACACCCATATAAGTTATTCCGCTGAGGGCGAAAGAAAGATATTGTAAAGCACTGAAATAGGTCTCATAACGGATCACCTTATTCAGCAGGCCCGGTTTCTTCTCGTAAGGGCTGTAACCCAGTACGATCTCTTTTCCGTCAGTGAATCCCTGGCTCATCAGTGACAACCAATAGGTGCTGGACGGTTTACAGTCAGCATCTGTCAGCAGTATGTTTTCGTATTTGGCACTTCTGATGCCCATGGAGAGCGGGAATTTTTTTCCGGGGATGAACTTGGCGGCCTGTTTGATCTCGATATGTCGGTAATGAGGGTACCCGGGTTCAATAGAGCGGAGGTAATACTTGGTGTCATCTTCAGAATTGTCATTCACAACGATCACCTCATAGGCTGGCTTCTTCTTGTCGTGATACCGCTGTAGCAGTACTGCCGGCAGGTTCTTCTGAAGATTCAGCTCCTCGTCTTTGGCGCAGATGATAACAGAGCATTCCGTATCCGGATCGATATCATTTTCGAAGGTACGGCGATAAAAAGCTACCCGGGAAAAGAAGAACAGGTAATACAATATTTGTATGCCTGCAACGGTAGCAAAAGCGTAAAAGGCTAATAAGCCCAAGTTATACAACATAGCAATAGCAAATATATACGTTTTTGATTATCTGTATAAGCCTGTGGAAAAAAAGATTTTTAAATGGGAATGAATCCATTACTAGTTCTGGTAGTCACCCGCTTTCCCGGCGGGCATGAAGCATTCTGCATAATTCCCCTTATTTTTGCCCCCTGAAAATGGCAGAATAGCCTCAAGCATTCAGTATACCGAGATGATTTTTGAACTGACAACAACAGATAGCAACAGTAAAGCCCGTGCCGGCGTGATTACCACCGGTAACGGGAAGATCGAAACACCTATTTTCATGCCGGTAGGCACCGTAGGCAGTGTAAAAGCAGTGACGCAGGAACAGTTGCGCGATGATGTGCAGGCTCAGATCATCCTGGGTAACACTTACCACCTGTACCTCCGTCCCGGAATGGACGTGTTGTCTCAGGCAGGTGGTTTGCATAAATTCAATGGCTGGGACAGACCCCTGCTGACGGATAGTGGTGGTTATCAGGTGTTTTCACTGGCCGCCAACCGTAAGATCAAAGAGGAAGGTGTTGTGTTCCAGTCACATATCGACGGGTCCCGTCACCTGTTCACGCCCGAGAATGTAATGGACATTCAGCGGACTATCGGGGCTGATATCATTATGGCCTTCGATGAATGTCCGCCGTATCCTTCAGAATACCGCTACGCTAAAAAGTCCATGGAACTGACCCATCGCTGGCTGGACCGCTGCATCAAACGTATGGCGGAAACTCAACCTGCCTATGGCCACGAACAGACGCTTTTCCCCATCGTACAGGGTAGCACCTACAAAGACCTGCGTACCATTTCCGCTACGGAGATCGCCGCCAGGGAATGTGCAGGCAATGCCATCGGTGGATTGAGCGTGGGAGAACCTGAACAGGACATGTATGAAATGTGTGAGCTGGTATGTGACATCCTGCCGGAACAGAAACCCCGTTACCTGATGGGTGTGGGTACTCCCTGGAATATACTGGAGAACATTGCCCTGGGCGTGGATATGTTCGATTGTGTAATGCCCACCCGTAACGGACGTAATGGAATGCTGTTCACCTGGAATGGGGTGATCAATATAAAAAACAAGAAATGGGCGACCGATTTTACCCCGGTAGATGAGAATAGTCCCTGTTTCGCCAGCCGCAGCTATACCAAAGCCTACCTGCGGCATTTATTTGCCGCCGGGGAGATCCTGGGTATGCAGCTGGCCAGTATCCATAATATTGCATTTTACCTGGAACTGGTAAAAGAAGCCAGGAAACAGATCCTGGCCGGTAATTATGCCAACTGGAAAAATAGTATGGTGCCACAGTTGAAACAAAGACTTTAGATTTATATTATCTTGCCGTTATATGACAAAGATAGACTGGTATATCCTGCGTAAGTTCATAGGTACCTTTATTTACTCCCTCAT
>CABHOY010000035.1 GCA_902168105.1 uncultured Flavihumibacter sp.
ACTTTAGGTATGCCGGTTTTTTCAGCAATATTGTTAATTAAGTCAGCTTTTCTCATAATTGAAGCGAAGGATTACTTGTCCCAAAATTATTTATTTTTTTTTAATTGCTGAATTTTAAGCAAATAAATTTTATATTTTTTTCTTATACCAGACAATTATATAATATATCTATTTGCAGATCAGTCGATTAGTAGTCAGAAAAATACCAGTAGTAGGCTACCAGGAAAGTGAAGGATTCCATATGCGAGGCCAGTACAAGTACATATTCATTAGGGTAAATCACAATAATTCACTAAACCACTCACTAACGAATATACAAAAAATAATATTCATTTAGTCTTTTTTTTCTTGACTTAGCGAAAAAAAAACTCTTCAGATCAGTCAGTAATAAATAACCACTCTTTCTTTATTATAACGCATTTTTCAACATATTCGTCTATATCTCAACAACTTCCGTTCCATTTTACTGCAACTTTATAACAGTTGAATATTATTGTAAATATATTCGGTGCAACCGATGGAATTTTTGCCGGCCGTCTTCCTCTAACCCATTTCCGGATATTTTGTATACAAACATCTCCATCATTACCATTATTTCTGTTTTCATTCATCCCATTATATTTGCAGAAATGAAGCAGTTTTTTACGAATGCACTCCTGGAGTGGAACGATAACGAAAATACGCGTTCTATGCCATGGAAAGGTGAGAAAGACCCCTACCGGATATGGCTGTCTGAAATTATACTCCAACAAACACGTGTGGAACAGGGATGGGCCTACTACGAGAAGTTTATCTTAAACTATCCAACCGTTCAGGAACTGGCCGCTGCGCCGGAAGAAGCCGTATTCCGCCTCTGGCAGGGACTGGGCTACTATGCGCGCTGCAAAAACATGCTCGCCGCCGCAAAACAGATCGTGTCACAGTACCATGGTCATTTTCCCAATACATACGATTCCATACAATCACTGAAAGGTGTCGGCCCTTATACATCCGCCGCCATCGCCTCCTTTGCTTTCAACCTGCCCCATGCCGTACTCGATGGCAACGTATTCCGCGTGCTGTCCCGCTTCTTTGATATAGATACGCCAATCGATAGCACCGCAGGCAAAAAGCAATTTACAGACCTGGCACAGGAACTGCTGCCCCACGGACAATCAGCTTCGTATAACCAGTCCATTATGGACTTTGGCGCTGTTGTATGTAAACCACAACAACCCGCCTGTCAAAGCTGCCCGCTTTCGAAAAAATGTAAAGGCTTCCAGCAGGGTTTAACCGCGCTGCTACCCGTAAAATCTAAAAAGCTGGTCATTAAGAAGCGTTACTTTTACTACCTGGTCCTCGGACATAAAGACAATGTCTATATCCGGAAACGTACGGAAAACGATATCTGGCAAAACCTCCATGAGTTCATTCTCATAGAAACACCCGGACCAGAAGACCTGGCAACCTTACAATCCTCCGCGGCCTTCAAAGCTGTGATGAAAGATATACGTTACAACATGGATGCGGCTTCAGCTACCTTCAAACAGCAGCTCACACACCAAACCATACATAGTCAGTTTCTCATACTTTCAGTCAGCAAAAAGCCGGAAATCCCCGGCTACACGGCCATCCCGAGGGATCAACTGGATCTTTACGCCTTTCCTAAAACCATCACCGACTTTCTCAGAAACAAGGAACTTACCCTCTTCTGATACGAAAACTTACTGCCTGTGAACAGCGCTCAACTTGCTACGGCAAGGTATTTGAGCTAAAAACTATACGGTAAAATTTTCACTGTCGATTTGAAAAAAACATTAACTTTAGAAAGGTTGTTCATTTTAAAAGAAGCGTATATTTTCAATAGTTTAAAATCAATAGATTAAAACCTGCAACAATGAGAGGTGTTAATAAAGTAATCCTGATTGGCAACTTGGGTAGAGATCCAGATGTACAGTTTTTAGAAGGTAATATTGCTGTAGCCAAGTTTTCGCTGGCGACGACAGAAACATTCAAGGACAGGGCTGGCAAACTTATCTCCCAAACAGAATGGCATACAGTAGTATTATGGCGCGGACTGGCTGAACTGGCCCAAAAGTATCTTCACAAAGGAAGCCTTGTTTATATTGAAGGACGCCTCCGTACCCGCAGCTGGGAAGACAAAGAGGGAAATAAGAAATTTGCCACCGAGGTAGTGGGCGACAACCTCGTTATGCTGGACAAACGTATGGACCTGAACAACTCCGAACATGCCATACATCATAGCAATACAGGCAGCAACACTGGTGACAATTTCCCCAATATGGAAATCCCCCCCCAATTAAACGATACAGCGGACGATCTTCCTTTTTAACTATCCAATAAAAAATGCTAATTCTTTCTTGATTGATAATCCCTTTATGGGACATTACTTATATTTGCATATAGGGAAAGCGATTCAATTTAATACCTGAATTACTTTCCCATTTTTTTGGAACTTACTTTGCTATATGCTGGGGGTTCTAATATTTATCACGTCAAAGTTGAACAATTTGTACACCTATCCGGCAAGCATTCTATCTGGTAAGCTTACCCTGTTACAAGCAGCGGCGCCAATCGCCACTCCGAACGTGGTTATTTATCTGCTTGTAATATTCGTACTTCTTCTCATGGCTTTTATCGTTTCCGGTGCTGAAGTAGCCTTCTTCTCCCTGAACTATAAAGATCTGAATGCCCTGAAAACAAGGCAGAATACCAGCGGTAAGCTGATCACCAAACTCCTGGAAAAGCCCCGTTCACTGCTGGCCTCTCTCCAGATCGCAGGTATACTCTTATCCCTGGCGTTCATTATGGTCACCAGCTACCTCATCACCCAGATGGAGGACCTTCAAACCGTCCCTGTAGTATCTTTCGTGGTGCGTATAGCCATCATCATTTTCGTGCTACTTTTCTTCGGCCAGGTACTTCCCCGTGTATGGGCGGCTCAGAATAACATCAGATTCGCCACCTACTTCGCCTGGTTTGTCAGCATTATACATGCTACCCTGGAGCCGGTGAGCGACTTTTATGTAAGTCTCAGCGAAAGCATAGAGGCCCGCTTCTTCCACAGAGGCAGCGGCGCCGTAAATTACCAGGAGATAGATGAGGCTATTGAAATGAGTGTAGATCCTACTGCTTCCCAAGAGGAGAAAAATATCCTGAAAGGTATCCTCAAATTCGGCAATATCACCGTTAAACAGATCATGCACACCCGTCTGGACGTGTCAGGCATCGAATATGAAGATCCTTTTGATTCCGTAGTGAAAAGGGTGGCTGACCTCCATTACTCCCGTTTGCCGGTTTACAAAGGCAACCTCGATAACATTGTGGGGGTGATCCATACTAAAGACCTCCTCCCCCATCTCGATAAAGGCAAAAGCTTTGACTGGCATACCGTAATGCGGCAGCCGTTCTTCGTACATGGCCATAAACTGATCGAAGACCTGCTGTCTGAATTCCAGACCAGGCGTATGCATTTCGCCGTTGTTGTGGACGAATTTGGTGGTACGTCAGGCATCGTCACCCTGGAAGACATTGTAGAAGAGGTGATCGGTGACATTAAAGACGAATTTGACGAAGAAGAGTTTAACTACAGCAAAGTAGACAACTATACCTACGTTTTTGAAGGCAAGACCATGCTCAATGATGTTTGCCGGATTATGAACATCGCACCCGATACCTTCGAGGTAGTTAAGGGCGAAAGTGACTCTATCGGAGGATTGATCCTGGAACTGGCAGGTAAATTCCCTGAAGAGAACAGCGTAATATCCCACGACGATTATGACTTCACCGTACTGGAAGTAAGCAAAATGAGGATACAGAAGGTACAGGTGACCATCCGACAGAATGTGGAAGACGAGAATTAGTGCAGGACTTTAACTACAAGAAGCAACTATGAAATTAACCGGGAATACAATTTGCCTGCTGCTACTGCTGGCCTTTTCAGCCTGTCAGGAAACATATACGCCCAAGCCGCGCGGCTATTTTCAGATCAATTTTCCCAAAAGGGAATATCGTGTATTTGACAATCCCGGCTATCCATACACCTTCGAGTATCCTGCATATGCCAATATTGTGAAGGACAGCCTGTTCTTTGGTGAGAAAACTGAGAATCCTTACTGGATCAACGTGGAGTTCCCTTCACTGAACGGCAAGATCTATATGAGTTATAAAGAGATCGGTAAAGGCGGCAAGAACGATTTCCAGCAACTGGTGAACGACGCCTTCAAAATGACCTATAAACACACCTACAAGGCTGAATATATAGAAGAAAAGACCATCAATACCCCTTTCCATGTAACGGGTCTGTTCTATGACGTTGGTGGTAATGCCGCCTCCGCCAAACAATTTTATGCCACCGACTCCAGCCAGCATTTTATTCGCGGCGCCCTTTATTTTGACGCTACTCCTAATGCAGACTCCCTGGCCCCGGTACAGCAATTTCTGCAGCAGGATATGTGGCATATGGTAGAAACACTGAAGTGGCGATAGTCCATTTACTATTTTCGTACCTTTGCGTCTTTAAAAGGAATACCCGCCCGGCGGCTCATGCCAACGCATCCGGACGGTCATGCATCGTGTTATTATGATCATCATTGACGACAAATACATCAGCGACGAATTAATTGAGGAAAAGTTCGTCTGTAACCTGGGGGCCTGTAAAGGCGCCTGTTGCGTTGCAGGTGATTGCGGAGCGCCGCTGGACAAGGAGGAAGTAAAGATCCTGAAGAAGATCTATCCGAAGATCAAGTCTTACCTGCGTCCCGATGGCATCGCTGAAATTGAGCACACAGGCACGAACACCATCGATGACGAATATGGTTACGTTACACCTATTGTCAATAAAGGTATCTGCGCATATGCGAATATCGACGCCAACGGTATTGTAGGCTGTGGTATCGAGAAAGCCTTTAACGACGGTGTAATAGACTACAAGAAGCCTATCTCCTGCCACCTCTACCCTATCAGGGTAACGAAATACGAATCTTTTGAGGCATTGAACTACGACCGCTGGGACGTATGCAAACCGGCCTGTAAGAATGGTAAAAGCCTGCGTGTGCCGGTTTACCGTTTCCTCCGGGATGCATTGATCCGTAAGTACGGAGAGGAGTTCTATCAGGTGCTGGACAAGATAGCCACAAAACAGTATAAGGCCGATTAACAGTCCCCGCAGCTGCTATCCCTGCATTTCCCTATCTTTACCAGTACTAATTGTTGTTTAATCATTCCGGTGTGTTGTAAACCGGTATGGGTTTTGTAATTCCGAATCAGCAATCCGACAACTTATGCATCAGAATGCCTCCACTTTTCTTGAAAATAGTGAGAAGAAAGCGACAAACCTCAGTCATCGCCAGACGATCAATTATAATATTGGTAAGTATAATACGGCTGTTAAAGCCGGCAAGCAGCAGTTTGCCGACCTGAATACTGCGCGGGAAAGGGCCAAGAATATTAAATGGAAGGCGCTGGAAAACCTGGATAAACACCTGGAAGAGTTTGAAACAAACTTTACCAACCGCGGCGGAAAGGTGATCTGGGCAGAGAACTCACAACAGGTACTTGAAGAGATCCTGGCCATCTGTGAGGCGAAACAATGCAAAAGCATTGTGAAAAGCAAGTCTATGGCTACGGAAGAAGTGCACCTGAACCAGTTCCTGGCCAAGCATAACATAGAATGTGTAGAAACGGACCTCGGGGAATATATCCAGCAGCTGGACGGCGAACCGCCTTATCATATCGTTACACCGGCCATGCACAAGAGCAAGGAAGACGTAGCACAGTTATTTGCCGAAAAATTAGGCACTCCTCCTAACCTGACTCCCCAGGAGCTCACCATGGTGGCCAGGGAAAAGCTGCGGCAGAAGTACCTGGATGCTGAAATAGGTATTACTGGCGCTAACTTTATTATTGCTGACATAGGCGGCGTGGCAGTAACCGAGAATGAGGGCAACGCAAGATTAAGCACTGCCTTTCCCAAAACACATATTGTGCTGGTGGGCATCGAAAAGATGCTGCCGTCTATTAATGACCTGGCGCTGTTCTGGCCTTTACTGGCTACCTATGGCACCGGCCAGCAGGTAACTGTTTACAACTCTATCTTTAGCGGTCCCCGGCAGGAAAACGAGATCGATGGTCCTGAGGAGATGTATGTAATACTGATGGACAATGGCCGTACCAACATCCTTGAAGACACGGAAGCCCGCGAAAGTCTTTATTGCATCCGTTGCGGCTCCTGCCTGAATGCCTGCCCTGTCTATAAAAATATAGGCGGCCATAGCTATGGTACTACCTACAGCGGTCCTATTGGTTCCGTCATTACTCCGCATCTGCAGGGAATGGATTCATTCATGCATCTCAGCTATGCGTCTTCCCTGTGCGGCAACTGTACGGAGGTATGCCCGGTAAGGATCAATATACACGAATTACTGCTCCATAATCGTCATAAAGCCGTTGAAGAGAACCATACTTCCGGCGGAGAAAAAATGTCCTGGTTTGGCTGGAAACAGGCCAGTCTGAGTCGTAGGATGATGAACCTCTTTGGAGGCAACTCGAAAAACTTCTTCATGAAAAAGTTCTTTGCCGAAGCATGGGGCGACAATCGTGAACTTCCTGTTTTTGCGCCAAAGTCATTTAACCAGTTATGGAAAGAAAGAAAAAAGTAGTATCTTTTTAATATGACACTTATCGCTATTTTGTTACCGTGGCTTTCTTTTATGTTAAGAGGAAGAATACTTACGGGGATACTATGCCTGATTTTACAAGTTACTTTGATCGGTTGGATACCTGCGGCTATATGGGCGTGTATATCGTTACAGAATGCCCGGGAGGACAGACGGACCCGGAAACTGATCAAAGCGATGAAACAGAACGGATAATCATTTTGGAGGGAAGTGTACATCCACTTGTACACGTGTAGCCTTTCCATCGGAAGCGGGAGACCATTCCGGACCTTCCTTTACTACTCTCAATGCTTCTGCATCACAGTCCGGCTGTAATCTTTTTGTTATCTTAAAGTCTTCCAGGGTACCATCAGGCATTACGCGGAAAGATACTTTTACCCCGCCGGTCACATTTCCAGCAGCTGCCGAAGCAGGATAATTCACATTGTCAGAGAGGTATTCTTTATAACGGTCGTATCCCTGTGCAGGGACAGGCGGCTGATATACATTTGCTTTCTTAGACTTGCTATACCCGGTTACGACAGTTTCAGAAAGTGAGCTTTGCTGTTGTCTTAAAACGATGTCAAGGTTATTCTCCTTCGGACGCACTTCCATCTTCTTCGAATTGAATCCAATAGCTGCCACCACGAGTTTTAAGTCTTTGGTAGTATCGGCCACACGGATGGAGAATCGACCCTCATTATCTGTCATTACACCATTGCCGGTACCTTCAACGCTAACAGCTACACCAGGCACTCCCTCTTTAGCATTAAAGTCTTTCACCCTTCCCTGGATCAGGCGGGTGGTCACTTTCGGAGCGTAAGCAACCAGAGCCTTGTCTTCCATCGCCTCTGCTTCCGCTACCGGTTCTGAAGGACGTGGAACATCTACTCCCGCCACACTTCCTTTTAGGCTGTCTGTAAGTGGTAATAAGGGAGAAGGTTGCCGGACGGTATCTTCTCTTTTCAGCATCATAGCGCTTACCAAAGGTTGATCGCCAGCAAGTGCTGCACTGATCCTGCCTTCTTTGGCAGCCAGGAAACCGGTGTCTGACGGAATTGATACCGTCAATGGTTTCTCAGGCGTAGCTTTTCCCCAGGCAACAGGCTCTTCCCTGTTATAATATTGTAAGGTATCAGTAATAGAACTGTCAGAGATACTAACCGCTTTTTGTTGCATGGCAATTTCACTATCAGGCCCCCTTTGTGATATCCAGAGCATGCCAATTCCCACAAGCAACAACACTCCTGCAGCAGCCATCCAACGGTAATTCAGCCTGAAGACCATGCCGCGCTTTTCTTCACGATCCTGCACGCGCATTTCCAGCCGCTTGTTCAGATCGGCCAGGTGAACGCGCTGATCCGGCTTACGTTCAGCATATCCATCCAGCGCTTCAGCCAGGAACGGATCGTCCAGGGCTTGTTTTTCCAGGGCATGCATCGCCTTGTTATCCAGCTCTCCTGCAAGATAACGGCGGATCAGCTCCGGATCCACGTGATGGTTCATATGACTGTGCTTATCAGGCATCTTGTTGTTCCATACAAATTTTCAGGTTGCGCTTACCGTTCTGAATATAGCTTTTCACTTTCTTCATATCATAACCGGTAATATCGGCTACTTCACGATAACTTTTTTCCTTGAGGTAAAAGAGGTCAACACTGCGCTTTTGCTCTTCAGGCAAAGCTTCCAGGCATTTCTCCATGCCCTGCAGATGTGTTTCCATACTTACTCCGTTCTCATGATGTGCAAAAGAGTCGTTTTCCATAATGGGTAGTCCCTCCATGGAAATTTCCTTCCCCTCTTTATTTTTCATGGAACGTAATTTCATCAGGCAATGGTTCCTGGTAAGTACGTGCAACCAGCTTTTAAAGTTCTGTACTTCATGCTGCTTCAACTTACTGATCAACTCCTCAAAGATCTGCATGACTGCATCTTTACTGGTCTCTTCATCGAAGTAACGCAGGCATACACCATACACGAGGCTCATGTAGCGCTGATACAGCGCTGCCAGATAGTCCAGCTGACCGGAGCGCTTAAACTCCAGGATCAACGTGGCATCATCTGCATCCTTCATGATATTATGGTGTAAAAAGGCCATAGTTAGATGAACAATAGTAAAGAATTTTTAGCAAAAAAGCACTGGCAAACGCCAGTGCTTTTTAATATGCTTTTGTAGCAGTAAAAGGCTTAGTGTCTGAAATGACGGGTACCTGTCATTACCATTACCATTCCGTTCTGCTTACAGAATTCTACTGAGTCGTTATCTCTTACAGAACCACCGGGTTGGATCACAGTGGTGATGCCTTCTTCATGAGCGATACGTACACAATCGTCAAATGGGAAGAATGCGTCAGAAGCCATAGCAGCACCTTTCAGCTCAAAGCTGAACTGATTGGCCTTCGCTATTGCATGACGCAATGAATCGATACGGGAGGTCTGACCACAACCTTTACCGATCAGTTGTTTATCTTTTACCAAAGCGATAGCGTTGGATTTCAGGTGCTTACATACGATATTGGCAAATTCGAGGTCTGCCTTCTCTTCGGCTGTTGCTGGTCTTGCACCGGCTTCGTTCCATTCCTGGAAGTTGCCTTTGTCATTTTCCTGCAGCAACACGCCATTCAGGACGTTCTTATATACATAAGGCGCTTTCACCGGTTGCAGCTGCTGCAACAGGATGCGGTTCTTCTTTGCCTGCAGTACGGTCAATGCATCAGCATCGAAGCCCGGAGCGATCAGGATTTCGAAGAAGATCTCGCTGATGGATTCAGCTGTAGCTTTGTCAATCACAACGTTTGTAACCAATACGCCGCCGAACGCGCTTTCTTTATCGCCAGCCAGTGCTGCGTCCCATGCAGCTTTCAATGTTGGGCGGCTTGCGATACCACATACGTTGGTATGTTTGATAACCGCGAAAGTCGTTTCGGTGAACTCCTGGATCAGCTGGCAGGCAGCGTCAACATCCACGAGGTTATTATAGGAAAGTTCTTTACCGTGCAGTTTGTTGAAGATCTCGGAGAGGTCACCATAGAACACGCCTTTTTGATGAGGGTTTTCTCCGTAACGCATTACCTGGCCCTGCGGAGCAGATACCTGGAAGTAAGCAGCCGGCTCATTGTTCAGGAAATACTGTGAAATTGCCACATCGTAATTAGCACATACCTCAAAGGCTTTTGCAGCAAACGCTCTACGGTCTTCCAAACTGGTAGCGCCACCATTGTCGGTCAGCACCTTTTCCAGGTCAGCATACTGATCTTTGGAGGCAACGATCACTACATCTTTGTAGTTCTTGGCTGCCGCCCTTATCAGGGATACACCGCCGATATCTATTTTCTCAATAATTGTCTGTTCTTCTTTGGTACTCTTTACTGTTTCCTCAAATGGATACAGATCTACGATCACCAGGTCCAGTTCAGGAATAGCATACTGTTGCAGCTGCTCAAGGTCCTGTGGATTGTCACGGCGGGCCAGGATGCCTCCGAATACCTTCGGATGTAATGTCTTTACACGTCCGCCCAGGATGGATGGATACGCTGTCAGGTCTTCCACTGCTACACACTTCACACCCAGGTCTTCAATGAATTTCTGGGTACCGCCAGTTGAGTAAATAGTCACTCCCTGTTCACCTAACTTTTTTACAATGTTCTCCAGGTTATCTTTATAGAAAACGGAGATCAACGCTGATTTAATTTGCTTTTGCATGTATGGAAATCATTAGAAATTTACAACATAGGCTCCCTGATCCGGAACCGAAAAGAAGCGCAAAGTTAGCATGTAACAATCACTTTTCCACTGTTCAATATTCCGCAGCCTGCTGGAAGCGTCAAAAATATAGCAGCCCACATCGAACATCTGTTCCAATTGTCTGATATCCACATGAGGATTATGTGACAGTAAAAGATAATCTGTCCGCAACTTTTTCTGCAGATCAATCCGCGGGAGCGTACTATCTACGATAACGAGACGCTTCTGGCCTATAGACAGCACACGTAAACCGCCCAATGTATCCCCGCCGGTCCGGCTAACAAGTCTCATTCGCCTCACACCATAAAAGTCATGGGCAGGCTGTATATAACGTTTGTATAAAAGTTCAGATAACAGCACTTCAGCATCGCCGGTAGTAGCTGCCTGACGCCCTGATATGGCGTCCACCACGGTATGTCCGGATATGTTATATACAACCAGTTTACGTTGGTTCCATTCATTTATCCGTGATACCATCGCTCCGATGCTCCATATAACAAGGCTTGTCAAAGCCACCAAAAAGCCTTTCCTCCATTGTTGCAGCCACCAAGCCAGTAAACCGGCTATACATGCATACCCGCAGATCAAGCCTCCGGTGTCCATACGAATACCGGTGATCAATGCTCCCGGTAAATGTGCTATCCAACTGATGCCGTTATTCATCCATTGAATCGTTATCTGCAATACAAGACCTGTGCTTTCCGCCAGGACCGGTGTCCTGCCCAACATCAATAACAGGATCTCACCATAAAGCACGACTGTCGATAACGGCACGGCCAGCATATTTGCAGGAAGAAAGAAAACAGGGAATTGACGAAAGTAGTAGAGGCATACCGGTAATGTCAATATCTGTGCGGACAATGTCAGCGCGATCATATCCCATAACTTATCGAACCATTTACGACTGCTTTGCCACAGATAATACATCCTCCGGTAACAGATGATGATACTCAACACGGCCAGATACGACAACTGGAATCCCACATCCAACAACAATCGTGGCTCATAACATAATAACAGAAAGGCGGATGCCGCCAGTGAGTTGTATATGTTCGTGTAGCGGTCCAGCATAAATTTTCCGATTGTGATGAAAGTAAACATAACGGTTGCACGCAATACAGATGCGGCGCCTCCTGTTAGTAATGTAAACGCCCATAACAACAATATGATAAGCGCTCCTTTCATATCCTCCGAATAGCGGTGCCGCGGCCACCACCGCAATATCCATAACAGTCCGCCATAGATCAGCGCCAGGTGCATTCCTGAAATAGCGATAATATGCACAATGCCTGTATCAGTATACTCCTGCACTATATCCCGGTCCAGATCATAGCGGTAGCCGATCAGCAAAGCGGCTGCTAGTCCAGCTTCCCGGCCGCCAATGTATTGCTTTAATGTATGCAGGCAATAGTTCCTGCATTGTAATATGGGCTGCATACTTCTGTTTTCTTCCTTTCCCTGCACGAGCCGCCACTCTCCTGTTCTCAGAAAAGCCTGCCGGTATATCTGCTGGGTCGCGCAATAACTCCGGTAATCAAAGCTTCCGAGATTACCACTGTATTGAACTGGTGTAACCCGCGACGATATCAGTAAGCGGTCACCATATTCCAATCCGGCAGCGGCACTGTCTTTAGTAAGGTATACTAACAATTTTCCCTTCGCTGGTATTCGTGTGTTATGACGCATAATACTGCGTACCTGAACAACTGTTTTGTACGACCTGACCCTTTCCTGTAATGGCTCATTAACAGTTGCTATTAAGAGGTCTCCAGGCTTCGCCTGGCCATCAAAATAATAGCTGTCATGACGGGTATCCGATTGATACACCAACAGCCCGCCGCCACATATAACCAGTAGCTGCAACGCTATGCCGCGCATCCAGCCATATTGATAATGCGTACGAAGCGGCAGCCTTTTAAAAATGAGCAACGCCATTCCCGGCAAAGCCGCTGCAGCCAAAAGTATCAGTGGATTAACCGGTATATATAACTGTAGAAATATGCCGGCAGATAAGGATAAAATCAGGCGCAGAAATGGCGCGCGCTTAAAAAAGGTAACAAACATGACAACTTTTATGGTTAACGAGTTCAAGTAATGAAAGTAAATCTTTCACACATAAAATATCTTTTTAAGGTATCATAAATATCCACCCCCTTGATAAGTTTATTGAACGAAAAATATTTTTACAATAGGATGCTTTTTACATATTCATAAAATATAATAATTGTTAATTAGCTGTTTTTCAATATATAAATAAATTATATAATTCCACATCTGTTATTGATTAGTTAACATCTTTTTAATATTTAATATTTATAGTAAACTGCATTACCGGTCACGCTATTTATTCACATAAATAGTCGTGTCTTTAATGGTTATTTTGAGGGAAAAGAAAGAGCCTGATCTTCATCAGGCTCTGATTATTTTAAGACGTGACCAATACTACTTCAAGGCAATTACGATAAACCTTCGTTACCACTCCGCAGCTGATCCTAACCGCTATCACTTTGTCTGCTTCATTACACAGGAAAAGATATAAATTAGTAAATACTCTTCAACTGCTTAACACCAACAAAATGCGAAGAAAGCCTATTACCCTGCTTATGCTGACAGGTCTTGCCTGCTTTACAGCTAAGGCACAAACAACAGAAACCCTGTTACTGCGTTCCCCTTCTATCGGCCAACACCAGATTGCTTTTAACTATGCCGGCGACATCTGGACAACAGATGAAAACGGACTACATCCACAGCGTATTACCGTCAATCCGGATGTAGAACTGGAACCCATGATATCGCCTGATGGCAAATGGATCGCTTTCAGCGGTAACTATGAAGGAAACGTCGATGTCTATGTAGTGCCTGTTAATGGTGGGACTCCCCGCCGTATCACTTATCATCCTGATGCTGATATTGTACGCGGATGGCATGGTAACGACAAGATCATTTTTGCATCAACGCGCTTTTCTTTCACACCGCGCTTCCAGCAACTATTTGAAACTAGCATAGAGGGCGGCGGCATGCCTGTACAACTGAAAATGCCAGAAGCCCATCAGGGAAATATCTCTCCTGATGGAAAATACATTGCATACATCAAGAACCCTGATCCGACAGAAAGAGCGGGTGTTTACCGTCCCTTCAAGCATTACAGAGGCGGTAATATGCCACGTGTCTGGATATTCGATAACCAGACAAATGCTGTGACAGAGATCCCCGATGCTGGCGCCAACAATATCCGCCCTGTATGGTTAGGCAATGATGTATACTTCCTGAGTGATCGCAATGGTACTATGAATATTTTCAGATATGCTGTATCCACACAGGCTGTTACGCAGATAACCAGTCATAAAGATTATGATGTGAAGACATTGTTCTCTGACGGTAAAACACTCGTATATGAGCAAGGTGGCCGCGTTAATAAACTGGATGTTGCAACCGGCAAAAGCACAGCTCTTAATATCAGCTTGCAGGCCGATCTACCTTACAAACGTCCTCATTATGTTAACGCCAGCCTTAATACTCTTGGCAGCATCAGCCTCTCTCCTACCGGCGTTCGCGCTGTTGTTCAGTTCAGAGGAGATATACTAACGCTGCCGCTTGATAAGGGCGATATGCGTAATCTTACCGCTACAACAAGTGTTCACGAACGTACTCCGGCATGGTCGCCGGATGGTAAGTCTATTGCCTACTTCTCTGACGCCAGTGGTGAATATGCCTTACATATCCGTGATCAGAAGGCAGAGAAGCCGGCTGTGATCATTCCGCTGGAACCAAGCTTCTACTATAGTCCTGTCTGGTCGCCGGACAATAAGAAGATCGTATTCCGCGACAAGCGCCTGCGCCTTTTATATGTAGATGTTGACAGCAAGAAGGTTTCACAGATAGATGAAGATACTTACGACAGGCCTGACCAGACCTTCAACTCCAACTGGAGCCCTGATTCCCGTTGGATCACCTATAGCAAAAGGTTGCCAAACAGCCTTACGGCGGTATTCCTGTATAACGTTGCTGATAAGAAGAGCTATCAACTCACCGATGGCCGTAGTGAGGCGAATGAACCCGTATTCAGCAAGGATGGAAAATACCTGTTCTTCTACGCCAGCACCAATTATGCCCAGAATACGGGCTGGCTGGATATGACATCTTACGAGCGGAATACTTTGAGCAACATCTACGCAGTAGTACTGGCCAACAATGCGCCCTCTCCTCTCGCTCCTGAAAGCGATGATGAACAGGAGAAAAAGGAAAATGCCGCAAAAGATACTTCCAAACAAACACGTATTGACCTTGAAAATATCGACCAACGTATAGTAGCGCTGCCAGTACCGGCGCAAAGTTACAGACAGCTTAATGGCTATGTAAATGGCAAGCTGTTATACCGTTCTGATAATACGCTTTACAGCTATGACATCGCGAAGCGCAAAAGCGATGTGCTCCTGGCAGGTATCAATGGATACACCGTGAGCCAGAACGGTGAGAAGCTGTTGTATGTAACAGCCACTGCAGCCGGTATTGTGGGTACAGCCAGCAAATCAAATGTAGGCGAGGGCACATTGAATATTGCCAACCTCCGTACCCTGGTAGATCCGACAGCTGAATGGTCCCAGATGTTTGATGAATTGTGGCGTATAGAGCGTGATTTCTTTTATGTAGATAATATGCATGGTGCTGACTGGAAGGCCGTAAAAAAGAAGTATCAGCGCTTCCTGCCTTATGTTGGTCATAGGGAAGACCTCAATTATCTCTTCAATGAGATGATGGGAGAACTGGTAATAGGGCACAACTACGTTGGACAGGGAGATGCGCCCACTCCTATTAGGGAATCGGTAGGCTTACTCGGTGCAGACTATAGTATTGAGAACGGGCATTTCCGCTTCAAGAAGATCTATTCCGGATTGAACTGGAATCCACAGTTCCAGTCCCCGCTTACACAGCCAGGCGTCAATGTTAAAGAAGGCGATTATCTGCTGGCCGTGAATGGCGTACCGCTGGACGGAAAGGCGAATGTCTACAGCCTGTTCCAGGCCACCGCCGGGAAGCAGGTGCGTATATTGGTGAACCAACAGCCGGATATGACCGGTGCGAAGGAATTTACGGTGGTGCCGGTCACTAATGAGGTGATGTTGCGTAATATGAACTGGGTAGAGGGCAACCGTAAAAAGGTTGATCAGCTGAGTAATGGGAAACTGGCTTATATCTATATGCCTAATACCGGAGGCGATGGTTATACCTATTTCAACCGTTATTATTTCTCCCAGCTGGATAAAAAAGGGGTGATCATAGATGAGCGTTTTAACGGCGGAGGATCTGCCGCAGACTACGTAATAGACCTGCTGAACCGTGACCTCCTGAACTACTGGGGTACCCGTGAAGGTCAGCCTATGACAACTCCGGGCAACGCGATATTCGGTCCGAAGGCGATGATCACAAACGGCTATGCCGGCTCCGGCGGCGATCTTATGCCTTTCATGTTCCACGAAAAGAACCTTGGACCATTGGTAGGAACTACTACTATGGGCATCCTGGTGGGCATCTACAATTATCCACAGCTGATGGATGGTGGTTCAGTGACTGCGCCGCGACTGGGCATCTTCAGTAAAGACGGCAAATGGATCATTGAAAATAAGGGTGTAACTCCTGATGTACAGGTGGAAATGACCCCGGCTGAAGTTATTGCTGGTAAAGATCCGCAGCTTGAAAAGACGGTAGAGCTATTGATGAACAGCTTAAAGGAAACACCGGCTGTGAGAAAGCCTGTAGGTCCTGTACGGGCAGAGTAGCCGGATGATGTTATTTTAACATCAGGGGATCAAGCACTCCCCTATCAGGCGAAAACCATTGATAGACATGAAGTAAGCATGCTGTATACATGGACTTGAGGCGGACTTGAGGCGGACTTGAGGTGGACTTGATGCAGACATGACAGGGATAATATAATATGATAAGAGGGCGTATCAGTTAACTGATACGCCCTCTTTAGTATGATAAATCAGGTTACCCCTTATTTACTCAAATACATGCTCTTCTCTTTATACAAAGTCCTGAAGTATGGGTCCCTGAGATCTTTGATGAAACGGATCGCTTCACCGGTAGATTTCATTTCAGGGCCGAGCTCTTTATTCACGCCCGGGAATTTGTTAAAGGAGAATACCGGTTCCTTGATGGCAAAACCGTCCAGTTTCTTCTCGATAACGAAATCGGTCAGTTTATTAACACCCAGCATAACTTTGGTAGCAATGTTCAGGTAAGGCACCTGGTATGCTTTCGCGATGAACGGTGTAGTACGGGAAGCACGTGGGTTAGCTTCGATCACGTATACATTTCCACCCTTGATAGCGAACTGGATGTTGATCAGACCACGGATGTCCAGTGCGCGGGCGATCTTCTCTGCATAATACTCCATGGTGGTTACTTCCAACGGGCTCAGATTAAACGCAGGCAATACCGCGTTACTGTCGCCACTATGGATACCAGCTGGTTCGATGTGTTCCATCACACCCATTACATGGAAGTTCTCACCGTCGAAGATACCGTCGATCTCTGCCTCCTGGCAACGGTCCAGGAAGTGGTCGATCAGGATCTTATTACCCGGAAGGTGCTTCAGCAAGCTGAGTACAGATGCTTCAAGTTCTTCTTCGTTGATAACGATACGCATACGCTGACCACCCAATACATAAGATGGGCGTACCAGAACAGGATAACCTACTTCTTTGGCTACTTCTATTGCTTCATCTGTATTGTAGGCAGTACCGTAGTTTGGATAAGGAATTTTCAGTTCTTTCAGCAGATCGGAGAAACGGCCACGGTCTTCAGCGATGTCCATGTTATCGAAGGAAGTACCGATGATCTTAATTCCTTTTTCTTCCAGGCGTTTAGCCAGCTTCAGTGCTGTTTGTCCACCCAGCTGAACGATCACACCTTCTGGTTTTTCCAGTTCGATGATTTCCCAGAGGTGCTCCCAGAATACCGGCTCGAAGTACAGCTTGTTGGCCATGTCGAAGTCGGTAGATACTGTTTCAGGGTTACAGTTCACCATGATAGCGTCAAACCCTGCTTCCTGGATAGCCTGCAAACCGTGCGTACAACAGTAGTCGAACTCGATACCCTGACCGATACGGTTAGGACCGGAGCCCAGTACTATTATTTTCTTCTTGTCGGAAGGCTTGCTTTCATTTACGGTATCGAAGGCAGAGTAGAAGTATGGAGTGATCGCTTCAAATTCAGCACTACAGGTATCTACCATCTTGTAAGTACGGGTGATGCCGAGTGCTTTACGTTTCTCATATACTTCGTGTTCTTCACAATTGCCAAACAGGTGTACCAGCTGCATATCGGAGAAGCCCATTTTCTTGGCGTCGCTCAACATTTGCTGCGGTATAGATTCGAGATCATGTTCTGCCAGCTGCTTTTCCATGTTCACGATATCGTTCACCTGGTTCAGGAACCACTTGTCGATATAGGTCATCTGGTGGATGTGTTTCACAGAAACACCTTCCATCAGGGCGTCCTTGATACGGAAGATACGGTCCCAGGTAGGCGTCTTCAGTCTTTCCAGCAGTTGTTCGCTCTTCATAGCGGACTTACCGTAGTAACCGAGGCCTAAGGCGTCGTTTTCCAGGCTCTGGCAGGCTTTCTGCAGCGCTTCAGGGAAGGTACGGCCGATAGCCATTACCTCGCCTACTGACTTCATCTGCAGTCCCAGGGTCTGGTCAGCACCTTTAAATTTATCGAAGTTCCAGCGCGGCATCTTTACGATAACGTAATCCAGCGCAGGTTCAAAGAAAGCGGAGGTAGTTCTGGTGATCTGGTTTTCCAGTTCATCCAGTGTATAACCGATAGCCAGTTTCGCAGCGATCTTTGCGATAGGGTAACCGGTAGCTTTGGAAGCCAGTGCGGAAGAGCGGCTTACGCGAGGGTTGATCTCGATAGCGATCAGCTCTTCATTTTCTGGGTTCAATGAGAACTGTACGTTACAACCACCGGCAAAGTTACCGAGGTCACGCATCATCATCTGTGCCTTGTTACGCATGTCCTGGAAAGCGGTATCGCTCAAGGTCATGGCCGGCGCCACTGTGATAGAGTCACCGGTATGGACACCCATAGGGTCCAGGTTCTCTACAGTACAGATGATCACCACGTTGTCATTGCTGTCACGCAGTAGTTCAAGTTCGAATTCTTTCCATCCCAGCACGGCTTTTTCAACCAGTACCTCATGGATAGGAGATGCCTGTAAACCGCGCTGCAGTGCTTCGTCCAGTTCATCCTTGCTGTGCACGAAACCACCACCGGTACCACCCAGGGTGAAGGAAGGACGGATCACCAGCGGGAATCCTATTTCCTGTGCAAATTCCTTTCCTTCCAGGAAAGAGTTGGCGGTTCTGGCCGGAGCTACAGGTACACCCAGTCGGATCATCCACTGACGGAACTGCTCACGGTCTTCGGCTTTGTCGATGGCCTTGATGTCCACACCGATCAGTCGAACATTGTATTTCTGCCATATTCCCAGCTCGTCCACCTCTTTACAAAGGTTCAGTGCTGTTTGTCCGCCCATGGTAGGCAGTACGGCGTCAATCTGCTGTTCTTCCAGTATCTGTTCTATACTTTCCACCGTTAACGGCAACAGGTACACCTTATCGGCCATCATAGGGTCAGTCATGATAGTAGCCGGATTGGAATTGATCAGTACTACCCTGATACCCTCCTCGCGCAACGAACGGGCTGCCTGGGAGCCTGAATAGTCAAATTCACAAGCCTGACCAATAATAATAGGACCGGAACCAATAATAAGAACAGATTTGATAGAAGAATCTTTCGGCATTTGCGTATTCTATTGAAAAATTTAAAACCTTACTGATTTTAATACCATTCACCAGACAAAAAAATCGTGCAAAATTAAGGGTTTCAAAATTTATTGTTACAATTAAATTTGACGTCCATTAGACGCTGATCTTGCAAATCCTTTACAGACAGGCGCTTAGCTCAACGAATAATATTAATATACATATTTTCCCTGCGAGACATCACATATCCAGAAAAGTGCATATATTTATAGCGAAACTGTTATTGCGCTTTTCTACACGGTATGTAAAAAACTTTATTCTTAGCACTGTAGCGAAATCCCAGAGAGGCAAGTGATCATATGTAATATGATTTATTCATCATATTATAGTTATAACAAAGGTAGGTGGCAATATTTTAGAATTAAAAGACGCGAGTAAACGAACGATGAGCAGGAGATCATAAATCCTAGTATTTAATAACAGTAATTATATATCTGATCTTTAATTCAAACCCTGATACCTGATGAAAAAAATTCTCTTTTTCGGGATACTGGCATGCAGTCTTGCATTTTATGCCTGTAAAAAAAGCGATACCGACGATACTGGTGGCGATGAGCAACCAGAAAAAATTGATACCATTCACCTCAACGACAGATCCGCATTGGCTACCAAGGTTCAAGTCGCCTTTGGTATTCCTGCCACAGGAAGCATACCGGAAGCAACAGCTGGAAATGGAACCCCGGTACTGGTTGAAAACAAAAACATTGTAAATGCCATCAGCGGCCGTTACATTGTTATTACGCCCTCATTCAGTTATTTCGAGTCCACCATAAAAGGCTATTACGTGTCCATCGTTGGAAGCGGCGCCTATTTTAAAGTAGACTATTCCGCTAACCGCGGTTTCGCCAGGCAGGCTCCCCAGGCACTTCAACCCCTGCTTCGTGAGGGCGACTATGTAGACTCGTCCATCATTGTCAAATTACCTAAATACATCATTGGAGATACCTTGTCTCTCACCTACGCCGCCTATGATTCGCTGGGCAATATCAGCAATCCTGTGAAGGCGTATGTACGTATTCACAGCCAGAACGGTATTGCAGACTACCAGGACTTTGTGGGAAGCTGGAAAGTGAACAGGAAAACTGACGCAAACGGCGTTTGGCAGAATTACTACATTCCGGATACTGCCCGCAGCAACTTTACCTGTTCAGGCGGCAAAGTACAATACTGTTTGAATAACCAGCAGAGCTGTTTTGAGGGAATAGGTGCAATAACAGGTGTTACTAAATACGACCTGATGTTCACCGATACGAATGAATATGCCGAACTATTCTCTGCCACAGCCACCCGCGTTATCCTGGAAACTTCCACATGCGACAAACTCGCTTATGGCACCCAGGTGTTAAGTAAACTGGAGAAAGGAGGATGGTCATTCAATGCCGAAAGTAAAATTATGACCATCGTAGTAGACAATAACGGCCTTGAATACAATAACTTTTATTCTTACCAGGTGAAAATACTGGAAATGACGCCTCAACAGGTCACATTGATGAGGGTTGATAACACCTCTTATACGGTGGAACTCGTCCGAAAATAATCATGTCTTTATTTCACAATAAGCGAGGGGCTGATCATGTGATCAGCCCCTCTTATTTTTCTAAAACACTCCTCTTTGTTTATAACTCACGCTTTCACTTTCTTGCTCATTATAGCGATACACATGCCCATGACAGCAATAACGGAAAAGGAAATACGAAGACTGGTAGTCTGTGCGATCAGCCCGATCAGCGGAGGACCAGCCAGGAAGCCTAAGTAACCGATTGTAGATACTGAGGCCAGCGCCCTGCCAGGGGAAGACGGCATACTACGGCCCGCCGCGCTGTACACCAGTGGCACCACCGAAGACACGCCTGCGCCGACTAACAGGAAACCCAATATGGCTGTATTGAAATAAGGCAATAACACAGCGATCAACAATCCGCCTGCCGTTAAAGCCCCGCTAAGTTGTAACACCCGCTTGGTACCAAAACGTACCGTCAGAAAATCGGCTATAAAGCGGAAGCCCGCCATCGTAAACATAAATGCATTATAACCAAGACCAGCTGTTTCCGGCGGTGCACCGATCACTTTTTTGAAATACACCCCGCTCCAGTCAAACATTGTCCCTTCACAGATCATGGAACAAAAAGCGATGACGCCTAATGTCAGCAGCACTTTATCAGGCCAGGCGAATAATGGGGTCTTCTCCTGTGCGTTTGGAGCATCTTGAGCTACCGCATACCTGATGGCCACTGCTACGATAATGATAGCCAACACCATAATCATCAGGAAATGTTGGTAAGGCACGACCCTGAGAGCTCCCATTCCGGAACCGATAGACGCACCGGCAAATCCTCCGAGGCTCCATAGTCCATGGAAAGAAGCCATAATAGAGCGACCGTACATAGCTTCCACCAGAACAGCCTGTGTGTTGACTGCGATATTAGCCATGTTGCCGCAGAAGCCAAATATTACAAGGCATGCAAACAATTGCCAGCTTGATGTCGCCAATCCCAGTGTAGGCAACACTCCTGCGTATAACAGACCAGCTAACATTAATACCTGGCGGCTGCCATATTTATCGACCAACACGCCTGCAACAGGCATTGATAATATAGAGCCTATCGGCAATGCCAGCAGCATACCCCCTAATGCACCCTCAGAAAGGTGCAGCTTTTCCTGGATAGTTGGGATCCTTGACGCCCAGCTGGCAAAGCACAGTCCTGTGAGGAAGAATAAGGCACTTACAGCAATACGTGAGGTCCTCTTGTACGAATGACTAATGGTCAGTTCTTGTAACATCTTTTTTTAATACTTTGAAATACTGAAAGGTTTTCCTGTTGATCAGATGACATTTATTCCAAGCTGGCGGTAGGGCGAAGCCAATGCCAGCCCGGCTTCATCTGTTATAATGGTATCCATTGCGGTTATATTACAAACCTTGTAAGGTTCTGCAGTCCCCATCTTCTCGCTAGTTACCAGTGCGATCACTTTATTGGCTGACTGCACCATCACATTTTTGACTGCCGCCTCTTCCATATGAGGACCGGTCACACCTACTTCAGTATGCAAACTGCAAACCCCCATGAAGCAGATATCGGCCCGCAGTTTCTCCAGCATCCTGATGGTATCGAGACCTGCAGTGACCTGTGAGCTCTTAAAGATCCTTCCGCCGGTAAGAATCACTTCTACGCCGGGATGCTCCATAAGTTGCATGGCAATGGGAATGCTGGGTGTCACCACCGTCAGCTGAAGTGAAGGGGGGAATAATTTTACTAGCGCATAGGTAGAGGTACCACCGTCCATGATAATGGTTTGTCCATCGTGCAGAAAAGACAATGCTTTTGTGGCAATGGCCTTCTTATCGTCTTCATGGATACCGATACGCTCGTTAAAGGTAAACGGGTTAGGAGAATGTGGGATAGCCCCTCCCCTGACCTTGATGAGCAGGCCGTTCTGGGCGAGTACTTCCAGATCGCGCCGCACGGTATCTTCCGACACCTGCAGATCATTACTCAGTTCGGTATGCAGCACTTTATGATCTGTCTGCAACTTCTTAAGTATATAATCAAACCGTTCTTCTTTCAGCATTATCTTGCAACTTTCTGCAAAAATATGAAACTTACTGCAATATTATGCTATGTATTTTCAGCAAATTGGGTAACTTTGCAAAAAACAGCAGAATATGGCAAGAATTGCAATAGACATGGACGGCGTTATGGCAGATACCACGCAGCAGTATATTAACTGGTATGCCGAGCGTTATGGCGTGCAGGTAGACAAAGCATCATTGTATGGGCAACCGGAAACATCAGGATTTCCTCTTGGCAGGGAAGTGATCCGTGGTTTTTTGTATGAACCAGGATTTTTCAGAACAAAGCCTGTTATAAAAGACAGTCAGGAAGTGATCAGGGCGTTGTATGATAAACACGAAGTATTCATCGTATCGGCAGCAACGGAGTTCCCGATATCCATACCGGAAAAAATAGAATGGCTGGAAGAGTTCTTCCCATTCATAGGCTGGCAGAATATGGTGTTTTGCGGGTCCAAAACAATTGTGCAGGCCGACTATATGATAGACGACCACGTAAAGAACCTGCAGCCCTTCAAAGGAGAAGCGCTGATGTTCACTGCTCCACATAATGTCAACATAACTGAATTCAAAAGAGTTAACAGCTGGGAGGAAGTAGGCGCGCTGTTATTATAACAATTACAGGTCGATATTCGCCCTGTTGTTTACACTGTTATACGGATATCCCAATGGGTCGGTGGCCAGCCCTTTCCAGACAGGCAGGAACAACAGCTCATT
Organism: uncultured Flavihumibacter sp.; assembly: GCA_902168105.1. Classification (GTDB taxonomy): domain Bacteria; phylum Bacteroidota; class Bacteroidia; order Chitinophagales; family Chitinophagaceae; genus Chitinophaga. Next base: position 23,526 of record CABHOY010000035.1, read on the forward strand.
GATCCGGTGTTCAAATGCTTCAGCGTTTGTGATACGTTCACTTGTATGATCACACCATGACAATCCTCCTCCTGGCCACTGTTTATTCAACTGTTCCAGGACTGCGTCCATGAATGGCTGCCACCACATGTCCAGGGGAAGGGCTACTTCCCGTACCATCAGGTGTACGGCTGATGGTAGAAACGTATAGTCTTCCACTTTTATCAGTGCATTGTGCTGGTCGTTATTCAACCTGGCGGCCAGTATATCGGCATACCTTTTCTGGTTGAAGAACTCTCCTTCAGCGCCACAAACAGGCATTACCAGATACCATACAGGCGTATCAAATGCATTCGGCAAATAATTCATTGAAGCAGGTTTGATAATACAGTTATCATTATAGCAACTAACGTAAAACTATAATAATTTTATTATACCGTAAAAAACCTGAGAATCACTTTTTGAAATGTTGTGGATTGATAATGAGAAGAGTATGGTTATTTGAGTGTACAGTGTTTTGACAGAGATCTATTTCTTCCTGAATTATCCTTTTTTAGAACGGGCCTGCTTACGTAGTTGCAGTATGTCTTTTTTGGCCGTTTCAAGTCCTTCTTTAAGAGCGGAGTGGCTTTTCAGTAACTGGTTATGCTCTTCCAACAGCTTGTAATACTTTTCCCGGAGGGCAAGCATTTCATCATTTTCTACCTGCCGTGAATCTTCAAATGCGCCGGGATGAAGGAAATTGTTGCTTGTCATTTCGAGGGCCCTGACCACCCTGTCCAGTTCTTCGGCGCCGAACACCTCCTTTTCAAAGAGGTTATACATTGTTCGCCGGCTCATTCCTAAACGTTTCGCCAGCCTTGTTTTATTGAGGCCCCGTTCTCCTATCAACTCCATCAGCCGGCCGCCATGATGCAATACAATGTTCTCATTTCCTTTTTCACCATTGGAAGAAGGTATGCTGTTCCATTCATAAAATTCCTCTGGCGTAATACTGATGATCTCACAAAACTTTTCGAGTGTACTTCGCTTCATATCACTTTTTCGCAAATGATAATGCGCGATCTGGTTGGTGAAGCCGGCCATATCGGCGAAGTCGACTATCTTGATCTTCTTCTGCTTTAAGATTTGTTTAAGGCGCTGGCCCATGTGGATTAACCTGGACATCATACTATATTTTACTAACAGTGGATTGCGGTGGTGTGCAACTCATACAATATAATAATAATTTCCATTTCATTATCATAATTGGAAATTCATATAGACAATATAGTTATCCCAATTATTCCGCTAATAACGCGATCATTTTGCGACAACAATTAAGTTTACAATTCACTTCGGTCAAAATGTTGACATTATTTTTTTTAATAGAAAAATGAAATTATATAACTAATTGTATTTTAGATTATTATAAAGGTAGAAAATCTCAGAAAAAATAGTTGTGCAAAATTTTCCGCAACAAGGGGTTTATAAATACATTTGCTTACATCACAATCATAATTATTACAATCATAAAAATACTCTCAATTAATCATTATCACATTTAATCAAAATTCATCAAGATGAAAAAATCGATGCCCTCGACGTCGCAACCAATCAATTTATTACAGGATGTGCATGCAAGGATGATCAATTTACCAATTTATTTTCGTGAACGCGTATGTGAGGAATGCTCCTGGAGCATCCCTACATTCTATCGCAAGATGCGTAACATTTTAAAGCCTGGTAGCGACAAAGAAAAGATCACTCCGAATCTTAGCAATGCCGAAAAAGAAAAGATCATTGCGGTACTTGACGAAGTGTACAGCAGCTTCTGGGAATACTGTGAGAAGTACAGAAAAAAACCAACCAAAGGATAGTTAAATTCCTGGACTTCATGACCTGTGCCAACTAAGTTATTAATAACCCACACCTTTCCTCTGAAACGAAAATCCCTTTTCCCCTTTCCTTCAGGATTACCACTCATATACAGGATAGTTATTGACTATTCCCCATTTTTACTAAATTTAAGCTGCAGATTGATAACGCGTTATTTACAATGATCAACAAAAACTGATTGCAGCTATGGCTTATCCGTACCAGATCAAGAGCTTAGAAGAGTATCAACAGAATTACCAGCAGAGTGTAATAGACCCGGAGGGCTTCTGGGCAAACGTAGCTGATCACTTTTATTGGCGGCGTAAATGGGACAAGGTGCTGGAATGGAATTTTAAGGACCCGGATGTAAAATGGTTTACCGGCGGTAAGCTGAACATAACAGAAAACTGCCTTGACCGTCACCTGGGAACCCTGGGGAACACCCCTGCTATTATCTGGGAGCCTAATGACCCGGAAGAACGTCACCGTGTTATCACCTACCGCGACCTTTACAATAAAGTATGTCAGTTTGCAAATGTGCTGAAAAATAACGGTGTTAAAAAAGGCGACCGTATCTGCATTTACATGGGAATGATCCCTGAACTGGCTATTGCCGTACTGGCCTGCGCCCGCATAGGCGCTATCCACTCGGTAGTATTCGGTGGCTTCAGCGCCCAATCTATCGCCGACAGGATCCAGGATGCACAGGCCAGCCTCGTTATCACCTGCGACGGCGCCTTCCGTGGCAACAAAGATATTCCGCTGAAATCCGTGATCGATGATGCCCTCATCGGTTGCCCTTCCGTAAAAAAAGTGATCGTATGCACCCGCACACGTACGCCTGTTAGTATGATCAAAGGCCGTGACCTTTGGTGGGAAGATGAAATAAAGCAGGTGGAAACAATGGGCAACCCTCCCTGCTCTGCCGAAGAAATGGACGCAGAAGATATGCTGTTCATCCTTTACACTTCCGGCTCCACAGGCAAACCTAAAGGCGTTGTGCACACATGCGGCGGGTATATGGTTTACGCCAATTATACCTTCGTGAACACATTCCAGTACCAGCCGGGCGAGGTTTACTTCTGTACCGCAGACGTAGGATGGATCACAGGGCATAGTTACATTATTTACGGTCCTCTTAGCGCAGGCGCCACCACCCTGATGTTTGAAGGCGTGCCTACTTATCCGGACGCAGGCCGTTTGTGGTCCATCGTTGACAAATACCGCGTTAATATACTGTACACCGCTCCTACCGCCATCCGTAGTCTGATGGGTTATGGTCTTGGCCCGGTAAACCATAAAGATCTCAGCTCCCTGAAAAAGCTGGGAAGTGTAGGCGAGCCTATCAACGAAGAGGCATGGCAATGGTTCAAGGAACATATCGGTAAAGGGCGCTGCCCAATTGTTGATACCTGGTGGCAAACTGAAACTGGTGGTATCATGATCACTCCTCTTGCCGGCATTACCAAAGAAAAACCTGGTTATGCGACACTGCCATTGCCTGGTATACAGCCTATTCTTGTAGACGAAACCGGAAAAGAGGTAACAGGTAATAATGTGAATGGTAACCTCTGTATCAAGTTCCCATGGCCGGGTATGTTACGTACTACCTATGGCGACCACGAACGCTGCCGTACCACTTACTTTGCCACTTACGAGAATCTTTATTTTACGGGCGACGGCTGCCTTCGCGATGATGACGGCTATTACCGCATTACCGGCCGTGTTGACGATGTACTCAACGTGAGCGGGCACCGTATCGGTACCGCTGAAGTAGAAAACGCTATTAACATGCATGCCGGCGTGGTGGAAAGTGCAGTAGTAGGCTACCCTCATGATATCAAGGGACAAGGTATCTATGCATATGTCATCACAGAAAGGCAGGTCCACGACCCTGAACTTACCAAAAAGGACATCCTTCAGACTGTATCACGTATCATCGGCCCGATCGCCAAACCGGATAAGATCCAGTTTGTAAGCGGCTTGCCTAAAACACGTTCCGGAAAGATCATGCGCCGTATCCTCCGCAAGATAGCCGAGGGTGAACTGGAGAACCTGGGCGATACCTCCACACTACTTGATCCGGTAGTAGTGGACGAGATCAAAAGAGGACGACTTTAAGCAGTAACAATACTCATATTATAAAAAGGGCTGACATGTTCAGCCCTTTTTTTGTATCTTTGCGTACCCGAATTGAGCTAAAACCTATACCTGACTTTGTAATTATTTAACCGGACAATATCCAAACCTCTTTTTTCCAATATCCCATTATCAACAAAATTTTCTATGAAAAGATTATTATTCCTTGCCTTGTCATGTAGTTTGTGGGCGTGCAAAGATGATGAAGTAACTCCTGATGTTCAGCCTCCGCAAGAAGAAAAGCCAACAGCTACTGTAACTGTTTGGGACACTAAACAATGGAGTACTGACAATCCGAAAGGCGTTCCTGCAGAAGGGGCCACAGTACAATTATTTGCCTCCCGCCAGGACTATCTGAATCAAAAACCCGCATATACAGCCACGACCAATAAAGATGGTGTCGCCAAATTTGACATTCCTGAAGGAGAATACTTCATGGTGGCCAATAAAGGAGGCCTGACCAATACCTGGCGTGATGCCCAGGGTAACACCAGGGTATCTGATACATTGTTCCAATCGGCGGCAGAGATATTTGACCTGACACAGCCTATCCAGGATAATGTACTCCCGGGCGATTTCAAATATACTGACCTGAATGGCGATGGCAAGATTGACAATAATGATGTAGCTGAAGCACCGTTTTTCACCCTCACCGTTAAAAAAGATTCAGTAAATGCAATCAGAGCGCTGATTGGATCTACTGTTAATCATGCCTATGCTACGTACGCCGAAATAGAGGAAAAACTTCACCTAACTGAGTTCCCAAAGATAGCTGCGGCCCACCGGCAAATGGTGATGCTGGATGGCATTCTCAGTGATGAAGCCGATTGCCAGATCACGAACCTCCCTGCATCCTGGTGCGATATCGACCAGTTTAAAATTACGCCAGCCAACAGCATTGTTGAAAATATCTGGAAGGACCATTATGCCAGTATTCTTGAGTTAAACAAAATGTTGGCCAGCCTTAACGGAATACAGGGGGAAAAGGCAGATCTTATCGCCCAGCTGAGAGCCTTCCGCGCATACCTGTATCTTGAACTGCATACCTATTTCGGAGCACTGCCTATAACAGACAAGCTGTTAATGTACCCGAGTGTTTCCCGCAGCTCTGTAGACCAGACAAGAAAATTCATTAAGGACGAACTGACTGCCGTTATACCAGCATTAACGGAAGATAGACCTGTAACCAGGCCATGGTATATGACACCTTCAGCCGCCAATATGCTGCTGGCAAGAATTGCGCTAACTGAAATAGATGGTGGCTCTGCTATCAATTATACTGATAAAGTTATCGCAACTAAAAAGTATGCGCTGGCAGATTCTGCGGCGGTATTTACAGCTCCTGCCAGTAACGAAATTATCTGGGATATGACAACCAGTCTGACAACTGGTTTGACTTCTCCTTTTAAGGATTACTTTGTTCGCGGTGGACTGAAAGTTGACTTCTGCCCTGCTATCCGTTATACTGAAACATACCTGCTCAATGCAATGGGCCATATCTTATACGGTTCTATCGATGAGGCCAACAAGTCCATCAACGCTGTTCGCACAAGAGGTAAAAAGCCGGCTATCACATTAACAACACTGGACGAACTGCGCATTGAACTCGATGCTTTGTATAAAGAAGAATTATATAGAGAAGGCTTCCGATTCGCACGCCTGGTATTACACAGACAGGCCGTGGCCGTACTTGGCAACAAAGGATACCAGCCGGACAGGAATGAATTGCTGCCTATTCCAATATCAGTACTTGAAGCTTATCCAAAGTTCTACCAGAACCTGGGATACTAAAGCCGGCACTATTCAATAGCAGCCGTTATCTTTTGCGATAATATAAACTGTTAAAAAGCGTGTGTATCATTCCGGATACACACGCTTTTTCTATTTTTACCTTATGAAGTTACTGAAACGTACCTTTCGCGTACTCCTTATATTGTTCTTGCTGCTGAACGTCATTGCCGCTTTCCACGCGTGGAAGTTCACACATTTCTATGCCCCCGGTACATTCAGGAATAAACTGCCTGAACAAATGAGCGTCGTGGAGAAGGGCAAGATGTTGCTGTTTGGCGTACGCCTTTCAAAATCCACCATCAAACATACACCGGATGTCCGTTACGAAACCATTCATCTTACAACCAGCAACGGTTTACAGCTGGAAGGTTGGTGGATGCCCATTCCATCGGCCAAAGGAACTGTTATCCTCTTTCATGGTTATGGAGGTAGTAAAGACGGGCCGATCCCCGAGGCTGAATATTTTCAGCAGCTCGGCTACAACACACTATTGATGGACTTTCGTGCACATGGCAACAGTGAAGGCAGTGTGTGTACTGTAGGTTATAAAGAAGCGGAAGACGTCATGCTTGCTTACAACTTCATACAGCAAAAAGGTGAAAAGCACATCTTTTTATGGGGTGTCAGTATGGGCGCTGCAGCTATTCTGAGAGCTGTACCAACCTACCACCTGCATCCCGATAAAGTGATCCTCGAATGCTCTTTCGCCACACTCACAGACGCTGTAAAAGGCAGGATGCGGGCCGTTGGTGTGCCTGGTACCCCTTTTTCCCAGGTGCTCACTTTCTGGGGCGGTATAGAGAATGGCTTCTGGGGTTTTAACTATAATCCGGATGACTATGCGCAGGAAATTACAATGCCTGCATTGGTTTGTTGGGGCGTACATGACACCCGGGTTAACAGAGAAGAAACCACCAGTATTTACAGGCATCTCGGTACGAAGAAAAAAGAGCTCGTCATTTTTGAAAACAGCGGACATCAATCATTCTGCAGGAAAGAGGGAGAGAAATGGAAGCAACATGTCCGGGCGTTCCTGGCTGTCAGATAATAAAAAAAGCACGCTCCACCCGAATGAAGCGTGCTTCACAAGACCAACATCCGCCTTTATGATAATCATGATGACAGGCATTACCCGGCATCACTACAATGCTCCCGGCGAGAGGCCATAACGGCACTGTTCGTAATCATGAATAGCATGTAAGATCTTAGAATGCGTTTCTTAAAGTAAAGGTAAGCCAGCACACTGCAATGTGCATTACAGCATCAACGTCTTATTACAACAGGTGTTCCCACCTTAATGATATCATACAGTTCACTTACATCGGAGTTCTTCATACTTACGCAACCCAGGGTCCAGTTGATACGGCCCTCTACATAGTTGTCGCGTATACCGGAATTCCACTCCACCCCATGAATACCGATACCTCCACCCGGCGTAGCACCTGAAGATACCTCTCCGTTTTCCTGCATCTGATGGAACTTGTTCCAGGCTGCTTCATTGGGATAATCCAGCAGCATAAATCGATTCCAAAGCTTATCGATTCTCTTGCTCAATATATGAAAAGTGCCTTCGGGAGTCAGGCGGTCGCCCTCCTGTCTTTTGGCAGATTGGTCCTTGTTTCCAAAAACTACTTTGTAGATCTTCCGCAACGTGACATCTTCATACAGATACATACGATAGTCACTCTTGTCGATCAGTAAAAAGATCTTCTCGGGGTCTATGTTACCCGGACCTATTTTTACTTTATACAGATAATCCTCATCTCCATTTGTAGTAAATCCTGATACGGTCAGCGTCAGCACCAGGAGCAGCAGCAAGCAATAGCGATTCATTTTCACAGGGATTTTGCAATAATATTAACGTTGAGTGTCAACTGATTATTGCAAATGGTTAAAAAATACAGATGGCAAAAATAAAGAACCATCCGGAATTTCCGTCAGATGATCTCTGTACGGAACCGGATGGTCCTCGAATATATACGGCGACGCCGTTATGTATCTTGTACTATTGCTGCGTAAGTTTAGTAACCGAAGATCTCCTCCAGAGACACTTTCTTAACATCTCCATACTTCTTCAGATCGTCTACATTCACTTTCTTTTCAGATGCCAGGATGCAATAGGTATAAGGCTTTTTAGCAATGTTCTGATCATGGAACTGTTTCACATTTTCAAACGTGATACCATCGATCTGTGTATACACCGTTTTGCGATAATCACTATCCAGTCCCAGCTTCTTTGCCGCCAGATAGTTGAAGATAATACCATCCTGGGTGATACGTTCTGTTTCGATGTCCTGCTTCAGGCTTTGTCTGGCAGTTTCGAACAGTTTGTCAGAACGCGGAATGTCATTCAGTAATTCATTCATTCCATTGATGGCGTCGTTCATTTTATCGGCCTGGCTACCTACATAAGCCACTACAGAATAGCGGGAATCCTTCTTTTCAGGTGTAGCATAATATGCGTAGGTAGAATAAGCCAGTGCTTTGGATTCGCGGATGGTCTGGAATACGATCGACCCCATGTTACCGCCGAAGTAACCATTGAACATGTCTATCAGGGCAGTGTTTTCCGGCTTGTAGGTATCTGTGTTCCTTACCCAGTTCACTTCCGATTGTACCATGTCATAATCAGTAAATACCACCTGGTTGTTGCTCTGATCTGCCTTGTCAAACTTGATCGCTGCAGGTACAGATTTCAGGGACGCTGCTACTGTATGCTCCTTCTGTATAGCTGCGGTAGCGGCTTCCAGCGTTTGTGGACCATAATAGATAACAGTGTGCTGATATTCCGGCAATGTATGCAGGACATCTACCAGCTGCTGTGCAGTGATACCATCCAGTTCCGTCTGGCTCAACTGATTGTTGAAAGGATTTTTAGAACCGTACATAGCGTAATTGGCCAGTCCTTTCAGGATGTTACCCTTGTTCAGCTTACTGTCAGAACGGCCTTTTGTTAAACGGCCCTTGAAGGCGGTCAACGCCTGCTCGTTCGGCTGACAGTTTTTGAGTACATGCTCAAATAAGGAGATTGCCTTATCGAAATTCTCCTGTAATCCACTAATGCTGATGGTCGTGACATCAGTACCGGCAGTTACGTTGAAGTTACAAGCGATGTTATAGAACTCTTTACTGATCTGCTCAGTGGTGTATTTGTCAGTACCCAGAAACTGAAGATACTGGGCTGCAAGCGGAAGCAGTTTATCATTCCAGCTGCCCATGTCAAAACGGTAATACAGGCGGAATAAGCCGTTATCTTTGTTCTGTACGTACAACACATCGGCAGCGCCCAGTTTACTCTTCTGGATATCTTTACTAAAGTCCAGCCACAGTGGTTGGATCTTCGGTGCAGGCATTTCGTTGATCTCTTTCAGGAAAACGGACTGCGCCTCACGATTTACTTCCACCGGTGTGATAGCCGGCTTTTCTACCTTCTGAATATTTTTGTCTTCGCCCTTACGTTTATAGAGCAGTACATAGTTATTACCAAAGTATTTATTGGCGAAATCAACGATCTGCTGTTTTGTAATTTTACCCATGTCATCCACAAAAGAAACATCTGTCAGCCAGTTCTTTCCCCTGTGTTTGATGAAGCCGTCCATAAGTGCACTGGCACGGGTATTATTGCTTTCCAATCCCTGCAGTTCAGCAAGCTTTGCGTTGTTCACAATGGCTTTTACCATTGTCTCGTCAAACTCTCCTTTCTTCAGGATCTCCAGCTGGCCAAGTAAAAGGTCTTTTACTTCTTCCAGGGTCTGGCCCTGTTTGGCAGTACCGCTCATCTGGAATACGGAATAATCTTTCCAGGGCATTACACCGGCACTTGATTTCAGCACCTTCTGCTGTTTATTGATGTTCAGGTCGAGCAGCCCGGCCTTTCCGTTATTCATCACTTCAGATACTACTGAGAGCATTACGTTAGACTTCACGTCCAATGCACCTGGCATACGGTAAGCGATGATCACATTTTCTGCATCAGGACCGAATACTTCCTTTACGATAGGTGCTGTTATCGGCTTTTCTACCGGAGATTTATATTCGGCAACCGGTTTAGATTGCATGTAAGAGAAACTCTTCTCTACCTGCCTGATCACCTGATCAGGATCAAGGTCGCCTGCCATTACGATAGCCATATTATCAGGCACGTAGTAAGCATTATAGAAATCGCGGATAGCTTTCAAAGACGGATTTTTCAGATGCTCCACTGTACCGATAGTGCTCTGCTGACCATAGTTATGTGTTGGGAAGAGGGAAGAGAGCATCAGTTCGTATGACTTACGTGCGTCATTATCCAGGCCCCTGTTCTTTTCTTCGTATACCGCTTCCAGTTCTGTATGGAATAAACGGAAAACAGGGTCTTTGAACCTTTCGGACTGAACGGCCAGGAACTTATCTACCACATTGGAAGGAATATCTTCTTCGTAGATCGTCTCTTCCACCCAGGTATGTGCGTTGGTTCCCTGGGCACCCATACCGGCCATCAGTTTGTCGTATTCATTGGCAATGGCGTACTTCGCCGCCAGTCCCGATACGCTGTCTATCTGATGATATACCGCTTTACGGGCAGTAAGGTCGGAGGTATGATTGTAAGTATCATACAGCCCTTCGATCTTATCGAGATAAGGTTTTTCTTTAGACCATTCCAGGGAACCGTATTGCTGGGTGCCCTTAAAGAGGAGATGTTCCAGGTAATGGGCCAGCCCGGTATGATCACGCGGGTCATTGTTACTGCCGGCACGTGTACCGATCAGGGTCTGAATACGTGGATCTTTCTTGTTTACGCTGAGAATAACGGTCAATCCATTTTTCAGTGTGTAGAAGCGCGCCTTCATCGGGTCATTGGTAATATACTTATAAGTATATCCCGCTGATGTGGCCTCTTTCCATTCATACTTCTTTTGTTGTGCGCCTGCCATAGTGGATATAGTACAGGCTCCAAGCAATAAGCAGACTGCTTTTTTAATGAGGTTCATGTATTGGTTTTTGAAAATAAAAGAAACATTACCAAATATAATGGTAATGCCCGGATGTGAAGCAACAGGAATTTGTTAAAAGGAACTATAAGATGAGCAATGGCCTATCTTTTCCAGTCAGGTACGAGGGTATGTCCGTACTCAATATTAACAAACAGCGCATCAAGAGCTACGGGAGTCTCCACATGCGCTAAAAACAGCGGGCGCTCATAAGACAGACCAGTAAACGACATATCATTATTAGGCTCCGGGTCATGGGCATATACTTTAACCCCTACAATTCTCTTCTCACATGAATGTGCCCATACAATAAATCCGGTACAGGCCAGAAAAGCAATAAAAGAACGCATACAACTAGATTTTGATCCCCCAAAAAAACGTTAAAAGCTGTTAAAACGTATCCCTATTGAAAAAGGATACTGTTCGAGACCATAATCATGTAAGGGAGTTAGTGCAAAATTACCATAGAGTTTGAGAGGTCCATAACCCACATCTCCTGTCAGGCTCAACTTCCACTTGTTCAGGTTAAAATCATCCACTTTCTTTTCTTTACCTCTCTCCCTGCTGATCTGTTTGGTCCGGGCCTTTACGAGATATCCGCCCATTACACCCATCCCAAGTTTAAATGCTCTTGAGGGACGGACAGGATTACTATTGAAATTTAACATCAATGGTACACTCAGGTATTCTGCAAACAATTTATTCTTTGAAAAATTCACATTGTCCCGTATGATCTGGGTCGGATATCCGGGGACATAGGTAATATTTCTCGCAAAACGGTAATTATTCATTTCAACTCCTAAAGCATAGATCAGGTTCAATTTATGTTTATAGATATTCAGCCTTTGCTGGAATAGCCAGATATTAACATTGATCGACTTTCCTGTGATCAGTTTAAATTCTGACGGCGTAAGCGGCGCACTGCCACCTCTTGGTGCGAGTGTGTTCAGCCCTGCTGCAGAATAGGTGAACGACTTATTGTAAACGTCCGACACGCCATTGGGTGCGTAGTAAGACAATGCAACAGCTCCGGTATAATCGCTGCGGTCCATGTAGTTATTGAAACCAAGATCCACTACAAACCACCTGGTTTGCAGGTTCTTTTTCAATTTTTCCCTGGCGTATGCAGTGTCGCTATAAACCCTGAAGATGCGTTTACCATGTGCATCCTTTCCCTTCATGATGATCAACCCTTTTACCTGGATCGTCTCAACGACACTGTCGGTAGTCTGGGCATTGGCACCAATACTTACAATAAGCAGTAACAATAAATAGCGTAAAACTTTACACTTCATATCTAAAAAGTTCATTCATCCGGATTATTTCTTCTTACGGGACAGGAACCTGGCTACGTTAGTTACCCCGTTGAGTAACTTACTGTCACCGTTCATCGTCACCGCCACAACAAGTTCACCTTTTACATTTGCCGGTGCTGCGGCGGCAGGGATTGCATCACTGATCTTTTCCGCATTTGCCATAACAGCTGTTTTCTCGGGTACTGCAGTGACATTTTCTGCCAATATTTTCTCCTGTTGTGTTGTTTTTTCCTGTAGCTGTTGTACCACTTCTCCGGAAGTAGATGCCGGTTGCGGTATCTTGGCCAGCGCCGTCAATCTATTGTCCGGAATATGGTCAATAGCAGTTACTGCTTTCGGCTCATTGTTCGCTACTGCATCAGATGCGGGACGTTGATCTATCCTTCTATCTGTGCTGGTTTGAGCAATGGCGCTGCTTTGTGAGGTATTCTTACCGGCATTGTTCGTTGTACGGGCAATGCTGGCAGCTTCCCTGTTCTCATCAGCAGTCGTTCCGGACGCCTCCGGTGCAGTACCTGCCGGTTTGCCGGCATCTGCCAGGGCTGGCGTATTGGCCGGCTGGCTTGCTGATGGTTTTACGGTAGATGAATTAACGCCGGTTTCAGACTTGTTCACAGCTACCTGTGATCCTTCGTCATTGCCCAAACGCTGACCGGGCAGCAACCAAACTGTCAATCCTACCACTACTGCAGCAGCAGCGCTCCACCACCACAATGGACGTACTCTCGTACGTTCCCTTCTATATAGCGTTGCTTTATTCTCAAATGTTACAGTAAGATCAGGAGTTACCCTGGCGGCCTGTAAAAGCGAAAGGTCTTTTTGTATATGCGGGTGCTGGCCGATCAGTGCTTCCAGCTCCCTTTTGTCAGATACACTTAGTTCGTTATCAACATAATCCAGCAGGTAACGCTCGTAACTGGTAGCAGAAAGTACGCTGGTGTTCTTATAGAGCATCTCTTTGGCATCGAACGTCATACCGGCGTCAGGGCTCAGCTTTGTGGATTCCAGTATTGCCAGCTCCTTCCGGATTTCCGGATGCTCCAGCATAAAGGCTTCCAAAGCCGCCATTTCCTCCCCGTTCAGCTCACCATCAATGGCGCTGAGCAGGAATTCCTCGTAGTTCGATATGTTAATATTTACTGCCAATTCAAAAACATATAATTAATATGCAATATTACTCGATTCCACTCACCTGTACTAGATCACATTTTCCATTTTCACCAGGTATTGCTTCAGATGCAACCGCGCTCTGTGCAGATAAACCTTTACCTGTGAGGGATTTAGCTGCATAATATCTCCTATTTCCTCGTAGCTGTAACCTTCATAATCCTTTAATAGTATCAATGAACGCTGTACGTCAGTCAATTTATCCAGTGCTTTCTCCAAAACCTTCTTTGCGTCGTGTATACGCTGCTCGGATATTTTAGCCTCTTCTTTAAATTCGTCCACCAACGTAATACGCTTCACTTTACGGACATGATCTATCATATTGTGGTAGGCTACAGTAAACAGATATGACTTGCCTTTCTCAAAAGGCACATCGTTACAGTGCTTCCACAATATTTCAAACGCATTCTGTACAACATCTCTGGCGTCCTCAGTGTGGTCTAAATTTTTAACAATAAACCGGAAGAGATTGTCCGCGTACAGGTCCACGCATTGATTGTACTCCTTTTCCGTCATCCGGGTGTTGCGGGATTTTAGTGCTAATGTCCGACAATTACTTTATATCCGCCTCATCTCTTCCTCATTTCCAACGCGCTATCTATCCGTTCCTCATAGTTCTGCACTCACCACGTCCGGACGGAGAGTTCCCGCACGGCTCTGCCATCCTTCAATAGCGCGGAAATTCAAATTCGGTCCGGATCCCTTTACCTCTCAAAACCAAGAACAAGCTGGATCGATGTGCAGACATTACTATGACGCAGAGCAGTCCCCAAATGTTACAGCCCCGTCAAACTTTTTCCTGCCTGTGACAAAACCCCCACATAGCTGCCGGAATCGTAATACATTTATTGCCATAACTTTGAACCAGGTCACAAAATCTGCTATTTATGAACCAAAAATTCATTACCCGTATTGAACAGGAACTGGATGAGATACGCTCTGCCGGACTTTTTAAGAATGAAAGAGTGATCACTTCTGAACAAGGAGCCGAGATTCAGGTAGGTGGAAACACTGTTGTTAACTTCTGTGCTAATAACTACCTGGGCCTTTCCAGCCACCCTGATGTGATCAGGTCAGCAAAAGAAGCTATCGATACCCATGGATACGGAATGAGCAGCGTCCGCTTCATTTGCGGCACCCAGGACATCCACCGCGAGCTGGAGCTGAAACTGGCCGAATTCCTTGGTACTGAAGACACTATACTGTATGCTGCCGCCTTCGACGCAAATGGCGGTGTGTTCGAACCTCTTTTCAACGAGCAGGACGCTATCATCTCTGACGCCCTGAACCACGCTTCTATTATTGACGGTGTACGCCTCTGTAAAGCACAGCGTTTCCGTTATGAACATAATAATATGGCTGACCTGGAGGCCAAACTGCAGGAATCTGCTTCTCTCCGCAGCCGTATCATCGTAACTGACGGCTCTTTCAGCATGGACGGTACAATTGCCCAGCTGGACAAGATCTGTGACCTGGCCGATAAATACGATGCGATTGTCATGATCGATGAAAGCCATTCCTCCGGCTTCCTGGGTAAAACCGGTCGCGGTACCCACGAATACCGTAATGTAATGGGCCGTATCGACATCATTACCGGTACCCTCGGTAAAGCCCTGGGTGGTGCATCCGGTGGTTTCACCAGCGGTAAGAAAGAGATCATCGATATGCTGCGCCAGCGTAGCCGTCCTTACCTCTTCTCCAACTCAGTAGCCCCCAGCATTGTTGGTGCTTCCATTTCTGTGCTGAATATGTTAAGCGCTACTACCGCCCTTCGTGACAAACTGGAATACAACACCCGTTACTTCCGTACAAAAATGACGGAAGCCGGCTTCGATATCAAACCCGGCGATCACCCTATCGTTCCGGTAATGCTGTACGACGCAGTATTGAGCCAGCAGTTTGCTGACAAACTCCTCAAGGAAGGGATCTATGTGATCGGCTTCTTCTTCCCGGTGGTCGCCAAAGGTCAGGCGCGTATCCGTGTCCAGCTCAGTGCAGCCCACGAACAGGCCCACCTGGATAAAGCCATTACTGCGTTTACTAAAGTTGGTAAAGAATTGGGCGTACTCAAGTGATATATTATATACAATATATACAAGAGCCGGTATCATAGAAACCCGGCTTTCAGAAAATCAAAAACGAACTACAGGGGCTGGTCTGAGACCAGCCCCTTTCTTTTTCCGTGAAATGACTCTTAGTCAAACCGGCTACTACACAGCAATAGCGCAGATAATAGCTTGCTAGATCCTTCATAGTAGCTTCTTTTCTCGCTTCGTCCATATCACTTCACCGTCATCTTCATATCATTTTAGGGGCATCTCTATATCGAAGGGATATACATATGACGGTAAAGTGACGGCCAGATGACGGTTACGCGATATGGAGATATAGAGATTTGAACCAACTCAGACCGTGTTTAAACCACTATTTGCCTTAAATAGCTACTTTTGCACCACTAAAAAGATGTATAATGAAACAAACTGGCTGGATACTCCTGCTGGTAGCCGTTTTTGCGAACGCCTGCGCACCGAACAACGTCAAGATTGAAAAAAGTTGGGAAAAATACTTTACCGAATACAAGGTTGAAGGATGTTTTATGCTGTTCAACAACAGCCAGGGCTCCTTTAAGGTATACAACATAGACAGGGCCAAGGAACGTTTCCTTCCGGCGTCTACTTTTAAGATCTTTAACTCCCTCGTAGGCCTGGAAACAGGTGTGCTGAAAGATACAACTACCGTTATTCCCTGGGATGGCGTTGTACGTTCTGTTCCCGCCTGGAACCAATCTCTCAGTATGAATCAGGCTTTCCACCTGTCGGCTGTTCCTTACTACCAGGAAGTAGCACGCCGTATCAAGAAACCGGAGATGCAACATTGGCTGGACACAGTCAAATATGGCAATATGAAGATCAGCCGCGTAGACACTTTCTGGCTGGACAACAGCTTGCAGATATCTCCTGATGAGGAACTTGGCTTCGTCAAGAAACTATATTTCGATCAGTTGCCTTTCCATAAACTGAGTATGCAATGGGTACGTGCCGTTATGCTCATGGAAAAAACCGATAAATATGAATTGAGCTACAAAACTGGTCTGGGTATCGTAGGTCCTAAAAAGATCGCCTGGATAACCGGCTGGATAGAAGAAAACGGGCACCCGGCCTTCTTTGTGCTGAATTTTGAAACAGAAGATCAATCCCTTGATGTTCCAACCGTACGCATGGCCCTGCTAAAAAACCTGCTGAAAGACGCCGGTTATATGGAAGGACTAAAATAATAAGCTAACTTATTTAAAGCCATAGTTGAAAAGGTCAAATACCTGCTTAACTATGGCTTTTTTAGTGCCGTTTTACATAGTTGCCTGCGTCAATCATCTCCCATAAGCTTAAATACCCGCTCTACTCACATATTTGCCAAAGTCAATAAACTAAGCCTCAAACCTTTACCATATTGACTCTCACAGGCTGCTTCCAATAAATGCTATTCTTCTGTTAATAAATTGTCACAGTTCTCCTCAACCTCACCCCTGCCATATTAGATTCCCCGCCGATTTCCCCTCATAACTGCTTATCTGCCACCTCTCCCACCCATATTGCGTTAAAAAACTCCTAAATCAACAACTACAAATGGTGTAAAACGTACTAAAAAAATTATATTTGATCCCTGTGCCCGGTTCCCCTTTTGACCGGGTAGACGAAATCTTTATTGGATGATGTTACGTTTTCAGCATAGTGAATATTTATGGGCACTGGTGTTATTACTAGTGTTGCAACTGGCTTTCCTCAGTATATCCTGGTGGAAACGGCGTTCCGTTCGCAAGCTCGGTGACCCTGTACTTGTGGAGAAACTATTTACCGGCTATTCCCGCAGGCGTTTTACCTTCCGCTTCCTGCTGATCTTCCTGGCTTTTCTTTTCGGAGTGATCGGCCTCGCCAATATCCAGAAAGGCAGCCGCATGGAAAAGATCACCCGCAAGGGAGTGGACGTAGTGATCGCGCTCGATGTCAGTAAGAGCATGCTGGCCGGCGACGTGAAACCAGACCGTCTGACGAGAGCCAAACAACTGATCTCAAAACTGGCCGATAAACTGGATAATGACCGCATAGGACTGGTAGTATTTGCCGGTAATGCATATCTCCAGATGCCGCTGACAATAGATTATTCAGCTGCTAAAATGTACCTGACCACTGTAGGACCAGAAATGATCCCTACCCAGGGTACTGCTATCGGGCAGGCTATCCAGGTCAGCGATGACGCTTTCAACAAAAAAGAAAGGAAACATAAAGCCCTCATTATCATCTCCGACGGTGAAGACCACGACGAAGCCGCTATCTCAAAAGCAAATATGGCTTTCGACAATGGCGTTGTGATCAACACCATCGGTATAGGTTCCCCAACAGGATCTCCGCTTCCGGACCCTGAAACAGGCACCAATAAGAAAGATAAAGAAGGAAACACCGTTATCTCCAAACTGAACGAAGATGAGCTGAAATCCATCGCCGCTGCCGGACATGGTATTTATGAGCATCTTGATAACAATACAGAAGAGGTAGTAAACTCACTCGTACAGAAGATCGATGGTATGGAGCAGAAAGAGTTTGGAGAAAATATCTTCACTGACTATAACAGTTATTACCAGTATTTCCTGGCTATCAGCCTGTTATTATTGATCGTAGAGTTCTTTATTCCTGAAATCAGGCGCCGCGCACGTACTAATGTTGTTGTCGCCGCTACAGAAAAACCATGACGAAACTACAATTCACATATAAAATATTGCTGGCAGGTCTTTTAATCTGCCTGAGCCAGAGCACCTATGCTCAGACGGGAAACAAGTTTATCCGTAAAGGCAACGAGCTGTATAAGAACAAAAAATACACAGACGCTGAAGCCAATTACAAGAAGGCGCTGGAGGTAAACCAGCAGTCTGTGGAAGGCCGCTATAACCTGGGTAACTCATTGTACGAACAGAAACGTTATGACGATGCCCGCGCACAGTACGCCAATAGCTTTAAAATAGCGCCTACCCGCGAAGGAAAGGCCGATGCCAGCTATAATATAGGGAATACCTATATGGAAGGGAAGAAATGGGAGGAAAGTATCAAAGCATATAAAGAAGCGCTGAAACAGAACCCCACCGATGAACAGGCCCGTTATAACCTGGCATATGCACAAGCCATGCTGAAAAAGCAGCAAGGTGGCGGTGGTGACAATAAAGACAAAAAAGATAAGGACAAGAACCAGCAGAACAAGGATCAGAAAAACAAAGATCAGCAGAATAAGGACCAACAGAATAAAGACCAGCAGAATAAGAATAAGCAGGACGAGAACAAGAATAAAAACGACGAGAACAAAGACAAGAATAAAAATAAAGAACAGCAGGACGAAAAACCTGAACCACAGCCAAGTAAACTGAACAAGCAGGAGGCAGAACGTCTGCTCCAGGCATTAGGCCAGGAAGAGAACAAACTGCAGGATAAAATGAAGAAGGCTAAAGGACAGGCTGTTCCTGTAGACAAAGACTGGTGATCTTAGAAGGCACCCTTCCGGTATATTTCCTGCAATCCCTGATAAAATGGTTTTCCTGACCATAGTGCCCACTATCCAGTGCTACCTGGGTCAGGCCTGTATTCCCCTTCATCAGGGTAAAATAAGCACGTTGTACTTGTATCATCGTACATGTACTATAATACACACCAATTCTTATTCATTACCTTTGCTCCATATTATTTGGATTCTTTTTTATGCAGCTATATTGTAATTCACTGACGGAATATAAGCGACTGGCCACTTTGGAAGTAAAGGTTGGAGACCTCCTCATAGGTAATAATCATCCGGTTCGTATCCAGACTATGACAACCACCGACACCATGGATACAAAAGCCACGGTGGAACAAACTATCCGTTGTATAGAAGCCGGCGCCGAGCTGGTAAGGATCACCGCACCCAGCAAAAAAGAAGCTGAAAACCTGTTGCCTATCCGTAATGAACTACGCAAAAGAGGATATACCACCCCGCTCGTAGCTGATATACACTTTACACCGAACGCTGCTGAAATAGCCGCCCGCATTGTGGAGAAAGTGCGTATCAATCCCGGCAACTACGTTGACAAAAAGAAGTTTGAGACACTCACATATACAGACAGCGAATACCAGGAAGAAATAGACCGCATCCGTAAACAGTTCACGCCACTGGTGAAAATATGCCGGGAGCACGGGACTGCTATGCGTATCGGTACGAACCATGGCTCCCTGAGTGATCGTATCATGAGTCGCTATGGCGATACGCCAATGGGAATGGTTGAAAGCGCCATGGAATTCCTCCGTATTGCAGAAGACCTGAACTTCAGGAATATCGTGCTTAGCATGAAATCCAGCAATCCGCAGGTAATGGTACAGGCCTATCGCCTGCTGATCCATACCATGCAGGACCAGCTGGGTCACTGTTATCCGTTGCACCTGGGCGTGACCGAAGCTGGAGATGGAGAGGACGGCCGTATCAAATCTGCCGTTGGTATCGGTACCCTGCTGGAAGATGGTATCGGCGATACTATCCGTGTTTCACTTACCGAAGATCCGGAATTTGAACTGCCGGTATGCCGTGACCTGGTAAAACGCTATACTACCCGCCAGGATCATGAGCCTATTCCTGCCGTGGAACAACTGCCTTATTCTCCTTTTGACTATAAACGCCGTGAAAGCATTGCGGTAAATAATATCGGTGGTAAACAAGTTCCGGTTGTCGTTGCTGACTTCAGCAGGGAAATTGACATTATGCCCTTTTACCTCGAGACGGCCGGCTATCATTATGACACCGACACTGATAAATGGAATATTGCTGATGCCGCAGCAGACTACCTTTTCACCCGTGAACTACTGTCCTTTGCGTTACCAGGCACATTGAAAGTGATCGTACCGCATGAGATCTGGAATACGGCTGAAGATAAAGAGAAATATATGCCGCTCTTTTCTGCAGAAGAATATCTGCTATCAAAAGAACGCTCTGCTATTATCAATTTCATCGACCATAATACGGGAGTGGCTATACCTGAAGCTTTGCTACAGCAGATGGCCAACGACCATACTATTGTACTCTGCCTCCATTCTTCCAATGAGCATGCAATGCCGGAGGTAAGACGTACAATGATCACATTGCTGGAGCGTCAGATACAGCAACCCGTTATACTGAAATCCTTTGCGCGGGATAATACCGGAGATGAACACCTGATACATTACGCAACCGAGACCGGCGCCCTCCTGCTGGATGGTTTTGGTGACGGTACGTGGCTGATCAGCGAATCAGTAGGAGCATATGCTCCTGGTCATGCCCTGCTCAATAATATCGCCTTTGGCATTTTACAGGCTACCAGGACGCGCATTTCCAAAACAGAATACATCTCCTGTCCTTCCTGTGGCCGTACCTTATTTGACCTCCAGGAAACCACTGCGAAGATCAGGGCGGTGACCAACCATCTGAAAGGTGTTAAGATCGCTATCATGGGCTGTATCGTGAACGGTCCCGGTGAAATGGCGGATGCCGATTTCGGATATGTGGGCAGTGGCGTTGGTAAGATCACTCTTTACAGGGGGAAGGAAGTCGTGAAGCGGGGATTGAACAGTGAGGTAGCTGTCGACGAGCTGATCACCCTCATCAAGGAAAACGGTATGTGGGTGGATACAACGAATTAAAACAGGTAAGCTTTAAATAGAAAAAGCCTCGCAGTTGCGAGGCTTTTTAATTGAGGTTAACAGGATGATTTCCTAAATCAATAAAGGGGGTCACTATATGTTCGTCAGACAATCGAATTGTACGCTTCATCAACATTCACACTCCTTAACCACGTATAATAAGTTAAGGGGTTATCAAACATTTGGGGGTTAACTATACTTTGTCAGGTGAAACAAAGGTACGTCCAGTCAAGGCCCTTTGTCAAGCGTATCAATACGCAATCTGTTGCGGGAACTACGTTTCAAGAAATTGCAAATCACTACGTTAAAACATCCGAATAAATAATATAAGTCACCACATCTATCTATTAAAAAAAACCTTAATTTTTCGGAATAATTCACAACAATGAAGATGAAAAAGATTTTAACCGCAGTGCTGGCGTTGTTAATGGGCGCCACTGTTGCTATGGCCCAGACGCCTGCAACACAGGACAAGACAAAAGCAGAACACAGATCAGAAAAACAGGGTCAGAAAGCACAACGTCCTGCATTGGACAGTACCGGCAAGCCAATGAAGAAAGACGGTTCGCCTGACAAACGCTTCAAAGGAAACAAAGAAGGTAAAGAGACTAAAGCACAGGGACCATTAAAGCAAGATGGTACACCCGACAAGCGTTTTAAAGAGAACAAGCAGGCAAAGACAGAAGGTCCTAAAAAGCAGGACGGCACACCTGATAAGCGCTACAAAGAGAATAAGGAGAAAAAAGCCGAACCAAAGAAAGCTTAATCCACAGCACAAACTTTTCGTAAGCGGTTAGCCTGCCCCGGTAGGATAACCGCTTTTTTTCTTCGTACATTTAACCAATGTTGGACTTCAGGTTAAAAGTATTCTATACGGTGGCGAGACGCCTCAGCTTTACGAAAGCTGCAGAGGAACTGTTCATATCCCAGCCTGCCGTAACCAAACATATTCATGAACTGGAACAGCAACTGGGAATGGCGCTGTTTGAACGTATCGGCAATAAGATCAAGATAACCCGCGCCGGTCAGGTGATGCTCAAACATGCAGATGACATCTTTACCAGCTACCGTAACCTGGAGTATGAGATCAATCAGCTGAAGCATGAACAGGGCGGTTTACTTTCTCTCGGCGCCAGCACGACGATCGCACAGTATTTTATTCCCCCCTTGCTTGCTCAGTTCAATCAGCGTTATCCTGAAATAACCGCCTCACTCATCTCCGGCAATACCGAACAGGTAGAACAGGCGCTTTTCGATAAAACTATTCAGTTAGGATTGATCGAAGGCCGGTCAAAAAATCCGGTACTCAAATATGTGGAGTTTGCAAAAGACGAGATAGCCCTCATCGGTAATGTGAAATATAACTACGGTGACGGGGACCCGGACGCCCCGCTGACTGCCACTGAGTTAAAATCCATTCCTTTACTGATGCGTGAGCAGGGCTCCGGAACGCTGGAGGTGATCACGGACGAGCTCAAAAGACTCAAACTGAAGCTCACCGACCTTCAGATAGCCATGTACATGGGTAGCTCGGAAAGTATTAAATCATACCTGCACCATGCACCTTGTGCGGCGTTTATTTCTTTACAGGCCGTAAAACGTGAGCTGGAAGCAGGAGAGTTTAAGATCCTGCCGGTGAAGAATTTTAAACTGGTAAGAAAGTTTCACTTCATTTACCTGCAGGGACAGCAGGATAAACTGGCGCAATTATTCATGCGTTTCGCGAGGCAACATGCTAATCAATCCGGAGATACCGAAAACAAAAACGCTTAACACTTCACACAGTTATCAGCCATGTAAATGTTAAGCGTTGTTATATTAACGTATAGCCTTGTGGCTTATTAAGTACGCTGCAGGGTATATACGATGTAACCGGTCTTGCCTTCAAAGTTTACAGCGGCTCTCCATACCATAGTGGTATTGCTCAATGAGCTGATCTCAACACGATAACCGTCTATAACATTCTTTGCCTTGACGCCACCACCTACTTTTTTGAACTGGAACTGATCAACTCCGCCCTGTTTGTATATAGACCATACGATGGCCTGTGTGGCAGTGCTGCAACCGTCTTCGGTAGAAGATAAAGTATAGGAGCCGTTGCTGTTGGAAGGAAGGATCCACTGACTGCCTTTGAAACAGTTAAAAGATGCTTCATCGAAAACTGTCACCTTAGAACCCCTTGGAATTCCGTCAAAAGTAATGTCTGTAATAACCCAGTTTCCTTTCACGGAACCTTTGCTGGCGCTTTGTTCTGCATCGGTCGTTCCTTTTTGGGATTTACAGGATATAGCAAATACAGCTGCTACCAGGCATAATACTGCAAGTGTAAGGTGTTTCATGTTCAAATATTTTGATGTTTAAGTTGTCAGAATGCAATGCATTACGGACGCAAGGTGTGAAAAAACAAGAAACGTACCAAATCCCTCATCGCTTCGAGGGAGATGATATTTCTGTATGAGCCGGATATAAGCGCATTAAACGTTCCTCCATATTACGGAACTGCTGGTAAAAATAAACAGTACTGGCTACCAGCCCCATTATGAGTAACATCATGGCAATCACGGTACACCGCCACCAGATGCTAACAGTGATAGTATTATTACGGGGCTGTAATATATAAGTTGGCGCCTCGGCCTGCTGCCGCCCGGCTTTTGAATAATAACTACCCCGGCCATGAGGAGTCAGCCGTTCGGATATTTTGTTCCATACCGTTGCCGGAGGTGTGACGCCATCTTCCTCCATTACCTTTTGTAACCTGTACTCAGTGGCGGCTATCTCAGTGTGCAACTCTGGATAGAGACTACGCATATGCTCAAATAACTCCGACTCTTCAGCCGAGGCTAATCCAAGCAAATAGCTTTCAATAATGCCACTTTCTATGTAGTCGTTCAGATCCAAAGTGAAATGTATCTATTTGGTTACTGCAAAATTTCCAGGTCAACGTACCTCTCTCTACATTTTAACTGTCAAATGTCAAATTAAGCTAATTCATTTCCAAATAAAAATCATATGATAGACAAGCATCCTTCAAACCAAGTTGATAATGAGGAGATTAATTTGAACCGTATAGGTATAGCCACCTACGTTACCACAAATATCTGATTATTCCGGTGATACTGTCTGCTCAGTATGCATTCGTTGTTCTACTTTTCTTTCCCGGGATTGCTGGTACTTTAGAAAATAGTAGATGGCAAAGAAAAGGCAGATCTTGGAGAGGATAAAAGTAATGATAAAGAACAAGCGCCACCACTTGTGCACGGTGATGTGCTGTCCGTCTTTGGAGTGGATATTGATAAAAGTATAGCGGGACTTATCGTTTCCTGGCGGAGATATTTCTTCCCGCCAGTTAATGTGCTGGAATATACGCTGTTTGAGATACGGAGACGGCGATACTGCTTCTGCAAGCGCCGTTCTTTCAATTCTTCTTTCCACTGCTATGATCTCAGCATTCAGTGAAGGGTATAATCGCCGCATTTGCTGCAATTCTTCCATTTCACTGGACGTCGCGATCCCAAGCACGTAGCTTTCTATGATCCCACTTTGTATGTAGTGATTAAGTTCCAATTATTCCCCTAAAAATTTTCTGAAAGCAACCATGATGTCTTTTAATTTTACCATTACTTCATCAGGTTGAGTCGCCAGCATGCGTGCCACGGCTTCCTTTGGGAGTCCCTTATAATAACATAAATGGAATATTGTCTTGCTTTCGGCAGGCAACCTGTTTGCGAAGCGTTGCAACAGACTGCTGTCATGTTTTACAACGTCGTCACTGCCGTCTTCGTCCTGCTCCATCACGGCAGCTTCTTTCAGCGCCTGCTCCCGCGCTATTCTCATCAGCCAGCCAAATAAGGTCGTACTCCCGGTTTCCCGGTAGGTTACAACATTCTTAAATACCTGGATGAATGTCCTGGCCAGGACATCTTCCGCTTTCGCGGTGTCCCCGACCACCTGCAATATAATACTGAATAAGGCCGGGCCATAATAGTCGTAAACCAGTTCCTGGGCACCGGGATCTCCTGCTATGAGGCGTTCAGTTATGATGTACTCGTCGATATGTACAGCCGATTGCTGCAAATGTTATAGGTTTAAGAGAAAACTAAGATAAACTATTAATTAGTAACCATCAATTTCTTGTTATAACATCTTCTTTTGTCTTATTCCTTTATGAATAATTGCTCAACCGTGCTTTTGCGGAAAGCAAAGATGTCCCGCAGCTGCCGCTGCACAAACAGTGCATGGGCTATTCTTCCTAATATCCCTAACGGGAGGGAATAATGGACAATGTCTGTCATCTTCACACCCCCAGGTACTACTTCAAAATGATGCTGGTGATGCCATAATCCGTACGGCCCCTTCCGTTGTTCATCTACAAAATATTTTCCTTCCACCACGTGTGTGATCTCTGTCATCCAGTTCAGGGGAATACCCAATACCGGATGGATCACATAAGTAATGATCTGTCCCGCATATACGGGTTTGCCTGTTTCAGGAGAAGTGACATCGAATCGCATATACGAGGGCGTGATCTTCTCCAGGTTTTCAGCCCGTGAAAAGAATGTCCAGGCATTGTCCATGCTAGTGTTTAAAACCTGCTCATACTGCAAACGATAGATTTTTCCCATAACTTCATATATGTTTTGTGTGGCCCGATGCCATCTTCAAATATAGTCATGTCAAGAGATCAGTACCAAAGTCATTTCAGGGAAGTGTACGCCCGCCTGAACGGGCAGCAGCGCAAAGCCGTCGACCAGACGGAAGGCCCCGTCATGGTCATTGCCGGCCCTGGTACTGGCAAAACACAGATCCTGGCATCCCGTGTTGGAAAAATACTGCTCGACACCGATTATCTGCCACAGAACATTCTCTGTCTTACCTATACAGACGCCGGAACAGTGGCCATGCGCAAAAGACTGACGGACTTTATCGGCCCGGATGCCTACCGCGTTAATATTCACACGTTCCACTCCTTCTGCAACGAAGTGATCCAGGATAACCTGGGACTGTTCGATAAACATAACCTCGATCCTATTTCTGAACTGGAGAAGATCCAGCTGCTGAAAAAGCTGATCGACGGTTTTACGAAAGACAATCCCCTGAAACGTTACCGGGGCGATGTGTATTTTGATATGAAACACCTGTCCCATCTCTTCTCTACCATCAAAAAGGAAGGTTGGTCCGTCGAATATATCAATGCTGCGATCTCCGGTTACATTGAAAGCCTGCCCCGCAGGGATGCTTTCATTGCAAAAAAAGCGACCCGGCAATTTGCTAAAGGTGACGTTCGCACCGATAAGATAGCCCTGGAAAAGGAAAAAATGGTGCGTCTGCAGGCTGCGGTGGAACAGTTCCCTGTATATACAGCACTCATGCATGCTGCCGGCCGGTACGATTTTGAAGATATGATCAACTGGGTCATTCAGGCTTTTGAAACACATCCTGACCTGTTAGGAGACTATAGGGAACGTTACCAATATATCCTGGTCGATGAATTTCAGGATACCAGCGGTACACAGAACAAACTGGTGCAACTGTTGACCGGTGGCCAGGAAAGCCCTAACATTTTTGTTGTCGGCGACGATGATCAATCCATCTACCGCTTTCAGGGCGCCAGTATCGAAAATATGGCCGGGTTTGCAGAAACTTTTTCCGATACACTGCAAACCATCGTCCTGACGAGTAACTACCGCTCTACACAGTCCATCCTGGATGTATCCATGTCGCTGATAGAAAATAACGGCGCTGCGAGACTAGTGAACCAGTTACCGGGGCTGAACAAAAAACTGATTGCGGCTGCGCACTTACTGCCACCGGATATTCCTCCCCTTATCAGGCGTTATAACACACAGCAGGATGAGATGATAGATATTACCCGGCAGATTTCACAATTGCTGGACAGTGGCGTCCCTCCCGGCAGGATCGCAGTTATTTACAGGGAAAACAAATATGGTGAGGAACTGGCTGGCTATTGCCGCTTCCAGCATATTCCGTTCTATTCCAAAAGGAGCATTAACTTGTTTGAGATACCGTTTGCCCGTAAAGTGCTGACCATTCTCCGGTATATTGCCTGTGAGATAGATACGCCTTATAGCGGAGATGATCTGCTGTTCTCTATACTGCACTACGATTTTTACGACATTCCTGCTATAGAGGTGGCCAAGATCAGCATCAGGGCGGCAGAAAAGGGTTACAGGGAGAAGTCTTCCATACGCCAATACCTGCAGGAATGGCAACACACGCGTAATCTGACACTCTTTACAGCAGCTCCTGAACAGGCTTTGATAGACTTTACCCGTACACTGGAAAAGCTGATAAAAGACGCACATAACCTTACCCTGCAACAGTTATTTGCTGCCATTATCAATGAATGCGGCGTGCTTTCATATGTGATGCAATCGCCGGAAAAGCCCTGGCTAATGAAGGTGCTGCAATCGCTGTTCGATTTCATCAAGGGAGAAACACACCGGAACCCTGACCTGACGCTGGTCCCTTTCATGGACATGACAGACCTGATGGCCCATAATGGCATTACTATTCCCATCGTCCAGGTATCGGGGCACGAAAAAGGGATCAACCTGCTCACGGCCCACGGCGCAAAGGGACTGGAATTTGAGTATGTATTCATTGCCGGCGCTAACTCCCATCTCTGGGAGAAGAAAACTAATACCAACAGCGGTTTTACTTTTCCCGACACGCTCTTCACCACCGCTGTTACCAGTACGGACGAACAGGAGCTCCGCAGGCTTTTCTACGTGGCCCTAACCCGTGCGGAGAAGTATCTGTACATCAGTTATCCTGAATTCAGAACAGATGGCAAACCGCTGGAACCCAGCCTCTTCGTAACCGAAATACTGGAACAGCATGTTCTGCCTGTTGAGAAAGTAAGTATTCCGGAGGATGTGCTATTCACATTTGAAGCCCTTCAATATACGCAGGGTGTAGCGCCCGAAATAGCCAGGAATGACATACAGTTCATCGACAGCCTGCTGGCCAGTTTCGTTATGAACGTGACAGCACTCAATAACTACCTCGATTGCCCGTTGGGCTTCTATTATAAAAATTTGGTAAGGGTACCCTCCGGTCGCTCGGAAAACACAGAATTTGGCTCTGCCGTCCACTATGCGCTGGAAAAGCTGTTCCAGAAAATGCAGGAGAACAAGCGATATGAATTTCCCTCTAAAGATGAATTCATCCGCGACTTTACCTGGAGCATGTT
This sequence comes from uncultured Flavihumibacter sp., assembly GCA_902168105.1. GTDB lineage: Bacteria > Bacteroidota > Bacteroidia > Chitinophagales > Chitinophagaceae > Chitinophaga. The sequence continues at coordinate 51,640 of CABHOY010000035.1, forward strand.
ACGTAACCGGGAAAGCTTCACCAGAGAGTCTTTTGAAAGACGGCTGGAATACGGCAAAGACATATTGGACAGCTATTACAATACTTATTTGTCAAAATGGAATAAAGTAGTCAGCGTAGAACGGAACATCCGGAGCGTAGTTGTTAGCGGGGTACCGCTTAAAGGCAAGATCGACAAACTGGAATTTGAGGGGAACCTGGTGAACGTGGTGGATTATAAGACTGGCGACTATGAAAAGGCGATCAGGGAGTATCATAAATTTGTACGCCCGGCCCCCGAACATCCTGATGGTGGCGACTACTGGCGCCAGGCCGTTTTCTATAAGGTGCTGCTGGATAACTACCACCAGAAGAACTGGAAGGTGGTGAGTACTGAGTTTGACTTTATTGAACCGAACAAGCAGAAGGTATATCACAAGGAAAAAGTGATCATTACCCCGGAAGATGTCAGCCTGGTTACCCAGCAGATCATCTCCACCTGGACAAAGATCCAGAATAGGGAATTCTATACCGGTTGCGGCAAAAAGGATTGTGTGTGGTGCAACTTTGTGAAGGACAATAAGCTCTATGTGGCGCTCCATGAACCGGAAGCAGAGAATGAAACCGTGCTTCCCGCCAGTTTGGGAGACTGAATAGGGCCAATGGCAGACTGATTTGGATTTTACTGTTTGGAATTTGATCTTTGGAGCCGGTTTTTGGTATAATACTTATAGATAATGAATCATAATTTCCGTGGCTGGGCCTACTGGCTGATAGTGATAAGTGTGTCCATCTTTCTGCTCCCGGGCTGCGCCAACATTGTTCCACCCAGCGGCGGACCTAAAGATACGCTTGCTCCGAGGCTGGTAGGGATAACACCTCCCGACTCAACCCTGCAATTTAAGGCGAAGAAAGTCTCTTTTACATTCAACGAATATGTGCAGCTGGACAACATCTTCGAGAAACTGATCGTATCCCCTACCCTGAAACGGGTGCCAACGGTAACATCCAAACTGAAAACCGTTACCATGGTGATCAAGGATACGCTGGCTGAAAATACAACCTACACTTTTAACTTCTCAGACGCCATCCGGGATAACAATGAAAGCAATCCTATAGAGGATTTTCAGTACGTGGTATCCACCGGCGACTACCTGGATTCCCTCCAGATAAGAGGATATACTATAAATGCAGAAAGCGGGAAACCTGACAGTAACGTCTCTGTGATGATATACCGTAATACGATAGACTCTGTCGTATCGAAAGAGAAACCAGTCTATTTTGCACGCTCAAAAGGCAATGGGTCCTTCTGGTTCAGGAATATGGCGCCCGGCGACTATAAACTGTTTGCATTGAAAGAAGAAGACCGGGACCTGCAATATAACCAGCCCAATGAGCTGATCGCGTTCAATGATAGCCTGATCCATCTGCGGGAACAAAACCTGAAGGACATAACAATGCTGATGTTCATTGAACAGGACAGCACCATCAAAAAACCGGAAGAGGCGGCGCAGGAAGAGCAACAGCAGCAGGTAGAACAGGAGAGTGAGAAAAAAGAAAAAGACAAGGAGAAAGAAAAGAAGAAAAAACGTACACTGAATATCGGAGCTGATCTTAGTGATAATAAACAGGAGTTAGGTCAACCCTTGCTGATCACGTTCAGTGCTCCGGTGAAAACGCTGGACAGTACAGCATTCAAACTGACGCAAGATACGCTGTTCACCCCGGTGACATTCACCACTTCCTTTGATCCGAAGGATACCACCCGCACCAGACTATTTGTGTATTATGACTGGAAAGAAGGTAAGCCTTACAGGTTGATCATTCCAAAAGAATCTGTAGCTGATACTGCCGGCATCCAGCCAGCCAAGGCCGATACCATCAGCTTTGCGGCTAAAAAGGAATCTGATTATGGCAAGGCGATGCTGACGTTCACCCTCAGTGACAGTGCGAAGTCAATGATCAGTGATACCATGCACTATGTAGCTCAGCTCATCAGGGATAAGAAAATACAATATTCAGGGAAAATAGAACGGAACACCTGGGTCCAGAAACGTATTACTCCTGGAGAATATGAAGTACAGATACTGCTGGATGAGAATAATAACGGGAAATGGGACCGTGGCGTCTATTACAGTACACCGAAGAAGCAGCCGGAAAGGGTGGTTAGCTTCCCTAAAAAAGAGAATATCAAAGCCAACTGGGGGGTGAAGATCCAGGTGACATTATAATTCCTAATTTTACATCATGATATTTTCCTCCGCCCTGATAGAAAATGCAGTAAATGAGTTTGCGCGGTTGCCGGGCATTGGCAAAAAAACAGCGTTACGCCTGGTATTACACCTGTTGAAGCAGGAACCAGCCCAGGTAAAACTGTTTGGTGACGTGGTGACCCGCATGCGGGAGCAGATCAAATTCTGTAAAATATGCCATAACGTTTCAGACCAGGACATCTGTAGCATTTGTGGTAATCCTTCGAGGAATAATGCCCTTGTATGTGTAGTAGAGAGCATCCGCGATGTGATGGCTATCGAAAATACGCAGCAGTTCAACGGGACCTATCATGTATTGGGAGGGATCATTTCTCCTATTGATGGTATCGGACCGGATCAACTGAACATCTATTCGCTTGTAGAGAGAACACAGCAGCAGGGTATTGAAGAGATCATTATGGCATTAAGCCCTACCATAGAAGGAGATACGACCATCTATTACCTGTCCAAGAAATTGAAGGAGTTTCCTGTAAAGATCACCACGATTGCACGAGGTATTGCGTTTGGCGGTGAACTGGAATATGCGGATGAGATGACATTGGCAAGATCGATCTCCAACAGGTTGCCGTTGGAAAATTACGTACAGAAGTAATCACTTTGTGAGAAGGCCTGAGGGATCAGATGATCATCAGCCGTAAACGAACTTATTAATAAAGCAAAACGCTTAACGCAGAATGGTCGCCCATTTCGTGTTAAGCGTTTTGCTTAAAAAGATACGAGTGCTGAACAACACCCGTGTGTGTTTAACCTGTAATTCCACGTTATGAAAATCTTTATGGTTGGTTTAGATTTTTATATAAGTTCATGGATAATCTCTTTTACGTGCCTATAAACACTCGCCCCGTGCACTCTTCTGAGACAAACGATCCTGACGTTCTTCCTGCGCTCTCAGTTCACTCCAGCGTTGCATCTCATACTTATTCAAAAAACAGATCTTAAAGATCTCAGACTCCTCCCTGTCAGCATCAGCAGGTACCGGGTACAGTCCATACTGCGCCAGGTGTTGCTGCAAGCTGTGTACATGCTCGGCAATACTCATCGTAATAATGATTTAATGCAGGTTAAAACTAAACGGTCATTGGTGGTAAAGCGCCGATTAGCAACAACAGTCCTGGTTATTAGAACCGCCGTATGTATGAAGCATATTCCGGGTGATGAAATGCCTTAACGATTGTTTTACGTCTTTTTGCATCGTAATTTTCATTGTGGGAGCGTCGCTCCCTATTACCCTACAAATATAGTAGACTTTACAAATCAAAACAAATTTTTTCTACCGTCTCTACATATAAGGTTCTTTTGCTACCTATGAGAGACCCTTGCCGGCATGCTGCTTACCCGCAGAATGATACAATTATTAAGTACCTTTGTCTTTTAGTTTCCGCAGGTGGATTTGTTTATTGTTCGACCTGCGGGTATTATTAAACCGTAACTAATAAACGTACAACAATTATGAAATCATTATCCCAATGCGCCGCAGAGCGCATTCTGATCATTGATGGGGCAATGGGCACCATGATACAGCGTTACAAGCTGGAGGAAGCGGATTACAGAGGTGAACGCTTCAAAGATTATCATATGGATGTAAAAGGTAATAATGACCTGCTCAATCTTACTCAGCCCCATATCATCGAAGCAATACATAAAGAATACCTGGAAGCCGGCGCCGATATTATCGAGACCAATACTTTCAGCAGCACCACTATTGCCATGGCCGACTACGATATGCAGTCCATCGCCTTTGAGCTGAATGTGGCCGCTGCTAGTATTGCGAAAAAAGCTGCGCAGGAATACACCGCGAAGAATCCGGATAAACCCAGGTTTGTAGCCGGCGCAATAGGCCCGCTGAACAAGACCTTGTCCCTCTCTCCGGATGTAAATAATCCCGGTTTCCGTTCAGTTTCCTTCGATGAAGTTGTAACTGCGTACTATGAACAGATCAAAGGACTTCATGAAGGAGGAGTAGATATCCTGCTGATTGAAACCATCTTTGACACGCTGAACAGTAAAGCAGCCATCTTCGCTATAAAGAAATACTTTAGTGATATTGACCAGCCCGAGCTGCCGGTAATGATATCCGGTACCATTACGGACGCCTCCGGCAGGACGCTCAGCGGTCAGACGCTGGAAGCCTTCTATATCTCTGTCATGCACGTAAAACCATTCTCTGTAGGTCTTAACTGTGCGCTGGGTGGTGAACAGATGCGTCCTTACATTGCCGAGCTGTCGCAGATAGCCGCCTGCAATGTGAGCTGCTATCCGAACGCCGGCCTGCCTAACGCCTTTGGTGAATACGATGAAACACCCGATCATACGGCACATATCATCGAAGATTTTGCCAGGGAAGGTTATGTTAATATCGTAGGAGGCTGTTGCGGCACAACGCCGGACCATATCCGTCACATTGCGGAACATGTAAAGAAAATGCCTCCCAGACCCGTTCCTCTCCAGATGGAAGAACTGGCATAATCCGTACTGATAAAAGGAGTATTCTAACTACTACAGCAACACAAATGAGCGAAACAATCACTTCAGCAGATACATTACAGGCACCCGAAACAAAAGTGATAAAACCTTACCTCCGCCTGAGTGGCCTGGAGCCACTGGTAGTAAGACCAGAAACAAACTTTATTAACATCGGTGAACGTACCAACGTGACCGGTTCGAAAAAGTTTGCCCGTCTTATCAGGGAAGGCCTGTATGAAGAAGCCCTCTCCGTAGCCCGGCAGCAGGTGGAAAATGGTGCACAGGTATTGGACGTGAACATGGATGACGCCCTCCTTGATGGAGAAAAAGCCATGACCACCTTCCTCAACCTTCTGGCAGCAGAACCGGACATTTCCAAGATCCCGGTGATGATCGACTCCAGTAAGTTCAGCATCATAGAAGCCGGACTTAAATGCCTGCAGGGGAAATGTATCGTAAACTCCATCAGCCTGAAAGAAGGCGAAGCCAAATTCATAGAGCAGGCGAAGATCTGTAAAGCCTTTGGAGCTGCCGTTGTAGTGATGGCCTTTGATGAATACGGACAGGCAGATACCGAAGAGAAAAAGGTCACCTTTTGCCACCGCTCATATAAGATCCTGACAGAAAAAGTAGGATTTGACCCGCAGGATATCATCTTCGACCCAAACATCTTCGCGATTGCCACAGGTATTGAAGAGCATAATAACTACGCGGTAGACTTCATCAACGCTACCCGTCGTATAAAAGAACTGATGCCCCTTACCAGCGTAAGCGGTGGGGTAAGTAATATTTCCTTCTCCTTCCGTGGTAATGACGTGGTGCGCGAGGCTATGCACTCCGTGTTCCTGTTTTACGCCATCAAAGCGGGTATGAACATGGGTATTGTGAATGCCGGCATGCTTCAGATCTATGACGAGATAGAACCAGAACTGCGTGAGCTTTGTAATGATGCCATTCTGAACCGTAGGGAAGATGCGACCGAACGCCTGATCACCTTTGCTGAAACAGTGAAGAGCAAAGGTAAGGTCATCGAAAAAGATGAAACCTGGCGTCATGGCACCGTGGAAGAACGCTTAAGCCATGCCCTGGTGAATGGTATTACCGATTATATTGAAGCCGATACAGAAGAAGCACGTCAGCAATATCCTCGTCCGCTGGATGTCATAGAAGGTCCGCTCATGGCCGGTATGAACATTGTAGGCGATCTGTTTGGCAGTGGTAAGATGTTCCTTCCTCAGGTAGTGAAAAGCGCCCGTGTAATGAAAAAATCAGTGGCGGTGCTCACTCCTTTTATTGAAGAGGAAAAGCAGAGAATGGTGGAACTGAACGGTGGCGTGGTAAAATCCGCCGGAAAGATCTTGCTTGCAACAGTAAAAGGCGATGTGCATGACATTGGGAAGAATATCGTTGGCGTGGTATTAGGCTGTAATGGTTATGATATCATTGACATGGGTGTAATGGTGCCTGCTGAAAAGATATTACAGACGGCCCGCCAGGAGCAGGTGGACATTATCGGTCTCAGTGGACTGATCACACCCAGCCTGGATGAGATGGTAAATGTGGCCAGAGAGATGAAACGCCAGCATTTTGAGGTGCCCCTGATCATTGGAGGCGCTACTACCTCCCGGACGCATACAGCGGTTAAAATAGCCCCTGAATACGAACATGGTGTAATACACGTACTGGATGCCTCCCGTAGTGTAACAGTTACCAGCAGTCTCCTGAATAAGGCGCTCAAGAAGACCTTCCTCGACGACATGAAGATCGAGTATCAGAAACTGAACGAAAACTTCCGGAACAAAAGACCGGTTAAACAATATCTTCCTATCGCGGAAGCCCGCCAGCACAAGGCGATTAAAGACTGGAGCAACTATCAACCGGTAGTGCCAAAACAGTTAGGCGTACATGTATTCCAAAATTACGACCTGGGTGAAATAGCCGAATTTATCGACTGGCAGCCTTTCTTCATCTCCTGGGAGCTGCATGGCAAATTCCCGCAGATCCTTACAGATGAAATTGTAGGTAAAGAAGCATCCCGCCTGTTCGAAGATGCCAAAGCAATGCTGAAACGCATTGTGGAGGAGAAATGGCTGACAGCAAATGGCGTGATCGGCTTATTCCCGGCAAACAGAAGTGCCGACGATACGATCACAGTGTTATCTCCTAAACCCGGCGAAGGCCCTATACACCTGGAATGCCTCCGTCAACAGATCAAAAAGGCCCCTGGTCAGCCGAACCTTTCCCTGGCCGATTTCATTGCACCTGCAGAAGCAGGCGTTCAGGACTATATGGGCGCATTTGCTGTAACAACAGGCGGTGATATAGAAAAATGGCTGGAGAAGTTCAAGACAGACCACGACGATTATAGCAGCATTATGCTGAAAGCCCTTGCTGACAGGCTGGTAGAGGCCTTCGCAGAACTGATGCATAAGCGTGTAAGGCTTGAATTCTGGGGCTATGCTTCAGCCGAGCAGCTGGATAATGATGCGCTGATCAGAGAGGAATATTCCGGTATCCGTCCAGCGCCTGGCTATCCCGCATGCCCCGAGCACACAGAAAAGTATAAGCTGTTCGATATGCTGAATGCTACTGAGAATACCGGTATCATCCTTACCGAATCTCTCGCTATGTACCCTGCGTCCAGCGTTAGTGGCTGGTATTTCGCCCATCCTGATGCCAAATACTTCGGTCTTGGCAAGATAGAGAAAGACCAGGTAGAAGACTATGCCGCCCGTAAGGGATGGAGTATAGAAGAAGCTGAGAAATGGCTACGCCCCGTACTCGAATATGACATGTAATGAGTCGATATCCGGTAGTCCATCCAACATGGACTACCGTTTTTTTTTATAATTAACACCAACATTGTCCATACACCTGGACGATTGACTTACCACACCATGAGAATTGTTTCCTATAATGTAAACGGACTACGTTCCGCCATGACCAAAGGTTTCACGGAATGGCTGAAAACAGATCCTGCAGATATCGTATGCCTGCAGGAGATCAAGGCACACAAAGACAATGTGGACTATCGCCAATTTGAAGAGCTGGGCTACGAACACTACTGGTACCCTGCAGAGAAAAAGGGTTACAGCGGAGTGGCAGTGCTGACAAAGATCACCCCTGACCATGTACAATATGGTAACGGCTTCATGCAGAGCGATGCAGAAGGACGGGTTATACGGCTGGATTTTGGCGATATTACCCTTATCAATACCTACATGCCTTCCGGCACCAGTGGAGACGAAAGACAGACCTATAAATATCAATGGCTGGATGAATTCTACGGTTACGTAGAGCAGCTGAAAGACACGAGGCCGAACCTGATCGTATGTGGTGATTATAATATATGCCATAAACCGATAGACATTCACGACCCTGTTGGCAATAAGAAGTCTTCAGGATTTCTGCCTGAAGAACGGGCCTGGCTGGATAAATTGTTCAGCAACGGGTTTGTAGATACTTTCCGTCATTACAACCCGGACCCGCACCAATACAGCTGGTGGAGCGTACGATCTAACGCCAGGGCCAATAACAAAGGCTGGCGTATCGATTATATTAACGTTACAACACCGCTGCAAGCCAGGCTGAAGGATGCCCAGATCTGGCAACAGGTAAAGCATTCAGACCATTGCCCGGTATATCTGCAACTGGGATCTTAAAGCTGTTTTTCGCACATGATTATCTATAACGTCACAACCAAGGTAACACACTCCATCAATGAAAGGTGGCTTCAATGGATGAAAGAAGAGCATATTCCGGCTATTATGGCAACGGGGCTTTTCCATGATTACCGCATCTGCAGGCTGCTTGAGCAGGATGATCAGGATGGACCTACTTACTCAGCTCAGTACTTTACAGATACGTTGGAGAACTATCAAACCTTCCTGGAAGAGCATGCACAAAGGCTTCGGAAGGTCTCTTATGACCTGTTCGGGAGCCAGTTTGTGGCTTTTAACACCGTAATGCAGGTAGTATAGTTGTTAAATTTATCCACAGGAAATCCACTGATTACACGGGGTTTAGACTTTGGTACAATACTTGGAACATATACGCGTTTATATCAAATACTACAGCAAATGGCCTACCACAGCGGTTTTCACGAAATCAAGGGGTATCCCATATCGACACCGCGTCATGTGTCAATCTGCTGTAACCGTTACCTGTAGGCGTTTTCAGCCGATGATTTTTTGATTAAAAAAGATTCAAAAAATTTGGTAATCTGATAAAACGCGCTATATTTGCTCACATCAAACATTTTATTCACTAGTTAAATCTTACTAGCTATGAACAAAGCCGAATTAATCGACAAGCTGGCAAAAGATGCCGCTATCACTAAAACCCAAGCTAACGAAGCGCTGGATTCTTTCACTAAAGCTGTTGCTGATACCTTGAAAAAAGGTGGTAAAGTAACCTTAGTAGGTTTCGGTACTTTCTCTGTTTCTAAACGTGCTGCTCGTAACGGTAGAAACCCACAGACTGGCCAGATCATCAAGATCAAAGCTAAGAAAGTTGCTAAATTCAAAGCTGGTAAGGCTCTGTCCGACAAGCTTTAATCTGTTAGCTTAACTTATTCAAGCAAGGAACACTACTGTTTCTTGCTTTTTTTTTGCATTTAACACCGGCTATTACGTAATTTGCGGCTAATTAGCGGGAGTTACATCCTCAGATTAACAAACAACTAATAATAAACATCAAACTGTTTACAATGGGTAGAGGTGATATCAAAACCAAAAAAGGTAAGATTTCTAATGGTTCTTTCGGTAAAGCAAGACCTGCTAAACCAAAGAAAGCTGCTGCTGCAAAAGCTGAAAAAAAGGCTTAAGAGCAGTTGGGAATTAGGAATTATGTCTTAAAACAATTCCTAATTCCTAATTTTTATTAACGTCCGTCTCACGGCGCCAGGCGTTCAATCTTCCATTCGCCCCCTTCCAGCCTGTATAATATCCTGTCGTGTAAACGGCTGCTGCGTCCCTGCCAGAATTCCATCTTTACCGGTTTCACAATATAACCGCCCCAGTATGCCGGACGTACCGGATCCTGTAATACGTATTTTTCAGCAACCATCCTTACCTGTTCTTCCAGGAAACTGCGGTGTGGTATTACACGGCTCTGCGGAGACGCGATAGCGCCTATACGACTACCGGGAGGTCTGCTGTTATAATATTCGTCACTAACATCAGGCGTTACCTTGCTAACAGCGCCGTCTATACGCACCTGTCTTTCCAGTTCTCTCCAAAAGAATAACAATGATACGTTCGGGTTAGCTGCCATCTCCAGGCCTTTCTGGCTTTCGTAGTTTGTAAAGAACATAAATCCATCCGCATCAAAATTTTTCAGCAGCACAATACGTGCAGAGGGATGCCCGTCAGGCGTGCTGGTAGCCAATGTCATAGCATTGGGCTCATCCAGCTGTCCACTGGTTGCATCTTTCCACCAACGTCCGAATTGTTCCAATGGGTCCTTCGCCACATCCTCCTCATCGAGAGAGGCCAGGCGATAATCTTTACGCAGATCTGCTACTTCTTTGTTCAACATGGTCCTGATTTTACTGCCACAAAGATACTTATAAACATAGCAGTATCCGGCTACAGCAAGAGATTGATATATGACAGTGGTCAGTTTATTTAGTAATTTTAAGGCATGAGAACCATACTATTATTTGTCATCACCTGTTGTGTGTTCGTCTCCTGTGGAAAGAAAACAAAACAGCAGGCGCAAACTCCGAAGATCCCGGATCTCGCTCAAACTGCTTATTACTATCTCCACCTGAAAGGGGCCATCAATGGTGAACCTGTTACTATGAACCTTATCAAATCCGGCCCATGGGTTTTCCGAGGATATTATACCTACGATAATATTGGGGAGCCTATCATGTTATGGGGCAGCCCGGATGGAGACAGGATATTCCTCTATGAGAATACTGACAGGGATGAGGAAAGGCTGTTTGCGGGCAAAATGGATAGCGTAGGGCACTTTACGGGCAAATGGAGGGGTAAGGGTACTTCTTATAATTTTGATCTCAAACCTGACTTCCAGAATATCGTTGCGCTCGATGTGGTGTTTGCGGCCGACTCGGTAGACCTTTTTGCGGGCAATCCAAACACTCCGACCGGTCAGGCAAGCAATTGCATCGTATGGCCTTCTACAGGCACAGACGAGGCTACAGCTGCCTTTATACGTGCCTGCATCGCAGATGGCAAACCTATTAACGATCCTAATAAATTTATACGCCGGGATATCGATTCTTTCCTTGCAACTTATAAGGTCAATGAAAAAGACCTTGATACCACCGGTGGCATTCCGGCAACAGCCAACTGGGCTGCCGATGCTGATATGAAAGTGGTGTGGAATGAATATCCCTTACTGGTGCTGGAATATTTTACCTATGAGTACACCGGAGGCGCGCACGGCAATTATGGTGCTCACTACCAGGTGCTGGACCTCGAGAAGAAAAAAGTGCTGAAAGCGGAAGACTTCCTGAAACCCGAGTATAAGACAGACCTCATACCAGAGTTGGAGAAATCTTTCAGGAAGATCTATAAAATGGAAGAAGGGGCTAAACTTGAATCGATGTTGCTCACGAAAGAGATCGCTCCGAATGATAACTTCCTGGTAACGGACAAAGGCATTGGCTTCAGCTATACCCCCTACGAGATCGGCCCTTATGCCTTAGGTCAGGTAACGTTGTTTGTACCATACAAGAATATCAAAGCACTGATAAAATAAAAATTCAGGGACCAGGAATTGAGAATAAGGAATAATGCGCAAGTCATCATTCTTATTCTTAATTCCCGGTCCCTGATAATATCAATACAATCAGCTGTTGTTATCCCTTCACCAGTGTACCCACATTCTTACCCATAATTACCTGCAAGAGGTTTCCACCCTTATTCATATCGAATACGATAATAGGCAGTTTATTCTCCTGGCAAAGGGTAAATGCGGTCATATCCATCACGTTAAGTGATTTCTGATATACTTCAGAGAAGGTGATGGATTCGAAACGCGTAGCAGTCGGATCTTTCTCAGGATCTGCGGTGTAGATACCATCTACACGTGTTCCTTTCAGGATCACATCCGCCTGTATTTCTATAGCACGGAGAGAGGCGGCGGTATCTGTCGTGAAATAAGGATTCCCTGTACCGGCACCGAAGATCACTACGCGACCTTTCTCAAGGTGACGGATGGCACGGCGGCGGATGTACGGTTCAGCGATCTGTTCCATTTTAATGGCTGACTGAAGGCGGGTATACAGTCCAACCTTTTCCAGGCCGCTCTGCATTGCCATGCCATTGATCACGGTAGCCAGCATCCCCATATAATCGCCCTGGGCTCTTTCAATGCCGGTTTCTGCCTCATTCATACCACGATAAATGTTACCTCCTCCAATTACTACGGCTACCTGCACACCCAGGTCCGTCACCGCTTTAATATCGTACGCATACTGAGTGATCACTCTGTGATCGATACCATAATTACCTTCTCCCATCAGGGATTCACCGCTCAATTTGAGTAAAATACGCTTATACTTTGGCAACATGACTATAGAAAAATGATATGAAAATGTTAGTTAGTAAATGTTTTACAGTGCCCGAATATATAAAAAAATGCGGAACACGCTATTTCCGGTATTGGGGAGTGGGAAGTATAGACGATCTGCGGCTTGTTTGCATTCCCGATATAAGCACAAAAAAAAGGAGAGAATTGTGATTCTCTCCTTTTAAACAGGTAATAAAATTACCCTAATGCGATTCTTGTGAATCCTGTTACTTTCAGATCAGCGCTGATAGATTTCAGGTGATCACCAACAGTTTTATTATTATCTTTTACGAAAGCCTGAGGTAACAGGGTATTTTCTTTAAAGAATTTGTTCACTTTACCTACAGCGATCTTTTCTGCCATATCGCCGGTTTTACCTTCAGCAGCGATCTGTTCGATAGCGATTGCTTTCTCACGTGCGATCAGTTCAGGAGAAACACCTTCCGCATCAACTGCGATAGGGTTCATAGCTGCGATCTGCATAGCGATATCTTTACCTACTTCTTCAGAAACAGGAGCAGAGAAGCCAACCAGTACACCCATACGGTAGTTACCGTGGATATAAGCGGTTACAGAAGCTGAAGAGATCTTTTCAAATCTTGCCAGGGTGATCTTTTCACCGATCTTAGCTACCTGGTCGTTCACTTTATCATTTACGGTAGCGCCATCCAGGGTAGCAGCACCCAGTTCTTCGATGGTGTTAGCGCCTGTGCTCAAGGCCAGGTCAACGATAGACTGAGCGAATTTTACGAAGTCTTCGTTCTTAGCAACGAAGTCAGTTTCACAACCCAGCGCTACAACTACACCTGATTTACCATCAGCAGCAGTTTTAGCGATGATAACACCTTCTTTAGTTTCACGGTCAGAACGCAGCGCTGCTACTTTCTGTCCTTTTTTACGCAGGTAATCTACTGCTTTTTCGAAATCGCCATCACTTTCTACTAATGCTTTTCTGCAATCCATCATACCTGCACCAGTTTGCTGACGCAGTTTGTTAACATCAGCTGCTGTAATTGTTGCTGCCATAACTTATAATGAGTTTAATATAGATTAATATTTATCCTTTATCAACT
>CABHOY010000036.1 GCA_902168105.1 uncultured Flavihumibacter sp.
TCGGAGATGTGTATAAGAGACAGGCTACAATCGTGGCGGCGGCGGCGGCGGTGGTTACGATCGCGGCGGCGGTGGCGGTGGCTACAATCGCGGTGGCGGTGGTGGTTACGGCGGCGGTGGCGGTGGTTATAACCGTGGCGGAGGTCGTCCAAGCTTTGGTGGTAACAGGAAACCGTTTACACCAAAACCTGATAACAAGATCTACTTTATCGCCTTACTCCCTACTGCTGAAGTAGGTAAGGAGATCATCAAAATAAAGCAGGACTTCGCTGAGAAATTCGGACCGATGTATGCGCTGAAAGTACTTCCGCACATTACATTACAGGTGCCTTTCACAGCAGATCCGGCACTGGAAAAAGCTTTCTGTGATGAACTGGCAGAATTTGCCAAAACACAGGCCCCTTTCGAGGTTTCCCTCGATGGTTTCGGTACCTTCCCGAATAAACAGAATCGCGTTCTGTTCATTAATGTAGAGAAGAGCGAAACAATGAGTGCCCTGCACAGACAGCTGATCAACTTCCTGCGTAAGGAATTTGGTTTCAGTACCATGCTGGCCCGTACCGGCTTCACTCCGCACGTAACAGTGGCTTTCAAAGACCTGGAAGATGCGCAGTTTGAAAAAGCATGGCCTGAGTATGAAAATCAGGAATATAAAGCAACATTCAAGGTGAATAACCTGTACTTCCTCCGTCATAATGGCAAATCCTGGGAAGTATTGCAGAAATGCAAACTGGGTGGAGCCTGATAATAAAAAAGGTGGTCTGTTAACAGACCACCTTTTTTTTATGTTGTAGATTGTTATTCCTCATTACTTCCTGCTCAGTTTATATACATCCCCTTCCTTCTCCCAGCTTGCCGTAGCACTCGCCGCAATAACATCCAATACCTGCTCAAGCGGTTGGTCTGGTGTTATCCTCGTTTTGATCGTATAGTCCGCAACGCCTTCTTCAGCAATGATCTTTGCTCCGTACAGTGCCGCTACTTTCCTGATCACATCGCCAATAGGCTCATCGTTAAAGACCATAATGTTATCCTTCCACGCAATGAAATCATGGTTGGAAATGGCGTCTTCTGCCAGCTTCTCGTCTTGTCCTAAGGTTACTTTCCGGCCTTCCGTCAGTACTACTTCTTTTGATTGTTTTTCCTGGTCGGATACAGCCACTTTCCCGCTAAGCACAAAGACTTCTACAGGTTGAACAGCATAAGCTTTTACGTCGAAGGTAGTACCCAGTACCTGTGTTCTTGTCCGGGACGTGTAAACCACAAAAGGATGGGCTTCGTCTTTCACTACATCGAAAAATGCTTCTCCTTCGAGGTGGATCGTTCTATCTCCTTTTCCAAAATTGCCTGCATAACGGAGGCTGCTGTTCCTATTGATGAACGCTTTGGTTCCGTCAGGCAGAACGATGATATTGGTCTCATTGGCAGCTGTCTGCACAGTGATCTCATTTGGCCCCTTCAGCATAAACCAGGCGGTAGCAGCTCCTCCCAGCAGCAATACAGCGGCTGCAGCTCGTATAATATACCGGTAGTTGCGAATAATGCTTACAGGTTGGGTATCGGTCTGTATCTTCCGGCTAAAGCTCGTCCAGTTGGCTTCTATATCCGGTTCTATGTCCGCATCTGCACTTCCGGTCAGTTCCCACGTTTTAAGCAGTTCCTGATAGTACCGGCGGTTTGCGTCATCTTCCTCCAGCCAGCTTTTCAGCTCCTCCTGCTCAACCGGATCAAGGTGGCCTTCCAGCGAGCGGGCAATTAATGTTTCTATATGGTCAAAGGTGTATGACATGCTGTTAAAATTGTAATAGTAAAGGGTAAATAGTGGCGCCTGCAAGGAATAATATGATCACCTGCAGGTAGTCCTGCAATGATACTCTGAGTTTCTTTAAAGCGGTCATCATCTGATTTTCCACTGTTTTAACTGATATATTGAGCGTGCTCGCGATTTCTTTATAAGAAAGCTCTTCATAACGGCTGAGAATGAATATTTCCCTGCATTTCTCCGGGAGCTTGTCAATTGCCTGTTGGATGTGCTGTGTAGTCTGCCGCAGGCTATTATGACCCACAGGGGCTGCCTGAACAGGCTCCATATAGTCCTCTATAGGCATATGGACGCCTCTGCGTTTGTTCTTATCAATATAATCGAGTGCCATATTAATCCCTGCTCTATGCAAATAAGCTTTAAAATATACCTGCTGAAGCTCCGTGCGGCGATTCCAGATCCTGACAAAGACATCTTGTGCAAGGTCTTCAGCGGTCGCATTATCCTGAACAATGCGGTAAATCGTCTTACAAACAAAAGAAAAGTAGGTCCTGAAGAGCGTTTCCATGAAGGCTTCCTCATTCTCCTGTAATAGTTTTTGTAGTTGTGCATTTTCCGGCATAGTGCAAAAATAGGTTTTGTCCTTATTCCTGCTCACAAAACTGCTGGCAGTACCTGAAAATGCTGCTATGTAGCTAGCCTGCATGTGTGACGCTTTCGAAATTATAATTTAATAACTTTTCCTGATCCCTGTATATCTGAAGTTACGCTTGCTGCTCCCTTATATCTCACATCTCCGCTGCCACGTATGCTAACGTCCAATGAATGCGATACATTCAGTGAATGTCCGCCGGAGCCTTTTACTGAAATGTCAGCGTCCTCGGCATAGAGGTCCATACCACCGATGTCTCCGCTGCCGTTTATGGTACTATGGAAGTTACTGACTGTGCCATATAATCTGATACTTCCACTTCCATTGATCTCCGTTTCCAGCCTTCCGGCTATAATTTCGAACCGGGCATTGCCGCTGCCATCCATTCTGTATTCAAACCTGTCCGTTCTGATGGTATCCACACTTTCTACACTACCCGAGCCCGAAAAGAGAATGGCATTATAGGTAGCAGATGTCAGGTAAACATCAATATCCCGGACATCATGTAACCTTACCCCACTTTTGATGCGGACATGAAGCGTACTGCCGCTCACATAAGTATCGATGACACGCATGATGTTATCTTCGGCTGTAATCTTTACCGGCGCGCTTGGTCCCTGTTCGAGGCGCACATGTATAGGACCGTCAACTTCCACGTCCGTAAATATTTCGGTTTCCCGTGTTTCGGTAACGACATGGCCGGAACCTGATATACGTTCCTTGGCGCAGGATGCCAGTACGAAGTTAAAAACGGCCAGTAAGAGTAACTCCCATCCGATCGTATTCCATCTGTTATAGGGAACACTAGTGCTGTTATTGCTCTTTTTCATATGTTAAGGGGGCTTTACATTATAACGGAGGTGGGAACAATTACCCCTAGTAGGCCGGGGAATGACACAAAAAAAAGAGCCGGCGATACGGACGTATCGAACCGGCTTTTTGATTAACCCCTATGAAAACCAACTATTGCTTGCGTAGTTATTGTTCTAATCTGATCTCGCCCAGGTCGGTCACTTTTCCTTCATCCACTTTCACATCAGAAATGGTCACATTCCTAAAAGGCTGTTTCGCATTAATGATCACTGTATAAGTGCCTGCCTTCGCGCCCTGCAGATTGAATGTTCCGTCCGCTATGTCCGTTTTCATTGAATCTGCACCCTGGATTGCCCAAACTTGATTGGCTCCATCCAGTGGAGCTACCTTCCCAGAAATACTTCCTCCTTCCATATTACGGAAGGCAAGCACTGTTATAGCGGCAGCTGCCAGGGCGAATATGCTTACTTTGACTGATTTCATTTTTCAGATTTTAAAGGTTTAATACATTTAAGTATGGCCTTGTGGTGCAAGCATATTGCTTATGATCTACGATCTAAAGAACTGACTAAAGAAAATCAATTACCATGCCACCGGAAGTAGAACAAATCTATATGACAGTTTTTAACATTCCTTTACGAAGGCTTTAACAGTAAAGGGCTTAGACTTAACAGTTGACTGACAAGACGTGCAAAATGGTCATGTCATAATGGAGAATCGAGGCTACAAAATGGCGCATACTGCCAACAAAAAGCCCGCACATTTGTGCGGGCTTTTTGTACTATCTATATCTTAATAATAATCTATCTTCTGTTGAGTTTGGACAGGAGGCGTAATATTTCCAGGTATAACCAAACCAGTGTTACCAGCATACCAAAAGAAGCATACCACTCGAAGTATTTAGGAGCGCCTTGAGCTGCACCGCTTTCGATAAGATCGAAGTTGATGATGAGGTTTAGTGCCGCAACAACAACGACTACCAGTGAGAAAATGATACCAATGGTGCTGCCTTCATGCAGGAAAGGGATATTGATATTGAAGAAGCTCAATACCAGCGCCAGCATATAGAACAACGCGATACCGGCTGTAGCGGTGAAAACGATCGCTTTAAACTTTTCAGTAGCACGAATGATACGGGTGCCGTACAAGATCAGCATTGCAATAAATGTAGCAAATGTGATACCTACCGCTTGCAATACGATACCATCGTACAGGCTGCTGTAGTATACGGATATTACACCCAGGAACAAGCCCTCTGCCAAGGCATAAGCCGGCGCCAGGTATTGTGCCCATTCTTTTTTAAATGAAATAATGATAGCCAGTATGAAACCACCTATCGCTCCTCCCCAAAGGAGAGGCATAACATCCTGTTCCCTTCCAGGAGCGCCCCATGCATATATAGCCGCCATCATTACCAGCGCTAACAGGAAGGCCATTTTGTAAATTGTCCCTTTGATCGTCATAGCACCTTCAGCATTAGTGGAGCCCACTTTCTGAAGTACCTTTTCATTGAATACAGGGTTATTGGATTGAAATAATGCCATGGTATAAAAAAATTTTAGTACACTAAATTACAACTTCAATCATAATAAATAGCTATTTATTAGCATCTGCTGTAATGTAAGGACAAGCTCTTGACAATCATATTGCTCTGAAACGAGTAAAGGAGTGAATTATTCATAGATCATTGCTCACTAAAGGGGCTCCCTCAATGTCATGTATTATAGCGGCGGGGCGGTAATGGCATCATTTACGTGAAATTCCCAAATACATAAACAGAAGACGGGAAAGTAAAATAGCTTTGCGATGAGCAAAGGCAGGCTGTCAATGATATATTCACGTATATATAAGTTGGATCCGGGGAGACTTCAGGCAATTACTTAAAGTTATGAGGCATAACATATAGCTATACCTATCCTTCCTTAAAAGTCTATCAACTTTGTGTACTTTTGTCATTACTGGCCTTAATATGATACATTTAATATATCAATGGTTACTACCTAGCGAATTATTAAATTTACAGCCTGAAAAACAAAGGACAGTTAAATAAGATATTCAATGTCAAATATTTCGGTTCAACAGATAGAAGATGTAGTGATAAAATTTGCCGGCGACAGTGGAGACGGGATGCAGCTTACAGGTACCCAGTTTTCCAATAACACTGCGTTGGTTGGCAATGATTTAAGCACTTTCCCGGACTTCCCGGCAGAAATACGCGCCCCACAGGGAACCCTGCCAGGCGTGAGCGGCTTCCAGCTGCACTTTTCCTCTAACCGCATATTTACTCCCGGGGACGCCTGTGATGTATTGGTAGCGATGAATGCTGCTGCGTTAAAGGCGAACCTGAAAGGCCTGAAGAAAGGCGGTATCATCATCGCCAATACCGATGGTTTCGATGCCAAGAACCTGCGTCTGGCCAACTACCCTGATGGGGTGAACCCACTGGAAGACGGTTCCCTGCAACCTTACCAGCTGCATACCATGGACGTGACCAAGATGACGCGTGAAGCGCTGAAGGACATAAACATGGGTATGAAGGAGAAGGACCGTGCGAAGAACATGTTCGTACTCGGCTTCCTGTACTGGTTGTACGACCGTAACCTGGAAAGCACAGAAAACTTCCTGAACGAGAAATTTGGAAAGAAAGCGGATATCCTGGCAAGCAACCTGAAGGCCCTGCATGCCGGATATAACTTCGCAGATACTGTTGAGGCTTTCAGTACCCGTTTCCATGTGGAAAAGGCCCGTATGGAGCCAGGTACCTATCGTAGTATTACTGGTAACACAGCACTGGCCTATGGCCTGATAGCGGCCAGCCAGAAAGCGGAGCTGCCTATCTTCCTGGGTACTTATCCTATCACACCCGCTTCCGACATCCTGCATGAACTGAGCCGGTATAAAAACTTTGGTATCCGTACCTTCCAGGCAGAAGATGAAATAGCAGGTATTACCTCTGCTATTGGTGCTTCTTATGGCGGCCATATGGGTATTACTACCACCTCCGGTCCGGGTATGGCACTGAAAGGTGAAGCAATGGGTCTGGCGGTAATGCTGGAAATTCCCCTGCTGATCATCAATATTCAGCGCGGAGGACCATCTACAGGTCTGCCTACCAAAACAGAACAATCCGACCTTTTACAGGCTTATTATGGCCGTAACGGGGAGTGCCCGATGCCGATAGTATCTGCATCAACACCATCAGATTGTTTCAATGCAGTATTTGAAGCTTTCCGCATTTCTGTAGCGCATATGACGCCGGTGATCTTCCTGAGTGACGGTTACATTGCCAATGGTGCAGAACCATGGCGTTTCCCGCAGAGCAAAGACCTGCCGGCCATCCCTGTAAAGTTTAAGAAAGGACTGGAAGAAGGAGAGGAGCAGTTCCTGCCTTATCACCGCGATGAGAACCTTGTACGTCCATGGGCCGTACCAGGTACACCAGGTCTGGAACACCGTATCGGTGGTCTGGAAAAACAGAACATTACCGGTAACGTGAGCTATGATCCGGAAAACCACCAGTTAATGGTGCGTATCCGTCAGGAAAAAGTAGATAAGATCGCAGATCATATTCCACCGCAGGAAATTGAGCTGGGACCTGAAAAAGGAAAAGTGCTGGTATTAGGCTGGGGCTCTACCTACGGAGCTATCAAGAGCGCCGTACTGGAATTGCTGGCAGAAGGCCACCAGGTAGCACATGCACACATCAGGTACCTGCGTCCGTTCCCTAAGAACCTTGCCGAGATCCTGCACAGCTACGATAAAGTACTGATCCCTGAGATCAACAACGGTCAGCTGATCAAGATCATCCGTGAGCAGTTCCTGATAGACGCGATAGGTTACCACAAGATCATGGGTGTACCTATCACTAAAGGAGAGCTGGTGATCAAGATCAGGGAAGTATTACACGAGCTGTAATCGCCATCATCAGTTAACTACTGTGAGATCAGGCTGATGCGCTTATCCATCTGACGATTCATGATAATTTTATATAGGATCCTGCCTTTCGGGGCAGGATTTTTATTATATTTAATACTATATAACAAAAGAGGCCACCGCACGTTTGCTATATAAGAATGGATTACTACAACATAGCCAAAAGCTTCATCATGAAAGGCGCCATCTGGTCTACACTGTTTATTTGCCTGTTTACATTGAACAGTGCATTGTTATATGCCCAAACGCACAATTACGAAATACGTTTCAGTAACCACGTTATCGGTAACGTTACCGCCCATTGTAAAGTGAATGGGGTCAGCCGTAATATCTCTATCCAAAGTAAAGTGGACATGAAATTGCTGGCGAAATTCAATCTCGACATCTCCTGCGATTTTGACAATAACATCCTGATCAGGTCAAAGGTGATAAAGAGCTCGGGCAAGGATGCCGACAATAAGACCATTATCACGCAACGGGAAGCAAAGCATTATTCCATTGTACAGAATGGTGAGAGGTCAGTACTGAATACGACAGAGATCGTGCATTCTGTGGGAGAAATGTATTTTACAGAACCGAGGCAGATCACGAAGATCTTTTCTGAGACATTAGGTATCTTTCTGACGCTTAATCCGCTAGGGAACGGACTTTATGAGCTGGTACTGCCGGAAGGGAAAAAGAACGTCTATAAATACGAGAAAGGGACCTTAGTACAGGTAGAGGTATCCCAGACCTTAGGGAAAGCTTACATTATCAGGGTGAGTTAATAGCTTAAAGGAGAAAGCACACCGGCTCTGCAACCGGCGTGCTTCTGGAAATTTATATTACGCGTTCGATGATCTGACCGCTCTTCTTTTCTTTCAGGATCAGTTTCTTTGCACCGAAATGGGTCATTTCTTCTTTTACGAGATAATGTTCCGCATCGTATTCTACCAGGGTTTGAGGTTTAGTTAACCCAGTCTGGCCACGCCAGATGTCCAGTTTTACAGGTTCCCACTGTTTGCTGGTGGCGCTGCGATACGCAGCATCAAGTACGGCGTTTACCACATAGCCATCATAGAAGGTTTCTCTTGCCGGCTGGTTACTTTCAATTGCATTAAACATATCGGCAAACATATGATTGTATCCCAGTTCATTCAGTTCATCACCTACAGGGAATAACCATCCACTGTTGCTTTCGGCTTTTTCTGCAACGTAGTCAGCTCCCTTACCGGTGGTGAACATATCGAAACCGGTACGGAGGAAGCTATTCAGCCAGATCGTCCCTTCTGTGCCCATTACTTCATCTCTCAGGTCCAGGCCACCACGGAAGGTCCAGCTTACTTCAAACTGTCCGATAGCGCCATTCTCATATTTAACAAGGCCAATGGCATGATCTTCTGCATCAATAGGTTTTACCTGCGTATCCGCCCAGCACATTACCTCAACAGGTTTGACGTCTTTGCCAATAAAGCTACGTGCTATTTCCACGCAATGACAGCCCAGGTCAAGA
The DNA here is from genome assembly GCA_902168105.1 of uncultured Flavihumibacter sp. Classification (GTDB taxonomy): domain Bacteria; phylum Bacteroidota; class Bacteroidia; order Chitinophagales; family Chitinophagaceae; genus Chitinophaga. The sequence continues at coordinate 8,653 of CABHOY010000036.1, forward strand.
ATACAACCGCCGCCTGCCTGTTCTTTATCCCAGAACCATTCACTATGCGGGCCAGGGTGTGTTTCCCTTGATTTGGCCCAGAGTATACGGCCAAGAGCACCATTCTTCACACTTTCGAGCGCTTTGAGGAATTTAGGTGTATATACCAGGTCTTCCAGATAACCGTTGAAAATGCCTGCTGCTTCTACCATTTCCAGCATGCGTTTAGCCTCTTCTGCGTTGCGGCCCAGGGGCTTGGTACAGATCACGCCTTTCTTGTGTTTACAACAGAGCGCTACAGCCGCTTCGTGCAGGTTGTTGGGAAGGGAGATACAAACTACGTTCACATCCGGATGTGCGATAGATGCTTCCATATCCGTGGTCCAGTGATCCACGTTGTAATCTGTAGCAAACTTCTTTGCACTTTCTTCCCTGCGGGAATAAATACTCACAATCTTATCCCGGCTTCTTTGACCCTGCAGGGAGTCTGCATAGAAACGGCCAATGAAGCCCGAGCCTAACATGGAAATACGTTGCATAAATTATCTGATTGAATTAGTGATAACGATCTGGGTTAAATGAAAACTCCGCAGTAAAACACCAGGTTGACATAGGTAGTTCACTGCGGAGTGTGTATATAATGCAATAGAGATTATGCCACTACTGTTTTTTTGCTGTCACGGAATGTTAGCATAAACAATACCCAAACTACGGCGGCGATTATGGAAGGGATCATCCATACTTTCTGCCAGAAGTTATCGGTAGCGTGTGTGGTGTAATAGTCGGAGATGATACCAGCAACCCAGAAACCTATCAGCATGCCGATACCATAAGTAGCCAGTGTTACCAGGCCCTGTGCCGCGCTTTTGTATTTCTCGCCTGCCTGCTGGTCAGTATATATCTGTCCTGATACAAAGAAGAAGTCATAACATATACCATGCAGTGCGATACCTGTAATAAGCATGAACGCCAGCGGACCCGCATTACCGTATGCAAAAAGCAGGTAACGTACTGCCCAGGCGATCATACCGACCATGATGGTCTTTTTGAAACCAAAGCGGCTAAAGAACACAGGGATCAGTAATATGAACAGTGCTTCAGAGATCTGGCCAATGGCCATTTTACCGGTAGGGTTTTCCAGGCCTGTCTGCTCCAGGAAGTGGTGTGCATTCTGGTAGTAGAATGCCAGCGGTATACAGATCAGGATGGATGATATGAAGAATACCAGGAAGTTTTTATTGCTGAGCAGTTTGATGGCGTCAAGGCCTAATATCTCAGCAATGCTGTTCTTCTGGGATTTATCTTTAATAGGAGGTGTTTTAGGAAGTGTGAAACTGAATAGGCCCAGTATCAGTGATGCTGCGGCTCCCATTGCAAAGGTGTTTTTTAACTGGCCGGCTTCGGTACCCGCTGAAGAATCCCAATGGAAGGCATAGCTGATAGTTAGTCCCGCTATGATCCAACCGACAGTACCCCATACACGGATGGTAGAAAACTCCTTTTCAGGATTGTTCATCTGGCGGAAAGATACAGAGTTCACAAGGGCCAGGGTAGGCATGTAGAGCACCATATAGGCAAACACATAAGGATAAAACACGCTCACGCTTTCAGCACGGTACATCTGGAACATGAGCACTGCACCTGCGAGGTGCAGAATACCGAGGATCTTCTCAGCATTGAAGAATTTGTCAGCTATCATCCCTATTATAAAAGGGGCGATAATGGCGCCGTATGACTGGGTGGAGAACACGCTGGCGGTCTCCAGACCGGATGCCTGAAGGTTTTTGGCAAGGAATGTCCCCAATGTAACGAACCATGATCCCCATATAAAGAACTCAAGAAACATCATAATGGACAACTGTAAGCGAGTACCTGATTTCATAACGAATTTTAGACTTTAAACTCTGTAAAAAACTTTAGCGGCAAAAGATAAGTAAAATATAAGCGAAATTCCAAATTAGTAGTACGGATGGCAATGATTTACAGCATTTTTTTTGACATAACACTGATATCAGAGCCCTCTGCCAGTAAAGCGGAGAGAGGCTTTTGCTGCAGCATAGGCACAAACGCTGCGCCATAGAGCGCGGCAGTATCACAACGGTAGCTGTATTCAACAACGCGATGTGTTCTCCATTGCGGATGACTTACCTGGTATTCTCCCGTACGTGTAGCAGCCATTTGAGTATAGCCCCAATAGTGATCGGTGATAAATTCAGCCTCACTATCTGGAGCAATAGGCAATGCTTCTTTTTCGGCGGTGGCTTTTAATATGTTCCAGTGCTGACCGACTTTCCATTCATAACTGACTTCCAGCATATTGTCCGGAGTATGCAACCATTGATGCCGCATAGGATGTGTGGCGTATTTCTCTTTGTAGACAGTATTGGCCACAAAAGTGATCATCCTTTTGGGAACGATCTCTTTCACAAACACAACGCCTCTTTTCCATATACCAGCCTCTTTATAGCGTACATAGAAACGGAGGTTCACTTCTTCAAAGTGGCGATGAAAGGGTAGCGAAAGGCCTTTTACACGGGTATTCTCGAACAGGAAACCTACCAGGCTGACATAGAGCGTATTGTTCCAGGTGTCCAGTTCTGTATTGTGAGGTACGAGTGGCTGCAGTACTGCAGGATCAGCCTCAAAATTGACCATGAGGAGATTACGCCATGCGGCAGTTAAAAAAGGTTTGCCCATAGAAGATCAGCAGATTATAAATTTACGACAGGAAATTAGCTGCATTGCCACGGATCAGGCTCTGATAATACTTACATACCGGTCTTAATCCACATTGTTCACATTTGGGTGTGCGGGCTACACAGATGTACCTGCCATGCAGTATCAGCCAGTGATGAGCGATGTGCACTTTCTCAGTAGGAATATACTTGAGCAATTGTTTTTCTGTCTGAAGGGGAGTGGTGGCATTAGTGGTAAGCCCGATACGTGCAGAAACGCGAAAAACATGCGTGTCTACAGCCATATTAGGCTGCTGATGAACTACGGAAGTGATAACATTGGCTGTTTTACGGCCCACCCCGGGCAGCTTCACCAGCTCTTCTACGGTGGAAGGGATCTCACCGTTGAAATCTTCGATCACCATCTGCGCCATACCGATGAGATGTTTCGTCTTATTGTTTGGGTAGCTGATGCTGCGTATCAGGGGAAATAGCTCATCGAATGTGGCGTGGCTCAAAGCTTCCACATCCGGGTATTGCAGGAAGATGGCAGGCGTGGTCATATTGACGCGTTTGTCCGTGCATTGGGCGGACAGTATGACCGCTACCAGTAATTGATAAGGATTGTCGTAAATAAGTTCAGTCTCTGCGTTGGGAGCATGTTCTTCGAAATAGCTGAGAACAAAGGCAAAGCGTTCTTTCTTTGTCATACCTGTAAAGATAGGGCAAAGATAATATGCTTCAAATATACCGGATGTACTACCGATAGCTATTCCTTCGTCGCGCAGGGATGGTGCGGGCGTGACAGCTATAGCCTTCAGGCTGATATGCTATTTTGAAGGTGTGACCTTCCGGGCATAATCAGCAATAGCCTGCAGGGTTTCTGGTCTTGGAGAGAAACGGATAGTATCCAGTGCTTTCCTTGTTTGATTCAGACAAATTTCTTCTTCACGAGATAATTCCGGGTCCTGGTTTGTCATCTTATTAGGTTTATTAGCGCTACTGGTTACAGAATTTAAGGCAAAAAAAGAGTGTGTAGAATTCCCCATGCAATATTTTTTTAATACAATTGATTAGTTCCTAACTATATAACGGAGATTATGCAAAATGTATTGTCAGCCGTAATTGAAATATTTCGAAAGTAAAGATAACCGGTCTACGTGGAAATCCGGCCAGGAAAGGGAATGCTTAATAACGTGGAGAGGCGAAAAAGCGCACTTCTTATTCTTTCTCAGTGATAATGAACAGATCTTCATCATCTTTTTTCATCAGGTATTTTTCACGGGCGAACTTTTCCAGCTTTTCCGGACTAGACAACAGTTCCTGTTGTTCTTTCCTGGTTTTACTGATCTCGTCCTGGAAGAAAGCTTTTTGTCCTTCCAGTTTGTTGACCTCTGATTGTAATTCGTACTGGGAAATAAAATTCTTGCTGTCGATGAAGGCCAGCCATACCAGGAATGCGGCGGCTGATACGAAATATTTGTTTCGCATGTAAGCTGGCACTGTAATGGACTTTAATCCTGGCATATAAGATGAATGTATGACTGGGAACGGCTGTTTAAAAGGCCGGGTTTTGAAGTAACTCAAAACCCGGCAATATGGACCACTAATTAAATTATCGTCATCAAAGATCAGATCCCGAAATTCGACGTACGAGATTCAATCCAGTGTTATTTACTTCTTACCAAATTTAACGGATTTTCCCGGATAATATGCCACGTTATCCAATTCTTCCTCAATACGGAGCAATTGGTTGTATTTGGCCATACGGTCGGTACGGGAAGCAGAACCGGTTTTGATTTGGCCGCAGTTCAGCGCCACTGCCAGGTCAGCGATGGTAGTATCTTCAGTTTCGCCGGAACGGTGGCTCATGATAGAGGTATAACCTGCTTTATGTGCCATGTTCACTGCATCGATAGTTTCGGAAACGGTACCGATCTGGTTTACTTTGATCAGGATGCTGTTAGCAATGCTCTGATCGATACCTGTTTTCAGACGTTTAACGTTGGTAACGAACAGATCATCACCTACCAGCTGTACGGTGGAACCAACAGCTTCGGTCAGTTTTTTCCAGCCATCCCAATCATCTTCTGCCATACCGTCTTCGATAGAAACGATTGGATATTTTTTGCACCACTCAGCCCAGTAAGCAACCATTTCTGTGCTGCTGATCACTTTGCCGGAGCTTTTGTAGAATTTGTAAGTTTTGTCAGCGTCGTTGAACATTTCGCTGCTTGCAGCATCCAATGCGATACCGATCTGCTCACCTGGTTTGTAACCTGCTGCTTCGATAGCTGCAATTACGGTTTCGATAGCTTCTTCGTTGCTCTGGATTTCAGGAGCGAAACCACCTTCGTCACCTACGTTGGTGCTGTAACCTTTCTTTTTCAGAACGGATTTCAGGTGATGGAACACCTCAACACCCCAGCGCAGACCTTCAGAGAAGGAAGATGCACCTACAGGAACGATCATAAATTCCTGGAAGTCAATTTTGTTATCAGCGTGCACACCACCGTTGATGATGTTCATCAGCGGAATTGGCAGGGTAGTAGCATTTACGCCACCCAGGTAGCGGTACAGTGGCAGGTTAGCTTCGTCAGCAGCTGCTTTTGCAACAGCCATGCTCACAGCCAGGGTTGCGTTAGCACCCAGTTTACCTTTGTTCTCAGTACCATCCAGTTCAATCAGGAATTTATCGATACCGGCCTGGTCTTTCACATCCCAGCCTATCAGTTCTTCAGCGATAATGTCGTTCACGTTGCTTACAGCCTGGATAACACCTTTACCCATGTACACGGCTTTGTCGTTATCACGCAGCTCAACTGCTTCATGCTTACCAGTAGAAGCACCGGATGGAACGGCTGCACGGCCAAAATGACCGTCTTCTGTGGTTACATCTACCTCTACAGTAGGATTTCCGCGGCTGTCAAGAATCTGCCTTGCATGGATTGAAGAAATGGTACTCATTGTTGTTTAATTGTTTTATTATAATAATTTGTAAGTTAATTGGTTACCGGCTTATTAAAGCCACCGGAACATCCCCCTACTTTGTCAATTCCCTGAAGATAGATTCCAGGCTTTGCGAATTGCTTTGCAAAGAAAGGATGTTCCTGTTATTTATCAAAGCAAATTGTAGGAGGTTTTTGCGTACATCTTCCAGATTACCTGCAAACAATTGCCAGGTATTGGCGTCCTGTTGTTTAATTCTTGTTATACCTGCTATTTGCTGAAGGTCTGTGTCAGATGGTACCGGTTCTCCAAAAGATACCTGGATATAACCATTTTCCTTACCCCCTTGTTGCAGGTTTTGCAGGGAATCGTCCGCAATGATGTTGCCTTTATTGATAATGATGACCCGGCTGCACATTGCTTCCACCTCCTGCATGATATGGGTGCTGAGCACAACTGTTTTGTTCTTTCCCAGTTCAGTGATGAGTTGACGGATATCGACCAGCTGATTAGGGTCCAGGCCGGAGGTCGGCTCATCAAGGATCAGTACTTCCGGATCATGGATCAATGCCTGGGCCAGCCCCACACGTTGTTTGTACCCTTTGGAGAGCGCGCCGATCTTTTTCTTGCTTTCTGGCTGTAAACCGGTCATGGCAATTATTTCAGAAATGCGTTTGTCTGTGTTTTTGCCCAGTTTATGCACCTGTGCCACAAATCCGAGGAACTCCCGGATGTACATATCGAAATACAGCGGATTGGCCTCGGGCAGGTAGCCTACGCGCTGCCTCACTTCCATGGGCTGGGTGGCCACGTCATAGCCGCATACACTAGCGCTGCCGCTGGTAGGTGGCAGGTAACCGGTGATCATCTTCATGGTAGTGCTTTTCCCCGCGCCGTTCGGCCCCAGGAAACCTACTACTTCCCCTTTACTAAGCGAAAAGGAAATATCGTTGACCGCCCGTTGTTCCCCGTATACCTTACTTAACTGTGTTACTGTGATTGACATTAGGTTTTCCACTTTGGCGCGGCTAATGTATGAAAATCGGGTTAGAATAAAAATCGCTTATAATCGTCTACTGTATAAATAGCTGGCTTCCATGATACTCTGATGCGGAGCAGACGCGATTTAACTAAACTTTTATAGTGAAAAGTACTTGGGAATATATAATTTTAAATATATTCACAAATTGTAACCTGATGTGGGGCAGTCGATTCCGGATAATCTGGTTATATTTATAAGCCTACATTGTTTTGAATGCATGGTCGCAACAGTTGTTAATCAATAATCACAATACATTTTAAACCCTGCAAACACTTTAGATTTCATGGCAATTAATTTACAGAAGGGACAAAAAATAGACATCGGGCTTTCCAAGATCAGCGTGGGTCTGGGTTGGAATCCAAACGAAGGGACAGGCAATGATTTTGATCTGGACGCATCTGCATTCATGATTGACGGCAATAGATTGATACCTACAGAAGGATATTTCGTTTTCTATGGCAATACAACTTCTCCGGACGAAGCTTTACACCATACTGGTGATGATCCGACTGGTGGTAACAGCGCAGATGGAGATGATGAGACGATTAAGGTAGATCTGTCGAAAGTACAACAGGACATCAAGGAAATACTGTTTGTTGTAACCATCCATGATGCAACAGGACGTAAACAGAATTTCGGACAGGTGAGAAATTCATATATCCGTATCGTTGATGATGCCAATGGCGAGGAGATCGCAAAATATGAACTGGGAGAAGACTTCTCCGTAGAGACTGGCGTAGAGTTCGGCCGCTTATACCTGAAAGACGGCAAGTGGCGTTTCGAAGCTTCGGGTATCGGTTATAAAGAAGACCTGGCCTACTTTCTGAGCAAATACTACAAAGGACAAATCATTAAATAGTCTATTCTATCACACACTATTGAAATACACTTTATGGCAATCAATTTAGTAAAGGGACAAACCATTGACCTCCGCAAAAATGATAAGGGGGAAAGCTTCGATCTGTCAACTGTAACAATCGGTTTGGGCTGGGATGTCCGTAAAAAAAGCGGTGGCTTTTTTGGTAAGCTGCTGGGTGGCAAGGAAGAGGAATTCGACCTTGATGCAATCGCTTTCCTGCTGGATAAAAACGGTAAGGTGGCAGACCTGGGTAAGACAGTTCAAACCAACGATGGTCGTAATCTGAGCCTTTACCAGGGAGATGTGATCTTCTTCAACAGCCAACGTCACCCGTCAGGCAATATCTGGCTGACAGGCGATAACCGCACCGGTGCAGGCGATGGAGATGATGAGCAGATCATCGTTAAACTGGATAGCCTAGATGCAAAGTTTGAAAAGATCCTGTTCGTGGTATCTATCTATCAGGGGCGTCAGCGTAACCAGCACTTCGGCGGTATCGAAAACGCATTCATCCGCGCAGTAGATAATAGTGGGAAAGAGATCGCTAAATTTAACCTCTCGGGAGACGCATCATACAACAACATGTGCTCCCTGGTATTTGCAGAAGTATACCGTAATAACGGTACCTGGAAATTCAGAGCACTGGGAGATCCTCAACCTGCAGATAGCTTTGTTGAGATCCTCAGGAACTACGTTTATTAATTAACCTTTTCTATAAGAGTCATTCATGAGAAGATTACCGGTTTACTTAGTGTTGGATACCTCAGGCTCTATGAGCGGTGAGCCCATAGAAGCAGTAAAGAACGGCGTGCAGGTGCTGATATCAACTTTGAGACAGGACCCATATGCATTGGAAACAGCATATCTTAGCCTGATCACTTTTGACACGGACGCGCGCCAGCTGGTGCCGCTGACAGATCTGTCATCTTTCCAGATGCCCGAACTGAAAGCAGCAGGTGGTACATCTCTGGGAGCTGCTTTGCAGACCGTGGCAGACAGCATCAACAGGGAAGTGGCAAAATCCAGTATCGATGTGAAAGGAGATTGGAAACCGCTGGTGTTCCTGATGACAGATGGTATTCCAACTGATCAGTGGCAGAATGGATTGAATGCTTTTCAGAATAGTAAAATAGGTATCACAGTGGCCTGTGCCGCAGGTAACGGCGCCGATGTGAACCTCCTGAAACAGATCACCAACACCGTTGTATCGCTCGATACGGCAGATGCCGCTACTATCAAGGCCTTTTTCAAATGGGTGTCTGCTTCCGTAAGCACCGGCAGCCAGAAAGTTGAAAGTGGCGATAAAGAAGTGGCCGGCCTCAACGAGCTGCCGCCACCTCCTCCGGAAGTGAATATCGTTGTGTAACATGGAAAAGACCAGGCATGTATCTTTCGATCTGTGGATGACATTGATCCGTTCCCATCCTTCCTTTAAAACGAAGCGTGCAGCCTTGTTCCGCTCCTTCTTTTCGCTGGACTCATTTGCTCCGGAAAAAGTAGAGGCCGCGTTCAGGGAAACGGATGTACTCATTAACAGCATGAACGAAATAACAGGACGTAACGTGCATACATTCGAAATGTATCTGTTATGCCTGCACCTGCTGGGTACCGATATTAAAAGTGTGCACCCGGACAAACTGGAGGAATTCTACAGTTTGTCCGAGGCACTCTTTTTTCAATATCCACCCCTGCACTTGTACGAAGACACAACACAGTTGTTAGCCGCTTTGCAGTCACAAGGTATTACCACCAATCTGCTGAGCAATACAGGATTTATTCAGGGCCGTACTTTACGTAAACTAATGGCTGGATGGGGATGGGACACCCTTTTTGCATTTCAGTTGTATTCAGATGAAACCGGGTATTCAAAACCGGATGCCCAGATGTTCAGCCGGTTGTTAGAGAATGCCGCCTCACTGCATACAGACCTTGTTCCCGCACAGATCTGGCACCTGGGCGATAACCAGGTGGCTGACGTAGAAGGAGCTCAACGTATGGGTATACACGCAACGCTGACGGACATTGTTAATAACCCCTTAAACAAGTTGTTAAATGAAAGATGTTTATGCCTTACATAAGATCGTAGATGATGCTCATTTCCCTTTTGATCCAGCTGCCTACAGCCGTTTCAAATTCGGGGACGGAGCCGCTGCAGAGGCATTCGGCGCTGCACTGGCTGCAGGTTTCATTGCGGCTTATGGACATAGGTTTTCAGAGAACGATCAGCTGGTTGTATTGCCAAGCCCCTACACCAGTATTCCTACAGCCTCTTATCATATGACTGTGGCCTTTACAAAAGTGCTGAACAGGTACCTCTGCATGAATGGTTATAACCCGGCAGAAAGTACCAAGATCCATCGCTTTAAAACGTACAGCATTGACTACGGTGCGCTGGATATGGAGAGTAGAAAAGCGCTTATCATTAACGATAAGTATCACCTGGATAAGGATTTTCTGTCAGGAAAGACATTGATCTGTACAGATGATATCCGTATTACCGGAAGCCATGAACTGATCATCCGCAATCTGCTGCAACAGTATGAACTGAGCAATAATGCTTACTTCCTGTATTATGCACAATTGGAGAATAACAGTATCCATCCCAACATAGAAAATAAGTTAAATTATTATAGTGTACATTCCCTGCGTAGTCTTGAAGCTGTGATCAGTTCATCTTCATTCAGGTTCAATACAAGAGTAGTGAAATATTTACTCAATGCGCCCGCTGAAGAGTACCAACAGCTGCTGATGAAGCAGACGCCTGACTTCCTCGAAGAACTGGCAGACTGCTGTATCGGTAACAATTACTATCAGATGGAAGAGTACAGAAAGAACGCAACATTTTTATTTGATCATCTTCAAAAAATCATACCATCATGGCAATCAATCTGCAAAAAGGAGAAAGAGCAAATATCGAACTACCAAAATTCACTATCGGTTTAGGATGGGACATCAATGAATCGCATACAGGTGGAGAATGTGACCTGGATGCTTCCGTATTCCTCCTGGGTGAAAACAGAAAGATCCTGTCAGATCCGTATTTCGTGTTTTATAATAACCTTGAATCTCCTGATGGTGCTGTAAAACATTCTGGTGATAATCGTACCGGCGCAGGTGATGGAGATGATGAATCGATCCATGTAGATCTGTCTAAGATCAATGCTGCCGTAAAAGAGATCTGTGTTGTGGTGACCATCCATGAAGCAGCCCAGCGCAAGCAGAACTTCGGACAGGTCCGTAACTCATTTATCCGTATTTATGATGCGTCTAACAATGTAGAGCTGGTGAAATACGAACTCGGAGAAGATTTCTCAATAGAAACTGCGGTTGAATTTGGCCGTATCTACAAACGTGAGAACCAATGGCGTTTTGAAGCGGTTGGTATTGGTCAGAAAGGAGGCCTGGAAGACTACCTGGCTAAATATGCGTAATCGAATTTAACACAACACGATCATGAGACGACTTCCGGTATACTTGCTGCTTGACACTTCCGGCTCCATGAGGGGCGAACGTATCGAGGCAGTGAAGAATGGACTGCAGGTATTGGTATCGAAATTAAGACAGGACCCTTTTGCCCTGGAATCAGTATGGATAAGTATCATCACTTTCGACAGGGAAGTGAAACAGATCCTGCCATTAACAGCGTTGGAATCATTACAGTTACCTGAGATCACTACGCCGGAATCCGGTCCGACCAATATGGGCGCAGCATTGGAACTGCTATGCTCCAAACTGGATAATGAAGTGGTAAAAGGAAATGATACGCAGAAAGGTGACTGGCGCCCGCTACTGTTCCTGATGACAGACGGTAAACCTTCTGATCTGGCGGCTTTCCGTGAGGTGGTGCCAAAGATCAAAGGTAAAAACCTCGCCGCTCTCGTGGCGTGTGCCGCCGGTGCAGAAGCACAGGACAGCTTCCTGAAAGAACTGACAGATACCGTAGTGCACCTGGATACCGCCGATAGCTCTACACTGATGTCCTTCTTTAAGTGGGTGTCCGCTTCAATCGGTACCGGCAACAAGAGTGTAGGTAGTACAGAAGAGATACAACTGCCGCCACCGCCGGCTGAAGTACATGTTATTATTTAAAGGCAAGCTGCTGATATCCATACAAAAGAACTATACCAATGTTTTTTATTATTCATCTTATTATCAACATCCTCATCGTAGGACTCTTTTTATATTCAAAGTTGCTGCCTTATGAAGACCGTTTAACCGGTCAGTATAAGCAGACCTTCGGCTTCTTTAAAAGTATTTTCAAACCCGTACTGGGTTTATTCAGTGGTATCAAACCATTCCAGGTCGGGACAGGTCTTTCCGTTGATATGACGCAGATCCTGTTACTGATCATTTTGCTGGTACTTAATTATTTCTACTGATGAGAAGACTACCTATTTATTTCCTCATAGATGTATCAGAGTCTATGGTGGGAGAACAGATCCAGTTTGTGGAGGAAGGATTGGCGACGATCATTAAAGAGTTGAAATCCGATCCTTATGCACTGGAAACAGCATGGGTATCTATTATCGTATTTGCCGGTCAGGCAAAAACAATAGTGCCATTGCAGGAAGTGATCAGTTTCTATCCTCCTAAATTTCCGATAGGAGCAGGTACTTCGCTGGGCAATGGACTTGGCCATCTGATGCACGAGATGCGTAAAAGTATTGTGCAGACCACCACTACGCAAAAAGGTGACTGGAAACCTATTGTGTTCCTCTTCACAGACGGTTCGCCTACTGATGATACCAATGCTGCTATCCGTGAATGGAAACAGAATTGGCAGAGCAAGACTAATCTGGTCGCTGTTTCATTCGGGGATGAAAATAACCTGAGTGTGTTGAAGGAACTGACAGAGACGGTATTGATGTTTAAGAACACAACGCCACAGTCGTACAAAGAGTTCTTCAGATGGATCACTGCATCTATCAAATCCAGTAGTGTAAGTGTAAGTAATAACGGATCGGGTATAGAACTGGCAAAGCTGAATGATGGCGTGATAGAGAAGGTGGATCTCGATAAACTGCCTCCGGCGAAGCCAAATTTCGTAGATACGAACTATGCCATCTTTGCCGCTAAATGTCAGAATACAAAGAAGCCATACCTCATCAAGTATAAAAAGGGTTTACGCCCTGTGAACATCAGCGGCATGAATATGCAGTCGATGGGATATAGGCTCAACGGCGCTTTTCCGGTGGATAATGTTTATTTTGAATTGTCTGCTGATGGTGGCATTATTAACAGCAAGGTAAATACAGAAGAGCTGGAAGGCTTTCCTACATGTCCGTGCTGCGGTAATCAGTATGGGTTCAGTGTATGTGCCTGCGGTAAAGTACATTGTGTTGGACAGGAAGAAGTGAGTACATGTTCCTGGTGTGGCCAACAAGGCAAATATGGTTTCGGCAGCGGCAATATGGATATAAACAGAACGCAGGGATAATGACGAAGCATGACCAGGCCTTTGTAGAAGCCCTATTGCGGCATAAGGGAATGCCGATATCTGAAAATCAGCAGGCGCTGTTTGAGAAATTTCTATTGGAAGAACGTATTGAGCAGGCAGTGCAAATGATTATAAACTCTCAAAAAGATATAGTGGAATCCTGGAAAGAAAGATCACTGATTGACGATATTTTACAGAAACATATAGTCCTGCCCAATGCAAAGGTGAATAAGGCATACAATTTTGCCTTTGACCCTGAAGGAACGGGTTTGCAGGAGATGGGGGATTTTGAATGGAGTATTCCGGAAGGGCTGGGCATTGCGTTTGATGAAACGGCAAATACTATTTCCGGCACACCGTTGCAACAAGGGGAGTACATACTAACCCTGAACTTCCGGTTGAAACACCATCCGGCGGATAAACCTTTTACGGAAAAGAAAATACTGCTTGTTATAAACCCTGATCCGAAATCATTGTGGCAGAATCTTCCTTCCGATGAAGCGGATAAGTACTGGCAACCGGACCAGGCAGCAGTAGCCTTACCCTTCGGCGACAGAAAGCTGGTGATCGCTTCCAAAAGAGGCCGTAGCCACGCGCATGAGGGTAAGTTCAGGGATGATAGTTTCGGTTGTGATTTTAACGCTGCAAAAGGGTGGGGTATTATCGCTGTAGCTGATGGTGCCGGGTCTGCGAAATATAGCCGTAAAGGCGCTGATATTGCCTGTAAAGCGGTTGTAGGCAGCTTCCAGGAGATGCTGGCAGGAGATAAGATGGCCGCACTGGAAGAAGCGATCACTGCCTATCTGAATGACTCCAGCGAAGAGAGCCAGAAAAAGGTCAGCGTTCAGTTCATTGAGCAGTTGGGCAAACTCGCATTCACTGCCCAGAACAAGATCAAACAGGAAGCACAGGAGAATGGTGCGGACATAAAAGATTACTCTACCACGCTTATTTTTGCGTTGGTGAAAAAATATACTGCCGGTTATGTGATCAGTTCTTTCTGGATCGGCGACGGCGGTATTGGTATCTATCAGGATACCACAGGTGAAGCTTTTGTCATGGGCACGCCTGATAGTGGCGAGTTTGCGGGGCAGACACGTTTCCTGACAATGTCTGATACCTTTGCGAACGGTGCTTATGTGAACCGCATCCGCTTCAAAGTGGTACCCGATTTTACAGCATTGCTACTAATGACCGATGGTCTTACTGATCCTAAGTTCCAGACAGATGGCAATCTGCAAAAGAGTGAATATTGGCGACAATTGTGGCAGGACCTTGGTGGTGTTAACGATGATGGCGTTAAAGTAAATTTCGGGGGCACGCCGGAAGAAGCAAAAGAAGGCCTGCTGAACTGGCTGGACTTCTGGTCGCCGGGTAATCACGACGATCGTACCATTGCAATTTTATACTGATAAGGAATACATGAGCAACATTATTACAGTTACAGCGCAGGACGGGAAATCTTATCAATATGTTGATAATGGTGATCCTATGCAGGGAGGTATGAAGGACGTTTATTTTTCTCCGGATAAGTCATATGTAGTGGCTTTTTACAGAGATAAACAGGACTATAACTCCAAAGAACGGCTCAATAATATCGTGAATACTTTCCGGGAAAGGATCTTTAATCAGCCCGGAGGAGAATACTGGAAGGACCTGTTCTGCTGGCCCAGTAACATCGTGGAACGGGACGGGAAGACGGGGATTATTGTGCCGGTATATCAGCAGAAATTTTTCTTCACCAAAGGATATAATCCCGGTGCAGCCCAGATCGTATCTATCGCCGGAAAAGAAAAAGAAGGCAGGTGGTTTGCTTCTCCTCAATTCAGGAGCCGCCAGTTCAAGCTGCACCTGGATGAAAGTGAGCTGGGCGACTGGTTCAAATTCTGTCTCATCTGTATCAAGATAGCACGCGCTGTTAGACGTATGCATGCCGCAGGGCTGGCTCACTCAGACCTTTCCTATAAGAACGTGCTCATTGACCCCCGTACCGGCAGTGCCACAATCATTGATATTGATGGATTGGTAGTGCCAGGTAAATTTCCGCCTGATGTGATAGGAACACCCGATTTCATTGCGCCGGAAGTAATGGCGACAAAACATCTGGCGAAAGAGGATCCCGCACGTAAACTGCCCAGTATTGCGACGGACAGGCATGCCCTGGCAGTAATGATCTACATGTACCTGCTTTACCGCCATCCGTTAAGAGGTGGCAAGATCCATGATACAGATGCTCAGAAAGATGAAGAACTGTCTATGGGAGCTAAGGCGTTGTTTATAGAACATCCGACTGATACCTCCAACAGGCCGCGCCTGGATCAGGTAAAACCTACTCACCTGCCATGGGCAGACGTGAATAAGATACCATATACCGTTTGTGGTCCTTACCTGAAAGAACTGTTTGATAAAGCGTTTATAGACGGACTGCACAACCCGTCACTACGTCCTACGGCAGATGAATGGGAGCAGGCCCTTATAAAAACGGTCGATCTGTTACAGCCCTGTCAGAATAAAAGCTGTGACCAGAAATGGTTTGTGTTTGACAACACTACAAACCCCTGCTGTCCTTTCTGTGATACGCCTTACCGCGGACAATTACCGGTACTCAACTTGTATTGGTCAAGAAAAGCCGGTAGCTTTACGCCCGAAAATCACCGGTTAATGGTTTATCACAACCAATATTTGTATCCCTGGCATGTGAATAGAAACATTTACCCGAACGAAAGACTAACAGATCAGCAGAAAAAACCGGTAGGATATTTTGTATTTCATAATAATAAATGGCAACTTGTCAATCAAACGCTTACGTCCTTAAAAGACGTTACCGAGGGAACGGATATTCCGGTGAACTCCATGGTTGAACTGACAGACAATAAGCAATTACTGCTGTCATCAGAAGAGGGAGGCCGGCTTATCGTCGTGCAATTAGTAAACAATTAACGTCTTAGAAAAACAAGAAAATAACACACAACTATGCAAATCGCTGAAATGTTCCAGCAGATCATGGACAACCCGATACCCGCGTTGCTGATCGTCGGAAACCTGATTATTATTGAAAGCCTCTTGTCGGTGGATAATGCGGCTGTACTGGCTACAATGGTAATGGACCTGCCAAAGGAGCAACGTAGCAGAGCACTGAAATACGGTATTATCGGTGCGTATGTTTTTCGTGGTATCTGTTTATTGTTCGCATCCCTGCTTATTAAAGTATGGTGGCTGAAACCTGTTGGCGGACTTTATCTCCTGTATCTGACTTTTGATTACTTCAGGAAAAGAGCTGCGAAATCAAAAGAAGAGAGGGATGGTATTCTCGAACATGAAGCAGAAGAAATTGATAAGAGTAAAAACTGGTTATATAAGGCTACTATCGGTTGGATGGGTCAGTTCTGGGCTACTGTAGCACTGGTAGAGCTGATGGACCTGGCATTCTCTATCGATAACGTATTTGCAGCTGTTGCATTCAGCGATAACATCGTATTGATCTGGACCGGTGTATTTATTGGTATCCTGGCAATGCGTTTTGTAGCACAGGGTTTCGTAAGACTAATGGAAAAATATCCTTTCCTGGAAACTGCCGCCTTCCTGGTGATCGGTGTACTGGGTATCAAATTAATGCTGGCTATTTACGAGCATTTCTTCCCTGAAACCGCAGCTACCAAATTCCTGGAAAGCCATGAGGCAGACTGGGCTACTTCTCTTATTACAGTAGCTATTTTCGTAGTGCCTATCGTAACAAGCTTACTGTTCAACTTCCCTAAGAAACATGAAGTGGAAGCTAAAGAAGATTAATAGCATCACCATAATATCAACTTATAAGAAAGGACCGGCAATACGCTGGTCCTTTTGCATTGATACCAATTGCGGACTGTTACTTAAGCACAGATATATGAACTATCTATCGGCTATATCGGCTTACTAAAAGGGTATCAAAAGGATATTTAAAGGTCATCTATATATCAAATCGATATTGAAGTGGCCTTTAAATGATATTTTAATGCCGATTAAGTATAGTTATACGTACCTTAGAGAAACAAGACTGTAAGCTTGTATTTATAACCTCAAAACGACCTTTTTATGGCCATTGTTAAAGACAATATCCTCATGCAGCTTGTACGGGGTTCTCTCGGCAAACAAATCACGATCTACGAAAGGAACGGGCAGATTATTATGGCGAAGAAACGCGGCCCTTCAAGGAAAAAGCCTACACAAAAGCAGTTAGAAGCGAGGCATAAGATGACCATCGCTTCGGCACGTGCGCAGCTGATGATGGAAGATCCACAGATAAAGGCTTACTATCAGTCGCTGGCAGGACCGGGGCAAAATGCTTATAATATAGCGGTGAAGGATGCTTACCGTAGTCCTGAAATCCAGAATATCAGGTTAGAAAAAGAGGAGGTTGTAGTGACTGCCCAAAATGAGTTCCGGGTAGCAGAAGTGGAGGTAAAGGTAATAGACACTGAGGGTGTTATTACAGAAAGCGGCCGGGCAGTTTTGGGCCGGAACGGAGTGGATTGGTATTATAAATCCACTGCGCTTCCTGCAGGCGGTAAAGTCATTGTGGTGGTGAAAAATTTACCAGGGAATCCAACGGTGAAGGAATTGCTGCTAACATAAAACGTCTTCACTGTTTAGGAATGGCTCCTTTTGGGTTTGGAAGCTTTGTTTGTTTATTCTTCAATTAGCCATTCAGCGTTGATTATTTCGACATGTATTGATCCCACGTAGAAGTGGATAGGCGTAGCCGTGACTTTTTTATTTTTTCGTTTGCCGCCAGCGATAGCTTACTCTCAGTATGAGGGATAAGAAGAACACTGCCCAAAAGAGAAAAACCTGATGACTTACATCCGGTAATAAGGAGCGGGATCCCGGTTGTCGGACCCCTGGCCTATGGTAGCGGTTATGTGAAGGAAACTGGCTTCCGGCGCCGGAAGAAATACTGTCGGTGTTAGCAGGGTGCTGCAACGGAGGTGGCTGATGTAAATCCCTCGGCGGACGGTCTGACGGCAGTAATAATGGGTTGTTGGCCGGGAATTCATATCCTTCGCGGGGAGGGTGCCCCTCGATTACCATATTAGGCACCAGTAGTATTACTGCAAAGCACATAATGGAAATCAGGAGGAAACCGGTGTATCTGCGCTTAAAGTAATAATTGGGAATGAGCCAGAAATAATTAAAATAGAAGAACAGCAGCAGGGCGAGATAGACAAGGAAATCTTTGAGTGCAGGAGGGTATTTCCACAGATCAGACAGGTTACTGGCGTCCGGAGAGAAAACGATCGGCAATGCCAGAAAAGTAACGCAACCGGCAATATGTATGAGTACCTGACTAAGTCTACCTTTCATAATGGGGCTGTTAGGTCTTCAAAATTAGGATTTAGAAGGATATTGATTTCCCCTTATTTTTGCGTCATGATAAAAAGGATATTCGGGTTATGCATCTTATTACCTCAGCTGTTACACGCCCAGTTGCCGGAAAAGAACTATCCGCAGGGATATTTCCGCAATCCACTGGCCGTGCCTATCCAACTGGCGGGTAATTACGGAGAGCTTCGTCCCAACCATTTTCACGCGGGTATAGACATTAAGACCCAACAAAAGGAGAATTTGCCGGTATATGCTGCGGCAGATGGATATGTAAGCAGGATTGGCGTATCCCATACCGGTTACGGTAACGTCCTGCACATTACGCACCCGAACGGGTATACTACCACCTATGGGCATCTGAACCGCTTTTTCCCTGCCCTGGAGCAGTATATAAAGCAGCAGCAGTATGCTGCGGAAAGCTGGGCGACAGACATAAAGATCCCGGCGGATAAGTTTCCGGTAAAGAAGGGCGATTTCGTGGCGTGGAGCGGCAATACGGGCGCTTCCGGCGGGCCGCATGTGCATTTTGAGATCAGGGACACACATAGTGAGAAACCACTGAACCCATTATTATTCGGTTTTGATATACCCGATACCAAAGCACCTGAAGTGTTCAGGATCGCCATCTATGATATGGACAGGAGTATTTATGACCAGACGCCAATTATTCTGCCGGTAAAGAAGGTGAATGGGGAATTTGTACCCGCCACACCACTGGTCAAGGTGAAGACCGCATTAGCCGGAATAGGGCTGAATGCAGTGGACCATATGAGCAATGTACCCAACAGTTATGGTATCTATGAAGTGGTGATGTTTGACCGGGATGTACCTAACAGTGGTTTCCAGATAGATAATATCGGCTTTGAAGAGTCCCGCTATATCAATGCACATACGGATTATAAAGTGAGGAAGGGCGGTGGCCCCTGGTTGCAGCTGCTGTTCTCCATACCCGGCAACAAGCTGGAGATCTATAAGGACGTTCAGGGAGATGGGACTATTGACCTGTCAGATGGTACGCCGCATCCGGTGAAGTTGTTGGTGAAAGATGCTTATGGCAATTCCTCTACCGTAAAATTCTCCCTGCAGCAAAGCGGAGATGCAACGGAGCCTACCAAATGTGCTAATACGATGTATGCGGAATCCCGTAACATCTTTGAAAATAATCAGGTAGAATTCTTCCTTGAGGAAAACTCCCTGTATGACAGGATCTGCTTTAACTATGGAGAGATCCCGGCGGGAGAGAAGTCTAAGTCATATTCTTCGATATTCCGTCTCCATACCGCATTAGTGCCTTTACACAGCAATTTTACGTTGCATATTAAGCCCGACAGGCCTATACCTGCAGCGCAGCAGCACAAAGTCGTAATGGTGCGTGAGGGGCTGGGAGAGACCATTGTAGGCGCTACATTGGAAAAGGGCTGGTATATAGGACAATTCCGTGAATTCGGCAATTTCCACCTGGAGGTGGATACCATCCTGCCGAAGATAGCATTGCTGGGAGTGAAGAGCGGGGCTAACCTGTCAAAAGCAGCGAAATTATCCTTCGCGATCAGCGATGATAGCGGTATAAAGGCTTACCGGGCGGAACTGGATGGCAAATGGCTCATGTTTGCCCGTAGGGGAAATGTTATCTCTTATACTTTTGATGAGCATTGCAAGCCGGGAAAACATAGCCTGCGCTTATTAGTAACTGATATAGCGGGTAATACAAAAGAACAGACGATTACATTTACACGATAGACAGAACAGAAATGACACATTTGAATGAGGGGGATAAAGCCCCCGTTTTTAACGGAACAGATCAGGAAGGTAAACAGGTTTCACTGGCGGATCTTAAAGGGAAAAAAGTAATACTGTATTTCTATCCGAAGGATATGACACCTGGTTGTACGAATCAGGCGTGTAACCTCCGGGATAACTATCATATTTTATTGAACAAGGGATATGCGGTAGTAGGAGTGAGCACAGACAGTGAAAAGCGTCATAAGAAGTTCACTGAAAAGTATGATCTGCCGTTCCCTTTGCTGGCTGATGAAGACCGTACCATTCATACTTTATACGGCGTATGGGGAGAAAAGAAGTTTATGGGCCGTACCTACGATGGTACGCATCGTACTACGTTCCTGATCAATGAAACTGGCGTGATAGATAAGATCATTGTGAAGCCGGATACCAAAAACCATACAGAAGAGATCCTAGAGATCTGGAAGTAATAACAAAGAGCATAAATAAAAAGCCCTCCTGATTGACAGGAGGGCTTTTTATTTATGCTCTATAATTGGCATTATCTCTTTTGGCGTTGTTTCTTGAACAGCTGACCAGTTTTGAATTTGTTACCTTCTGGGCTACCCACGCGGTCCATTGCACAACGGAAACCTACAGTGTTGGTGGCCATATCTTCCTGCATGTAACGGCGTGCACCTGGAGAGAGCCAGTAAGCGCGATCGTTCCAGCTACCACCTTTCACAACGTGAGATTTGTCGTTGATCAGGGAAGTGATACCGTAACCATATTCTACCATAGAGAGGGAGTCACCATCGAGGTAGTTAATAACGTCACCTTTCTGGTAGTTCAGGCGGTTAGCACTTTCTTCGTCGGTTACGTCACGCATTTTCAGGTGACCCAGGCTGTCCTTTTCAGGTTCGCCTTCGCCGTTCATATAAGTAGTCTGGAATTTGTTACCACGGAAGTAGTTGAAGTCATCACCGTCGATCGGGTTCAGCGGACGGTAAACGTCCAGTACCCACTCGCTCACGTTACCTGACATATTATATACACCGAAAGTGTTCGGGAAGAAAGCTACTACAGGACCAGGGATAGACGCACGGTCATTCAGACCACCGGCCATACCCATGTTGTCACCGGAACCACGTTTGAAGTTCGCCAGGAACTGACCTTGCCAGGCACCACGGCGGATATCTCTCAGACCGCTATTGTTAGTACCCCAGGAATAAACCTGTTTGTTCATGATCAACTCCTCACCACGTTTACCTTCTTTCTTGGAAGGGCCAGGGTTCTGACCGATGTAACCCAGTGCCGCATATTCCCATTCAGCTTCTGTTGGGAGGCGATAGTTAGGTAACATTACACCATCTTCGAATTGAGCAGTACGTGGAGAACCGTCAGCGTTTCTGAACTGAGCCTTGGTACTCTTGGACATATTACCCGGAATACCTTCGTAGAGGCCCGCAGTATATGATTTGGTATCGAAGGTATTGTCATCAGCCTGGTTCTTCATATCGTTTTTGGACAGCAACCCTTTATCGATCAGCATCTTTTCATTCACACGGTTGGAACGCCATTTACAATAGTCAACAGCTTGTTTCCAGTTCACACCTACTACCGGATAATCGTTATAGGCAGGGTGACGGAAGTAGTATTCTACGAGTGGCTCGTTGTAAGCCAGTTCGCTACGCCATACCAGGGTATCAGGTAAAGCTTTGCGGTATACGTCCGGGAAGGACTCGTCGTACATACGACGCAGCCAGTACAGGTATTCACGATAGTGTACGTTGGCTACTTCTGTTTCATCGATGTAGAATGAAGAAACAGTGATACGTCTTGGAATGTTATTCCAGTCGGCCATAACGTCCTGTTCTGTCGCTCCCATGGCGAAGGTACCGCCCTGCACGAAAACAAGACCCGGACCAGTCTGCTGGTCTTTACTTTTGGCCACACTGAAACCACCCATCTTAGGATCGTTGTAATTCCAGCCAGTAGCAGAGGATTTCTCCTTCTTTTTGCCAAAAGGTCCGCCGTTTTTACAGGCCGACATCGACATAATTATACTGGCGCCTAAGAGCATTGAGACAGAGGTTAATCTATGCATGCGATTCAGCTTTTTTATTTGATGTTTATGGTAAACGCAAATGTAGTATAATTTATTTTATAGTAAAAATAATTAATCTGTAAGCATTCACCTGTTAATAGAGTTTATCTTATTTATAATCAATGTATTATGATTCTGAAGGCTACCCGGACTACGTATTAAGTTATTCTTAACTGTAATAGCCGGAGGGGCTTTCTGGTGGCCCATTGGCAGTTAGCTGGCTTCTGGTTGACGATTCATAGATACATGGTATGGTTCAGTGTAAATATACTATTACTTCGCTGCATGTTCCTCCCTGATTCATACATATAGCACGCTTTACTGACAACAGAAGACAAAAATACTTCCTCCCGTTTAATAAAACGCCTGACAATAGCTACTTATTATAGTGTTTGAAATAGTATGTCATAAAATGTCCCGCCGCCGTATATTCACACGCTATAAAAACCTGAAATACAATCTGAGGGGCAAGTGCAGACATTTCGTGACAACTGCCTTAATGGTCGATTTCGCCCAATAAATATACTTTATAATTGCTATGTTTGCGCAAATACCCACTATGAAATTAATTTCCTTCTCTTTTTTACTACTTCTCTGCAGCCAATGGGCTACAGGCGGTAGCGGGAGAGGAGGACCTTACGCCGCACATTCCGTTCTCTCTTCGGGTAGCTGGTATAAACTGGCGGTGACCCGGGAAGGGATCTACAAAATAGATAAATCCCTGCTCACAGGCATAGGATTAAGCACCGACCTGAAAAATGTCAGGTTGTTTGGTACCGGAGGACGAATGCTACCCGAAAGCAACGCTGTTCCCAGGTATGACGATCTGCCGGAAGTGGCGCTGATGGAAGAGGGTGATTATCTCCTGTTCTATGCGCCAGGCCCGCATAGCTGGCAATATCAGGGAGGAAACTTCACCCACACCGCCAATCTGTATTCGGATTCAGCCTGGTATTTCCTGACCGCTGGCGGTACTCCGGGAAAAAGGATCGTTCAGGATACCTCCGCACCGGCTGCTGGCATCATCGTCAATAGCTTTGACTATCACGCTTTCTATGAGAATGATAGCATCAATTTCCTGAGTAGCGGTAAACAGTGGTGGGGCTCCGTGTTTAGCAGCGTGCAGCCATTACGCAATATCGACTTTTCCTTGCCGCTCACTCCGTTCTCTCTTAAGATAGGGGTGAGAACAGCCGCCAGGAGTACTGGTACCAGCCGTTTTTCAGTGCAGACGGGAAATAACATGCTGGGCTCTATGTCCCTGTCGCCCGTAAGTGGAAATGCATTTGAAGCCTTCGCCTCTGTGGCGACGGGCTATTATACAGCTTCTCCTGCCGGGACCACGGTACCTGTTACGCTTAGCTTCACTCCCGGCGGAAGCGGTGCCCAGGGGTGGCTGGACTATCTGACCTTACAAGCAAGATGCCAGCTTCAGCTCCCTACGCAGGAACCGCTGTTTTTCAGGGACATGGCTTCGGTAACTGCCAGCCAGATCGCGCAGTTCAGACTGGAACAGGCAGCTGCCCAAACAGTTGTTCTGGACGTTACAGATGCGTTGCTGCCTATAAGGGTAAAAACCCAGATGTCAGGCGCCACCCTCTCTTTCACGAGAGATTGTGGCACCCTGCATGAATACGCTGCCTTCTCAGGACAAGGTTATCTGCAACCGGTACCCGCAGGTCCGGTGGCAAACCAGGACCTGCACGGCATTGGAGCAGTGGATATGTTGGTCGTGACTACACCTGCTTTGCAGACCGCTGCCACCAGGCTTGCTTCCTGGCATGGTGCTCACGATGGGCTGACAGTGAAGGTGGTGACCGTAGATGAGATCTATAACGAGTTTGGTGCCGGTGCTTCCGACCCTACAGCCGTCAGGGATTTTGTGAAGATGTGTTATGACAAAGGCGGACTAAAATACCTGTTGCTGTTCGGGGACGCGTCTTACGACTACAAAAACAGGGTGAAAGGAAATACCAATATGGTGCCGACATGGCAAAGTGCTGTTTCTACAGATCCGGTATATGCCTATCCGTCTGACGACTTTTTCGGTTTCCTGAATGACGCCGACGATATTAATGACAACGGCCGCCAGAACCTGCTTGACGTGGCAATAGGCCGCTTACCGGTTCAAAGGCCAGACCAGGCGGAGGCTGTAGTGAATAAGATCATAGGTTATAATGTACCCGCCAACCTGGGCCGCTGGCAGCAACATGTCACGATCGTCGCCGATGATGGTGATGACAACCTGCATCTTGAGGATGCCGAGAGTATGAGTGAGATCGTCGCTGCACGTTGGCCAGCCGGGCACATTGACAAAATATACCTGGATGCCTATCCGAAGATATCAGATGCCGGCGGTAGCCGCTATCCGGCGGTGAACACCACGATCGCGGAAGATATCTTTGATGGTACGCTGATCTGGAATTATACTGGTCACGGAAGTTACTCGCGGCTGGCGGAAGAGGTGATCATGGAGGAAAGCTCCCTGTCCGACTGGAAAAACGCAGGCAAGCTGCCGCTTTTCATTACGGCCACCTGCGACTTTGCACCTTTTGATAATCCAGGTTACGTTTCCCTGGGAGAGCGGCTTTTGTTACAGGAGAAAGGAGGAGGGATTGCGTTAATGACAACTACCAGAACGGTTTTCTCAGCTTCCAACAAGGTGATGAATGCCAATTATCTGCAGAAATTATTGACGCCGGCGGCAGATGGGCGTATGCCTACACTGGGACAGGCGGCCATGGAGGCCAAGAACCTGACCTACGCTACTTATGTCGATATCCCTAACAACCGTAAATTTCAGTTGTTGGGCGATCCGGCCCTGACACTGGCCTTTCCCAGGTATCAGGTCGTGACGGACTCCATCAACGGTAAAGCAGTAACTGATGTACCCGATACATTAAAAGCAATGGGAAAATATACAGTAAAGGGCCACCTGGAAAACGAACAGGGCATCCGTCAGGATACTTATAAGGGCACATTGTATACGACAGTATATGATAAACCTGCCTTGCAATATACCCGGGGAAATGATGCGGGTAGTACAAAAGCAGGCTTCTACCAGCAACAGAACGTCCTTTACCGTGGTCAGCAGACCGTCGAGAACGGCGGGTTCACCTGTTCCTTCGTGGTGCCCGCAGATATTGACTACCAGGGCGGGGCCGGGGCAATCAGCTACTATGCGGCAAATGGTATGACTGCGGCAGGTGGTGTTTTTTCAGGCATACAGGTAGGAGGAACAGCTGACGGTATTGAACAAGATGAGCTGGGACCTGTTATAAAAGCATATCTGAATAATGAATATTTCCGCAGCGGAGGAGTGACAGGAGAAAATCCGGTCTTGCTGTTGCAGCTAAAAGACGAACAGGGGATCAATACCTCCGGTTACGGCATTGGGCATGACCTGATAGCTACGCTGGATAACGATGAAGGTCAATACTATGTACTGAATAACTTTTTTGAAGCAACGACCGACAGCTACCAGGAAGGGGCTGTACGTTTCCCCTTATTCGGCTTGTCAGAGGGCATGCATACAATGGCAATAAAAGCCTGGGATACGCACAATAATTCAGGAACAGCTAAATTGCAGTTCCGCGTGGTCAGGGCATCGGAGCTGACTGTAGGAAAAGCTACCTGCTTTCCGAACCCTTTCCACGACCAGACACAGTTCACTTTTGAGCATAACCAACAGGAACAGGTACTGGAAGTAACGGTCAGAATATTTACGGTAACGGGTCAACAAATAAAAACTATACATCATACAATAAATGATGGTGGTAGCCGTTATGTAGGGGCATCCTGGAACGGAACGACCGACTCCGGCGCCCGGGTGTCGCCTGGAATTTATATATATAATGTCCTGGTAACAGCGAATGGTAAAACGACGATTTTAGGCGGAAAAATAACTGTATTATAACCTATGCATCAAAAGCACATACTAAACTCGCGTGTCCCTTACCAGACCCCTGTTATTGATTATACAGATTTTCGAACTATTTTTACACCTCGTTCTAAACAACTATTGCATGTATAATTGCATGATCAAAAAGGCAACTGTAAACCTTGTCTTCATTTGTTGCATCCTATTCCCTCTGTCTGTCAGCGCTCAGATTCCAACTGATAATCTGGACGGACGTACGAACACCATTAACACAGCGGTACCCTTTCTTCGTATTTCTCCTGATGCAAGGGCGGGAGCCATGGGAGATGCCGGCGTAGCCACCTCTCCTGATGCGAACTCCATGTACTGGAACCTGTCAAAGGTCGCGTTTGCACCCTCCCCATCCGCAATATCAGTTACTTATACCCCTTGGTTGAAAGAACTGGTGAACGACGTGTTTCTTGCTAACCTGTCCGGCTACTACCGGTGGGATGAGTTCCAGACAGTTTCCGCTTCACTGCGTTACTTCTCTTTAGGTACTATCAACTTTACGGATGTTACCGGTATGCCAACTTATGACTATCGTCCGCGTGAATTTGCATTTGATGCAGGTTATGCCCGTAAATTATCAGATAACTTCTCTGTAGCCCTGGCTGGTCGCTTTATTTACTCTAACCTGGCCAGCGGTGATATCAATGGTCGTGTGATCAGACCAGGTAAAGCATTTGCTACCGACCTGTCCCTGTTCTACACGAAAGACTACGAAAAATCAAATAATGCGGTAAATACCTGGAACGTAGGTTTGGCCCTGACTAACATTGGTACAAAGATCTCCTACACAGAGTCGGCTACCAATAAAGACTTCCTGCCTACCAACTTCGCGCTAGGTACTGCCTACACCATAGGAATGGACGAGACCAACAAATTAATGTTCACACTCGACCTGAATAAACTAATGGTACCTACTCCGGATAGTTTAGGCGCTTACCGTGAGAAATCTACTATCTCCGGTATGTTTTCCTCTTTCGGAGACGCTCCTGGTGGTTTTAGCGAGGAACTGCAGGAAGTGACTGTATCATTGGGTGGTGAGTATAGCTACAATGACCAGTTCTTTGTGCGTGCCGGTTATTTCTATGAAAATAAGAACAAGGGTAACCGTAAATTTGTAACTGCAGGTCTGGGTGTTAAATACAATATGTTCGGCCTGAACTTCTCTTACCTGGTGCCTTCGGGCAATGGTATCCAGCGTAACCCGCTGTCAAATACCCTTCGTTTCTCCCTGATCTTCGATCTCGGTCATAAGAACGAAGACGATGGCGGCAACAACTGGTAATAATTGGTATTGAAATAGTTAATGTTTTTTTAAAATATAAGAATCCTCCGGAAATCCCCGGAGGATTTTTAATTTGCGATAATTTTAAGCGGTTAAAAGCTTATATTTCAAAGTTTATACATCTGTCATGACTAAATTGCGCATTGGGCTGGGAGTAGATTTTCATCAGTTAACAGAAGGAAGGGATTTCTGGTTGGGAGGGGTTTTGGTGCCTCACCATAAGGGAGCCATTGGGCATAGCGATGCCGACGTGCTGCTGCACGCCATTTGTGACGCCATGTTGGGTGCTGCCAGCCTGGGAGATATCGGGGTTCATTTCCCTGATACAGATAATACTTACAAGAATATTGACAGCAAAATATTGCTGAAACGTACGCTGGAGCTGATCGGTCAGAAAGGTTACCAGGTAGTGAACATAGATAGCACGCTTTGCCTGCAGGCGCCCAAGATCAAACCATACGTGGGGCAAATGCAGGAAACAATTGCCGGTATACTCAATATCTCCACCGAGGAAGTATCGATAAAGGCTACAACTACAGAGAAACTCGGTTTTGTAGGCCGTGAAGAGGGCGTGGTGGCTTATGCAACCGTCCTGCTGGAGAAAAATTAGACTATGGACTATTTAAAATACCTTTGCAACAATGGCATCTATAACAGTAAAGATCATCAATAAATCCGCTAATCCGCTACCGGCTTACGCCACAGCAGAAGCGGCCGGGATGGACCTTAGGGCCAGCCTGGAAACAGCTATTACACTGCAGCCTCTCGAAAGGATGCTGATACCCACCGGCCTGTTCATAGAGCTGCCTACCGGGTACGAAGCCCAGATCAGGCCACGTAGTGGTCTCGCTATCAAACAGGGCCTGACCTTGTTAAATACACCCGGCACAATTGATGCTGATTACAGGGGAGAGATCAAGATCATTATGATCAACCTGTCTAACGAGCCGCAGGCAATTGCCCCCGGTGAAAGGATCGCCCAAATGGTGATCGCTCCATTTGTCCAGGCCCGCCTTGAAGCGGTAGAACTGCTGACAGAAACAGAACGTGGTGCCGGCGGTTTTGGCCACACCGGTAAATCTTAATAAATGTTCAAAACCCACAATACTAACAGGACCTTGCCCGGAAGGAGTGGCCTGCCAGCTTTAAACCGGTTGGTAAGCCGGTTATCCCTTTTAGTAACAGGTTTTTGTTGTGTGGTAGGAACAGCCTGTAACTCTTCAAAACCAGTCGCCTCCCGTGCTGCTTCCCGTCAGGTATATTCCGTGAAGGATTCTACTTTGCTGGAACAACGGGCAGATAGTCTTTTCTACTCTGCTGAAAGGTCTAAAATGCTGGGCGATTACCGCACAGCCATTACGCAATTCTCTGACTATCTCCGCCTGAAAAGGAACAACCCCACAGCTTACTACGAGTTGTCCCGCCTATTTATAGAGGTGCGCAATCCAGGTTATGCACTGGGTTTTGCCCGTAAAGCGGTGAGCCTGGACAGTACCAATAAATGGTTCCAGATAACGCTGGCAGATGCCTTTGGCGTGAATGCCCAGTTTGATAGCGCCGCTACGGTATACAATCGCCTTGCCACCAGGTATCCTGAGAATGATGAATATCTCTACAACAAGGGAATGTTCCTGGCGAAGGCCGATAAATCTGCAGAGGCGCTGGAAGTATTTGACTCATTAGAGAGAAAAGTGGGACTTGTAGAAGAACTGGCTTTTCAGAAGCAACGGCTTTATCTGAAGTTGAACAGGATGGAAGACGCGGCGGCGGAGGTTCATAAGCTGATTAATCAGAATCCGGAAGATGTTCGGTACTATATCGTTCTTGGAGATATCTATAATTCCAATGACCGTGTTGAAGAAGCGGCAGCTATCTACAATGAAGTGTTGCAACGGGACTCCGCTAATCCACGGGCGCTGATAGCATTGTCAGGTTATGCAAAGAAGGAGGGAAACTATACGCAGTACTGGGCTTATCTGACACGCGCTTTTGCTAATCCTGATTATAACATTGATGAAAAAGTAGCTTATGTCTATCCCTACCTCCAAATGCAGGGAGTGGACAGCAGCAAATTGAGAGAAGGACTGCAGTTGGCACAATTAGTCATTGAAGCTCATCCCGAAGAGGCCAAGGCGTATGCCCTGCAGGCAGACATGTTCTCACAGGCAGGTATGCTGGACAGCGCACTGGTAGACTATAATAAAGCTGTTACCCTCGATTCCACAAGGTTTACAGTGTGGTATCAGCTGATGTGGATCTACTCCCGTAAAGATGACTCCAATAACCTCCTGAAAGTGAGCACAATTGTAGCAGAACGCTTCCCGAAAGAGTTTATGGGGCATTATTTCAAAGGGGTGGCGAACTTTTTGCTACAGAATTATCCTACATCCATCGAGGCGTTGAATATCGCATTACAGACCGCCGGCGGTAATGGCGACAAGAATACAAGAGCCGATGTTTACTCGCTGCTGGGAGATGCTTATCACGCAACCGGTCAACATCAGCTGTCCGACAGCAGTTATGACCGCGCGTTGGCGCTGAAGCCGGATGATGCACTGGTACTGAATAACTTCAGCTACTATCTTTCCCTTCGCGGAGAGCAATTGACAAAAGCAGAGAGCATGTCTAAACGTTCACTGGAACTGGAGCCGGAAAGCACCAATTTTATGGATACATACGCCTGGATCCTGTTCCGCATGGCCCGCTACGAACAGGCCAGACAATGGATGGAAAAAGCCCTGCAGTCAGAAGAAGCACGTCAGAACCCTAATATGCTGGAGCACTACGGAGATATACTGTTTAACCTCCACGATGTGGACAAAGCCCTGGAATATTGGCAATTGGCCAAACAAAAAGGAGCTAATTCAGTAGGATTAGCCCGTAAAATTGCAGAAAAACGGTATATACTTGCAACCGAAAGGGAATAGCGAACTTCCCCTGGGAAACGGGAATGTATTGAATTAAAGATCATGATGAAGCAAACATTAGCACTGATAGTATTAGGTATTGTAAGCACGGGACTCTTTTCATGCAGGCATAGCCGACAGATAGCAGGTACTTCTTTTCCTGTGACAGATACCACTCAGCATAACATTATTGCAAAAACAGACAGCGCATCAACAGCAGCTACCAACGCTTACAACAAAGAACTGCTCTCGAAACTGCGCAGCAACTATATATCATTCAATACTTTCTCCGCCAAATTAAAGATCGATTTTGAATCGGAGTCCAAACAAATGTCAGGCATCAACGCAAACATGCGTATGCAGAAAGACAGTTTCATCTGGATATCCGTATCAGCACCTATCATCGGAGAAGTAGCCAGGGCCATTATCACACCTGATAGCCTGAAAGCAATCGACAAGTTCCATAAAATAGCATACCTCCGGGATATGAAGAATGCAAAAGATATTCTGAATATCCCGTTCGATTTCAGGACCCTGCAGGACCTGATCATCGGGAACCCCATTTATCTGACAGATTCTGTGTACCAGGTGGTTAAAACACCCGCAGTTATTTCTTTTACATGCGACAGCACAATATTCACTAGTCTGTTCAACGTTTTTGCAGATGACTACATCCTCCAGCAAAGCAAGGTGATGGATAAAGACAGTACACGCAAACGCTCGGTCGAACTCACATATGGTGAATACAAATCGCTGGATAAGATTAAATTTGCTACCCGCCGAAGGGTTTTTGTGGAAGAAAAAAGTTACACGAAGATCAACATGGATTTTAACAAAATAGATTTTGATCAGCCGGTGAGCTTTCCCTTCACCATTCCTTCCGGTTATTCAAGGGAGTAGGCAGGCTCCGGAATGTATCTGAATTTGTAAATTGCTATTTTGCAGCTATCTTTAAAACCATCATGCTGAATCTGAAGAAGTTTTTCCCGTTTGTATTGATCTTAGGTTTACTACCGGCCTTGCTGAATGCACAGGCTCCCCAATTGTCGCGGGAAGAATTAGAGCATAGAAAGAAAGAGCTGCAGCGTGAGATTGACGAAGCCAACGAGGCCCTCAAAACCACCAAGAGGTCCACAAAAGAGAGCTTGAGCCAGCTGCGGGCACTGCGTGACAAGATCACTCTACGTACCCGTCTTATCAATAATATCAACGAAGAGATCAACTTCATTAATGGCGACATCAATTCCGCCTACCGGGATATCAAAACCCTGGAAAAGGACCTGGATACGTTGAAGTCCCAATATGCACAGCTGGTCGTATATGCGTATAAAAATCGCAGTACTTACGACATGCTGAACTTCATCTTCTCTGCAGAAACTTTCAATGACGCTATCAAGAGATATCAGTATCTCAAACAATATAGGGACTACCGCCGACGGCAGGCTGATAACATCCTTGAAACACGTGTGCTGCTAAGTAAGAAAATAGAAAGCCTGCAGGAACAGAAAGAAAAGCGTTCAGGTACGTTAAAGGTAGAACAGGAACAACGTAGCATACTCGAAGTAGACAAGAAAGAAAAAGACAAGGTGCTGACCAACCTGAAAGGACGTGAAAAGGAGTTGTTGGCAGACATCAATAAGAATAAAAAAGACGCACAGAGAGTACAGTCAGCTATTCAGGCAGTAATCCGTCGTGAAATAGAAATAGCACGCAGGCAGGCAGAGGAAGAAGCTGCTGCCAAACGTAAAGCTGCTGCCGATGAGAAACGGAAACGTGACGAAGCCGCGAAGAAGGCCGCTGCCCTCGCTGCAGCCAATGCCGCTGCTGCCGCAAACGCTGCTAAGAATAATACCAATAACGCAGTTGCAGAAAATAAACCGGACCCTAAACCGGTTGACCCTCCTCCGGCTCCTAAACCACCGGCTCCTGAACCCGAAAAACCAGTACGTACCGAGAACGTCCTGGAAGCAACGCCTGAAGCCCTGGCATTGTCAGAAAGCTTTGAAAGCAATCGTGGTAAGCTGCCATGGCCGGTAACTTCCGGTCACATTATAGGGCACTTCGGTCGTCAGCAACATGCGGTGATCGAACGTATCACAGTTGAAAATGATGGCGTGATCATCGGTACCAGTCGCGGAGCTGCTGTAAGGGCCATCTTCCAGGGAGAAGTAAGGACCGTAGCAGTTATTCCGGGAGGAGGTTCCCTGGTGATCATCAGGCATGGTCAGTACTTTACAAACTATGCACGTTTGCAATCAGTAAGTGTAAGAACCGGCGATAGGGTGAGCACAGGTCAGTTAATTGGTACAGCAGGTACAAATGAACTGGAAAACCTGGGAGAAGTGGAATTGCAGATCTACAGAGGGGTACAAAAACAAAACCCTGAGTTCTGGATCAGAAAGAAATAACTCATTGAATTTATAAAGCGAAAAGGTTGTATGTCAAAGGCATACAACCTTTTTTATTTGGCGGCAAGGAACTTCTTCAACAAAACGCAATGGCAAAACATAATAAACAAAACATAATAGGAACCCGCTAAGGGTCTCCTGTTTGTAGCGCGGGTGTAAACCCCGGGAATGCATGTTTGTTGTCCGGATGCCCGCAAAACGTGTTGTCACCCCCCTGGGCGCAACCCCGGGAACGAGTTGTTATTCCGTAGTGCCCGTTTAAATAAAAACCCGCCGGACATATACAGCCAGCGGGTTCCAGTTTATTGCAACAGCATGAAAATCATTTATCTACAGATTCCAGCGCCCTGTTCATCACTTCTTCATACAAAGCCTCATACTGTGGGATGATATTGTCAATATGAAAACGTTGTGCCTGTTCAAGCGCACCTTTACGCATGGCTGCCAGTAGATTGTCATCCAGCAACAGCTTGGTAGCGTGTTCCGCCATGCTATCTACATCTCCTACAGGACTCAGGTATCCGGTTTTTCCGTGAATATTCACTTCCGGCAAACCACCCGCATTGGAAGAGATCACGGGCACTTCAGCTGCCATAGCCTCCAGGGCAGCCAGACCGAAGCTTTCATATTCTGAAGGTAATACGAACAGGTCGGCAATAGACATCACGTCTTCCAGTTGTTCCTGTTTACCTACAAAACGGATATCGCCGCACAGATGCAAATCCCGGCACATCGATTCAATAGCTGGCCTGTCCGGCCCATCACCTACCAAAAGGAGTTTGGCAGGCACTTTTTCTCTCACCATCTGAAAGATCTTCACCACATCAGGAACACGTTTCACCTTACGGAAGTTAGACACGTGCAGCAGGATCTTTTCTCCGTTGGGAGCAATAGCATTCCTGAAATGCAATAGTTCTTTTTCCCGGCGTTTAAAACGCTCTATATCAACAAAGTTGTAGATGACTTCTATCTCTTTTTCGATCTGGAAGGATTTGTATGTTTCCTCCCGCAGATTATTAGATACCGCAGTGATAGCGTCCGACTCATTGATAGAGAAGGTCACCACCGGGGCGTAGGTCTTGTCTTTACCCACCAGGGTGATATCTGTTCCGTGCAGCGTAGTGATAAATGGTACTGTCCGGCCTTGTTTGCTAACGATCTGTTTTGCCAGGTAGGCAGTAGATGCGTGCGGAATAGCATAGTGCACATGCAGCAGATCCAGCTGCTGATTTAATATAACATCCACCATAGTACTGCTCAGTGCAGACTCGTAGGGCGGAAAATCAAAAAGAGGGTAAGTAGGGACCTGCACCTCGTGATAATATATGTTGGCATGAAAGGCATTCAGTCTTACAGGTTGCTGATAGGTAATAAAGTGTACCATGTGGCCTTTATCTGCCAGCGCCTTGCCCAGTTCTGTCGCCAGTACGCCACTTCCACCATAAGTAGGATAACATACTATTCCAATTCGCATGTGTTGTTGTTTAAGTCTTAATACGGCAAACGCTTAGTGCCGGACGTTTAGCAGAATGCAGTACGCCTCACGCAGAACACAGTTTTTTACGTTAATGCAGAGTACAAAATTATAACATTTTAAATTGACATTACTTTTAAATAGGATTAGCGGCGTGTTAAGCTTACCATGTAATATTTCTGTATGATCGCCCCGTTTGAATAACAATGTTATTTAATTAGTTTTAGTCCCTAAATCAACGTGTTTATGAGAAATTACCTGCTGCCGGCGCTGTTGGCCTTCACCATTCCGGTGTGTGCCCAACAGCAGGAGAATGATTCCCTGGTATTACGACAACTGGCTACTGAAGTCCTGACACATAGTAAGGCATATTCTAATTTGAGAGATCTTACCCAGCAGGTAGGAGGCCGTCTGGCTGGTTCTCCGCAAATGGTAAAAGCTGAGAAATGGGGCGAAAAAGTGCTGAAAGAGGCCGGTGCAGATACTGTCTATATGCAGGCATGCCAGGTTCCCCATTGGGTAAGGGGCGCGAAAGAAGAGGTGCGGATCATTTCCCGCCGCCGCGATTACATACCACCGCTGAATGTGCTGGCATTGGGTAATTCCGTTGGTAGCAACCCGGCGG
Source organism: uncultured Flavihumibacter sp. (assembly GCA_902168105.1). Lineage (GTDB taxonomy): Bacteria > Bacteroidota > Bacteroidia > Chitinophagales > Chitinophagaceae > Chitinophaga. Next base: position 43,413 of record CABHOY010000036.1, read on the forward strand.
GTGTCACCGCTCCCGTGCTGGAAGTGTCTTCTTTTGAAGACCTGGAAGCTAAAAAAGACCAGGTAAAAGGAAAGATCGTGTTTTATAACTACCATTTCAAGCCTGAACTTGTCCGTACTTTTGAGTCTTACGGAGATGCTGTAAAATATCGCGGACAAGGGGCCAGCCGGGCTGCCAAATATGGCGCGCTTGCCGTTGTAGTGAGGTCTATGAGCCATGGCGCCAACAACTTTCCCCATACAGGTGCAATGCACTATAATGACTCCTTCCCTAAAATACCGGCGGTAGCAGTTGGCCTGGAAGACGCCGATCTGCTGAGCAACCGTCTGAAAGGGGAGAAGGACCTGAAATTGTACCTGAAAACCAACTGTAAAATGCTGCCTGATACAACAGGGCATAACGTGATCGGAGAGATCCGTGGTACTGAATTCCCCGACCAGATCATTACTGTAGGCGGACACCTGGACTCGTGGGACGTAAACCAGGGTGCACATGACGATGGTACAGGCTGTGTACAGTCAGTAGAATTACTACGTGCCTTTAAAGCATCAGGAATTAAACCTAAACGTACTATCCGGATAGTCCTGTTCGCCAACGAAGAAAATGGCACCCGTGGTGGTAAAAAATATGCAACCGAGGCAAAAGCCAAAGGAGAGCATCATATATTCGCATTGGAAAGCGATGCAGGCGGTTTTACACCAAGAGGTTTTGCATTCATGATGCCGGCCGAAAAGCAGGCTAAGATCATCTCCTGGGCGCCTTTATTCCGTCCATATGATCTATACGACTTTGCAGCTACCGGCGGTGGTGTGGACGTAGGAGAACTGTATGAAGCAATAGGTACGCCAATGGGTGAACTAATGCCGGACTCCCAGCGTTATTTTGATCTGCATCATGCTGCCAATGATACTTTTGAAGCAGTGAACAAGAGAGAGCTCGAGCTGGGCGCCTTCAGTATGGCAGGGTTGATCTATCTGATCGATAAATACGGACTTTAATCCTTACCTGTTTCAAATAAACAATATGCGCAGATTTCTTTTTATGGTAGTGGGTGGTGTAGTGGTGGTGTTGGCCCTTTTTTTCATGTATAGATATTACTTCGTATTCGGTCGCGGGGTAAAAGCCGGAGAACTGAATTACTTCGTGGAGAAAGGATATGTCTTCAAGACGTACGAGGGACGCCTTATTCAGAGCGGATACCGCTCTAAACAACCGGGAGCGCTGCAATCAAATGAGTTCCAGTTCTCGGTGGTGGACGAACGTATAGCGCAGCGGCTGATGTCGAGCAGTGGAAAGTTTGTGGAGCTGCACTATAAAGAATATCTGGGCGCCGTCCCCTGGAGAGGTTTCAGCAACTTTATTGTAGATAGTGTGATCACGGTAAAAGATGTAGTGTATTAAAAATCAGGGACCAGGAATTATAATTCCTGGTCCCTGTTCGTTTACTGTGCCAGCAGTAAAAATATGGCCGGTTTCTTATGCAATTCCGGCAACTGTTGTTTCCATGCCTTTACAGATCTTGTACGGATAAATTCCTCCGGTCCGGTTATATCTGCCGCAATACATATTTGCGTAGTGTCTTTACAGTTATCCAGCATGTCTTTTAACAAATGATTATTACGATAAGGCGTTTCTATGAAAAGTTGCGTCTGTTGTTTCTTCTGCGATTGCATTTCCAGATCGCGGATGGCCTTTATTCTTTCAGGTGGTTTTACCGGCAGATAACCTACAAACTGGAAATTCTGTCCGTTCATGCCCGAAGCCATTAAGGCCAGCAGCATAGAGTTCGGTCCCACCATCGGAATGACCTGCGCATCTATAGAATGGGCTACCTGCACTACAAGATGGCCCGGATCGGCAATAGCCGGACAACCTGCTTCGCTGATCACACCAATGTCCTTTCCTGACAATAATATTTGTTTAGCTAATGCAGTATCCGGCGGATGATTCTCATGCATTAGCAACAGCTGAAGAGAGTCTATGTTAATGCTTCTGTCCAGCGCTTTCAAATACCGTCTGGCGGTACGTTCATTCTCCACAAAGAATACACTGATCTGTAGCACCACAGGTGTAATATAAGCCGGAATGGTATGTAATGTATCCGGACTTAATACCGTGGGTATCAGGTAAACTTTACCAGGTTGCGCCATTGAGTAATTTTTTGTCTGATAAGTGAATAGTGGCGGCTATAACGGCGTAGGAAGGCGCAAGTACCCATCCCAGCACAGGAATAAACATCAGGAGATAGAACACTATACCATTGCCCAATGCAATACCCCGGTGGTCTTTGATAAACCGGATACTCTGTCGGGTGCTCATCTGGTGCCGTTCGCAGCTGTAATCGACCATGGAAAAACCATAGAAATAACATTCAATAAAGAATGCAAAGAGGGGCGTGATCCAGCCTACTATTGGTATGAATGACAATATGATCAGTAGAACAACTGCAATTGTCTGATACAACATGTTACGCAGTGAAATGGACACGCCTCTGGCCATGTCTTTCAGGAACTGTTGCATGCTGAATGGAAACTCCCGGTTTTCCAGGATGGCTTCTGTTTTCTCTGAAAGATACGCAAACAGAGGAGAGCCTAGAATAAGGAAAAGATATTTGTAGTAAGCAAAATAAAGTAGCAGGATCATGATCCTGATAGAGAATGCCAGTAAGATAAAGAAAAAGCTGACCCAGCTGCTTTCCAGGTCTGTGATCCAAACCTTTATTGGCAGTAGGTTAAAGAGGTATTCAACAACTTCTCCAGAATATCCCCAAACGAAATAACTTCCTGTCATGAACAGTATGCAGTACAGGATACCGGGCACGAGTATCCATTTCCATAACTTGTGCTGCATAATAAATTGATGTGCTTTCCCATAGGCCTGGATGGCCGCCAGTACTTCTCTGAATGAAAACAAAATGCTGGAATTTTAGTGTTAGTTATTCGCTATAAGCATTGATCCGGTTGTAAGTAACTAAAAATCAGTGGAACAATGGTAAAAAATGTCGGGATACAATAAAAAACCTGCCAGCTTATGCAACTGGCAGGTCCTTTTTGAAATGATTTATCAGATCAGAATCTTGGACACAAGGTTCTGTACTTGCTACCTTCACTGCGTCTGTGTATGTAGATGATAGAGAGCTCCATACCACCACGATAATTAGATGCAGGCTTCAGGGATGATACGTTCATGTCGTAAGAAGCTCCAACGGTAAAACCATTGATCTCCAGACCTACATATGGGTTGATCGCATCTTTCAAACGGTACCAGCTACCGAGGTAAAACGTAGTTGGGTTTTCGTCATCCCCATTCAGGTTGAAACCGTAAGCGCCGCCAAAAGAAAATTCCGAAGCAGTACTTTGTTTCATATAGAGGGCGCTGAAGTGGATACGGTTGCCACCGGCACCTGCCGGTACGGAACCACCACCGTGAGCGGTCCAACGGGAAGTCAGGCGGTTATTGTTCTGCGCCATGAACGTTTCCGTAGGTTGGGTGATGTGATAGTAGGAAGCACCCAGGTAAATGTTTGATGATTCACCAACCAGACCGTTGTAAAGGATACCAATATTTGGATCGATATAAGTGATAGTTGGGTTTACAAAGGTTTCGCCACTCGGAATGGCAGGATTGTAGCCGTTATTATCTATCTGATTCTCAAATACCAGTTTGGTCTGATCAAGTCGTTTTTGTACGTAAGTAGCCTGCAAACCTACAGCGAGGGTATGGTTTCCCTCCGGGTCCAGGCCTTTATGGTAAGCTGTGCTAAAACTAAGGTATGTAGACGTCAGTGCACCGCCGCCGGTCCTGTCGTACATGGCCATTACACCCACACCCCAGATATCAGTATAAGACAGTACATTCTTCAGAATGCCGAAGTCTACTGCTGCAGTGCCGGTGGTAAAAGGCGTCGAGATACTTCTCCACTGTGAACGATAGTTCCCTGAAACACGAAAGTCGCCTGAAAACAGGCCGGTAAATGCCGGATTAAGAGTGAGAGGGGAGGCGAAGAACTGCGAAAAATGCGGGTCTTGCGCCCTGGCCGGGTTCATCAGATAAAGGGCAATCGTGAAAAACAGCAACACTTTTTTCATAAAACAATACTTATAAGTATAGGGTTTTCTCATGGTTCCATGTGAAGGTACACAATGCTACTCATATTTCAAATTAAAAATATATAACATTGATTATGAGAACTCCCTAAAGTGTTATGAATGAATGACTAAACGAAATACATTTTCTTTGGTTGATTACTCAATATTCTCTAAAGAAGATCCTGTCTGTTGATATCGGTTTTTTACTGTTGTAATTTGTTTCCAAATGCGAGGTCGCCGGCGTCTCCAAGCCCTGGTACAATGTATCCTTTGGCCGTGAGTTCGTCATCAATATCACCTGCCCAGATGCTCAAGTTACTATTATCTACATGTCTTTGCACATATTCAATTCCAACTGTACAGGCGATAGCTACAACGAGGTGAATATGTTTGGGTTTACCCAGGCTTTGCAGGTGTTCGATGGTCTTCACCAGAGAAGCACCGGTTGCCAGCATAGGGTCAGATAGTATAACTACCTGGCCATCAATAGAAGGGCTGGACACGTATTCCAGGTTGATATCGAACGTGCCGTCGTGTTTATGCTTACGGTAAGCGGAAATAAAGGCATGATCAGCTTTATCAAAGTAGTTGAGCAATCCCTGATGGAGCGCCAGTCCTGCCCTTAGAATAGTAGCCAGAACAGGCTGTTGTTTCAACACCCGGCAGTTAGCGATACCCAATGGTGTCTGGATCTCCTTTTCCTCGTATTCCAACGTTTTACTGATCTCGTAGGCGGCTATTTCCCCCAGCCTTTCCATATTACGCCTGAAACGCATACGGTCTGTCTGTACTTCAACACTTCTGATCTCACTTAGCCAGTCTCCTACTAACGAATTGGTGCTACTTAGATTCACTATCATGTATGCAAAATACCAAAATTTTCAGAGCCGGAAAATGTAAATAACAATAATGTAACGAAAAGACCAGTCAGGGAACCGGAATCCTTGACTGGTCTGTCACAAACAATAGATTTAAGACCGGTTAAACAGAACTATTTTGTGCCATGGTTGTTACTGATTAGCTGTGCTTTTTTTACCAATTGGATGAATTCCGCCCTGTATCCCTCTTCATCGGTCCCGCGGGCATTTCCGGCCAGTTTTAGCACCTGGTCCCAGGATGCATTTCCTTTATGTTCTGAATTACGTAGCAGCAATCCGAAGTCTGCAACTGCAGTGGCCATGCGAAAATCTTCAGGCGCCTGCGCAATATCCTGTTGTTTCCAACGTAACACTTTTGTTATGAGCTGGCTGGTGCTGGCAGTTGGCTCTTTATAACGCAATTTGACGGTGAGCACTTCCGACGTATTTCCCGTAGCCACCTTTGGCAGCTGGTATTTCAGCGGATCAACAGCCAGTGGTTGATCGATCTCTTTACCTGTCGGAACAACCTCATACAATGCCGTTACAGTATGTCCCGCGCCCATATCTCCGGCGTCTTTCTTATCGTTGTTGAAATCTTCATTCTGCAACATTCTGTTTTCATAACCTACCAGCCTGTACGATTGCACATATTTCGGATTAAACTCGATCTGCAACTTTACGTCTTTCGCTATCGTGAAGAGTGTGCCGCCAAACTCGGTCACGAACGTACGGCGGGCTTCTTCGAAGTTGTCTATGTAAGCATAGTTCCCATTACCTCTATCTGCCAGTATCTCCAGTTTGTTGTCTTTGTAATTGCCCATGCCAAAGCCAAGTACAGAAAGGAAGATACCTTTTTCCCGTTCTCTTTCGATAATACGTTGTAACTCCCCATCGCTGGACGGGCCTACATTAAAGTCTCCATCAGTAGCGATGATCACACGATTGTTCCCATTCCTTAAAAGGTTCTCTGCAGCTGTCTTGTATGCGAGAAGTATACCTTCACCACCAGCAGTAGAACCGCCTGCTTCCAGTTTATCCAACGCATCAAGAATAGCAGTTTTATTTTCTCCGGAAGTAGATGGCAATACCAATCCTGCTGCGCCCGCATATACCACTATCGCCACTTTATCAACAGGTCTCAGCTGGCCTGCCAATGCTTTGAATGCCTGTTTTACCAGTGGCAATCTTCCTTCGCCACCCATAGAGCCAGAGACATCTATCAGGAACACCAGGTTGGAAGGAGGGAGCTTTTCTTTTGTTACATCTTTGCCTTTCAACGCAATGCGCACCAGCTGGTGACCGGTGTTCCACGGGCAAACAGCCATATCGGTATGTATCGCTACCGGAGCATCACTGGAAGGATTACCGTACTTATAATCGAAATAGTTGATCATTTCTTCCACTCTCACCGCATCGGCCGGTGGCATATCTCCATTATTCAGAAAGCGCCGAATGTTAGAATAGGAAGCCCGGTCTACATCAATGGAGAACGTGCTAAGTGGCTGATCGGTAACAGTGTGGAAAATGTTTTCATTGATAGGGCTGTAATCTTCGGTCTGATGATCCTGGCCTCGGTAATATCCCGGAGCCATTGATCCATTAAAAGAACTGACGCCACGTAACCTTATAGTACCTGATGACTTGGTTGCTATCTCATTTTGCGTGACTGCCATCGGAACTTTTTGTTCCAGCGCCAGCTGCTGTTTGATGTCTTTAACATGCCGATCATTCGCGGTAACGGGAGCTGGCTTCAACCGGATAACGATCTTCTCTCTTTGCCTGGCTATCCCGAGGATGATGCTTTTTGCCTCGATGGCGAGCGTATCAGTCTTATAACCTCTTAGTGAAGTATAAAAAGTAACTAATGGATCTATCTTTAAGTAGGTAAGGGTATTGAACTGGCCTTTTTCATCTGTAGTCAGTTTTAAGCCTTTGTGACGCGAAGTTGAAACAACCATTATGACAGTGGCCCCCATCAGCGGAGCGTTCGTTTTGTCGTCAATAACAGTTCCTTCAATATCGCATTTAGCACGCCCTTTTTGTTGGGCTTGTGCCGATCCTGTAGAAGATATGATTGATATACTGAGGATGATTAGTCCATGCAGCAGGACGAAGAGCTGTTTTCGCATAGCACAAGTTTTAGTCTGACCATATGATGCAGGACATCCACCCGATTCCATAAAACCTGAAAAAAAAGCATGTAAGCCTCACATTATTTACTTTTGCACAAATTTTAGTGCATGGTTTATAATGTAATAGGCGTAACGTCAGGCACTTCACTGGCAGGATTGGATGTCGTTTTTGTAGCGCTGACGGAAGTAAGGGGCAAGTGGACCTATGAAATAAAGGCGGCGGAACGCCTCGCATATACCCCGGAATGGGAGGAAAAACTGGGAGGAGCGGCTAACCTGCCAGCCCGTGATTATCTGTTACTGAACAGTGAATACGGCCATTTTATAGGGCATACTATAAACCAGTTCATATCACAGCATCAGCTTGATCATCAGGTACACTTCATAACAGCACATGGTCACACTGTTTTCCATGTGCCAGCACAAAAAATGACCGCTCAGTTAGGCGATGGCGCAGCCATTTCGGCTGTAACCGGTTTGCCTGTTATCAATGAGTTGCGTGCTATGGACATAGCCCTCGGAGGAAAAGGAGCACCTATCCTTCCGATAGCGGAGCAGCTACTATTCCCTGATTACAGCTATAGGATAAACCTGGGAGAGAATGCGACAATTGCAGCAGAAAAAGACGGTCAGTTAATAGCCGCCGACATCTGTCCTTGTAACTATGTTTTGGACGCACTCGCCGAAACGCTGGGCAGAGCTTATGATGATGAAGGTAAACTAGCGGCAGGCGGTGTAACAGATCAATCATTGCTGACTGCACTGAACGGACTGGCATTCTATAATGAAAGCTATCCCAGAACGCTTACATCGAAATTCGGTACGGGTACTGTGATGCCATTGATCCAGCAGCATCAGCTATCAACACAGGGCAAACTGAATACATATACTCATCATATAACAGCGCAGATTGAAAAATCAGTAAAAGCAATTCGGCCACAGAAAGAAAGTGAAGAAGGAGCAACAACAAACAATTTACTGCTCACTGGCGGAGGCACAGCAAATAGTTATTTGATAAAGACTATAGAAGAAACGTTGCAACCATTAAACATTGCCATAACTGTGCAAAAGGAGGCATTCCGTAATGCCTTATTGATTGCATTGCTGGGTACCTTACGCTGGAGGCAGGAATCAAATGCTTTCGCTTCAGTAACAGGCGCCGAGAAAGACAGTGTGGGTGGTGCTTTATGGGCTGTGTAAGTAAGAGAGGACATTATCAGGAAGCAACAGGAAACAGTATAGAGAAACAAGAAGTGAGAAGGGGAAAGCAAAACTTAAAGCTGAATCATGCTTATTAAGTGAGGTGATATTTGAATTGGAAGTTCTGTCTATAGCCAACGCTAAATAAAAGTAGCAATCCCACAACAATTATAAACACATTCGTAGCGGGATTGCAGGGGTATAACATGCGTCTTATCCATTTGAGATACGTTTGATGCCGATCAATAGTGATCAACAGTCCAAACGATTGAAAACGTTAAATCGTGATCCAGTCAAATGGATAAAACGCACGTTATACTCCTGCAATCAAAGCTACCAGAATAATTATACCACAGCAGCGGTAAAACTGAACGTGTCCCCATCAAACAGCCCTTTATCACTGAGCTTCAGATGTGGTATTACTAACAACGCCATGAAAGACAACGTCATAAAAGGCGCGTCTAATCTACTCCCCAGCGCCTTCGCTGCTTTATCCAGTTCACTGTAACGAGCAGCTACTTCGTAGCCATCAAGATTACTCATTAACCCCGCGACAGGTAACGGCAATACAGATACATCGCCGTTATCAACAACACTCACGCCACCCTGATGCGCAACCACAGCATTTACCGCTTGTGCAATACTCTCATCATCAACACCGACAACAATGATGTTGTGACTATCATGTGCCACAGAAGACGCAATAGCACCCTGTTTAAAACCAAAGTTCCTGATAAACCCCAGAGCAACAGGTGCTGGGCTGTATCGGTTCACTACAGCGAGTTTCAGGATATCTTTCTCCGTAGAGGAAAATAACTGCTCATCAACAACAGGCAAGATCTCTGTAAAGCTGTTCGTTATCAGCTGACCGTCCAGCGCTTCAATAACTTTCACATTTGCAGTAACACCACTGGCGGTAATACGAAAGTCGCTACTGGATTTAAGCTCACAATCAAAGTTGTTGATAACCGGTGCAATAATAGAAGGGATCCGCGTTTCGCCATGTTGCGCCACGGCTACGCCATCAATGTAAGTAGCAACGATATTGAAGTTGTCCAGGTTGTCTGCAATGATGAAATCCGCAGGGTCGCCTACACGTAATAAGCCGGCAGGAATTTTATAATGAAGGACAGGATTCACGCAGGCGGCGCGTAGTACTTTGAACAGATCGATCTTTAATGCAAGCGCTCTTTTAACAAGCACATTAATATGTCCTTCCACAAGATTGTCAGGATGTTTATCGTCACTGCAGAACATGATCTTTTCAGGATAGTCATTCAGCAAATGGATCAGCGCATTGAAGTTACGCGCAGCACTACCTTCACGGATGAGGATATGCATACCGTAAGTTAATTTATCCAATGCTTCTTCAGCTGTAAAACACTCATGATCAGTACTGATACCGGCAGCAATATATTTCTTCGCATCTTCGCCGCGAAGGCCCGGAGCATGGCCATCCACAGGCTTTCCGATACGTTTTGCAGCAGCGATCTTTGCCATTACATCCGGCTGCTCGTGCAATACACCAGGAAAGTTCATCATCTCAGTGAGGTACAACACTTCGGGCTTTTGTAACAGCGCTTCCACATCGGCGACAGTCACTTCCGCACCGGCAGTTTCGAAGATAGTAGCAGGCACGCAGGAAGGAGCGCCAAAACAGAATTTGAAAGGAACGGTCTTACCGTTTTCCAGCATATATTCCACGCCCTGTACACCGAGTACGTTCGCAATTTCATGCGGATCGGAAACCGTGGCTACAGTGCCATGTACCACTGCAAGTCTGGCAAATTGCGAAGGCGTCAGCATAGAGCTTTCTACATGCACATGCGCATCAATAAAGCCGGGCAGCAGGTACTGTTCATATGTAGTCGCATCCTCTGTAATACTGCTTATAACACCGTTATCAACAGCGATCGTAGCGGGGTATATTTTCTGCTGTAAGATATCTATCAGATTTCCAGAGATGCGGAATGACTTTGTCATGTAAGAAAGAATTTAGGATGAATAATTTTGCAACATTGCTTTCGCTTCTGCTGCCATCTTTTCTGCCAGGTGCGCGGGCTGTAGAATTTTTACATTGGCCCCATAGCTAAGCAGTAACATCTGTAATTCATGATTGATCACCACATTGAGGGAGATACGGCATTCTTTGTCGTTGTCCTTTTCAACCTGCTGTGAAGGATGGACAGGTTGTGACTTGATGTATTTACCCTGCAGTGGTGTAAAGGCAAGTATTACTTTCTCCGGAGCGCCCAGCGGTACTGTAACGCCAATGGCATGCTGATAATAACTCGCATCATCAAAGTTCTTTTCATCGAATGTTTTGTTGGTAGGCCAGATATCAACGATCCTGTCCAGTGCGAATGTGAGCAATGTGCCGCCTTTCGCCTTCTGGCTTTTACCGATCAGGTAAAAACGGTACTGGTATTCACGCAGGTGATAAGGTTCTACCCAATGTTCCTTTGGTTCATTCCTGTCGAAGCTCTGATATGCAATACGTATTACTTCCCTTCCTTTGATCGCATCTACGATGAACGGGATGTGGGCGGCGCCCTTGTATTGTGTGGCACGGGCGAATTTTATCAACCCTTTGTGTTCCAATACTTCCCTGTTCTTTTTCAGGCTGGTGGCTATTTTCAGAATGGCGTCCTCAAACTGTACAATAACGGGTAGACTGCGAAATTGTTCCAGTATACCGATAGCGATCTCAAGTCCCTGCAGGTCTGCTTCATCTATCGGCAGGCTATTGATGGAATACGTATCATCTTCATAACGGTAGGTGCCTGTACTACGATCGTACAGGATGGGGGCATGATAATTCAGTTCGGGGTCATGACGCATATCCTGGATATCTTTCTGAATAGTACGTACGGAAATGGTAGCATCCATTTTCGCGGATACAAATTCAATAAGATCTTCCAGGGTGGGTTTTCTCAAACGCTTGTTGCGTAAACGCTCGTCTATCCAGCGATAACGCGAAACAGCATCCTTGTTTTTAGGCATGCATAGAAATATTTAGAGGATAAAAGTAGTTAAAATTCGCTACGCAAATTCTCTGCGTTTTGACCTAATATCTTTGTATCGTTATCAACAACGAATCGGTTATGAAACAGACAAATACCGCTACAGTAACCACCTCGCAGGCCATCTCGGTTGGCCAGATCATCCTGGATGATACCAATTATTTAACCTTCTGGGGTCATATCCGGAAGGAAGATACCTGGCAACGTTGTGACTTTATCACTACCTACGAAGTGCTGAACACGATGTTACGCTATGTGCAGGATAGGAGTGATGCCGTGCAGATGACCATCGTGCAGAAGCTGGAGAACATGGAACAGATCCCGGATATGATAGATCTGGAGCTGGAACTGGGTAAGGCGATCGTATTTGATAACATGAATTTCAGGTTAACCCGCCCGGGTCATCGCGAAGATGGTCACTGGGTAGAATATACAGATGGAGAATGTTACTATATAGAACAGGTAACCCCATTACCATCAGCAAAAGTGCCCCACTACGTCAGGAAAATAGACCACTGTATGGACATGCTTCACAAAAGCTATGAACTGTACCTGGGTTATATGGAACTGGATTTTGAAGAAGAGGCGGCACGTAAAAAAGCTGATCTGACCGACGATCTTAAGTATACCCTGGCATATTATGCTTGGAAAGAACGCACATTGTAAGTTATACCCTCTACTATCCTCATGAACCCTTGAAAGACCCCTGGTAACCCCGAAAACGACCCCGGTAACCCCTACGGTGTTGTGTTGCGCTTCATGTAAGCGTTATCCCTTATACCTTTTACATCCGGTTGTTTGTTTTAGCTCCGCCCCGCCTGATTTACAGGCGGGGAATTAATTTTTTCCAAAAAATAGTTGCAAAGTCTATAATATTTGTAGGAAAATCCTATTTTTGAATACTCTAAAAACTACCTTATGAGCTTAAGATTAGGAGATATAGCACCAAACTTTCAGGCAAAGACGTCTCAGGGCGATGTTGATTTTTATGAGTACCTGGGTGATAGCTGGGGAGTTCTTTTTTCACATCCGGCAGATTATACTCCGGTATGTACTACAGAATTAGGCAGGACAGCACAGTTAAAGGAGGAGTTTGCAAAACGTAATGTAAAAGTACTGGCGCTGAGTGTAGATCCATTGGATAAACACCTGGGCTGGATCGGCGATATTAACGAAACACAGAATACCAACGTTAATTTTCCAATCATTGCTGACGAGGATAGGAAAGTTTCCGATCTTTACGACATGATCCACCCGGGTCAGTCAGAAACAGGTACCGTTAGGTCCCTGTTCATCATCGGTCCTGATAAGAAAGTGAAACTGATGATCACTTACCCGGCTTCTACAGGTAGGAACTTCATTGAGATTCTACGTGTTATCGATTCTCTGCAGCTGACAGCCAACTACAGTGTTGCTACGCCAGCTGACTGGAAAGATGGAGAAGATGTGATTGTGACAATGGCAGTGAAAACCGAGGATATTCCCGGACGTTTCCCTAAAGGTCACAAGGTCATCAAACCTTACTTAAGAACAACGCCTCAACCGAACAAATAAGCAGAGGCACTATTATAAGTGAGTCAATAACAAGATATTCAATCAAAACCTGCACCGCCGTGTGTCAGGTTTTTATTCATAAGAGTTTTTAATGGTTGGTTTTTGATTTTTACGAAACGGGGATTTCTCCCCGTTTTTCTTTTTTAACACCGTTAGGCGTCCTAATGTCAAGGGAGATATCCCTGGAATATACCAGTATAGGGAGTACTTAGTCCCCTTCAAGTCCACGTATAAGGCATGTATGCGCCGTGTATAAGGCATATATAAGGCGTACATGGCCCTCTGAAAAGAGAAAAAAGCGACCCCCTTCCGGAAATCGCTTCTCAATATATTGACTTATTATATTTTATAACACTAGCTCAGAACTCTGGCCGCTATTCTTGCGCAGCTGTGTCACAACCGCCTGAATATCCTTCGGCAAAGGCGCCTCAATGATGTGCTCTTCTCCCTGCTGGTCCTTAAACTGCAGCTGCCAGGCGTGCAATGCCAGCCTGCTCAGTAATGGACGCTCTTCTTCAGTCCTTTTACCCAGTTTATAATTCTTCTTGATAGCTGACAGGAATACCGGTGCATCTGTGCCATACAGCTCATCCACGGCAATAGGATGCCCCAGGTGCTTCATATGTACACGGATCTGGTGAGTACGGCCTGTATGGATCTGCATTTTCACAACACTGTACAGTCCGAAGCTTTCTAATACCTCATAGTCTGTCAGGGCATTTTTTCCCTTCTTGTTCGTTACCATTTTACCCTTGATAACCGGGTGTTCCATGATCGCCTCATCTACACTGCCGGTAGGAGGGATCAGCTGACCGTTCACCAGTCCCTTATAGAATTTCTTCACGTTACGGGTCTCGAACAGCTGGGAATAATACTTATGGGCTGCCTCGTTCTTAGCAAACAGGATTACGCCACTGGTATCCTTATCCAGGCGGTGTACCGTGAATATCTCGCCGTATTGCTTCTTCAGCAGGCCCTGGAGGGATTGGAGTTGGTTATCATGCCTGTCCGGAATGGTCAGCATACCGGCCGGTTTGTTTAAAATGACAAAATCCGGTGTCTCTTTTATGATGATCTCGTTAATACGCATAGATTACTTAAAGTGCTTCAGCAAAATGATTTCTTTTTCAGTCAGGAAACGCCATCTACCACGATTGATGTTCTTCTTGGTAAGACCGGCGTACGTAACGCGGTCCAGCTTTTCCACTTCATACTCAAGATGTTCGAAAATACGGCGAACGATACGATTCTTGCCACTGTGGATCTCAATACCAACTTGTGTTTTGTCGCCTGCTTCCACCCAACCCAGGGCATCCACTTTAGCTACACCATCTTCCAGTTCCACGCCAAACAGGATCTTTTCGAAGTCAGCTTTGGTCAACGGTTTATTCAGACCTACGTGGTATATTTTCTTAATATTATGCTTCGGATGCGCCAGTTTCTGGGCCAGTTCGCCATCGTTGGTCAACAGCAGTAAACCGGAAGTATTTCGGTCCAGGCGTCCCACCGGATATACGCGCTGGTCTTCTGTAACAGCGTCTTCAACCAGCTCCATTACGGTTTTACGGCCTTCAGGATCGTCAGTAGTGGTGATATATCCTTTGGGTTTATTGAGCAGAATATATACCAGGTTCTTCTGAATGGTGATACGTTTGTTACTGATCGCCACATCGTCTTTTGCTGTCACTTTGAAAGCTGGTTCTGTTACCAGTTGACCATTCACGGTCACTTTACCTTCTTTCACATAATCAACCGCTTTTCTGCGGGAGCAAAGTCCGGAGTGGGCGATGTATTTGTTCAGTGGCATTTCGCCCGGAGCGTTACCGCTTTCTTCTTTTTTGGATTGCCTTTTATTGGATGGGGCGCTGTCGTCGCTATGTCGGGATTTCCTTACTGCGGATTTCCTGTCCTGTTTATCAGCGAAGCGCTCGTTGGTAGAATCGAAATATTTTTTGCGGTTAAATCCGCTGGGAGTAGAGCGTTCATCACGGCTACCGCCACGTTTGCCAGCTCCTGGTTTACGCTCGGAAGCACCATGGAAGGCGCTGTCGTCGCCTTGAGCCTGAGGGCGTTTGAAAGGCGTTCTGCCATTGGCTGTCTTGCGAACAGGCTCGATACGAGCTCTCCGGGCTGTTTTATCTCTTTCCGGGCGTTTGGTGCCTGGAATTTCTGATGATTCGTCTGTAGTACGTGCCGGGCGAGTGCGTGGTGTTTCTTCATCTTTACCCTTGCGGCTATCAGGGAAAGAGCGTTCAGGCCTGCCGCCGGCTTTATTGCCCGGACGGAAACTATCTCGTTCTTTTGGCTTACGGTCTGAAGAGAAAGAACGTTCAGGCCTGCCTTCAGTCCTCTTTGCCGGACGGCCATTATCATCATCTCCACGTTTGCGATCGCTCGGGAAGGGACGTTCGGTCCTCTTTGCCGGACGGCCATTGTCGTCATCACCGCGTTTGCGGTCGCTGTGGAATGGGCGTTCAGTTCTTTTAGCCGGGCGGGCGTTGTCATCATCGCCACGTTTACGGTCGCTCTGGAAAGGACGTTCTGTCCTTTTAGCATCGCCGCGACCTGGGCGTGCATTATCATCATCACCGCGCTTGCGGTCTGAGGCGTTAAAACGCGACGTAGATTTATTGGAGCTGCTGTTTTTATTTTCCTTGAAAGGGGAAAATCCTTTCTTAGCAGGTGTATTTTTTCTCATCTGTTAAATTTTGAAATTGTTTGCAGGAGGCTGATCAACCTTTATTAGCCAATTGTCCGCAGGCGGCATCAATGTCTTTACCGCGGCTGCGCCGTAAGCGTGCATTTACCTTGTGCTTAGACAGGTAATCCATGAATGCTTCGGCGACGTCCTCGTCCGGTTTCATGAAGCGGGCGTTGGAGATTGGATTATATTCAATAATGTTGACCAGATCTGCCGGTACCTGGCGGTATATACGGATCAGCTCATCGGCATCCTTTAAAGAGTCGTTAAAGTCTTTGAACAGGATATATTCGAATGAGATCTGGTTCTGTGTGGCTTTATAGAAGTAGTTTAGGGCTTCGATCAATACTTTCAGGTTATTGGTATCGTTGATCGGCATGATCTGGCTGCGTTTTTCATCATTCGCAGCGTGCAGGGAAAGCGCGAGGTTGAATTTCACCTTATCATCCCCAAGTTGGCGGATCATTTTGGCTACTCCTGCGGTAGATACCGTGATACGTCTTGGAGACATGCCCAGTCCGTCAGGAGAGGTGATGCGCTCGATGGACTGCAGTACGTTCTTGTAGTTGAGGAGGGGTTCTCCCATACCCATGTATACAATATTGCTGAGTTTCTTGCCATATGCCTCCATCGCCTGTTGGTTCAGGAGGGCCACTTCATCATATATTTCATCGTAATCCAGGTTACGCTTACGGTCCATATAACCGGTTGCGCAGAATTTGCAGCTCAGGCTGCAGCCTACCTGGGAGGAAACGCAGGCGGTTTGCCGGGTATCCGTAGGTATCAGCACGCCTTCCACAAGATGACCGTCATGCAGGCGGAAACGGCTCTTAATGGTGCCGTCATTGCTGTGCTGGGTAGTATCTACTGTAAGCGCGGGAAGTGTGAAGTGCTGTTCTAATTTATTACGTAAGTCTTTGGAAATGTTGGTCATAGCATCAAAGCTGCCGGCGTGTTTCAGCCACAACCATTCATACACCTGTTTGGCGCGGAAGGGTTTTTCCTCTATTGACCCAAAATATTCCTGTAATTCCGGTAAGCTGAGATGCCGGATATTTGTTTTGCCCGATTTCATTCCTGACCTTTAAATGAGATAATGTCTGCCTTACGGCAGTCGGTAGTAAGCTGCGAAGGTACGGTATTTTAATGCATTGACCATAATAAGGTACTTTGGACACATTTTTGGCCCCGGTTTCGGCCCTTCTTTTACGCTTCTTCTCTGCTTCGCCTTTATCTGACCTCTCAGATCATAAACAGTAAAAAAGGGTTCATTTTCCATATATCCGGCATTGATCCTTCGTTGTATAGGCACTCTACGCCGTTATTACGCCGGTGTTTCTATATCGATCGATATAGAAACACCGGCGTAATAACGGCGTAGAGTGCCTATAGCATATACGATGAACCGGAAATGAAGCACAGTTCAATGTCTGCAGAGATCCATACAGGCGGGCAGATCGTCCTGCATTGGTATTACCCTGCTTTCCCCTACATTTACACCCTTTATTAACCAAAGCAATCCACAAAGCAATGCAAGCTGCTTATATAGTAGACGCTGTGCGTACCCCTATCGGCCGTTATGGCGGGGTGCTCAGTTCCGTAAGGCCTGACGATATGCTGGCTCATCTCATAAGATCAATTCTTGAACGTAATCCAGGCCTCGATCCAGCTGGTATTGAGGATGTTATAGCAGGCGCCACCAATCAGGCGGGGGAAGATAACCGCGATGTGGCCAGGATGGCGGCTTTACTGGCCGGCTTACCGGTAACGGTACCAGGAAACACGGTCAATCGTCTTTGTGCTTCCGGTATGCAGGCCATCATGGATGCTGCCCGTGCTGTTATGTGTGGCGATGGGGACGTATTCCTGGCAGGAGGCGTAGAGAGCATGACCCGTGCACCATTGGTGATGCCGAAGGCTGACGGCGCTTTTAGCCGGAAAACAGAAATATACGATTCTACCATAGGCTGGCGCTTTACGAACAGCAAACTGGCTGACATGTATCACCCTTATTCCATGGGCGAAACAGCAGAGAATGTGGCCCGCCAATGGAATATCAGCCGGGAGGAGCAGGACCTGTTCGCTTATCAGAGCCAGTTGAAATACAAGCAGGCATATGCTGCGGGTAAATGGTCTGCGGAGATCATTCCGGTGCCTGTCACCCCTAACAAACAAGGACAGGTGATCATTACTGATGATGAGCCGCCTCGCGAAACCTCTCTCGAGAAACTGGCCGGCCTGAGACCAGCGTTTGCAAAAGATGGCAGCGTGACCGCAGGTAACTCTGCCGGTATCAATGACGGCGCTTCCGTAGTTCTGGTAGTGTCTGAACAGGCTTTAAAACAATACAACCTTAAGCCACTGATGCAGATCAAAGCCATGGCAGTTGCCGGTGTAGATCCATCCATCATGGGCATAGGTCCGGTACCCGCTACGCAGAAAGCGCTTCGCCGTGCAGGGCTGACAGTTAATCAGCTGGACCTCGTCGAGTTGAATGAAGCGTTTGCTGTACAGTCACTTGCTTGCATTCGCGACCTGGGTCTCGATCTGGAGAAAGTCAATGTAAACGGCGGTTCCATTGCCATCGGACATCCGCTGGGTTGTACTGGTGCAAGGATCACAGCTACATTGATGCATGAGCTGCAACGCAGGCCTGGAGCGAAGTATGGCCTGACTACGATGTGTGTGGGAGTAGGCCAGGGATCTGCGATGATCTATGAGAATCTGATCTAGTAATGTCATTTCTTAAATGAAATCGCCCAATAGTGATTCTTTTTAAAGACTAAGAGTACTCGTCTGAATAAGAATACGACCGGACTAAGCTGGTAGCTGAAATATCGTTTAGTCCGTTTATAACCTATGCCAGCGCTAATAATAAAGCGTATTTAATGAGGTATTTTTTATTTATGGACGAGTCGGGAGACCATGGCTTGGCAATTGTAAATGTTGGATTTCCAATTTTCCTGCTTTGTGGAGTCGTCATGGCAGAAGATAAATACTTTGCTATGAGAGACCATATGAATGCCATTAAACATGAAATATGGGGTAGTAAAACTGTCGTATTTCATTCAAGAGATATAAGGAAGTGCGAGAAAGAGTTTCAGGTGCTTTTTGATTTGAATATCAAGAAGAAATTATACCTGGTATTAACGACCTGGTATCATCACATGAATATAAGATCATTGTTTCTGCGATAAAAAAGCACGAATACATTCATAAGCATGGGCGTATTACGGATGATGTATATGCATTATGTCTATCGTTTATTGTAGAGCGTGCAGTGTTTCTATTGGATGATATGCCTGGAGCTGGAAAGGAGTTATGTATTGTAATAGAAGAGAGAGGTAAAAAGGAAGATAACAAGCTGCGAGAGCATTTCCAGAGAATAAAAGCGAAAGGTACCGGATATGTCAATGCTAAGAGATTGGCTGAATATAATATTCAGATACACTTTAGAAATAAAAAAGCAAACGTTAACGGTTTACAATTGGCGGATCTTGTTGCATATCTTATTGCCAGATACATTATAGATCCAAAACAAGCAAATCCGGCATTTGACGTATGTGCCAAAAAAATTTATGAGAAGCGTGGGCAACGCTATGGGCTTAAAATATACCCATAAAAATAAAAAGCCCGGCTTTCACCAGACTTTTTACCGATCGGGGACACCCCGGTCCAAGTATTTTAAACAAATTAATTGCTTATCCAAAACTAAGGATTAGATTTTTTATAGGCAAAAAAGTTTTTAAAAAGACAAATTCTGAATTCCTATAAATTGATAATAATTAGTTTATTAGGGTTGCTATTACATTTGTTCAATTCGTATATGGAATTATTTAATAGCGAAATCATCTTTCACAGAAAATAAGAACGGGCGGTCGGAGTCTCCCGGCCGCCCGTTGATGGCAAGCAAAAAAAGGATTACAAACAAATCTGTTTCTCCGTCATCATCTTCCGGAGATTTATTAGACCATATCTCATACGGCCTAATGCGGTATTGATACTCACTTGCGTGAGGTCTGCTATCTCTTTAAAGCTCAGATCTGCATAGTGGCGGAGGATGATCACTTCCCGTTGTTCTTCCGGCAGCATATCCAACATCCTTCTTACACGGTCGTGGCTTTGTGCTGTGATCATTTTTTCTTCCGCACTGCTTTCACTGAAATTCAGTACGTTGAAAATATCTTTATCGTCACTGGTCTTGATGATAGGCGTACGCTTGATCTTACGGAAGTGGTCTACACAAAGGTTGTGCGCAATACGCATGGCCCATGGGAGAAACTTTCCTTTCTCAGTGTAGCGTTCAGCTCTAATGGTATCGATGATCTTTATAAAGGTATCCTGGAATATGTCTTCAGCCAGGAACGCATCTTTCACAAGTAATACGATAGAGGTATAGAGCTTATCTTTGTGCCTGTGCACTAATTCTTCCAATGCGGAAGCGTGACCCTTTTTGAAAAGAGTAATCAGTTGCTCATCACTTAGTTTGTACATTATTTGCATAAACTTCTACAATAGCGGGTTTAAAATAAAAATAGGACTTGTGACAGTCGTAGGAAAAAATGTGTAGAGTTTATGCTATAATAGGTAGTTTTTAGTTTGATAAAATAGAAATCGGAGTGGCCTCCAATACTCATCTAATGCAAATATAAAGTAATAGTTCAATAAAACAATCCCTCATTCGTGCAATTTTCGGAGGATTTATTTCCCTGGGGAACCCTCTGAAGTTATGCGTGGTAGCAGGTTTGCCGCATAACACGTTCAGGTATAACGGAAATCTCCCGGAATGGTTTACTTTCGGTATTTTTGCATCCATTATGGCTACTAAAGTGAAGAAAACGGAAACAATAATTGACGATCAGTCAGTTAGTATGCAAGATCAGATTTTCATTAAAGGCGCTCGCGTTCATAACCTCAAAAATGTGAGCGTTGGCATCCCTCGGAGCAAGCTGGTAGTAGTGACAGGAGTATCCGGTTCCGGCAAGTCTTCATTGACCATGGACACATTGTATGCTGAAGGTCAGCGCCGTTATGCGGAAAGCCTCAGTTCCTACGCCCGCCAGTTCCTCATGCGAATGAACAAACCTGATGTTGACTATATCAAGGGCATCTGCCCTGCTATTGCCATTGAACAGAAGGTGATCACCCGTACGCCCCGTTCTACCGTGGGTTCTATGACGGAAGTATACGATTATCTACGTCTGCTGTTTGCCCGTATCGGCAAAACATATTCTCCCGTCTCCGGCCAGCTCGTGAAAAAGCACGAGGTCAGCGACGTGGTGGACTTCATCAAAAACTTACCCTCCGGTTCCAAAATACAACTGCTGGTCACCTTTCGCCGCCATGCAAAACGTGACGCGAAAGAAGAACTCCAGATCCTGATGCAGAAAGGGTTCTCCCGCCTGTATAGCAAGGAGAAAGGAGCGGGTACCCTGTTGCGTATCGAAGAACTGCTGGAGGAAAAGAAACCTTCTTTACCTAAAGACGTATACCTGCTGGTGGACCGTCTGGTGGCGAAAGAATTTGAGGAAGACGACCTGCATCGTATTGCAGACAGTGTGCAGACTGCCTTCTACGAGAGTGAAGGAGATTGCCTGGTAGAAGTGGATGGTGGAGAAATGAAACACTTCTCCAACCGGTTTGAGCTGGATGGTCTGCAATTCGAAGAACCGGTTCCCAACCTGTTCTCGTTCAATAACCCTTATGGCGCCTGTCCTGTTTGCGAAGGCTTCGGGCAGACGTTGGGTATCGACGCCGACCTGGTGATACCCGATAAACGCCTGAGCGTATATGAAAACGCCATCGCTCCGTGGAGAGGAGAGAAGATGGGCGAATACAAGGAAGCGTTGATCAAAGCCGCCAGGAAGTTCAATTTCCCGATCCATAAGCCGGTAACTGATCTCACAGAAGAGCAATACCAGCTGCTGTGGACAGGTAACGAACATTTCTACGGGTTGAATGAGTTCTTCAAGATGGTAGAGCAGAACCTGTATAAGGTACAATACCGTGTGTTGCAATCCCGCTACCGTGGCCGTACCGTATGTCCGGAATGCGGAGGAGGCCGCCTTCGTAAAGAAGCACTGTACATCAGGATAAGCGGTGCTAACATCGCCGACCTGGTGGATATGCCGGTAAGTAATCTCTACGAATGGTTTAAAGGTCTTCAGCTAACCGAATACGATCAACAGGTAGCGAAGAGAATTCTGATAGAGATCGATCACCGTCTGAAAACCTTACTGGACGTAGGACTGGGATACCTGACCCTCAATCGTGTAGCCAATACACTGAGTGGCGGTGAAAGTCAGCGTATACAGCTGACCCGCTCGCTGGGCAGTAATCTGACCAACTCGTTGTATATCCTCGATGAACCAAGTATCGGTTTGCATGCACGTGATACCAGTCGTTTGATCGGCGTACTGAAAGAACTGCGTGATCTTGGTAACACAGTAGTGGTAGTGGAACATGATGAGATGATGATGGAAGAAGCAGACTATATCATCGATATGGGACCGCTGGCCAGTCATTTGGGAGGAGAGGTGATCTTTGCGGGGAACTATCAGCAGATATTAAAAGATCCAAAAAGCCTGACAGGGAAATATCTGAGCGGGCAATACAGTATTGAGCCGCCTGCCCAGACCCGTAAATGGAAAAAGGCAATTACACTAGAAGGCTGCCGTCAACATAATCTGAAGAACATAGACGTAGATTTCCCTTTACAGATACTAACTGTAGTGAGCGGCGTGAGCGGTTCTGGAAAGACCACATTGGTTAAACAGATCCTGTATCCTGCTCTCATGAAACTGAAGGGAGAGTTTGCCGAACGTGTAGGTCAGCACCGCGCATTAAAAGGGGCAGTGGATGATATCACCCAGATCGAAATGGTGGATCAGAATCCAATTGGTAAATCTTCCCGTTCCAATCCGGTTACCTACATCAAAGCATATGACGAGATCCGCGACCTGTTTGCAAAGCAGCCGTTGAGCAAGATGCGCGGTTTCCAGCCCAAACATTTCTCTTTCAACGTAGATGGCGGCCGTTGTGACGCTTGTAAAGGAGAAGGTGAAGTGGTCGTTGAAATGCAGTTCCTCGCAGACGTGCACCTGTTGTGTGAAAGCTGTGGTGGCAAACGCTTTAAGGACGAAGTACTGGAAGTTACCTACAAGAACAAGAACATCTACGATATACTCGAAATGAGTGTGGAAGAATCCCTGGATTTCTTCAAAGATGAAAAGGATGTTTGTAATAAGATCCGCCCGTTAAGCGATGTGGGACTGGGTTACGTGAAACTGGGACAGAGTAGTGATACATTGAGCGGTGGTGAAGCACAACGTGTGAAACTGGCGTCATTCCTGGGTAAAGGAAAGGCGCAGGGACATATACTGTTCATCTTCGACGAACCGACCACCGGCTTGCATTTTCATGATATCAAGAAATTGCTGGCATCTTTCAATGCACTGATCGATCAGGGACATACCGTGCTGGTCATTGAGCACAATATTGACGTGATCCGTAGTGCTGACTGGGTGATAGATCTGGGACCAGAAGGAGGCGCCGGAGGCGGACAGTTACTGTACACAGGGCTGCCGGAAGGACTGAAGAAAGTAAAGGAAAGTTATACAGGTAAATACCTTTAATAAACTGACTAAATAAAAAAGCTGCGGAGAATACCTTCGCAGCTTTTTTATTTAGTCAGTTTATTATCTGAGCCTGTCCAGTGATTTGATCAGCTTTTCATCCTTATAGATGCCTCTGGCAGCCATAATGAGAAAGATCAGTATCAGGATGGGCAGAAAAGCACCGGGTAAGTAAGAAGCATCAGAAATATGTCTGCCGCCTTCCTGCAGTTTGTTAGCTGCATTCAGTACTTCAAAATACTGGAGGGCGATAGATGCAATAGCCAGGAAAATATTTAAAACGGTCAACCGGAATTGCAGTTTACGTTTCTTAAACAGGAAAATGCAAAAGAGCGCCAATGCTACGATCAGCATATAAACCACAAATACCACGAAGCTGGACTGGGCTTTGAAATAACTCACCGTTCCGTCGCTTAATGTAGCTTTCCAGATATTCATGAACCAGGTACCTATACCGGCCGCTGCCGCCAATAGAAGGTAAAGACTTTGAATGCGTTGTATCATGTTTGTCAGGGAGATTAATCGTCGTAAAAATAAGTAAATATTGTGAACCAACTCTTTTGTGCTAGTTCTCGTTCTTTTAATACTTCGTATATTGCACGCCCAAGAACAATCTTTTATTGAAATGGCAAGAAAACAGAACAAGCAGGATGCATTGGATTATCATGCATTGGGGCGGCCTGGAAAAATTGAAGTAATACCTACGAAGAACACCAAAACCCAATGGGACCTTTCACTGGCCTACTCTCCCGGAGTAGCAGAACCTTGTAAAGAAATTCACAGAGATGTAGAGAATGTGTACAAATATACCGCCAAAGGTAATCTGGTAGCGGTGATCAGTAACGGTACAGCAGTTCTCGGCCTGGGAGATATTGGTCCGGAAGCCGGCAAACCGGTAATGGAGGGTAAAGCAGTATTGTTCAAGATCTTTGCAGATATCGATGTGTTTGATATTGAGCTGAATACAAAGAATGTGGACGAGTTTGTACAGGTTGTGAAAGCGATGGAACCAACCTTCGGAGGCATCAACCTGGAAGATATCAAAAGCCCGGAATGTTTTGAGATCGAAGACCGCCTGAAGAAAGAGCTGAAAATCCCTATCATGCACGATGATCAGCATGGTACGGCCATCATTTCCAGCGCCGCATTACTGAATGCCCTGGAGCTGGTTAAAAAGAAGATAGAAAAAGTTAATATCGTCGTAAATGGCGCCGGAGCAGCCGCTATGGCCTGCGTTAGGCTGTATGTGGCCCTGGGTGCTAAACCTGAAAATATCATCATGTTCGACAAGGATGGCGTGATCAACGTATCCCGCCCTAACCTGTCCGACATGCATAAGCAGTTTGCCACCAGGTCTAAAGTGACAGAACTGGCAGCGGCATTGAAAGACGCTGACGTATTCGTAGGATTGTCTGTAGGAAATGTGGTGACGCCTACGATGATCAAAAGCATGGCTAAGAACCCGATCGTATTTGCAATGGCAAATCCTGATCCGGAGATCGCGTATGACCTTGCAATAGGTTCCCGTCCGGATGTGATCATGGCTACCGGCCGATCTGATCATCCTAACCAGGTGAACAATGTATTGGGTTTCCCATACATTTTCCGTGGCGCGCTTGATGTACGTGCTACACAGATCAATGAAGAAATGAAGCTGGCGGCGGTACACGCCCTGGCGGAACTGGCCAAAGAATCGGTACCCGATATCGTGAATCTGGCTTACAATGAAAAGAACCTCTTTTTTGGTCCCAAATATATCATCCCAAAACCACTGGACCCACGTTTGCTGAGCCATGTAGCGCCAGCAGTAGCTCGTGCGGCCATGGAGAGCGGAGTGGCGCAACAGCCGATCACTGATTGGGACGGATATGTGGAAGTGCTGAATAAACGTCTTGGAATCGACAATCAATTGTTCCGCGTTATCGGTACCAAAGCACGTCATGACCCACGTAAGGTTGTATTTGCAGAAGCAGATAACCTGAAAGTGCTGAAAGCATCACAGGTAGTGAGGGAAGAAGGAATTGCCTATCCGATCCTGTTGGGCAATGAACTGCGTATCCGTAACCTGGCGGCTGAAAATGGTATTGAGCTGGATGATACGGTGATCATCGATCCTAAGAGCGATGAGATGCACGATAAACGTCATCACTTCGGAGAGCTGTTCTTCAAAAAACGCCAGCGTAAAGGGTTCAACCAGTATGAAGCGAAGAAGGTAATGCGTGAGCGTAACTACTTCGGTTGTATGATGGTGGAGACAGGAGAAGCAGATGCACTGATCTCCGGTCTGACACGTAACTATCCGGATACCATCCGTCCTGCGTTACAGGTGATCGGTACCGAGAACAATTGCAAACGTGTGGCCGGTATGTATATTATCAATACCAAACGCGGACCGCTTTTCCTGGGAGATACTACCGTGAACTTTAATCCAACAGCGGAAGAACTGGCAGAGATCACCATGCTGGTGGCCAATGAAGTAAGACAGTTCAATATTACACCACGTATTGCGATGGTGTCTTATTCTAACTTCGGTTCCAGCCCAACTCCTGAAGCACAATTGGTAAGCAGGGCGCGTGACATCGTAAAACAGAAAGATCCAACCCTGATCGTAGATGGTGAGATCCAGGCTGCAATGGCCTTTAACCAGGAGATCCTGAAGGATAGTTATCCTTTCAGTGAACTGCTGGGACAGGAAGTGAATACCCTGATCTTCCCTAATCTTGCAGCAGGTAATATCGCATACAACCTTCTCCAGGAAGTAGCAGGCTTCGATGCGATCGGGCCGGTACTGCTGGGTATGAAGAAGCCAGTGCACATCCTCCAGTTGGGCAGCACCGTACGTTCTATTGTGAACATGGTGAACATCGCTGTAGTGGATGCACAGCATAAATGCTGCGACGGAAAGAAATAAAAGGAACAAATTAATCATCAGGAACCGGAATTGATATGTCGTTTAACGCATTCAATGCCTGGTTCCTGATTTTTTTTTTGATATTTGGGTATGCAGCACATATCCCGTAAAAAGGCTTTTTTTCCGTTGAACCCTGCATTCAGGGGGTATCTCAAACTATATGAGAGGGAGATTAAACTACCGATCTCGTATGAGGAGTTGCGTTATTACGATAACAGCATTCCTGTGTATGATAAAGAAGGCAAAGATACATTATGGGAATCCGTGTTCTATCCGCAGAGTATGTACAACCAATTGCAGGCAGGATTGAAAAGGATCTATTCCATTATGAAGGCCGGTGGTGATCAGACAGCGGAAGAACACCTGGAAGTGGAGCGTATCGATTACTGTACATTTGGTAATTCCCATCCTTTCCGTATCAGGATCAGGAACACGTACAATGACGTGTATGATTATTTCTATATCAAGATCGCGGACGCGTCACGTATTTATGGCTTAGAGCTGGAACATATACTATCGCCCTACTGGATGAACTTTATGGTGGATGGCAACACACTTGTAGAGGAGCATATTGCCGGTGTACCGGGCGATCAGTTTATCCTTCACTACATGAACCGGCCTGAGTTCAACCCGAAGCGTATAGCCAAAGAGTTTGTCAAATTCAATGAGCGTTGTTTTGTGCGTTTACTGGGAGATATGCGTTCGTATAACTTCGTCTTTGACATCACCCAGGACTTTGACGATGTACAGTTTCGCATACGGGCCATTGATTTTGATCAGCAGTTCTATGAAGGTAAACGAACACTCTATATGCCGCAGTTCTTTAAGGAGAACAGGGTCTTCGTAGAACTGGCGATGAAACACCTGAACGCAGAAGTGGTAAAGCAATATCAGCAGGAGGAACGTTCAGTAATAGCCCGGAGGATCAAAACACAACGGCATCGCATAAAAGATCTCAGGGACGTGATCATGACCGACAGGGTCTCATTCCCGGAGAAAATAAGCCAGTTGGGACATGAACTGGCGCAGTATTATGATGATCCTGTCTTTTCCCGTTGTAAAACAATGGGTGAGATCATTGAACGCAGCCTGAAGCGGTTGCTGGTCAAAAGTCTTAAATGAGTGGATAGCGCCCGGACTATGTACTCCCAACTATTTTTCCCTATCTTTGACCAGCTATGGAATTTAGATTCTTTCATCATTTCGGAAACTACCTGCTTATGCTTAAGGGCATGTTTTCCCGCCCGGAAAACATGAAAATGTTTTGGCGGGAGTTTATGCGGCAGTGTGTGGACATAGGCATCGGATCATTAGGTATTGTATTTATTATTTCACTGTTCATGGGAGGGGTAACCACCCTGCAGATAGCTTACCAGCTGGTAAGTCCGCTCATACCCAAAGCCACTATTGCACAGGTGGTAAGGGATACCATCATTCTCGAATTTGCACCTACACTGACCTGTATTGTACTGGCAGGCGTAGTAGGATCCAAGATAGCATCAGAGTTAGGTAATATGCGTGTATCCGAGCAGATTGACGCGCAGGAGATCATGGGTATCAATACAAAAGGATACCTGATCAGGCCAAAGATACTCGCGGCGATCATCATGATACCTTGTCTGATCTGTATTGCAGGTTTTCTGGGGATCTGGGGAGGACAGAAGGCTGGTGAACTGGGAGGTATTTTATCTGCAGATCAGTATTGGCAAGGGCTCAGACAGGACTTTAGAGCGTATAACATCTTCTTTGCCTTATTTAAGTCGTTCGTATTTGCTTTCATAATTGCCAGCGTACCTTCTTATTATGGATATCATGTACAGGGTGGCGCTTTAGAGATCGGTAAAGCCAGCACTAGTGCCGTAGTGGTAACCTGTGTGCTGATATTGTTCATGGATTATCTGCTGGCAGCACTATTGTTATAAGCAATCCCGCGGCTACAGGAGCATACTGTAGGTTTGTAGCCCGGATGCATAATTCGTAATTGTTTATGATTGAGTTGGTTAATATTAAGAAAGGCTTTGGAGATAAGATCATTCTGCCGGATGTATCTGCTGTCATGGAAACCGGCAAGGTGAACCTGATCATTGGCACCAGTGGCAGTGGAAAGACGGTGATGATGAAGTGTATGGTAGGGTTGATGTCGATCGATGCCGGTAAGGTGCTGTATGACGGAAAGGACTTTACAGGAATGAACGATCATGAAAAGAAGGAGATCCGCCAGCAGATAGGCATGCTTTTCCAGGGATCAGCCCTGTTTGACAGTATGACGGTTGAACAGAATGTAATGTTCCCGCTTGATATGTTCGGAAAAGGCACCCTTAGAGAAAAGAAGACCCGTGTGATGGAATGCCTGGAGAGAGTAAATTTAAAAGAAGCGGCAAAAAAGTACCCGGCTGAGATCAGCGGGGGGATGAAAAAGAGGGTAGGGATAGCCCGTGCTATCGTATTAAATCCTAAATACCTGTTCTGTGATGAGCCCAATTCCGGTCTGGACCCGCAAACTTCCCTGCTCATAGACAAACTTATCAAAGAATTAACACTGGAGTACAATATCACTACGGTGATCAATACCCATGATATGAATACCGTGATGGAAAGCGGCGACCATATCGTGTATATGTACCAGGGGCGTAAACAATGGGAAGGAAGTAATAAAGACATCATTTTCAGTAACGATGAGAAGCTGAATGACTTTATCTTCGCGTCCGAATTCCTCCGAGATGCCAAGGAAATGAGACAGATGGAAATGTTCCAGGACCAGAACTGGCGTAACCAGATCAAAAAAGATTGATTTGGAAATTGGGATTAGGACTTTAATTTTGCCGATATCATTATAAAACAATAAACCAAGCGCGATGAGTGTTTTAGTTAATAAGCATAGCAAAGTGATTGTACAGGGCTTTACCGGTACAGAAGGCACATTCCATGCCACACAGATGATAGAATATGGCACGCAGGTAGTAGGCGGCGTTACGCCGGGAAAAGGCGGCACCAAGCACCTGGAGCGTCCGGTTTTTAATACAGTGGATGATGCTGTAAAGGCGACCGGCGCAAATGTTTCTATTATTTTCGTTCCACCAGGATTCGCTGCAGACGCTATCATGGAAGCTGCTGAAGCCGGCATAGAGCTGATCGTTTGTATCACTGAAGGTATTCCGGTTCAGGATATGATCAGAGCTAAAAATTTCCTGCTTGGTCGCAAGAGCCGTCTGATCGGACCTAACTGCCCTGGTGTAATCACTGCTGAAGAGGCTAAAGTAGGCATCATGCCAGGTTTCATTTTCAAGAAAGGTAATATCGGTATCGTATCTAAATCCGGTACTTTAACATATGAGGCTGCAGATCAGGTAGTTAAGGCAGGTCTGGGTGTTTCTACAGCTATCGGTATCGGTGGAGACCCGATCATTGGTACCCCTACCAAAGATGCGGTTGAACTGCTGATGAACGATCCTGAAACTGTAGGTATCATCATGATCGGTGAGATCGGTGGTAGCATGGAAGCGGATGCTGCAAAATGGATCAAAGCGCACGGTACTAAACCAGTAGTTGGTTTCATCGCTGGCCAGACTGCTCCTCCGGGCCGCCGTATGGGTCACGCTGGTGCTATCATCGGTGGTGCTGACGATACTGCAGCTGCCAAGATGAAGATCATGGCTGAATGTGGTGTTCACGTAGTAGAAAGCCCTGCAAACATTGGTAAGACAATGGCAGAGGTACTGAAGGCTGTGAAAGCATAATAATCAATAGATTATGTAATATATTATCCTCCCACGGGTTAATCCGGTGGGAGGATTTTTTTTACCCCGAAGGATATTTTGTTGACTTTTATACCGGAACCCTGTGGAATAGGAGATCTTTTGGCATCCTGTTCCGGAGATAAATGAATTTTAAATGCTATCCCATATGCGTCTTATCGTAACCGTTTTTATTTTTTTAATCTTAAGCTGTAAAACTGTTATGGCCCAGTTCAACTATGACACCCATTGGAAAAAAGTACAGGAATTAGATGGAAAGGGCCTGTTCAGATCAGCTTTGCTGGAACTGGATGTGATCTCTGAGAATGCTGCAAAGCAACAGAACGAGGTTCAGTTACTGAAGACCTACATCTACAGGATCAAATATGTGGCCTACCTGGAAGATGAGAAGAATGAAACGGACAAAAATGTGGCCTGGAAAACACAGTCCTTTTCGCCGACCGCCCGCGCTGTCATGAAAAGCCTGCAGGGAGAGACATTGCAGCGATATCTGGAGAACAACAGGTTCCAGATATATGATCGTACAGATATCCAGGGCGATACATCAACAGACGTGTCTACCTGGAGCGGCTCACGCCTTCACCGGGAAATAACTGCCGCTTATGAAGCTTCCCTGCAAGATATTTCGTCCCTGAAGAAAGTGGATATCAGCAAGTATGAAGATATCCTGGTAGCAGGAAAGGGGGATGGCAGAAAGTTGCGCCCTACTTTATTTGACATAGTAGCACACCGTGCCCTGGACTATTATAAATCAGGTGAAAGTATGATCGCCAGCCCTGAAAATCAATTTGAGCTGACCGATCCTGCTGCCTTTGCTCCTGCGGATGTATTTATGCAACACAAGTTTGCTGCGACTGATTCCGCCTCTCTTCAATACAAGGCTTTACTGCTGTTACAGGACCTGATGCGTTTTCATGCAAAAGACAAGGCAGCGTTGCTGGACCTTGATCTGGAAAGAACAGCCTACGTAAACCAGGTAGCTGTTATGCCTGATAAGGAAGCGCTGTATGTACAGTTGCTGAAGACCCAGGAGAAAGCTTATGCAGGAGAAAAAGAGGTGACACAGTTCATCTTTCAACTGGCCCAGTATTATCTGAATGAGGGTAATAAAAAGGACGCAACTGTAGCGGAAGGAATAACGCCTGCAGCGGCTATGCAGCTGGCCAAAACACTTTGTGAGAAAGCGATAGAACTGGCCCCACGTTCCGTAGGAGGAGCAAACTGCTTTGATCTGCTGACGAGAATAAAGGACAAAGAACTTCACCTGGAAACAGAACTGGTCAATGTACCGGGGATGCCTTTCCGTTCACTGGTCACTTACCGGAATACAGACAAGCTTTATTTAAGAGTAGTTCGTATAGATGAAAACTTCCGTAATTCTTTGCGTGACGCGCAAGAGGACTATAGAGATACTACTAATAAATACTGGCGCTTAATGCTGGGTAAGCAACCTTTGAAGACATGGGAACAGGTGCTGACAGGATCGGAAGATTTCAGGGAACATGCTGCCGAGATAAAAGTGGATGCATTGCCATTAGGTACCTACATGGTACTGGCAAGTGTGAACAAGGATTTCAGTCTGAAGGAAAACCTGCTTGCGGTACAGTTCATTCATGTGTCTAATATCAGTTACATACTCCGTGAGTATAAGGAAGACGATATTACCAACAGATATTATGCTTTGCACAGGCAGACAGGTCAGCCGCTGCCAGGTACAAAGCTAACCGTATGGGCTCCGAATGAAAACAGGCAAAGAAGCAAACTGACGCCTGTACAAACTTACACTGCCGGCAAGGATGGTGAAATGGATGTACAATGGGACAACAAACGCCAGAATGTAAGACTTGAATGGAAGAATGGAGAGGATCAGTTGTTTATAGACGATTTTAAGTACGTTTATAGCTACAAGTATCAACAGCAGTCAAGCGAATTAAAAGAGCAGCATAATAGCTTTGTTTTCACGGACAGGGCTATTTATCGTCCGGGTCAGACACTTTACTTTAAAGGTATTGTACTGACGGTTAATCCTGGTGGTGCAAAGAGTAAAGTTGTGCCTGGATTACCTGTAACTATCGAGTTGCATGATGTGAACGGAGAACTGGTAGATACCGTTAAAGTAAGAACAAGTGAATACGGTGCATACTCAGGTAAATTCACATTGCCAACAGGACGTCTGAATGGTGATTTTCACCTGAAAGAATCAACTGGTGAAGGATATACTTCTTTCCTGGTGGAAGAATATAAACGCCCGAAATTCTATGTTGAGTTTGAACCGGTGAAAGGTACCTACCGTGTGAATGATTCCGTGAAAGTGACAGGTAAAGCCCTGGCATATGCAGGTAGTAATATTGATGGTGCACAGGTGCAGTACCGCGTAACAAGAAAAGCACGGTTCCCTTATCCGTGGCTGATGTGGAAAAGCCGGTACCAGAGTGAGTCGCGCGAGATCGTTCATGGAGATGTAAAGACCGCGGCAGATGGTACCTTCAGCATTACCTTCCCTGCATTACCTGATATGAAAGTACCAGCTGCATTGAAACCTGTATTTACATATGCAGTTTCTGCTACTGTCACCGATATCAATGGAGAAACACACAGTGGTGATCAGATGGTTAGCGCCGGTTATCAGGCACTGGAAATAAAAGTGAATCTACCGGCTACAGTATTGCAGAAAGACCTGGATTCTGTTAAGATCATTACACAGAATCTCAATGGCTCTTTCGAATCTGCAAACCTCGCCGTTACTGTAAGTCCGGTGAAACCACCGGCCCGCTTATTACGCAGCAGATACTGGGCTAAACCTGATCAGTTCATAATACCGCAGGCTGAATATGAAAGAACATTCCCCCACGATATCTATAGCGATGAAGATAACCAGGAAAGCTGGACAAGGGAAAAGGCTGTACTGACACAAGCTGTTACTACCGGTGAGAAAGGTAATGTCAAGCTGGATAAAGAAAAGCTGTCCGCCGGATGGTATGAGCTGAAAGCAATTACGAAAGATAAGTATGGTGAAGAAGTAGTGCAGAAACAGGTATTCGAAGTAGTAGATCCATCAGCGAAAAAGCCGTCTTATCCTGTATATGTATGGAAATACGCAGATACCAAGAGCGTAGAGCCAGGAGGGAAAAAGCAGATCCGTATCGGTTCTTCTGCTACAGATGTACATGTGCTGCAACTGTTAACACAGTCGGAAAAGAAGGAAACATTCAGCAGCTTTAAGATCAACGGATCAATTGAAAACAGGGATTACACCGCGTTGGAAAGTGACAGGGGAAATGCCATATTCCAATATGCATTCGTAAAAGATAACAGGGTATATACATTGACAGAAACTGTTAATGTACCCTGGTCGAATAAACAACTGGATGTAACAATTGCGTCTCACCGTGATAAATTGTTGCCTGGTGAAAAAGAGAAATGGCAGGTGAAGATCAAAGGATATAAAGGTGAGCAGCTGGCTGCTGAAATGGTAGCTTCTATGTACGACGCATCGCTGGATGAATTCCGTAAACATGACTGGTCCGCTCCTTCAATATTGCCGGAATTAGGCGCTTTCCGTTTCTGGATAGCAGAGGATAATTTCAAAAGGATCATGTCTATCAATCGCGATGATATTTCCCGTCGGAGAAGACCGGAGGTAGCACCTTTCAGCTATGATGACCTGAGTTGGTTCGATTGGTCTCCGGGAGGAGCTTACATGCTCCTGGACGATAAAGGCAAAGAACAGGAGGTGAGCATTGTCGGATATTCTGATAGAAGAAGAATGTATGCCCTGAAGAGAAAAGGAGTTGTAATGGCGGAAGCAATGCCTGCCCCGGCAGCGCCAGCAGCCGCAATGGCGGACGCCTCTTTCGATGAAAGCAAGGTAATGATTCGCGGAGCAAATTCTTTGCAGGGTAAGGTTTCCGGATTAGGATACTTCGATGAGAGTGAGATCGGAGACGCAACCCAAGATATTGGCGGTACTACCAAACCTGCCGACAATATCCAGCCTCGTAAAAACTTCAATGAAACAGCCTTCTTCCTGCCTGAACTGCGCACAGATAAAGACGGCAACATCAGCTTTGACTTCACAGTGCCTGAAGCATTAACACGCTGGCGCTTCCTCTCAGTAGCACATACCAAAGACGCATCATTTGGTACTGCAGAGACAAGTATTGTAACGCAGAAACCACTGATGGTGCAGCCTAATGCGCCACGCTTTATGCGCGAAGGAGATAAGATCGAATTCTCTGCAAAGATCAGCAACCTGGCGGATAACGCACTGAAAGGAGAAGCGAGGCTGGAACTGCTGGACGCAACAACTATGCAGCCGGTAGACGGCTGGTTCCAGAACCTGTTCCCGGTACAGCATTTCACAGTAGAGAAAGGCCAGAGTACAGCGGTGAGTTTCCCCGTACAGATCCCTTTTAACTTTAACAGTTCGCTTGTATACCGCGTAGTTGCAAAGTCAGGGATCTATAGCGATGGAGAAGAGAATGCATTGCCTGTACTGACCAATAGCATGCTGGTAACAGAAACATTACCACTGTCCATGCGTGGTGATGGTACACGCACATTCAATATGTCTAAGCTGCAGAAAAGCGGTGAATCAGAAACACTGCAACAGCATTCATTCACACTTGAATTTACTGGCAATCCGGCGTGGTATGCGGTACAGGCATTGCCTTACCTGATGGAGTATCCGTACGAATGTTCTGAACAGATCTTTAACAGGTACTATGCAAATACCCTGGCTACTCATATTACGAACTCACTGCCGGGAGTAAAAGCCATCTTTGAAAAATGGCGTACAACAGATACTGCCGCTTTACAAAGCAATCTTCAGAAAAATGAAGAACTGAAAAGTGTACTGTTACAGGAAACACCATGGGTGCTGGAAGCGAAGAGTGAATCTGAGCAGAAGAAACGTATCGCATTATTGTTCGATCTGCAGCGCATGAGCAGCGAACAACAGAGAGCGGTAAATCAATTGCAGGAACGTCAGTTAGGCAACGGTGCTTTCCCATGGTTCAATGGTATGTGGGAAGACCGTTACATCACGCAGTACATACTCGCTGGCTTTGGCCGTTTGCAGGAAGTAGGCGCACTGAAAAAAGAGACCATGGGCGATCTTGAAAATACGATCGCTAAAGGATTAGGTTATCTTGATAAAGCGATCGATGTGTCCTATCATAGCCTCAAGCAACATAAGGCTGATATGAACGCTCAGCAGATCGGTTATATTGAAACGCATTATCTGTATACACGTAGCCTGCTGAAAAGTAAAGAGCTGCCGGCACAGTACCGCGAAGCTTATCAGTATTATATAACACAAGCTAAGAAGTACTGGTTAAAGATGGATATATATCCACAGGCAATGCTGGCTATTGTGTTTAACAGGAGTGGAGATGTTAAGACCGCAACAGAGATCATCAGATCTTTAAAAGAGCGTGCTATTAACAACGATGAAACAGGGATGACCTGGAAAGAGTTACGTGGTGGTTACCGGTGGTATGAGGCTCCAGTAGAATCGCAGGCAATGTTAATAGCAGCCTTCAAGGAAGTAACGAACGATTCAGTAGCAGTAGATGATATGAAAACGTGGTTGCTGAAAAATAAACAGACAAACAACTGGAATACAACGAAAGCAACTTCAGACGCATGTTATGCAATGCTGTTAGGTGGTAGTAACTGGTTAGATGCAACACCGGTTATCGATATCAAGGCTGGTAATGTAACTGTAAGCAGTGAAAAGGAAAAAACAGAAGCGGGCACCGGTTACTTTAAAAAGCGTTTCAATACAAGCGAAGTGAAACCCGATATGGGCAACATAGCGGTAACGGTGAAAGGCAGTAAAGGCCAGCCTTCCTGGGGTGCTGCATACTGGCAATATTTCGAACAGCTGGACAAGATCACTTCAGCAGCCACTCCGCTGAAACTGGAGAAACAATTGTTCATCGAACGGAATACTAATAGCGGACCGGTATTAACTGCTATTGAAGATGGTAATAGTCTGAAAGTAGGAGATAAAGTGAAAGTGCGTATTGTGATGCGGTCAGATCGTGATATGGAATACGTGCATCTGAAAGATATGCGTGCTGCGTGTTTTGAACCACAGAATGTGATCAGTGAAAACAAATGGCAGAATGGGATGAATTATTATGAGAGCACTAAGGATGCGAGTACTAATTTCTTCTTTAGCCGTTTGGTGAAAGGAACCTATGTGTTTGAATATACATTGTTCGTAACACATCAGGGTAACTTCAGTAATGGCATCAGCACTGCACAGTGTATGTATGCACCGGAATTTAGTGCACATAGTGAAGGGATAAGGGTGAAAGTAGTGGAGTGATCACTATAAAGTCAGTTTGATAAAACGCTGATCTGGAATGGGTTTCGCCTTCCAGGTCGGCGTTTTTCTTTATATTGCTATTCCATAATTCACGTTTATGTTGATCAATTATCTGTACATCCAGAATTTTAGAGGATTTGAGCAGAAGGAGATTTCTTTTAACCCAGGATTCACAGTTGTTATAGGAGATAATAGTTTGGGGAAGTCTTCTTTATTACATGCATTGCAGGTTGCATTGGGTGCATATCTTCAATGCTTACCAATACCTGCGTCTGCGGTTTATAGACGTCAATTCAGGAAACAGGAGGTATTTGTAAGATGGAATGACGGTAAAAAAGATTACAGCGCCAACAAGCAGGAAACATTAATAAAGGTGTTTGCGCAGTTTAATAACGATCAGATTGAATGGTCTCGTGTAATGTTAGCTAATGGAATGACAAGCCATAGCAGAAAATATGTGGGTGAATTAATGGATGGTGTTACTGCAATGCTTGAAGAAAGAGGAGGACCTAGTGGCGCGCCATTGCCAGTTGTCGCCAGTTTTGGAACTGAACGTACGATGGCACAACAAAGAAAAGGAAAGTTAGCGCAGGAACGCAGAAGCAGAATGGAGAAAGGGTACCTCGCGGCACTTTCTGACAAGGTGGATTTTGATAGTGTAATAGAATGGCTGCATAACTATGATAGTGAGTTGAAATACGACAGGGAGTTCCGGGGAACGAGAGAGGCTGTCTTCGAGGCTATTTCTGTGGCTATACCCTATCTGGATGATGTTGGATTTAATGCGCTGTATGGAGAATTGGAGGCAGTTGTTAAAATTGATGATAAGAATTTCGGAAGGAAAACACATTCTAATATGAGCGACGGGTTGATTGCGATGCTCAATCTGGTAGCAGAGCTGGCTTTCCGGTGTGTTATCCTCAATGGGTATTTGGGTAGTGATGCGGTTATTCAGACAAAAGGTGTCGTACTGATAGATGAATTAGACATGCATTTGCATCCTAACTGGCAAAGACATGTGGTAAAAGATCTCAAACAGGCATTTCCCAATATTCAGTTTGTTGTTACTACACATTCTGCGTTCATTGTGCAAAGTATACGCGCAGAAGAGTTGATGATTATCGACGATGAGATACAAAAAGGAGGAGATCCCTTTAGGAAAACTATTGAAGCTGTTGCTGCAGACGAAATGGGCGTGGAGAATGTAGGGAGAAGCATTGAATTCTTAAAAATGCAGGAGGTGGCTCAAAAGTATTTCAGGTTAATTCAGGAAGGGAGCACGAGTAACAATGATATCCGCGTGCGTCAGCTAAGAAGTCAATTAAATGAATTGGAGGAACGTTTTGGAGAAGATCCTGCTTTTGTAGCAGCGTTGAAAATTGAAAGAAAAGCAAAGGGATTATGAGACCTGTAGAAAAAACCGCTTGTCCGCAAGTGAATGGAATGAATAAAATTTATAGGCGGCATAGCCTGGCCAAAGCCGACCTTGAAAATAATATTGGCTTTTATTGTAGTTATTGCGAGGTGTTTAGTTCCGATCTGGAAATAGAACATGTTATATCCCAACACCAGGATCCTGCTTTAAAGTGCAGCTGGGATAATTTTCTACTTGCATGCGGCAGATGTAACGGGAGAGATAATAAGGCCGCCAAAACGGTTGATTTAGGGGTAATGCATTTCCCTCATAGAAACAATACCCTCTTGTCATTTACTTATCTGGAAGGTGGGCATGTATGTGTGAATCCATCGCTTAAAGGAGCCTCTCTACAGGCCGCGGAGGCTACATTAGTTCTTGTTGGACTTGATAAATTTCCGGGCAATGCTAAATATGCCAGGCACAATCACAATGATACCAGGTGGAATCATAGAAGAGTAGTTTGGGAGCTGGCTGTTAAATACAAGGCCGACTTCGAATCAGGAAGACTAACCGCGTACGATATTGTCGCATTTGCACAGCAGAGAGGTTTTTTCTCTATCTGGTATGCGGTTTATAACCAGCATACAGATCTTTGCGAATTGTTAATTCAAGCGTTTCCGGGAACCGCGACTAGCTGCTTTGACCAAATTAGTCGCCTCCCGGTTAATCGTAACCCACAGAGTGTCATTGACCCAATATAATCCCCCTCATTTAAAACCGGACATCTCTGTATCAAAACCGGACACTTGCTTTCTTAAAGCATTCTTTAAATAATTGATATTCAATAACCTTTTGGCGTGGCATCCTTTTAGGATCATAGGCATATGAATTACAAATTACAGACTGTAATCACTATTTTTAATCTGCAATTTGTAACTCCCAATCCAAATCCACATGAAGGCAATTATTACAGCATTCCTGGTCTTTTGTTATATCACGGTCTCCGCTCAGGAGATCATCAAGGACTCTATCTATTCCAATGTGCTGAAAGAACAAAGGAAGATAGAAGTGGTACTGCCAGACAAATACAATCCGGCAGAAAAATACGAAGTAACCTATGTAACAGATGGAGAGTGGAACACGAAGATAGTAGCCCAATTACAACGCTTCGCAGAGATTCAGTTCATGCCGCCAAATATTATTGTTAGTCTGCCGAATACTTATGTGAACAACGATAATTATCGCGTAAGGGATTTTACTCCGTACAAAATCCCGGATAACAAGTTAACAGGAGGAGCCGACAATTTCCTGTCATTCCTGAAAACAGAAGTGATCCCCTATATAGAGAAAAAATATCCGACCAAAGGATATAGAACGTATTACGGAGGCTCACTTGGAGGTGTGTTTGGGCTGTATTCGTTCTTTAAAGAACCTGAGTTATTCCAATCTTACTTGCTCGCTGATCCTGCTTTCTGGTGGGGCGACGGATACCTGATGAAAATGGCAGCGGATAGTTTAACATCCTTGCCTAATCCGGAGAGAACATTGTTGTTTACAGGAAGAGAGGGTAAGGCGCTTCAGGGAATGGGCATCAAAGATATGGATTCCATTTTCCGTGCGAAGGCACCTGCTGCGTTGCACTGGAAGACGTTGGTCTATAGTGGGGAGACGCATAACTCCATGATCTTTAAAACCGTGTACGACGGCTTGAAATATACTTACAACGGATATATGACAGCCGACATTAATTATCATCCGATGTCGGGGATTATTCTGAAAGACAAGCCATTTAGCCTGTATTGTTTCCCTGAAGAACATCTGGATGTGCATTATACTACGGATGGAACTGAACCTACAGCAGCATCACCTAAACTTACGGCCGGTGTATCGCAAATTACTGTGCCGGTGCAACTGACAGTGAAAGTGCTGGCGGCTCGAAATGAATATTCGAAAATGAAAAAAGGGAATTTTACGATAGGAGAGATGTGGCACAGCGTCGATAAACCCAAAAAGGCATTCCCGGGAGGTTTAGATACACTGAGCGGCCATGTTGCCGGTTTCATTGAGTTGAAGGAACCGGGATACTATATTTTTGGTTTGGAGAATGCCGTCGCGGGCACC
Source organism: uncultured Flavihumibacter sp. (assembly GCA_902168105.1). Lineage (GTDB taxonomy): Bacteria > Bacteroidota > Bacteroidia > Chitinophagales > Chitinophagaceae > Chitinophaga. Next base: position 83,086 of record CABHOY010000036.1, read on the forward strand.
AGGTTATCATTGAATAAACAGGTGTTGATCGACTGTAAAGAGAATACGGGTGATGATGCGCAGACTTATATTGTACCGTTAGATAAAGGATTTTATCAGTTTGATGTGACATACAACGCTGCCGCCAGTACGCCGAAGCTGCTATATGTTGCGCCCGGAAAAGACCAGGCACTGCCGATACCTACCAATATACAATATCATATGGGAAAAAATAACGTCAAAAAATAAAAAGATGTTTAAGAATTATCTGAAAGCGACACTGCGTAACCTTTGGAAAAATAAGACCTATAGTTTTCTTAATATCTTCGGATTGGCTATAGGTATTGTTTGTGCAGGCGTGATCTTTCTATGGGTGGAAGATGAGGTCAATTTTGACAGCACACATGTGAAGCGCAACAGATTGTACGCCTTGCAGGCTAACTGGGATTATGAAGGAAATATCCGCACGTTTGCTTCTACACCCGGACTGACTGGACCTGCTATAAAAGAAGAGATCCCTGGTATTGCAAATGCCTGCCGTATGACAGATTTTGCGCCTTCGTTGTTATTTAACGTAGGTGAGAAAACTGTTTATGCCAGTGGCAGATATGCAGATGCTTCGTTGTTTGAGATGTTTACTCTCCCTTTCTTAGAGGGAAATCCGGCTACGGCTTTTAAAGACCTGCATACAATTGTGATTACACAGAAGACAGCAAAACGTTTTTTCGGTGAGGATAAAAATATAGTAGGTAGAAGGGTTAAAGTGGATAATCAACAGGAATATGTGGTGAGTGGTGTACTGAAAGATCTGCCGCAAAACTCGACCCTGCAATTTGATTGGGTATCGCCTTTTGAGATCTATTATCAACAGAGAAAGGACGCATTGAACGATTGGTTAAGTAATTCACCTTATACGTATGTTGAATTAGAACCCAATGCCGATCCCGCAGCGATTGATAAGAAGCTATATAGCTTTATTCAGCAGAAAGCACCAACAGCCATTAATCACTTGTTTTTATTCAGTATGAACGACTGGAGGCTGCATGAAAATTTTGAGAATGGTAAACAAACAGGCGGACGTATCACCTATGTACGTATGTTTTCTCTCATTGCATGGATCATCCTCTTCATTGCATGTATCAACTTTATGAACCTGGCGACTGCCCGAAGTGAGAAGCGTGCACGTGAAGTAGGTGTGCGTAAAGTGATGGGCGCTGGTAAGCGTGGACTGATCGCACAGTTCATAGGAGAAGCATTGCTGATGGCTATGTTTGCATGTGCGTTGGCTGTGTTGATCATATGGCTGCTGCTGCCATTGGCAAATGCACTGATGGATAAAAGCCTAACGCTCGGATTGCAGGAACCAATGCATATGCTGGCCCTGGTGGTGATCACACTTGTGTGCGGATTGGTAGCTGGTAGTTATCCTTCTCTGTATCTTTCTTCGTTTAATCCTATAGCTGTATTGAAGGGGCTGAACACAACAACCGGAGGCGCGACCTTCGTTAGAAAAGGCTTAGTGGTGTTACAGTTTTCTGTATCAATCATACTGATCATCAGTACAGCGATTATCTATCAACAGATACAGCATGTAAAAAACAGGGACCTTGGGTTCAATAAGGAACATCTGCTTAGCATAGATCTGAAGGCAAATATGCTGAACAACTTTAGTGCTATCAGACAAGACCTGTTGAATACAGGTATGGTAGAAAACGTTGCTTTATCTGATCATCCAACTATCTATGGAGGAAATAATACAGGTGCTTTGAACTGGCCGGGGAAGCCAGAGAATAGTGATATCCTGATCTCCACAAGATTGGCGGGGTCCGGGTTTATATCCACAATGGGGATGCAGCTACTGGAAGGCCGGGACTTTAAGGAAACGAATACAGATACACTGAATGTTATTATCACTTCGTCTTTTGCTAAAATGATGGGAAGTGGAAGTGCCTTGGGTAAAAAGATCGAAGCGCCGAGAAGCAGTGGAGAAACAATGTTCCTTACAGTTACAGGTGTAGTGAAGGACTACGTATATGGTGATATGTACCGGTCACCTGACCCTGTTATGTTCTATAATCTGACACAGTTTGGCAATATTATGTACTTGCGCTTAAAAGGAACTGCCGATCCTGTAAAAGCAATAGGGGCTATTGAAAAAGTAATTACAAAGGCGAATCCCGGTTATCCGTTCGATTACATTTTTGTAGATGATCAGTTTAACAGCATGTTCCAGTCAGAAATGCTGGTAAATCGGTTGTCCCGCGTGTTTGCAGTGCTGGCGATCATTATCTCCTGCCTTGGTCTGTTTGGTCTCGCGGCTTATACTGCAGAACGCAGAACGAAGGAAATTGGTATCAGGAAAGTGTTGGGCGCAAGTGTAACAAGTATAACAGGTTTATTGTCTAAAGATTTTCTTCAACTGGTGATAGTTTCCTGTATCGTGGCTTTCCCCCTGGCATGGTGGGCAATGTCTTCATGGTTACAACAATATGCTTACCGGGTAACCATTCATTGGTGGGTGTTCCTGTTGGCAGGTATCGCAGCCATGATCATATCACTGATCACGATCAGTTTCCAGTCTGTAAGGGCTGCATTAATGAACCCGGTAAAAAGTCTGAAAGCAGAATAAACAACAGCAGCATGCTTTATTGTATTTTGCAGCCCTGATGAAAGCAGATTTTTTGATCATAGGGCAGGGCATTGCAGGTACAGTGCTGAGTTATACCTTAATGCAGGCGGGGCAGTCCGTGCTGGTAATGGATGAACATAAGCCTAATAGCGCCTCGCGTATAGCGGCAGGGGTAATTAATCCTGTTTCCGGTCGACGATTTACAGTCGCCTGGCAATACGACGAGATCTATCCTGTAGCTGTAGAGGTATATAAAGCCATGGAGCAGCTATTAGGAGTTCCTGTGTTCAAGCCCCGGGATATCTACAACGTACTACCTTCTGAACAGTTGAAAGCCGCCTTTATGGAACGTACGGTTGGACTGTCTTATATGGAAGATCCATCTGCCGACAGAGTGGCACATTATGATCAATGGCTGGACCAGCCACATGGAGCCGCCATTGTAAAAGGAGCTACCGTATTGTTACAGCATCTGTTACCCGGCTGGCGGAATTATCTGAAACAGCATAATAGCTTACGGGAAGAGCGGCTGGAATTGTCAAGACTGGAAATAGGTCCGGAAGGCGTTAGATATGCCGATATCACGGCCCGTTACCTGATCTTCTGCGAGGGCGCTGCCACCGTTAACAATCCCTGGTTTAATTATATCCCATTCCTGTTAAATAAAGGGGAGGTACTGCAGGTGCAGGTCCCCGGGTTTTCCACTCCGGATATTATCAAAAGAAGCGTGTCGCTGGTACCACAGGGTGACGATACCTATTGGGTAGGGGCCACATTTGCCTGGGATTACCCGGATGAGCAACCTACAGCGGAGAAGAGGGATATCCTCGAAATAGGGCTGAAGCAATTGCTGAAAGTTCCCTATAAAGTACTTAACCAACTGGCTGCTGTACGGCCTTCAGGCACGGATCGGCGGCCTATGATGGGCTTACACCCTAAATATCCGGCATTGGGGATATTTAATGGCCTGGGGACAAAGGGAACTTCCCTGGCCCCGGCTATGGCGGCTCAATTTGCGGCACATGTCCTTCAAAATGTGCCACTGCAGGCAGATACAGATATTAATCGCTTTTTTAACAGGTACAAGGGATAGAAATGCAGCCCGCAAAATGTATCTTTGCCGACCGTTTGGGCCTCGACCCCCGGAAAAATAAAAGTTGAACTTTATAATATAAGTATATGTACAGAACGCACACTTGCGGCGAACTACGACTGGAGCACAAGGGCACACAGGTATCATTGTCTGGTTGGGTCCAGACTATCAGGAAATTCGGAAGTATCACTTTCGTGGATCTGCGTGACCGTTATGGTATTACACAGCTGTTGTTTGGAGAATCCTGGAATGAGCAGCTGTATGCACAGCCGCTGGGCCGTGAGTTCGTTATTCAGGCATCCGGTACTGTAACAGAGCGTTCTAACAAGAATCCTGATATCCCTACAGGCGACATCGAGATCACTATCAGTGAGTTCAGTATATTAAACAGCGCTAAGACGCCTCCCTTTACCATCCAGGACGATACTGACGGTGGTGACGAGTTGCGTATGAAATACCGCTATCTTGACCTGCGCCGTAATATTGTTAAGCAGAACCTGGAACTGCGTTATCGCGTAAACAGAGCTGCCCGTAACTACCTGGATAGCAGAGGGTTTATGGATATTGAAACACCATTCCTTATTAAATCCACTCCTGAAGGGGCCCGCGACTTTGTGGTGCCTAGTCGTATGAACGACAATGAGTTCTACGCGTTGCCGCAGTCTCCGCAAACTTTCAAGCAGTTGCTGATGGTAAGCGGTTACGACAGGTATTACCAGATCGTAAAATGTTTCCGTGACGAAGACCTTCGTGCTGACCGTCAGCCGGAATTTACCCAGATAGACTGTGAAATGAGCTTTGTTGATCAGGAAGACATTCTCAGCAACTTCGAAGACATGCTGAAGCATATCTTCCAGGAGATCAAAGGCATTACTTTCGATGGCAAGTTCCCGCGTATGACCTTTGACGACGCAATGGAGTTCTACGGTAACGACAAGCCTGATATCCGCTTTGAAATGAAGCTGGTGAATATGTCAGACACTGTTAAGGGAAATAACTTCAAGGTATTTGACGAAGCTGAACTGGTTGTAGCTATCTGCGCGAAAGGTTGTGCTGAATACACACGTAAACAGCTGGACGAACTGACGGAATGGGTAAAACGTCCTCAGATCGGTATGAGTGGTCTTATTTATGCGCGTTATAATACTGATGGAACAATAAAAAGCTCTGTCGATAAGTTCTTTGATGAAGAGAAGCTGAAAGGTTGGGCTGAAAAATGTCAGGCACAGCCGGGTGACCTGATCCTGTTACTGGCAGGAAAAGAAGAACGTACCCGTAAGGCAATGAGTGAATTGCGCCTGGAAATGGGTGAGCGCATGGGCCTGAGAGATAAAAATGTATTCAAACCGCTGTGGGTGATCGACTTCCCGCTGTTTGAGTATGCAGAAGAGGAAAACCGTTGGGTAGCCCGTCACCATCCGTTTACTTCGCCTAAACCGGAACATATCAGCTGGATGGCTGATCTGTCCAAATATGCAGACATCAAGGCAAATGCATACGATATAGTGCTGAATGGTACTGAAGTAGGTGGTGGGTCCATCCGTATTTTCCAGCGTGACCTGCAGGAGAAAATGTTCGCTGCGCTGGGTATGAGCCCTGAAGAAGCGAACCACAAATTCGGCTTCCTGTTGGGCGCGTTTGAATATGGTGCTCCGCCACATGGAGGCATCGCCTTCGGCTTCGATCGCCTCTGTTCGCTGCTGGGTGGTAGTGAAACAATCCGTGACTTTATAGCCTTCCCTAAGAATAATTCCGGCCGTGACGTAATGCTGGATGCGCCTAGCGCTATTGATCAGGCTCAGTTGAAAGAGCTGAAGATCAGCCTGGTGAAGTAGAGTGGCACGGAATTTGCCTAAATGGGTGGAAAATTAAACTGAATCCCCCTTGATGCTGTTAAAAGAGTGTCAAGGGGGATTGGTGCAAACTATAGAACGTATCTAATTAACAGGATTTTAACTAAGAATAGATTATCAAATTTTAATAAGTTATACTCATATTGTACAAATATTTCAACTATATTGCCGGTACAAAAAACAATTCTGCCATGACATCTAAGAAAATGTTTTGCAGGGGATGGTTTTGTGCATTGCTAGGTATACTTTTGTTTATAGGTAATACGGCTTTTTCACAGCGTTACGCTACGAACTATGTGAATAAATATAAGCCTGTTGCTATTCATATTATGAATGAGACAGGTATTCCTGCAAGTGTAATATTGGGCATTGCGATGTTGGAATCAGGGATGGGGACAAGTAAGAATGCAAGATTATTATCTAATCATTTTGGGATCGTAGGACGTAACAGCCTTCATAAGAAGAAAGGCGTGGTCTACAGGTCACGATATAAAGAGTTTGCCAACGCAGAGGCCTCGTTCGACTACTTTGCCAACATGGTAACCCGCAAAAAATGGTTCCCTACAATGAAGGGAAACGTTGAATACAAACTTTGGCTCAAACATATGAACCACGGAGGTTACTCTTCTGCAGGGCATGAATGGGTAAAGAGAGTAACAAGCATGATCAGTCGCTATAAATTATACAAACTGGATGAGCAAATGGCATATACCGGAAGTTAATTTATAGTCTGTAGTTTTATACGAACAAATCAGATTCAGCAAATATGTCCGGCAAAAACAAAGCTGCCTATCCACTCTATATCATCTTGGGGACTTTATTATGTTTAGTGGCACTGTCACTTATCAATAACAGTTTCTCCTTTCGGAATTTTATAACCCGGCCCCTGGACTTACTGGCTGATGTACGAAAAGATACCCTGGTTGCTCCCACAGAAGATATTGATACAGACAACGCTTTAGCCGCTACTAATGTGCCGGCAGATACTGCGGCGGCAGGTACAGATTCTCTTGCAACACCTGCAATTCCGGACCCCGATCACTTACATAATTTCACTACCTATACTGGTATTATCAACTATCTGCCTCCGGCAGGAGCTGACAGTAATGCAAAAGCAGGGATCGAGCGTTTCCTCCTGGCCCTGGATGAGTTGAAAGCCAAAAAGAGAAAGAAAGTACGTATTGCCTACTTTGGCGATTCAATGATCGAAGGAGACCTGATCACAGAAGATCTGCGGGATAGCCTGCAACATCTGTTTGGTGGGGAAGGCGTTGGTTTTGTACCAGTTACTTCTGTAGTAGCGGGGTTCCGGACCACCATTACACATACTTTCTCTAAGGATTGGAAGGACTACAGTTATAAACAGTTACCGCCATCCAATCTTTATCTGGGTATTTCAGGACATACATTTGTTCCGGGTGAAGACAGCTGGATCAGGTATCAGCCGGTTAGAAAACGTGGTCTGAATAAGTTTGATCAGGTTAGTGTATTGTACGGTCCTGTTTCTTCCGGCAATATTTCTGTGAATAATAAGGCATATGCACTTTCCGGGCAACGCGCAGTGAATAAACTGTTCCTGCAGCTGGATTCAGCCAAACAGGTGACGATCAAATGGGCAGGTGGTAGTGTGGCGCCTTTGTATGGTGTTTGTTTTGAAGGCGATACCGGTGTGTATGTAGATAACTATTCTTTCCGTGGTATCAGCGGTATAGAACTCGGCAAATTATCCGGACAGCTGTTACAGCAAATGCAGTCTGAACATCCCTATGATCTGATCGTATTGCACTATGGCGCAAATGTGTTGTGGAAGCCGGAACTGACCGATTACAAATGGTACGGAAGTCCTATGAAGAAGGTCATGGACTCCTTACGTAACGATCTGCCCAATACATCTTTCCTCGTAATAACTACGGCCGATAAATCATACAAGAAAAGTGGGACTTATATAACGGCACCAGGTGTGACTGCTTTGGTGAAGGTGCAGCATGAACTGGCCAAAACACATGGCGCAGCTTACTGGAACCTCTATGCAGCCATGGGTGGAGAAAACTCTATGACTCGATGGGTGGAGGGTGATCCGGTGCTGGCAAATAAGGACTACACTCATTTTAACAGACAGGGAGCGGCCAGAATAGGGGCGCTGCTGTATAAAGCGATGATGGATGAATATAAACAGTTGGAACACGAGTAAAAAATGGATCATTTGTTTATTAACGGGAGTATTGACAGCCATCAGCGGTATTGCTGTAGGGCAAAGTAATGGCATATCGCAGGATACTGCCTTGTACCGTTTCTTTAGTGCCTTACGTAACGCTGATAGTAACGTTATATCTGTTTTACACTTAGGGGACTCTCATATACAAGCGGGCTTTTTCCCGTTCACTACCGCCTTCTTCCTGCAACAGGATTTTGGAAGCGCAGGCAGGGGATGGGTGTTCCCGTATAACCTGGCTAATACTAACGGTCCTTCCGACTATCGTTGGAACAGCACGGGCAGGTGGGATGCAGACAAGATCATTGACAGGAATAAGTCCACCGATATACTGGGACCGGGCGCAATTGTGCTTACGTCCAGAAATGATGCGCCTACATTGGCATTCAATGGCAGACAGGATGACGACAGGATGGACAATAATATTCGTCAGGCCGAATTATTCTTTGATCCGGGAACAGACGATTCTACCATCAGTGTACCAGGAGCCGGTGTAGATATTTCCCCCGCCCCGTTCGAAGGCGGAAGGCCTACTTTAAGAAAGGCATCATTGACATTCGCTGCGCCGGTTCAATCATTCCAGGTAAGGTGGGACAGACAGAATGCACAGCCTTTCCGGTTCTACGGGGCATTGCTGCAAAATGGTCACAATGGTGTTTTATATAGCGCAGTAGGTATTAATGGCGCTATGTTCCAGCATTACAATGAGAACAATAATACGCTGATAGCCGAAATGGAGGTGATGCAACCGCAACTGGTGATCATTTCCCTGGGCACTAACGAGGCATATGGTAGTCTGAATGCTGCCGCATTCCGTTCACAGATAGATGATGCTGTCAGGATGGTGAAAAGATATCAGCCGCATGCATGCATCGTATTGACAACACCGCCCGAGTGTAAACGGGTGAGCAAAAAGGCATACAGGAGAAAAGTGGGGAAGAAATATAAGACGTATTACCGCGTGGCATATTATCCCAATCCTTATATAGCGGTTGTGACCCAGCAGATCATGAGTTATTGCAGGGAGAATGGGTTGGCTTGCTGGAATTTCAATAGTGTGAACAAGGCGATGGCGAAAAACTTTGCAGGTGGATGGTCTGGCGATCATATCCATTTCAACGCGAGAGGTTACCAGTTACAGGGCAAACTGTTATATGAGGCATTGCGTAATAGCTATGACAAATTTTTAAAAGTAGAAAAGACCCATAAAATTTTAGCTGAATGATTGATTTGAATAAGCTGCTGGAGATCCTACAATACCAGAAAAACGATCCTATACTGTTCAACAGCGCTTTTTTCTTCTATTTCTTTGCCTTCTTCCTGCTTTGCTACCTGGCGGTAGGCCGCAGTAAGGAAGGAAGAGTATGGGTGTTTACTATCTTTTCCCTTTACTTTTTCTATAAAGCCTGCGGCATGTATGTCGGACTGGTGGTCCTCTCGGCCATCGTCGATTTTAACCTGTCCAGATATATATATGATTCGGAGAGCAAGCGGGAACAGAAAGCATTGCTGATCCTCAGTATCTTTCTTAACCTCGGGCTGCTGTTCTTTTTCAAGTACACTGACTTCTTTATCGGCATCACTAATGATCTGCACCTGGGTAAGGTGGAGCCACTGAAATTGCTACTGCCCATCGGTATTTCCTTTTATACTTTCGAGAATCTTAGCTATACAATCGACGTGTACAGACGTGAAATAAAGCCGGTGGACAATTTCATGGACTACCTCTTCTTCCTGTCATTCTTCCCTAAACTGATGATGGGACCTATTGTAAGGGCGGCAGATTTTATTCCTCAGATCTCAAAACCTTATGTACTTGATTCAGAGGATATAGGGAAAGGGATGTACCTGATCATTGGAGGGCTATTTAAGAAAGTAGTGATCTCCGACTTCATTAACCAGAACTTCGTTCAGTATATTTTTGATGATCCTTCCAAACATACGGGGCTGGAATGCCTGTTGGGGGTATATGGTTATGCCATGATCATCTATTGTGATTTTTCCGGTTATTCGGATATGGCACTGGGTATAGCCAGGTGGACCGGTTTTAAGATCCCGCCAAACTTCGATTCTCCTTACCAGAGTTCCAGCATCACTGAATTTTGGCGCCGCTGGCACATTTCGCTTTCATCCTGGTTGAGGGATTACCTGTACATCCCGCTGGGTGGTAACCGTAAAGGGAAGGTCCGTCAGTATATCAACCTGGGCCTGACTATGCTGATCGGCGGTTTCTGGCATGGGGCCAGCTGGAATTTCATCTTCTGGGGAGCTATGCATGGGAGTGCACTGGCTGTAGATAAGGTGAGACTGGACTGGCTGAAAAAGCGCGGGGGAGGTGTTACAGGGTGGCCGGGCACACTGCTGAAAATAGGCGGTATTCTGCTCACATTCCACTTTGTTTGCTTCTGCTGGGTCTTCTTTAAGGCTGCTACTTTCCAGGACGCCTGGGCCTTATTACACCAGGTAGTATACGATTTCCAGCCCGAAGTATGGCTGGAACTATATAATGGCTATACAGCCGTATTCTGGGTTATGTTACTGGGCTTTGTCCTGCATTTCCTGCCAAAACGCACAGAGCTGTTCACAGAACAGGCGCTGTCGCGTGTTCCGGTGGTGGGAAGCGTAGTGATCATGGTAGTTTTCATCTGGTTACTCGTGCAGGTAAAGTCTTCCGAACCCATGATGCCGATTTATCTGCAGTTTTAGATTCGTTATCTTTTTGTTATCATTATCTTTTTCCGTTGTTTTGCGCAAATTTTCCTGAATGCGACTAAAACATATGGCAATCATTTGCTTGCCTTTGTTATTTTCTGGTATTGCCAAAGCACAGTTTCTGATGGATATGATAGATACCACTACCAGCGTAGGGAAAGGTATGTTCTCATTATATCAGAAGTATGACGCCGTGCGTTTTAGCGGGTATATTCAGCCCCAGTTCCAATATGCCTCATCTAAAGGGATAAATAGTTATGCCGGCGGTAATTTTCCTAATGAAGTAGATAATAGGTTTACACTGCGTCGTGGCCGTTTCCGCCTGGATTATACACGGTATGATGAGGCGCATATGCCGGTGGTGCAGTTTGCTTTTCAGTTTGATGGTACGGAAAGAGGCGTGTTTATCCGCGATTTCTTTGGACGTATCTTCGAAAATAAGTGGGATGTCTTTTCCTTGACAGCTGGTATGTTTGCCCGTCCGTTCAGCTATGAAGTGAACCTTTCTTCCGGTGATCGTGAAACACCTGAACGTGGTCGGATGTCACAGATCCTGATGAGAACAGAGCGTGACATCGGGGCTATGGTTTCTTTTGAACCCCGTCGCCCTAACCATCCGCTAAAATTCCTGAAGATAGACGCAGGGCTGTTCAATGGGCAGGGATTGACCGCAACCAGTGATTTTGACAGCCACAAAGACTTTATTACCCGAGTGGCGGTAAAACCGATTAAACTGAACAGCAGGAACTGGCGATTGTCAGGTGCAGTGTCTATGTTGTATGGAGGAATGGAACAGTTCACCCAGTATATTTATAAGATGGGGCAAAGCGCTGATAAACCGGCTTTTTATGTTGACTCCTCGGTTACAAATAAAGGAAGGATCGCTCCCAGGCATTATTACGGCACAGACCTTCAATTCAGGGTGCCTAACGGGAAAAATAAGGGAGCTACCGAGATCAGATTGGAATATATGCGTGGTTCACAAACGGCGACAGCCTCTACTACAGAAACGCCCGGTACCATACCTGTTAGCGGTGGAGTGAACGCACCGCTTTATATCCGGAGTTTTGATGGAGCTTACCTTTACCTGTTACAAAACCTGGGTAGCCCGATGAACCTGATAGTGGTGAAGTATGACTGGTACGATCCCAATAAAAAAGTAAAAGGGATGGAAGTGGGCGCCGCAAATAGCGGAATGACCCCCGCCGATATCCGCTATAATACGCTGGGACTCGGTTTTGTGCATTATTTCAATGCCAATATGAAGGTAATGTTGTACTACGATTATGTAAAAAATGAGTCAACATCCCTGGAAGGATATACTGGTGATGTACCTGACAATGTATTTACCTGCAGGTTACAATATCGTTTCTGATATTTTATTCTCCCGATTCCAGGGTGAAGCCGAAGGTAGAGCCTATTTCAGGTTTACTCCGGATATTGATAGTCTGACCGTGGGCTTCAATAATATGTTTTACGATAGCCAATCCCAGGCCGGTACCACCTATATCGCGGCTACGGGCCCTGTCGGTACGATAGAAACGTTCAAATACACGGGGAAGGTGTTCCTCGGATATCCCGATACCATCGTCTGATATTTCGATCAGCACACGTTTATCGTCCATAACATAGATGCTGGCTACAGTATGACCATCGGTACGGCCGTATTTGATGGAATTATCCACCAGGTTGATCAGCACCTGTCTGACTTTCTCTTTGTCTGCCAGTACATGGATCGGCGCCTCGCATCCTTTCTTCACATTAAACTTTATACCCTTGGTATTGGCTTTAAGGGACAATGTGTCAAAAACATCCTTTATAAGCTCCTGAATAACAAAATTCTCACCATTGATGGTCATTTCTCCGCTTTCCAGCTTGGATATCTCATCCAGGTCGTCGATCAGGCGGCAAAGTCTGTCAATGTTCTTGGTAGCATTTTTCAGGAACAGTTTGTTAACGTTCGGGTCTTCCAGTGCTCCGTCAAGAAGGGTATGGATATAACCCTGTACAGCAAAGATGGGAGTTTTCAGTTCGTGACTGAGGTTCAGCAGGAACTCTTTACGGAACTCTTCATTGCGGCGCAGCATATCCAGCTCTTCTTTCTTCTGACTAGCCCATTTTTCAACATCTTCACTTACTTCTTCGATCGTTTTCAGCGGCAGGATGTTCTTATTGAAGAACTCTTCCCTTTTGGAAGCCTTGGTCTGGTAAATGAATTTGTAAATGAGTTTTATTTTCCTGTAGATGAAGTTCTGCAGCGTATACAGATACAGGTAATAAGACACCAGGAAGGTGAGTATGAACGCGGTCAGTACTATTTTCCAGTGAGCATTTATCAACAGGGTGCCCAATGTAATAATAACCGAAAGTATGAGGGCAGTAAATCCTGCCAGTTTTTGTGGAGAAAGATTCTTGGCTTTAAACATACTCCATAATGAGTAATCTTTATAATAGCGGGAAATTAAACCAATTTTTTCACTTGACATAACACACGAGGCTGGACACGCAATGCCCGTTGCGCATCTCTGAGTAGAAGAATAACGGTTAAATTGTAAGTATCTGAGCAGGCGCCTGTTACATTTCGAACTTATAGCCTACGCCCTTAACGGTAGTAATGAGGTCAATACCGATCTTCTGCCGTATTTTACGGATATGCACATCGATGGTACGGTCGCCTACTATAACTTCCGTACCCCATACCTGGTTCAGTATCTCGTTGCGGAGAAACACACGGCCAGGTTTTGACGCCAGTAACTGCAGCAGTTCAAATTCTTTCTTTGCCAGGATGATCTCCTGACCTTTGTATGTCACTGTGAATTTTTCACGGTCGATGATCAGATCACCCAGTTGCACCTGCATATCTTCAGGTTTGTGCAAACGGCGGAAAAGGGCGTTGATACGGCTTACCAGTAACTTTGGTTTGATCGGTTTGGCGATATAATCATCAGCCCCCATGTTTAAACCGTCTATTTCAGATTTTTCATCGTTCAGTGCAGTGAGGAACAGCACCATGGTATCTTTAAATTCAGGGATCTTTCGGATCTCGCGACAGGTATCAATACCGTTTTTATTCGGCATCATGATATCCAGCATGATAAGGTCGGGGCGGAACACTTTTGCTTTCTGAACAGCCTCACTACCATCTTTCGCCGTGATTGTATCGTATCCGGCTGATTTCAGATTGTAGCTGATTATTTCCAGAATATCAATCTCATCGTCCACCACCAAAATTTTACCTGCAACCGCTTGGTCTATCATATAAATTGACTTTTAAAGACGGCACAAAATTATATCGCCGCCTCCGCTATTAATGAAAAGTTAACATTATCTAATTGTTAATTCGATCCTAAAGTACAACAGCAGAGGGATACCAGCTATACAAAAGTACGCTATTTTTTATGGAAGCAGCACGGCGAAAATAGTATTATTAGGCCTGTCCACTATTTGTATGTTTCTGATTATTACTGCTTCCAGCAATCTTTTTCAATGCCTGATTAACTTCATTGAGCATTTCCAGCTGGGTTTGCTGTATCTCCATCATATCCTGCTGCTGATGAAGGATGAGATGGTCGATTTTCTCGTGCAATATTCTCACCTCCAACTCCGATTTCAGGTTGATCATATAGTCATTTTTAGACCTTTGCCGGTCTTTTTCTTCCTGCCTGTTCTGGCTCATCATGATCACTGGCGCCTGAAGTGCTGCCAGACAGGATAAAATGAGGTTCAGCAGGATAAAGGGGTAGGGGTCAAATCCTTTATTGGCCAGCCAGTAGATGTTAAAGGCCATCCAGATCAGGATGAACAGGAGGAACATAATGATGAAGGTCCAGCTGCCACCGAAGGTGGCTATTTTGTCGGCTACCCGCTGACCGAACGTGAAATTGGAAGGACTATCCCCGTCATCAAGTTTATCAGTGAGGGTTTCATGCTCCTTTAGCTTTTGAAGGACCATCTTTTCCATTTCAGTCAGTTCTCCTATCTCTTTGGCAAACAGGTGCTCCAGGTACTTCTGCCGGTATTCGTTTAGTTCGGAAATGGCGAGATGGGATTTGGGTGAAATATGCGGATGGTCTTTCCTGACCATTTCCAGTATGTTTTTACTGACGCTGCGGCAATGTACTTTCTCTGAAGCAGGGAATGATTTCCCAGACATATCACTAATAAACGTTTGCATGTGACACTCACTGTTTTGGAGGCCTAAAAGTACGCTAATAAGGCCGGAAATGCGGTGCTGTGGTATTTTGGTAGTAAATTTGCTATACTAGCTTTATAAGTAAGAGTAAAGCATATTTATATTAATGAAAAGAATTATAACTGTTATCTTATTGCTAGCCGGTGGCCATAACCTGCTGCATGCACAAACGCAAAAAGTTGAAATACCTATCGGAAGAATTGGTTTCCATGATAACATTGATAAAGAGCAGGCCGCTGCCTTGAAATTTGACGGAAAGGCAGACGATCTGGTGCGTATATCAGATGATCAGACCATGAATTTACAGGTTACTGATGCGTTGATCAAACAGATTGACGATATGCAGACCCAGATTGAACTTGACTCTGCCCTGGACCATCGTTTGAAGATAAAATATCTTTCAGGTCTGTATGTAATGATCCATGATTACAATATCAAGCGTTCCTATCGCAGGATAGCACCTGAAGAAGCACCGTCAATGGTTCAGGCTTATCGTGATATGATGAAGGCTGACATCAAAGGTGGCAGTATTCTGCCTTACGTGCAGAATTTGTCTTATGATGCCGGAGAGAAGATGATCGAACCTTTCCGCGATAATCCGGGGTACAAGGAAGCCCGCGGCGTGCTGTTCGCAAAATTTGCATTTAGTAACCTGGCGACGGTAATGCCGGTGATAGGCAACTACCTGGAGTATCCGGCGACAGATTCTGTCATAGCTGCAGTTGCAAGGAAATATCCGAACCAGGTACTGACTTATGCTACTTCGTATACACAGGTGGCTACGGCTATTAAGAAGAACCAGGACCCGATCGTACAACTGATCGTTCAGATAGGAAACTCGGGGCAATCTACCCTGATACTGCCATTCATCGATGAACTGATGGCCGGCACTACCACTGTGGAGAAGCTCTCTGCCATTGCCGATAATGAGGACCAGTACTTCAAACAGTTGGTAAAGAGCGCCATTACGCTGCAAAGCCGTAAGAACAATGGTGAAAACATCATCGGTCTGAAAGCTATGCTGGAGAATCTGCAGGCCCGTTCCCTGCACTATATCCGCGAAATGAACGACCTGCATGAAGAGCCTGCGAATGTACGTTTCCGTATAGTGAAAGATTTTACTCCCGAAGAGTTATACTACCTGATCGTAAATGGTCAGGAAGAGTTGTATACATCCAGTTATACCAACCACAGTAATGCCGGTCTTTACGACCAGATGATGGCGCGTATGAAACCGGCACGTGGTGATAGTTTGCTGATGTTGGTGGAATTCGACAGGTTCAAAAAGTTCATTGCTATGGCCGCAGGCTTTAATACGCTGGACAACTTCCTGAAATCCATGGCTCCTGAGAATGCGAACTATCTCATGAAGAAATATGTAAGCAGCCTGGAAAAGACGGAAGACCTGGAAGATGCGGTTGACGTTGCAAACTCTTTTGGTAGTATCCGCGATCCGAAGCTGCTGGCTTTCCTGCGCGAAGAAGTACAGAAGAATTACATATTCGTATCCCGTAAAAAAGAAAGAAGAGGCACCGTGATCTATGAACTGTTGGGTAGCCTGTTCGATACGGAAACGGATAAGGGAAGTGATTCCTCCAAAGCGAGCCAGATGGCTGCAAAGTTGCAATTACCACCGATCAACTTTGTAACGTACAATGCGTTGCTGAGTGATAGTGGTATGGTATATCAGCAGGTATTCTTCTACGGGGATAAAGACGGCCATGATTCTTATGTAAGCTTTATGGGCAACTTCCCTGCAAGTGAATGGAAGATAAGCAGGAACAAGTTCTGGACTACTATTCAGTCTATCAAAGGCAAACCGATCACTATTTTTGCAAACCTGCCACTGGAGGAACCGGAAGATAAAAATGCTATTCAAAAGCTGAGTGAATACCTCGACGAGAACGATATTCATCCGACAGTGTTCATCCATCGTGGTCATAGTTATCATGTGAATACGACACTCGACAATCTGCAGAGCTCTGCGAAGATCGTGGTACTCGGCTCCTGTGGAGGTTATCATAACCTGGCCATTGTACTACAGAAATCGCCGGAAGCGCATATCATCTCTTCCAAACAGGTAGGTACCAGGTTTGTGAATGAACCGATCATCCGTACGCTGGATGAGACCATTCGTAGTGGTAAAAATGTAGACTGGGTACAGATGTGGGCAAGCCTCGGCAAGCGGTTTGCAGGAGATGCCCGCAATAAAGAACTGTTCAGTGATTATGTGCCGCCACATAAGAACCTGGGAGCTATCTTTATCAAGGCCTATAAACAGATCATGAAAGAGGATAAGTAAACGAATTGTGAAATAAAGAAAAAGCCCTCCGGCAATATTGCCGGAGGGCTTTTTCTTTATACTTTTGTACGGTGGAAAATACAGCGGCCAAGAAGGTTTTTGATATTAGCTTATTAAGGAGGATATTCACTTTTGCAGTTCCATACAGGCGCTCGTTCTATATGTCGATGTTCCTGACGGTCTTACTCGCCGTCATCTCACCTATGAGGCCTTACCTGATACAGCTAACGGTAGATAAATACATATCCGGTCAGCTTATGCAGATGCTGATCACTATTACAATTATCCAGGTATTGCTATTACTGCTGGAAACAGTGATGCGCTTTTATTTCTCTTTTCTCACCAACTGGTTGGGCCAGTCTGTGATAAAGGATCTTCGTGTAACAGTTTACAGGAAGATCGTACATCTCAACCTTGGTTTCTTTGATAAGACCCCGATAGGTACGCTTACCACACGTACTATTAATGATATTGAGGCCATTAACGATGTCTTCTCCGAAGGCCTGATCTCCATTATTGCCGACATGCTGATGATCATAGCGATCCTTGTGGTAATGTTTGTGGAAGACTGGCGTCTTACACTTGTCAGTCTTTCTCCGTTCCCGGTATTGATCATTGCAACTTATATTTTTAAGGAAAGTGTGAACAAGTCTTTCTATCGCGTAAGGAATGCAGTGTCAGCGTTAAATGCGTTTGTACAGGAGCATCTGACAGGCGTGGCGATCGTGCAGGCCTTTACTGGTGAAAAGCGTGAATACGCACGGTTCCGCCAGATCAATAAAGAACACCGGACCGCCAACATAGATGCGATCTTTGCTTATTCTGTATTCTTCCCTGTAGTGGAGATCATCCTGGCTATTTCTCTTGGTCTGATGGTTTGGTGGGGCTCCAATAAAGTATTGAACTACGAAGTGTCGCAGGGAGTGATGATCGCTTTCATCATGTACCTCAACATGTTATTCCGTCCCCTGCGTATGCTGGCAGACAAGTTTAATACACTGCAGATGGGAATGGTAGCCAGTGAACGCGTATTCAGGATCATGGACAGTGACGACCAGATTGCTGATACCGGATCGAAGGATGCCGCGGGCATGAAAGGCGCCATTACTTTCGATCATGTTTACTTTGCCTATAAAGACGCGGAATATGTTTTGAAAGACATTGACTTCGCTGCGCGACCCGGTGAAACGATCGCTATTGTGGGGCATACCGGCTCAGGTAAAACAACCATCATTAGTATCCTGAACCGTTTGTATGACATACAGAAAGGGCGTATCCTGATAGATGGCACTGATATTAAGGATTATCCATTATCCGCGCTGCGAAGCAAGATCGGGGTAGTATTACAGGATGTCTTCCTTTTTGCAGGTTCTGTATATGAAAATATAACGCTTCGTAATCCTGCTATTACGATAGAGGAGGTAGAGGCCGCCTCCCGGATGATTGGCTTGCACGACTTTATTATGCAGCTGCCGGGCGGTTATGACTACCAGGTGATGGAACGGGGGAGTACTTTATCACTGGGACAGCGACAGCTGATCTCATTTGTACGCGCTTTGCTGTACAACCCGTCGATCCTTATTCTGGACGAAGCAACATCTTCTGTAGATACAGAATCAGAAATGCTGATCCAGCAGGCTATAGATAAGCTGATTTCCGACCGGACCTCAATTGTGATCGCCCACAGACTGTCTACCATCAGCAAGGCTAGTAAGATCATTGTGTTGGATAAAGGAGAGGTCAGGGAAATGGGAACTCATGAGGAACTCCTTAAAATGGGAGGATTTTACTATAAGCTGCACAGTATGCAGTTCAAGCAGGCGGGAGTGGCATAGTTATCTGTGGTAACACATAATTGGCAGTCCTGTCAGAAATGTAGGATTTTCTTTAATTTGAAGTATGGCCGCTGAGCAGAAATATCTTTCATTTAAGTAAATAATTCAATATGTTATGAAGGAGAGGGACCGTATTTAGCGGTCCCTCTTTAGTTGTACATATTTTTCGTAGTCGCGTACCTTTTTGATAATAAAACTGCTATCTTTGCGCAAAATTTCAGAAAACGGTGATTTCCTACACTCTGTCCAAATATAGACTGGTAGCCCTTATTGTTGCACTTAGCATAAGTGGTTTTAGTACGTTTGCGAATACCTCTGAATCTCACGATGGGGATAAGAAGGGTTTTGATGCCAAGGAAGTGCTTCTTGGTCACGTAAAGGATGCACATGACTGGCATTTGTTCAGTCTGGGAGAAACACATGTTACTCTTCCTTTACCAGTGATCATTTACAACAAGGAAAAGGGAATTTCCTCTTTTTCTTCTTCTGCGTTCCATCATGGCCACGAATCCCACGAAGGTTATCGCCTGGTAAACAAGCATTACCGTGAAGAAAAAGGTCTGGAAGAGGCTAAATACCCTGACGAGAAGATCATTGCCGTAGATGCGAACAATAATCCAACTGGCGCAGAGATCTACGATTTTTCCATCACCAAGAACATTACGTCCATGATCATCGCGGCCATACTGCTGATCTGGTTGATGATGAGCGTGGCGAAGTCTTATATTACCCGGGGTTCCAAGAAAGCGCCTAAAGGTCTGCAGAGCCTGATGGAGCCGGTGATCATCTTCATCCGTGATGAGGTGGTTAAACCAAACATTCCTGGTTTGAGCGCTGAGCGTTATACGCCATTCATTCTGACTATCTTCTTCTTTATATTGATAAACAACCTGTTAGGGTTGTTGCCGGGTTCAGCTAACGTTACCGGTAATATCGCAGTTACTTTCGCCCTGGCCCTGATCAGCTTTATAGCAACCATGATTAGTGCAAACAAGCATTTCTGGGGGCATATCTTCAACCCTCCTGTACCAGGATGGGTAAAACCGATACTGGTGCCGGTTGAGATCATTGGTATCTTCACTAAGCCGGTTTCCCTGATGATACGACTGTTCGCCAACATCCTGGCAGGTCACATTATTATTCTGAGTATTATCTCCCTGGTATTTATCTTTGGTTCCCTGAACAAAGGTGCCGGATACGGTTTCTTACCGATCACAGTGCTGTTCAACATCGTAATGATGATGCTGGAACTGCTGGTGGCCTTTATCCAGGCGTTCATCTTTGCTAACCTGACGGCAGTGTTCATCGGGCAGGGTATGGAAATGCCTCATCATGATCACCATGACGACGGTCACAAGGCCCATTAATTATTGTAGGACAAATTAGTAATCAAATATAAATACACATTCATTATGGCAATTTTAACTGTTTTATTGCAGGCTGCTCCTGAAGCTGCTGCAGCTGCTGCTGCTTCAGCAGGTCTGGCTAAGGCTGGTGGTGCTATTGGTGCTGGTATCGCTGCTATCGCAGCTGGTATCGGTGTAGGTAACATCGGTAAAAGCGCGCTGGAATCCATCGCTCGTCAGCCAGAAGCTGCAAATGACATTCGTGCAAACATGATCCTGGCTGCGGCGCTGGTAGAGGGTGTTGCCCTGTTCGGCGTTATCGCAGGTCTGTTGGCAGTAGTGCTGTAAGGCTAAACTTTTTACTGCATCCAGCGCACAGGGCAATGGATGCAGTAATGTTTTACAAAGGATGTGTATCCGGATTGCTTATCAATCAACTTGCGAACCAAATAAATATTCATAATCATGGATCTGTTACAGCCCGCGTTAGGCTTGTTTATTATTTCACTACTCATATTCGTTATTGTATTCCTCATCCTCAAGAAATTTGCGTGGAAACCAATCCTCTCTACGCTGAAAGAAAGAGAAACCTCAATTTCTGACGCAATCGCATCTGCAGAAAGAGTTAAGGAAGAAATGGCGCAGATGAAGGCTGAACATGAGCACGTACTGCAGGAAGCAAAAGCTGAGAGAAGTAAGATTCTGAAGGAAGCTAAAGATGCCAAAGATCAGATCCTTAGCGAGGCTAAAGCGCAAGCTCAGCTGGAAGCTAAAAAGATCATCAGCGAAGCTTATACTGCTATCGACAACCAAAAAATGGCTGCTCTGACAGACGTTAAAAATCAGGTTGGTAAACTGGTGATAGAAGTAGCGGAAAAGGTGTTACGTAAAGAACTGTCTGACAAGACAGCTCAGGAAGGTTACATCAAGGAACTGGCTGGAGAAATCAAATTAAACTAAAGCGATAGGCTGGCAAGCCGGAAGCTACAGGAGATAGATGATACGATTGTCTTTCCCTGTAGCTTTCCCTTGAAAGCTAAAAGATATAATATAATATGCAGAATCCCCGTTTAGCATCCCGGTATGCAAAATCTCTGGTAGATCTGGCCTCCGAAAAAGGACAGCTGGAAGCTGTACATGCAGATATGCAGTTCATGCAGCAGCTGTCTAAGAGCAATCCAGACGTGGTAGCACTGCTGAAAAGCCCTATTGTTAAGCCCGATAAGAAACAGCAGATCCTTGCTGCTATCTTTGAAGGTCGTATAAATACTATCACTGCTGCTTTTGTTAAGTTGCTGGTAGTAAAAGGAAGGGAAGGTAACCTGCCGGAAATTGCGCAGGAATTCAGCAGACAGTATGATGTGCTGAAAAACATCAGCAAAGTGAAGATCACCACCGCGGTTCCTCTGGATGCAGCTGTACTGGATCTGATCAAAACAAAAGTACAGGCAGGTACAGATATGCAGGTAAAGCTGGAAACAGCTGTAAATGCTGATCTGATAGGTGGTTTTGTACTGGAATCCAACAACAAACTGTTTGATGCATCCGTACAGCGTGATCTGAACGATATCAAAAAACAGTTCGCAGAGAACATCTACGTTCCTGCAATCAAGTAAACAATTAACAGCAGCCGCTGCGTACACGCAAAGCTGTTGTCGTTATATTTATTCATTTTAACGACCTTTTATAAAAAGCATATATTATGGTGGAGATAAAACCTGATGAAATTTCGGCGATATTACGCCAGCAACTAAGCAACTTCAATGCTGCTGCCGACCTGGAAGAGGTAGGTACTGTATTGCAGGTCGGAGACGGTATCGCTCGTATATATGGATTGAACAACGTTGGTTATGGAGAACTGGTTGAGTTTGAAAATGGTGTAAAAGCCATTGCATTGAACCTGGAAGAAGACAACGTGGGTGTGGTATTGATGGGTGAATCCGGAGAGATCAAAGAAGGTTATAAAGTACGCCGTACCGGCCAGATCGCTTCCATTAAAGTGGGAGAAGGTATGGTTGGACGTGTTGTAAATACTTTGGGTAATGCTATAGATGGTAAAGGCCCAATCACTGGTGAGCTGTATGAAATGCCACTGGAACGTAAAGCTCCGGGCGTTCTGTTCCGTGAACCAGTAAAAGAACCACTGCAGACCGGTATCAAGGCTATCGATGCCATGATCCCTATCGGCCGTGGACAGCGTGAGCTGGTGATCGGTGACCGTCAGACCGGTAAAACCGCGATCTGTATCGATACCATCATCAACCAGAAAGAATTCTTTGATGCTGGTAAACCAGTTTATTGTATCTACGTAGCAGTAGGTCAGAAAGCTTCTACCATTGCAGGCGTAATGAAAACCCTGCAGGAAGCCGGCGCTATGGCTTACACTACTATCGTTGCAGCTGCTGCCGCTGATCCTGCACCTCTGCAGTTCTACGCTCCATTCGCTGGTGCTGCAATCGGTGAATTCTTCCGTGACACCGGTCGTCCTGCCCTGATCATTTATGATGATCTGTCCAAACAGGCCGTTGCTTACCGTGAAGTATCCCTGCTGCTGCGTCGTCCTCCAGGCCGTGAGGCTTATCCAGGTGACGTATTCTACTTACACTCCCGTTTGCTGGAACGTGCTGCGAAAGTGATCAGCAAAGACGAAATCGCTAAGCAGATGAACGATCTGCCAGAGTCCATCAGACACCTGGTAAAAGGTGGTGGTTCCCTGACAGCATTGCCTATCATCGAAACACAGGCTGGTGACGTATCTGCATACATTCCAACTAACGTGATCTCCATCACCGATGGTCAGATCTTCCTGGAATCCAACCTGTTCAACGCCGGTATCCGTCCTGCGATCAACGTGGGTATCTCTGTAAGCCGCGTAGGTGGTAACGCTCAGATCAAATCCATGAAGAAAGTATCTGGTACCCTGAAACTGGACCAGGCACAATACCGTGAAATGGAGGCCTTCTCTAAATTCGGTGGTGACCTGGATGCTGCTACCAAAGTAGTACTGGATAAAGGTGCACGTAACGTGGAAATCCTGAAGCAGGCACAGTTCGCACCATACGCCGTAGAAAAACAGGTAGCAATGATCTACCTGGGTACAAACGGTTTGCTGCGTGAAGTTCCTGTGAAGAATGTTAAAGCATTCGAGGAAGCTTTCCTGAACGAAATGGAAGTGCGCCTGCCGGAAGTACTGACCGAATTCAAAAAGGGTAACCTGCCTGAAGACGGTATCAAACGTATGGTAACTCTGGTAAACGAACTGAAACCAAGATTCGCTTAATCAGCATACATCTTTTTTATCTAGCCCGCCGGTTTCACCGGTGGGCTTTTTTTATTCCCTATCTTTACGGCCAATTCCTACCGACAAATCCCCTGTTTTTACCGACAATCTTCCCTGTTTTTGCCTTTTATGGATTGAATAGGGACCGTTATGAGAGTAGTTTTGTTTTGTTAAAATTTCAACATCCCCCATGAAACAACTTAACCTGATTCTGTTTACACTCTTCTTACCGGTTTGCATAATGGCACAACAGCGCATTACCGGCAAGATCACCGATAGCAAAAAGCGCCCTTTGCAAGGGGTGAATGTTGCAATTAAAGATTCTTACGATGGCGCTACCAGTGGAAAAGATGGCAGTTTCTCCTTTACTACTGATGCTAAAGGCGTTCAGTATGTTACAGCTACATTACTGGGATATGCCACCCAGGAACAGAAGGTATTCATTAGCGGGACGCTTGAGGTGAATATTATCATGCGTAATAACATCAACGACCTGAAGGTGGTTACCATCACTGCTGGCAGCTTCGAAGCCAGCGATGAGGGAAAAACCACTGTGCTGAAACCGCTGGATATTGTTACTACTGCGGGCGCAGGCGCCGATATAGTAAATGCGCTGAAAACATTGCCGGGTACGCAGCAAACTAACGACAGGGAAGGTCTGTTTGTACGAGGTGGTACCGGTTATGAAACACAGACCTATATTGACGGAATGCTGGTGCGTAATCCATTCTTTTCCGGCTTACCTGACCAACCTGGCCGGGGTCGTTTCTCTCCTTTTCTGTTCAAGGGAACAACCTTCAGCAGCGGAGGTTATTCTGCCCAATATGGCCAGGGCTTATCCTCTGCCCTGATCCTGGAGTCAACAGATCTGCCACAGCGTTCATCTTATACACTCGGCGCTTCAGTGATCGGCGTAAGCGGCGGATTGGAAGAACTGATGAAAGATAAAAAAGGATCTTATGGCATTGAAGCTGATTATACAAATCTAGGACCCTACCTGGACGTCCTGAAACCAAAGTTCAGGTTCAGTGCAAAGCCGGTGATAATGGGTGGTTCTGCCAATTTCAGGAGGAAGACCTCGAAGACCGGCATGCTGAAATTCTATGGCTATGCGAACAAGACCCATATGGGTACCATCCGTCCCAGCCTGGAACATCCCGGTTATGAGGAACAGTTTGAACTGAAGAATCATAATATCTATACAAACCTTACATACAAGGAGAGCCTCGGTAATGACTGGAAATTCAATGCCGGGTTATCTTACAGCCTAAATGTCGATAAAATAAACCTGGACACACTGAATAAAAGTGAGTCGGCCAAAGTGAAGAACCAGTCCGAACTGGCACAGGTGAAAGCAATGCTGACCAAAGGCCTGGGACAATACTCCCTGCTGCGTTTTGGTGGAGAATATCAGTATGGCGTAGAGAAGGCTGCCTTTAATAACTGGCCGGCAAACTACGTAGACAACTACACTTCCGGCTTTATTGAAAGCGATATTTATTTTACCCCGAGACTGGTGGGACGCTTTGGCAGCAGAGTTGAATATACTTCCAGGATTGCTAAAGCCAATGTGGCGCCTCGCGTATCACTTGCGTATAAACTCACAGGTTTAAGTCAGGTATCTTTTGCATACGGTGACTTTTATCAGAAACCTGAACAACAATACCTCCGTTTCAAGCCTGATCTGGGGTATATGAAGGCGACGCACTATATCGGTACCTACCAGTGGGTAGCTAAAAACTATACATTAAGAGTGGAAGCCTTTTATAAAAAGTATCATGACCTGGTTAAGACAAGTCCGGATACAGCAACTTCCGGAACGGGTTATGCAAAAGGTATCGAGCTATTCTGGCGTGACCGCAAAACATTTAGAAATACTGATTACTGGATCTCTTATTCATACCTGGATACAAAGCGTAATTATCTGAACTATCCTTTCGAGGTACAGCCGGATTTCGCTGCGAAACATACTTTCAGCCTGGTGTATAAATATAACATACCTGCCATTTCTACCAATTTAGGGGTAACGTATAGCTTCTCAACGGGAAGGCCATATTACAACCCTACTTTGCCGGAAAGCAAGTTTATGTCAGAAAGAACGATGACGTATAATTCAATCGGACTAAGCGCCAGCTATCTGACTTCTATCCGTAAAGCGTTCACCATATTCATACTGTCAGTATCCAATGCGCCGAACTTCAGACAGGTATATGGTTACCGTTATTCTTCTGACAAACTGCGTAGAGAAGAGGTCGTGCCTAATATTCCTCGGTTCATTTACCTCGGTATGTTCATGAACTTTGGAATAGACAGAAGACAGGATGTTATTAACAATCTATAGCCCATTCTAGAACCACTATTATAAATCACAGTTAACACTTTTAAAATCACTTTTACAATGAAGCGTATCTTATTTTCCATTTGTCTGTTGGTAGGTCTTGCATCGGCGTCTATGGCGCAGAGTGCACAGTATGAAGCTGTCATGGGCAGGAATGTGGCAATGCTGGATGACTCCACCAGTTTTAACCCTGACAAATTACTGGAGATCGGTAACACCTTTGAACGTATTGCCGCAGCAGAAAAAACACAGTGGCTGCCTTTTTATTACGCAAGCTATTGCTATGTTATGAGTGCGCTGATGCAGAGAGACAATGACAAAGTAGATGATCTTGCAGATAAAGCGGCTGTAAATATCGAACAGGCAGAAGCGATCAGTCCAAAAAATGATGAGATAGATTGTATCAAATCTCTCGTCGCTACTTCCCGTATTCGTGTAGATCCGCCTTCGAGAGGTATGAAGTATGGTATGGAGTCTGCCGAATTATTAATGAAGGCTAATCAGACCAACCAGGAGAATCCACGAGTTTATCTCCTGCAGGGACAGGCATTGTTCTATACACCTGAACAATTTGGTGGAAGTAAAACAGAGGCAAAGAAAAAGTTCGAAGTAGCCCTGCAGAAGTTCAGCACATTTAAACCGGCAAGCAGCATTGCTCCTCATTGGGGTGAAGCATATGCAAAAGGATTGATGGCGCAGATAAAATAAAAGATAAGTTATAAGGATCATTGATCGGGGACCAGTAATTAATGCATCGTATTAATTACTGGTCCCTGAATGTTAATTCCTCCTATCCTGCAATACGGTATCAGTTGTTCGGATTACCTTTAATCAGCGCGTTAACAAATTAACCCTGCCATCTGTTAACCTTGAAAAGTAAATTCCATGAAAACTGGTGTGAACAAGCTGAGCGTGGCATCTACTTCCGCACTTGTGCTGACCTATGTCAAAAGTCTTTATGAAGAAGGATTGGGAAAAAAATATCTCGCCCATATTGATTTCAGCCAGGTAAAGAATCTGGCCGATGAATTAAGTCGTATTACCCCTTTATTCCGCGAAGCATTATTACTCCGAAAGAAAATGATCAGGTACCTGATCAAGCAGTTGATGATACAACATCCCAGGCCGCAGGTCTGTATACTGGCTGCCGGACTGGACCCGCTTGCCCTGCAGCTGACAGAATACTTTCCAGAGCAGCAACTTGCAAATATTTATGAGGTGGACAGCGCCAATATGCGGGAGAAGCAGGAGATATATGCCGCCATTTCCTTCCAGGATGAAAGATTACATACGTTACAGGCTGATATCAATAATACCAGTCAACTGATGGGAACATTGATCGAAGCGGGATATGACCCGCAGCAACCGGCTTTGATAGTATTTGAAGGTATCGTGCACTATATCTCTGAAGAACAGTTCCTGAGCATCATGAGGAATTTCTGTTCAAGAACGAAGAACAATGCAGTGGTTATGGACTATATGGTCCATGCGGAAGGGATGTCGGTCAGCTCATCGACAAAGGCGGAAGAAATGCTGGATACGATGGAAAGTTATATTGGCAGCCGCCTGCAACAGTTCAGCCGTAAAAAGATACAGAATCTCTTATCACTGCTCGACGCTGATCAGCAGGAGGTGTATGATATGCAGGCGGCGGAATATGTTCTTAGCGGACAGAATAATATCTATCGTGGAGAACGGAAGGGCTTACTGGAGATTATTTCCTTTCATATCTAAATCGGACCATAAAGAAAAAGGGAGCGTTGTTTTAACAACGCTCCCTTTTTCTTTATGGTCTAAGCCAGTTTCTCTGAAACCAGCTCTATTTTCTTGAGTGGGTTTGCGGTATTCTCCGCATATATTTCCCTCTTTTCCAGGATATCAAGGCAGGTAAAGATAGCCTGACGGAAGGAATCGGCATCTGCCAGGTTTTTACCGGCAATGTCGAATGCGGTACCGTGGTCAGGAGAGGTCCGTACAATTGGCAAGCCGGCGGTATAGTTAATGCCGTTGCCGGTAGCCAGTGATTTGAACGGGATCAGCCCCTGATCGTGATACATGGCCAGAACACCGTCGAACTGGCTGTGCATTTCACGGGCGAAGAAAGCATCAGCACTGTATGGTCCAAAACAGAGAAGGCCATTGTTCTTAGCATGCTGGATGGCAGGAATGATCTCTTTGATCTCTTCTTCACCTATCAGTCCGTCGTCTCCGGCATGAGGGTTTAGTCCCAATACGGCGATCCGTGGCTTGTCAATGCCGAAATCTTTCACGAGGCTTTCCTTCATCATCTGGAGTTTGGCCAGGATGTTTTCTTTTGTGACGTATTTAGAGATCTCTGCTACAGGTACATGTTCGGTCAGCAGGCCCACACGCATGTTGTCCGCCGTCATGAACATAAGCACGTCTTTCGCGTCAAAAGCGTCCCGGAGATAAGGCGTATGACCGGTGTAGTTAAATTGCTCGCTCTGGATGTTCTTTTTGTGAATAGGAGCGGTGATCAGTCCTTCGATGGTGCCTTCCTTCAGGCACTCAATAGCTACTGCCAGTGAG
This sequence comes from uncultured Flavihumibacter sp., assembly GCA_902168105.1. GTDB lineage: Bacteria > Bacteroidota > Bacteroidia > Chitinophagales > Chitinophagaceae > Chitinophaga. The sequence goes on from CABHOY010000036.1 coordinate 111,407, forward strand.
CGGGCGGCATATTTGCCTCCCAATTCATTGAGAATGCCGGGGGTGATCTGTACTTCTTCCTCCCAGCAGTTGAAAACGTTCACCTGTTTGTGGTTCAGGCGGGTGAAGTCTTTTAGGCTCTGGTAGTTGAAGTTGTTTTCATTCATCAGCTTCCGGTAGAAGTTGATGGTTTTATTGGAAGCAAATATCACCGGAGTGCAAAACTCCAGCATCCTGTTGTCTGCAAAGGTTTTGATGATGATCTCTGCGCCGATGCTGTTGATATCGCCGACAGTTATGCCGATTACCGGTTTATTTGTGTGGGTGTTACTCATGCTTATTGAGAAATAATAAGGCAAATATAAGAATAATAGCCGGGAAGCTGTACAGGCTGATCACCTCTATCTTGCAGCATTGCGCTAAGTTTTCCTTAATTTTGCTGGCTAATCATGTATACACTCAAAAAATCGCTGGGACAGCATTTCCTGAAAGATGAGAACATCTGCAGGAAGATCGTGGAATCATTACCTGTAATACCCGGTCAACAGATAGTGGAAGTCGGCCCTGGAGCTGGCGCCATTACCAAATACCTGCTGGAAATACCGGATGTGCATTTCAAGGCAGTGGAGCTGGACGCCGAAAAAGTTCAGTACCTGGAGAAGACATATCCTGCCATACAGGGCAAGATCATACATGAGAGTATCCTGGATACACCGCCTCCTTACGAAGGCCAGTTCCTGGTGATCGGTAATTTTCCTTACAATATTTCCTCCCAGATCATGTTCCGCGTCCTTGAATGGAAACAGCAGGTACCATTGGTCGTGGGTATGTTCCAGAAAGAAGTAGCGCTACGTATTGCTGCCTCCAAAGGGAAAGAATACGGTATACTGAGTGTATTGATCCAGGCTTACTACAAAGTGGAATACCTGTTTGAGGTACATGAAAACTGCTTCAATCCTCCACCGAAGGTAAAATCTGCAGTGATCCGGTTACACCGGCTGGAACAGCCATATGATATAGCGAGCGAGCGTAAGTTCTTCGTACTTGTAAAAACGGCCTTTGGCCAGCGGCGCAAGCAGTTACGAAATCCGTTGAAGCCGTTATTTGATAAGGAATTTCTTCAGGACAGCATTTTTAATAAAAGGGCAGAAGAGCTGAGCATAGCTGATTTTGCAGCTTTATCCCACAAGATGATATGAGCAGGAAAGTATTGATCACCGCAAAGGTGCACAGTTATCTGATCGACAAACTGGAAGAGAAAGGATATGAAGTAAGTTACCAGCCTTCCATTACATATGACGAAGTGGTAGCTGCGATCTCCGAATTTATGGGAATGATCGTAACGACGAGGATCAAGGTTGACAAAGCATTGATAGACCGTGCAGGCCGGTTGCAATGGATCGGCAGATTGGGAAGTGGCATGGAACTGATAGATGTGCCTTATGCAGAAAGTAAAGGTATTCATTGCGCCAGCAGCCCTGAAGGGAACTGCGACGCAGTAGGAGAGCAGGCGCTGGGTATGTTATTAAGCCTGGTGAATAACATACAAAAAAGTAACCTGGAGCTTCGTCAGGGTATCTGGGAAAGGGACGGAAACCGCGGTTTTGAGCTGAATGGCAGAACGGTGGGTATCATTGGGTATGGTAATACCGGTGGCGCCTTCGCACGTAAATTACGAGGCTTCGACGTCGAGATCCTGGCATATGATAAATACAAGACCGGCTTCAGCGACAAATATGTGCAAGAGGCTACTATGGACCAGCTGTTTGAAAAGGCGGATGTAGTAAGCGTACATTTACCGCTCACTGCAGAAACGCATCATCTGGCTAACGCTGCTTTCTTCCAGTCTTTTAAAAAACCGGTATGGTTCATTAATGCTGCAAGGGGAAAGCTTGTGAATACGGATGACATTGTCAGTGCGCTGGAAGCCGGGACAATAAGAGGAGCCTGCCTGGATGTGCTTGAAAATGAGAAATTATCAACTTACAGCCCTGTCGAAAGAGAGCGGTTCGAAAAGCTGTTACATATGCCTAATGTGATCATTACACCGCATATAGCAGGTTATTCACATGAAGCCAGTGTAAAAATGGCTAGGATCGTACTGGAAAAGTTACATGTGATTTAACACCACTCTTACTATTCGGCCTCTTCTATTATAAATACTGTAAATATGACAATATTTGTTGGGGTATTTCGATAAGGTGATGTAAAAAATATTATATTTGCTGTATACCAATTTTACAACGCTTCTGTGCAAACGGGGGCGTTGATTTTTTTTCTTATTTCTAAAACATAACGTTATGTCTGGTATAAACTACGTTACCAAAGAGACCCTGGACCAGATGCGGGAAGAACTCAACTTCCTCAAGACAAAAGGTCGGGCGGAGATTGCGAGAGCTATTGCAGAAGCACGGGAAAAAGGTGACCTCAAAGAAAATGCTGAATATGATGCTGCCAAAGAAGCGCAAGGAATGCATGAAGCAAAACTTGCCTCGCTGGAAAGTGCTATAGCAACAGCCAGAGTGGTGGAAGCAGATTCCATTGATACCTCCAAAGTATCCATATTGTGTAAGGTAACTATTACAAATATGGCTAATAAGAAGACAGTTACCTATCAGCTGGTTTCTGAAAAGGAAGCTGATCTGAAACAGAACAAGATCTCTGTGACTTCTCCTATCGGTAAAGGGTTGTTAGGCAAAGTTATTGGTGACATTGCCGACGTACAGGCCCCGAATGGCAGTATGAGATTTAAGATTGATAATATTACGATATAAGGTATAATATCATTAAATGAAAAGGCCGTCCTTGTCCAACAAGGGCGGCCTTTTTTTTATACCTTTATGTCCATTAAAAAGAGGACCATGACTGTTTTTACAAAGATCATCAGAGGTGAGATCCCTAGTTATAAAATAGCTGAGAATGATAGTTTCTATGCCTTTCTGGATATCTTTCCACTGGTAAAAGGTCATACGCTTGTAGTACCTAAAATAGAGATTGATAAATTTTTTGATCTGAGGGATGATCTGTTAGGAGAGATGTTGTTGTTTGCAAAACCTATAGCGGAGTCATTAGAGCGCCATTTTCCCTGCAATCGTGTAGGTATAAGCGTGGTTGGCTTAGAGGTACCACATGCACATATGCATTTGATACCTATTAATACGGCAGATGATATGAACTTTTCACGGCCCAAGCTGAAGTTATCAGAAGAAGAATTCAGGGCAATACAGCAGCTGATTACAGCTGACCTGGGACGTTGAACCGGAACCCTACACCATGGAGGGTTTCGAGTTTGATGGAAGGATCTGACCGGAAATGTTTCCTGAGTTTGGTAATAAATACATCCATGCTGCGGCCCAGGAAGTAATCATCTTTACCCCATACATGAAATAATATTTCTTCCCTCTTAAGAGTTTTATTGGCATTATCGCAGAGGTACTTCAGCAGGTCGGCTTCTTTTTGGGTGAGAGTGCTGGAAACTTCTCCGTTCTTTTCACGGAGTATGAGGTCATTATAGTCAAATGTCAGTTTGCCTATATTGTATTGGGTACGCTTTTCCGCCGCAACGCTATTGGCAGTTTTACTCCTTTTCAGGAATACTTCAATGCGCAGCAGGAGTTCCTGCATACTGAAAGGTTTGGTAATATAGTCGTCTGCGCCGGTTTTGAAACCTTTGATCTTATCCTCATCCAGCGCTTTCGAGGTTAGAAAGAGTATGGGAATGAAGTCGTTTTTTCTACGGATCTGTTCTGCCAGTGTAAAGCCATCTTTTTTTGGCATAACGACATCCAGTAAACATATGTCAAAGGTCCGCGACTGGAACTGCTCCCAGGCCATTTGTCCGTCTGTGCTATGTACCACATCGTAGCCCGCTTCTTCTAATCGTTTCTTTGTTACCGCACCAACATTTTGATCATCTTCCACCAATAGGATTCTTGCTTTCATAGCTTGTGATGCTGATTATATAAATACCATAATTCCATGGTGTAAAGCCCCAATTACCGTCTGGGAGCGTTTATGAGGATTTTAATCCAAAGTAAATACAATTTATCAACTTCTGGAAAAACGTCAGCCTTAAACCTGGAATTATCTGTCATACCAATGATTATTCTGCAATTCTTTCGGGGTTTTGTTGAAGGAACTGTTCCCATCCTTTGGCTTTGCGTGTATCCGGTAAGACGCTGGACTCCTGGAAGAAATGACATACCGCAACTGCGAGAGCATCGGTAGCATCCAGAAATTCAGGTCGCTCTTTGAAATGTAGTATTCTTTGTAACATCTGCCAAATCTGTTCCTTATCTGCGTTACCATTGCCAGTAACAGACTGCTTTACTTTTTTGGGAGAATACTCTGTAACAGGTACTCCTGCCTGCATCGCCGTGGCTATAGCCACACCTTGAGCACGGCCCAGTTTTAACATACTTTGGACGTTCTTACCAAAGAAAGGAGCTTCAATAGCGCAGGAAACCGGTTTGTGCAAATGTATCAGTTCATTTACACGGGCGTGTATCAGTTGTAGCCTTTCGTAGTGGTCTTTGTGACGGGATAGCTTTAGCACATCCATTTCCAGCAGGCTGGCTTTAGTGCCTTCCACTAATATCAGTCCATAACCCATCACAAGCGTACCGGGGTCAATGCCCAGAATTATTTTTGACTTGTTTGCCAACCACAGTTTATTTTTGCCAAAATCTTGATGTCTGAACAAAAATACCAAAATAATTCTCAATTACCTGCTGGGAGCAGTGCTTTTTACCTGGTTAGCCTATTCCATCTATACACAATTGCTGCATCAGCCCAATCTGAAGGCATCTTTGTGGCAAATGGCCCAAACCCTGAAGAATAGGGGAGGAACGGCCATGCTGCTCGTGATGGTAGGTATGTTCCTTAACTGGGGGCTTGAGGCCCGCAAATGGCAGCTGCTGGTCAAACCGTTACAACATATATCCTTCCTGCGGGCATATAGTGCCGTGCTATCGGGAGTTTCCTTCTCCATCAATACACCTAACCGTATCGGTGAGTATGGAGGGCGGGTATTGTACCTCAGAAACAACAGAAGTAAGCTGAAAGCCATTGCCGCCACTATGGTAGGTAGCTTCAGCCAGCTTATCGTCACTATTATATTTGGGTTAATTGGTTTATGTTATTACATCAACAAATTCCCACTGGTAAAGGGAAACGGCTACTTCGCCCCCCACTTCTGGGAGAAAATCCTCCTGGGATTGCTAATAGTTATTTGTGCCTTGGTCATATTGTTATATTTTCGATTGCAGATCATCCTGGCGATATTTGAAAAGATCCCATTGTTGAGAAAAGCCCGGGTATTTGTGCAGATCATTGTTCGTTACTCAGCCGGTGACCTCGAGCATTTACTACTGCTTTCCGCCATCAGATACATTGTCTTCTCGGCACAGTATTTGATTTTGCTAGACACATTAGGCGTGGAGATGCTCTGGTGGCAAGGTTTTTTGATGAATGCTGTTGTTTATCTTGTAATGGCCCTTGTACCTACTATCGCTATTGCGGAACTTGGACTCCGGGGAAAGGTCAGCCTGTACTTTATGGGATTACTAAGCACCAATAGTCCGGGAATTATCGCTGCCACTGTATGTATCTGGTTTATTAACCTGGTTCTACCGGCCATCCTGGGAAGTGTGTTGTTGCTGGGAATAAAGATTTTTAAGGAAAAATAGCTTTCATCAATGAGGTGTCTTCTACTAATCATCATTAGCCTGGCCGCTATCCGCCCCGCAATTGCTCAGAACGAATTCTGCGGAATTACCAATACCAGCTTCCGGGCTGGTGAAAGTATCACGTTCAAAGTTTATTACAACCTCGGTAAACTCTTTGTCGGCGCCGGCGAAGCCGTGTTTAACTGCCAGCTCGAAAAATTGAACGGCAAAGACGTCTATCACGTAACCGGCGATGGTAAAACATTCCGTACCTATGACTGGTTCTTCAAAGTAAGAGACAAATACGAAAGCTACATCGATACCGCTACGTTGCTGCCACAGCGCTTTATCAGGAACGTAGACGAAGGCGGCTATAAGATATTCCAAAACGTTACTTTTGATCATATAGGCAATACCGCTGTCAGTAACAAGGCTACCACCAAAACCCCGCCCTGTATCCAGGATGTGATCAGTGCGATCTATTATGCCAGGAATATCAATTTCGATAAGTATAAGCCAGGCGATAAGATCCCATTTGACATGTTCCTCGATGATAAGATCTACAATATCTATATCCGTTATATCGGTAAAGAGACCGTGGAAACCAAGTTCGGAAAGTTCCGCTCTATCAAGTTTGCGCCCTTACTAATTAAGGGTACCATGTTTGAAGGCGGGGAAAAAATGACAGTATGGGTAAGTGACGACGCTAATAAAGTGCCGCTGCGTGTTGATAGCCCCATCTCTGTAGGGAGTATTAAGGTGGATATGGTGGCCTATAAGAACCTGCGTTATAACTTTACATCCCTCATTAGCAAATAATCCTCAAACCGGCGTATCCGCTTCTTTTTTACCTAATTTTAACGTTCTGTATGCAAGGGCCTGGCTGTTGCTGACTATAATAATACCTATATTTGTTTGCACATTAATACTTTATTGAATATGGAAGAGCGTAAACCCAAAATATTGCTGGCGGAAGACGATACCAACCTCGGAATGGTATTGAAGAATTATCTCGAACTGAATGACTATGAGGTGGAGTTATGCCGTGATGGTATCCTTGCACTGGCCGCATTCAGACGTGAGAAATTTGATATCTGCCTGCTGGACATTATGATGCCCAATATGGATGGTTTTAAGCTGGCAGAAGAGATCCGTGACGTAGATCCGGACATTCCCCTGTTCTTCCTGTCGGCTAAAACAATGAAGGAAGATGTGATCCATGGTTATAAACTGGGCGCAGACGACTACATCGCCAAGCCGTTCGACAGCGAATTGTTGCTGCTGAAAATAAAGGCTATCCTGAAACGTAACCAGGAGTTGAACAATAAAGAGGAAGAGCAGCATGAATTCAAGATCGGACGTTATGCATTTAACGCCCGCCTGCGTACGCTTACAAGAGATGGCGATTCCCACACGCTGTCTCCAAAAGAAAATGAGCTGTTACGTATGCTGTGCGAGCATAAGAACGACTTGCTGCCAAGAGAACTGGCGCTGAAGAAAATATGGGGTAGCGATACTTATTTCAACGGACGTAGCATGGACGTTTACATCGCTAAACTCCGTAAATACCTGAAAGAAGATCCGGATATTGAGATCGTCAATATACATGGTAACGGATTCCGCCTGGTAGTAAAGGACTGATCTTATTAAGACGATATATCGGGAAGCTCCCGGCGAAGAGGCCTGACCTTTCAGTCTCCGCCCGGAGCTTTCTGTTTCTGCAAACCATTTCAGAGATGTAATGAAACTTTTACTCATAGAAGATGAACCTTCAGTAGTATCCTTCATACGCCGCTATCTTACAGAAGCAGGGTATGATGTGAGCGTGGCGCTGGACGGGCAGTCCGGTTTGCAGATGGCAATGGAGAACAATTTTCAGCTGATCATCCTGGATGTGATGTTGCCGGGCATGAACGGCATAGCAGTTTGTAAGGAATTGCGCAAACAACAGGATGCTACGCCCATACTGATGCTCACAGCGCTCGGCTCTACAGAGAATGTGGTGGCAGGATTGGACAGTGGTGCTGACGATTATCTCGTTAAGCCCTTCAAACAGGCCGAGTTACTGGCACGTATACGATCGCTGCTACGCCGCACTCCCGATACGACCGCTAATACCGCTCCCAGTAATAATACCAACAGCAATGTGCTGAAAGTAGCCGATCTTGAACTGAACCTGAATACCAAAAGCGCCAGCCGTTACGGTGAAAATATAGTGCTGACAGCCACTGAATACCGGCTACTCGAATACATGATGAGAAATCCACGCCGCGTATTGTCCAGAATGGAGATCCTGGAGAATGTATGGGGTATCGATTTCAATATGAATACCAAAGTAGTAGACGTTTATGTCAATTACCTGCGGAAGAAAGTAAACCGTAAGGAGCAGCCTGCCCTGATCCAGACGGTAGTGGGAATGGGATATATGCTCAAAGAAGAAGAATGACCATACGTAATAAGATATTAGGTTTATTCATTGCGCTTACAGTCTCCATTATCCTCATGATGGCGGCTTTCGCCTATTTTCTTATTAACCGCCAGTCTTTCGATGACTTCTACAAACGCCTTGAGATCAGGGCATATATAGCTGCCAGGGCCAGACTAACAACTGACAAGGATAACAGTGCCGCATATGCTGAGATCAGAAATGAGCACTTGGAACGCTTGCCACACGAGAGAGAATATTTTATAAGACTGGATACCACCGGCGTCGCCCCTCTTGATGCCGGGCTTAAGCCATTACAAAAGAATTTCTTTAACAGAGTAAAAGCAGAAGGAAAGGCTACTTATCGCTACCGGGATATCTTCTACGAAGGTGTCTTATTTGAGAATGAAGCAGGTAAATATATTGTGATCGTCTCCGCCAGTAATGTGTATGGTCAGCAGTTTATGACAGAGCTGCGAAGAACGCTCATGATATGTATGGCCATCGCTGCTGTAGTGGTAGTGACGGCAGGGCTTTTCTTCTCCCGCTACATCCTGCGGCCGGTTAGAAAGATCACCTCCCGCGTTAAAGATATCAGGGCACACAACCTCCATTTACGCCTCGATACCGCCGACAGCTCAGATGAAATGAGTGAGCTGGCCCTTACTTTCAATAACATGCTGGACCGTCTCGAAACAGCTTTTGAAACACAGAATAACTTCGTAAGTAACGCCTCCCATGAATTGGGTACACCGCTGACAGCAATTATCGGAGAGGCTGAACTGGCACTGAATAAACAACGCCCTGAAGAACAATACCGGCAGTCGCTGTCTGTGATATTAAAAGAGGCAGAGAGGCTGGAGCATATTACGAAAAGCCTGTTGAGCCTCGCCCAGACCGGCTTCGATGGTAAAAAGCAACACCTTGATAAAATACGTACGGATGAACTGATCTTCACCGTAAAGGAAACCATAGACCGTATTAACCCGGAAAATAAAGTAGCAATTGACTATACGATGCTGCCCGAAGAAGAAGATAAGCTCGTCATATTAGGCAATGCGCAACTATTACAACTGGCATTAAGCAATATCGTACAGAATGCCTGTAAATACTCTGATAACCGACCTGCATCTATTGCACTGGCGGCTACAGACAAAAACAATCTCATTATTATTAAAGATAATGGTATAGGCATCCCCGCCCAGGATATGCCGTTTATTTACGACCCTTTTTACCGTGCTTCTAATACTGGCGGATATAAAGGATATGGTATCGGTCTGCCACTGGCCCGCAATATCATCCGCTTACACGGAGGCAATATCATCGTAAATAGCTGGGAGAACCAGGGGACAGAGATAAGGATCTCTCTGCCCACATATTCACGTTCATAATAATATTATCTTCTTGCCGTTTTCTTACCGCTTTTTGACCTCTCTCTTACCTTAACAGCGTTTTCTTACAGCATTTTAACCCTTTTTTTAAGTTGCTTTTATCTTAAACTTACCTGTTGCTAATCTCGTGCTGGTAGCTTTGTATCAAAAGAATTACCCATGAAGCATGTATTGATTCCTACAGATTTTTCTATCCGGTCTCTTCGTGTAGTGCACGGTGTGGTTGAGCGCTTTGGTGGTGAACCACTCAATATAGTTCTGATGCACGCCATAGATATGCCCGGATCTATAATGGACCTGATGATGATTTCCAGAAGGTCATCCCATTATGATCTTATTACGGACGACTATAAAGATGCCTGCGAGATCATAAAAAATAAATATGCATCTGTCATCCATTCATTAAAGACCGAATTTCTGATAGGTAATGGTAAAGGTTTGTTCCGCAACTTCCTCTTATATCATAACATCGATATAATAGCATGCGCTGCGAAAGAAGACTTCCGTAAGGCAGGCGCGAACAGTTACAATCCTGCAGAGCTGATAAGAAAAAGCAAATATCCTGTGCACCAGATACCACTGGCGCCAAGAAAAGAGAAATACCTGGTATCTGCTATGTCAGAGTTATTTGAAGCATAAAAATCAAAAAACCGTTACAAGATGTTATTGAAGAAAAATATCCCGTTAAAGTATGTTTTCGGGAAAATAAAATACGAGATCCTGTTAGTAGCGGTATATACTCTGGTGATAGTTTTACTGCATGACAAGTTCAATCTCAAAGACATGTCTATCCCCTTGTCAGTACCGATGATCATGGGGACCGTTATCTCACTGTTGCTGGCGTTCCGCTCTAATCAGGCGTACGACCGTTGGTGGGAAGCGAGAACAATATGGGGAGCTATCGTAAATGATTCCCGTACATTTTCTAGACAGGTGCTTTCATTCATAGATAATTCTTATGCAGAAGATATCAGCCATTTCAGAGAACGTATGGTACGTAGGCAGGTAGCCTGGTGTTATGCGCTGAGCCAGTCCCTGCGCGGACTGGATGGCAGGGATGGCCTTGACAGGCATATTCCGAAAAGAGAAGTATCTCATGTATGCAGGTATAACAATATACCTATGGGATTACTTGAATTGCATGCACGTGACCTGAACTATGCGCTGAAGCAGGGCTGGATCAATGAATACCAGCAGATACAGCTGGACCAAACCTTAAGCCGTTTGTGTGACGCGATGGGTAAATGTGAGCGTATCAAGAATACGGTCTTCCCGGCTACTTATAGTCTTTACATCCATTTTGCCATGAACTTCTTCATTCTGCTGTTACCATTTGCGCTGATAGAGTATTTCGGATTTATAGAAGTGCCTATGGTAGTAGCAATTGCTGCTTCTTTCTTACTGATAGAAAAGATGGCTATACATCTGCAGGACCCATTCGATAATAAGCCCACGGATACGCCAATGACGACGATATCCAGGAATATTGAACGTGATCTGAAGCAGATGCTGAACGATCACCAGGTACCTGAAACAATCAGCGCGGAACATTCATTCTTTGTAATGTAATAAACTGTTTAAAGCCTACACTTTACTTTACTCTGTTGGAGGAGGGATAACGTTCCGGTGCACACGAATAAGAGCTCAATCAAGGATTCAGAAGGAATACTATTGCGCCGGGCGTCATTCCGACATGGATATAGAGTGTTATATGGAGGAAACAAGTAAGGGAGCTTTCGCTCCCTTTTATTTTTTTTAGTACGATCAGAATAACATGCCAGGGCCTGTGCCTCCTCTGGGTGCTTTGCCCAGATGCATATAGGCTTTCTCCGTAACTTCCCTGCCCCGTGGTGTCCGTTTTATAAATCCTTCCTGTATCAGGAACGGCTCATATACTTCTTCCAGGGTGCCTGCTTCTTCCCCTACAGCTGTTGCAATAGTAGTAATACCTACCGGCCCGCCTTTAAAGTTCTCAATGATCACCTGCAGAATGCGGTTATCCATCTCATCCAGTCCGTATTCATCCACGTTCAGCGCTTTCAGACTGAATTGAGCTATTTCCAGGTCGATGGTACCGTTACCTACCACCTGCGCAAAATCGCGCACACGTCTAAGCAGTCCATTGGCAATACGTGGAGTGCCCCTGGAGCGACGGGCAATTTCCATTGCAGCATCTGAAGTGATCTTTGTTTGCAATAACCCGGCTGCACGCCAGATGATCTTTTGCAAGGTAGTAGCATTGTAATATTCCAGCCTGGATTTTATACCGAAGCGGGATAACAATGGCGCGGTTAACAGCCCTGAACGGGTCGTTGCGCCTATCAGTGTAAAAGGATGTAATGTGATCTGTATAGAGCGTGCACTGGGGCCGGTATCGATCATAATATCAATACGGTAATCCTCCATGGCAGAATACAGGTATTCCTCAACCACGGTACTAAGCCGGTGGATCTCATCAATGAAGAGTACATCTTTGTCTTCAAGATTGGTGAGCAGGCCTGCGAGGTCGCCCGGTTTTTCTATAACCGGTCCCGAAGTTTCCCTGATATTTACGCCCATTTCATTTGCCACTATACGGGAGAGGGTCGTCTTTCCTAATCCCGGAGGACCGTGAAACAGGATGTGATCCAATGCTTCACCTCTTAATTTGGCGGCCTTGATAAATATTTTCAGGTTCTCGATGATCTGGTCCTGCCCGGAGAAATCTACGATCTCCCGGGGCCGGATGCTATTCTCAAACTCCTTTTCTGCCGCGCTCGGGCGGTTTTCTTCTGGTCTTAGCGGATTAGACATATCGGGGTGAAAGTTACCAAAAATATGGCTGTTCCAATGTGCCGGTAATACATTGTGTGGTATATTTATACATTGCCAATAAACAACAACAACCTGAAAGGTTATACCAATATGAGAAAGTACTATACATTACTACCTGCCCTATGCCTCTTCTCCCTCATGGCCCAGGGACAAAAGATCAAAAAATCAGAAGTTAAACGCATTTTATCTACTCTGGCGGCCGATGATATGGAAGGCCGTGGCACTTTTAAGCCAGGCGCCGAAAAGGCCGCTGTATTTCTTGAGAAGGAGTTTGCAGCAGCAGGTTTACAACCGCTGAACGGAGATCATGATTTCAGACAGTCCTTCTTTCAATATGATACCAAACCCCTGCGCCTGGACCTGGTCCTGAATGGACAGCCGGCCTCCGGCGACAGGTTGTTTGTTTCCGGCGTTGAAAGCAATATCAGCTGGACACAGGAAACAAAAGTGGAGGTAGCACAGATCGGTGCTGCCGACAATTTTGACAGTAAGGTAAAAGAATTAAAACGTGCTCCACATAATACGCTCGTGTGGGTGGACAGTGCTCAGACCGAAAAATTCACACAGTACGCCAAAGGATTACTACAACGGGGCAGCGATAAACAGGATAGTATATCTACCGTGGTATTTATCTTAAAACAAGGTGCGGACGCTGTTCCTGACTGGTCAGTTCGGGTCAGCCAGGAGGTTGCCCGCCAGCCGCTTTGTAATATAGCTGGTATGATCGCCGGTAGCGAAAAACCAGACGAATATGTAATATTCTCGGGCCATTATGACCATATCGGTATACTTGCGCCGGTGGAGCAGGATAGCATCGCGAACGGCGCTGATGACGATGCCAGCGGTGTAACGGCTGTGCTGATGCTGGCTAAATACTTCAAAGAACATCCGCCGGTGCGCAGCATTCTGTTTGTGGCTTTCACAGGAGAGGAGATGGGCGGTTACGGTTCCCGCTATTTTTCACGCCAATTAGACCCTGAAAAGATCGTGGCGATGTTCAACATAGAAATGATCGGTAAAGAGTCTAAATTCGGCAAAAACAGCGCTTTTATCACGGGTTACGAGCGCTCTGACTTCGGTCAGATATTAGGCCGTAATCTGGCTGCTTCCAAATTCCGTTTCCATCCCGATCCTTACCCGGAACAACAACTCTTTTACCGTTCTGACAATGCTACGCTGGCAAGACTGGGCGTACCTGCACATACGATCTCCACTACACAGATCGATAAAGACACTCTGTACCACACTGTGAATGATGAAATGGAAAGCATGGACCTGGACAATATCACGAGCATTATACAGGCAATTGCGACCAGTGCTACCTCTATTGTAGATGGCAAGGATACTCCTTCCCGGATAGACAAAGCAGCTGTTAGCAGTCGCAGATAGTTTTAAGGCACCATCTGGAGGATGATATCCGGATCAGGGCAGTTGGCGAGGTATTTTTCTCTTTCACTATAGCGGCATACCCCCGGGTAATCGCCATGGTTGCCTTCCATGTCAGTAATGATCTGGAAATGAAGGTGAGGGGGCCAGTGGCCGTTCTCAGGAATATCCCCGAAATGTGCAATGATCTGACCGGCAGCTATCCGCATATTTTCATGCAGGCCTTCCAGGTCGCGCAGGGAAAGATGGCCATAGAGGGTATGGAAAACTTGTCCCTCCAGCTGGTGACGAAGGATGATAGTAGCGCCATAGTCGCCGTGAATATCATTGAAGCGGAAACTATGGACGGTGCCGTCCATAGGGGCAAATACCGGTGTGCCGGGAGCTCCCCAGATGTCGATCCCGAGGTGCAGACGACGAGGTTCATCAGCTGTAGAAAAGTGGTTGCTGCGGGAGTAGATGGTGCGGTGTTCTGCATAACCACCTATTCCGAACAGGCATTCATGCTGCGCCAGTTGCTGGTTTACATAATCGGTGAACTTTTGGGTATCATCAAGTATGTCAGCAGTAAGGGTTGTATTCCTGTCAGTGAAGTCCATGGGCAATAACCTGTCATTTTCAGGATCAAATAATACTACGGGCGGAAAGGGCTGATAACGCGCCAGGATCTTTTCTAACATGCTGATGGGTTGAGAGCGGCAAAATACAAAAAGTGCGCTTTATGTGAGAAGTCAACATGGAACTGGTATAGCTAATTCCTTAAAATGGGTTACAGTTTCTTTGAGGTGTATACTATTCCAGGATTAAACCAGGACTATACAAGGCTTATACAAGGCTTAACTTACGTTCATCCTACGTCTTTGAACGTAAGATGAACGTAAGTTAAGCCTTGTATAAGCCTTGTATAGTCCTGATTTAATACAGATCAAATGGGAACTGTCTTAATTATGAAGATAGGTAACATTACCTCCTGAATAAGATAAATGAAAAAAGGCGCCTCATTAGCCATGAGACGCCTTTTCATTTATCTTATTCAGGATCAAACAACTACGTTGATCATCCTGCCTTTTACTATCACTACTTTCTTAACCGGTTTTCCTTCCATCCATCGTTGAATGGCATCGTTGGTCAGTACTTCTTTTTCGATGGACGCATTGTCGGCATCGAGCGGAAAGCTTAACTCTGTACGTGTTTTACCATTAACGGCGATCGGGTAGTTGAAGGCGCTTTCTTTAGTGTATTTTTCTTCAAATACAGGATAAGGAGCGTCCAGGATACTGTTTGTATTACCAAGTTGGTGCCACAGCTCTTCTGCGATATGAGGAGCATAAGGCGTGAGCAGGATCAGTACTGGTTCCAGTACGCTACGCTTGTTGCATTTCAGGCTGCTCAGTTCATTCACACAGATCATGAACTGGCTTACAGCAGTATTGTAAGAGAAGTTCTCTGTATCCGCATCTATCTTCTGGATAGTCTTGTGCAGTATTTTCAGTTCTTCTGGTGTTGCAGGAGCATCTTTCACAATAACACCTTTCTGCTCGTCGGCAAACAGGCGCCACAGCTTTTTAAGGAAGCGGTGTACCCCTTCAATACCTTTGGTATCCCATGGTTTTGACTGTTCTACTGGTCCGAGGAACATTTCGTACATACGGAAAGTATCAGCACCGAACTTTTCTACAACGTCATCCGGGTTGACAGTGTTGTACTTCCCTTTACTCATCTTCTCCAGCACAACGCCACAGATGTATTTGCCGTCTTCCAGTATAAATTCAGCGTCTTTGTTATTTGGACGCCAGTTGCGGAATGCCTCAACATCCAGCTCCAGACCGTCTACGATGTTTACATCTGTATGTAATTCGTCAGTTTCGTACTGGTCTTTCAAACCATGAGAAACGTAGGTATTAGTGCCACGAACACGATATACCATACGGGAACTACCACCGATCATACCCTGGTTGATCAGTTTCTTATATGGCTCCTGGAAACCGATATATCCCAGGTCGTACAATGCTTTCGTCCACATACGGGAATATAGCAGGTGTCCTACGGCATGTTCTGTACCACCAACATAAACATCTACCTGGTTCCAGTAATCGGTCGCTGCGCGGCCTGCAAATTCCTGTGTGTTCTTAGGATCTGCGTAACGAAGGAAATACCAGCTACTGCCGGCATAACCAGGCATAGTATTGGTTTCGCGCTTGGTATCCGCATCAATGTTCACCCAGTCGGTGATATTGGCCAGCGGGCCTTCTCCCTCTTCACCTGGTTTATAGTTCTCCACATGCGGCAAGGTAACCGGGAGTTCTTTTTCGTCCAGTGCGTAAGGGGTACCGTTTTTATAAACGATCGGGAATGGCTCGCCCCAGTAACGCTGGCGGCTGAAGCCTGAGTCCCTCATCTTATAATTGATCTGGCGTTTGCCGATGCCCATTTCTTCTATCTTGTCAGCAACAACATCCATTGCCGCACGCATGGTCATGCCGTCCAGGAAGTCGCTATGCTGCAGGGTGGCATCTTTGGTAGGATTGGCTTCTTCTCCGTTGTAGGCGTCTCCGATGATGTTGGTGATCGGAATGTTGAAGTGTTTGGCAAAGGAGAAGTCACGCTGATCGCCGCAAGGCACAGCCATGATAGCACCAGTACCGTATCCTGCCAGTACATATTCAGAGATCCATACCGGGATGCGGCGGCCGTTGAACGGATTGAGCACATAAGCGCCGGTAAAGCAACCGGTGATCTGTTTCACCTCTGCCATACGCTCACGCTCAGAACGGCTCTGTACATAGTCCAGGTACTTTTCTACTTCCGCTTTCTGGGCTTCTGTAGTGATCTGGCTTACCAGGTCATGTTCAGGCGCCAGTACCATAAAGTCTACACCGAAAATGGTATCGGGACGGGTTGTATATACAGTTACTGCGCTGCCAGCTATACCGTCAACCGCAAAAGTCACTTCAGCACCCTGGCTCTTACCGATCCAGTTACGCTGCATCTCTTTCATGGCATCGCTGTAGGCAACTGTGTCCAGGCCTTCCAGCAGTCGGTTAGCATATTCAGTGATACGCAGGAACCACTGTCTCATTTTCTTTTTGACAACAGGGAAACCACCACGTTCGCTCACACCGTTCACCACTTCGTCGTTAGCCAGTACTGTACCCAGTGCCGCACACCAGTTAACTTCCGCAAAGGCCAGGAAAGCCAGACGGTAGTGCATGAGGATCTCACGCTGACGTACTTCGCTGAATTGTTTCCATTCTTCGGCAGTAAAGCTGATGCTACGGTCGCCCGGACATTCATACCCCTTATTGCCTGACTTTTCAAAAGCGGCGATCAGAGTTTCAATATGTTCGGCCTTTTGGAGGGAACGGTTGAACCAGCTGTTGAACAGCTGGAGGAAGATCCATTGTGTCCATTTATAATAACCCGGATCGCTGGTTTTTACTTCGCGTTCCCAGTCAAAACTGAATCCTATATTGTCCAGCTGCCTGCGGAAGGCGGCCAGGTTATTCGCGGTAGTAACTGCCGGATGCTGACCTGTTTCCAGTGCATATTGTTCTGCCGGCAAACCAAAGGCGTCCCATCCCATAGGGTGGAGTACGTTAAATCCCTTTAGTCTTTTATAACGGGCATATATATCAGATGAAATATACCCCAGTGGGTGACCCACATGGAGCCCTGCCCCTGATGGGTAGGGAAACATATCCAGTACATAACATTTGGGCTTGGGGCTATCGTTGCTGACCTGGTAAGCCTTTGTGTCTACCCAGTGTGCCTGCCACTTTTTCTCAATCGCCCTGAAATTGTATTCCATATAATAATTAATAATCTGTCTGATCTGCGCATGGACCTCTGTTGAATGCCCATGCATTGAGCTTAAAATAACGTTAAAGGATGACAAAAGTAAACATAACTGCTAATTTTTATTATTTTCGCCATTAAACGGTTAGATTAATGGCGCAGCAACCCGGCAAATCATCTTCTAAGAAATCCAAACCTTCCTATCTCTACTCTATTATTGGGGTGGCTCTGGTCCTGTTTCTACTGGGTACTCTCGGCCTGATCGTTATACATGCCAATAAACTAAGTGAATTCTTTAAGGAAAGTATTGAAATACAGGTGATCCTGCGGGATAACGTGAAGGAAGAACAGGCAATTGCCCTGCGCGATTCCATCGCTTCCCGGCCCTATGTGAAGTCTATTGAATACGTGTCCAAAGATATGGCCGCTGAGCGCTTCAAAAAGGAATTTGGAGAGGATTTCATCACCCTTTTGCAATATAACCCTTTATACGCCAGCATCAACATCAAGGCCAACGCCCGTTATGTAAATCCGGACAGCCTGAGAGTGATTGAAGCTAACCTGACGCAGCAGAACATTGTAAGGGAGATCTCTTATCAAAGAGGACTGGTAAGCAAATTGAATGAAAATGTGCGGAAGATAGGACTGGTAATACTGGGTATCTGTATATTACTTTGCCTGGTTGTGATCGTACTGATCGACAACACGATCCGCCTGGCGATGTTCAGCAACCGTTTCCTGATCAAGACCATGCAGATGGTGGGAGCTACCCGCTGGTTCATTGCAAAACCGTTTGACTTCCGCAGTATTATTAATGGCGCACTGAGTGCGATACTCGCTATAGCCGGGGTGATCGGCATCGTCTATGGCGCCGATCAGTTGCTGCCGGAACTGGCAGGTATGAGGGATTACTTTATGATGTCTGTGCTGTTCATCGGCATGATCGTCATCGGGATCTGTATATCACTGGTAAGTACCCACCGTTCAGTAATGAAATACCTACGTTTAAAACTGGACGATCTATATTAATCTGATAATTACACCATACGATAATATGAGTAAAACATCCAAGCATATCAGCGCTGAAAAAGAGGGTATAGACGCACGCCCTGTTTTTGCAAAGGAAAATTACAAGTTCATGATTGCCGGACTGGCTATCGTTGTAATAGGTTTCCTGTTAATGATGGGAGGCGACAGCAATGATCCCAATTCATTCAAACCTGAAGAAGTATACAGCTTCCGCCGTATTACCCTCGCACCAATCGTTATTGTATTGGGGTTGATCGTAGAGGTTTATGCCATTATGCGCAGACCTAAATAAGGGCGGATACAAAATATTGAATTGTTCACGGCGATGAAATGCTCATCGCCTTTTTTTTGATAAACAATACCTGAATACTTAAATTATTTTAATTGTCATGGAGATCTGGCAGGCGATTATTATCGCGATTGTAGAAGGGTTGACCGAATTTTTACCTGTATCATCTACAGGGCATATGGTCATCACCAGTGCATTGTTAAACCTCAATAAAGATGAGTTTACAAAGTTGTTCGAAGTTTGTATACAGTTGGGTGCGATCCTGGCAGTTGTTGTTTTATACTGGAAGAAGTTCCTGGTATTCGATAAGGACAGGGTCAATTTTTATATCAAACTGATTGTCGCCGTTTTGCCGGCCCTGATAGTTGGATATTTATTCGCAGATAAAATTGATGCGCTGCTGGAAAGTCCGCTGGTAGTAGGTATCAGTTTACTATTGGGAGGTATTGTACTGTTATTTGTGGACAACTGGTTTACACAGCCGACAATAGAAAAAGATGAGGAAATGAACATTTTCAGGGCTTTACGTGTTGGTTTCTGGCAGTGTGTGGCAATGATACCAGGTGTGAGCCGCAGTGCGGCGACCATTATCGGTGGTATGCAACAAAAGCTGACCCGCAACGTAGCTGCGGAGTTTTCCTTTTTCCTGGCAGTGCCTACTATGGCCGCTGCTACCGGATATAAACTGTTGAAAGGAAGAGAGCTGCTGATGTCAAACACCGAGAACCTGAAACTGTTGCTGATCGGAAATATCGTTGCGTTTGTTGTGGCAATGATCGCTATTAAGTTCTTCATTAACGCCCTGAAAAAGTATGGTTTCAGAGTATGGGGATACTATCGTATTGTGGTAGGTATAGCCATTCTGGTGGCCATAGGCTTGGGTTACAAATTATCTGTGTAAGCTAGTTCTTTAAATAGAAGAAAAGGCCCAGGCAGTCATCTGCCTGGGTTTTTTATATTAATCCCAATATTATTTATGAGAGTTGTTCCCCTTTTTCTCTGCTGCATGCTGATGGTCTGTACTTCCATCGCACAACGTAATTACGTGCCCGGTGTGATCATTACTTTACAGAATGATTCATTGAAAGGGTTTATAGATTTCCGTAACTGGTATCAGGCACCGACGGAGATCGTTTTTAAGGAGAGCCTGTCGAATAAGACAGAACAACACTTTAGGCCCGCTGATATCAAAGGATTTAAAGTGGCCGAGCCGGAGGTAGAATATGTGAGCCGGAAACTTAGTATAGATATTACCAAACAGAGCCTTACTAAGTTGACTGAGATATTCCCGACTATCGTGCAGGACACTCCGGTATTTCTGATGAGAATGGTAACAGGGCGCTATAATCTGTATGAGTACATAGATGTACATTCAAGAGAACATTACATATATGATGCTCAGGATGTTCCTCCAACAGAACTGGTATACGCAGAGCGTTACATAGATCGTCCTTCCGGCGGAGGTATTTTCAAGGATGAAAAATATAAATACCAGTTAGCGGATCTGTTTGCAGATAATAAAGCGCTGGCTGCAAAAGCAGTAAAAGTGGCGTATCGCGAAGCTAACCTGACAAAGCTTTTTCTGGACTATAACAACTACAAAGGGCAGGGAACACAGAATACCGTAACGGTGCAAAAGAAAAACCGCCAGCCGGTGGCATACGGTATTATGGGGGGACTTGCGTTTAATAGCTATCCTTTCAGTGGGCCTGCTCCTTTAGGGCAGGCAGATTATGAAGATTCTAAAGAGCCAATAGGCGGTATCTGGGTAGACATACCTATAGGGCGTAGTGGCCGTGATTTTTCATTCGTGGCGGAACTGTTATATAAAAAGCTGGATGCGAAGGGGAGCGGAATTACATCCCCGGCTAGGAAGTATCATCTGGCATTTGGTTACCTGCAGCTAAATACAATGGTCAGATACACTTATCCGATTAAAGGCCTTGTAAAACCATATATAAATGCGGGGATGGGAAATGGGCTTCTGATAAAGACAATTGCAAACTCTGTGGGCAGTGAAGCCAATCCCCAGGAGCTTGTTGACGGCCCCCGGAAATACGAGCAGACAGCAATGGCCGGGATAGGAGTAAAGGTCCGTAAGGTGAACATAGAGGCACGGTACACAACGGGTAACGGATTTTCTCCTTATTCAGGTAGCAAAACCCCTGTTCGTAGCCTTCAGGTCCTTGCCGGTTACAGCTTCTAACCTTTCACTGCAAGCAGCAATTCCAGATCCGTATATTTCAGTTTGAACTTTTCACTGAGATGGTAATTGGTCAGTGCTCCTTTATAAAGATAGATACCATTACGTACACCCCGTTTGATCCACACGAGATTCTCAAAACCGCCATCATCGGCTGCTTCCAGCAACAACGGCATCAGCACATTACTGATCGCTTCTGATGCGGTGCGGGCAAACCCGGAGGGGATATTGGGAACGCAATAGTGTACGACGTCATATTTTTTGAAGACAGGGTTCTCATGACTGGTGATCTCTGATGTCTCGAAACAACCACCTCTGTCAATACTAACGTCAACGATCACTGATCCTGCTTTCATATTGCTGACCATCGCTTCCGTCACCACGATAGGCGTACGGCCGCTTTGAGAAGACAATGCACCTACTGCTACGTCTGCATTACGGAGTTGTTCCGCCAGCACTTTAGGCTGCATAACAGAGGTGAATATACGCACACCAATATTGTTCTGAAGGCGTTTCAGCTTGTAAATGTTGTTATCAAATACCTTTACGGACGCACCCAGCGCCATAGCTGTTCTGGCAGCGAATTCCCCTACAATGCCCGCTCCGATGATCACTACTTTGGTAGGCGGAATGCCGGTCACTCCACCTAACAGGATACCTTTCCCCTTGTTGCCATTACTGAGGTACTGGCCTGCCAGCAGCATCACGGCGCCACCGGCTATTTCACTCATAGCTCTTACAATAGGATAGGTGCCTGCATCGTCTTTAAGGTTCTCGAAAGAGAGAAGGGTGATCCTTTTTTCCATCATTTTCTGTACCTGCTCTATTTTCAGCGCAGCCAGATGGATAGGAGAGATGACGATCTGATGCGGGTGCAACAGTTCTATTTCTTCGTCGTTCAGCGGTGCAGATTTTACGATGATCTCCGCTTTAAATACTTCCTTCTTATCATAGAGGATCTCGGCGCCTGCCTCTGAAAAATCGGTGTCATAAAAATGTGAACCGTCGCCGGCTTTGTGCTCTACCACAATATGATGACCATTGCTGGCTAATATACTGACCGCATCCGGTGTCAATGCAATCCGGTTCTCCTGGAAGGAATTCTCTTTAGGTATGCCAATAAATAAACGGGAGTTCTTTTGTGGAATATCTAACGTCTCCTCCAGCGGTGAGTACGTAAAGCCAGCACTCACAACAGGTTTTTGCCTTTGCTCCATATGATTATCAAGATTGGTCCGGGTGATTTTTTCCGCGTATCCAAAGATACGTCATTTGTTCAAAGCAATTATCCGGCGCGTAACAGCCTTTTTTTGTCTGGTAATACTGAGAGTTGCAACCGGATAGTATCCGGTGGCAATAAGTCATTGATGATGTCTGGCCATTCTACGAAACTGATCGCATGATCACGATATATTGTGTCTTCCACTCCCGCCGCTATGGCTTCTTCTTCGTCTTTCAGCCGGTAGAGGTCCAGGTGGTAAATGCTATAGACCTGACCGTTTTCCCTGAAAGCATACTCGTTAATGATGGAAAAAGTAGGACTGGCGGTAGCATCCTCCACTCCTCTGGCCGCACACAGCGCTTTTACAAATGTGGTCTTACCTGCTCCCATCGGCCCTTCCAGGGTAAATATATGTTGCCCCTTGTAATGTTGCCAGAAGCTTTCTGCCGTTGCAGACAGCTCTTCCTGAGAAAATGTCCATTCCATGCAGTAAATTTAGCTAATTACTATGTCATTGGTTGCTACGGAGTTGCATTAAAAGTTAGGCCACGCTGAACGGATTGATTATCTGTACAATAAGTGGTTGCATCGATACCCGGTTGCATTAATATTTTATTCACGTAAAACGGTGCTCGGTACCTTTGTTAAGGTATTATGATATTAATAATTTTCGGCGAATTATGGAAACGATCAGTTGTAAAGTAAGGGGTATGCATTGCACCAATTGCGCGCAATCGGTGTCACGATACCTTGAAAATAAAGGGATGCAGGATGTGAACGTAAGCTTCGCTACGGAAGAGTTGAGCTTTACCTTACCGGAAGGGATCTCCTCCGCCAATGATGTGCTAAATGGTATTAACCAGATGGGATATCAGATCATATTAACAGACCAGCCTCAACCTAAAGCCGCTTTCCTCAATACCCTGACGTTTAAATTCATCTTCTGCGCCATCTTCACGGCTCCATTGCTCCTGCATATGTGGGTGAACTGGGCATGGCTGCATAATCCATATGTACAGCTGGTACTATCCACACCTGTATATCTAATGGGCTTATGGCACTTCGGGCGTAGCGCCTGGAGATCGCTCGTGAACAAGCTGGCCAATATGGACGTATTGATCACACTTGGAGCTACCGCTGCTTACGGTTATAGTCTTACCGGTACGCTGGGTCATATGGGCGGCGAATATATGTTCTACGAAACGGCGGCAGCTATTATTACGCTGGTCTTCCTGGGCAACCTGCTGGAAGAACGTTCTGTCAAACAAACCACTACTGCCATTGCCGACCTGGCGAGAATGCAGGTAACTACCGCAAGACTGATAACAGAGCATGATGATCATGAACACATTCATATCGTCGATAACCAAACCCTGAAACCGGGAGACAGAGTATTGGTCAATACAGGGGATAAGATCCCGATGGATGGTACTATTTATTGGGGCAGCGGTCATATTAACGAATCTATGATCACCGGTGAGAGTGCGCCTGTCGCTAAAAGCGAAAAGCATAAAGCTATCGGCGGTACTATTATGGAAGACGGCAGTATCAAGATGTTCATCACTGCCATCGGTAAAGACACTGTATTATCCTATATCATCGAACTGGTAAAACAGGCACAGGGCAGCAAGCCTAACATGCAAAAACTGGCCGACAGGATCAGCGGTATATTCGTACCACTGGTATTGGGGATCGCCATTGCTACCTTCCTGGGATGGGCTATTTTCGGCCACGTCACTACCGGCGAAGCCATTATGAAAAGTATTGCGGTTCTCGTTATCGCCTGCCCATGCGCTATGGGACTGGCTACGCCTGCCGCTGTAATGGTAGGGCTGGGACGTGCTGCAAACAATGGGATACTTATCAAAGGCGCCAACACACTGGAAGCGTTTAAAGACATCAAATATGTTGTGCTGGATAAGACCGGTACGCTCACAACCGGCAAACTACAGGTAGGGAACTATCATTTTGAAGGAATGACAGAACAGGAATTCAAGAGAACAGTTTACAGTCTGGAGAAATATTCTTCCCATCCCATTGCCCGCTCGCTTTCCGGCTTGTGGAAAGGAGAGGGGGAAACACCTTTACAGCAGGTCAGGGAAGTAAAAGGCCGGGGCATGCAGGCCAGGGACGCTGCAGGCAATGAATGGCAACTCGGCTCTTTTGTAATGGCTGAAAATGTTACTACAGATGATAGTCACAACATCTATTTACTAAAGAACGGGCAGCTGGCAGGCTGGATCGATTTCATTGACGAGATTAGGCCCGATGCAGCCCTCATGGTGAAGCAGCTACAGCAGAGAGGCATCAGGACAGTATTGTTGAGTGGCGATACAGAGCGTAAGTGCCGGGAACTGGCGGCACAGACAGGTATTACCGAAGTGTTTGCAGGCCAGACACCTGAACAGAAACTGCAAAAAATAGATGCCCTCATGAAAGATGCGGCAGTCGCTATGGTGGGCGATGGTATCAACGATGCTCCCGCATTGGCCAGGGCAAGCATTGGTATTTCACTGAGCGACGCTACCCACGTAGCTATGCAAAGCGCCAACGTAATATTGCTGAATAATCGCCTGTCTTCACTGCCGCTGGCATTAGGACTGGGACGGCATACTTATCTCACGATCAAACAGAACCTCTTCTGGGCCTTCATATATAATATCATTGCGATCCCCTTCGCTGCATTCGGGGTATTAAGCCCTATATCCGGAGCAGGCGTCATGGCGCTGTCTGACATAGTACTGGCAGTGAACTCCGTCAGATTACGCTATAAGAAGGTGATCTGATAACCCTGCATGTGCAGATGTGAGCAATTCTTTATTTTTACAGCTGCACCGATATGGCTAATCCGTCTGACATACTCAAAAAATACTGGGGATACACACAATTCCGTCCTTTACAGGAAGACATCATTCAATCTGTCTGCAGCGGTAAAGATACCCTTGCACTCCTGCCTACAGGCGGGGGGAAATCTATTTGTTTCCAGGTACCGGCCTTGTTAAAGGAAGGCGTATGTGTGGTGGTAACGCCGCTCATAGCCCTGATGAAAGACCAGGTAGCTAATCTGCAAAAACGGAATATACCTGCAGTTGCCATCTATGCCGGTATGTATTATCAGGATGTGGAAAGGTTGCTGGAAGAAGTGCGCAGGGGAAAATACAAGTTCCTTTATCTCTCGCCTGAACGGCTGGAGAGCAAGCGCTTCCTGGAGTATTGTGATGGTATGCCTGTGAATTTGCTGGCTATTGATGAAGCACACTGTATTTCCCAATGGGGATATGATTTCAGGCCTGCATATCTGAAAATTGCTGCCATCAGAGAGTATTTTCCCGGTGTCCCTATACTGGCGCTCACAGCGTCTGCTACCCCGAAAGTACAGCAGGATATCTGTGATAAGCTGCTGATGAAAAAGGCAGCTGTATTTACCAAAAGCTTTGCCCGTCAAAATCTTTCCTATAGCGTCATTGAAGAAGATAATAAACCTGAGAAGTTAAAGCATATCCTGCAACGTGTGCAGGGCAGTGCTATTGTATACTGCCGTAACCGTAAGCGTACGCGTGAAGTGGCCGACATGCTGGAAAAAGACGGTATTGCTGCTACTTATTATCATGCGGGACTGACCGGAGAAGAACGTTCTGCCCGTCAGGAATTATGGCTGAACAGCAAGATAAGGGTAATGGCATGCACAAACGCTTTTGGCATGGGTATAGACAAGCCTGATGTGAGAGTGGTGATACATTACGACGCTACCGATGGACTGGAAGCTTATTACCAGGAGGCCGGCCGTGCGGGAAGGGATGAGAAAAAAGCATACACCGTATTGTTATTCCAGCAGCAGGAACTGAATGAGATGGTGAAGATGATCGCCCTTCAGTTCCCCGAAGTATCGGAGATACGTGAAGTGTACCAGTGCCTCGTGAACTATCTGCAGGTACCAGTAGGTAGTGCTGAAGGAGTTTATTATGATTTCGACATCAATGATTTCGTTCGCAGGTTTGAGCTGAACGTTACCATCACATACAGTGCATTGAGGATACTGGAACAGGAAGATATTCTGCAATTAAGTGAAAGTGTATTTATGCCTTCGCGTGTTGAGTTTATCATCAGCAAACAAACGCTGTATGATTTTACCGACAGACAGCCCAATTACGATCTTTTATTGCAGACACTTTTGCGGACATATGAAGGCATCTTTGACACCCCGGTGCCGGTATATGAAAGGCAGCTGGCGCGCATCATGAGGAAGCCGGAGACACAGATCATCGAATGGTTGCAGCAATTGCATCAGCGTGGTATCCTGAAATATAGTCAACGGAAAGAAGAACCACAGTTATGTTTCACGCAAGAACGTGTTTCTGCGCAACACCTGCGTGTAGATGCCATCAGGATAAAAGAGCGGATGCAGGTATATAAAGACAGGCTGGATGCCATGATGGGTTATGTCAGGAACAGAGAAACCTGTCGTACACAAATGCTGGTGCAATACTTTGGAGAAAAGAACACACCTGCCTGCGGAGTTTGCGATATATGCATAGAGAAAAAGAAAAAGCCGTTGGACGGGAAAGAGGCGGAAGACATAGCATCGCAGCTGATCGCTCAACTACAGCCGGAACCAATGGAATGGGGAGATGTACGCAGCAGATTATCATCCGTAAAAGAAGATGTTTTGCTTGAGGTCATGCAATTCCTGATAGCAGAGGGAAGAGCGGGCAGGGATGCTTTGGGAAGAGTACATCTGTTATAAAGAAGCTATAAAAGTAAAAGGGCGGCATCAATGATACCGCCCTTTTACTTTTATAGATCTTCTGATCACAGTTTGATGATCTTACCTTCTTTACTACTCTGGAAGGCAGTTTCAATAACACGGATCACATTGACAGCATCGGTTGGTTCTACAGGCACAGGCGCACCTTTAGCGATGGCGTTATACATACCGTCGAAGTATTCGAGGTAGTTGCCTTTAGGTGAAGGCAGGTATTGCCTGATCACCTGGCCATCTTTTTCAGTGTGCAGCAGGCCCCACTCATGGATACCTTCAACACCCCATCCCGGAGCACCAGGCATAAGGCCCTGTTGCAACATAGTTTCCTGCGTATCGGCCTTGGTCTTGATGAAAGATCCTTTACGCCCATGGAACTGGTAAGAAGGAATAGGTTCCCTGGTGATGTAGCTGCACTTCAGGCGTACCCTTAATTTATCGTAGAAGAATACCAGCTCGAAATAATCATCTACCAGCGATTCTTTACGGATAATACGGATATCCGCCCAGATAGCATCTGGTAAGCCGAATAACTGGAGCGCCTGGTCGACAAGGTGAGAACCCAGGTCATACAAGCCACCGGTACCTGGTAACGCGGCCTCCTTATGTTTCTTATAACTTAATTCTTCCCTGTAACGGTCATAGTGGATCTCTGCTTCCAGGATATCTCCCAGATCGCCGCTGGAAATAACCTGGCGGACGATCTTAAAATCGCCATCATAACGGCGGTTATGGTATACACTTAGTAATAGTCCTTTGCTCTTGGCCAGTTCGATCAGTTCCTGTCCTTCTGCAGAAGCAACTGTAAAAGGTTTTTCGACTATCACATGCTTGCCGGCTTTCAATGCGGCTTTGGCATACTCGTAGTGTGTATAGTTAGGTGTATTGACAACGATCAGCTCCAGAGAACTATCCTCGATCATCTCTTCCACACTCTTATAAATTTTCACATCCGGATACCTTTCCTGGGCCATGTGTTTACTTCTCTCCACTACAGCCGTTAATTCAAACCCGGGATGTACATGAATAAAGGGTGCGTGAAAAATGTGGCCTGACATGCCATACGCACATATACCGGTCTTAATGATTTTTTCCATGTAATCTTAGTTTGGTCTGTTAAGGGCAATAAGATAGTGAATATTCAGAATTTCTCAGAACCAGCTGCTTTTCTTACTGCTTTTACCACCCAGTCCCAACGCACCTAACAGACTGCGTGTAATGATATTGGCGGCAGTACGGCCTGCCTGGCGTGCGGCGGAACTGGTCAGCACGGTTTCCAGGATACCTTTCTCTTCCTTTTGTCTGCCACCTTTGGAGGATGGCTTTTCTTCCTTCTCCTGGGCCGTTTTTTCGGCTGCTTCCTCCAGTTTGGCATTTAGTATCTCATACGCACTTTCGCTGTCTATTTCGCGGTTATATTTCTTTACAAGCTTAGAGGCATTTACGATAGCATCTGCTTCTGCATCTGACAGGATGTCCATGCGTGAACGTGGAGATACCAGCATCGTTGCAGCCAGTGGTGTCGGTTGCCCTTTCTCATTCAAACAGGTGATCAGCGCCTCACCTATACCGATCTGTGTCAATAACTCATCTGTCTTGTAGAATTCAGACAGGGGATAGTTCTCAGCCGTTTGTTTGATGGCTTTCCTGTCATTGGCAGTGAAGGCACGTAACGCGTGCTGCACTTTCATACCCAGCTGCCCCAGTACAGATGGCGGAACATCCATAGGGTTCTGTGTACAGAAGAATATGCCAACTCCTTTGGAACGGATGAGTTTAATGATCGTTTCAATCTGTTGCAGCAGTGCGGTGCTGGCTTCCTGGAAGATGAGATGTGCTTCATCTATGAACATCACCAGTTTAGGCTTTTCGAGATCTCCTTCTTCCGGCAGTGTAGCGTATAGTTCAGCCAGGAGGCTTAACATAAAAGTGGAAAATAACTTCGGACGGTCCTGTATATCGGCAACTCTTACTATGGAGATAATGCCCCTGCCATCATCACTGATACGCATCAGGTCATCCACTTCGAAAGAAGCTTCTCCAAAGAAGATATCTGCACCCTGTTGCTCAAGACCGATCACTTTCCGGAGAACGGTACCCGCTGAAGTAGTGGAGATCTTTCCATAATCTTTCTCCATTTCGGCCTTCCCTTCGTCGCTTACAAACTGCAATACTTTCTTGAAATCTTTCAGATCAAGTAGTGGCAGTTTGTTATCATCGCAGTATTTAAATATCATAGAGACCAGGCCTTCCTGGGTATCGTTCAGCTCCAGTATTTTTGATAGCAGAACGGGGCCGAATTCGCTTACGGTAGCACGGAGACGGGCGCCTTTTTCTTTACTAAGGGACAGTAGTTCCGTTGGATATGCAGCCGGGGACCAGCTGCCGCCTATCTTCTGATAGCGTTCTTCGATCTTGGCATTGCCTGTTCCGGCGGCGGCAATACCACTGAGGTCGCCTTTAATGTCCATCAGCAGGACAGGTACGCTGGCATCGCTTAACGCTTCTGCGATGACCTGCAGGGTCTTGGTTTTACCTGTACCGGTTGCACCGGCTATCAGGCCATGCCTGTTTAAGGTTTTCAAAGGAAGGGATACATCGGCGCCGGTTATAACTTCGCCATCCAGCATGGCACATCCTAGTTTGATATGTTCACCTTTAAAGGAATAACCGTTTTGAACGTACTCCAGAAATGCTTCTTTCGTTGCCATGGTGTAGAAATTTTTGTTGAA
The DNA here is from genome assembly GCA_902168105.1 of uncultured Flavihumibacter sp. Classification (GTDB taxonomy): domain Bacteria; phylum Bacteroidota; class Bacteroidia; order Chitinophagales; family Chitinophagaceae; genus Chitinophaga. The sequence goes on from CABHOY010000036.1 coordinate 141,097, forward strand.
GATATGGAAAAGCGTTTTTGGACAAAAGGGGGGATAAAAAAACAGGAATCAAAGATCGGGAACAGGTGCATCTGCACGTTATTTTCGATCCTTGATTCCTGTTTTCTTAACTGAAGCTTAAATTATAGTTCTTCTTCTCTCTCGAGCATTAGTATTGCTCCCTGAGGAACGATGAAGTATTTCTCGCCCTGATAAACTACTTCGGTAGAGCCACTTACCAGAAAGATAGCCAGATCGCCCTCTTTCGCCTGTAGCGGGATATATTTTACTTTTTCTTCTTCCGGTTTCCACGCCTCATCATCTTCACTGGGCAATGGTAATGCGTAACCGGGACCAGTTTTGATCACATAGCCCTGTTGCACCTTTTCCTTTTCCTGCATGCCGGGAGGAAGATATAAGCCGCTGTCTGTGCGCTCGTTGGGGGTGGTTAGCTTAATGAGCACCCTGTCTCCTACAACTATTAGCTTCTTCAATTTATTGTCTTGAGTCAAATGTATAGCCATGGTAAATGTACCTCCTTGAAAGGTATTACAAAATACGTGCAGCAGCGGTACACGATGCCAATATGTCACAGTTTATACATCAGACAGCCTGAATGTATCGGCTACCCTGATACCTTTGTCTGTCAATTGCACTGTGCAGCACTCATTAACGGGATCGTGCTCTAAGAACAGGATATAGTTATTCTCGACTGCTTCCTGCAAAAAGCTCTTTTTCTCCTGCAGGGTTGTCAGCGGGAACATATCGTACGCCATTACGTATGGGATAGGGATATGTCCGATGCTGGGCAGGAGATCAGCCATGTAGAGGATGGTTTTATCCTTATACTGGATCTGCGGCAGCATCATGGAATCTGTATGCCCGAATACGAAGCGGATGTTGAAGTCATTACTGAAAGGAATACCTTCTTCCCGGGGAATGAACTTCAATTGACCGCTTTCCTGGATGGGCAGTATGTTATCTTTCAGAAAAGAGGCCTTCTCCCGGTCATTGGGTTTAGTAGCTGTATCCCAGTGTTCCTGGTTGCTCCAGTAACTGGCGTTTTTGAAAGCGGGAAGCAGTTTGTCGCCCTGCCTTTCTATAGCGCCGCCACAGTGGTCGAAATGAAGATGTGTCAGGAATACATCGGTGATATCATCACGGTGAAAGCCATGTTTGGCAAGGGAAGTGTCAGTACTGGCGTCGCCATGCAGGTAATAATGGCTGAAGAATTTTTCATCCTGTTTATTACCGATACCTGTATCTACAAGGATCAGGCGGTCGCCGTCTTCTATCAGCAGGCTGCGCATGGCCCAGGAGCACATGTTGTTCTCGTCTGCAGGGTTCAGCTTATTCCAGATGCTCTTAGGTACTACACCAAACATAGCGCCTCCATCCAGCTTAAAATGTCCCGTATCTATACTGTATAACTTCATGATAATATCTGTTTGCGTCCTGAAGTTCGGGAATTTCAGTTTCCTGCGGCCAGTCTTTTTTGTTTTTGTAGTGCAGCATACAACCAGAGTAAGCCGATAACAAAAAACACGATCAGCGCCAGCACAGAATTACGCATACTTCCAGTCATTTCATGGATATAACCGAAAGTGATCAATCCGATAGCGATGGATAATTTCTCCACTACATCATAGTAGCTGAAGAATGACGCAGTATCTTCTGTTTCAGGCATCAGTTTGGCGTAGGTAGAACGACTCAGGGACTGTACGCCACCCATTACCAGCCCTACTGCTACCGCCAGCATATAGAAGTCTGTCGCAGTCTGCATACGGTATCCCGCCAGGCAAATAGCGATCCATAGAACGATCACGGTCATCAACACAGGAAGGTTACCAAACTTGCCAGACAATCTAGCCATTCCCCACGCGCCTAGTACAGCGACGATCTGGATAGCGACTACGGATATGATCAGCTTATCAGAAGGTAGTCCGAGTTCCTGGCTACCGAAGATGGTTGCAGCCATCATCACTGTCTGAACACCCATGCTGTAAAAGAAAAAGCCACGCAGGAATCTTTTTAATACCGGCATGTTCTTTACCTGCGCATAAACTTTCCTGATCTCTCTGAAGCCTTCAGTTAATACATTTGAGCTATGTTCCTGAATGGTAGCCCTGGATTTAGGCAGGCGTAAAAAGGTGATCTGTGCAAAACCTATCCACCAAAGTCCTACCAGCAGGAAGGTGAGGCGAACAGGCATGCCGCCGTCTATGCCAAATGGTTTCACTACAACCAATGCAAATCCGATCAGCTGGAGGATCACGCTACCTATATAGCCCATGGCAAAGCCTTTCGCACTGATACGGTCACGGTCTTCGACAACAGCTATTTCAGGCAGATAAGAGTTATAGAAAACTAATCCGCCGCAATATCCAAGTGTGGCTAGTATGAAGAAGATCGCACCATATTCAACATTGGGATTAGGTCCTTTAAAATTAAACAAAGCGCAGCAGCTTAATCCGCCGAGCCAGGTGAACAGCATGAGATATCTTTTCTTATTACCTCTGGTATCGGCTATAGAGGAGAGGATGGGAGACAATAAGGCTGCCAGTATAAAAGCGGCGGCCATAGAGTAATCATACAGGGCGGAGTTGACAAAGGATTTTCCGAAGAAGGTTACATTGTCGCCATTCGCCTCAGATTTCGTAATGGTAGTGAAATAGATAGGGAAAAAAGTGGTGGTAATTACCAGGTTGTACACTGAGTTAGCCCAGTCATACATTGCCCAGCCATTGATTACTTTTTTACTGGCAGTTTGCATATGGAGTAAGTAAGTTGATGATCAAAAATAAGAAACACAATGCACGACAATTGTTGCGACCACGTTAAGCAGACGCTTATTTATAATCCTGTATCCTGATGTGATCCGGACACATGAAATATTCCTGTTCATCATTGGAACTGACGATTATAAGGCGGTCCCCGCTATAATCTGTAATAAGTTTTTGATAGAGTTGAATACCTGCTGTATCCAGGTTGGTGCAAGGCTCATCCAGCAGTAGCACGGGTACATCAGAGAAAATGGTCAGGGCCAGTTTCAGTCTCTGTTTCATACCGGATGAGAAATAGCGGATCTGTTTGTTCATGGATTTCTCCAGGCCCACAAGGGCTACAGCATCTGCAGGAGTGATAGAAGGAATGAATTGTTTGAACTGAAGGTGGAATTGCAGGCTTTCTGCAAGTGTGAATTCTTCAATCAGTTCGAGATAGGGAGCAGCAATGGCACAATGCCGGAAAAACTGATCAGTGCTGAGCAGTTCTTCCGGTGTGCTATAAGTAACGGTACCTTCATTGTAATGAAGGTGCCCGCTGATAACCTGTAAAAGGGTAGATTTTCCCGAGCCATTGGGACCCAGTATGGCATACCTGCCGCCAGCTTCAAAAGTAGCGGAGACACGACGGAATATCCAGTCGTAGTTAAAACGTTTGCCTGTCTGGTGAAGCGTTATTTTCATTCGTCGCCGGCTAGTGACGTATAACCTTTCATAATGCCCCTGCCTGATTCGCGAATGAAGGAGAGTATTTCATCCCTTTCATCGGTGGCAGGATATTCAGCTTCTATGATACTGATAGCTTTTGACAGCTTGTATCCTTTCACGAATATGATACGGTATATATCCAGTACGTGATTGATCTTTTCGAGAGAGAAACCTCTTCTTTTCAGACCGATAGAATTCACACCTACGTAAGACAGCGGTTCACGTGCTGCTTTTACATAAGGCGGTACATCCTTTCTCACGAGGGAACCTCCTGTAACAAAGGCGTGTGCGCCTATTTTACAGAACTGCTGAACGGCTACCATACCCGCCAGTACTACGTGGTCGCCCACGGTAATGTGACCTGCCAGGGTGGTATTGTTGGAAAATACACAGTAATTGCCCACTTCACAATCGTGTGCAATATGGCTGTAGGCCATGATCAGACAGTTGTTGCCGATCGTGGTTTTCCATTTGTCCTTGGTTCCTCTGTTGATGGTTACGTACTCTCTGATGGTGGTGTTGTCTCCGATCTCAGTTGTGGTTTCTTCGCCTGCAAATTTCAGGTCTTGCGGAATGGCGGAAATTACAGCCCCGGGAAAGATACGGCAGTTCTTACCGATCCTCGCGCCTTCCATAATGGTGACATTAGAGCCGATCCAGGTGCCGTCTCCAATTTCAACATTTTTGTGAATGACAGTGAACGGATCGATCTTTACGTTTGGCGCAACCTTGGCGTCCGGGTGGATGTAAGTAAGCGGATGGATCATTGCTATTGTTTAGCTTTCTCTTGTTTTAATGATTTGAGCGGTCAGGTCACCTTCAGTTACTACCTTGTTACCTACAAATACGGTTCCTCTCATTTCTACTATGCCTCTTCTGATAGGGCTCAGCAATTCCATCTTCAGGATCATGGTATCTCCCGGGAATACTTTCTGCTTGAACTTACAGTTGTCGATTTTAATAAAATAGGTATCGTAATTCTGAGGATCAGGGACAGTGTTGAGTGCTAGGATACCTCCACATTGCGCCAGTGCTTCCACCTGTAGTACGCCCGGCATTACCGGGTTACTAGGGAAATGGCCCTGGAAGAAATGCTCGTTGAAGGTAACGTTTTTGATACCTATTACCTGTGAATCGGTAAGATCGATGATCTTATCTACCAGCAGCATCGGATAACGATGCGGCAGTGTTCTTTCAATACGAGGCAGATCAAAGATAGCTGGTTTATTAGGATCGTATACAGGGACATCTTTAATGTGCCTGTTCTTTTTGATGTATTGTTTGATCTTACGGGCAAACTCCACATTGGAAGCATGGCCCGGGCGGTTTGCAATGATATGCGCCTTAATAGGAACGCCAACCAGTGCCAGGTCACCTACGATGTCCAGCAGCTTGTGACGGGCTGGTTCATTCGGGAAGTGAAGCTGTATATTATTCAGGATGCCTTCTCTTTGTGCTACGCTGATATTTTCACGCTCGAACACCTTGGCCAGGTGGCCCAGCTGTTCATCGCTTACCGGTTTATCTACTATCACGATGGCGTTATTGATATCGCCACCCTTGATCAGGTTGTTGGAGATCAGGTATTCCAGTTCATGCAGGAATACGAAAGTACGGCAAGGCGCTACTTCCTCTTTAAAGTCCTGCAGGCTGTTCAGGTTAGCATGCTGTGTACCTAATATGGGAGAATTGAAATCGATCAGGCAGGTGATCCGGTAATCTACTGCAGGCAGTGCCACCATTTCTACGTTCTTTTTATCGTCGTAGTAATTGATGTTGGTGTCAATAGAGTACCATATCTTTTTAGCGTCCTGTTCGGCTATACCTGCTTCTTCTATCTTCTGGATAAAAGGGTAGGAGCTGCCGTCCATAATAGGGATCTCCGGACCATCGATCTCTATGTGTACGTTATCGACACCTGTACCTACCAGGGCCGCCATAATGTGCTCAATCGTACTTACGCGTGCGCCGTTGTGTTCGAGGGTAGTACTGCGGGCAGTGTCTACAACATAATCGACATCGGCTTTAACTACAGGTTGTTCAGGTAGATCTACACGCTGAAACTTAATGCCATAACCGGGAGTAGCCGGCTTCAGGGTCATGTTTACATGTGCACCTGTGTGTAAACCAACACCCGATATCGTTACTGGGGCTTTTATCGTGTGTTGGTTAGACGACTGTTGATTATCCATATTTTTTTATAACTGTTTATCCTACTTTATTCATCAAACACCTTCCCGCACGGAAAGCAGTTGTTTAATCATATCTTCCAATTCCTTCACACGTTTTTCCAGATCGGGCAAATTTCTAAAAATTGCCTGACTTTTTAGCGAACTTTTATAATCAAAAGCCGGGGATCCCATCAGGGCTGTATTAGGTTCTGCAATAGATTTTGACAGGCCGCTCTGTGCATTGATCTTGGTCCCGTCTGCCAGCTGGATATGTCCAACCAGGCCAACCTGTCCGCCGATCACACAGTTCTTACCTATCTTGGTACTGCCGGAAATACCAGTCTGGGCCGCAATTACACTATTAGTGTCTACATCCACATTATGCGCTATCTGGATAAGATTGTCCAGTTTTACACCCTGACGAATAATAGTAGAGCCCATTGTAGCACGGTCAATGGTAGTATTAGCACCAATTTCCACATCATCATGAATGATCACGTTACCGATCTGAGGCACTTTTTTGTAAGTTCCATCAGGCTGTGGGGCGAAGCCAAAACCATCTCCGCCGATCACACAACCAGCATGCAATATGACACGGCTACCTAGTATACAGTTGTCATATACCTTTACGCCAGGGAAGATGACAGTATCATCTTTCACGGTCACATTATCACCAAGGTATACGCCAGGATATATTTTTACATTGTTTCCAAGTACCACATTCTCTCCCAGGTAGGCAAAAGCGCCAATAAAGACATTCTGACCGGTTTTTACAGATGCAGGGACATATGACGGCTGCTGAATGCCGGTCTTATTACCCACCATCTGTTTATATTTCTCCAGGAGAAGCGCAAAGCTGCTATATGCGTCCTTCACCCTGATAAGGGTTGACTTAACAGGTTTTTCCGTTACAAGGCTCTCATTCACTATCAGTATCGAAGCATTGGTAGTATAAATGAACTCTTCGTATTTAGGATTGGCAATGAAACTGAGCATCCCTTCACCGGCCTCTTCAATCTTGGCGATGTTGCTCACTTTTACGTCCGGGTTGCCTTCCAGCTTACCATCCAGCATGGTAGCCAATTGTAATGCGCTAAACTGCATAGTTATTAATTAATAATGTTACCCGATCTGACCAGCTATCGTTTTTACCTATCCCACAACTCGCATTTCCGGAATTTGTAATTGATAATTAGCCATTCATCAGATTTTTGGATGACAAATGTAGAATTTTTTTACGGGTATAGCCAGCGTATGACTAACCAGTGCATTATCGATGGAGGAAATGTCTTTCACAGTTCCATCCTTGAAAAGAATATTGATCTTCTCGTTATTCACATTATATGCACTGAGACAGGCCGTTCCCGTAAACACAAAATAGTCCAGGTCTTTCCCACTAATACCATATGCCTGCTGTACCTTTTGCTTCAGAAGATGGATACTATCCGCATCAAAAGCCTCATTACTCAGTATGCATTTGAATAAATCTCTGTTAATGAGCCAATTACAAAGCAGCGATAATATCTTATCAGGATGTTGCGACCAAACCTTGATGGCGCCCATGATATCATAATCGTCCAGCAAACAGAACTGCCGCAGGCATTCTGGTTCCTGTTCAAAGTTGGCCGCTGTGATAGTATGATAAAGGAAATACTGTAAAGCCGGGGAAGCATACAGGGAAACGCCCTGTAAAGCGAGTTCCTTGGCTCTGCACAGTATCTTAACCAACATATTCTCAGCACTCAGCACCGTTTTATGCAGGTACACCTGCCAGTACATCAGGCGGCGTGATACAATGAACTTTTCTATCGAATAGATCCCCTTCTCTTCCACCATGAGCTCGTCACGGTGTACTGTCAGCATCTTAATTATTCTGTCGTACCCGATCACCCCTTCGGAAACGCCCGTATAAAAGCTGTCCCTGTTCAGGTAATCCATCCTGTCTACATCTAACTGGCTGGAAACCAATTGGTGTAGAAAGGTCTTATGATAACGTCCGTTAAAAATCTCTATCGTTAGCGTCAGCGCCCCATCCATTTCCCGGTTCAACTCCTCCATCAGCCACTGGCTGATCTTCTCATGGGATACCCCCTCAATAATACCATTCTCCAGCGCATGGGAATAAGGCCCGTGACCAATATCATGCAAAAGTATGGCCATCTTTGCAGCAACCTCTTCCTCTGCCGTAATGTGTACCCCCTTCGCCTTTAACTCCAGCAACGCAAAACACATCAGGTGGTAAGCGCCCATGCTATGATGAAAACGGGTATGCATCGCGCCCGGATAAACCAGATGCGCCAGCGCCATCTGGTTTATCCTGCGCAGGCGCTGATAGTAAGGATGGGAAATTAATGCAAAGATCAACGGATGGTCAATCGTAATGAAACCATACACCGGATCGTTCACAATTTTACGCTTGCGTTCTGCCATTTACCGTTCTCCTTTAGCTAGACAAAGCTACGTTAAGGAATTATTATCTGTAACTTTTTCTAATGTATAGACGCAGACCGAAAGGAATCCCCCTATGTTCCACGCTATTTTCCCTATTTTTATGATCGAAATTATTAATATCTGGAAACTGGCAATGGAACATGTTGTTTTTTAACAATTTATTGTGTCCGCCTAGCTTGCCAGGAACGGTTTTTGCCAAAATAGAATGGTAACTTGAGTACGATAGTTGCCACTGCCAACTATAATTTACTTTATCATAAACACTATACTTGAATGAGTCAAATAAATATACTTTGGGTAGATGATGAAATAGAGTCGCTGAAATCACAGATCATGTTCCTGGAAACAAAGGGGTATAAAGTATCAGCCCTTACCAACGGGTATGACGCCCTCGAGTTCCTGCGGGACCAGGTGGTGGACGTAGTGTTGCTGGATGAATCTATGCCGGGTATAACTGGTTTGGAAACCCTGGGCAAGATCAAGGAGATCGACCAGCAGATACCCGTGGTCATGATCACCAAGAATGAAGCGGAAAATGTGATGGACGATGCGATCGGCTCCCAGATCACCGATTATCTTATTAAACCGGTGAATCCTAACCAGGTGCTTCTTTCCCTGAAAAAGATCATAGATAATAAACGACTGGTGGCCGAAAAGACCACCATTGCCTATCAGCAACAGTTCCGTACGCTCTTTATGGCCCTGAACTCTAATCCGGACTATAATGAGTGGATGGATATATATAAGAAGCTGGTGTACTGGGAAATGGAAATGGGTAAAACTAATAGCCCTGAAATGCTGGAAGTGCTGAACTCCCAGAAAGCGGAGGCTAATACTGAGTTTGCCAAATTCATCAGCCGGAACTATGCCAGCTGGGTAAATCCGAAGGCGAAAGAGGCGCCGGTCATGTCTCACACCCTTTTCCGGGATAAGATCGTTCCTGCCCTGGACAGTGAAGTGCCTAATTTTATTATTATAATAGATAACCTTCGCTGGGACCAGTGGAAGGCGATATTGCCCATTTTCCTGGAATCGTTCCGCCTGGTACAGGAAGACACATTCTACAGTATCCTGCCTACCTCGACCCAATATAGCCGTAACGCCATCTTTTCTGGTTTACTGCCCATCGATATCGAACAGCGCTTTCCGGAAGAATGGAAAAATGACGATGAAGAGGGAGGGAAGAACCTGCATGAGGAGACCTTCTTTGCGGATCAGCTTCGCCGCCTTAAAATGGATAGCCGCTTCTCTTATACAAAGGTGACCACCCACAATGACGGACAGCACCTGGTCAATAATGTCCATAACCTGATGTCTTACCCGATCAATGTGATCGTATACAACTTCGTGGACATGCTCAGCCATGCCCGTACGGAAATGGAAGTGCTGAAAGAACTGGCAGCCGATGAAGTGTCTTACCGTTCTATCACCGCCAGCTGGTTTGAGCACTCACCGCTGCATCAGGCCCTTCGCAGGCTGGCCGATAAAAAGATCAATCTCATCGTAGCAACAGATCACGGTAACGTGCGGGTGAAAACACCCGTAAAGGTGATCGGCGACAAACAAACCACTACGAACCTTCGGTATAAACATGGCCGTAATCTGAATTATGATGCCAAGGAAGTGCTGGCATTCCGCGATCCAAAGGAAGCTGGGTTACCAAGGCCGAATGTGAATTCTTCTTACATCTTCGCCAAAGAGGACGGCTATCTCTGCTATCCGAATAATTATAATTACTTCGTTAATTTTTACCGGAATACTTTCCAGCACGGCGGTATTTCCCTGGAAGAAGTGATCGTACCCGTGGCGAGGCTGGTGAGTAAATAGGGACTCCGGGCTTTTTCCTTATTTTTGTTGAATGAACTTTAAAGTCACACCCAATAACCTGACCCGCCTCGAAAAGATCTTTTCAGAGGCTAAGTACGAGTTGCGTTTCGAGAAGGGGACGTTCAACTCCGGCTATTGTGTACTTGAACACAAGAAGGTGGTTGTTATTAATAAATTCCTGAATCTTGAAGGGCGTATCAACTCCCTGCTCGATATATTGTCCACAATGGCGCTGGATGAAACGCTGCTTTCGCCCGAATCGCTGAAGCTGTTTAAACAGATAGTGGAAAACAGGAACGCCGCAGATGCTGCTGCAGCGGCAGACAACGCCAATGAGACATCAATACCACCTTCACCAGAACAACCTTCAGAGAATTGAAAGTAACCTTTTTAGGAACAGGCACTTCACAGGGCGTACCCGTTATTGCCTGTAGCTGCCCGGTATGTACCTCCTCCAATACAAAAGATAAACGCCTGCGCAGCAGCATCCTGATATCTGATACGCCCGCCGGGAATATCGTGATCGATACCACACCCGACTTCCGTTACCAGATGCTTCGGGTAGGACTGAAACACCTGGAGGCAGTATTGGTGACTCATTCCCATAAGGACCATATTGCAGGTATGGACGATATCCGCGCTTTCAATTATTTTCAGCAAAGGGCGATTGATATTTATGCCACAGAGTTTACCCAGCAGGTGATCCGTAATGAATTTTCATATGCCTTTACAGAACAGAAATATCCGGGCATTCCGGAACTGAACCTCCGCACTATTGGTACAGCGCCTTTTAATGTGAACGGCCTGGAGATCATTCCCATCAATGTCATGCATCACCGGATGCCGGTACTGGGTTTTCGTTTCAATGATTTTACCTACATCACAGACGCCAATTTTATTGCCGAAGAGGAAAAACAAAAGATCAGGGGCTCCAAAGTACTTGTACTCAATACACTGAGAAAAGAAAAGCATATTTCCCATTTTACGCTGGATGAAGCTATAGCTATTGGCCGTGAACTGGAGATCCCACAAGTGTATTTTACACACATCAGCCATCAGTTAGGTCTGCATGAAGAGGTTTCCGCAGAATTACCTGCGGGTATGGCCCTGGCGTACGATGGCCTGGAAGTGATCCTGTAACTTTCGCCGGGAGATAGCCGTTTTATTGGAAACTCCCCTATATGCGTTCTACAACTGTATTATTATCAGTGATCACTCTGTTCATGCTCTTTTGCGGCTGCAGGAAAGATGATCAGAAACCTGTATTACAGAAAGGATTGAGAGGGAAGATCATAGTTACTTCATGCGTCACTACTGCGGTGCAGGTGTTAAATAAAGATATTGGCGCTACATGGACTGATTGCCGCGATCAGAAGACGTATCAGAATATGATCGATGTTGTTATCACCAATCTGCAAACATGGCCGATAGAAGGCGAATTCACCTTTGATATCGTAGAGAAAGAACCGTATTTCAAATGCTTTGCGGCTGATTATTGCGGACCTGCTCCTTCCAAATTTTATCACATCGCTATTACGCAAAACTGATCATCTAATATGCTTTTGTTATGAAACCTGTCCCTGTATTATTATCTGTAACATGTCTCTTTCTGCTATTTGCAGGCTGCAGCAAAAATGAAGAAAGCGGAAGGCATATTCTAAAGAAAGGATTAAGAGGAAAGATCCTTTACTCATCCTGTGCTACTACGGCTGTGCAGGTCCTTAACAAAGAGATCGGCACAGACTGGACAAGCTGCCAGGACAGGAAGGTGTACGAACATGTAATTGACGCCATTATTGTAAACAGGAATGGTATTGCTTCTCAGGTGGAATTTAATTTCAATATCGTGGAAGATGAACAGAACTTCAGATGTGATATGCTGGATTGTAATCCTCCGACATTAGCCACGATCGTTATTACCGGCGATTAATACTTTAAAGCCCCATGCCATGAAATTAAGGTCTGTTTCACTATTTACTGTATGCCTGTGTTTTTTTCTTTATGGCTGCCGAAAAAAGAAAGATCTATATCCCGGCAGTATGAAAGGGATAGTCGTTTATACATCCTGTGCAACAACGGTTATCGGGATCACCAATCAGCGAATGGGCGTGGCCTGGACAACTGCCATAATGGGCGAAGTTATGAACATGTATTCGACGCACATCTGATCGGTACTGAGAGGGTGCTGAACGCAGGCGACGTCATTTACTTTGATGTGGTGCCTGATCAACCTGTTGCCAGGTGTAAAGTTTGGGACTGTGTTCCTTCATTGTCAGTAAGTATCGCACTTCGTTGAGATTAACTTCATATTAACTTCTTTCCATCGTTTATGCCATAACTTGCCCTGCTTTAAATGTTAACCCATGAAGCAAACATTATGGAAAGCGTTCAACAGCTTTTCGCGAAAGGAAAGACAAGGTATCCTGGTACTGTTGTTGCTGATAGGTGTCTGCGTGGCTACGCCCGCCCTTTGGGAGCGTTGCTTCCCACCCTCAATCGAAGTATATTCATCTGATAGCATACTGCTTGCAGAAGTAGCCGAATTCCGTAATGCGCTACTGCCACGCGGAAAAGTTTTCCCTGGAGATGATAGCAGCAGTATACACATCCGCCGCTTCACCTTCGATCCGAATACAATCGGCGCTACGGAATGGATGGCCCTGGGATTGAACAAAAGGGTCACCGGCCATATTTTACGATACATTGAAAAAGGTGGAAGATTCCGCAGGAATGAAGATCTGCAAAAGATCTATGGATTATCTGCAGACTTATATAGTGAGTTGCAGCCTTTTATCAGGATAAAGGGACAGCAACATGTACGGGATACATCCTGGAGAAATGCGCAGCGAAAAGAATATCCATACTATGGACGGAAAATAACGGAACTTGAAGTAAATACGGCAGATTCAGCGCAATGGGAATCACTACCGGGTATTGGTCCCGTGTTGGCGGCCCGTATTGTAAGGTTCAGGGAGCGGCTTGGAGGCTTTTACTCTATCAGGCAGATAGGGGAAACCTACGGATTAGCAGACAGTACATTTAATAAAATTCAACCTTACCTACAATTGCGTAAGGTTTCACTAAAAAAACTAGACCTCAACCTCACGGATGAAAAATCTTTGGCACAACATCCATACATACGATACAAACTAGCGCGGTTAATTGTGCTCTATCGCAGTAACCACGGGCCTTTCGACCGACCGGAAGGGCTTCTTGGCATACCATTGGTAGATGATAGTATTTATCGTAAAATTGAACATTACATCAAAACAGAAAATTCCCCATTATGAACTTTGAGCCTACAGAAATGCAGCAGCAGATTACACAAGTGATACGCGACTTTGGAAAAACACACATGCAACCTTATGTACTGGAATGGGATGAAACTCAGACCTTTCCGGTACAGTTGTTCAAACAGCTGGGTGAACTCGGATTAATGGGAGTACTTGTTCCTGAACAGTATGGTGGTAGCGGACTAGGGTACCTGGAATATGTGACAGTTATCAGCGAGGTAGCGAAGATATGCGGCGCCATCGGATTGAGCGTGGCAGCGCATAATTCCCTGTGTACCGGTCATATCTTACAATTCGGATCAGAAGAGCAGAAACAACGTTATTTACCCAAACTGGCCACCGCAGAATGGATAGGGGCCTGGGGCCTGACTGAGCCTAATACCGGTTCAGACGCCATGAATATGAAATGCGTAGCACACAAAGACGGCGATGAGTGGGTAATAAATGGGACCAAATCATGGATCACACACGGTAAAAGCGGCGATGTCGCCGTTGTAATAGCACGTACCGGCAATGTTCGCGACAGTCACGGTATGACGGCTTTCGTAGTGGAAAGGGGAACCCCAGGTTTCAGTGGCGGCAAAAAGGAAAATAAACTGGGCATGCGAGCATCAGAAACAGCTGAAATGATATTTGATAATTGCCGGATACCAGCTGCAAATATACTGGGACATGAAGGTGAAGGTTTTATCCAGTCCATGAAAGTATTGGATGGTGGACGTATCTCTATCGCTGCTTTATCATTAGGCATAGCTAAAGGCGCTTATGAAGCGGCATTAAAGTATGCACAGGAACGTCATCAGTTTGATAAACCGATAGCCAGTTTCCAGGGTATTTCTTTCAAACTGGCCGACATGGCTACCGAGATCATGGCAGCCGAGTTACTGACCATGCAGGCTGCCGATGGTAAAACCAGGGGCGCCAAAGTAACACAACAGGCAGCAATGGCCAAGTACTACGCTTCGGAGGTGGCTGTAAGGGCAGCCAATGAAGCAGTACAGATCTTTGGCGGATATGGATATACGAAAGATTTTCCTGTAGAGAAATTCTATCGTGATGCAAAGCTCTGTACAATAGGAGAGGGTACTTCGGAAATACAGAAACTCGTCATAGCGCGTGAAGCTTTGAAATAGATCAATTGTTTGTATAACATGGGCGTTTATTGAAAGCCCCGTCATTACTATATTTAGTATCTGTTTAACGTCCGCAGGGATTTCCTGCGGACGTTTTTTTATTTATCTCCTACATCTTCGTGGTTGCCAAAAAGTAGGATTATCGTACCAATTTCACGGACTGATAATCAGGGGCTATTGTCTGTGATCTCCTTTTATTATCTTCATCGGATTAAATAACTATGACATGAGCTTTGAAGAACAATTACACCAGATGTTCCCAACAGCAGATGCAATCCCGGCAGAATACCAGTTGCCGGCAGAAGTGCATCAGCGGGAATATTTGTCGGGCGGTGAAATGAAACCATGGAATGGCGACGTGCATACCGTATTATCTCCTATCTGTATCCAGACACCTAACGGATTGGAGAGAAAAGTGATCGGTTCATACCCTTTATGCGGACAGGCAGAAGCCATGGCCGCGCTGGACGCTGCAGTCCTGGCTTACAATGACGGCCGTGGAGAATGGCCGACTATGACGGTGTCTGAACGTATTGCCTGTATGGATAAATTTACCGGCAAGATGATCGAAAAGAAACCTGAGATCGTAAAACTGATCATGTGGGAGATCGGTAAGTCATATGCAGATTCCGTTAAAGAATTTGACCGTACAGTAGAATACATTAATACAACGATTGATGCACTGAAAGATTTGGACCGCAACTCCAGCCGTTTCGAGATCCAACAGGGTATTATAGGCCAGATAAGGCGTTCTCCGTTAGGTGTGGTGCTTTGTATGGGACCATTCAACTATCCGCTGAATGAAACCTTTACCACCCTGATCCCGGCGCTGATCATGGGCAATACATTGCTGTTTAAACCTCCGAAACACGGTACGTTATTACACTATCCGCTGCTTGAAGCATTTGCAAGTTGTTTCCCGAAAGGCGTGGTAAATACAATATATGGTCGTGGCAACGTGATTATCGGGCCGTTGATGGAGTCAGGTAAGATCAATGTACTAACACTGATAGGTAGCAGCAAAGTAGCGAACCAGCTGAAGAAAATGCACCCGAAGGTGAACCGTTTAAGAGCCATCCTGGGACTGGACGCTAAGAATGCCGCTATTATCACAGATAAGGCCGATCTTGACCTTGCAGTACAGGAAACGGTACTTGGCTCATTATCTTTCAATGGACAGCGCTGTACGGCCTTAAAGATCGTTTTTGTGCATAGCAAGGTGGCCGATGCGTTCCTGCAGAAACTAAGTGCTGCTATCAGCCAGCTGAAAATAGGAATGCCATGGGAGAAAGGGGTATTCCTGACACCGCTGCCTGAACCTCAGAAGCCGGCTTATCTGAAAGAGTGTATTGATGATGCAGTTGCTAACGGCGCAAAGGTGATCAACGAAAATGGAGGAAAGAGTTTCGAATCTTTCGTATATCCTGCCGTGTTGTACCCGGTGAACAACAAAATGAAATTGTACAGGGAAGAACAATTCGGACCATTGATCCCGGTATTACCTTTTGATGACATTGAGACGCCGATCGAATACCTGATCGAATCTGACCATGGCCAGCAGGTAAGCCTGTTCTCCAATGATGCGGACGAACTGGCATCATTGATAGATCCGCTGGTAAACCAGGTAAGCCGCGTAAACATCAACTGTCAGTGTCAGCGTGGTCCGGATGTATATCCATTTACCGGCCGTAAGGATTCTGCTGAAGGAACATTAAGCGTGCCTGATGCACTACGTGCGTTTTCTATCCGTTCAATGGTAGCTACAAAACAAACGGAGCAGAACAAAAATTTACTGAATAAGATCGTAAATGATCAGACTTCGAACTTTTTGTCAACAAAATATATCTTTTAGATAAAATTATATTACTGGCTAAAAAGCTCTTTACTAGGCTAGATAAGAGCCTTTTAGCTATGTGATAAAATATTAATGTAATATTACCATTTATACTTTTTTACAGAAAAATGAGTATTAGTTGGTTTGGTTGATGGAATTGTGGATTAAGAACGTTAAATTTGGGTTAATTCATCACTCTTTACCATTTATCAACCTTCAACAAAGAAAGACAATCGAAACATTTTTACGCAACCCAAGAGGAGCATCCGCTGAATAAGCGGATGTTTTTTTTGAAGAAGCGAAATCTGCAACGATCAGCTCCACTGTTCAATTTGTCCCTGGTATATTATTCACGACCGGACACCGTAAAAGGAACAGGCCGACCTGTCTCAGACAGATCGGCCTTTTAGCTTTTAAATATTTACTAGTGCTCTAAGAAATCATTGTCCTTATTTTCTTCGCCAGGCCCTTGTGCGCCTGCTCTTTTTTCTATGTCAGCAAACCATTTTTCAACAGTACCTGACAGAAAGCCGGGCACTTTACCCCTCACATATTCTTTGAGTATTTCAAAGGTTTTTACTGCCTGCTCATTCGAGAGCCCTGCTTTTTCCTGAAGTTCTTTTAAGAGGTCCATATCAATTGCTTTGATTTAAAGGTAACGAGAAAATGAAAAAAGGAGAAAATAACAATAAGTTATAATTTTGATTTTTACCTGTACCCTATGAATATTTATCGCGGGCCTAAACACAACGGCGGCCTTTACTCAACCATTGCGGTTGCTTTATTATTGTTTATCATTATTTATTGTCTTATTCCCGACAGGAATCCCCAATTGCCCGATGCGGCACTTATCAGGCTATTGGATACTTCGATAGAAAGGAAGGTCCTTCTAAAGATCGACAGTGTGTCTACATATGATTATTATGTGATCATCAAGCACTCCAATCCCTGGGGAGCAGCTAGGGTGATGGCAGTGAAAGATGATTCCCTGCTCATCAGGGCGTTGCATGATGAGAATCAGTATTGGGATGAAATAAGACTAGCCAATATTCTGAATTCACCTTACCGTACGTTTAAGGATGTCTGGGTCAGCAGGAAAATCTGGAGGAAACTGGGAGAGGGGAGGTTTGTAAAAGATCCTGCATTGGTTAAATTGGGGCTGGACAGTAGTTGGATCCTGGAAGTGAAGACAGTGGTACAAAAACCTGAAATGAGAGTTGTTTTTTATCAGAAACATCCTGATTCCGATCTCTGGGTGATAAGATGTAATTGGGTGGAAGTACAGATCCTCGGGATGAAAGATTACAATAACAATGTGAACTTCCTGAAGAAATTCCCTTTCATGCTGACGGGCGACACTGGTGCTCTATTTGCTACCAGGAACCCGGGGAAAGATCAATATGAGAAGATCCATTTTGATCTGACCTGTCGTTATAGAACTGACTCGATATTTACATTCACTGTCAGCCGAAGAGCTTTAGAATAACAAATAGAGAAGGCGTCCACTGTAGCGGACGCCTTTCCTTTTTAATTAAACATTCCAACTTCATAGCTTCCGGCAACAGATGGGAAACTAAGATTAATGCGGTTCCAGTTATTGATGAGGTTTACTGCATGAGTAAGATCGATCAGTTCAGCTTCAGAAAAGTGATCTTTAACCGTATCGTAAATCTCGTCCGGTACATGAGCTGCGGTGACAGCTTCAGCCCACTTTAAAGCGGCCCTTTCCCGTTCAGAATAGTAGGGGGACTCTTCCCAGGCAATCAATCCATAAAGGCGCTGTTCCGTCCGCCCCTTTGCCCGGGCTTCCTTCCAGTGCATGTCCAGGCAGTAGGCACATTTGTTAATTTGTGAGACCCTGATGACTACCAGCTCAATAAGTTCTAAACCGAGAGAAGAGTCTTTTAAATAAAGACCCATATCAAAGAGCGGTTTAAGGGTATTCATTCCTTTGGCAAATACATTTATTCTATTTCCCATGTTGTTTTTTGTTTATTGCTTTAGATCTATTTTTCTGATGCTACTGGTGTCTGCTCGATTGCTTTGCTGAAATGATGACACGGAAGTACATAACCTTTATTAAGATAGAGACGATGCGCAGGGTGAAGCTGATAACCGCTGTCGAGGTGTACGCTTATTATACCTTCTGCACTGGCCAATTCATGGACATGGTCCAGAAGTGCTCCGGCATAACCTTTTCCCCTGTGTTCCGGAAAAGTAAAAAGGTCGTCAATGTAAATGATCCTTCCCGTGCGGTACATCTCGTAATCCCGAAACCCCAGGATAGCTGCGGCCTCATTTTTACTTTCGTCGGTAATGTAGATCAGCCTGAACCCTTCTGCCATCATCCTCTGGCTCTGTGCCATTAGTTCATCTTCTTTCAACATGGGACGGAATGTCAATAATGCCCTGGCGCAGAATTTAATATCGTCTGTAGTGGTCGCAGTTTTGATCTGTATCATTATTTAGCAGATTAAATTGTTTTTTGTAAAATTACGTTGGGTTTGGACTGCCTTAACCGTCCAGATTACCTATTCATGCCAGTCCAGACACTACCATTTCAGTCACTGATACCAATTGACAGAACGGCTGCTACGCCAATTTATCAGCAGGTGGCCAATGGGATGATCAAATTGATCAGGGAGGGAAAGATCAAGCCCGGATATGCCCTGCCTTCCAGTAGGGTGCTTGCTGAGCAGATGGGGCTCAATCGCACCACCGTAGTGGCTGCTTATGAAGAGTTGAAGGTTCAGGACTGGATTGAAGTCCTGCCACGGAAAGGTATTTTCATCTCCACCCAGCTTCCTGTAATTAGACCGAGGTCATTCAGGAATGACAGCCCTTCAACAATAGACGAGGAATCTTCACAAGACTTTTTTTTAAAACTGACCACTCAGAATGCGCCACCGGCCGACAAAAGGTCGTATCTCCTGGTAGTCAATGACGGTTATCCTGACGCAAGGATCGCCCCTTTATCCATTTTATTCAGCAAATACAGATCATTATCCGACAAGAACTCCCTGGATAGACTGCTGATGAATAGTACGATTGCCGGATCCAATAAGTTAAGAACTGAGCTTGCCTCCTTCCTGTCTAAAACCAGAGGATTAGATATCACTGTGGATCATGTGATGGCTACCAGAGGGGCGCAAATGGCCATTTATATAACCGCCAGGATGATCCTGAAGCCGGGAAGCACAGTGATTGTCGGACAGCTCAGTTATCACCTGGCGAATGAGGTTTTCATACAGGCCGGGGCCAATTTGCGAAAGGTAAAAGTTGATGAAAATGGCATGGACGTAGATGAGATTGAAAAGATTTGCAAAGAGAAAAGGCCTGACCTTTTGTATGTCATTCCTCATCACCACCATCCAACCACAGTGACACTGAGTCCGGAGAGACGTATGAAGTTGCTGCAGATCATTCAGAAGTACCGGTTACCCGTAATCGAAGATGATTATGACTATGACTTCCATTATGACAATCGCCCAGTCCTGCCCTTAACAAGCGCTGATCATAAAGGCTTCGTCGTGTATATTGGTTCCGTTACCAAAACGCTTGCCCCCTCGATCAGGATGGGATATATTGTTGCAAGCAAAGCATTTATCTGGCAGGCCGCTCAACTGAGGAAAGTAATGGAAATGCGCGGAGATCTATTAATGGAAGAGTCAGTGGCCAGCTTATACAGTAGCGGTGAAATGCAGAGACATATTAACAGGTCGGTGAAACTCTATAAGGTAAGGCGCGATATGTTTTGTGAAATGCTGGTGAGGGAACTGGGAGATATGGTCCGATTTAATAAACCCCTTGGCGGCATGGCCATCTGGATCACATTTGATCAAAGATATCCGCTTCCGGAACTATCGAAGAAACTGGCAATTCAAGGCATATACATGAATGATGGAATCCAATATGATACAGGAGAAATAGCGCCTAATTCGTTAAGGATAGGTTTTGCTTCTATGAATGAGAAGGAAATGAAGATCCTGGTCGAAGCTTTAGGGAAATTATTGAGAGGCAATGAACCTTAAATGTGAAGCCTGCAGCATGACGGAACGCTGAAACCCGTTGATTGGATTGGCGGCAGGTTAATGTTTAATCGGGCCTAAAATCAGGAAGGGTGTCCATGCTTTATGGACACCCTTCCTGATTTATTTTCTTGAAGTATAATACTTAGTTTGACTAGGCAACTTTCAACTGCACCAGTGTGGATTTATCCAGTCTTTCTTCTGCATAGGCCCTTGTCAGTACAAAGGTGCTTTCTGTAGAAGAAGGCAGGTTAAACATCGCGTCGCTTAATACCACTTCGCAGATGGATCGGAGGCCACGGGCGCCCAGTTTATATTCCATCGCTTTCTCTACGATATAATCCACAGCGTGATCTTCAATCACCAGGTCGATGCCTTCTACTTTGAACAGTTTCTTGTATTGTTTTACAAGAGCGTTCTTAGGTTCTGTCAGGATCAGTTTCAGTGCATCGTTGTCGAGGGAGTTCAGGTAAGTCACTACCGGCAGACGTCCCAGCAATTCAGGGATCAATCCGAAAGATTTCAGATCCTGTGAATTTACGTAACGCAGGATGTGTTTCTTATTTTCTTCTTCCCTGTCAGTATTTACATTGAAACCGATAGAGTGTGTTTGCACCCTGCGGCTGATGATCTTATCTACGCCGTCAAATGCGCCACCGCAGATGAACAGGATATTCTGTGTATTTACCTTGATAAGCTTCTGCTCCGGATGTTTACGGCCACCTTGTGGCGGCACCAGTGCTTCTGTACCTTCCAGCAGCTTCAGGAGACCCTGTTGCACACCTTCACCGCTTACGTCACGGGTGATGGAAGGGTTATCGCTTTTGCGGGCGATCTTATCTATTTCGTCGATATATACGATACCTCTTTCGGCAGCTTCTACGTCATAGTTACATACCTGGAGCAGGCGGGTGAGGATGCTTTCAACGTCTTCTCCCACATAACCGGCTTCTGTAAATACGGTAGCATCTACGATGGTGAACGGCACGTTAAGCAGACGGGCGATGGATTTAGCCAGCAGGGTCTTACCCGTACCGGTTTCTCCCACCATAATGATGTTTGATTTCTCGATCTCCACATCATCGTCCCCAACCTGTTGGTTAAGGCGCTTATAATGGTTATATACGGCTACTGCCAATATTTTCTTTGCATCATCCTGACCAATCACATATTCGTCCAGGAACTTCTTGATCTCAACTGGTTTGGCCACTTTAGGAACAAAGTGGGAAGGCGCTTTTTTGCCTTGCTGCTGAAACAGTTCCTGTTCTATGATCTCCTGCGCGTTTGCTACGCAGTTCTCACAGATATGACCTTCTGCACCTGCAATCAGTATCTGCACCTCATCTTTTGAACGGTTGCAAAATGAGCAACGGATTTTAGACTCTTTCATAGCTTACAAAGGTACATTAAAAGGGGGAAAGGGGAACTTTGTCCAATAGAAAAGGGTGCAAAAAAGACATTTCGCACCCTTTCCAATTTACTTTTTCCGTAATCTGTTATTGCGGATTGTTTTCTTGCTGTTTTCTTGGATTCTTGCTGAGTACGTCATCGATGATACCGTATTCTTTAGCTTCATCAGCAGTCATCCAGTAGTCACGGTCAGAGTCTTTCTCAACTTTCTTCACTGGCTGACCGCAATGGGTAGCGATGATCTCGTTCAGCTCTTTTTTCAGCTTAACGAACTCACGTGCAGTGATTTCGATATCGGAAGTCTGGCCTTCCGCACCACCATGAGGCTGGTGAATCATAACCCTGGCGTGTTTCAGTGCAGTACGTTTTCCTTTTGTACCTGCTACCAGCAGTACAGCGCCGAAAGAGGCGGCCATACCGGTACAGATAGTAGCTACATCAGGAGCGATGATCTGCATTGTGTCATATATACCAAGACCTGCATAAACACTACCACCGGGACTGTTGATATACATCTGTATATCGCGGGTGCGGTCGGTAGATTCCAGGAACAGCAACTGTGCGGTGATAATATTGGCTACGTAGTCATTTACAGGGTCTCCCATGAAAATGATACGGTCCATCATCAAACGTGAGAACACGTCCATTATCGCCATGTTCATCGGGCGTTCCTCGATGATGTTCGGCGTCAGGGCATTAATCTGATGACGGGTATAGCTATCTACTACCAGGCTGCTGATCCCTCTATGCTGGATGGCATATTTCCTGAATTCGTTATTAATGTTCATGATGGTGATGTTTATTAGGTAATTTAGCAAATTCTTCGGCTGTTACGTCCTCTTCCTTCACATTTACCTTTTGTTCTGCCCAATCAAACAATTTCTGAGTTACCATCTCGCGGTAGGTCTGATCCACGAATTTTTCATCCTGCAGCAGGCGCTCCATGTAGCTGTCCAACCAGTCTGCGCCATCGGTAGCGGCCGCGCCACCAAAATAGCCCATTACTTTCTGTTTGGCTGCTTCTTTCACTTCGTCGAAAGAAACGTCCAGCTGATTTTCGCGGATCAGTTTATCGCTTATCAATGTCCAGCGTAACTGATGATCAAAACCTGGATATTCCTTGTCAGCTTCTTCAGCGGTTTTTGGTTTTTCACCGCCGGTTTGCAGCCAACGTTTCAGAAAATCCTTAGGCAGCTCTATCGGCGTTTCGTGAACCAACACTTCGAACAGGTCGTTGTGCAGGCGGTTGCGGCTTTCGGCATCCCAGGATTTTTCTATTTCTGATTGCAGTTTTTCGCGGAAGGCTGCTTCAGTGGTAATTTCTTCGGCAGGGAACACTTCTTTGAAGAACTCTTCGTTCAGTTCTCTTTTTTCTATTAATTCTACCTTGGTAATAGTCAGTGTGTAGTACTTAGCTGCAATATCTTCATGCAGGCCCAGTACATCGTGCTGGAACCAGGTCAGCTTATCGGCGTCAACGGCAGCAGAAGCCTGAACGGTAATGCTGTCATCTTTTTTCTTGCCTTGCAGCTGGGACTGGGTAGCAGCGGTGAAGTTCTTCACCAGGAAGGAAATCTCTTTCTGAAGACCACCTTCTACGGGAGTACCTTGAGCGTCTGATTCAACAACGTTCAGGCCGAGAACATTATCTTCAGTTGAAATAGTATCAACTTCCGTTGATTTACCACCCCTTAACTGCAAACGCTCGATCTCTTCGTTCAGCATTTCAGGAGTAGCCTTGATCCTGTAACGGGTCAGGGTTGTTTTACCTGCTTCCAGCGGCGTAACATCGAAAGCTGGTTTCAGACCGATTTCAAAATCGAAGTTGTATTCAGATGGAGTATTGTGATCGAAAGTCTTAGCTTCTTTGTCCAGGGAGAGCGGCTGGGCGAATATTTCCACTTTTTCGTTCTGGATATATCCCATCAACTCTTTTTCTACTGTTTTCAGTATTTCATCTGCAAAAATGGCCTGACCGTGCATTTTCTTTACCATGCCTGCAGGTACCATGCCCTTACGGAATCCAGGTATATTGGCGGTTTTGCTGAGTTGCTTTACTGCTTTGTCGAAATTGGGAAGGTAATCTTCCTGGCTCACTTTCACAGTGATCTTATCATTCAATAAACCGATGTTTTCTCTGGTAACGGTTGCCATAATAGTTTTTAATGTTCTTGTATGAAGCAATAATAATTCCTTGTTTGTATTTTCTGCCATGAAGTCACAAAGGCACGAAGGAATGGCAGCTATGTGGGAGTTACTTGGTGACTTAGCGCCTTAATGGCAAGATTTGAAGCCGGATAGCGGACTATCGGATATAAAAAAACGCTTAATGCTGAGGCATCGTCTGCGTTAAGCAATCAGCATCGGGCATTAAGCGTCAAAAAAAGTGCGGGTGATAGGACTCGAACCTACATGCCGTGAAGCACCAGATCCTAAGTCTGGCGTGTCTACCAATTTCACCACACCCGCAATTCGTATTTGTAAGAACTTATTTTCTCAAGCATGCACATGCTGGGAAAAGGACTGCAAAGGTATTGTTTTTTATTTATTAAAAAAATCAGACTTGCCGGATTTTTTAACTGCTACTCAAACCCTTAACAGCTGGCCTTAAAAGGGCCGCCAGCCGCTCTGAAAAGGTCCTGGTATACCTGTTATCGGGGTCCTTTGTCGGGTCCAGAATGGTAATGTTCATGCCTTTAAAGTACCGGGAGGCCACCAGTGGCTCCAGCGTTTCCTGCCATTCCCGGTAAGACAGCCCCCCTGGTTCAGGGCTATCTACACAAGGCATAATATCATGATCCAGCACATCCACGTCCAGGTGAACCCAGAACCCATCCAGGCCGTCCCGGTCAACCATTGTCAGAAAACCGGAGGTGATGGCATGAATGCCCTGCTCCCGTATTGCTGGCAGGCCGTAATAATGAATACGGCTGTTGATGATCAGCTGTTCATAGGTTTCGTCCGGCTCCCGGTTGCCGTATGCATAAATATGTTCCTCTTGTATATAAGGTCTCAACTGACGGATATCTGTCAGTTTCTCATGCCCGGCGCCCGCCGCAATTGCCAGGGCCATACCGGCCGCTCCCGCCGTACCTGAATATTCAGGCCACATATAATCATGGTGCCCGTCCATGGCAAACAGCCCGTAACGTTTACCCGTGCTCCGTAATCCTAAGGTATTGCCAACTAAGATGCTGCAGTCTCCGCCTATTACAATGGGAATAATATCTTTCTCTACCGCCTCCCGGACCCTGTCTGCCAGTTTTTCACTATAGGCTGCAATAGCATCCGCATTACGTACGCCACTTTCAGGGTCTATATCCATCGTATAGGCAGGCGCAGGTACACAAATGACCTGGTTGATACCTGCATCTCTGGCCAACCCTGTTTTGCGTAAGGCTTCCGGTAACAATTTAACGCCTGGTTCCACACCTGGCTGTAATTCTTTCAAACCGAGATTGGATGGGGCCTCAATGATCATAAAATGGCGCATCAGGGATCGATTTTGGGTCTGTTTCCGTCAGATAATTGGTTGTATACCGAAGATAAGGGCTTTCAGGTAAAGATGGACGCAGCGCTGAGAATTTTTCTAAATGTTGTAAGGGGCCGGTTCAAGCTCTTTTATGGAAGTGGGAAAATGCATGCCGGTACAATTCAAACCCGGTCTGGATTTAGTCAGGTTTCTATATCTCTATATCGCGATACCGTCATTTCACCGTCACTTTAGGCTCATATATATATCCCTTCGATATAGAGATGACGGTGAAATGATATGGAAATGACGGTATAGTGATATGGACGGGCAAAGGAAAGGCCCTACCCATAAGGGTATCAAAACGATCATATGCCGGTTTATCAGGCTTTTTGAACCGCTATTTCCATATTTCGGACAGCTTTTGCCCTGTTTCTGAAGAAGAGGAAAATGTTTACCAGGATAACGCCACAACATCCCGCGCACACTGCTGGCCAGTGACCGACATTCCAGAGGAACAAGCCCAGGGCGGAACCAGTGGCGCCACCTATGAAGGTCGATGTCATAAAGACAGTATTAAAACGGTTCCTGGCTTCAGGAAGGATAGAGTAGATGATGGTTTGGTTGGTAACCTGGACAGACTGGTGACCCACGTCCAGTATGATAATACCTGCCAGCAGGAGGAAAATGCCGCTGCCGGTAAAATAGAATGCTATAAAACTAAGCAACTCGCATACAAGGCCGATAATGATATTATTCCGTGGGTCACGGCCATCACTGATCTTTCCAATGAGCGGAGCTGCCAGGGCTCCGGCTGCCCCTGCAAGGCCAAACATGCCGATTTCGAGCGATTTAAACCCAAATGGAGGTGCAGACAGGAAAAGTACCATGGTTACCCAGAACGCGCTTACTACCGCAAATGAAAGGGCATTAGTAACAGCTGCCTGACGTAATAAAGGCTGCGTCATGGCATAATGCGCCACTGACTTCATAAGGTGCCCGTAATGACCATTGAAAGACGGTCGGCTACTGGGGAAACGTAGCCGCATCAGCACCAGAAGTACGGCACATACGCCTGCGGCTATATAATACATGGCCCGCCAGCCATACAGTGAGCCTATCGTTCCACTAAGACTGCGGGAGGCAAGTATACCTATCAGCAAACCGGCCATGATAGTGCCGATAGTGCTGCCGCGTTTGCTATCGTGACACAGACTGGCGGCAAGCGGCAGAATGAGTTGTGGAACAATACTGAAAACGCCAATAAGTACACTGGCTATCTGTAAGATGATAAAACTGTGGGCGGTGGCTGCCAGCAATAACGCCAGTACGGTTATGCCGGTGCTTATCAGGATCTGTTTGCGCCGCTCCAGGATATCCCCCAGCGGCACTAGCAGCAATAACCCTAGCGCATATCCTATCTGGGTGAGGTAAGTCACCCTTCCGGCCATGCTTTCATGTAATCCCCATTCTTTCGAAATTAAAACGACGAGTGGTTGGCAATAGTAAATGTTGGCGACAATAAGGCCCGTACAGGCAGCCATAAACGCTGTATCTCCCTTTCCTAAATATTTCTGCTCCATCCTGTTCCTTGATTCGATAAAAGGCCGCAAAGTTACGATATTTAGCGGAAGCGCTCCAGAAGCTCAACAGCTCCTTTTGCCAGGAAGGATGAGCCATATGGGATACACCCTTCGTTGAAGATCACTTTCGGATGATGGAGGTAGTAGCCCGGAGAGTCCGGGTCCTGGGCGCCCAGCAGGTAAAACATAGAAGGAACTTTCCTGGAATAGTAGCAAAAATCCTCGCCTGCCAGCAGGGGGATCTTTTCCAGGGCGTTTTGCTGACCGAAAACATTACCAAGACTGCCCTGTAACTTCTGATGGACATCCCGGTTATTCAGTACGCTGGGAATGGTGAAATACAGATCGAAGATGATTGCTGTGTCATGGATGAGCATGAGCCCATCAATAATTTTCTGAAGACGAACGATCACCTCTTCATAAACATCCAGGTTCAGCGCCCGGATCGTGCCTTCCAGCATAACCCTGTCGGCGATCACGTTAGGGGCTACGCCACCATTGATCTTTGTGAAGGAGAGCACCGCAGTTTCCATAGGCGGAGTATGCCTTGAAACGATCGTTTGTGCGGATTGTATGAGCTGGGAGGCTATGACCACCGCGTCAATGCCCAGCTGCGGAGAGGCGCCGGCATGTGCCGCCTTGCCTTTCACCTCGATGGTGAAAAAGCCGGTACATGCCAGGGCTGGCCCGATAGCATAAGAGATCTGCCCGACAGGCAGAGAAGGATCTACGTGCAGCCCTAATGCGGCTTGTACGTCATCCAGATAGCCCTTTTCCACAAAGTGGCGTGCACCACTTTTCCTTTCCGGGTCAGTGCTGGGCCCCTCTTCCGAAGGCTGGAAGAGTAGTTTTATAGTTCCCTGAAAATCAGTTTGTTTTAGTAGTGCTGCAGCGCCTATCAACATTGTGGTATGCAGGTCATGACCGCAGGCATGCATTTTTCCGCTCACCTTTGATGCAAAGGGCAGCCCGGTTTCTTCCTGCATAGGTAATGCGTCCATATCTGCACGGATAGCCACACAGGGACCAGTTCCACGCGTCAGGGAGGCAATTACGCCAGTGCCGGCAATATTAGAGAGATAGTCTATTCCAAGCAGGTCCAGCTCCTGTTTTACGAGGTTGGCAGTATTTTCTTCCTGATATCCTAATTCTGGTTGTGCATGAATTTGTCGTCTGATATCTATAAGCCTGTCTCTTAACTGTGCATCCATCAATCTGCAATTTCCGTCAAGTTAAGCGGTTTTTCCGATATTCTCTGGGGGAACAACGGTAACGCTTACGGAAAACAGCTGTAAAATAATTAGCTCCCCGGTAGCCAGTGCTATAGCTGATCTCTTTGATGCTAAGTGTAGTCTGGGAGAGGAGAGAAGCCGCTTTTTTCAGTCGCAGGTGTTCAATATAACCACGTGGGGAAACGCTCAGTAATTCCTTGAAAGCCCGTTCAAAAGTGTTGATATGCATACCGGCCTGCTTACTTAGTTCAGCTATGCTGAGTGGCTGGTGATAATGATTTTGGATGTATATGCATATCTGACGCAGCTTCTGGGCCTGATCACCATTCTGGAGATATTTAGGCGTGAGCGCGCTGAAATAAAGTGTGAGCAGTTCGTTCAGCCTTGCCTCCAGGTATGGCTTGAGTTCCTGGCTGGCTTCGGGCGACTGACGCATTTCATGCAGTACTTTCAGATCGGACACATCCATCCTGATGGCGGGCAAAAGGGCCGCCCTTCGGGCTTGTCGTTGTTGCTGCTGGTAAATTTCCTCGAAGGAGGGATGATGTGCGATGAATTTCCGGAGGAAGGCCGGAGCGAAAGAAATGCAGATCATTTCATAATACCCTGCCCGCAGGTCCGCGATGTTCTGAGACTGAGACGGAATGTAATAGATGCCGAACTCTTTTTCAATCAGCATCATTTTTCCTTTTCCCTGCAGCCGGCAGGAAACATTCCCCTGCAGGATGCAATACATCGCCAGCATGGGTTGCGTAACGGAGGGGCGCAATCTTATTTTTTCCTTTACAAAGCATTGCTGCCAGCTGATAACCCAGTCAGGATCTCTGATCTCCTGTGTGAGATAACTACCGAATGGTGCTTCTACATACGTGGTATCTGTTGATTGTGCGATCCGGTATTGCTGATATCTGTCCGGCAGATTTGCGGAGACGCGGACATATGGCTGCATTTTTTCAGGGATCCCGAAGTGCAGCGCAGGGGGATATAAGCTGGAGGTCATGTTCAGGCATTTAACCGGTGACTGTAATATTCTGGTTGTTTAAATTCAGGTTACTACCCAAATATATGTCCCGGTACTGCGATGATACTTCAGATCGATACCGTCTATATAACATAAGCTTACGTAGGTCTGTTGCAGCAATGAGATATCCTGTTGCTTTGAGATGAGTAGTACTAAAAATATTTCAGCCACCAATTGGTATGCGTCTTCTTATAACGTGCAAACCATTGACAAGGCCGGTACAGAGAAGCCACAACCAGTATCCAGATCAGATATACTATAGGAAGTGAATAGCCGAATGTTGCGGGTCTGAATAACATCAGCACATCGGGATCAACAATGTCTTTCGTTGTGTAGCCACTAATGAAGAAAATGATCACCATCAGGAAATGCAGCAGATAAAAATGCACTACATAATAGAAAAAGGGCACGGCACCATACACTTTAACGATCTCCTGCCATTTGCCTTTCGCGTTTTCAAATACCAGCAATAACAACAACGCAGGGCCTAGCGTCATACATAGATAGTCCAGTGACGGTGGATATTTACTGACGTCAAAAAAATCAAGGACCGTAGCCAGTGTATCCTTCTGCATTTCCCAGGGCACTGGATTACCATACTTATTGATACTTCTAAGCAGGATGAATAAGGCTGTTGCGGTACTACCGGCAATGAGCAGAAAGCGTTTGCGTATTGCGGCAGGTATATCCTGTCTAAAGTAATGTCCCACACAATATCCCAGCAACATTGCGCTGGTCCAGGGAAATATTGCGTATAGCACAAGTACAAAACGGGTGTTAGTGATAGGGACGATAGTACCCAGTGCAGTGAATAATACCTTCCAGATATTGCTTGTTACGTTAAGGTAATCCAGGATATTATGCCCGAGAAGGAGTACCAGGCCGGTTATAAGAACTGCTTTAAAAGATATTCTGATCAATATACCTAGTATGATCATACTACATCCGATCGCCCATATTACTTGCAGCACAATGATATGGTAGAGTGGGTTGAATGTAAGCCCGAATGTAACAATGATCACTTCCGCTAAGATCAGCCATAAGCCTCTTTTGAACAAAAAGATACTAGCTTCCTCCGTTGTTTTCTTACGGGATGAGAGGTATGCTGATAACCCTGAGAGGAACACAAAGACAGGAGCACAATAATTGGTGATCCATCGTGTGAAATAGAGCCATAGCGTGGTAGTGTCTTCGTCCAGCGGATCTGCGGTCATAGCGGTAACATGAAAGAAGTCCCTGGTATGGTCAAGCGCCATAATGATCATTACAAGGCCCCGTAGAATATCTACAGAAGAGACACGTGGAAAAGAGGGGTTCATATAAATTCAGTTTGCAGGTAAAGGCCGCATCTTCTCAGATGACCAGTTTTGTGAATATAACGATGTTTATCCAGTGCAGCAACAACTCTCATGAATATGAGTTAAATTAGAGTAAACTCCCAAAACCCACCAATTTATGACTACACAAGAAATCGCTAACCGCCTTGCCGAGCTTTGCAAAAAAGGCGAATTTGAAACTGCTCAGAAGGAATTGTATGCGCAGGATGTTGTAAGTATTGAGCCAGAAGAAACTCCAGAATTTGAAAAGGAAGTAAAGGGACTTGATAAGATCTTCGAGAAAGGAGATAAGTTCATGTCTATGGTTGAAGCGTTCCATGGGGCGGATACCTCCGCACCAATAATAGCAGGCAATTCTTTTGCTTTTGTTCTGACGATGGATATGACCATGAAGGGACGGGACAGAATGAAGATGCAGGAGCTTTGTGTGTATACAGTAAAAGATGGGAAGGTCGTACTGGAGCAGTTCTTTATGTAGTTCAGCCAGATCATCTTTCGACAGAGAAATAACGATAAAAAAGGGCCGCAGATCAGTGCGGCCCTTCTCATTTTACCAGCCCCTCGAATTGGAGCCGGATTCAATACAATGGAGGCAATATCGTTCAAACTCTTCTCCGAACTTTTCCTCATATATATCGTAACCGATAAAGCCTATATTTCCTGCAGACACATTCATTGTTGCGACGCCAGGATTATCATCAATCATATTATAGTAGCGTTCTCCCATGCCTACAATAAAGCATCGTCGGTGGAGGAACCCTTCATCTGAACCGTTAATGCGTTCATGGATCTCCTCACGATCTATATGGAAGAGCTTTTCTTCCATGACGTGATTGAACCTGGTCAGCTCCCGTTCATCCATATAAAGGAGCTGTTGTCTGATATGGCCGGCAATGTCATTGGAAACCACATTTCCAAGACGCCTGATTAGTGCGGGATCATTGGTCTTAAGCGCTGTTTCTCTTAAATTAAACAAATCTCTATCTGTTGTCCACGCGGTTTCAATGATTTCCCAGAATCTTGTTGCGTTCATAAAAAACAGATTTATGATGTCGTGGAATAAGTGCCCCAGGCATAATCAATGTATTTACGAGGGCACTTTTACTATAACAACCTAATGGTCGCAAAGTTCATCCCATATTTTGTTACGATACTTGCTATTTTGCTATTTTGTTGGCGACCAAAATAATAACTTCTCTAAATCGCATATTATTTTATGAAACATCTTATTTTTCTTGCCTTTCTGTTATCCCTGGGACTGGCAGTGAGTGCGCAGCAAACGCAGAAACCTCCGTTACATGGGAAACATTGGATGGCAGTGACCGGTAAACCACTGGCGGCTACAGCGGGTTCCATGATCTTCCAGAAGGGTGGTAATGCGGTAGATGCGGCCTGCGCTATGTTGGCGGCTACCTGTACGATGTGGGACGTGTTGAGCTGGGGAGGGGAAACGCAGGCGTTGATCTTTAACCCGAAAACGAAGAAGGTGATTGCTATTAACGCGCTGGGCGTTGCACCCACCGGGGCTACTGTTGAATTCTTCAAAAGCAAGGGGTATAATTTCCCGCCAGAATACGGTCCGCTGGCGGCTGTAACACCGGGCACACCCGGTGGCCTCTGCTACATGCTGGCCGAATATGGCACGCTGAGCCTGAAAGAGGTGCTCGCGCCGGCCATGGAAATGGCGGCAGGTTATCCTATAGAAGCGCAGACCGCCAACAGCATGGAAAGAAGCAAAGACCGGCTGAAACAATGGCCTTATAGTAAAGCTGTATTCCTTACCCACCAGGGTGAGAAAAGAGAGGCGCCCGAAGCAGGGGAGATCTTTGTACAGAAAGACCTGCTTGCGACCCTGACTAAAATGGTAGAGGCAGAGCAACAGGCCCTGAAGAATAAAAAGTCCCGTAAAGAGGCTATTATGGCAGCTTACGACCGCTTTTATAAAGGAGATATAGCGAAAGAATTTGTACGCGGATGCCAGGAGCAGGGAGGTTTGATCACTGAACAGGACCTTGCAAAATGGAAGCCGATAGAAGAGGAGCCGCTACACGTCAATTATAAGGGTATTGAAGTGTATAAACTGCAGTCATGGACACAAGGTCCCATGTTGCTTCAGAGCTTGAATATCCTGGAGAATTTTGATCTGAAAGGTATGGGGTATAACTCTGCAAAGTATATTCACACCTTGTACCAAACGATGAACCTGGCCTTTGCGGACAGGGACTTTTATTACGGAGATCCTTACTTCACGCCTAAAACGCCTATTGAAGGATTGCTGAGCAAGGCATATGCGAAAGAAAGGGCTAAACAGATCAATCCTGATCATAACGATCCCGCTCCTGCTCCGGGAGATCCATATCCTTTTGAAGGTAAGAGTAATCCTTTCCTGAATCTGTTAAAGCAACGCAGCGCCCTGACAGATACAACCATTGAAAAAAAGAAAGATGGTTTTGTCCCGAAACATGATGCTACCGGTTTGCTGAATGTACCAGCTACTGATGCAATGTATGCAGCGAATGATATAGATAGCGCATATATGGACCGTTTGTGGAGAGGTACTACCAGTGTGGAAGCAGCTGATAAAGACGGTTGGGTGGTATCTGTCACTCCCAGTGGAGGATGGACGCCGGCATGTATTGCAGGACATACAGGAGTGGGTATGAGCCAGCGTTTACAGAGTTTTGTACTGGACAGCACCTTGTGCCCTTTCAATGTAATAGCACCCGGAAAACGTCCCAGGGTAACGCTGACACCTTCGATGGCACTAAAAGATGGCAAACCGTACCTGTCGTTTGCTGTACAAGGCGGAGATACACAAGACCAGAACCTTTTGCAGTTCTTCCTTAATGTAGTGGAGTTTGGTATGACGGTACAACAGGCTACAGAGGCTGCCAATATCAATACAAATCAGTTATGGTTGTCGCTTGGAGGTACGAGCACAAAAGAGCGTATGCCTCATCCCGGCAGTATATTACTAAACAATAATACACCGGGACCAGTGAGAGAAACACTAAAGAAGATGGGATATATCACCAGTTTTGGTGAGCGTACAAGCGGTCCCGTAAACGCTATTTTCCTGGATAGTAAACATGGGTCATTATGGGGCGGAAGCAGCAACCACGGCGAAGATTACGGTATCGGTTGGTAAGTTTATATTGATGCTTATAAATACAAGAAAGCCACTTGATAAATGTCAAGTGGCTTTCTTGTCTTAGATCATTTGAGCGCGCGTTGGTTTTTATCATTTTTGTATCAGCAATTAACACAGTGTTCAACTCTACTGTATGATCAACTGGTAAAAATTGTAAGAACAAGTTGTAGAGTATTGTATGTTCAACCTCAAATTAAACAATCCTGAATTAGATCAAAAGTCTCGCATCATTTATGCGGGACTGTTTTTTTCGCCATATCCAATCCAAATGTAAAAGCCGTCTTACGAGAGTGAGACGGCTTTTTACTTTCAGTATATCAATACTTAGTTGAACAGATATCTTACACCAAACTGCATCTGCCAGCGGGGAATGATAGCAGTGTTATTAGCAAAGCTGTTGGAGAAATGTACCTGATTGCCTGGATCCGCATAAGGGAAAGAGAACAATGGCGTCAGCATCAGAAGGGATCTAGCTGGTAGCAGGTGCGGTTTGGCGGATCTGTTCAATTGCATCTAAACTGATAGGCTGTGCCCCTGCCTGTCCGCCGAGTGTACCAGATAGCCCGAATGAGTTATTGAAATTCCCTATTTCAGGAAGGGAATATTTACCCTTCCTGAAATAGGGAATTTTCTTTTTTCGCTGCCATCCAAAGGTATAATGGTATCCCTATCATTTGCAGCAGGAAGCCGTAGTATATAGTTTGTTGTCCGGCGCTTGCAATTGCCCATAGTACATAACTGAAGGAAATCGCAAAGAGCAGTATGCACTGCACCCATTCACCTGTTTTAAGCACGCCGCTTCTCGTTTTCAGTATAAAGTAGGATGCTGTTGAAAATAAGTATGGTATCAGGACGGATAACGTTGACAGTAAAACGAGGAACTTGAATTGTTCTACCAATCCCTTGGTGTAGTTCATCGCCATCAAAATAGATATCAATGTGCTGCTAAAGAACATGCCGACATAGGGAACGCCTTTTTTATTTTCCCTGCTGAATATCTTTGGGAACAGGTTGTCTTTTGCAATGGCATAAGGTAATTGGCCCTGTACCAGCATCCAGCCATTTAGTGCTCCGAATGCCGATATTGCAACGCCGGCGCTTACCCAGTAGCGGGCATTTTCGCCCCACATTATTACTGCTGCATCTGCGAAGGGAGTAACTGTTTTCTGCAGTTGGGTTGCCGGAATGATCCCCATAACGCTGACTGTTCCTAAAATATATACCACTGTCACTATCAGCAGGCCGATGAGCGTTGCACGGGGAATGGTGAGTTGCGGGTCTTTCACTTTCTCTGCAGGAACCGTCGCGGATTCGATACCAACATAGGCAAACATTGTAAAGGTGACAGTGTTTGAAAGGGCAGTGAACAGGGAAGTACCGGTATTATTGAACGTAGGGAAATTTTCGATCCTGATGAAGAATAATCCACCGAAAGCCACCAGCAATAATGGTATCAGCTTTAGGATCGTAGTAGTCATCTGCACTGTTCCAGAAGTTCTGATGCCCATGTTATTTACCCAGGTTAGCAGCCAGATGGTGCCGAGACCTGTAGCGACTGCACTTAATGTGTTGGTGGACAGTATGGGTATAAAAGTGCTTAAGGCGCTCACAAATCCGATGGTAATAGCGGCATTAGCACAGGATACTGCAAGGAAATACCCCCAGGCGATGGAGAAACCCATATAATCGCCGAAACCACGCCGGGTATAAGCGTACGGGCCGCCTGTTACATTCGGTACCAGTTTACTGAGATTGCCGAAGACCTTTACCAGGAAGAAACATCCGACAGCTGAAATTACCCATCCCAACAGGCTGACACTACCAAACGAAGCGAGTGCTGCTGGCGCCAGGAAGATCCCGGCTCCTATCATGTTGCCGACTATGAGGGATGTGCTTGTCCAGAGACTGAGCTTATTTTTTTCTGCAGCTGTTTCTTTCATATGGGATGATATAACGGATTGTGTGCAAATATCGCATAACCCGGCTATTCACCCAGATTAAAATCCCACATTACTGCATCCCAGACGAGGTCTCCTTCAGTAAAAGGAAAAAGTGTGCGGAAGCCCAGTTTTGTATGTACCGCCAGTGACTTCGGATTATCCCTGGCAATAGCACTGAGTGCAAAATCGTATACTGATTCAAAATTGTCTTTATGGAACTGGTACAATTTCCGCAAAAGGCCTTGTCCGCGATAGTTTATGTCAATACAGGTCTGCCCGAGGAAATATACATTATAGTTTAGCAGGGGCTTTCCGTTATAAAGCCGGCCTTCAAACATTTGGATAGCGTCTGTAAGCGGTTCATATACCGGAGCTGATTCTTTCACGAGGACAAGCAGATAACCTACTACTTTGTCGCCATCTTTTACAACAGCAGACGGCGTTACTTCATGAAGGGCTTTCAGGTCTTCAAAAGTATATTTCCAGGAAGTATAACCTTGTGCTTCTTTGATATCATTTGTGATATGGTCTGCCGAATTCAGTCTTGATAGTTCGGCAACTTGTCTCAGTTCATCCTCTGAACTGATAAATTTCGTTGTGTACATGGATTTACTCTAATTTGGCCAGGCGGGTAAATAGCACTGATTTCCTCTGCAAAGAAACATAAAGGATAGGAATTATATATCCCCGAATATGGGGTGTTTTAAGTGATTGATTATTAAAGAGAAAGTTGGAATTCCCGGAGAGGTAGATAAAAAATTCCCGATTAGATAAATGATTTTCCGTTTCGGACATTATGATGTCCGGCAGCCTGTGCACTTTTGCACCCTAATTTAACTTTTTTATGGATTGCCATCTGGGGAGGCTAATTTCGAGAGCAGCGCTAATATTATCATTTTTTCTATTTAGTGTGCCAAGCATCTATGCAAATGATATAGATGATAAGGTGACAGGTATCACAGGGACTGTTGTGACCAGCAATGGTGAGCCAGCTCCGGGGGTAACTATTATGATCCAGGAATTGTCTAAAGGGGCCGTTACAAATGAAAGCGGCATATTTAGCTTTAAGAACATCCCGGTGGGAACTTATCACCTGAAAGCATCCTTGATAGGCCTGGAACCAGTTGTGGTAGAAGTGAAAGCAGAAGAGGGCCGGGAAAACTATACCAAAATCACTTTAAGCGCATCAACACAGAAGCTGGAGGAAGTGGTGGTAACCAGTGGAGGAAACCGTTTTGGAAGAAAGGAGAGTGGGGATGTTTCCAAACTGGCTTTAAACAATATGGAGAACCCACAGGTGTACACAGTTGTCAGCAAAGAGCTGATGAAAGAACAGCTGATCACAGATTATAACAGTGCTTTTAAGAACGTACCAGGAGCAGGTGTTGCAGAAATCAGGAACCAGGGTAGAACAACATTTATTTCAAGAGGGTTTCCTACACCACAGCTGGTACGCAATGGCGTTAGCAGTTTTACCTACACTACGATCGATCCGGTAAACCTGGAGCGTATTGAGGTGATCAAAGGGCCATCTGCAACATTGTTCGGTAGCACTGTATCTTCTTTTGGCGGGTTGTTTAACCGCGTTACGAAGAAACCATTTGATCAATTTGCAGGCGAAATCTCTTACTCTGGTGGAAGCTGGAACCTGAACCGTCTGACAATGGACATCAACTCCCCGCTGAATGCTGATAAAACAGCTTTACTGAGGGTGAATACGGCGTTACATAGTGAAAATAGTTTCCAGGATGCAGGCTTCACCAGAAGTTTTCTGATAGCACCTAGCTTCTCTTACGCAGTGAACGATAGGCTGACGCTTTCCCTGGATGTAGAGTTCAGTATCAATAAGGGTACTTCACCTACCCGTTTGGCTCCTTATACCAAAGGAACTGCTAAAAGCATTACAGACTTAAATATCCCTTACAAACTTTCCTTCGCTAACAATACTATCAACTATACCAGTCAGCAGTATAACATCTTTGCACAGGCAAAATACATTCTGTCGAAAAGCTGGATATCGCAGACGATCGTTTCCCGTACCCGTTCTTCCTCCGATGGAAATGTTGTGCAGCTGACTATGACTTCAGATACGACACTGCGTCAGGCGGTCACTAACCAGGAGTTCCCTTACTATGGAACAGATATCCAGCAGAACTTTATAGGCGATTTTAGGATAGGAAGCCTGAGGAACAGGATTGTAGCTGGTCTGGATTATTACAGCCTGAAGTCCACCCGTAACGATGCGACTGTGAATCTGACACCGATCGACGTTAGAAGACCAGGTGCGGCCTATAACAACTTCACGCTCGAAAAAATAACTCCACTCTTCAACAATGCGACTTATAGCAATTTTGTTGCGGGAAGGGAAGAGACATACAGTGCTTATGTATCGGATGTACTGAATATCACTGAGAAGTTGCTGGTAATGGCCAGTCTGCGTGTAGACAGGTATATGAACAAGGGTACTTATTATCCCGGTCAGGATTCTACAGCTGGTAACTATAATCAGACTGCATTTTCGCCTAAGTTCGGAGCAGTGTACCAGGTTGTAAAAGACAAGGTTTCCGTTTTCGGTAACTATATGAACGGGTTTAATAACGTTTCCGGATCTGATTTCGAGGGTAATACCTTTAAGCCAACCCAGGCTAATCAGTGGGAAGGCGGTGTGAAATTTGACCTGAATAAGGTGAGTGCAACACTGAGCTACTATAACATCTCAGTTACAAATGTAACCCGCGATGATCCTGAGCATGCTACTTACTCCATACAGGACGGAACACAGTTGAGCAAAGGATATGAAGTGGAAGTGATCGCGAATCCGGTAAAGGGTCTGAATATCGTGGCAGGTTATACTTATAATGATAGCAAATTTACTAAAGCGAATGCCTCTGTTGAAGGGTTAAGGCCGACAACAGCAGGTCCTCCTAAAGTGGGAAATCTGTGGATCAGCTACCGTGTTGCATCAGGAGCGGCTAAAGGACTTGGTTTTGGCTTCGGCGGAATTTATGCCAGCGAGTATTATCAGACTAACACCACTTCATTCAAGTTCAGTATTCCTTCTTATACTGTATTGGACGCGGCTGTTTTCTATGATAAATCCAAGTTCAGACTGGGCTTAAAAGTAGATAACCTGACAAATGAGAAATACTGGTCTTACCGTCTGGCAGCGCAAAACCCGACGCGTGTTACTGGTAGCCTGACTTTCAAGTTCTAGACGATCATTCATAAATAATATACCAGGGGCTGACTGTAATGGTCGGTCCTTTTGTTTTGGAGGAGAGAGCAGGCTTTTCAGGTAGTATATCCAGGCATCTCAGGTGGATGGCCAAAAAAATAGAGGGATTTGAAGGGTGGAATTTGGGATTTTCAGGAAATAGTATACATTTGCACTCCATTATGCGGGGAATTAGCTCAGTTGGCTAGAGCGCTTGCATGGCATGCAAGAGGTCACCGGTTCGACTCCGGTATTCTCCACTAAAGCGGGAATAGTACAGTCAAATGTATTGTTCCCGTTTTCTTTTTCCCCTAAAACCCGCACCAGTCCTGTCATTTGGCGAAATACTTCATTAACACGCGGAGTTCGACATTCATCATTTTTGCGATTATATAGAATCCCTTCGGGAAATACGGAAAATTGCAGCTTCTGTTTTTCAGCATATCCGCCAGAATCCCATGTGGAAGCGAGTTTTGAGGCATAATTAATGATACTATCTACACATTTTTCAAGGTTCGACACCTTATTTCCCTGTTTTGCCAGTTCTTCAGATATAGCATGGCGTTCTTCCAGAAATTTGGCCTTGTATTCTTCGTACATTTCCCGGTCTATTTCTTCCATCGCATGGCGATCTCTTAGGCGCTTTATTCTTTTGTCGATTTCTTCTATCTGTTGTTCAAGTCCTTCCCGTTTCTGGCAAGTTTCCTGTGTTAGCTGGTTATAGGTGGCAATGGTTTGTGTTTTCAGTAATTGGCGGTAATCTTCATTTATATCAAGCGTATAACCGGCTATCAATTCCTGAAAGGTTTTGTGTAGGCTGTCTGCTCTTTTATTGCATTTACAGCCGGGAGTATTACACTTATAGTAGTATTCCTGATTTTTATAGGCTTTGTAGGCCCGTAAATAATTACCACAATCAGCACATTTCAGGAAACGCTTCAGCGGAACTATCTCATTTTCCGGTTTAACGCTATATCCCTGATGACGTTGTGAAAGAATGCCGTTCACACGCAGAAAGACTTCTCTTGATACTAGTTTTTCCTGTATGCCCTCCACAACCCGACCTTCAAGTGCATTATGTACAATTAGGCCACAATAGAACGGATTCCGTAAAAAATCGGAGATACGCTGGTTACTTAGTTTTAGTCCATGAGCAGCCAGCCGCGACCGAACCTCTTCATTGGATGCGCCCTCTGCTTTCCATTGGAAACCCTTCCCAAGCAGCTTGCCCTTTTTATTAATAACGAACTCCTTTTTACCGTCCCTTTTTACAATATCATAGCCCATTGGCGGAGTGGTACACCAAATACCCACCAAGAGTTTTTCTTTCACACCCGCCATGCACTTTTCCCTGCGTAGCTGGTTATCGTATTCACTAAAAATGAACTGGATATTTTGTTGCAGACTGCCGCTAGCGGTGGAAGCATCTGTAGGTTGGGTAACCGCATACACTACTATACCCTGCTTTTTTAACTGGTCGGTAATATACATGGCATTTGTACCGGAACGGCTGAAACGATCTACGCTATAGACAATAATATAGGCAATCCGCTCTTTGCTCTTTTTCACAAAGGCCAGCATTTTATTAAACTCCCGGCGTTCGTCTGTTTTCGCACTTTCGTAGGTTCCCCCAAAATATCCCATAATCTGTAATCCGCCTTTATTGGCGTATTGCTCACAAATTTTACGCTGTGTACCCAGGCTCATATTATTATCTGCCTGTTCTTTCGTGGACACACGCGTATAAATCACGCAGTTATTGCTACGCATTCCCTGCATTTTCTTCCTTTTGGCAAAGGAATCAAAAAGTAATAGTATTTTATTCATGCTGCCTTTTGTTTGTTTTCTGCTACTGGTAAATCAATCACTTTCCCGGTGATGGCTTCCTGCTCATTGAAAATGACGTAGCCAATCCGGGTAAAAGTTTTTATCGTCTGTATTAGCAACGCAACCTGTTCGTCAGTATAATACTGGAAGCTTGGCAAAGCCTTTACTTCTTCGGGGGTAATGTCCTGTGTTCTATGTTGCAGGACTTGTAAGGATGCCGGGTGTAGGGTGTTCATAGAAGAGGAGTTGGGTTGAAAAGCATTTATCTTATTTAAGTACAGGGGCCGGGCATCCGGCCCCTGTCAACCGCGCTATTCTTCATCCTCATCATCGTCCTCCTCTTCATCATCGTCCTCCTCACTGTTGTCAGAAATGATGTCCTGAATCTGGTGAATCACCTCCCGGTCTTGTTTGGAATAATGCAATTCCAGGGTGATTGTCTCGTCTTCCTCATCCACTTCCATAATGTGATGATCTAACTCGTGGGTACAGATAAGTGACGACACTTGCACCATTGCAGCACCTGTACTTCAAACTGTTCTACTGTGAACTTTTTCATACTTGTGTTTTTTGATGATTAAAACACAAAGCTACGATGGCTGAAAAAGTCACTTTCCGGTTTGGGCACTTTTGGGCGCAATTAGGCTCAACTTTCCCGAATTTTCCTGAATTTTCCCGAATTAATAGGGATCAGCTATTGCCTTTACCTTACATCTATAAAATATATCCTTATTTATCTACTATTGCCTACTGAATGCTTTTAGAAGTACACCCTGTTTGCCTGTTACTTGAAAATCATTTGAAATTCATTCGGCAACCATTCGGTATTCATTTGGAAATGTTTGGTTTTTATTCGGATTCATTTAAAACATAGATAACCGTTGTCTCGTCCGTAAAAGATAAAAGGCGGATAAGATAAAAATCAATCCCGCGTTATGCAATGGAAAATGGTTGGCAACGGTAATGAATACGAACCCATTCATTGCACCTATTGCCCGAATACTGTTTAGGAATCTCACAATGATTTCCCCCGTCAATCAAGTCATTTGCCGTAAATCAAAGTTCGTTTAGCGTTTAATTTGTTACGTTAATCGGATCGGGCTGACTGTATTTTAAGAGCGTAGCGTTCTTAAATAGAAAATCGTTCACCTGTTGTCTGAAAAATTTGGCCCGGTTTATAAACACATAGCATTCTACAGAAGTAGGCAACTCTTTGTCGCTCGCATTGCCGGGCATAATACCAGTGAGTATTTTGCATAAACGCTTCCCTTCATTAGTATCGTCATCAATAAGATAACCCGCCAGATCAGTAAAATTCTCCGTAAATCTTACCAACCGCTCTATGTTATCGGTGGCTATGGCATAACCTGTACCCGCCATCACCAGCGCTTTTAAAGAACGGATAACGGACTGCTTTAACAGGTTTACCGCCTGCACGTAATTATTCTCCTTATAGCATGATTCCGCTTTTGAAATAAAAACCTTTGATTCATCAAAAAGGGTTTTATACAAAAGATAAATACTTTGGATCATTGCTGTGTGCTTCACCTTCATGGTTGTTAAGGGCATACTTTGCAGCTTTTGAATTTTATCGTATAAAATAATGGCAGATTCAAATATTTTTACGATAAAGAAGTTCTCCTTCAATATCTGCTGGTAGATGAACCCTATGCGATGTACAATAACGTTCACCTGTACTTCTTTTTTAAGCAGGCGTTCTGTAAACAGGAGAATAGCGTTATCTTCTAATGGCTCCTCATCGCTTACCACCAGGAGAATGTCATAACAGCAAGTTGTTTTTTCAACCCTGTGTTTTTCTGTAAGGCAGCTCCTGTTCAAATTGGTTGTAACCCTGCTTCCATAGCAAAAGACGAATTGGGGCTGTATGTTTTCAACAATACGCTTGGATATAATACGCAGATCGTTTTGTTCTTTCCCTGTCAGGTGGCTTATTGACTTATGAATTTTCATTTTTTAGTTTTTTGGGAATTAATGGTGTTGTCCTCCTTGTTGTGTGGCTGCTCTATTTCTATAAAATTGGTATATGGCCCTATTCTAAAATATCGCTCCCCTAACGTGGAAATAATATGCGCCAGTGCATAGTAGGCATGGTGACAAAGTTTTTCAACCCTCCTGTCGCAATCACAGGAAATATGTAACCCATCATGTGCTATGTAAATGGTTAATTCATAGAGCATGTTATAATTGATATTGTATAGTTTTAGCAGCCCTTCTTTAAAAGAGATTACTTTCAGTTTAGGTAAATGCCAATCCTTATATGTCAGGGTATTCGCATCAATATGCTTCTTTAGCATTTGTGCATCCAGTAAGAAGGCCCTTTCATGCAAATAAATGGTATAGGGAGTAGTTGTATTGCGCAGGTCTTTTTCAAGGGGATACCTATTGTTGTTGTGCATGTGCTATTAATTTAAAATTAGGCATCCGTTTTATGGGTAATCAGGAACAGAAATGTGGTGCCACTATTATCATTACTACCGATCATTACATCACCTCCTAAAGCGATTGCATAAAGTTTGGAGATGTACAACCCTAAACCTGTTCCGGCAAGCCCGTTATCAATTTGCTGGAAGGGCTGAACAGCAGATGAGTTTTGTCCTCAGGGATACCCACTCCCTGATCTGTCACCTGAAATATTAAGCGGTTGTCACCTAAAGGATGAACAACAATTGAAATCTGGCTGTTGGACGGGCTGTGCTTTATCGCATTATCTATCAGATTTTTCAGTACCTGCCCCAACTTGATGACATCTGTAGTGATGTATTCAGTTACAGATCGGTGAACCACCGTTTTTAATTTTATATCCCTTACGGCAGTAATAAGATTATATTGCCGCAGGTGGAATTTTAGCCATTCCCGTAATTGGACACGGGTATATTTAAGTGTTATATCCAGGTTCCCATTCCCTACCGTA
Organism: uncultured Flavihumibacter sp.; assembly: GCA_902168105.1. GTDB lineage: Bacteria > Bacteroidota > Bacteroidia > Chitinophagales > Chitinophagaceae > Chitinophaga. The sequence goes on from CABHOY010000036.1 coordinate 184,423, forward strand.
GCTGTAGCCATCATGTTATCTAATACATGCAATAAGTCTTCGCCACTGTACTTAATATGGGAGAGGTACTGTTGCACACGCTTACCGGTGCCGCGTTCCTCTAATAATATGGTACTGGCAGTACAGATACCGGCCACTTGGGTACGCATTTCATGGGCCAGCATTCCCATAAAGATTTTCATGGTTTCGGTATCTGCTGGCGGTGGGGTAGGTTCGGGTAGATGGCTTACTTGTGTAGGCATAGAAGGTGATTTTAGGTCGTTAATTACATAGTAATGCCGTATCCCTATTGGATAACAGTTTTAGTAATGATCAACATAAAAATTTAAGCAAGGGAATAGCTGCGGGAGCAAAGGGGGGAATAAAAAAAGACGCAGGACTCAACTTGCCATCTGCGACCCGTAGGAAGGTTTGGGAATGGTCAAGAAGAGCCCGCGCCATAGCTTGGGCTTTACTTCCTGATCTCATCCCAGTTGAATTTCCTACGTTCGCAGGTGAGAATCGAAGAAGCAAGCTTCAAATAAGTTGAAGATTGCAAAAGTAGTTTTACTATTTGATTTATACCATAGGCTAATTCTTTAATTCTTAAAATAACAAATCCTAATTGCTTTTATTATGATTCCAGTAGAATCTATTACAATCCTATTAGAACCAAAATTAAAATAAATATTTCAAAAAGCAATCTTTTAGAATCTAAAATGATTCCAAAAGCACCTTTTAAAAGCCTTTTAGAATCTAATTAACTAAAAATCAACAATTTATTCCTTTGTACATTTATAATACAGGTGATTTTATTTATTAAAACATGGACAAACCAAAATTTAATAGGATTAAAGCTGTTTTGGCTGAAAAAGGGATTTCAAATAAGGAATTGGCTGAAAATGTTGGTGTTACAGAAGGAACCGTCTCTACCTGGTGTAGAAATTACAAACAGCCTAAGATTGAAACCCTTTTTGAAATAGCCCGTTTTCTAAAAGTTGAAGCGGCTGATTTGGTGAGCAAAATGAAGTCGGTGGAATTTTAGCTTAATTTTCTTGTCTGATTGATACTTAAATAGAGCTTAGATAAGACTTGCAAAAATATCCGCAAATAAGAAAAATATTTGGCAAAGAGTAAAAATAATAACTTTTATTGGTGCAATCTACAGAGTTTCGGCAATGCCTAATTATTTGCATAAAATTATTAATATGTATCCAGTCATAGCAATATAATATTATTGCATTTATCCATTAGTCTAGTTAATATACCCTGGTAATTAAATAAACTAAGCACGACTTCTATTGTGGTAATTTGTTGTACTAAGAATCACAATTAGAAATTGAACGAAAAGAAATAACCTCTACATGAATTTTAATACGGTATTAGCTAAATATAGAAATATATCCTTTTCAGAGCGTGATAAAGGTGACCGCTTTGAGCGTCTGATGAAAGCATATTTACTCACTGACCCTAAATATGCTCACAAGTTCAAAAAAGTATGGCTTTGGAATGAATTCCCCGGCAAAGAGGATTTAGGTGTTTTTGATACTGGAATTGATTTAGTAGCGTTGACCAATGAAGGTGACTATTGGGCGATACAATGTAAATGCTATCAGGAAAGTACTATTATTGATAAACCAGCCGTCGATAGTTTTCTTTCCACGTCCAGTAGGCATTTTAAGGGGGAGGATTCAAAAACTTATGGCTTTGCTCACAGGCTTTGGATTTCCACTACCAATAATTGGGGCCCTAATGCAAAAGAAGCCATCAGAAACCAAAATCCACCAGTTTCCAGAATTAATCTTTCCGACCTCGTTGATGCACCATTGGATTGGGAAAAATTGGACAATGGTATTTCCGGTGAAGAAGCAAGAACCGCAAAAAAACAATTAAGACCGCATCAAACTGAAGCCCTTACCCAAGCACACGAATATTTTAAGACTAATAACAGAGGTAAATTGGTAATGGCTTGCGGTACGGGTAAAACATTTAATTCACTTCGCATAGCTGAGAATGAAACCAATGGTAAAGGCTTCATCTTGTTTTTAGTTCCATCCATTGCCTTACTAGGCCAAACATTAAATGAATGGTATTCGGATGCAGTTGAGCCTATCAATGCGATTTGTATTTGTTCCGACCCGGAAGTGTCAAAAAGCAGGAAACAATTAGACGACATAGATACCTCTTCTGTCGTGGATTTGGCATTTCCAGCATCTACTGATGTTGATAATATTTTACACCAGTTCAAAGGTTTGGAAACAAAATCAAACACTGGTTTAACCGTTGTTTTTTCTACTTACCAGTCTATCGAAGTCATTGCTAAAGCTCAAAGGGCATTGGAAAAGAGTAATCCCAAATACTCTGAATTTGATTTGATCATTTGCGATGAAGCTCACCGTACCACAGGCGTTTCTTTGTTAGGTAATGATGAAAGTGCATTTACAAAAGTGCACAACAACGATTTTATAAGGGCTAAAAAACGCCTTTATATGACAGCTACACCTCGTTTATATGACGATAATACAAAGAGCAAGGCGGCACAGGCAGAAGCACTGCTTTGTTCAATGGATGATGAAAACTTATATGGAGAAGAAATATATAGGATAGGGTTTGGGGAAGCTGTTGAAAAGGGATTACTGACTGATTACAAAGTTCTTATCCTAACTCTTAATGAAAACGATGTGCCTCCGGCTGTACAAAAAATGATTGCCGATGACGAAAGTAAAATAAATACCGACGACGCATCAAAACTTATTGGTTGCATTAATGCCCTCTCAAAACAAATATTAGGTGATGAAGGCATCATTAAAGAAACTGATCCCGATCCTATGCGTAGAGCGGTTGCGTTTTGCCAAAGTATTGCAGCTTCGAAAAAGATAACGGCAACATTCAATACGGCATCAGATACTTATATTTCAGAGCTTCCGACGGAGAAACGAAAAACAATGCAAACGGTGGTATCCTCTCATATTGATGGTACTATGGATGCTACCAAACGTAACGAACTACTATCTTGGTTAAAATCTGAGCCAGAAGAAAGGGAATGCAGAGTATTGACCAATGTTCGGTGTCTGAGTGAGGGAGTTGACGTTCCCTCTTTAGATGCGGTATTGTTCCTTTCTGCACGAAACTCACAGGTAGATGTTGTTCAATCTGTAGGTAGGGTAATGCGTAAAGCACCTGGCAAAAAATATGGTTATATTATTATTCCAATAGTTGTTCCTTCCGATGTGGAAGCAGATAAGGCATTGGATGACAATGAACGCTACAAAGTTGTTTGGACTGTTTTAAACGCATTAAGAGCGCATGATGACCGATTTAATGCTACCGTAAACAAAATTGAGCTTAATAAGAATCGTCCTCAGCAAATTCTAATAGGCCGTCCGGAAATTTCATTTGATGAAAGCGGTAACCCAATTTATCCATCAGACTTGGATAATGATGCAAGTGCTAAGAATATTTCCGAACAGTTGTCGTTACAGTTCCAAGAACTACAATCTGTAATTTTTGCCCGAATGGTGCAAAAAGTGGGTGATAAAAGATATTGGGAGCAGTGGGCAAAATCGGTAGCTGAAATTGCACAGCGTCAAACGGAACGGATTACTAAACTTATTAATGAAAACATAAAGCATCAAAAGGCTTTTGAGAGTTTTCTGAAAGGCCTGCATAAAAACATTAATCCAAGCATTACACAGGCAGAAGCTATCGAAATGCTTTCACAGCATATTATTACCAAACCGGTATTTGATGCTTTATTTGAGGACTATTCATTTGTGCAAAGTAATCCAATGAGCCAGGCCATGCAAAAGATGCTGGATTTGCTGGAACAACAATCATTGGAAAAAGATGCTGAAACTTTGGATAAGTTTTATCAATCAGTAAAAACAAGAGCAGCAGGTATAGATAATGCAGAAGGAAAACAACGCATTATAATTGAATTGTATGATAAATTCTTTAAAACAGCTTTCCCGAAAATGGTGGAAAAGCTGGGGATTGTTTATACACCTATTGAGGTGGTCGATTTTATTATCCATTCCATAAACGACATTCTTATTAAAGAATTCGGCAGGAGTATTTCAGAGGAAAATATTCATGTATTAGATCCATTCACAGGAACAGGCACATTCATTACCCGGCTTCTGCAAAGCGGTTTAATCAGCAAGGAAGACTTAGTACGCAAATATACCCATGAAATTCATTGCAACGAAATTGTACTGTTGGCTTATTATATAGCAGCAGTAAATATCGAAAATGTTTTTCATGATTTAATGGGTAGTGATACGACCTATCAATCATTTGAAGGTATTTGCTTAACAGATACCTTCCAGTTAAGTGAGACAACGGATGGCGAAAAACTCTTTTCAGAAATGTTTCTTCAAAACTCAAAAAGAGTTCAACGCCAGCAAAAAGCCCCATTAAGAATAATAATGGGTAACCCTCCTTATTCTGTTGGGCAAAACTCTGCAAATGATAATGCCCAAAATCAATCCTATCCTAAATTGGAAAAACGTATTTCAGAGACCTATGCAAAAGAAACAAAGGCGACAAACAAGAACTCATTGTATGACAGTTATATAAAAGCTTTTCGATGGAGTACGGATCGTTTAAATGAAAATAATAAAAATGGTGGTATCGTTTGTTTTGTTTCTAATGGTGCCTGGTTAGACGGTAATAGTGCAGACGGTTTCCGTAAAACTTTAGAAAAGGAATTTACTTCCATTTATGTATTTAATTTGAGAGGTAATGCAAGAACAAGTGGCGAGCTAAGACAAAAGGAGGCAGGTAACGTTTTTGGAATGGGCAGCCGCACGCCTATTTCCGTTACCCTATTGGTTAAAAATCCTGAAAAAAGGGAGGGAAAGGCAATCATACATTACCAGGATATTGGTGATTATTTGAGCAGGGAAGAAAAACTTAAACTTTTAAATGATTTTAAGACCTTTACTAATTCAAAATTTGAGCTTAAGACGTTGCAACCCAATGAACATGGGGATTGGATAAGCTTAAGGAATGATGCGTTTGGTACTTTTATTTCTATTGATTCAGAAAAGAAATTTGATACAAAAACACGAGCTTTTTTTGTTGTAAATTCAAGAGGCTTAGAAACAGGGCGTGATGCTTGGGTATATAATTCATCAAAGGAAAAGCTTTCGCTTAACATAAAATCTTCGGTCGATTTTTATAATAATGAAATTGAAAGATATTTTAGGGCAAAAAAAAGTTCTGTTAATATTAAAGTAAATGATTTTGTTAACACAGATCCATCCAAAATAAGTTGGACAAGCAGTCTTATGCCTAAATTAGAAAAAGGCGAAAAGGCAATTTTTGAGAAGAATAAAATTACTATAGGAATTTATCGCCCTTACTTTAAACAATATATTTATCGTGGCGATAAAATGATTCACAGACGAGGGCAATTTGAGGAGTTTTTCCCTACTCCCAATTTAAAAAATTTAGTGATTTGTGTTTCCGCTCGCTATAAAGATGCGGCAGTTTTAATAACAGATGTTATTCCTGATTTGCATTTCAATGGAGATACACAAGCTTTCCCTCTCTACTACTATGAAGAAAAGAATGCAACCCAAAGAGGTTTGTTTGATGATAATAGTGATCAACAATATATCCGTAGAGACGCCATAAGTGATTTTATTTTTGAAAGAGCAAAAAAGCAATACGGAAAGAGCATAACCAAAGAAGATATTTTCTACTATGTCTATGGCTTTCTGCATAGTAAAGAGTATAGAGAAACCTTCGCCAACGATCTAAAGAAAATGCTACCTCGTTTACCGTTGATTGAGGACGTAAGGGATTTTTGGTCATTCAGTAAAGCCGGTCGTAGGTTGGCAGAACTACATTTGAATTATGAAACCATAGCACAATATCCTGATGTTAAAGTTACCGGTGATAATGGCGATTTTTATACTGTAGATAAAATTCGTTTTCCAAAAAAAGGACTAAAAGATACCATTATATATAATAGCCGCATCACCATTTCTAATATTCCCGAAAAGGCTTATGAATATGTAGTAAACGGAAAGAGCGCTATTGAATGGGTAATGGAACGTTATCAGGTAAAACCGGATAAAGAAAGTAGTATTATCAACAATCCCAATGATTGGGCAGGGGAAACGGGAAATCCCAGATATATCTTAGATTTGCTATTGAGCATTATTACTTTGAGTGTACAAACAGTTGCTATAGTTGAGAACTTACCCAAACTACAACTCAATATCTCAGAAGACGTTGAAGCTGATGAGCTTTCTAAAGCTGCTGGATTCATTTCATCCGATGAAATCTCTGCTAACAATGTTGTTCCTTTATATAATTTGAGAGCGGCAGCCGGGAGTTTTAATGATTGGTCGCAGGTTGAAATAAGTAAATGGATCACATTGCCAGCACATATTAAGCCGTCCAAAGACCTTTTCGCCTGTGAGGTCGTTGGTGAATCAATGAATCGCATTATTCCTAGTAGATCAATTTGTCTTTTCAGAAAGTATGAAGGCGGATCACGAAACGGAAAAATTGTCCTGGTACAATATAACAGTCTTCCAGCTGAAGACTTAGCGCAAGGTTATACAGTTAAAGAATATAGAAGTACAAAGCAACATAATGAAGAGCAATGGAGGCATGAGTCAATCATATTACGCCCATTGTCTAATGATCCTTCATTTCAGGATATTGTACTTACGGAAGATCAATCTACAGGCTTTAAGGTACTGGCTATTTTCGAAACGGTTTTGTCTTCAAACAGCTAAAGGTACTTACTATGGCTCTACAGGGAGTACACTTAATATTTCCCTAAAGAGGAGGTATAACTTCTTAATCTTCTTCTCCAGTGTTCGAAAACTTGGAGAGGAATAATTATTGTCGCTTTAGTAAATATTTTCGCTTCAAATGTTTAACTGTGTGCATAGCTGTACTGAACCTTCCAAAAAATTTAACCCTTTTCAAAACTTTTCCACAAGCCTGTGGATCAGTGATTTACAAGATTTTTTCATAAGAATCACAAACTATAATTCGTTCCCGGTCCTGAACCGTGTTTAATGATTTGTTTTTCATTGACCAGATAAGTAAGAATCCTCTTGACTGTACCAAGCGGTATGTTCAGTTTCTCAGCTATTTCCCCGGATTGGCATCCTGGATGATTTTCAACGAACATATAAATGCTTTTCTCCTTTGGAGCCAGGCTATTTTCCTTTGCAGAAGTCGTTAATTTAATCATTAACTGGCTGCTGATTTTATTTAAACAATCCAGAAAAAAAATAACCCACGGATAAATATCTTCATTCGGCCTTTGTTGCTGGCATTGCATTAATTCTTTGTAATATTCACCTTTCCTGCTTTCAATTTCATGTTCAAAGCTTACATACTGAATCCATCTATACCCGTTTTTTAAAAGTAACAAGGTGGCTATTAATCTGCTTAACCTTCCGTTACCATCCTGAAAGGGATGGATACTTACAAAATCGTATGAAAACAATGCACACTTTACAATAGGATGTGTTGGATTTGCAACAAAAAAATGGACAAATAATTAAGCTGCTTGTTTGATAATTGATTTTCCAAATTCTTCTGGTGTCATATAACCCAGCAGGGAATGTATTCTTTGTCGATTATACCAGATCTCTATG
>CABHOY010000037.1 GCA_902168105.1 uncultured Flavihumibacter sp.
CCCATTCCCCCATTCCCCCATTCCCCGGGTTATCACCCGGGGCTACAAACGTGGGGACTCCTAACGGAGTCCTATTGTGTTTTGTTGATTATGTTATTCTTTGCTGTGCTTTCAGACTTTGGCGCACCATAACTGATCCGCCAGATGCGATTTGTTTTATCGTCGGTAATGAACATAGCGCCTGTATTGGAAACAATGATGCCTACCGGCCTTCCGCGCACTTCTCCGGATACACTATCCTTTACGAATCCCGTCAGAAAGTCTTCCTGCTCACCTGAAGGTTTACCATCCTTAAAAGGAACAAATATTACCTTATAACCTGAGAGGGGTTTGCGGTTCCATGAACCATGCTGGGTAATAAATGCCCCATTCCTATATTTATCCGGGAAGCTATTCTTTGTATAAAAGGCTAATCCTAAAGAGGCCGTATGTGCTTTCAACGCATAATCAGGCACGGTTGCCTTTTCTACCATTCCATCAGGTGCAATGGGGACCCTGGGATCTTTATGCCGCCCGTAGTAACTATAAGGCCATCCGTAGAAAGCACCTTCTTTTACGCTTGTAAGATAATCCGGTACCAGATCATTCCCCAGTTCATCACGTTCATTCACTACTGTCCAGAGGGTATTGGTTTCAGGCGCCCAGCCCATGCCTACAGGGTTCCTTAACCCGGAGGCATAAATGCGTAAACCACTTCCATCTGGGTTCATTTCGAGGATATTGGCCTTTGATACTTCGTGCTCCATTCCTTTCTCGCCATGATCATCACCACAACCTACTGCTACATAGAACTTAGTATTGTCCTTATTGGCAATTATATTACGTGTCCAGTGCCTGTTTACCTTCCCTGCATTGAAAGCCGCTATCTTCTCCCCTTTTGTATTAATGGTCGTAGCGCCTGCTGTATAAGGGAAGCGCAGCAAACCATCTGTATTAGCTACATACAGGTAATTCCCTACCAGCAGCATCCCGAACGGTTGATTCAGGTCTTTAAGGAATACCGTCCTGATTTCCGGGGTTCCATCATGATCGGCATCTCTCAGCAAGGTGATACGGTTAGCGCTTTTTTTAACGTTATTAGATTTCGTAGCACCAATAAGGGCCGCACCTATCTTTTTAAAGAACCCATAATGGGAATTGGACTCCGCAACCAACAGGTCGCCATTGGGCAGTTCGTATAGCCAGCGGGGGTTCTGAAAACCATCAGCGTAAAGGTTTACTATAAAGCCATCCGGAGGGATTGGCTTTGCCCCGTCATCCCAGCCTTTTACTTTACTGTAATTGGCGTAAGACTTCGTTGCATGGGGCGGAGGCAGATCTGGTTGCTGTGCATAAAGCGGAAATGAATAACACAACAGTAAAAGCAATGGAAAAAGCTTATTCATAACAGCAGGTTTATAACGTATATAGTACAAAAGATGTGCCCCTGCTGCAAAACGGCATATATGCGCTTTTCTATAAATTGACGCCGGCGTTAATATGAACGAAGTTCTTCAGTTATAAAAAACAGAACGCTGCAACATTTTGTTACAGCGTTCTGACTTACGTATAGTCTTTTATGTGAAGGTCGTTACTTCTGTATCAGATGCGGCCTGACAGCTTTCTGCCAGATAGCATATCCGTCTCCATTCATGTGCAGCATATCTTCCACAAACAGTTCTTTCCTCGGGTTACCGTTCCTGTCGAGCATGAGATTAAATATATCTACAAAGGCGATCTTCCGTTGCTTTGCAATGAAGTCTTTGATCATGCTATTGGCTTGTTTGGCTGTTGACAGGAACTGTATCCTGCTCGGGCTCGGTTTTATTGAAATGTATACAATGGAGATATCCGGCAGTTTATTTCTGATCGTTTTGTAGAGGTTTTTGAACCTGTTAAAGACGGTATCTGCAGTTACTCCTTTCTCTACCAGGTCGTTCTCACCAACATAGAGCACGATCTGGCGCGGATGATAAGGGAAAATGATCTTATCTGCATAATAGATGATATCATTCGTTACAGTTCCCCCTACGCCCCTGTTCATCACTACATAACTACTGAACGTGCGTTCAAGATCATCCCATTTCCGGATAGAAGAGCTTCCGGTAAACAGGATAGGATTTGCCGGAGGCGCATACATTTTGTCCCACTTCAGGATAGTGCTGATATCTTCCTGGTATCTCTGTGCGCGGACAGTTGTAATGCAAACGATCAATGACAATGTAAAAAGACAAAATAGTTTTTTCATAAACATGGTATGCTGATTAAGTAATTACCTGATAGCGCGAAAGGTAAGGCTCATTCTTCCGTTGTCTGTATCTGACGCGGGAATAGCATGCAGCCATTCGTCCTGTACTTCCTGGCTCATATAGATCATGGAACCGGCAGGCAGTTGAAAATCGACCTTTTCCGATGGTTCGTTGATGTTTTTAAACCGGAGCGTTCTTGTTTCTCCTACGGAAAGGATAGCGATGCCGGTACCTGGTTCAAGAATGTCTGTCTGATCTGCATGGAATCCCATCTTAGATCTTCCGTCAAGATAGTAGTTTATCAGACAGTTATTGGGAGTAAAGCCAAGCGTCGTATTTATCCGGGCAATAACAGCTTCCAATTCCGGCGTGAATGCCTGAAAAGGATAGCTCATCTGTGAATAGTTATAAGCTACACCGAAACTGGCCGTTTTACGAGCATGCATTCTTTCGTCCCATAAGACATTATCTCTCAGTGTACTAAACAACTTCTCCGGATCCTGTATAAAAGCTAATAAAAAGTTAACGCCATTCATATGCGGCAAAAATAGAAAATCTCTTTAATTGAACGCTATATCAATAGTCCATTGATTAATCTAGATTAACATTCTTGTAGTGCGGATTGACTATCTTTACATACCAGATTTACAACACCAGGAAATAAGTTTACAATGGAAAGCTCAGAAACAAAAGCACAAGCAATTAAAGTAGTGATCATTGGCGGTGGATTTGCAGGCATTAATCTGGCCCAGCGGCTACAACACGACAAGCGTTATCACATCACACTGGTAGATAAAAACAACTATAATTTCTTCCCGCCACTCATCTATCAGCTGGCAACGGGATTTCTGGAAACTTCAAGCATCTGTTATCCATTCCGCAAACTATTCAGGAACAGGCCCAACCTCCGCTTCCATATGGGAGAATTCCAGCGGGTTGATGCGGCGACACATACTGTTTACCTGCACAACGGTGAATTACAGTATGATTACCTCGTCTTTGCCACAGGTACAGAAACAAACTATTTCGGCAACGAAAACATAAAGCGGAATGCCATCCCGATGAAAAACGTGAATGATGCATTGGAGATGCGGAATACGCTCTTAAAAAGGCTGGAAATTGCGTGTATCACGGAAGACCCGGCTGAGCGGAAAAAGCTGACCACTATCGTGATCGCAGGCGGCGGCCCTACAGGGGTGGAAGTATCGGGAATGCTGGCGGAGCTACGCCAGTTTGTAGTCAGGAAGGACTATCCTGAACTGCACGGTCATGGTGGCGAGATCTACCTGGTGAACGGAGGCGAGGCCCTGCTTGAACCCATGAGTAAGAAATCGCAACGGCATACTTATAACGCCTTACGCAAGCTGGGCGTAAAGATCAAGCTAAAAACGAGAGTAAAGGACTTTGTGGACGACCAGGTCATTCTGAACAACGGCGACACTATTCAGACCAAAACCCTGATCTGGGCCGCAGGGGTAACTGCGCAGATCATGGAAGGTATTCCTGTAGCCAGTACCGGGGCCGGCCGTAGAATGATGACAGATGCCTATAACAGGGTGATCGGGGTGGACGATATTTATGCCATCGGCGATACATGTATCCAGACGACGGACAAAAATTTCCCGGACGGACATCCCCAGCTGGCGCAGGTGGCCCTGCAACAGGGTAAACATCTGGCTAAGAACTTATCTGCCATGGCAGATAATAAACCGCTGAAACCGTTCAGTTATGTAGATAAGGGCAGTATGGCGATCATCGGACGTAATAATGCTGTAGCCGACATCCCCAAGCCAAATCTGCACGTAAATGGCTTTATGGCCTGGGCAATGTGGCTGTTCATACACGTCATGGCGCTCATCAACTACCGCAACAAGCTGAAAACCATGTACAACTGGACTGTGGCTTACTTTACCAGGGACCAAGCGCTGCGCATGATCATCAAACCGCTGCCTAAACAGTCTGAAGCGCCTAAACCGGTCGAAATGCCGGCAATGGCTAAATCTTCAGTCTGATCCGTTTCTTTTCCATCCAGCCCACCAATAAGATCACCAGGAAGGAAATGGCAATAGAACGAAGTAACCCACCTGTGCCTTCACTGAGCGCAGCGGGATATTTCACCCCGGCCAGCATCATTAAGGAGTATAGCAGGTACGGGATCAGGTAACAGGTCAATGTACTGGTACCTGCCGGACGGATCAGCTTAAACCAGTTCATCTTTCCCTTAACATCTACCAGCCAGATCATGGCTGTAAATACCAGTATGCTGATGCCGGTACAGATCATTACCCATGCAGGCGTAGCCCTGATCTTGGAAATACCGGCGGTATGTGGTCGTAATATAAAAGCGGCTACTATAGCCAGCACTCCCAGACCGATAAATATGGTCCAGAGAGACCCCAGTTTCCTTTTTTTATCCAGTAACGTGTACAATGACGAGACGACTGCACCTGCCATGATCAGGGAAGCGGAAGAGGCGTCATTTATAACCGGAATACTGACCTGTAATAATCCCGCGTGGGTCAAAATGTTTATCAGCAGGAAAAGGCCTAAAATGGCCGTTATAGCCCCAAAGTTACCTTTCACTATTAAATACAGGGTAGCACATACCAGGTATGCCCAACCGATGATACCCAGGATCCCCCACCAGGAAGGTTCCATCCAGTGAGGCGCATCTGCGGCACCACCTTTATACAAAGCGGCCATAGCGGCCAGCAGGAGGATACCTGCACCTGTCAGTCCGTAGCGTTTCCGTTTGTCCATATCGGCAGGATAGTCCAGCCATACCAGGAAAAAGCCAATGGTGATCAGCAGTTCCCATAGCGGGTAAGGCAATATTGCCGCCTGGCTGTAATTTTCCAGGTTGACGTGAAAAAAGCCCATGACTATCAGGGCCAGTGAGCGGACCAGGATGTGCATGGCGGTACTGAGGAAAGGTTTCTGCTGGCTGATACGTTTTCCGATGGCGAAAGGGATAGAGAGGCCGACTATAAAGAGGAAGGCCGGAAAGACCGTGTCGGCGAAACCCAGACCGTCTTCCTGGGCCTGTACATGCCCGATCCAGGCAGGGATATTTTTCACACCGCTGACATCATTCACAAAGATCATGGTCAGCATGGTAAGGGCGCGGAAGGCATCGATCGATAAAAGGCGTTGTGATGGTTTAAGCATGTTATAAGGTATCAATATTTTTTGCATTATTCAATATGCCTTCCTGTTGCATGTGTAATATTTTCAACAGAACACCGTTTGTCCATCCAAACCCGTCCTGGTTGGGATATTCGCCTCCGCCACCGGGCAGCGAGGTGTCCTTAACGTTATACTTCTCCAGCAGTTTGCCGGTTTGTTTAAATACGCGGATATTCTGATGTGCCCAGCGGCCGGCAATGTCTGATGCAAGGGAATCATTATCATAGGTTAGCAGGCCTGAAATAGCCATCCAGTGGAGTGGCGCCCAACCATTCGGCGCATCCCACTGTTCCCCGGTTTCGATGGGAGTAGATACCAGTCCGCCGGGATACAGGAACTGTTGTTTTAATACCCGTGCTACACTATCCGCCTGTCCTTTGCGGGCCATTCCAAAAAATAAGGGGTATGTCCCTCCCAGGCTCAATACGGGTGTACGGGCGTCTTTTTTAAAGTCATAGTCCCGGAAAAAGCCCGTCTTTGCATCCCAGCAATACCGCTGGATGGCGTCTCTGCGGAGGGCGGCGGCAGCTTCATATTGCAGCACTTTGGGGGTATTGCCTTTCATGCGGTAGGCGTCGCTCAATGTCATTTCCAGGTTATATAACAGGCAGTTGAGATCTACAGGGACGATGTCTGTGATGTGGATGGAGCCCAGTGTCTTACCATCTGCCAACCAGCGGGCGCTGAAGTCCCAGCCAGACTCGGCGCAGGTACGCAGCTCCTGGTAAACCTGCTCTACGGGCTGACGGCCGGACGTTTTGGCTGTATTGATATCTTCGGTCCATGCCTCTTCCCTGGGCCAGTGCCCCCTGTCATAGTAGCGATTAAGGGTGGCGCCATCGGGCAGGATGACCAGGTGCTCACCTGTTTTACCATCCGCAGTTTTTTTCATCCAGAAATGGTATTCCTTTTCCAGGGCGTCGAGGTAGGTGGTCAGCAGCTCCTGTTTACGATCTTCTTTAGCGGAGATCAGCAATTGGAGCATCAGGGCGAAGTAAGGCGGTTGTGACCGTGTCAGATAATAGGTGCGGTTGCCGTTAGGGATAAAGCCATAGGTACGGATCAGGAAGGCGAAGTTCTTTATCATACTTTCTACAAGATCGGTACGGCCACTTTCTTTCAGTCCCAACATCGTGAAATAGCTGTCCCAGTAATATACCTCACGGAAACGCCCCCCCGGTACGACATAAGCGCCCGGCAAACTGATAAGGGAACCCCATGTACCGGCGCTGTCAGGTTCGCGTTTCAGGACGGTCCAGAGCGATTCAATATGGGCGATAACATCCTGCATGGTATCAGTATGGTATTGCCGAATTGTACCGACAGGCACATTGAAATACTTCTGTACAAAGGAGGTCAGGCTAAACCCTTCATCGCCCTGTTCCTTAGCATAATACCGGAGCACCTTTTCGGGAGCGTCTTTTGGAGAACAGTCTGCGAAAGTTTTGCTGTCCGGGAATACGTGGGCAGATTGGACAGCTTCAAATAATCCGGGGAATTCCTGCCGGGGAGATCGTTCTTTGATTTGGGGTGGCTGCTGTTGTTTACAGGCAACACCACATGCCATTGCACTGGCAATGAACAAGAGTTTTCCATTCATACGTTACGTGGTTTCTATAATTATACGCGCTCTCTGCTTACCGGTTAATGCGGTTCAGCAGGATGGCGAAAGATCGCATATGTACGCGGGTTGCGTTGACATCACTTTCCGATCCCTCCAACAATTGCCTGGTGTCTTCCATCTGGCTTAGCAACACAGGTGATATAAAAGTATATTTTTTCACGATGTTGATGGCTTCATCTACCTGAGGCATTGCATAGCTGTTTATCCTAAAGGTGTAAGGCGGGTCAAGGAAATAGGATTTGATCTCTGCAAGACGAATGATATCCTGATTACTTATTTTCATAATTACCCCTTTTCTGACAAAAACAAAATGCAAAGTTACGCTATTACCGGGGGATACGGATAAATTAATCTCTATACAGCCTTAACCGGGACAATCCTTACTTTTGCAACTCCTGTAAAATACCTTACTATGAGCAGTTTGCTGAAAGACATTTACTCCCCGGCTTTTTACAACAGTTTGTCCGACGTACTTACACAAACGGTACCGGCCTTCAATAAACAAAGGTTTATCAAAAAGATCTACCAGGAAGGATTTGAAGACAAAGAACTGAAGGAGCGGATGAAACATACTACTGAGGTATTACACGAATTCCTGCCGGCTGATTATGAGCAGGCCATTCCACTGATCGAAAAGACCATTAACGCCCTCAGAAAAGCCGGATACGGGGAAGCGCTGGAGTTCATCTTTTTCCCGGACTACCTGGCCACCTATGGACTAGAACACTATGAGACGTCGGTAAAAGCGCTGGAATTTGTAACACAGTTCATTACCTGTGAATTTGCCATACGTCCTTTTATCCTGAAATATGGCGACAGGATGTTGCAGCAGATGCTGGCCTGGTCTTTACATAAAAGTGAAAAAGTACGACGGCTTGCCAGTGAAGGCAGCAGGCCCCGTCTTCCCTGGGCCATGGCCATCCCTTTTCTGAAAAAAGACCCCTCTCCTATACTTCCGATCCTGGAAAACCTGAAACAGGACCCTTCTGAATCGGTAAGGCGCAGTGTGGCGAATAACCTGAACGACATCGCCAAAGACAATCCCGCTATTGTTATAGCCATTGCAGCAAAATGGAAAGGGATCAGTAAAGAAACGGATGCGATCATCAAACACGGCGCCCGCACCTTATTGAAACAGGGCGATAAAGACATGCTGCAACATTACGGACTGGATAGCACGCATATCGCCTTCAGCGATTTCAGGATACTGACGCCCAAAGTAAAGACGGGCGACAACCTGGAGTTCTCATTTGCTATCAGGAATAAAGATGCGCAACCGCAGACTATCAGGCTGGAGTACGGAGTACACTATCTGAAGCAGAATGGCACCTTATCAAAAAAAGTATTTAAGATCAGCGAGAAGATATATGCTCCCGGCGAACAGGGGGAGATCCTCAGGAAACAGTCCTTCCGCCTCATTACTACAAGGGTATTTTACCCAGGTAAGCACCAGCTATCGATCATTATCAATGGAGAGGAATATCCCGCCAAAGCCTTCGAACTGATATAGGACTATATAGCGGTCTATTTGTCTCAATTCCCCCCCTAAATTGGCAATAATGCCCAGCAGTTTATTGTACGCATAATTGGACATTTGTAGTACACTAAACCTCAAAGACATGAAAGAACATATCGCTGATCAAGCCGCTACTGTTGATCATCCTATAGTGTCGCAGAATGAATGGATAGAAGCCCGCAAGCAACTGATGCAGAAAGAGAAGGAGCTAACTCACCTGAAAGATGAACTAACCCGGCAGCGTATGCAGCTTCCATGGGTAAAGGTTGAGAAGAACTATATATTCCAGGGATCTGACCGTGAATACTCCCTGTCGGACCTTTTCGACGGCCGCAGTCAGCTGATCGTGCAACATTTCATGCTGGGGCCTGACTGGAAAGAGGGTTGTCCGGGCTGTTCCTTCCTGGCCGACCATGTGGACGGCACACTGCCTCACCTGATGAATCATGACGTATCATACGTGGCTGTTTCAAGGGGTACCATGAGTGATATTGAACCTTTCCGCAAGCGGATGGGCTGGGCTTTCAAATGGGTGTCTTCCAACAAAAGCGATTTCAATTATGACTACCACGTATCTGCCACGGAAGAAGACATCGCTAAAAACGAAATGATCTACAATTACGAAACGATACCTGTAGCAGAGGAAGAACTGCCTGGTTTCAGCGTGTTTTACAAAGATGAGAACGGAGACATCTTTCATACCTATTCCACTTACGCCAGAGGAGCGGACATCCTGCTCAATACATACAATTTCCTGGAAATGACACCGAAGGGACGTAATGAAGAAAGTACTATGGATTGGGTAAAACATCATGATAAATATCAAACCCAGGCTCCGGAACACAGTTGCTGCAGCCACAATTAACGGATATCATGAGTACATTCAATTGTTGCAGGGGGCGTGCCGCAAGGATCGCCGCCTGCAATACTCCTGCAACGTCAGAAGTTCCGGTTCCGGTTGAAACAACTGTTCCTGTTTCCATTGATAAACCGGATGGCTTTTTCAAACGGGCCAGCCGTTTCATTAAACCTATGTTACCGGCCTTTCTCCTGGCTATTGTTCCCAAGTGTCCCTTTTGCCTTGCAGCATATGTCGCTTTAGGTACTGGTATCGGCCTGTCAGTTACAAGCGCCCGATTACTTCACATTTCTCTATTATGTGCGGGGCTTATACCATTGTCTTTGTTTGCCGCGAAGCATATCAGGGACCACTTCTTTCCTGTTTCATTTGCAGGTTGGCACCAGCAGGTATTTACAGGCATGGCTGGTATGCTGATAGGCTGTAGTATTTTATGGTTGTTTTGAGTTGAATACCTGCAAACACCAGTCTATCAGTCCCTTCTGATCAACGATACTCCATGCATGCGGATGCCTGTCTTCACCATCGTATCCTTTATTTTCTGTAGTGATAAGTTCTGCATTAGTATTACCGTTCAGCTTTAGCTGGTTGATCATACCGGCAACATCCAGGGCGTTCATATCATAGTAATCTTTCCCTCTGTTTTCAATCCACCAATTGATGTCCGGCTCAGTATACAGCCTTACATACGTGTTGTTCAACAGGCCTGTATTGCCACCTTTGGCAGCAGTGTGAGAATAAGGGGATCGTTGCTGATACGCGGACTGATTTTGCTCCGGAGTACCTCCTATACTACGGAAAAACATATCGTTCAAAGCCAGCGCTTCTGTTACCGCGTTAACATTATAGCCTCGTTCAATAGAATGAACAGCTCCATACCACATGCGTTCATAATCGAGCGGCGGATCTGCTGCAAAGACACCGGCTGTTTTAATGTGGTAAGCCGATTTTCCCGCAGCGCAATACTGGGCATAACGTATAGCGCCTGTACCGCCGGCAGACATTCCGCCTATAATAACCTTATCTGCAGGCACCTTATGTGCAGTTACTATTTCATGGATCAGTGTATCGATACAACGTAATACGACATTCCCGACCATATTTTCTCTGAAGCCGTCTGAATACCCCGGAACAATACAGGCTACCAGTATACCCTTCTCCATAGCATATTCATTACCGGTATCAGAGAGCTCCTGGTTGTTTAATACCAATATTCCTTTTTACAGGAACTGAGGGGATCAGCTTTACGTAGAAGTTATGTGTGGTGTCGTGGGCATCCCGGTATACATACTTCATTTTCTGGGCGCTTACCTTCAAATAGGAGAAACAGAAAAAAAGGAAGAAATAATAATTTTTCACAGGCATATTATTGAGTAGTTAAATATAGCCATTTTGCCGCTGGGGAATAAATGATATCTTCTTATCCTTCAAAGCAACCTATGAGATTTCCCGGGAACAAAGTCCCGCAGTATACCTGAATGCGTAGTATATTGTTACTAAATAAGAAGCGGGCATCCCATCATGATGGAACGCCCGCTATTTTCTCTTTTGATACTTTTAAAAGTGATCTACCTCAACCAATACTGCACGGAAATCGCCGGTAACAGTGGCTGTATCAGGCGTGCCGGTGGCATCTTCCTCTCTTACGAGGCCTTTAAAGCTTACCTCTACAGTATCACCATAGTTTGCACCGTTCCTTTTAATAGTATACTGCATATTTTCAGTTTTGTAGGAAGTATCTGCTCCTATCCAAAATATTGCACTATCGTGAGTACCGGTACCTGTAGGCCAGGTACTACCGAAATTTAACTCAGGTATTGTCTTATGCTCCTCCGATTCACCCGACTTGGGCATAACGATATAAAATTTATACGCCGTATTGTACATGAAGCCAACACTATCTTTCGGATGTTTATATAGTTCAGTATAGCCTTTGTAAGTATATCTGAAATAAACGCCCGAAATGGCAGAGTCGCTGGCATTTTTAACAATAGTCTCGGGAGTGTTCACAGGAGCATCGTCTTTAGAACAGGCGAACAAAACAAATGCACTGGCAACTACCAGGCATGCGGGTAAAAACTTCTTAATCATAGGTAATATGGGTTACATTATTTATTATGCAAATATATAAACATGTTGCTTTAAAACCAAAATAGTGCGTATTACTCTATTATTACCAATCCCAATCATCTGATATTCATATCACGGAATACTTTTCTTTACAGGAAAGGGGTGCAAAAAAAAGCGTCTCATACTTCATGAAGTATGAGACGCTTTATACTATTAATGTGTTCTTATATTTCCCCTTTCTTCAGTTGAGACACCGCATAATCAACCGCCCTGGCAGTTAATGCCATATAGGTCAGTGACGGGTTCTGTGTTGAAGTTGAAGTCATGCTGGCTCCATCGGTAACAAATACGTTACTCACTGCATGCATCTGGTTCCATTTATTGAGCATGGACGTTTTGGGGTCTTTACCCATACGTACACCGCCCATTTCATGGATATCCAATCCAGGCGCCTGTTTTGAGTCTTCCGTTTTGATATTGGTGAAGCCTGCTTTGGTATACATTTCAGTCATCTGTTCGAAGAAGTCTTTCAACATCTTCTCGTCGTTATCATCGTAACCGAGGTTGACGTGAAGGACAGGCATGTCCCATTCATCTTTCTTCGTTTTATCGAGCGTTATCTGACTTTCTTCTTTAGGGATAGTTTCCCCCATCATATGAGAACCTACATACCAGTTACCCATTTCCTGGTTGAACAGCTGGTCTTTCAGCTGCTGACCGAGACCATCGTGGCTGTTCCATGTACGTCTGCCGGTACTGAAACCTGCAGCATAACCACGAAGGAAGTTTGTTTCCTGCTTAACGACGTTGCGGAACCTCGGGATATAAGCACTCGTAGGACTACGGCCTTCTGTGGTAAAGTCCAGCAGGCCATTATAGTCGGCGGAGATACGACCGCGATAGTTATGGAAAGCGAAATATTTACCCAGTACACCGCTGTCATTTCCTAAACCGTTCGGGAAACGGTTTGAAGTAGAATTCAGCAGGATCAGGTTTGTATTCACAGCGGCAGCATTCACAAAGATGACCTTTGCATAAAATTCGGTCATTTCTTTGGTCACGGCATCCACTACACGTACGCCGGTTGCTTTTCCTTTCTGATCATCGTAAATGACAGAGTGAACAACAGCATGCGGATGCAGGGTCAGGTTACCCGTCTTTTCAGCCCAGGGCAACGTAGATGAGTTACTGCTGAAGTAACCACCAAACGGACATCCGCGCTGGCAGAGCGTTCTTTTCTGACACTTTACCCTACCCTGTTGAAGGTGGATAGGCTGCGGCTCGGTAAGATGCGCACAACGGCCATATATGACGTGACGGTCCTTATAGTTCTTTGATACAAACCCTTTGAAATAGTTTTCTACGGCGGTCATTTCCAGCGGTGGCAGGAATTCACCGTCGGGCAGGTTCGCGATACCGTCCTTATTACCGGATATACCAACAAATTTCTCCACGTAGCTGTACCACGGAGCAATATCTGCATAACGGATAGGCCAGTCTACAGCGAAACCGTCCCTGGCAGGGCCTTCAAAATCGAAGTCGCTCCAGCGTTGTGTTTGTCTTGCCCAGAGGAGTGATTTACCGCCTACCTGGTATCCTCGGATCCAGTCGAAGGGTTTATCCTGTTCGTAGGGATGTTCCTTATCCTTTACGAAGAAGTGCATGGCATCTTCTTTAAAGGCATAACAACGGCTTACAACAGGCGCTTCGTCCTGTATAGCCTGTGGGACCTGACCTCTGTGAGGAAATTCCCAGGGCATCTTATTTGTGGTCGGATAATCTTTGAGATGTTTTACGTCGCGGCCCCTTTCCAGTACCAGTGTTTTTAATCCTTTCTCCGTGAACTCCTTTGCAGCCCATCCTCCGCTGATACCAGACCCAATTACAATCGCATCGAATGTGCGGTCCTGAGCGCTCTTATTAATATTCGCCATACTGATATATAAAATTAAGCAGTCCTTTTAGGGATCGGTTTAACAGGTACGCTTCCGTGGTAACGTGCAGGCACCAGTTCGTATACCTGTACCTTCGTGAGATAATATTCGGAATTGGTATATCCTGTTATGATGAAATGTTTTGCGCTGCGGTAAAATGAGGCGGCAGCATCTTTGCCTGCATCAGCAGCTTCCAGCTCTTTCAGTAAAGCCTCTCTTTCACCGGGACTGCTTTTTTCAAAGGAGTGCCCGTTCTTTTTCTGACAGAGGTCTGAAAATGCTTTCATGCCTTCCATGAATTTCTGCTGATCTTCTTTTCTCAGGCAATCGTCTACCATTGTAAGGGTAAATAAATGCGCCTTCACATCCTTTGCACCTGGTGTGGCGGTGGTCGGGATCAATGTATCGGCCAGCGCTGCCAGCATACTCTCCCCTTCGGCATCTACGGCTATGTTCTTCAGTGAGATGGACGCGGGAGACGGTTTCCGCAAACAGGAAGGCAACAAAGCCAAACCTGCGGATACTACTAAGACCTGTTTTAACGCGGTTCGTCTATTTACTAGCATGAATAGATTTTGTTTACATACAAGCCGATAAGGTATAAGTTATAATTAATATTTCCAAGCCAATTGTTTGCTAAATTCCGATGTAGTAACTTCAGCCCCATCTCCACATTAATATACATGTTATGAAATTATATCTTTTATCGCTACTCCTATTGGGCCAACTGGCCTGGCTACCGGGCATGTCTCAGACCCGGCGTAGTACACCCCGGCCCGTTGTTAAGATTGAAAACGGCCGCATTCAGGGTTTCAGGACCGATCCTCGTCCTGCCGGTATCAACATGTATAAGGGCATCCCCTACGCGCAGCCCCCTGTAGGCCCGCTCCGCTGGAAGGCCCCACAGCCTGTAAACGCCTGGGATACCATCCTTAAAGCCGATCATTTCGGCCCCAGGGCCATGCAGGGGAATATTTTCGGAGATATGAGCTTCCGCTCCAACGGTATGAGTGAGGATTGTTTATACCTGAATATCTGGGCGCCAGCCCAGCCTTCGAAACAGAAGCGGCCGGTACTGGTCTATTTCTATGGCGGCGGTATGGTGGCGGGAGATGGCTCTGAAGCCCGTTATGATGGTGAAAGCATCGCCATGAAAGGTATTGTGGCACTGACGGTGAATTACCGGCTGGGGGTATTCGGATTGCTGGCCCATCCCGATCTGTCGAAAGAAGCACCTTACCATACCTCGGGTAACTATACTCTGCTGGACCAACAAGCGGCTCTTGCCTGGGTCAAAAAGAATATTGCCGCCTTTGGCGGAGATCCTGACAGGGTGACCATTGCTGGAGAATCAGCCGGTTCTATTTCCGTATCTGCCCTGATGGCCTCTCCCCTGTCCAAAGACATGATCAACGGTGCTATCGGTGAAAGCGGTGCGATGATCTTCCCGACTATGCCACCTGCCACTAAAGAAGATGCTGAAAAGAATGGTGTAGCGTTTGCCAATGCCATCGGCGCCACTTCTCTCGAAGCATTGCGGGCCATCCCGGCAGAAGAGCTATTAAGAAGAGCTTCCGGACCGGACATGCCGCATTTTTCGACCAACGTGGATGGCTATGTGCTGCCTAAAAAACCAGTAGAGATCTTCGCTGCGGGAGAACAGGCACACGTACCGCTCCTGGTAGGCTGGAATTCGGCCGAAGTACCTTACAGGGCATTACTCTGGAAAGATGATCCTACGCCGGAGAACTACGCCAAAAAGATCAGGGAATTATATCCTGCGGATGCAGATGAAGTGCTCCGGCTATATCCAGGTAATACAACGGAAGAAGTGATCGCCTCTGCCACTGACCTGGCCAGCGACCGGTTCATTGTTTACAGCACCTGGAAATGGGCGGCGCTTCATACAGCTACAAGCCAGCAACCGGTATACCGTTATATCTTTTCCCGCAGCCGTCCGCCGATGGTACCTAAAATGGGGAATGCCAAACCGGGCCTTGCTGGTGGTGTGATCAAGGCCAGTTCTCCGCAACCTGCCAAACCGGCGGAAGTATTTAAAGGCGCACCGCATGCGGCAGAGATCGAGTATGCTATGGGTAACCTCCGGCATAACAAGGTGTATGCCTGGACGAAAGAAGATTACATGGTGTCGGCGACTATGCTGAACTACTTCGCTAATTTCGTCAAGACAGGTAATCCTAATGGGGGCTCTTTGGCTAAATGGGAGGCGGACGCTGTTACAGGTTCCAGGTATATGAACATTGATGTAAAGCCTTCGCTTCAGAAGGAAAATAACCGCGCGCGGTATATCTTTCTTGATAAGGCGTATAAACAATAAGTTATTTGACTAGTTTGGGCAGTATGCGGATTGCGTACTGCCTTTTTTTTGGGGGGTGCAGTTATTCCAGCGTTGACCTTTTAGCTCGCAGTTTGGATAGAATCACGCGGATAGGGCTTACAGTTATTCCAGCGTTGACCTTTTAGCTCGCAGTTTGGATGGAATCACGCGGATAGGGCTTACAGTTATTCCAGCGTTGACCTTTTAGCTCGCAGTTTGGATGGAATCACAGGCTGCAGTTCTTTGAAGTTCCTATGCATTTGGCTTTTTTTGGCGGTTAGGCTTTAGTAAACCTATTAAACTCCTGGTATGTCGCTTCAGCATACTTCAAACAACTGAGGCCAGTGATTTCCATCCAAATGCTCACTGCGGCCGGTCTCCAAAATAATTGCAGGACAGTATTATCATTGTTCATTGTTCATTGTTCATTGTTCATTGTTCATTGTTCTTATAACTGTTAGTTTTTTGGTAACCATTATTATTGGGTGGGTGGATATTTGCGCAATGTTATCCAATGCTGTTTTTGTTTTGAATAACAGCTTCCCTCGTATAACAGGATAGGGTATCCGTAACATTTGACCCGCGTTTTCAAAAAGCATATCACCCTTACGTTGTTAGTTGTCAACTATCTAAATTGGAAGTATGGGATTCACAATCTTAATATCCTATGTCAGAATACCTAAGATCCTCTTCTATTATCAGTGAATATCAAGACACTTGTCTTTCCTTTGGCTTGTCAATAATGGCGTAAACGTCGACCCAGATGCAGTTACAGCTTATGAAGGGGTAAACATAAACAGCATCTTCATAAGAATGAATATGTTAGTGAATCAGATGGCGCGGAATAAAAAAGAAAAAAGATTTTTATAGGCGCCAGGCAACCTTTCCAATTTACTTCTCGTATTAAGGAGATGACACAAGTGCTCACAATTTGCTTATTTAAAAATTAACACCATGCATTTATTAAAAAGATCTGCGTTGGCAATGCTATTGCTTGCCACAGTGATGACTTCATGTTCTGATGATAATGATAACAACGGTCCTGTGTATCCGCCAACGAATCCTCCGGGTCCGCAAACAACGATCAAATTAGCGAACAACACTAAGTTCGGCGCTATATTAACAGACAGCACAGGCAGGTCCCTGTATTTCTTCTCTAACGATGCACAGGGTGCTCCTACCTGCTCTGGTGGTTGTTCCGCTATATGGCCTACATTCTATGTAGATCCCAATAATCTGACAATAGACAGTACACTGAACAAGGCTGATTTTACCACTGTTACCCGTGCAGACGGTAGTAAACAAACCGTATATAAAGGATGGCCTTTGTATTACTATGCAGACGATGAAAAGGCAGGCGACACTAACGGTGATAACGTTCTTAGCACATGGTTCGTTGCGAAACCTGATTACAGCGTAATGGTTGCTAATTTCCAGTTACATGGCAATGACGGCAAAGATTATGTTCTTGATAACACAGGCAAAATCGTGCTGGGAACCGGCCTTTCTAAATACCTTGTTGATGACCGCGGTCTTACCCTTTACAAATTTTCAAACGACAAATCTGGTACAAATACATTCACTAACAATGATGAAACACATAATGCTATCTGGCCTATTTATGAGATCGCAGATGTGAAAAATGTTCCTACCGGTTTTGCCAAAACAGACTTCACCATCATCACCGTGTTAGGTAAAAAACAAATTACCTACAAAGGCTGGCCGATGTACTACTTCGGTCAGGATGCCAAAGTAATGGGCGCCAATAAAGGCGTAAGCGTACCTTCACCAAATGTATGGCCGGTACTTTATACCACTACAGCTGCCGCACCTTTACCGTAAACCAGCTTATCCATGTAATACTGCCGCACTTGTGTTAAGGCCCGGCAGCATTATATAAGCAGATTGCCCGACCTGGTGGTTGTACCGGGTTGGGCAATCTATTTTTTATTTGCGTAACTCAAAAGTTACATATACATTTGTGTAACTTCAAAGTTACATATATGAAAAGAGACATCAAACTCAAGTGGTTCTATCCACACCCTGTAGAAACGATATGGGAATGCCTGACCAATCCGGACCTACTGAAGCAGTGGTCACTCGCATCCACCGGTTTTAAAGCAGAAGTGGGCTTCAAATGGATGGAACAGTCAAAACCACGTCCGAAGATGGACTGGGACGGTAAGATGTATTTTGAGGTACTGGAGGTCGTGCCCTTAGAGAAGCTGTCATATTCCTTCAAAGGCGGCTCTACAAAGGGAACACCAGCTGAAGGTTTTTATAGTCTTGATACCGTCGTTAACTGGATACTCATACCTAAGGACGGCGGAACAGAACTTCACCTGGAGCAAACAGGATTCAATGGTATGAAAAATTATATCAGCAGTTTTATCATGGAGATCGGATGGAAGAATAAAGTAGCCAAACGTTTCCAGCAAGCACTTACAAAATTTGTCGATGACAGCGCTACAGTTAGATAGTTTTCAGGCGATAGCAGATCCCAGCCGGCGCGAGATCCTCTTTATGCTGGCGGGTGATAAAATGTCTATCAATTCCATTGCGGAACAATTCGATATCAGCCGCCCTGCTATTTCAAAACATATTAAGGTACTACACCAGGCAGGGTTTATCACTTTTGAGGAGAAAGGCCGGGAAAGGTTTTGCATCCTCCGCCGCGAAGGTTTTGATGAGGTGAAGGAGTGGATCAACTTCTTTGACAATTTCTGGAAAGAACGGTTAAGCAACCTGGAAAAGTTCCTGGAGAAAAATCCGGATATCGCAAAGAAGAAGAAATCCTGATGCTACCTTTCTATGCAACACCGTAAGTCGGCATCAGTTTCTCTGCTGCCTTTCTTTCCCTGTCTTTCACATATAGTACCGCTACTGCTGCAATGATCATGAATATGCCGCCCATTACCAGGGCGAAGATCGCTTCATTGTGAAATATATGTTTTACGATCAGTCCACCGAAGATGCCGTTCACTATCTGCGGAAAGGTGATGAAGAAATTGAATATCCCCATGTATACGCCTGTTTTATGGGAAGGGATGACGCCTGACAGGATCGCGTATGGTGTGGACAGGATGCTGCCCCATGCCATACCGATCCCGATCATGGGCCATATAAGCAGGTTTGGATTTTGTATAAAATAAAAAGAGATCAGCGATAGACCACCCGCTGTTAAAGAAATAGCATGTGCTGCCCTGCGGGATGTTTTACGGGCTATATACGGTAGTATTAATGCATAGATGGCAGATACCGCACTGTAGATACTGAAAAGGAATCCCACTTTATTACCGGCATCTGCAAAGAGCGCAGAAGACGTATCTCCCGGCTGTACTTTATAGATGTGCTGCGCTACTGCCGGCGTAGTGAATACCCACATGGAGAACAATGCAAACCAGGAACAGAATTGTACTACGCCCAGTTGTTTCATAGCAGATGGCATGTTTGAGAAATCTTTCAGGATGGTCCTGATACCTCCTGTATGTGCTTCTGCCGTATGCTCCGGATTGAACTGCGCGAATTCTTCAGGAGAGTATTCCCTGGAAGTAAAGATAGACCAGAGGATAGTAGCCAGCAACACCAGTGCACCTACGTAAAAGGAATAGATCACATTATCCGGTACAACACCCGGAGCGGCGGTTTTTGATACTCCGGCATACTCTGCCAGCAGATAAGGCAGGGATGAGCCTAAAACGGCCCCTGCGCCTATCAGGAAAGTTTGTGCTGAGAACCCCTGACTGCGTTGTTCATCTGGAAGATTGTCTGCCACCAATGCACGAAAAGGTTCCATCGCCACATTGATAGATGCGTCCATCAATGTCAGCATTCCCGCACCGATCAGTACCGGCGGTAGTAAATAAGCCAGCAGTGAAGAATTGGGCAGCAGCATTAACGCCAGTGCTGTAGCGATCGCGCCCACCAGGAAATAAGGACGGCGGCGGCCAAGCCTGTTCCAGGTACGGTCACTGTAATGCCCGATAATAGGCTGTACGATCATACCTGTGAGTGGCGCAGCCAGCCAGAATAACGACAGGTGCTCCACCTCCGCTCCATAGGTTTGAAGGATACGGGATGCATTGCCGTTCTGCAATGCAAACCCGAACTGAATACCGAAAAAGCCCATGCTCATATTCCAGATACGTGCAGCAGACAACCGCGGCTTAACCATTCCTTTCATGGGATAAATATTTTAATTGACTAAGTTTCCTTGTTTTGTCGTCACCGTTTTTCCTGCCGGTACCTGCACCGGTTCTCCATAAACGAGCACTGTAATATCTTCCGCAGATCCATTCTCTATATTTACTCCCTGCTGACTCACTTTTATTTTCAGTACGCGTCCTCTGAAACGGATGTTGAAAGCAAAAGACTGCCATTTACCAGGCAGGAACGGCGTAAACTGTAACTGCCCATCTCTTACACGCATTCCGGCAAAACCTTCCACCACGCTCATCCAGGTACCTGCCATAGATGTGATGTGCAAACCGTCTTCCGTGTCATTGTTATAATCATCGAGGTCTAGACGGGAAGTACGCAGGTAAAAATCATGCGCACGCTGTTCATCGCCCAGCTTCGCCGCTAATATCGCATGTACGCAGGGCGATAACGAACTTTCATGTACTGTGCGTGGCTCGTAGAAATCAAAGTTACGGCGCAGCGTGTCCATGTCGTACCGGTCTTCCAGGAAGTATAATCCCTGCAATACGTCCGCCTGTTTGATGTAACACGAACGCAGGATGCGGTCCCAGCTCCACTTCTGGTTCAATGGTCTCTGAGCAGGGTCCAGATCTTTCACGAGGATCTGTTCCTTGTCCATATACCCATCTTGTTGAAGGAATATGCCCAATTGTTCATCCACGGCGTAATACATGTTATCGATGATATGCTGCCATTTTGCTGTTTCTTTTTCAGTATCAAAAGATGTCTGTTGCAGGATAGCCGCGTACCTGTCGGGAGCACTGTCCCTTACCTGTTGCGACGCCTCAATGGCATATTGCAGGCACCAGGTAGCCATTGTGCTGGTGTACCAGTTATTGTTCACATTGTTCTCATATTCATTCGGACCTGTTACGCCCAGCATTACATACTGATTGCGGGCCTCACTCCAGTTCACCCGTTGTGACCAGAAGCGGGCGATACCGATCAGCACTTCCAGTCCGTATTCTGCCAGGTAGCCTTCATCTCCCGTATAACGAATGTAGTTGAAAATGGCAAAAGCGATAGCCGCATTACGGTGAATTTCTTCGAATGTGATCTCCCATTCGTTGTGACATTCCTCTCCATTCATTGTCACCATTGGGTATAGCGCCGCACCATTGTTAAAGCCGAGTTTAGCGGCATTCTCAATGGCCTTTCCCAGTTGTTTGTAACGGTAAATGAGCAGATTCCTTGCTACCTGCTGATCGGCTGTAGCGAGGTAAAAAGGAATGCAGTAAGCTTCCGTGTCCCAATAAGTAGATCCGCCATATTTCTCACCGGTAAACCCTTTGGGGCCGATGTTCAGACGGGCATCTTCACCCGTATAGGTCTGGTTGAGCTGGAAGATATTGAAGCGGATACCCTGTTGTGCAGCAGGATCGCCTTCTATGATGATATCACTTTCTTTCCATTTCAGCGCCCATGCAGCAGCCTGCTCAGCCAGCATCATATCAAAACCTTTCGCAGCCGCTCTGCTTACAGCTGTTTCACAATTGTTATCCAGTGCAGCGACTGCATGATTTTCTGAAGAAAGATTAGCCGCATATTTATAGATAATTGTTTCCTGGTTACGTGTCATGAAGACAGAAGCACTGCCACCTACATACTTTTCCCTCCCTTCGGGAGTGACCGTCAGCTGTAAGGGTTTACCATCCTGATGTATACTGAACTGCATACCGGTACATACCTGGAAACCGGTCTTCTTTGTTTTCAATGTCAGGTAAGCGCTATTGCCCTCTACATGAGCGTTTATCTCATCCCAGAACTTCTCGTCATAATTGGCATCCTGGTTCTTTATATCGCCATCTATGTAAGCCGTGACCTGTAATGTACCATCAAAGTTAAGTGGTGTGATACTATAACAGATCGCACCTGTTTCATCATCTACAATACTGCAAAAGCGGGTGGCTACAACGCGCACCTGTTTCCCACCGGATAAAACAGCAGTAAATGAGCGCTGTAAATACCCTTCCTGCATGTTCAATACACGACGGAAATCGCTGACCTGCGCAGTATGCAGGTCCAGCACTTCATTATCAATACGTATATCAATACCGATCCAGTTGGCGGCATTCAATACTTTGGCGAAATATTCCGGGTAACCGTTCTTCCACCAGCCTACACGGGTCTTATCGGGATAATACACGCCAGCTACGTAGTTGCCCTGCAGCGTCTCTCCTGAATAGGTCTCTTCAAAGTTGGCGCGCTGTCCCATACGGCCGTTGCCCAGGCTGAATATGCTCTCGGAGATCTTATTGTAATGTGGCACAAAACCCTCTTCGATGATGTTCCACCCGTCTATTTTAATGTATTGTTTCATGACTCTTACTAATGGCACCGTTTTGCAAATGCAAAGGCATTTTTTATTTTGCGTTGTATAAATTGGTCAGTATTCGAATATCGATCTCCTGCAGGTTTTCGACGACCAGGTCAGCTTCATGCAACACCTTCTTCTCTCCTATGCCCACGACTTTCATCCCTCCTGCTTTGGCTGCCTGTACACCTGCAATGGCATCTTCAAAAACGATGCAACTCGCAGGAGATACGCCTAAGGCCTCCGCTCCCTTCAGAAATACCTCCGGGTCCGGTTTTGAGGCAGATACCATGTTGCCGTCTATTACCACATCAAACAAAGGCAGGATGCCCACCTTTTCCAGTATGACGCCTGCATTTTTACTGGCCGATCCGAGGGCGGTTTTTATACCGGCCGCCCGCAGACTTTCAAGTAATTCTTTTGCACCTGGCAGGATCTCATCCGGCGTCATATGATGCACCATGTCCACATACCAGTCATTCTTCCGGGTGGCCAGTTCGTGTTGTTCTGCCGGAGATTTTTCCATACCGCCCCACCCCAGGATAAGCTCCAGAGACTGTACCCGGCTGATGCCTTTCAGCTTTTCATTCTGTGCTTCTGTAAAACTGAATCCCAGTTCGTTGGCTAGTCTTTTCCAGGCTTTGAAATGATAGACTGCTGTATCTACTATTACGCCGTCAAGATCAAAAATGCATGCTGCTATTCCTTGCATATATTCAGGTAAATCGTTTATTAATGTTATCGCTGCAACTCCATCACAATTGTGCTCTCTGCCGGAATACGAAGGCTGTCTGACAGGCTGAAAATATCTCCCGAGATCACATCCTTTGCGCGGGAGAAACCAGTGGTCCTTTCTGTAAACCTGACAGGAGATAATGCGATCTCTTTTGCATTTGGGTTCAGTACGATCATCACGGTCTTTTCCGCATTGTAACGGAAATAAGTGTAGACATTATCCTGCGGGATGTATTGCATCAGTTTCCCTGTTTGCAGCACGGGGTTATTCTTCCTGTAGTTAGCCAGTTTGCTGACATAATCATGCAGCTCATTCTCTTCCGCATTGCGACCGGCGGCAGTGAATTTATTCAGCGTATCGCCGGCCCATCCGCCTTTGAAGTCTTCCCGCACAAGTCCATCCGGGTTGCTGAAATTCTTCATGCCGATCTCGGCGCCGTAATACAGTTGCGGAATGCCCCGGGTGGTCATTAACCAGGCCAGCGCTGCTTTGTATTTGTTCTTATTACCGTTCACTACAGAGTAAAAGCGGCTCAAGTCATGATTGTCGAGGAACACCACATTACGCATTGGGTCCTGGTACTGATAATCCTGCACCAGTGTAGCGTAAAGCTTTACAACACCATCGTCCCATCCCGGCTTCTCATTCAGGGCGGCGCCAATAGCCCAGAGGCTCTGGAAATCGGTAGTGCCAGGCAACTGCGTATCGAAGCCCCTGTTTACGGTATTCCCCTGGGTAAAAAAGACCTGTTCCGGACCGCTGTGTACCCATACCTCACCAAAGAAGGTAAAGCCCGGATATGCAGCTTTAATGGCCTTTCCCCATTCTGACATAAAATCGGCGTCGTTATACGGGTAGGTGTCCAGACGGAAAGCGTCCACGCGGGCATACTCTATCCACCAGATATGACTTTGTGTAAAGTACCTGCGTACATATGGGTTAGACTGGTCCATGTCAGGCATATGCAAGTCAAACCAACCCTCGGTCATCAGCTTCCTGTCGGCAGCTGCACTGTAGGGGTCCATCAGGGGAGCCGCCCTGAAATTGGAACGGGTGAATGCCGGCCATTGATGTACCCAGTTTTTCATAGGCAGGTCTTTCATGGTCCAGTGCTGACTGCCGATGTGATTGTGCACCAGGTCCTGCACCAGTTTCATACCACGCTTATGCAGGCTGTCGGCCAGTCGTTTGTATAGTTCATTGGAACCGAAACGCGGATCAATGCGATAGTTTTCTGTAGCCGCGTACCCATGATAGGAAGCCGCAGGCTGATCGTTTGTGATCAGGGGCGTCATCCACAATGCGGTCACTCCCAGCGACTGCAGGTATCCCAAATGATCAATGATACCTTGTATATCGCCGCCATGACGTTTATACATGGAATCCCTGCTCAAGGATGTTTCCTGCATCCCTTTGATGATATCATTGCTTTTATCGCCATTGGCAAAACGGTCAGGCATGATCAGATACACCAGGTCACTGCTGTTCACGCCCTGCGCCTTCATACTTTCTTCCCGCTTCTTCAGTTCATACTGATAAACAAGGTCCTTCTGCCCTTTCTGTCTGAACACAATGGGGAATGTTCCTGGAACTGCAGAAGAAGAGATATTGATATCAACGAATAAATAATTCGGGTTTTCTACTTTATGGACTTCCCCCAATGTTACACCAGGGTAGCTGACAACTACTTCACGTGTGGCTATCTTATCTCCATGTACGATCAGCTGCACCATTGGGTCTTGCATGCCTGTCCACCAGAAGGCGGGCTCTATCCTTTCCAGTTTGGGTATCTGGGCTATGGATGCATAGATAGTAGTCAGCACCAGGATAACGGTCAATAACATTCTTTTCGTCTGTAACATGCGTATTGAGTCTTCTGTTGTTTAAGATAATGCAGCCCGGCAGATTGGACCGGGCTGCATTTTTCATGCAATCATTCCATCCTATAAAGCAAGTGTGTAAATGTAGTTGCCTGGATTGTTCAGGTCCATTGTAATAGTGTATGTTCCCGCTGTTTCGATAGCAATGGCGCCGGCACTACCAGCAGTCAGCACGCCGTTATTATCATCATCACTCAGGGCGACCATGTTGGCGTTGTTTGCCCTGAAGTAGAAGTTACCTGCCTGCAGCGTAGTTGTAACGCTCCATTTTTTAGTCGCTGCATTGAAGGTCATCGCCTTGTCCGCCCCACCTGTAGCACTACCGGTAATACTCCAGGTAGTGTTTGTTAGCGACCAGCTCAATGTGTTCAGATTAGCCGTTAAGCGGTAATAACCAGCCTCCGTTGCCTTCATATTATTACTCCCATTTGACACCATAACACCACCGCCGCCATCACCGTAATTGACATCCCAACTCTTGGCAGCGGCCACTTTAAACTCTGTATTAGCATCGGGAAAATAGAGGTAACCTTCATATACTTTATCGCTGTTCACAGAAGCCAGCGCGCCAAGACGCGGATCATCGAAAGACCATCCTTCATATGCGCCAGGCACATACACATAAGGATATACTTTCGGCACATAGTATGGTGTAACGGTCAGCAGTACACTGTCAGAATACACTTCATCACCGACAGTGTCTACGGCAGCTTTTACACGGATCACCAACTCATGCTGACGACCAGCGGCCAGTCCCATATTGTTGATGACCTGGTTCAGCGCCGCAACGGTAAATGTTTTGTTCAGGCTATTATTTGCACTGAAGGCTTCTGCGGCCTCTCTGAAACCATTGCCTTTTTCATCGATCTGTAAGGTGTAGTTTACGATGGCCCTGTATCCCCAGTCGGCGGAGGCTGTCCAGGAATAAGTTACCGCATCTTCTCCGGCGGTAGCTTCTGAAAAAGCAAACTCGGTGGCCGTAGCGGAAAACGCAGGTGTGGTACCTGTCTTCACCTGTGTAAAGCTGTTTTGTTTTTCGCAGGAGAGTAGACCTATCACACAAAAGCTTCCTGCTATTAATTTATTCAACCAGGCATTCATGATGCGAGTATTTTGATATTGTGGTTAAATGCTGTTTGCGATCAATAATCCTTGTTCTGGATCAGATTAGGATTAGCCACCAGTGCGCTGGTAGGTATCGGGTATACGTTGCGGAAATCTGCTACGGAAGTACCTGCTGCTACTCCACCCTTGAACGGCCACACATAAGTGCCTCCTGTGAACAGTCCATAACGGATCAGGTCCGTTCTGCGATGTCCTTCCCAGTATAGTTCACGTCCTCTTTCTTCGAGGATGAATTTCAGATTCAGTTCACCTGCCGTGATATTACCGGAAGTATTGCCATAGGCCCTTTCACGCAGATCATTGATATAACCGAGTGCAGTTGTTGTGTTGCCACCGGTCCCACCACGCAACACCGCCTCTGCATAGGTCAGGTACATTTCTGCAACGCGCATCAAAGGGAAATCCGTATCTACGAATGTAGAATTGGAACCATCTGCGCCTTTAGATGTTTTATTAGACCACTTGGTAATAGCATAACCATCCGTGAATGAACCCAGATCAGCAATGGTCTTGTTCTGACCATCGGTATGGAACATTGCACGTTTGTCGGTAGCACCTGTTAGATCAGCAAACAGGTTTACAAAAGCACCCGTAGTACGCAAACCGCCCCAGCCGCTGTTCACACCGAAATCTGCCGCATTCATATTACCTCCGACAGCTGCATGTACCAGGTAAGTAGTACCACCGTAAGTCTGTGTACGCGTACCGTCAAAGTTGGCGGTCAGCAGGAATTCAGATTGGGAAGTGGCATTATTGTCGGCCTTGAACATATTCGCATAACTAGTTGCCAATGTATAACCGGAAGTGATCACTTTGCTGCTGTAATCAACCGCTTCTGTATAACGATCAGTACCTGTGTATACAGCTGCGTTGAGATATAATTTCGCCAGCAGCGCCCATACACAGGCTTTGTCGGCACGACCATACTCATTGGTATGCGCGTCTACCATCTGCGCTTCAATATCCTTCAGTTCACGTTCAATGTAAGCAAAGAGATCTACACGGGAGATCTGGTTAGGATAATAGTAAGCCACTTCATTACTATCCGTTACAAATGGTACGCTGCCAAACAGGTCCATCGCATGGTAGTAAGTTAATGCTCGCAGGAAGCGCGCCTCTGCACGGAAAGTCTTTGCAGCCGCCTGGTCTTTATCTGCTATGCCATTGCTGCCCAGGTTCGCATCAGACGTTTGCCTGATGAACTCATTACACTGCGCTATCTGGTAGAACAGACGTGAGAACATGGCATTGATAAAGTTATCGTCCGCTGTCCAGTCCATCTGGTGGAAGTCCTGCAGGGTACCATCATTCCAGCCGATCACCGCTTCATCTGTAGGTAACTCCTGCATCTGGAAATAACCACGGATGTAACTGGATGTACCTTCATCGATACCTGTGATATCGGGGCTACCGGTAGGACCAACCTGTCCGGTCACTGAAAAACCTCCATACAATTTGGCGAGGATAGGCTTGTAATTATTAAAGTCTTTGTATACACTGGCAGATGTAGCTTCTGTGATAGGCGTACGATCCAGGTC
Organism: uncultured Flavihumibacter sp.; assembly: GCA_902168105.1. GTDB lineage: Bacteria > Bacteroidota > Bacteroidia > Chitinophagales > Chitinophagaceae > Chitinophaga. The sequence continues at coordinate 27,549 of CABHOY010000037.1, forward strand.
TTTGGTACAGGAAGCCAGTCCCCATGCCATTGTTCCGGCCAGTACTATCTGATATATGAATTTCTTGGTCATAACGTTTCCTGTTTGTTAATTAAAAATCGAGGTTAACACCTAGAGAATATACACGTGGACGTGGATAGAACTTATCGTCTATACCACTGAACACTTCCGGGTCCTGGCCGCTGTACTTCGAGATCACAAAGACGTTCTGCACATTGAAGTTCAGGCGTAATCCAAGTTTGTCGTGCATCAGGCGACCGAAGTCATAACCGAGGTTGATATAATCCATACGGAAGAAAGACCCATTTTCCACGTAGTAATCAGACCAGTATTGTGTGGTCGCAAACTTTGTGGATAGTACGTTCCTGGACAGATTGGCCAGGTAGTTACTGTTCTGGAATGTTTTGTAAGAACCGTTATTCGAAGCCTGGTTATTGTAGATGTAGTTACCCAGGTTACTACGCACGCTGAAACCGAGGCTCCATTGCTTGTAATTGAACTGGGAATTGAAGTTCAGGTACACGAGCGGATTGGAAGATTTGTAACGGTATTTATCATCCGAAGTAATAGCACCGTCACCATTGGTGTCTTCATATACACCTTCTATCGGATTGCCGCTCTTATCATATATCTGTTTGTATACGTAGAAAGAATTGATCTGGTGTCCTACAGAGTTGATCTGTATATTGTTTCCCGTACCGCCGCTGATATTACCTGTAGCAATACCTACAGAAGTATCTGACTTGGCTTTGGAGAGGGAAAGGATCTGGTTCTTGTTATAAGTAACGTTGAAACCAGCATTCCAACGGAAGTCTTTAGTTTCGATAGGTGTAGCGTTGATGATGAATTCAACACCTCTGTTCTCAAGGCTACCGATGTTGGTATAGAGTGTATTGGTCAGGTTCGTACCGGCAGGCGTGGTTACATCAGCCAGCAGGTCGGTGGTCTTCTTATAGTAAAAGTCAACACTACCCGAGATCCTGTTATTCAGGAAACCGTAATCCAGCGCTACGTTGTAAGTGGCAGTCTGTTCCCATTTAATGTTCTGGTCGTAACCTGCAGCACGTAATGTTTTATAGAACCCATCACCCAGCTGATAAGCGGAGTTTGCATCACCGTAAGTATATCGGGACAGTGCAGCATATTCCTTACCCATGCCGATATTTTCCTGACCGGTCACACCATATCCCAGTCTCAGTTTCAGGTCGGATATTGTTTTGGAATTCTTCAGGAAAGCCTCGTCTTTCAGTTTCCAGGCAAAAGCTACGGAAGGGAAATTACCCCAGTGCTGCTTGAAACGGGAAGTACCATCACGACGCATAGTGAATGTCAACAAGTATTTTTCATTGAATGTATAGTTCAAGCGGCCGAAGAAAGATACCAGCGTATGTTGCGCTTCACTATAGTTACCTGCAGCAGTGGTGGTATCTCCACCTTCATCCAGCACAGGATAACCAGGTGTGGCAATGATGAAATCCTGGTAAGAATAACCACCCATTACATCGATGCGGCTTTTAATACCTTTCAGGTCCTTCACATAGTTCAGGTAAAAGTCGAACAGTTTGTTCTTCATTTCCTGCGAATAATGTTTGTAGGAACCACCGGTACCATTGTAGTAAGCCAGTGCTGCATATTTAGGAATATTAACATTGCCTTCGCCTTTCTGGTAGTCGTAACCCATATTCAGGTTAGCGTGCAGCTCTGGCAGGAAGTGGAATTTATAGTCAAACTGGATATTACCGATACTTCTTTTTACTTCGGATCTATCTACCTTCTGTTCCAGCATCGCTACAGGATTCTTGGTAGCCAGGTCATATAGTTTATCGTTGTACAACCATTCGTAGTAGCCGCCAAACGCGGTATTACCGGAGCGTACAGGCTTGGTAGGATCATAGGCAATAGCTGCATTGATAGCGCCCGCGTCAGCGAAGCGGTTATCATTCATAGCACCTTTTACGTTCAGGTTTATCTTCAGATGATCATCGAATAAACTGGGAGAAAGGTTGATGGAAGCCGACTTCCTTTCCAGGTTGGATGTTTTCAGGATACCATCCTGATTCAGGTAACCTACTGAAATACGGTAAGGTAATTTCTTCCAGGAACCGCTAACAGCCAGGTTATTATCACTGCTGATCGCAGACTGATATATCTCTTTCTGCCAATCGGTGTTGGCGGTACCCAGCAGCGCGATCTGTGCAGCAGTACCATGTGCTTTTACCACATCTGTGAACTCACTGGCATTTAGCACAGGCGAATATCCCGTTACTTTGGCAACTGCATTGGTAGAGTTGAAGGAAACGCGGAACCTATCGCCCAGGCGGCCTTTCTTGGTAGTGATAATAATAACGCCGTTGGATGCACGGGAACCGTAGATAGCGGTAGCAGAAGCATCTTTCAGTACGTTGAAGGACTCGATATCATTCGGGTTGATAAGGCTTAATCCATTGGCCTGCCCGCTCACGTTGTTGTTGTCCAGTGGTACTCCGTCAACGATGATCAGGGGATCATTTGTAGCGTTCAGAGATGCACCGCCACGTACGCGGATAGTGCTGCCTGCGCCCGGAGCGCCACCATTGGAGGTGATCTGTACACCGGGAACTTTACCGGTGATCAGTTGTTCGGGAGAGGCCGCCGGTCCTTTGTTAAAGTCTTTGGTAGAAACAACAGCAATAGCACCTGTGAGGTCACTCTTTTTCTGCGTACCGTAACCAACAACGACGATCTCGTTCAGGCCTTTGGTATCTGCTTTCAACTGGAAGGTAAGCGGTGCTGCATGATTGCCTGCATTAACAGGCAGTTCAAACGTTTCGTACCCCATAATTCGCGCTACCACAACGATATTGCCGGGTGTTACACCATTGATGGTGAAGTTACCTTCAGCATCCGCAGTAGCATTCTTGCTGGTGCCTTTGATGAAGACGGTGGCGCCGGGAATTGGCTGGCCTGTTTCGTCCGTCACTTTTCCGCTGATACTGCCCGATTGTGCATAGGTTAAAAGGGACATCAACACGAAACACAGCAGAAATGCAAAACTGGCAAAGCGTGTTCTTTTCATTGATCGATTGATTAGTTGATAAGAAATTTGTTTCACAATAGTTCACTGCCGGACTTTTTAAGCAAAAAGTCCCCCCTGTCGAATTTTGTTAAATTCAACAACTATGAATTCTTTTTGTAGTGATTAAACCGGTTACTGACCGTTACCCGTTTTCCCAGAGGTCCGGACTTATTCCGGAAGTTCAATAGTTACGTGCAGGTGATCTGTCATTTGCGTCGGGATGATCCGGGGCGGTATAGCCTTTCCCTGGATGTCCCGGATGCCTCCATCCGGACTTGTCTGAATGCTGTAATTGCTTTAAGTAGGACTCATTTTTGACTTGTTTTTCATTTCCGGGAACGTTCCCGGAGCGTGGAACACTTTTGCTAAAGTAGAGTATTTCCTGAATAGTGTAACATTCTGAAACACTTTTTTTAAAAAAAAAGTTAAAAAATGTCAGGCAGGAATGAAGGCAAGATAAGTTCAATTAAACTCAAACAGTTGATTAACAATCAATTAATACTTAAAGGGCATATAATAGATAAAACGCTGCTGCTTTCACTTTCTTTCTTTTCGTTATTCCCGTCCGGCGGCCCCTGCTTTTAGTCCTGTTGAAGATGTTCTTGGGATAAGTTTAGAGCTAAGTATGACATGATCATTGATCGGATAATCACTTTCCAGGGCTTTAAAAAGCAGTTGGGCTGCATTCGTACCCAGGTCATAAGCAGGCTGTGTAATGGTTGATAATGCGGGGTTCAGCAGTGATGCAATTTCCAAACTGGAGAAGCTGACGATCTTGATATCTTCCGGTATCCGGATACCCAGGTGATGACAAACGTAGTAACTGGAGATAGCCAGACGTTCTACAGAAGCCAGCAGGCCATCAGGGCGCTGATCTTTCAGGACCTTAGACAAGATCTCAAAGTTCTGGTCATAGTCATTAGAACAGTCTATCACCAAGTGAGTATTATACTCAATACCGGCATCTTTCAAAGCATCCTGGTACCCCTGCATACGGACATTACCAATTGACAGGCTCTTGTTGATCACAAGGAAAGCGATCTCCTTACAGCCCTCTTCTATCAGGTGACGTGTAGCTGCGAAGCTGCTGTTATAATCGTCCGTAGTCACTTTAGGAACATCGATATCGTCGTATACCCTATCAAAGAATACCAGGGGGATGTGCTTGTTATCAAGCCGGTTCAGGTACTTGTGATCATTCGCCTCACCAGAAGCCGACATGATGATACCGTCCACGCGGCCATTATAGAGTTTATCGATAAACGTTACCTCTTTCTGGTACTCGTCGTCTGTCACATAGATCAGTGTGTGATAGCCTTTTTCCCGCGCCACACGTTCTATTCCGTGGATGGCCTGGGAAAAGAAATTATTGGCGAGTTCGGGCACGATGATAGCGATCGTTTTACTCTTTTTTTCCCTCAGGTTACTGGCATGATGATTTGGCTGGTAATTTAACTCTTTAGCCACGGCAAGGATCCTTGCCTTTGTTTCAGGATTAATGTCACTGTTACCTCTGAATGCCCTCGAAACCGTGGAAGTAGACAAGTTCAGTTTTTCTGCTAACCTTTTAATATCAACGCGATCCATTGCTAAAGTCGTTTAAATAGGCTCAACGGCCAAATTAATCAAATTAGCTGAAAGCCTGGGAGTTAATTGTCTTCCTTATTGTCTGTTCCTGATTGCTGGAGATTATTGCCTCTCTTGTATCGAATAACCTTTTTTATCGATCGCGGGAAAGGTGCAGGTTATTATCAACCCTGCACCCTAGTTTGTGAACTTAAACTCATCATGCTCTCAGAATTATATATATAATTTATTTTAAAATATTTATAGAGCAGTTTTCCCATAAAAATCGCTTCAAACCCGTTCAGAGTAGGCCTAAATCTCTATATCTCCATATCGCGTAACCGTCATCTGGCCGTCACTTTACCGTCATATGTATATCCCTTCGATATAGAGATGCCCCTAAAATGATATGGAAGTGACGGTGAAGTGATATGGACGTACCGAGGAAAAGCCGATGAAATAAGGATATAATGTCGATCAAACGGCGAAAACTCAATACAGTAATGACTATAAGGGAGAAGCGGAGTATCGAAACCGGCAGCAGTCCAAGCCTTGCAATAATCTGGGGGACCGGCCGCGGTGAGCGTTCGGGTGGAAATCACCGGCCTCAGTTATTTGAAGTATGCCGATGCGTGGTGCTTTTTGGGGCACAGGCAGACAATACCACAAGGGCAATTAAATTGTTCACTTTCATAATTCGTATTTGACGGTGTTAGATTCTATAATGATGTTAGAGGGTTAATCAAAAAAAAATCAATCAGCAACAGAAGCCGTCACGTTCCTGATAGCATTTAATAACACCTGCTGATTGAAATCGCCCGTATTGGATTTATACACCAGATTGAGTGATATAAGGCCGTGTACGACTGACCACATAAAAAAGTACATAGCAGATATCTGTTCCTCTGAGCGTTGATTTTCCGCCATGACTTGTCTGATCACTTTACGGACCAACGTAGCCGGGCCTTCCACTTCGGGCATGGTGTTATTGTCACAGCATCCGTGTGTGCCGATGCCGAACATCAGCTGATAAAATTCCTTTTCTGCGAATGCGAAATTCCAGTAGGCCATCCACATGTTTTCCAATTGTTTTTCCGGCAGCTCATCTTCCAGTTGTGCTCTGTACATGTTTTCGGCCAGTTGCACAAATCCGATCTTCGCGAGTTCCATTAATATCGCCTCTTTGTTCAGGAAGTAATCATATATCACCGGAGGTGTATGCTCGATCATGTCTGCTATTTTTCGCATGCTGACTGCTTGCCATCCATGTTCTTTAGCAATGCTCAAAGCGGCTTCCAGAATGTTGGTGCGGCTCTCTTCTTTAAGACGTAGTCTTCTTTCTTTAACACCCATAACTATTTTGTTGTTAGTATTTATTCACCGGCTATCCGGTCAATTCTGTTGTAAAATGGCATAGGCATTCCCGGTGGTTTCCTGCATTCTTCGCAGTACCATTCACATGACTATGCATTACATCCGCTTGAGAATAGACTATTTAGTCTCTTGTATAAAAAAGAAAAACAGCCCTTTCACAAGGCTGTTTACGTTAATATCGATTTGTTCGTTTTAAACCGGGCTATATGCCGGCAGTTCTTTTTCATTGCTTTCACTGCAGTCTTCACCGCTAAAGGACTACCTGTCACGCGGGACATCATGGTGGCTCCTTCTATTGTTGCGAACATCTTCACCGTCATCTGTTCTGTATTAATGTCCGGTGAAAATTCGCCCGCCGCAGTCAAAATTAGACTATGTAGTTTTACCCGGCAAATTTAATTTCCATAAGACCATCCCCAGTTTTGGGGATGGCCTTATGTTTTTTTACCACATGGTTCAATATTTATATCATGACTATCTTGGCGTATGATCTACCGTCATACTGGTTTCCAGTGCTGATTTCAGCTTGTTGTTGGTATCGAGGTTCGCGTCGATCTTCAACACAAGCTTTCCACCAACAAAGGTGCCTGTGAAATCTCCTATCTGCAGTTTGGTCATCACCAGGTTCAGGTCGAGCTTCAGTTTACCGTCGAACGTAATGCCGTCAGTTCCGATCGTTACATCCTTACCTTCTGCGGTCAGTTCAAGTTTTCCGGCTATCATTACTATTACAGGAATGTCTGATCCACGGAAGGTGATCCTGCCGTTCATTAACACAGCCGGTTTAACTGTATCTCCTTCTACACGCACATATACTTTTACCTTCTCAAAATTCCCCAATGGAACGAAGATGTTACCCAGTTCAGTGCTGTCCAGGATATCAATCCACCGGTCAGTTTTGATGCTGAGATTAATTTCGTCAGGGCCGTTTTTAGCAGCGAATTTCAATTCTCTGAACCTAACCTGGATACTGTCCCAGGTGAAGTCAAATCTTAAGGACGGGAAGGCCGCTAAAGAAGGATCATTGATGATCCTGCCCAGGCGTTCTGTTCCAGCATTATCTCCCTCGATACTACCGGAAGGATTCACGGCCTGGAGCTGATAATTGACAGTGGCTTTACCCTCTGCTGGCGGAGGAGCAACAGTTTCTTCGGAACTTTGTTTGGAGCAGGCAGCGAACATTACGGCAACCAGGGTCACAGTTGCACTTAACTGAAAAAATGATTTTTTCATGAGTGAAATTGGTTTAAGTGTTTCCAATAAAATAGAGGTAGATGGTTTTTACAACGATATGTTAGACTTCCGGAAATAACAGTCAAGTGCTACTGACGCTCTTAAATGACATATGGTTTTAATATGGGTCTCAGCTGGTATTTCAGGTTCCATACCTTCTCACAATTTTCGTACCGCAAGGTCCATAACGACATTAATATTAAGCAGATACAGGCGTATTCACCATCTCCGGAGTGAGCAATAATATTGTTGGTGTGCCTGCTGTCTCCTTTTCAATACACAGTGGGGAAATATTGCGATACTGGTCCCAGTATCACTCATCCTATTAAAAGAAGGGATCGCTATTAAGGTCTGATTCTTGTAACAAATTCCGAAAAGGATAACTATGAAGAAATTATCATTTAACTTATTAGTTGACGGTGTTCCATACATGGTGAAAGCGGAACCTTTTTCATTTAATGAAGAGCAGCGTTATAATGTAAGTTTTAATGGCAGCGAGACCTACATCTTTGCCTGGGATGAAGAAATATTGCGATATGCGCCAATTGGAGAAGTATCGGTAGAGCTTTCGATGGCGCTGCAACAGGAAATTGCCAGTAAGCTTTATGAAGTCACGCCCAGTAAGGAATAAACGCATTTCCCTATACCTATTTTTCAGAAATTATTTCAGACAACGAACAAAACTAAAACATGTACTGTTATCTAACAGTGTAAAAACTTACTAACTCAAGTAACCAATAGATTCACCACATCTAAGCTCAAGTACCGGAACAACTATGAAGAACATCAAGCACCACCTGACTGGATACAGCTCGTATCAGTAATAACCATACGATACCCCCGAAACGTCCATTATACAGGTCACTATCAATCTCTGCCGGGAGGTATTCATTTTTTGCATACCTGCATAGCTGACTTCTCTTAAAGAGATGATCAGTATTTCTTTACCTGATATGTATCGTTCATACATAAACGTATTTCTATGGCGGATACCGAAAAGCCTTAACAGAGTAGGTAAAACTTTAAACCACATTTTATGTCAAACACAGCGCAAGCTCCAAGCCGTGCAACCGGGTCTCAAAAGTCCGTATTTAACACTGTTAATGTAATAACAATTGTCGACACGGATGCCATTAAGAATGCCTATCCGCGTAACGCCGGTCCAGGTGCGGCACAGGGCCTTAACCATCATGAAGGCATCACCATGTTATGCGCTGCAAAAAACTTTCAGGGGGACATTGGCAATGACCCGGCTAATCTGAAGTTCTCTGCAAACGTTGGAGACTTTATTTCTTTCTGGGCCACCACTATTTCCGATGATGCAGACGACTCCGTTATCATCTATGATATATCGTCCACCAGTCAGACGAATGTATTCAATAACTTTCAGGCAAACGAAGAGACCAGGAGCGGCGCGGTAATACCTGATACTTCAAAACAGAACGGCCTGCCGGCTTTACAAGTATCCCGGTCGTTCTATTCATATGATTCCAAGGTTAAAAACAGTGGTACAGAAGCCTTCGTTGTAAGTTTTGCTTTATATGAACTGGATGAAGCCAGGGAAAACCAGACGCTCTATGGCTGTTTCTTCTGGGACCCAACCATCGTCGTACAATAATCTCATTTAGCATCATACTACATATTGAATGTTTATGTACAGCAGTTCTGCTTATGCGGAACTGCTTTTTTATATCTGTTCCTGCCGGATTTGTTCTATTTTTCCTTTCGCCGGCCGTCTAATTTTGTTAAAAAAAGATGAGACGGACCATGCGAATTATTCTAATCCCCCTATTCCTCTTGCTGTTTGCCACAGGCTTTAGCACCGGGCAGCCGGGAGATGGGAAAAACCTTTATGAATATCATTGCTCCCGCTGTCATGGTACCGACGGCACCAGGGGTATGTTCGGGGCCAAAAACCTGCAGAAAAGCCTGCTTCCTGATGCGGCCATCACCATACAGATCAGGAACGGAAAACGGATCATGCCATCCTTTAAAAAGAAATTTACGCCAAACCAGATCAACGAAGTATCAGCTTACATTAAAACCCTTAGAAAACCTGCAATATGACACCTGTAAAAACGACTAACATGTTTACACTTGCCCACATCGTACTAATTGTTACCGCTACCATGACGGCGCTGATCAGCGGATTGTTCTATGCCTGGTCCTGTTCTGTGGTGCCCGGCCTTGCCAGGGTATCTGACAGTACTTATCTTGAAGCAATGCAGCAGATAAACAGGGCTATCCTGAACCCGGTGTTCTTTATGAGCTTTATAGGTACTGCCCTGCTCCTCCCTTTAAGTACCTGGCTGCATTACGGCCCCGACCTCAACGCCCGTTTCTGGTTGTTGTTGCTGGCTTCTATTGTTTATCTGGCCGGTACTTTCGGAGTGACCATGTTCGGCAATGTGCCACTAAATGATGCACTGGACGCCTTCAACTTATCATCTGCCACCGCACAGGAACTTGCAGCACAAAGAGCCCGGTTTGAAGGTCTCTGGAACAATCTGAATATCATCCGCACTATTGCAGGCATTACAGCATTAATACTGATCATTATAGCCTGCCTTAATCCGGTAGAGGTAACAGCCCGTACAACAGCCGTATATAGATAACGTTTTAATGCAAAAGGCGCCTCAGTTACTGAGACGCCTTTGCTATTTAAATGAATGGGTTAGTTATTGTCGTAATGCCTCTATTTCGGCTATTGTTTTTGGCAGATCTTTCCCCAGCTTTCTACTACCATCTGCTGTGATCAGGTAGTTATCTTCAATACGGATACCTCCGAAGTCACGGTAAGACGCCACCGTCTTATAGTCGATAAAGTTACTGAGTTTATCTTCAGCTACCCAGCGGTCAATCAGTTCCGGAATAACATATACACCAGGTTCCACCGTCAGTACGAATCCGGACTTTAACTCACGTCCAAGACGGAGTGATTTCCAGCCAAATTCAGTACTCTTTTTGAGCGTATCGGTGTACCCTACATATTGCTCACCCAGATCTTCCATATCATGTACATCAAGTCCCATCATGTGCCCCAGTCCGCATTGGAAAAACAGGGTATGTGCACCGGCCGCCACGGCTTCTGCAGGATCACCTTTCATAAGGCCCAGTGTTTTCAGTCCTTCCACCAGTTTTATACTGGCCTGGGTATGTACTTCTTTGTATTGTATGCCTGGTTTTAAAAGGCTTACCGCATGATCGAGCGCATCCAGCACTACCTGGTATACTTCCCGTTGTCTGGTGGTAAATTGTTTACCTACCGGAAAGGTCCTGGTGAGGTCACCGGCATATCGCATCACGTTTTCAGCACCGGCATCGCAGAGTATCATCTGGCCTTCTGCTACCTTGTTGCCATGGAAATGATTATGCAGGATCTGTCCGTTAATGGTCAGGATGGTCGGATATGATAAGCGTCCTCCGGCAGCAAGTGCCGCTTCTTCCACTTTCGCAGCGATCTCATATTCCATCATACCTGGCTTCGTGTACTGAATAGCTGCAAGGTGCATATCTGCGCTTACAGATACTGCTTTTTCAAGTTCTGCCACTTCATACTCATCTTTGACCTCCCGTTGGGATATAACGGCTTTAATGAGCTCCAGAGAGGCATATCCTTGTAACTGCCCTACTGGTTGCTCTAACCATTCAGACAACCTGATCTTGTTCTCAGGACGGTAAGGAGGCAGAATATGTACACGGCGGCCCGAGGCCGTTGCTTTCTTTATCACTTCTGCCAGCTGTGCATAAGGACGTGTCTTAGCAATGCTGACGGCTGTCGCCAGGTCTTGTAAAGAAGGTAATGCACCTGTCCAGATAATATCATCTATACCCGCCTCTCTTCCAAAAAGCGTCTCCTCTCCCGTTTCCGGGTCCAGTATCACCGCCAGCCCGGGAATATCAATACCGGCGTAATAGATGAACGTACTATCCTGACGGAAAGGATATGTATTGTCAGCATAGTTCATACTGCTGTCTTCATTGCCCATCAGCAGGATAAGCCCCTTGCCTACCTGCGCTGCCAGTTTTTGTCTGCGATTACTATAAACGGATCTATCAAACAGGTGTAAATGCATAATCGTTATAAATGAGCCACGAATTTAGTACTTAGTGTGCAATAATACATCTCACTACTGCGCCGCTTTTACAATATCCAGGATCTGCTCATGATAATAAAAGCTTTGTTTAAGATCAGTCATGTTCCTTGCTATATTTTCCAGCACGATCACACTTGTTTTTGTTTCAGGGAAATAAAGGTCCATAGAAATAAATCCCGGCACCACTCCCGTTACTGCCAGTTCAGGCTTAGTTGTTTGCCGTGGTATAGTGATACCATAACCATAATCCACTGTTCCCAGTGTCTGGTGTTCCCTGTATGCATTTTCTTTTGGACTGATCATTAAACGATAACTCTTATCCGACAGCAGTTTACCACCGTGTAAACAGTTGTTCCATTTTACAAGATCATCCGCAGAAGAGATCAGTCCACCGGCTGCTGTCGCTACATTTGAATACATTTCCAGCACACCGTCTTCCCTCTTCAACTGGCCGTCTTTACCGGCAGTATATCCTGGTACCAGATGTACGTATTCCTTTTTCCGGGGATCAAAGCTGTACTGCATACCACACCCTTTGAACAGTGCAGCACAAAGATCAGGGAACGATTGCCCGGATGTTTTTTCCACTATCTGCGACAGCAGGTCAAAGCTGATGAAGCCATATGCAAAACGTGAACCAGGCTTGAAAGCAAGCGGCTTGTCAAGTGCGGTGATACCATGCGTATGTGATAACAGGTGATGGATGGTAACTGTATCCGCCCATTTCTCAGATAAGCCAGGCAGGTATTTGTGAATGGGGTCATTTAACTTCAAATGTCCTTTCTCCATCTCCTGCAATACGATGACGGATGTGATCTGTTTGCTGATAGACCCGATCATAAATTCACTTTCAAGGGTAAAAGGCTGATGCTGTTCAACGTTGGCGAAACCGCCAAACCGCCTGTAAAAGCTCCGCCCTTCATTGCTGATCACAACGACACCGTTAAAGGGGGTGGTAGTCGCCGTTGTTAGCAGGGAATCAAGTTTCCGGGTAAGAATCCTCTGTTGTTGTTGAGCAGATACGTTGATAAAAGAACATAAGATGGCAATGAGGACTAGGATACGTTGGGTCATTGAACGGGAGTTTATGTAGTCAGATTAATTACCCGCAAGTTCAGACAAAATAATCTGAAATCACGGGTGTAGCAGTAAAATATTTTCAGTGGATGGAGGTATCGGACAGGATTATACCGTCTGTGCATACAACGTGCATTATACAAGGATCATACAAGGATTAACTTACGTTCATCTTACGTTCAAAGACGTAAGATGAACGTAAGTTAATCCTTGTATGAAGCTCTTATGAAGCAGATTATATCCGAGAAGGGACCAGGACCGGAACAGGTTTTGCTGTTGTTGCCTGAAAGCAATTAAATAATGATTAATTTTAGGCTGGTAAGATAATAAACAATATGAACGGACACTCCTTTCCAGACAGTCCATTTCAGATAGAGCTGAGTTTCTTCCATGTTATCGGAGAATTGGAAAAACAGGCGGCAGGGCCGGTGAGTGAAGCATCCATCCGGGCTAAGGCTTTACTCGCCGAGGTAGAGAACTGCCCTGAACTGATCGAGGGACTTACGACTGCCGGACAGATAGAAAAGAACGGGGACCTGATCCACCGGCTGCTGGCAGATTACTTCCCGGAAGCCCTGACATCCAATGAGATCAAAGCGGTCAACCTTCCCTATGCAGATCTCATATTCAATCATACAGCCCGTTTTAAGAAAATACTGCAAGCGGCGGGACCCGATTTTTCGTTTAATATCAGGGATTTCGATGAGCATCAATTCTATGTGCTGAGCTGCTGTATCATCCTCAATGAGTTCTACGGCACATCGCTGGACTTCGCCAGACCGCTGTTCTATGATATTCCCACAGCAGATGGTGTTATAAAACATTACAGGATCCTATATAATGCAGATTTCCTTGATATATTGCCGACGCCAAAGTCGCTTACGCTAACGCCTGAAGACATTGACCTCCTGCTGAACAATTATGATGACCTGGACCTATGGAAATCAAAATTCCCTAAAGAAAGCTGGATACTGAGAGGGTTTGCCATCATGACCCTGTATGACGCCACGGTGGAGAATGCCGTATCGATCTTAAAGGAACAACTGCTTGGGTTGAATGCGGGTTTTGAAGATAAAATACAATCCATCTTCCGGTCTATTTACCGTATTCCTGACATCAAGGTCGGATTTACACTGTATAATCCTGAAGAGGACCATTTCAGCATCGATACTTTAGGAAAACACCTGGAAAGTTATATTGTGCAGGGCAATGGCGAACATGAGGCCCATTCGTTGTTATGTACCAGTTCGTATAACTGCCTGATAAAGAAGAAACAATATTATGCGATATCTGATGTGAATGAATTACTTGCCATTGATCCGGAACACCGGTTAGGCAATTACTTCCATCAGCAGGGTATCAATAGCTTTATTCTGGCCCCCGTTGTCAAACACGGCAAGCTGCTGGGGGTACTGGAAATAGTTTCCCTGCGGGCCAAAGAACTGAACAGCATCAATGCCAATAAGCTGCAGGTGGTTATGCCTTTTATGACAGATAATATCGAGAGGGTGATCGCTGAAATGCAGAACCAGATACAGGCCGTCATTCAGGAGAAATATACAGCCATTCACGGTAGCGTATACTGGAAGTTCAGGGAAGAAGCAAAGCAACTGATCCTCCAGCAGCAGGATGGGAAGGATTATGGTTTACAGGAGATCGTATTTCCGGATGTGTACCCCTTATATGGACAGATCGATATCAAGGGCTCATCTGAAATACGTAATACCAGTGTGCAACAGGACCTGCAACTGCAGGTAAAGACGCTGGCCACGCTATTGAAACAGTTAAGTAACCTGTCGTACGCGGAAGTACTGGAAGAGCTCTGGAATGGGAGCCCCTCCGGAGGAGAAGATCAGCCTCAGTACCAACACGATTTTCAGGCGGTACTGGAACAGCTGCGCGAATACCTGGTAGAACTTTCTTTCCCTTTAAGAGCCGGTACGGAGCAATATATCACGGCCTACCTGGTTAATGAGGTACATCCGCTTTTACAACCTCTGGCAACCGATCCGAGGGTACAGGCATATTTTAAAGAGAATGATAAAGAGAAGGGGCAGTTTCATCTGCAAAGACGGAAATATGAGAAGACGATCGCTACCATCAATAATAAACTTTCGGACATCATAGACCGGAACCAGTCTATTGCCCAGGTCTTATTCCCTCATTACTATGAGCGGTTCAAAACTGATGGAATAGAACATAATCTGTACATCGGCGCCTCTATCTCACCGAAACTGCAATTCAGTCTGCAACGCTTGTACGACCTTCGTTTGTGGCAGTTACAGACGCTTTGTGAAATGGAAATAGCGCATCATCAAATGAAGGCGGAATTACCTTATCCCCTGGATGTGACCTCACTGATACTCGTCTACAATGCCACTATCGCCATCCGTTTCCGGATGGACGAGAAACGGTTTGATGTGGATGGCAGTTATAATGCCCGCTTTGAGATCGTGAAAAAGCGGATCGACAAAGCCTTTATTAAGGATACTACGGAGCGTATCACCCAGTCGGGCAAGATCACCATTGTTTATTCCAACTATACCGAGGAAGAGGAATATCTGCGGTATATCAGGACCTTACAATCGCAAATGATACTGGACAATGATATTGAGCAATTTGATATCGAGGACCTTCAGGGCGTATCGGGGTTAAAAGCGATCCGGGTAAAGATCCTCCACTTAATGTGACTATAAACAGGCAGGCCCATTATGCTAGTCCAAGCATAATGGGCCTGCTCTATACAATTGAAACCCTATCAGACAAATATTAGCGGGTGAATTTCTCCCAACCCTGGATAGTAGGGCGGTTACATGTCATAGGCTGAAGACCGTCTTCAGAGGACACATATGCGCCGTTATTACCACGCAGAGAGAAAGTACCGTCACCGTTATCGATCCAGTCGAATTTCTCCCAGTCCTGGATGGTTGGACGGTTACAGGTCATCGCCTGTACGCCATTTTCAGAAGACAGGTATTTACCCATGCTCTGCAGGGCAACTTTACCACCACCAGCATCAACAACTGTGAACTGTTCCCAGGCCTGAACGGTAGGACGATTACAAATAACCGGCTGTACGCCATTCTCACCGCTTACGAAGGAACCATTGTTACCTCTCAGAGAGATAGTGGAACCGATAGGAGCAGTGCCATTACCACCGTCAGGACTGTCGGTGATGCTGTATACCCTTACGTAATCCACCAGCATAGTTGCAGGCAATGCAGCGTCGTTGATGTTGTTACCAGGCAGGTTACCACCTACTGCGATGTTCAGCAGGATGAAGAAAGGTGCGTGGAATTCTTCAGTACCGTTGATGTTGTTCAGGATATTCGCTTCATGGAATTGAACGCCGTCTACAAACCAGCGGATAGATGAAGCATCCCAGTCTACCGCATAAACGTGGTAGTTGGTAGGTGTAGTCTGGGTGTTACCGCCATAATAAGAATACACGGTATTAAACCAGTGGATAGTACCCAGCACAGTGTTGCCGGTGTTTACGTGCTCCATGATGTCGATCTCACCACAAGCAGGCCAGCCAGCGCCGGTGCTGATGCTGTTACCTAACATCCAGAAAGCAGGCCATAAACCCTGTACACCCGGAAGTTTAATACGGGCTTCGATACGGCCGTATTTGGTAGAAAATTTGCCGTTACTGTTGATACGACCGGAAGTATACGGTTGTCCCTGAACAGTTTGTTTACGTGCGGTGATCACCAGGTTACCACCGTTAACGGCTACGTTCTCAGTTTGATAGAACTGCTTTTCATTGTTTACGCCCAGGTTACCATTTTCATACCCCCATTTGTTGGTATTCAGGCTGGTACCATCAAATTCGTCGGACCAAACCAGGTTGTAAGCTTTAGCGGCTACAGCGCCCTGGGTTTTGTCGTTGACAGAGAGTTTAGGCGCTTTCTCTGCCTGGTTGTCTTTTGTACAGGATGTGATTGCTGCTGCAAGCAGCAGTAGGCTCATTAGCCCGGAGAAGGTCTGTTTTTTCATAGTTTTAAATAATTCCGGTTTTCATTGTTCCCGCATAGTGCATTCATCGCTCCGGAAAATGGGTGACACGCCCTTTATCCGAAGACGGGAAAATGTTAACGCGGAAACTGGTTATTTTGATCAGGGCAAAGATGGAGTTAATATTTTATGTTCCCTCATTTTAGGGGTACGTCTAATCTACTACAAGCCAAACACAGTCTATTGATTATCAATAAACATTATTTACGTCATCGCCACTTCAAGCGATAATATTCATATTTTTATTAAAACGTTATGAAATGAACAAGCTCCTTTTGCTTGTCTTGTCTATCCTATGGGCTGGCGACAACCTGGCACAACAGATCATCGGTTTGCCGCCAATTGTTAACTACACCCGACAACAATACCCGGGGGGTGGTCAGACCTGGGACCTGGATATGGACCGGAATGGCATCCTTTATTTCGCCAACAATGAGGGGTTGATGACCTTCAATGGTCATTCCTGGAAATTACTACCGGTCCCTAATCATACACGGCTACGGTCGGTGAAGACTGATAAGGACGGGCGTATATATGTAGGCGCCCAGGATGATTTCGGCTATTACCTGGCCGATGGAGATGGCGTATTACGGTATACATCCCTGAAACCAGCAGTCAGGGACCGGAAGGACCAGTTTGCAGATGTCTGGGACATTGTACTGTATGACGGCGGTGTCTTTTTCCGGGGTACTACCAAGATATTTTATTACGACAAACAACGCATACATGTTTACCCTGCCTCTTCGCAATGGCATGTGTTACGAAGCACCGGTAACGGACTATACGCCCAGGATGCCGAAAAGGGCCTTATGCAGTTCAAAGCCGGCGCCTGGCTGCCGGTGTGTACAGAAGTAGCCAAAAAGGGCCTGCTGATCAGGGAGATCATAGGGGCAGCGGATAAAGGAGATACCAGCGGAGAACATCATAACACAGATGCGGCTAATGACACGCTATTGATCTGCACTTTAAAACACGGCCTTTTTAAGTTGTACCAGGGACACCTCTACCCTTTCGAGACTGCAGCTTCTTCTATTTTTATCCGGAACCAGATCTACTGTGCACGCCCCTGGGGAGATAAGCAGTTGCTGGTCGGCACCTCCTATGGCGGATGTTATATAATGCACCGGGAAACGGGGGCGCTTATCCAGCAGTTTACGGTCAGCGAAGGACTACAACACAACAGCGTACTGAAGATCTTCACTGACCGGGGAAAGAATATCTGGCTGACGCTGGACAACGGTATTGACATGGTGCGGTATAACACGGCGGTAAAACAGATCCTGCCGGACAATAAACGTTACCTGACCACTTATACAGCTACGGTCTTTGACAAGCAATTATATATCGGCACCTCAGATGGTGTATTCAGTACACCTCTTGGCGGACAGTCCGACTTCAGTTTTCTTGAGAGCCGCTTCCGGCAGATCGATAATACAGCGGGGCAGGTATGGAGTATTTCGAATGTAGGGTCGCATCTGCTGATGGGGCACCATGAAGGAGCGTTCGAGATAAAGGAACAACGCGCGGTCCCCTTGTCGAAGCTTACGGGATGCTGGTTATTTCAGCCACTGTCTTCCTATATGCTGGCGGGATGTTATACAGGGTTGCAGCTGATGGACAAGAGAGGAAATATATTGTCGGCCGCCAGAAAGATAAAAGGGTTATCTGAGTCGCTACGGTTCCTGACGGTGGAAAACGACAGCACGATATGGGCGTCCCACCCATACCGGGGTGTATTCAAAATGCACCTGGGCAGGGATACCATCCTGCGATATACATTGTATACACAGAAGAACGGGTTGCCTGCCGACTACAATAATTTCGTGTTCCGCATCAGGGGTAAAATGATAGTGGCCACACAGTCGGGCGCATATGAATATGATGCGGCGCTGGACCGTTTTATGCCGTCGTACTGGCTGCATCCTATCCTTAAGAACGCCAGTTTGCAATACATCTCTGAAGACGCTGTGGGGAATGTCTGGTTTATCTCTAATAAGATGCCTGGTGTGATCGACTTTCATAAACCGGTACCCGAGCATGCTTACAGCATTGTTTATTTCCCGGAACTAAAGGGACAGATCGTCAGTGGTTTTGAGTTCCTCTATCCTTATAATGACGAGAACATTTTCGTAGGGGCGGAAAAGGGAATGTATCATATCAATTACCGGCATTACCGGCAGGCAAAAGAGCAGCCGCTGGTGCTCATCAGCCAGGTGAGTGCACATGGAGCGGCGGATAGCCTGTTATTCGGCGGGTATCATCCCCTGGGAAAACATTCTTTCAAGGCGATGCCCAATGCCTTTTCCAGCTTTCATTTTGAGTATGCATCACCGGTATACAGTCAGGGCAATACCATTGAATACAGTTATAAGCTGACAGGGTTTGATCATCAATGGAGCGAATGGTCAGTTAAAACGGAGAAAGACTATACGAACCTTCCATATGGTCCTTATAGCTTTTTAGTAAAGGCGAAAGATAATCTGGGTAATGTATCCACTCCTGCCGTATACTCGTTCCGGATATTACCAGCCTGGTATCAGACTACTTTGGCGAGAAGCGGGTATGTACTGCTGGCATTGACATTACTGCTGTGGTTCTACATTTCCCAGAAAAGAAAATTTGCCAGGCAGCAGCGCCGGTATCAGCAGAAGCAGGAGCAATTGATCCTGCGGCATAAATTTGAAAAAGAGCAACGTGAAAAGGAACTGATAAGTCTTCAGAATGAGAAACTGACCACCGAGGTACGTTTTAAGAACAAGGAACTGGCGACAGCCACCATGTACCTTCTTCACAGGGGAAAGGTGCTGGCGAATATCAAGGAGGAATTGCAGGTGGCGATAAAAAAGATCACACCTGCACCTGACAGTGTATTTAAAAAAGTGCTGCGCCTTTTTGAAGAAGCAGAAAACAACGACGAAGACTGGGAGCAATTCTCCCGGCACTTTGACGAGGTGCATAACAACTTTCTGTTCACGCTGAAACGAAAATATCCTGATTTAAGTACTACCGACCTCAAGTTGTGCGCTTACCTGCGTATTAACCTGACCACAAAGGAAATAGCGCAGTCCCTGGGTATTTCAGTAAGGGGGGTGGAAACCAGCAGATACCGGTTGCGGAAGAAGCTCGAATTGCCGGCAGATACGAGTTTATATGATTTCCTAATGGCCATAACCGACGCGCCGGAGAAACCGGTGTAATCATGATGAAAACCAACGGGAAACGGTTATATTTGTAGCTCATTACGCCTTTACCACAAATTGTCATTGCCAGAATCTATTATTCATACACGCATAGCGGAAGAAGAGGAAAGAAATTTACTTCACAACGTTGCAGCAGGTGACTGGCAGGCCTTCACGCGCCTTTATGAGGCATATTCCCCACTGATAATACATTATTTGCAGGTATACCTGCAGGATAAACATGATGTCGAGGAGATCGGTCAGGAGGTCTTTCTGAAAGTCTGGAAAAAAAGAGAACTACTTGTAACAGTACGTTCTTTTAAGAACTATGTATTCATCATGGCCAGAAACGCCCTGAATGACTTTCTAAGGGCCCAACAGGCGCAGCAACAGAAACAGGCGGGGTATTCCAAAGATTATGTACAGCCGCATTACAGCGCCGACGACAAACTGATCACCGATCAATATGAGTCCATTGCCAGGGCGGCCCTGGATATGCTTCCGGAAAAGCAGCGCCGTATTTTCCTTTTACGAACGCGGGACGAAATGACCATACAGGAAATTGCCGATGCTGTAGGCATGTCTGTCGGCGGCATTCACAAATCACTACAACAGGCCACGAACCATCTCAAAGACTATCTGGCTAAAAATGGTATTAGCTTTACGCTCCTTCTTCTGATACTGTTCTTCCAGCCCTAAATTTTTTTTTAACTTTTTTACTGTCCTGGTGAAAATTCGGATTTCGTCACCGTCTTTATACGTATATGTCATATATGAATATATCCGAAGCCATCGCACATATAACAAAACTTGCGGAGGGACAAGCTGTTAGCGAAGAACAGACAGCCCGGTTCCGGCAATGGGTCCTTGAGGACGCGACCGAAGAGGAACTGGAGCAGCTGGCAGTTGCACATGAATCTGTGTTAATGGGCGTACAGGAGCCGGCATATAATAATAAAGAGATTGTCAGTAATATATATAGCCGGCTGACGGCCTACTACGAGGCTGAAACGACCGCCATGGACGAGAGCTACAGACAGGAGACCATTATCAGGAAGGCGACGATACGAAATTACTGGTGGGCCGCAGCGGCTTCTTTGCTTTTAATTGGTGGCGGCGCAGTATGGTTACTACGTCCTGGGCAACAAAATTCAGGAGCCATTGTGCAAAATACGGACAGCACATTGGCGCCGGGGGGGAATAAAGCGATACTTACACTGGCGAACGGCCAGCAAATCATATTGGACAACCAGGCTAATGGCAAGATTGCCGTTGCGGGTGGTGTGGATATTATAAAAGCAGATAGCGGCGCTATCGCTTACACAGGGACAGGGAACAATGTACAATACCACACACTGTCCACTCCCCGGGGTGGACAGTTCCAACTCACATTACCTGATGGTTCACAGGTTTGGTTGAACTCGGCCTCATCCATACGTTATCCGACGGCATTCACCGGAACTGAAAGAAAGGTGGAGATGACCGGAGAAGGATATTTTGAAATTGCCCCCGACGCCGCCAAACCCTTTACCGTGAAAGCTAACAGACTTGATGTGCACGTATTGGGCACAGGATTTAACATCATGGCTTATGCCGACGAAAATGCCATCCGTACGACGTTGGTGAGCGGATCGGTAAAGGTCGAGGCAGGCGATGCAGCTACGGTACTGACACCGGGCGTACAGGCAAGTCTGAGCCCTGAAGGAAAGACATTTAAAACCAGCAGACCGGATCTTGCGGAGGTGCTGGCGTGGAAGAACGGGCAGTTCCGTTTTAACCGGACAGGTATTAAAAACATTATGCGGCAGGTGTCCCGCTGGTACAATGTGGAAGTAAGTTATGAGGGCAATGTGGACAATATTGAATTCCAGGGCATCTTATCCCGCAAGGTGACGGCGAAAGCCTTGCTGGAGACCCTGGAAGCCACAGGAGATGTACATTTTGAAATACAAGGAGATCATATAAGCGTCATACCAGGCGCCAGAAGATAATATGGGACAATACGATCAGGTATAGGGTACAATTCAGCATTCAACAAATACGCTAACAGATCAATCAAACATCTAATTAACATCAACAACCAACCAACAGAGTATGTAGTAGAACAGTAACCAAAAAATCAGCAACAGCTTCGAGAGCGTCCTGAAAAAAGCGGGACCCCAACTGGAACTTGGGGTCCTGCTATAAGGACTACTTCATTAATGTCTCTTACGTCATTTAATCAGTAAATCCCTAAATGTACAAGTATGAAGAATATTGTACCTGGCAAAGGTATGCCAATTCCTTTTTCTAAATTATTAATGATTATGAAATTAATCATTCCGCTTATCCTTGTTGCAGTACTCCATGTAAGTGGGGCTACTTACGGACAGAAGGTGACGATAAGCAAAAAAAAGGCGGCACTGGTAGAAATTTTTAAAGCCATCAGTGAACAGACAGGCCGCGAATTCCTGGCTAATCCGGCCTTGCTGGAAAAGACACAGCCGGTGGATATTAATGTAAAAGATAAAGAGATCAGCGAATTCCTGCCGGCATTACTGGCAAAACAGGGACTGGTTTACTCTCTGCTCAACAATGTGATCGTTATTACAAAAGACACTAAGTCCTTTTTTCCCGTGGCCCCGGTGGCTGTTACACCCCCTGACCCTCCAAAAGTCGTGAAGGGCTGGGTAATGGACCCAACGGGCCAGACACTGCCGGGAGCGACAGTAGTGATAAAGGGCACCCGCAAAGGGGTGAGCACTGATGCCAAGGGTTATTTCGAACTGAAAGTAGATGATGGTGTCGAGAATGTGGAAGTGATCGTTTCCTACACCGGTTACTCCGTAAAAACAGCAACTATAAGCTTTAGCCGTCCGACGGTTATTTACCTGAAACCATCTACCAGTGAGCTGGACCAGGTACAGGTGATCGCTTATGGTACTACTACCAAACGTTTCAATACAGGTAACGTATCGACAGTTACTGCCGCTGATATTGCTAAAAACCCGGTAAGCAACCCACTTCTGGCGTTGCAGGGAAGAGTACCCGGCCTGGTGATCAATCAGACGACAGGTATGCCGGGAGGCGCTGTAAGTGTGAAACTGAGGGGAAGCAATTCAATAGGCAATGGTAATGATATCTTATATCTCGTTGACGGTATCCCTTTCAGGGGCGGTAATTCTGGTTCGATCAACCTGTCGCTCCAGCAGGGTAATTTACTGGATTTCCTTAATCCTGCCGATATTGAAAGCATAGAAGTACTGAAGGACGCAGATGCAACGTCCATCTATGGTTCCCGTGGTGCGAACGGTGTTATACTTATCACCACCAAAAAGGGAAAGGCCGGCAACATGCGTGTAAATGTGAATGCCTACACTGGTATTGCTAAGACTACCAGGCTCCCTAAATATCTGGACCTCCAGCAGTACCTGGCCATGAGACATGAAGCATTTGCTAATGACGGCGTAAAGCCCGGCCCCACCGACTATGACGTGAACGGCACCTGGGATACAACAAGATATACTGACTGGCAGAAAGAGATACTTGGCGGTACAGCGCACACCAGTGACGTGCAAGCCAGTGTTTCGGGCGGAACTGAAAATACGAGATATCTTCTGGCCGGTGGTTATCACCGCGAGGATCCTGTAATGCCGGTAGATGGTTCTCTTAAAAAAGGTTCCATGCACTTCAACATCAATAGCACCAGTAATGATAAAAAGCTGCAGCTGGATGCAGGCGGAAGTTATCTGACAAGTACCAATACCATCACACCGGTTGATCCCGCCCAAAGCATTGTAATGCTGGCGCCTAATGCTCCGGCCCCATATCATCCTGACGGGTCACTGAACTGGGAAAATGGCACATTCGGTAATCCATTTTCAGGACTCAGGAAGCCCTACATTGGTAAAGGCACCACATTGAATGGCAACATCAATGTTACCTATCATGTGCTCAATAACCTGGACGCTAAAGTACTGGCGGGCTATCAACTGCAAACATTAGACGAATTTACCGGTTCACCCTCTTCTCTTAATAATCCGTTCAGGCCACCATTAGCGTCCTCCGCTAACTACATGGACGCTAACTACTCATCCTGGAATGTGGAACCACAGCTAACCTATTCATTTAACCTCGGTAAGGGAAAAATTGAAACACTGCTTGGCGAAACATTCAGACAACAGCATAACTATAACCTGATAACAAGGGGTATTGTATATACCAGTGATGCATTACTGCAAGACCCCAAGTCAGCGGGTACACTTATGGCTACCAGTGGTACTGATGCCTATTATAAATACAATGCTACTTTCGGAAGGATCAAGTACAACTGGAACAATAAATATCTGGTAAATCTGAATGGCCGTTATGATGGCTCAAGCCGTTTTGGTCCTGCCAACAGGTTCCATTTCTTCTGGTCAGCGGGCGGCGCCTGGATATTCACGGAAGAAAAAGGAGTTAAAGAACTGATGCCGTTCTTCAGCTTCGGAAAGCTGAGAGGCAGTTATGGTACAACGGGTAACGACAATATTGGCGACTACCGCTACCTTGACCTGTACAACACGTCCACGCTTTCATACCAGGGCACCAGGGGCCTGCAACCTGGCAGATTATATAATCCAGAACTGGCGTGGGAACAAACAACAAAAGCGGAAGGCGCTATAGATCTTGGCTTCATCAAAGACAGGATATTGTTAACAGCTGTCTATTACAGTAACCGTAGTAGTAATCAACTGTTGTCCACTCCTTTGTCGGCAGTAACCGGAAACAGTACTATCCTCCGGAATATACCTGCATTGGTAACTAATAAAGGCTGGGAATTTGAGTTGCACACTATCAACATAAAAGGTAAAAAATTCGAGTGGAACAGCTTCTTCAACATAGCGATACCAACAAATAAACTGGCAAGGTTTGATGGGTTAAGTCCTACGGAGCCAGGCTTTATTATCGGGCAGCCTCTTAACGTAGTACGTCTGTATGACTTTGCCGGAGTAGATGCACAGACGGGTGGTTATGTGTTCAACAACAGTGAAGGTAAAAAGGTGCCGGTACCTGATATAACAACGACCTTCATTGCACCTGTCGCAAAATATTATGGTGGATTTCAGAACACCGTCAACTACAAAGGATGGTCGCTCGATTTCTTACTGCAGTTCGAAAAACAAACAGTACAAAATCCGTTCAGTGGCGTATTAACTCCTCCGGGCTCATTCACTAATCAACCTGAAGTTGTAGTTCAAAATCACTGGCAAAAACCGGGAGATGAGACAAATGTGGCTAAATTTTCACAAGGACTTCTTTCACAGCTGATGTACGCGATCTATATTCCAAGAAGTAGTCGGATCTATTCAGAAGTATCGTTTGTACGCCTGAAGAATCTGTCTCTTAGCTACCAGATCCCTGACAAACTGCTTAAGAAAATGAAGTTGCAACAGTTGGTATTGTATGCGCAGGGGCAAAATCTGCTGACATTCACCCAGAAAGAATTCCGCGATTTTGATCCTGAGTCGGGTGGCCTGAATATGCCTCCAATGAAAGTATTTACCGCTGGTCTAAGAGTAACCTACTAAAATTGAACAACATGATCTTACCATATAACATTAGCTTAAACTCACGTCGTTATTTATGTGGCGCTCTCTTGCTCATAACCGTCGCTACGGGCTGCAACAAAACAGTCGAGGTAGCAGCGCCAACTAATCAGATAAGCAGTGAATTTGCCTATTCATCGGATGCCAGCGCTACATCAGTTATAACCGGTCTGTATGCTGACATGATGAGTACAAGACTTAATTTCGCCAACGGCATTGGCGGTTTCAGCGTGCTGGAAGGATTGGCTTCAGATGAACTCAGAAACTATCTGCCAGCAACTTTTAATCTGCAACTTCAGCAGTTTTATACAAATACCTACGATGTAAACGGTGATTATTTCTGGAGCGAACTATTCAGAAGGATCTACATCTCCAATCTTATACTGGAAGGTGCAGGCGCCTCTAACACTCTTTCTGACGGGGTTAAAAACCAACTGTTGGGAGAAGCAAAATTCATGCGTGCATTCGCTTATTTCTATGCTGTAAATACCTATGGTGATGTTCCCCTTGCACTGACCAGTGATTATAGGGTCAACAATACATTGAGCCGTACACCGAAAGACAAGGTCTATGATCAGATCATTGCAGATCTGAAAGATGCACAATCATTAATGGGAGATCCATATTTCAAGGGAATTATACCAGGTACTTCCGAAAGGGCCAGGCCCAATAAAGGTGCTGCCACGGCGTTACTTGCACGTGTGTACCTGTACCGCAAAGACTGGGCGAATGCAGAAGCACAGACCAGTGCTGTTATAAGCAATGCTGCCTATCAGCTGGAAACAGACCTGAAGACAGTGTTCCTGGGAACCAGCAAGGAAGCCATCTGGCAGTTACAAACTGTGATAACGGACAATTCCGCCACTTTCGATGGTAATTTGTTTATTCTAAGGGCTGTAGCTCCTGGTACATCTGACCAGAATCCTGTTGCATTGAGCAGCATGTTACTGGGCGATTTTGAAACCGGAGATGCGCGGAGAACAACATGGGTAGATTCCTTCAGTGTTAACAACAACACGTACTTCTTTCCTTTCAAGTACACAAAAAACAGCAGCCTTACACCTGAGTTCCTGATGGTATTCCGTTTGGCGGAACAGTATCTTATACGTGCAGAAGCAAGAGCACAACTGGGAAATGTAGTTGGCGCCAATAGCGCGAAATCTGATCTCGACGCTATTCGCAGCAGGGCTGCTCTTCCCGGTACAACTGCTACTGATAAAGAGAGCATGTTGGCAGCCATTGCCCATGAACGCAGAACAGAGCTGTTCACAGAATGGGGGCACCGTTGGTTTGATCTGCTACGTACAGACAAAGCAGATGAAGTGATGGGTATTGCCACACCATTAAAAGGCGGTGCGTGGGACCCGAACCATAAGCTGTTGCCGATACCTTTCAATGAGATACAGATTAATAGTAATCTTAAACAAAATCCGGGTTATAGCAATTGACGAAGACAACCTTTGCCATATCCATAGGTAACCATGCCATCATTTTTTAACACTAAGGCTAACAATGAAATCAGCAACGACAAACGTTTTGCTTGGAACTTTATGTGCTGCGGCGATGGCTTTACCAGCTACCGCACAGAAACAACAGAAGGGAAAAGACACTACAACAATAAAGAAAGATAGCCTAGCCGCAGCGCTAGCCTTGGCTAAAGTCGGATTTCCAATGAAACAGGAAACACTGAAGCCATACAAGGAGATCATTCCACCCGGCACTATTACGACTAACGGGTTGTTTAAGGTGCATAAATCGAATGACAAGTATTTTTTTGAAATACCTGATTCATTGCTTGGAAGAGATATGCTGGTAGTGGGCAGGATCTCTAAGGGATCATCAGAATTCCGTTTTATGCTGGGCTCTTTCTCCGGCGATCAGATAGGAGAAAAAGTGATCCGTTTTGAAAAGGGTAGCGGCAATAAGATCTTCCTGAAGACGATCTCATATAAAGAACGTTCGGCGGATAGCTCGGCAAATGGATTATACCGTTCCCTGTTGAACAATAGCCTGCAATCCATACAGGCTGTATTCGGCATCAAAGCGATCAACGACAGTACAAAGGGCAACGTGATAGAGATCACTGATTATGTGAACAATGATAACTCTATCCTGTTCTTCGATCCGTCGCTTAAAAACCTGATGGGTTTAGCAATGATGGCGCCTGACAGGTCTTACATTGAGGATATCCGTTCCTATCCGATGAATGTCGAGATAAAAACGGTACGCACTTATAATTCCAGGCCAACTCCCAACGGAGAATCAAAGGTCTACAGCTTTGAGCTGAACAGCTCTATTGTACTGTTACCGGCTGAGCCAATGCAGCCCCGTTTCTTTGACCCACGGGTGGGATTCTTTGCCGATGAATACATCGACTTCGACGCTAATTCACAGGGTGTAAAGAGTGAGAGCATGATCTGGAAATGGCGTATGGAACCCAGGGAAGAAGATCTGGAAAAATATAAACGCGGAGAACTCGTGACGCCTAAAAAGCCGATCGTTATTTACATAGATCCGTTGACGCCGAAGAAATGGGTACCATACCTGATAGCTGGTATTAACGACTGGCAGGGCGCTTTTGAAAAAGCAGGATTTAAAAATGCGATCATGGCGAAGGAAGCCCCTACAGACGACAGTACCTGGACTATTGAAGACGCCCGTCATTCCGTGTTGGTATACAAGCCATCCAATATTTCCAATGCGATGGGACCGAGCATCAAAGACCCGCGCACCGGCGAGATACTGGAAACGCATATCAGCTGGTACCACAACGTGATGGACGTATTATATAAATGGTATTTTATTCAGGCAGGTGCGATAGACAAAAGAGCACAGGCCCCGCAATTACCCGATTCATTGATGGGGGAACTGATCCGTTTTGTTTCTTCTCATGAGGTAGGACATACGCTGGGATTACGTCATAACTGGGGCGCATCTTCTACTGTTCCGGTAGATAGTCTTCGCAGTAAAAACTGGGTGGAAGCACATGGACATACTCCTTCTATTATGGACTATGCACGTTTCAACTACGTGGCTCAACCAGAAGATAACATCGGTCCGAAGGGCATCTTCCCCCGCATCGGAGATTATGATAAATGGGCCATCGAATGGGGATATAAGCTGGTGCCTGGTGCTAACAGCGCAGCTGCAGAAACACCGGTACTGAACAAAAGGGTTATCGATAAACTGGCATCCGGCAAACAGTACTTTTTCGGTATCGAAAAAGTTCCTAACGATGCAAAGACATATTATGATCCGAGGAATCAACGTGAGGACTTAGGCGATGATGCGATGAAGGCCAGTATGTATGGCATTGCCAATCTGAAGCGGATTGAGAAACATCTGATAGATTGGACACGTCAGCCGGATGAAGATTATACCAGAGCCGGTGAAATGTATATGGAGATCGTGAAGCAGTTTGATCTTTACGCAGGACATGTTGCATCACAGGTAGGCGGTATACTGACCACTCCGAAAACAGTAGAGCAACAGGGACCGGTATATGAATTCCCAACGAAGAGCAAACAGCAAAGGGCCGTTGCTTTCCTGAACGAGCAACTGTTTACTACCCCAACCTGGTTGGATGATAAACAATTATCGATGCTCACAACAACAAGCTTTTCTGCAGTAGCGGCTGTCCAGAAGAAAGTACTGTCTCAGTTACTGGCGCCGGACCTGATTGACAGATTGTATGCGCAGGAAGCATTTGATGCATCCAAAGCTTATACAGCATCACAGCTGTTGCAGGACCTGAAGCTTGGTGTTTTCTCTGAATTAACTACGCATAAAGCAATTGATCCTTATCGTCGTACACTGCAGCGTGTATATGTTGACAGGCTGAATTTCATGCTAACGCCATTACCAGCGGGAACAATGTCATTCACTCCAACAACCAACAGAGATAGTGATGTTATGGCACTGATCAGGGCACACGCGAAGGAATTGATGAACATAATTAAGGTAACTACACCACAGATGTCAGATGCCACATCCCGCAATCATCTGCAGGATCTTTATGAAAGATTAGATGGTGGGCTGCATCCTAAAAAATAGTTATCTAAAAAGTAATCTTATGTGGTAAAGAGCACATGAGCTCTATTAGGTGTAAACAACAAACGTGCGATATCTATCGCACGTTTTTCTGTAAGTTGAAAGGTTTAACAACCGGCACCGGTCGTGGTGCCGGTTAATTATTTTCAGAACTTCTTGATGATCGCTATGATATCCTCCTCACCCAATGTAGCTTCTGCTTCCTGGAAAGTATTCGCAGCAACTGTCGCCAGCGGAGAGGACAAACCCTCTGCTTTCGCCAGGCGCAGATCTTTCGCAATGTGCTTTAGTGCAAAGGCAGCTTTATAGTTATCATTCATGATTGCATCCCCTTTTATTTTACCGATCACATTTCCCAGGGCGCTATTGTTGATGACAGCCATCAGGTCTTCTGTGCGGATATTCTGCTGATTGGCAAACGTAACTGTTTCCGCCAGCCCCTGCGCATAAATGGCCAATAGCGTATTTACTGCCAGTTTGGTATTGTTACCTGCACCGGTATCGCCGGTCCATAATACTAATTTGCCCATTTTCTCCAGCACAGGTTTTACCTGCTGGAACGCAGCATTATCACCACCGACCATGATCACCAGTAATGCGTCTTCTGCCTGTTTTACACTACCGGATACAGGTGCATCCAGGTAAGTATTTCCCTGCGCGGCGCACAACGCAGCCATGTCTTTACTGACAGCAGGAGAAACGGTGCTCATGTTAATGATGATCTTCCCGGATGCCTGTACGGATAATAATCCGTTGTTACCGGTAAAAACGTCCCTGGTGGCATTATCGTCAGATACCATTAGAAAAACGATATCAGATTGTTGCATCGCTACCGCAGGCGTAGCGGCTATTGAAGCGCCCATTGCCTGTATGGCGGCATCCCTGTCTTTATTGCGGTTATACGCTGTTACACGATAACCGGCCTTTATCAACTGCTGAGACATTGGATCGCCCATTTTACCTAGTCCGATCCATCCGATTTTTGCTGTAGTCATATTATGTGGTTTATGTTGATTGTTAATAAAGTTCTGAAAAAAACAAGGGTATCCATGAACAAATGGAAAAATCAAATTTAAGTGATACTGTTGTGATAGTGCCTGACATTGTGATAAAAGGAGTATGCCGGTGCCGGTTTGAGCGCATCCGATTTGTGAACAAAAGATTCCAGGTACGACTACCGGTTATGCGCTGCAATCCTTACATTTGTATGAAGCGTAAATCCAGAAAACACTATGAAGAGAGCCACCCTCAAGCCTATGTAGTGTGATCCTGTACTGATATTGTTTGCCACGTTTCACGTTACCTTAAATATTCCCATATGAAGAACCCGGTTTACCCAACAATCACGTTGAAAAAGAGCCCATGGATAACTGCCGCGCTCTGTCTTTCACTGTTGCCTTTTGCAACCCATGCCCAGCGACAATTAGTCTGGGAGGAGAATTTTACCACCACCACCCTCAACTCACAGACATGGACCTATGAAACAGGCGATGGCTGTAACAAAGGCAATTGCGGGTGGGGTAATGCAGAGTTGGAGTACTATACCAACCGCACCGAAAATGTGAGAATTGAAAATGGAACCCTTATTATCGAAGCCCGCCGGGAAGCGATGGGTGGCAAGCCATTCACATCCGGACGTATCAAGACAGCCGGACGTATGTCTTTCAAGTATGGTTCCCTGGAGGCCAGGATCAAAGTACCTAATGTAACGAATGGCCTGTGGCCCGCATTCTGGTTGTTGGGCGCAACCGGCGGCACCTGGCCGCATAACGGAGAGGTCGACATCCTTGAAATGGGATTTGCCGGCGCACTTGCCGAAGGCAGGGCTAACAGGACTGTCAGCGCCGCCACACACTGGTGGACGGAAAACCCCGGAGGTTATACCGGCCATGCTACCTATGCAAAGGATACTATCCTGCAGAACACACAGCTAAATGATGGGTATCATCTGTATAAACTGGAATGGGATCCGCAGTTCCTGACCATTTACCTGGACAATAGTCCGTATTACAGGATCGGTATCAATGGAGGAAACGGATTTGAAGCTTTTCACAATCCTTTTTACATTATCCTGAACCTGGCCGTGGGAGGCAACTATCCAGGCATTCATTCCGCAGCAGGAGTGACTGCTCCCCTACCCGGCCGTATGGAAGTTGATTACATTAAACTGTACCAGGACATCACCCAGGGAGAAGAGCTCGTACTCGGTTCCAACAATGCGCCTGAAGGCAACTACGGTATCTTTACCGACAATACGACTGTCAATGACAAGGTAGTTTTCGGGCAGGGCGCTGATCTCTTTCTCTGGAACAACATCACTAATATCACCTCGCCGGCACCTACTCCATTTGAAGGCAGTAATGTCTGGGCATTCCGCGCCAATGCGGGCAGCTGGTTTGGTCTAGGCGTCGCCAACGATATTAAGAATATGAGCAACTACGCAGGCGGCAGTCTGAAGTTCCATATGAAAACCACATCTACTGCTACTTTCAAAGTAGGCATTGTGGCGGATGGCGTGGAAGGCTGGGTAACTTTCAACGGCAGCAACGATCATGGCCTGGCGAGGGACGGCCAATGGCACCAGGTGACTATTCCTGTCAGCGAGTTCGGAACATTAGACCTCAACCAGGTAGGTCAGCTGTTTATGTTCTCCGGCGATGCTCCGGCAGCAACAGCGGATTTCTACTTTGATAATGTTTATTATACGGGCGGCGTATCTGACAATCCGGCTCCAAAAGTTGCTATTACCAATATCGCCAATGAAGCGGTATATACGACACCGGCTTCTATTTCTATTCAAACCAATGCAAACGATCCTAATGGCACTATCAGCAAAGTGGATTTCTTCAATGGTGCGAACTACCTGGGCACCGTAACATCTGCTCCGTTCAACTATACCTGGCAGACATCTACCCAGGCTATTGCTAAACTGATCGCGAAAGCAACAGATAATCAGAATAAAACCACGACCTCACAACCTGTTACAGTATTGGTAGCGGGACCGGGCAATACGGCCCCTCAGGTGAACATCACCTCTCCTACTGCCAGCACGCCATACCGGAAACCGGCCAAGGTCGTGATCAATACCAACATAACTGACAATGGTTTGATCTACAAGGTTGAGTTCTTCAATGGCAGCACGTTACTGGGAACACTAACTCAGCCGCCATATAACTTCACCTGGGAGAATGTGCAACCGGGAACTTATACTATTACGGCTAAAGCAACTGACAATGGAAAACTGAGTACGACGTCTGCTCCAGTGACGATCACCGTGCAGGATAACAAGATCCTTTCCAACAGGTATGGCATCTATAGTGAAAATGCATCCATTACAGATAAGCTGACCTATGGGCTGGACGCTAATCTGTATGTATGGAATAACCTGGCGACTATCAGCGGAGCAGCACCATACGAAGGTGCACAGGTGATGGGCTTTACCGCTGCTGCCAATAACTGGTTCGGTCTTGGCGTAGCAAATGACGTACGTGACCTGAGTAATTTCAGCAATGGTTTACTGAAGTTCCATTTCAAAACCAGCTACCAGGGTTCTTTCCGTTTCAGTGTTATTTCCCAGAACGGAGATCAGGCCATTCAGTTTGCCGCAGGAGAACAAAAGTTAGGATTGATCAGGGACGGACAATGGCATGAAGTGACCATTCCTGTCAGCTCGCTGACCAATGTCGACCTGACCACTATTACACAGGCTTTCACCTTTTCGGGAGATGCACCGGCAGCTGCTGCAAGTTTCTACATTGATAACGTGTATTACATAAAGACAGATACAGCAGTAACGCTAACTAACCTAGCGCTTAATAAACCTGCTGTCGTCTCTTCTTATGAAAACATCGTCTTTACCAGCCAGAATGCGGTAGATGGCAATATCAATACCCGCTGGTCAAGTGCCTTTAGTGATCCGCAGTGGATACGTGTGGACCTGGGTGCGGATTATAACATCAACAGAGTGAAGCTCACCTGGGAAACTGCTGCAGGGAAAGACTATATCGTGCAGGTGTCCAACGATACCGTTAACTGGTCTCCGTTGAGGACTGTTACGAATAACAATGTCCTGGTGAACGATTATACCGGGCTTACAGGACATGGACGTTACCTCCGCATTTACGGAACCGCGAGGACCACGCCATATGGCTATTCTATTTTTGAACTGGAAGCATACGGTACTTTGCGTACTGGTGGTGCTTTGTTAAGCAGTTCAAATCCGGTAAAATCAGCAGGAACATGGAAGGCAAGTCTATATCCTAACCCGGTTGTAAACGATAGGATACAATTGCTAAGTAATGAAGGGATCAAGCAGATAAGAGTTGTAGACATGAACGGGCGTACATGGTCTACACAATTATCACAGGAAGGTAAAATATCCGGCACTTACGGTATATCGGTAAGTCATTTACCGGCAGGTGTGTATTTCATTCAGCTAACGAATAAGGAGCAGAAAAAGATCTCATTGAAATTCATTAAACAATAATCTACAATCACTTAAATATCCGATGCGTTTGCCTATCACCGTTAGGTAAACGCATCGTTCATTTTCTGGTTGGTGCAATAAAATCATCTACTTGTATTAGTATAACATCAAAAGTTCACTAATAGATAATAGTAGTATCAAACTAATGTTGTAAATTTCGCCGTCAAAAAAAATTAAAAAACCTTATCCTGTATTTTATTCACTCAGTCCCTTAAAACCTTTTTCTTAATATCCTTTATTGGTCTAAATCGATTTCTCACAAGAAAACACAAATACAATCTAGTATTCAACAAAAAACCATTATTCACAATGAAGAAAAACCTGCTGCTTAAATTTCACAAGCACATGTTGACTGCGTGCTGTGGAGTAGCCATGTTCCTGGCTAGTACGAGCATTGCGTACAGCCAGTTGCCAACTGGTTTCACTCAGAAAAAGTTAACCAACGGTGGTATCGCAGAAGCTACTGCCCTTGCCCATGCTCCGGATGGCAGAATTTTTATTGCAGAACGCGGAGGTAACGTTAAGGTATTCCAAAATGGAGCTGTCACTACTGTGCACACTGCACAAACTGTGACTGATGCCGAACAGGGATTACTGGGTATTACCCTCCATCCGAATTTTGCAACAAATGGTAAGATCTACATCTTCTACACGAACACGCAGATGACGTACCATTACATTGATGCTTTGACCATCACAGCTAACAACCAGGTAACTTCGGTTAACCGGGTTATGCAGCTTGATTCGATCATCAATGGCGCTCACAATGGTGGTGCACTTTTGTTCCGTCAGGGCTATCTGTATGTTGCTGTGGGAGAAAGTAACTCTGCATCCTGGTCACCGCGCCTGGATACTTACCGCGGTAAGATCCTGCGTTTAACGGAAGACGGGCAACCAGCTCCAGGCAACCCTTACTATGACACCCCTGGCGCAAACCGTCAGCAAAGAAGCATCTGGGCACGTGGTCTGAGAAATCCATGGAAAATGGCGCTCGACCCATTATCCCAGAAGATCTTTGTAATGGACGTAGGTGGCGATTATGAAGAGATCAATGATGTTACCAATCCAGATCCTGCCAAAGGTTATAACTATGGCTGGAGTCAGGACGGTAAAACAGGGTCCGGCCAGGCCGCTGGAACTATCACCGGTGCTTACTACTACGACCATAGTAATGACAAGGGTGGTTGCGCCATTACATCTGGCGTATTCTTCAATCCACCTGCCACTAACTATCCGCCGGAATACCGTAACAAGTTCTTCTTCACCGACTGGTGCAGGGACTGGTACAGATTTGTGGACGTGAACAATCTGACACCTCAGTCTCAGTATACTGAGTTTGCACCAAAAGGTTTCACACGTATATTAGGTACAAGTGTTGGCAACGACGGCAACATCTACTATATAGAATACGCAAACAATGGTAACTTATGGAGAATTGAATACAATAATAATCAGTCCCCGATTGTCGTAAACCAACCTACCCCTTTAACAGTTACAGCAGGAGATCCTGCACAGTTTTCTGTTACAGCTTCAGGTGGCGTACCAATGTCATTCCAATGGCAGAAGAATGGCGTGAATATTCAGGGAGCTACAGCTGCTACTTATTCTATCGCACAAACAACACGCGCAGACTCAGGTCTGTACCGTTGTGTAGTGATCAATCATATTGACACTGCCATCAGTAATGCGGCAAAACTGACAGTTCTGCCTTTCAATGCAAGACCGGTTCCGCACATCCTTACACCAAACGGTGATCTGAAATGGAGCGTTGGTACTATTGTAAGCTTCTCCGGTAGTGCTACCGATACTGAAGATGGAACACTGCCAGCGTCTGCATATAAATGGGAGGCCCGTTTCTTCCATAAAGACACAGAAACCAGTGAACACTGGCATCCTGGTCCTACCTTACCTTCAGGTGTTAAAACCGGCTCTTTCACTGCAGACAACCTCGGTGAAAGTTCTCCGAACATCTGGTTCAGACTGTTGCTGACCGTTACAGATTCCAATGGCCGTACCGGCGTTGACTCTGTAGACATCTATCCTAACAAGATAGGAGTAATGGCGAAAACAAACGTTGATGGACTTCAGATCGTATTGGGCAAGGAAGCGCCATCTCCAATTTTCAAGCAGATGGTGATAAACTCCCTCACTACACTTCAGGCTATCACTCCTCAGATACTGGGAGACAGCACATATGAATTCGTATCCTGGGCACATGGTGGTGAGGCTTTACAGTCCATCCGTGTTCCTGAATACGATACGGTATTCGTTGCTACTTACCGCTCGACCGGTTCCCGTCAGAATCCATTCCCTCTCGGCAACGCGCCAGCTACTATCCCTGGTAAGATCGAGATCGAAAACTTCGACACCGGTGGCGAAGGAATTGCGTACCATGATAACAGCACCGCAAACCAGGGCAACCAATATCGTACTAACGAGGGCGTAGACCTGGAAAACTGTAATGAAGGCGGCTTTAACATTGGTTATGTAAATGGCGGCGAATGGCTGGAGTATTCTGTTAATGTCACTGTTACTGGCAAATACACCTTCTCTGCACGTGTTGCTAACCCAGGTAATGCCAAATCCCTGAACGTTCTGATGGATGGTCAGGACATCATTGGCAGCGCGGTTACTGTTCCAACTACTGGCGGATTCCAGGCATGGCAGACAGTTAATGCAACTACTACTACATTAACTGCCGGTACCCACGTGATCCGCATTCAGCTGAATGATAATGACTTCAACGTAAACTACTTCACCTTCGCACTCGCGATCGGTAATGCTCCTACTGTGAATATCACTGCTCCTGCCAATGGTGAAGCGTTCTTAAGCAACGCTGATATCCTGCTCAAAGCTGATGCTGCTGATTCAGACGGTACTGTTAAGAAAGTTGAATTCTTCCAGGGTGCTACCAAGATCGGTGAAGACACCACAAGTCCATATCAATATCTGTGGACAGGCGTTCCAGTTGGTGCTTACAGCCTGACTGCAAAAGCTACCGACAACACGCAGATGACCACGACTTCCGCTCCTGTTGCTATCAACGTAACTAAGGCGGTTACTGAGAAGAGCGTACCAGGCCGTATCGAGGCTGAAGAATTCGATGCTATGAATGGTATCGGTACTGAAGGTTGCGCGGACATCGGCGGTGGTGAGAACATTGGCTGGGTTGGTACCGGCGACTGGATGGATTACAATGTAAATGTTACTGCGGCCGGCACATATAATGTCGCCTTCCGTGTTGCCAGCGCTCCTGGTGGCGGTCAGCTGCAACTGATGTCTGGTACTAACGTACTGACGACTATTGACGTAGCACCTACCGGCGGATGGCAGTCATGGGTTACTGTAAACACTACAGCTACCCTGGCAGCAGGCAGACAAACCCTCCGCGTTTACGCATCAAAAGCTGACTTTAACCTGAACTGGTTCGAATTCAGCGCTCCTACACAATTCGGTGGTAAACTGGCTGTTGTTAATCCAGAGCCGGTAATAAAAGTTTACCCTAACCCGGTAACTGAACTGCTGACCGTAGGTAATGTGAAAAACGACGGTGTGTTCACTGTAACTAACGTTGCGACTTCCCATACCACTACTATTAAAGCTGTTAATGGTATCCTGAATGTAGCTAACCTGACGCCAGGTGTTTACATTCTGAAATTTACCAATGCAGGTAAACCAGTAGTGAAGAAGTTTGTGAAGATGTAATTTTTATAGAGGTATTTTTACTGAAAGCCGTCTCATTTTATGAGGCGGCTTTTTTTTATTTGGATGTTAAAAATAATTGACGTAATCTTGCAACCCGTTACACGATTCCGTAGCTCAGTTGGTAGAGCAATACACTTTTAATGTATGGGTCCTGGGTTCGAGTCCCAGCGGGATCACAAAAGCCCGGCTTCGAATAGAAGTCGGGCTTTTTGTTTGTATTAAATTTGCGTCAGATCTGCAATGAGAGTTAATAATGGATTTATTTTTTGTAGTTCGAGTTGGGGCAAACTATCCAGTTAGGTCAACATGGGCCAGTTATCAGACCATCATTTGATTCATTTACGATCTTGCTAACATCATTTATAAAAACTGTTCAACCTTTCTTTTAAGAAGATTATGTCCTATAATCTTCACTTAAAATATGCCTGAAATTATCGACGACAATATGTGAAGCCATTGTAATAATTATGGATTCTCTTTCCATATATCAGAACCCTACGTCAGACTATCTGCATAGGTGCCTGCTGATAAGGTATTTTGCTTACATTTAACTTATGATGTTATATACAATTGCTTTGCTATTATGTTGCCTGTTCATCGTATTGTACATGCGCCGTA
The DNA here is from genome assembly GCA_902168105.1 of uncultured Flavihumibacter sp. Taxonomy (GTDB): domain Bacteria; phylum Bacteroidota; class Bacteroidia; order Chitinophagales; family Chitinophagaceae; genus Chitinophaga. Next base: position 65,573 of record CABHOY010000037.1, read on the forward strand.
AAAAGGAAAAGCAGACGAGGAGTCAGGCGCTGGCCAGTATTTATAGCGTTTTACTCAACGAGCATATCCGGTATTATCAACTCCTGAATGACAAAGAAAAAGCAAGGTTTGAAACATTGGTAAATGAGTTCTTACAATACGTACGTATTGAAGGCGTTGGCACAGAAGTTACTGATCTGGACAAAGTCTACATTGCTGCGAGTGCTGTGGTGCCCATCTTTGGTTTTCCTGACTGGAAATATCGTAATCTCACAAACGTTATCCTTTACCCGGATACCTTTGATCACAATTTCCAGTTTGAAGGCGATGAGAGAAATATATTGGGTATGGTTGGCTCGGGTTATATGAACGGGCAGATGTTACTATCCAGAGCCGCTCTGATCAAGGCGTTTTCTTCTTCGTCAGGTACCGAACACACGGCTATTCATGAATTCATACATTTACTGGATATGTCAGATGGTGCGACCGATGGTGTACTTGAAAATCTGATGCGACATGAATATGCTGTACCCTGGTTGAAAATGATGCACGAGGAAATGCGTTGTATTGAGCAGGGACGATCTGATGTTAATCCTTATGCATTGACAAATGAAGCAGAGTTTCTGGCGGTGACTTCGGAATATTTCTTTCAGAAACCTGAGAAATTCAAACAGCATCATCCTGAAATGTATGCGCAAATGAGCCGGATCTTTGGTCAGACGCCCCCGGAAACAGATAGCTGACCAGTCTGTTAATATAAAGTCCAAAGGAACCGGCTTTGAATGCCGACTATCGGAAAGGTTAACCTATCATCACAAACGGGTGCTGACATCACCATATTAGGGGATTGGCCTGCTAGCAAAAAACAATCATCTTTACGCCATTAGGAACAATATGGATTGTTATGATAGGTAATCAATTGCATGAAAGAAACGAAGTGTTGGGCCGACTGGCCGCCAGTGATGTAGCGTCCCTTAAACACAACGAAATTAATGCTACTTCACTTGGAGATGAAGTGAAAGCCTTTGGACGTATACGTGAAGTACTTGGGGTCGGTGTTTCGGATGCGAAGCGAAAGTACACGAGAATCATAAAAAGACTGCGTGAAGCAGATCTGACTATCAATTTCCTGGCGTACAAGTTCTTCAATACTGCTCCCCAGGGCCCGGGATACAGCAATATTTTTGAAAGGGCAAAGAAGGGCAGCCCGGATAAATACATGAGGGACCGGGACGATATTGAGGAGAAGCTCTTTGACTATTCTGACCCGTATGGGCAGAAAAGAGGTAGTCAGGACATTGTTAAGCGAATCAAGTCTCTGGGCAGTTTTGCCGGAGGCAGCAACGCCGACTTTCAGCCTGGCCTGCGCCCCCGTTACGCGGCCCTGAATTATGCCGGACTGCACAATGGTGCCGCCAGTATGTATGGATTGTCCTATGTTGTTCTTAAGCCACATATTAAACATAATGCAACATTTGTTCATACGGATTCCTTTAATCTCGCCAGGGACTTTTATGCAGGAGAAAAAGTGGCTAATTACCATCATCTTCACCGGCTTGTTGTTAACATGGATGAAAATATGCTAAGAGCGCTGGACGCACACAACGCAGGCCAGAGAGCTACCTTTGCCGGCCATCTTGACGGCGATTGCTATATTGAAACGCAACTGCACAGTGGTGTTAATTTTTATAGAGATATTGAGATGATCTGTATCGCCCAATCAGAGTTGAATGAAGCGGAACAAAAAACCAGGGCGCTTCCTAAACCCTATGTACCTATTACCAAAGCACACCTGAAGTATAATTTCGAACAGTTTGGCAGGCAACATGGTATCAGAATCGCAATTATATGATGGGCTGGCATAAATGACAGCTTTTTGTCTGCAGTATGTTCTGCTCCGCCCCTCTGTTTTAATATATTTTTCATATTGCTTACTTATCATGTCGGCAGTTAGGAGTTTGGTATAGAAGACAATAGCACTAAGTCCCGGAATTAGGATAACAAAGTACGAGGATAAGTGAATTGAACGTCTATGACCTTTTTAACATGTAGAGATGTGGCTAGCACAGGATTAAAATTTCTCTTCACAGATAATCAGGAATTGAAGTGATATATAATTTATTTATATAATAATAATATTATGCAGTAAATTGAAACCTAAATATAAACGTCACTTTATGATTTGGACTATTATTATTGGGGGCATAGCTGGCTGGCTGGCTGGGAAACTAATGCGTGGTGAAGGGTTTGGAATAATTGTGGATATTATTGTGGGTCTAGTAGGCGGCTGGCTGGGTGGCTGGCTTTTTGGCCAACTTGGAATCCATATAGGCAACGGTCTGTTAGGCTCACTGATTGTGGCGTTAGTGGGGGCTATCGTATTAATTTGGCTTATACGGTTAGTGAAACGATAAGAATGGCTGTTTGTCAGGTAAGTAGTCAACCTCCCATAAAAGACCTCTTTTCTGATTTGCAGGGCTAACGGCTTATATAAATGATTTACTGCCTCGAACTTTTATAATACTAATATAACCGTGAGGGTACTACGGGGTGAAGATTTGTGTTAAATCATGCTCAAAGCGGTTCGAGTTTCCGATACCTGGGATCACGAGAGATTAAACGCTTCAAGTTGCAAGACTTGGAGCGTTTTTGTTTTTAGACCTTTCTCATCATACGTTAACTATCAATATTAATAAGTTCGAGTCACTTGGGGTTATGATCTCCCATTGACTTTTATGGCAACAAGCTATCAGCGAAGTAAAAACAATTATATCACTGCGAAAAAACAGGCCTTATCACAACCAAGCACATATTTATTACCTGCTGATTGCTACATATTTAAAAGTATTTGTAGTTGTAGTTACTCAAGAAGCTTAAGTACATGGACAAGCCGCACTTATTTATAGGTTCATCAGTGGAAGGCTTATTGCGAATGCAATAAATGAAAGCATCGATCATATTATCGAAACTACAATGGCCTACTTTTTATTATTCAATGGTCTAAAAAAGCAGGGTAATTGGCTGGTAAGAGTGATTCACTTTTTACCATATACTATAACTGATATGACACAATTGGCGTTAAATAGAATTCATCAAGTTGTTTCCAGCATATACCCCTTCCCATGAACATTCGTTATTCTCAGCTCAGGATCAGGGCTTAGTTTCTTTCGCAGTTTCGATACAAACATGTCCAGGCTACGTCCGGTAATGACACCTTCGTTGAGCCAGACTTCCTGCATCAGCGTTTCGCGGGCAATCAGTTCGCCAAAATTTTTGTATAGCAGATCAAGCACCTTGCATTCTTTGTCTGTGAGCCTGATTACCTCAGTCCCAAAAAGCAAATGCTGCCTTTCGCTATTAAATAGGAATTTCCCGAGCACGGCCGGTTCTGGAACTTGCTCTTTCGTTATCGCTTGATCTTGATTCTCCATAGACACTGGGTGTAAATTTTTTCTAAAACGCCAAATCAACATGGTAACACCCAATAACAGCAGCACGCCGCTTAAAATCAGACTGATAAATGACCATGGCCAAGACTCGCTTGATTGGGGCATAATCCTCGAATTGCCCTGAAATACTGTCATTTTTAATCCTTTAGTTTGCTGATTGCCATCCGGAGGATCAGTTTTAATTGATTCATTCCACGGGCCGATGGCAGCTTTCTGCTGTTTTACGGGCTGATAAAGATCCGGAATGTCAAATTCGATGGTATAGCAACCTGCAGGCTGACTTCTGCCACCGCAAGGCAGGATATCCGGCGAGGTATTACTTACCTGGAAACCAAAGACGATATCGCCTTTCCTACAATCTTGTACTGTAACTATGTAGCCGGAAGGGAACTGTGTTTTGGGAAGGAAACTCCGTGAGAGCACAATGAGTGAGTCATGGCTAAAAACGAATTTATTTTCGAACCTGAGCAGAAACGTACCTTTCTTAATCTCGGCAACGGGCAATACACGCGAAGTTGAGTCCCCCGCCTGCAGCAGTAACCGATGACCAATTTGACGGATAATCAGATTCACTTGCTTCACCCGTAAGTCGCGGTCAGAATGTTCTGTAAAAGACGAGGCAATAAAAAAAATGGTAAGCATTACCATGGAAATGCCCGCCACGGACAACGGCCGGTTATTGAACCGGCTGGTAAAACCAAAATTTACACGCATTTACATTTCTTTTACAACTGATTTACTGGGATTTACGATGCTGGTGCATATGTTTGAATAGTGAAGCTAAAAAAAATATTTATGAATTGCTCTCCAAATTTTAGGACCACATTTGCAGGTAAGAAGTGGGCGCTCTTGTTATCTGTTGCATTCTTTACCCTAACAAGCATGTCCCGGGACCACGTCAATTTTTCCGGTGAATGGAAATTAAATGGGTCAAAAAGTGAACGTATCGGACAGTTTCCGCTGTGCATTTTCGGAGGAGACCGGATGAGATCTAAAACAATGAAGATCGCCGCAGGGGCAAATTTTCTAACGGTAGAGGCAGCAAGCTCATTTGCCAATGGTATGCTGGTTACCAAACAAGAGAAACTGACGTTCGACGGCAAAGAAATTAAAACTACTTATGTCGGAACTCCAAGGGAGCAATCCGCTGCACACTGGTCAGATGATGGCCAAACTATGACTGTTCATTCGGTGAGATCCCTCGATACAAATGGTAAGACAACAGATTTTAAAGTAACAGAGGTTTGGAAACTGATCAATGGAGGAAAATCTATTTCTATCCAGGTAAATTTAAGCTCAGCTTCGGGCGAACAAACAATGACGCTTGTCTACGATAAGCAAACGGCTGCTGATTATCGCTTTTAAAGTGAAAGAACAGTCGGAAAAAAAATACGTTCATACTTCATTTTGCCAATACAAGCCTATATCTAATAAACCTAATAGTTGACCTCGAACTTTTGTCATACAATCTTAACGTATATCTCTTCAAGATGAGCCATGTCCGTTATGCTATGTATAATCTGGTTCGAGTCTTGGATACCATGGAACACAAAAGCCGACTTCTTTCGAAGTCGGCTTTTGTGTTTGAGCATTAAAGCTAATTAAAAAAAAGAAACCGGTCTACTTTACGCGACTTTCCCATTTTAAGGTATAAAAGGTAAACTACCCCAAACCATCTGAATGATAACAGATAGGTTACACATCCAACTTAAATTGAGTATGTCTTTTCTTCTGGGAAGCCCCGGTGAAGCCGATGATGAAGCGGCCAAAAAATATCGGAAAGCGTGTTGGATATTTCTGGCAAGGTGCGTAAGTTCGCAAGAGATAGAGACCTTGTCCCCCTCCCGTAAAAAAGTTTGTAAAAAGGTTGTTTAAATGTCCATAAAATTTTAGCTAATAAATAGGTGTATTATGATCAATAATGAACAATTACCGGATTTATACAAGCAGGAAGCTAGTAAATTTACTGACGAACAGCTGAGCGGTGCACAACTGCCAGCTGCAACTAAAAACTGGCTAAAAAACAATGGATTGCCGGCAGCATCAGAAGAAATCGTGTTAGGTATTCATCTCCCAGGCAGCTTGGAAGAATTTCAGTTTAATGGAAAGAGCTGTTGGCAAATCGGATACGAATGGGAACACGTCAGCATTATTGCTCTGGAGGAAGGCTCCGGAGCTGTTTTTAGCCTCAATACTGCAAAAGGAACACCACAGGTATTTATCAATACTGACCTACAGGCCTTTTTAACTTTTCTGCAGTATTATAAACAATACCAGGAACGTAAATCAGCTGTGGAAATACCTATTGCTACCTACTCCCGTGATGAGATGCTAAAACGACTGCAGGAAATGAAGAATAGAACTATAGCTCCACCGGCCAAAAAAAAGGAAAAATTTGATCAAAAAAGGGAGTTTAAAGCCATGAAGCAGTTCTTTAAACAAAATGACGCAGTCGCCATCCAAGACGAAAATAATTGGTGGAGCATAATATTGGAGCAGGTAGAAGATAACCTGCTTTAGAAGAAGTTGTGATCTAACAGTTACGCCAACTTAACTGTTTAATACCATAAGAACAACTCGAACTTTACAGTTCTATTTATATTAGAAAAAACAAGCCTTTGTGGAAGACCATGCCCAATATGCAAAGGAAAAGGTAATAAAACGAGTTATACTTGTCATAGGGCAAGTAATGAATTATAGTTATTCTTTAATTTGCCACTCTATTCGCTATATGACGTATGAAAGGTACGGGAGTTAGTCACGACAATTAAACATCTAAAATTGAGACGAAAAATGTAATGGGAATGACCTTTCAGCTACGGATGTCAGTGGAATAAAATCGGTAGTATAATGTTAATACAAATAAAATGGACAAACAGGGACTAAAAAACTACATCATAAAAAATTTGATATTTCCTGATCGCACTTTAGATAATGTGGTTGAATACTTTGAAGAAATTACTATTTTGAAAAACGATTTCTTTCTTAAGGAAGGAAAAGTCAATGATCGCTATTTCTTTTTGCAAAGTGGTTTTATGAGAGCTTTTACGCATGATGTAGATGGCAAAGAAATCACTACTGGCTTTTACCAAAAAGACAGTGTAGTATTTGAGGTATCATCCTTCTATCTGAAAACCCCATCCACAGAGAATATACAAGCGATGGCGCATTGCAGGGGCTATGCAATCAGCTATGAGCAGTTGAGTTTGTTGATGCATACTATTCCAGAATTCAGGGAATATGGAGTGAAGATGTTGGCTAAAGAATACGTAATGTATAAGAAAAGAGCGCTGGAGTTAATTAATCTTAGCGGTGAAGCCCGTTATGAAAATCTCATCGCCAACAACAAAGAGGTCTTTAAATATGCCCAACTCAAACAAATAGCTTCTTATCTCAATATTACAGATACCTCTTTGAGTAGGATCAGACGTAAACTTTCGATGAACAAATAAATTTAATGAAAAACGTTCTTGTATTCTATTGCGATACTGCAGGGATTTAATGCTTTAGCGCAACAAAACAGCAACATGGGTAGTGGTTAAATTCATTTGCTGACAAATATAAATTGTAATACCGGCCCTGGCATCTGTGGGCTTTTAATGCCTTCGTAAACGTCATGAGAACTCAAGGAGAAACAAATGCTAAACCAACCATGACCAATCAATCAACAGACAGAAGCCTCGATAATTGTCAAAATTTGATACTATCGATTGCCCGTGATATCGCAACCGTACAAAACCGTGAACATTTAGATAAACTCATAAAAGACAGTTTAAGCCCGGCACTTGGATTCACCCACTCAACGGTATTTGTCCTAAACGACGAGGGAAGTGAAATAGTTAATTTTCTGAGGAACCACAGTAATATCACAGACAAATCCCAGGAACCGATCTTTACTACAAAATTATCTTTTAACCATAAGACCAACAGCAGTCCCGTTCACAAGCAATTTTTGGATTTTGATGACCTGGTCCAAAAAGGAGACTTCTCCGCTCTCTTAACTAGTAGCGATGCCGCCGAAAATCATTCTCTTCTCCCCTTTCAATTGGTGAAGGGTAGCGAGGGTATTGGACTATGGTTACTACTATTCGAAAAAGAAGATAAAGGACAGGAAATTTCAACAGCATTATGTGAGCTAATTGCAAGCAATATAACTTTTGCCATCCTGAATATTAAAGCTCAGGAAACGATTGAAAAAAATAAAAAAGAGCGGGAGATCCTAGAGGCATTAAATATCGATTTTGCTACAATACAGAAAAAGCAGGATCTACTCAAAATCATTCATTTCAAGCTCAGAAGTATTTTCAACTTCTGTCATCATTGGGTAGCAACGGTAAACGAGGACCAACTTACGATGAGTACTTTCATGCAGGACACTGAATCAAAAACAAAGTCCCACCCAAAGTACAAACATTTGACCTATGCCAAATACACAATTGCCGATAAGATCTTTAACAGGGTCCTTTTGGCCGGAGAGCCACAGGTCTTTGACCTGGAGAAAATGCTCGCTACAGGAACACTCCCTGAATACCTGCAGATAAACTACGAAAGCGGGATCAGAAAGGTTGTGATGCAAAGCCTGGAATTAGCAGGTAAGTTTATTGGAGTTTGGGCTTTATGCCTTGGAGAAAATGATGAAATTGATCACAATTATATCAACTTAGTTAAAGATATCGCAAACCAGTTTTCAATAGCGGTAGGTAACATTATTGCCAATGAAACAATTCAGTCCAGACAGGCAGAGCAAGAATTACTGTTGAAAATGAGCTGTGACATAACTTCTGTAAAAGACAGAGAGGGGCTTCTCAAGACATTAAAACTCCATCTTAAAAAGATGTTTAATTTCAAGCGTCTCACGATCCTGACAACGAATGATGGAAACCATACTCCACACATATTTCTTTCGACCGATCCAACCGCTGATAGCTTAGCCAAAGCTAATCCAGGAATACCTTATGAATGTTATAGCAGCTATTTAAAAAAGGTTACAGCAGTTGAAGGTGCCGTCTTATTTAATATAAAGGAAATCAACGGAGAAAATCATCTCGATGGGATTCAACGACAACCTAACTGGGGTACTGGAAAACGTATTGGTATCACCCTTCGGGAAGACCGCCGGAATGTCGGGGCACTTTTTATAGATCTGGTAGACAATACTGAGCCTACAGAGCATGAGCTGGAAATTATTAAAGGGATCTCTTATCAATTAAGCACAGTGGTTTCAAACATACTGGCAAACGAAAATATTCAAAGAAAGGAGCATGAAAGAAACTTGCTTCTATCGTTGAGCGTTGACATAGCTCAAGTCCGGACCAATAGCCAATTGCTAAAGGTGATCAGCCAGCGCTTAAAGCAACTATTAAAGTTCTCCCATGCCATAGTAGCAACAATAAATGAAGATTATACGGTAAGCAGATTTCTTCTCGACCCGGAATCAAAATCGGCAACCCACCCGGAATACCAGGTAGCCACTCATTCCAGGTTTCCGATACAGGATGATATTTTCGACAGATGTATATTAACGCCAGAACCATTGATCTTTGATCTTGAATCACTCGCCACTTCAAGCAATGGCGAGTTACCACTTTATCTAAAAATTAATTATGAATCAGGCTTAAAAAAGGCTGTTATTATACGTTTTTCGAAGAGCGATGACGTCTTTGGCTTTTGGATCCTCCTTTTTGACCATGATCTGGTTTTTGACAAGGAAAAACAAAACCTGATCAAAGGTATATCGCATCAGATTTCAATTGCGGTATCTAACATTGTCGCAAATGGAGAAATCACAAAAAGGGAAGAGGAAAAGTCCAGGTTGCTAGCTTTCAGCAATGCCATTTCTTCAGTGAAATCAATCAGAGAAATCGCCTCGGTTATCAATGCTCACCTAACAGAATGGTGGATCATAGAGGATTACTGTATGCACATCATTAATGAGGATAAAGTCACTCATTCTCTTTATTTATATGGCCAGGAAGCATTGTGGACGAAATTACCCCAATTTGAGGAGGTAAAGGCGGTTAAATACCTGATCGCGGATGGCATAATGGACGGGATAATTAATGCGAACCGCCTTATGACACACAATTTACAGAAATATGATGATAGAGATGATCTTCCCAAGTATGTCCAATACTGGAAACTAGCCGGCATGAGCGAAATTGCCAGCATCCCTGTAAGCATGGGCAATGAACTGATCGGCGTTTTGATACTAAAACTTTCAGTTCCATTCACCAGACGTCCTAATCAGCTAGGCCTGCTTACAAGTATCTGTTCTCAGATAGCGATTGCTGTATCGAATCTTTCAGCGAACGAGAAAATAAATAAACAACTAGCAGAGATCAATCAATACAAAGGACAGCTTGAAGACCAAACCAGCTACCTCAAAGAGGAAATTGAAATTACCCAAAATTATGGGGATATCATCGGAGAGAGTCTGGCCATCAGGAAGACATTCAAATTGGTTTCCCAGGTCGCCATGTCTGACAGCACGGTACTGATACAGGGAGAGACAGGTACAGGTAAAGAGCTTATTGCCATAGCTATCCACACTACCTCTCCCAGAAAAGATAAGTTGATGGTAAGGGTGAACTGTGCAGCGCTCCCACCTAATCTAATCGAAAGTGAACTTTTTGGTCATGAACGTGGAAGCTTTACCGGTGCGACCGAACAACGGATTGGAAAATTTGAACTGGCAAAAAACAGTACGCTTTTTTTAGATGAAATAGGAGAAATGCCGCTTGATATGCAAGTAAAGCTTCTTCGTGCACTGCAGGAAAAAGAAATTGAGCGCGTAGGCGGAAACAAGACCATAAAGGTGGATGTCAGGATTGTGGCCGCAACAAACCGCGATCTGGTAAAGGAAGTCGCCGAAGGCAGGTTTAGAAGTGATCTTTATTATCGCCTGAATATATTTCCGATATCATTACCGCCCCTCAGAGATCGAAAGGAAGATATCCCTCTTCTCGCCTCGTACTTTGTCCGGCGATTTTCAAAAAAAGCGGGACGCCAGATCACTACTTTTAGCGACATTGCTATGCACCATATGACGCAATATAAATGGCCAGGAAATGTCAGAGAGCTTGAACACGTCATAGAACGCTGTGTCCTGCTTTCTTCGGGGGATGCTATCAAATTTGCTGACCTGCTACCATTAAACAGGACGGCCCCACCTGATCCTGCAGATGTCGAGACGTCTCTAAAAACCATCGATGAGAATGAACGTGATCACATCTTGCGGATACTAAAATTCTGTGGCGGCAAAATTGCCGGTAATAGCGGCGCTGCCCAAATACTAGGGGTACCTGCTGGCACACTCTATTCAAAACTGAAGAAGCTTGGTATCAAACGTGAACATTCAACCTGACTACATCTTAACAAGTTCACCGTTCTTTAAGTTCTTGTAAGATGTAATTTAAAGAATTTCAGGAAGGCAGCGGTTTATAGAAATGATCCCTGCCTTCCTGATATAAACAACTTAGCAGACTTTAATTGCTTCCCAGAAAAACTTCGGCTTCTCTGTTAAAATCTTCGTGATATTGAAACAGTCCTCCATGACCCGCATCACTCCAGATGATCAGTTTCGAATTCACGAGGTACTGGGACAATGTGAAAGAATTAATCGTCGGCACGATAAGATCAAAAGTTCCATTGACTATCAAAACAGGGTGCTTAATCGCAGCCAGTTGTTGATAGCCCTCATCCTGCTGATAGCCATAGGTAATAATTGCTTTTGCCTGCGCCCCGATAGTTATGGCGCTATTTGGAATATCTCTGTCAACTGTTCTTGATTTGAGCCTGTTCATGAAAGCCGTGCCAGTGCTAATGCCTCTTTCTGATTTTGTAAAAAACAGATTGATAAGCGCATTTGCAGGTCCGTCTTTCATTCCTTCGTTTATGACTGCTTCCAGTTGGGTAACACCTTCGGAGCCTATGGGACCAGTTCCTGCGAGTATGAGTTTTCTCACCAATGATGGACGATTTGCGGCAATTTCCTGCGCTATAAACCCTCCCAATGAAAAACCCAATAAATCAACCTGATCATAACCGAGTGCTTCAATAAAATCTATTGCATCTTTAGCCATCTCAGAAACACTATCTGGCGCATTTCCTTCTGAGCTGGCAACGCCTTTATTATTAAAAAGTATGACATACCTGTTCTGGGCCAGGGCATTTGTAATTGCCGGATCCCAGTTGTCCATTGTTCCTGTAAAATGTTGCAGGAATACTAATGGTACTCCAACCTTTTTTCCAAAGGCACGATAAGCATATCTTACACTTTTTACATCCACATAGGTTGTGGGAACAGTTTCATGGGTGAACACACCTGCGTGTGAGTCTATAATTGTTTCCATTTTCATTGTTTCCTTTTCATTGTTTTATCGACGAATAGTTATCAGGCATATATATTCCTCAAGAGACAGGCTGACCTGTTGCAAAAAACATCAGTACCAACAGCGCCCTTCTGCCCCTACTTATTGGGCAATCTTTGTCAAGAGTATGGCTAACGAATCGGGTTTGGTTATCGATGCACAATGGCCCGAATTTAGTTGATAAACTTCTTTAACAGCCGCAGTATTGATCATTTTGCTTTGTAATTCAGGAGAAATCGTATGGTCTTGCAAAGTCCTGATATAAGCTTTTGCAACAGACCCGAAGTTTGCCGAAGTTAGTGCCACGGTGTCGGTTAGTGGTCTAGTGGGTTCAGTTCTGTATTGATTTAACACAAGATTTTGAGCTTGAGCCGATCCGTCCTGGATAAATACATCTACTAAGTGCGCCCTATCTATGTCAACAGTTGAACTATCTGCAGAGAACTTTAGAACTTCTAAAGTAAGGTGTGATCCTGCATCTGTAGTTGCAATCCCAAATAAAGACTGCCCTGAGGTTGGGAGATAAGCTGCGAGGTAAACAAGCTTCTCAATCTTAGCAGGTGTTTGTTCGGCCACAGCAGAAATGATCATACCACCCAGGCTGTGACCAACCAGAATTACTTTGCCACTTACCTTTGTCATGGCGTCAACAACTTTATCTCTATAAAGATCTAACGTTATTTTTGAAAGGTCGGTCTGATCGCTGCCATGACCAGGAAGTTCAACAACTGTAACATTATTTCCATCTCTGATCAGACTTGCTTTCACAGAATCCCATACATAAGGAGCTTCCCAGGCACCATGTACAAGTACATAATTTTTATTGGAAGATTTTATATCATCATCCTTCTTGGAACAAGATGAAAACATCAGGGCAGCAGTGGCTGCACAAAATAGCATTAAAATGAGTTTCTTCATGACTATAAATGGCTAATTTTTTAGCGCGCCACAAACTTAGACTTAACCTTCTCCTGAAATCTTAACCGATGTTAAAATCTGAAAGAGGCAGGAATTATTCCTGCGATCGAAATGTTTACTGTTCAATTTTTCTCCTGAGTAGTTTGGAACTACCCTCTTTATATCAAGACTAAATATCCATCATCGATATACCAAGACCTGATTAGACAAATACCTAAACCTATAATGATAGCTTCAAAGTTATTCAGGGTTCCAAAAACATCTTTTTGTTATTGATTCAGCTAAAAACAGGTACTATCGGAATATCAATAGCAGGAATTGATTTGGTGAAATACCAATACCAATTTCCGATCAAATCACCTCGTAACAACATGATATATAGATGCTTAAAAAACTGGCATATATTTTACATATACAGAGTCGCATGGGCTCTGACCCGTGGTTTTGGAATGCATACACTTTAATTTAAACCGAAATGAAATATACCGATCTTACATCTGCACTATCACTACTCAACACTATTGATAAACTGGCAGGACTGGGCGACAAAACTATCGAAGTAATGCTGGATAACAGTAAAGAATTAGAGATTCCCAAGGGGGATACAATAAACAATGATGGAAAACTATCTAAGTATCTCTATTTTATCATGTCAGGTAAAGCAAGATTATACTATGTAGATTATGCCGGAAAAAATATAACGTGGTCCTTTCACTTTAATGATAAACAAAGTACACTCAAGAACCTTTGCATTGTTGATTATAAAAGTCTATTACCAAACGCTTCAGGGAATATGCACATTGAAGCCATTACGGATATTAGATTATTAAGGATCGGACGCAGAGAACTTTGGGATAAATTCGATAGTGAACCTGTAATGGAGAAATGCTTGCATAAACTGTATGAGCACTCTTTTATTGCGGCATATGGACGGATCTTAAATCTGCTTACGCAATCGGCCAGTGAAAGGTATAATCACATGTTACGCCATGAACCACATTTATTGCAAATGTTCGCTGATAAATACCTCGCATCGTATCTGGGAATTGAGCCTCAGTCATTAAGCCGTATCAGAAGAAATTTGAAATCATCTCCATCGCGGCGCAGACCAGTAGAATTTTCCGGTGATGTCAGATCATGATCCTAATATTGAACTCGCACCTGAAATTTTATCATCATGTGGGCTGCAAAAAATCAATGGTCCCTTTCAACAACTTGAAAGGGACCATTACCATACACTGTACGCGTTTAGATCACGATCTATTTACTTTCGGAAATAATGATGTCTGCCAGTTTATCAGGCATTGAGATAAATGGCGTATGGCTGCTGGACAGCGTGTACACTTTATCTACTTTGCCCGCTTTTACCATGTGCTGTTGTGCTCCATAGCTGATTGCATTATCATTGACCGTATGGATAAATACTTTTTTGATGCTGCCAAAGTTCCGCTCTGTTAGCTGAACGGGTGTAGCCAGGGGAACAAGCGGTTCTGGCTTGATATGATCTGCGAGATATTGTTGAACCGGAGGCGGCGCATCGGCTGCAAAAATATCGGCTACAGCATCCTTTGCAATTATCGCTTGACCGTGGTCCTTATCAACAGTAAGTGATTTACTGATATGTGATCCTGGGTCCTGTTGAGCCAGTGATAAAAGACTTTCGCCATTATTTGGCAGTGCGGCGGCAAGGTAAATCAGTTCACCTATCTGACCAGGGATATCTTCGGCAACCTGACTTATCACCAGACCAGCAAAACTATGCCCCACCAGCACCACTCCTTTGCGGGAACCGATGGCTGATTTTACCTGGTCAACATAAGTTTGAAAAGTGATTTCTGCAAATGAAGTATTGTCTTGTCCGTGGCCTGCGAGATTAACTGTGATTACCTCGTTACCCTGCTTTTTAAGTTGTGGGATCACTGCATCCCATGCAGAGGCATCAGCCCAGGCTCCATGGATCAAGACGATTGTTTTCAGGTTCTTGTCGTTTTTTTTCTGGGCTTGAGTAGAAAATCCTAATAAACTCATAACCATAATAATTATTGTTGTTTTCATGTTATTTGCTGCCTATTTGTTTAGGACAGTACAAACCTCCAACAATTCAACAGTAATTATCTTAACCCATGTTAAAATCAAAAATATTCAGGTGAAAATCTTTGAGATAAAATCTGAATTTATCATTCCACCATCCTCTTTGTATCCGGCTAAGAGAAGGCCTCTGGATGCCCAAATAGGAGGCAATATGATAAAGCGGTACCAATACTGGTACCGGCTACTATTTTTCCAAAATGTAAATCTTCTTTTCTGCGTAATCCCATACGGTCTTATACTGGTCCAGAAACCTATATCCGAAACACATGAAGCTAGGCTCCTCAATTTGGAGGGCCTTTCGAAACACCTCAGTGCCTTTCAAGCTTATAGGAGGAGTACCGATCATATTAGTTTTAAAAGTCCCATCAATTATAATGTCATTAACATTCAGTAGTTCTTCACCATAGCCGTCAATTCCACCTGGAATTAAAAGCCCGTTTGCTTTAAGTTCTTTTTCGGCGTTTTCTTCCAGTTGGACCATTCCAAATTGTCCAGTGTCAAACGCCCCTAAAACATCGGTGCTTCCTATTTTAACGTGCACCAGCGGTATATTAGGCCGGCTTCTGAGCTCAAAATTGATAATAGCGAGTACCCGCTCTCCGTTTAAGAAATCTTTTGAGGAGCTCCGCTGCCCCGTGTTTTTATATAATGTGATCTTCCTTCTTAAATAATCCAACTTAAGAATATATCCCTTAAAAAAATTGTATCCAATAAATCCCATTAGATCAGGAGTGATACTCCTTTGCAGGAAATCCAGTTTTGCACTCTTGATATTGAGCAAATTCCGGTAAGTCAGGCCATTGATGAATTTTAGCTCTGCAATGGTATCAGTAATATTTTCATCAAATGATTGCCCACTGCCAAAATTACCCTTACCTTCCTTTTTCTTTGCCTTCAAATTAACAAGGTTATCATTGAGATTCAAGGCGGCTTCTGTTCCATTATCAAACATTAACTTCCCCTTTATACCGTTGACTTCGACTGATACAAAAGGATAGGCATTTATCATTGTTATGGGAAAAACAATGCTGTCACCATGTAAAACCGGAATGTGTTCATAAACCTGCACTGTTGACAGTTGCGCCAGAGCAACGAGTTGCGTACTACATAGCAAAAAAGCTATCATGATCTTTTTCATAATCGTTTCTTTATATCGATGTTATTCTTTTAGATAATCGATATGGCTTAAATAAAACCAATAGGGTCATCACCATACCGTTGCAATTTCATGCTCTTGAATGCCTAATTGTTTAGGACACCACAAACATCTGACTATCTCACACGAATAAAATTAACATTGGTTAAAATCGGAGGTCTTCAGAAAAGTCGTTGCATCCAACAACTGATGGCCGGGGCGCAACAGGCCGATTTCAAACTGGAGCCTTATTTATCTTACGGCCAGGTGTCGCTGAGTGATTATAAAGGGAAAGTGGTGCTGCTTACTTTCTGGTTTCCTGGATGTGGCCCGTGCCGGGACGAGTTTCCTCATTTTGAAAAAGTGCTGAAAGGTTTCCGGGAACAACCCGTTTCCTATGTAGGTATTAATATGGCACGGCAACAGGATAGTTATGTGATCCCGTTTGTGAAAAAGCAGTGGTTACAGCTTTACGCCACTGAAAGATGTAACAGCTAACCGGCATAATCTGCCTGCCTATGGCTGCCCTACTAATTACCTGGTAGACCAGGACGGCAGTATTATTTTTAAGTATTTTAGTATCTATAATGAAGAAACAGAAAAGATGTTACAAGATATGATCCAGTTGTTGCTGCATAAAACAGTCTGACTTTTTGCGATAGTCCTGACATATGGCGGGACGGTCGTTCCTTACTCAAAGGATTGACATAGATTACTTATAAGTCTGATAAACTATAAAAGAATTAAAAGATCCGCTTTTACGTTAGCCGATAGTCAATTTAATGAAGCTCTATATGGCGTAGAGGGAACCCGCCCAGAATGTGGACAGCAAGTTTTTGCATTGCGAAAAACTAATAACAGCGGTTACTAATTGCAAGTCTTGCTGTCCCATTAAAGCGATTACCGCTGGCGAACTGGGATCACCATTGATATGTAATGGCATTTATATTCATTCCCGCACCGACTGAAGCGAACAGGATCAAATCTCCTTCCGACAAATGAAGAGTGCCTATCTCTCCATTCAGCACTTGATGCAACAGTGTTGGAATAGTCGCTACCGAACTGTTACCCATCATAGAGATATTCATAGGCATAATATTTTCAGGTAGTTCTTTTATGTCGTACAATTCGAAGAACCTTGCAACAATGGCTTCATCCATCTTTTCATTGGCTTGATGAAGGAAGATCATCTTAAGGTCCGAAATATTCCTCCCACTCTTGTCAAAGCACTCTTTCATTGCCTGTGGAACATTTTTGAGTGCATACTCGTAAACCTTTCGGCCATTCATTTTAATACAACGTGGTTCGAGCTCGTCGCCTTTATTGGTTCCAGCGCTAAATATGTACCCCAGTTCATCTGCGGTATCGGACCTTACAGCGGCATTGATAATCCCTTTGTCGCCAGTGAGGCTCCTTTGAATAATGCAGGCTCCCGCACCGTCCGAAAATATCATACTATCACGGTCTGATGGATCGAGAACCCGTGATAAGGTCTCGGCACCGATGACAAGACAGGTCTCTGCATCTCCCCCCCTAATAGCAAGATCAGCCTGAATTAGCGCTTGTAACCATCCCGGGCACCCGAATATAAGATCATATGGTATGCAGTTTGTGTTTTTAATACCCAAATTATATTTCACACGAGAAGCAAGAGAAGGAACCATATCCCTCGGTGCTCCCGGATATTTCATATCTCCATAATTATGAGCAACAATTATTAGATCTATCGATTCGCGGTCTATCGCCGCATTCGTTATAGCCTCTTCTGCTGCGAGGGTACCTATATCTGAAGCAACCATCCCTACCGGAGCATACCGTCTTTGCTCTATTCCTGTAATTGCTGTAAACTTTCGGATAATTGTTTCAGAGGATTGATCAAGTTTTGTATGGTCATTGTTAAAGAATATGTAATTCAAAAAATAGTCGTTTGCTATATTTTGACTAGGTATATGCGCGCCGGTACCAGTTATTTTTGATCTAGCCATATGAAAAAATACTTTTTTTAACTTAAATTGATTTGCATCACTGCGTTTTTATACATCCATTCCGTCTCCCTGGGTCAGGCATAAGGTCTGGCTTTAGGTAACCTTGCTCCTGCCTGACACTACGCCAGTTTAAAATGCCTACAACTAAAGTAGTGAGACCTAATGATCCTATGTAAGATTACGCAATTATATTTAATAATTGTACTATATTGAAACAACATGAAGTTTTAACCTTTTTTTAGCGAACAGGACAACCGCCTATGAAGCTGTTATCCCATAAGGTCATTTTCAACGTTAGCCAAAATCGAAGCGTAACATATTCTGACCCTTTTACAATTCATATTGTCCGTCTTTATTAATTCTTGTTTCAAATTCCGTACCCAGTGTTAACCTGCAATCGAATATGTCATTACCAATCATTCTAAAAGTAGGATCAGCAAATTTCTCAACCAGCATTTTTCCAGTCATTTTATCTCTTTTATCATATAGCTTCATACATTTCTGTGTCCTTCAATCTGTGACAGTGGCCAGTATCGCCGACATATAATGCTGCAATAAAGTTAACCTTCTGCTGAAAAATACAAACTACTTGGTATTGTTGCGTGATTGTTAAACTGATAAATTTGATTCATTAAAACCCCATATATGTTCAATTCAGTTGTCCTGGAAGTAGCAATCGGAGTAATCTTCGTATATATTTGGGTCAGCATGATCTGTACCGCTCTACGTGAAGTTATTGAGACATTCACCAAGACCCGTGCGGCGTACCTGGAAAGAGGCGTACGTGAATTACTTCACGACAGGGACGCACAAAATATAGTCAAGAGCTTTTTTGAACACCCGATGATCAATTGCCTGTATTCATCTGATTATAAGCCTGACAAAAAAGCTAAAGGGCCAGGATTACTCGAAAATGGGAAGAACCTCCCCTCCTATATTCCTTCTAAAAATTTTGCGCTGGCCTTAATGGACATTGCTGCCCGGGGCACTAAGAATAGTGTTGTTAACAGCGATCCGAATTCTCCAGAAATGTCGATAGCGTCTATCCGGGCTAACATCTTAAATATTCAGAGCGTGCCGGTACAACGGGCCATGCTGACCGCATTAGATAGCGCGCAGGGAGATCTGGACCGTTTGCAGCAAAATCTCGAAAAGTGGTTTGATAGCAGTATGGACAGAGTATCCGGCTGGTATAAACGCTCCACCCAGTGGATCCTGTTTTTTATTGGTTTAGCCGTCGCCGCCGGATTAAATGTAAACACAATAAAGATTGCAGATTATCTATTTCAAAATGATGGTGTAAGAAAATTAATTGTGATGCAGGCAGAAAATACCACAAAGGATGCAACATTCACACAACAAAATTTAGAGGAGGCTAAAAAAGGCCTGACGGGACTTAAATTGCCCATCGGATGGGGAAACGAGATCAATCCCGAAGGAGGCAATGATAAAACTGATCCATGGTATTCGTGGAATAACCTGCCCATATATATTCTCGGCTGGCTACTGACAGCACTGGCAGCGACACTTGGCGCCCCTTTCTGGTTCGACATGCTCAACAAAATAATGGTGATCAGAGGCACAGTTAAACCTGCTGAAAAGAGCGGTGAAGAAGGATCTGAAGACCGGAAAACCGATAAACCGAATATTGTTACCATTCAAATGCCCGGAGGAAATGGTGTGACTAATGGTAACGTTGCTAAACCGGGCACCAGCAGCGCAAATAGACCTGATCTGGATGGAGGTGCTGTATTGGATGAGGAAAGTGACATTGATAACTGTCTGCTGGAAACGAACAGCGTTACATCAGATGAAGACTTACCAAAAGCAGAAGGAGGAATTTCAAAATGATACGTGAACTAATATGGTTACCGGCTGTCCTTAAAAATGCCGGACTTAAAGTAGCCCTCGTTGATGGTTGGGAAGAAAGAGGAGTGAGTGCGATGGGTACTGTACTCGGCGTCCTTTGTCATCATACGGCAGGCCCCCGAACAGGCAATATGCCTAGCCTGAATACACTTCTCAAAGGCAATGGAAAGACTCCGGGGCCGCTTGCCCAACTGGGCCTGGGAAGAGATGGCACATTCTATATAGTAGCTGCAGGAAAGTGTAATCATGCCGGAGCAGGTATATGGCAAGGCATCAGTAATGGCAACACCCACTTCATTGGTATCGAAGCTGAAAATACCGGTCTGGCGAACGATTTCCCCTGGCCGGAGGTACAACTGGATGCATATCAGCGCGGGGTAGCAGCTATATTGAAACATATTGGCAAAGGCGCTAATTTCTGCGCCGGGCACAAGGAGTATGCACTTCCTAAAGGGCGTAAGCCTGATCCCGATATTAACATGACTGAATTTCGCCAAAAGGTCGCCGATATTCTCAATGGCACCACCCCACCGGTCTTAATTCCCGTTGAGGAGCCAGCCGCTCCCGACGGCACTCCCGGAAGAAAAACTATCCGGCGCGGAGACCGTGGTGAGTTGGTTAAAGTTATTCAGGCAAGACTTGGTCTTGCACAGGATGGCGATTTCGGCCCCAAAACTGAAGCTGCTGTCCGCCAGTTTCAAAGGGAACATCAACTTGTCCCTGATGGAATTGTAGGCCCAAAATCATGGAAGATATTTGATACGGTCCCTGCCCTTGCGTAAACAGAACCGGACGTTAATAAAATTCATAAAATAAGGTCACCCACAGGTCGTGGGCACTTCACTTGCTTTTCTATTCCCGGCAGGATATCTTTATGCTTTACATACCTAAAAAACCTATGAAAAAATTACTGACCTTAATAGTTATGATAGGCTTGTCATCTACAGGCCTATCACAAAATCACATGACTCAATTTCAAAATGAAGGTAAATATGGATATAAAAATGAAAAAGGTGAGGTAGTTATTGCCGCCAAATACGATTATGCAGGGGACTTTTTCGGAAAAATAACACGAGTGAAGCAGGATGGAAAGTGGGGATTCATTAATAAACAGGGAGACCAAGTAACTGACTTAAAGTATGATTCTGCTGACGATTATTTCCCTGAAAATGATAGGGCATGGATAATGTCAAATGGTAAGGTGGGATTTATTGATGGTAAAGGAATAGAGATCGTTGCGCCTAAGTATGATGGAGCTGGCAGTAGCTTTATATATGCCGGACTGGAACGTTTTCGCAATAAGGACAAATACGGACTAGTTAGTCAGCATGGAGAAGAGGTGGTGCACGCGAAATATGATTCAGTAGGTGAGGCTGTTTACTGGAGAGAAAACAGGATCCCCGTGCTGCTGGGCGAAAAGTGGGGGTATATAGATACTCTTGGAAATGTAAAGGTGTTATTCAAGTACGATGAGGTCAGTACATTCATGTCAGGTTATGCCACCGTGACGCTGAATGGTAAAAAGGGATTTATTAATCCTGAGGGTATTGAAGTTATTCCACCTGCATATGATAGGGCATCAGATTTTTTTCCATACCTGGCTTTAGTGCAGCTACATCATAAATGGGGCATTATAGATACATCCGGCAAAATAGTTGTTCCCATAAAATATGAAGAAGCTATATTCATTTTAGGGGATGAACTATTCATCTCTGTAATAGACAACAACAAATGGGGACTGATCAATGCGAAAGGTGTAACTGTACTTGATGTAAAATATGATACTGTCTATGTTGATCAGTCGAAGATTGTCTTTACACTTAACGGTAAGAAAGGATATTTGAATAGTGAGGGAAAAGAGGTGTGGAATGAAGATATCAAGAATACGAACGTAATAATATTTCCTATTTTATTGATTGGTGTGATTGTTATTGCTTTGTCAATAATAGTGATAAAGAGGAAAAAAAGCAGGATATCCGATACTCAAAAGTAAATAAAAGAAGAAGGCGTTCATATTGAACGCCTTCTTCTTTTATTTACTTTGCCTAACACCTGGATAGTCGTCTTTACTTTACGACTTCACTCACCAAAATGATAGGGCCGACATTGGTATAGTTTGCAAAATCTGTCCGGATCGCGTCTCGGTTTGGAGCGATGGCCGCCTGGTATTCGCTTAAGCTTTTTACATAGAATGTGCCAATAGCCATAAAAGGTAAAGGTTGGTTAGGAATACCACTGGAAAGTCCTTTTTCAATAGTATATCTAAGCAAATTTGAACCTAAATAACCCGCTACCATAGGCATGTGCTTAGTTTCATAATACTCCATATTGAAGGTTTTACCTTCGGCATAAGGGTACATAACGGAGATCTTAATTATTCCTTTTTCAGTAACGGCAATATCCTGTTTTTTAGATTCTCCTGATTGCTTTCCCTGACTAAATGCAATTGCACAATTAGTTAAAAACAAAAACGATAGAATTAGCTTAAGCTTCATGATCAGTTAACTTTAGGTGAAGAAGTGGGGATTATTCTGACAGCTGGGCAATTTTAAGTTATCACACTTAATTAATAACCCTTTAAACTGCCAGGACTACAGTACTAAAGTTAATCAAAAACAAGGCAGGTCGGCTAAAGTTGGCAGAAGAATTAGGCAATGTCTCACATCCCTACAGATTATCTGGTTATAGCAACATAAAAAAGAGGGTGTCTTTTGTGAAGTGCCCCAAAAGTCTTTAGCCTTTTGGGGGCACTTCACAAAAGACACCCTCTTTTACTGTGATCAAGCGATCCTTAGTTTTTCAATATCTTAAAGATCTCGTTTTTATTATTATCTCCTACCTGTATGAAATACAAGCCGGAAGGAAGGCCGTCAAGTGACAACATTTTCCTGCTGTTGTCATTGATCTCAATAGTTTTCAGCAAGCGCATATCGGGACCAAACACTTTCGCCAACACTTTGGAGGTGATAGGTTTGCTGTATTCGATAAAGACGTAGCTGCTGGCAGGATTAGGATACACGCTCACGGTTTCCGATCTGGTTACGGGCGCCACTTTATTGAATGCCATTGTTGGCGTGGCTATCCGTTGTTCTATCACGCCGCTGTTGAGCGCATCGTATGCGTTGATGTTAAACTGGCCACAGAGCAGTTTCGGAAATACTTTCTGGAACAAGATATATTTCTCAGCGTAAGGTTTGAAAGAGAGTGCTATCGGTGATACCCCGAGTTGTTTAGGACTGAAGTTGATGACACTTACCGGCGGCTGGTGTAATTTGATACACTGCTGGCTGGTCGTGGTGAGATCACGGAGAAGCACGTTGGTGAACGTACTGGTGTTGTTGGCGCTACTGATGATATAATTGGCGTTAGCCAGTATCGCGAACTTGTCTTTGCCGGCAGCTTTTATTTCGAGGCCATACCTTTCGGTGTAGCTGGCTGTTTGCGGAAAGGTGCTGAACTCGACGAGACCCAGGGAACCAGGTACATAGCGCAGTTGCAGATAGAATACTTCTTTGCTCACGGCAGTGTAGTAACTGGTGGTAAAGCCGGTGAGATACAGGAAGTAGTTTTCGTTGCCCAGGTTGCGGATAACGAGGTCGTTGGATTCTTCTGTACCGGCATCGCCTACATGGAAAGAGCCTATGATGGCGCCATTTTCTCTTACATCCAGTATCAGTACCTGTCTGTTAGCTGCGCCGGTGGGGGCTGTAACATCCGTGAAGCCGGAAATGAAGAAGGCATCGTTGCCTGCAATGTTCGTACGTTTTACGATCTTGGTACCGGCTGATTCAGTGGTGGCACCCAGATAAGCGAAACCAACAACAGGGATACCGGTAGGCTGAAGACGAAGGAAGAGTACCTGGCGTGGGCCGCCAAAGCCGCTTGTACACAGTTCTACATAACCGGTCAGGATAATGTTATTATCAGTGGCCTCTGTCAGGGCCAGCGCGTTGGCGTTACAAGTGAAGCTGTTGGAGTACTGATAGTTCCATACGATGGTACCTGCATTGGTGAGGCGGGTTGCCAATATATTGATCTGCTGACCTGCCGGCACGGGACTGTAGCGGCCTGCAATGATCACGTCACCGTTAGCAGCTTCAATCAGATCATTGTACTCTATGAGCGCGTTGGCATTGGCAGTGCTAACGGCAGAGAAGTGCAACTTCTGTACCCATACAGGGTTCAGCAGCTGATCCAGGCGGATGACTACCGGCGTGGAGTACACGGGGATACCATTGATCAGGTTAAGGGACTGGATCACGTGGCCTAAGAGATAGTAACCTTTACCGCTTTTCATGCGAAAGATCTTCTTTGGCAGTAAGGAAGGCAGCAACTTACCTGGTTGTGGTACCACATGCTCGGAGATGAAGTTCCCGCCAGCATCAAACTGATCGAGCGATAAAGAACTTTTCGTGGAATCCTGGTACACGTTGGCGCTCCATAACAGAAAGGCCTGTGGAGCAGAAGCTAAGAATGGCGTGTCTACGACGAAACTTGTTGCTTTGTAGTGGAACTTCAATGCGAAGGTGTTGTAGTACTGTTGATCCGCATTTTGTGCCTGGATAGTGCTCAAACCGATAAGCCAGGCAATAATGGCCAGGTATAAATGTTTACTCATGTGGGATAGTTTAAAGTTAACAAAAGGGGTATCGTAAAAGGGGTGACAGAATATCAGTGAAAAGATAAGCAGACAGGCCTGTAACGGACATGCAGTCACCGGTAAATAGTGTTGTTTAAGCAAACTTTATTTTCCTGAAAACAGGTTTAGCCGCAATGATCGCACCTTCCATGTATCCCGGATGTTAGACAGATGTTTCGGTGCCACAAAAAAACAGGGATTCGTCGAAGTATAATGTTTGTAGAAAGGGATGGCCGTTGTTTCTGATGCGGGCGTTGTACAACCGGGTTACCAGAAAGTATATACGCGTCTGTCCATAATTTGTCGTAGTAACATAAGGTTTCAGTCGCCTGTGTAATGGCGGGCAGGAATTAGATACTCACACGTGTATACGCCTTCTGTTTGAAACTACAGATGAATATACATAATATTAAGTCTATGCCGCTTAAGTAGCATACCTCACTACAAAATTGCATAATTTGAGCAGGATCATTAACTTGTCTTAAAATATGTATATGGGCAGAACCCGCCACTCCACGTTACTAGGTTTATTCCTTATAGCTACAGCCGGTACAGCTGTTGCTCAGCAACCGCAGCCGCTAAAGGTCGTTGCGCCCGGCGCAGGATTAAAACAGGTCTCTAAACAGTTTGCTTTTTCGGAAGGACCTGCTGTCAACAAGAAAGGGGATATTTACTTTACAGATCAGCCTAATGATAAGATATGGAAGTATGATACAAAGGGCAGGCTTTTCTTGTTTATGGACAAAACCGGGCGTTCCAATGGTTTGTATTTCGATGCAAAAGGCAACCTGATATCCTGTGCGGATGAGAAGGACGAATTATGGTCTATCAGCCCTGATAAAAAGGTGACGGTACTGCTCAGTAATTTTGAAGGCAAACGCCTGAACGGTCCCAACGACCTATGGATCGATCCTAAGGGTGGTATTTACTTCACCGACCCTTATTACCAACGCGACTACTGGGACCGTAAACAACCGGATATCCCCGGCCAGAATGTATATTACCTGGCTAAAGGTGGAAAGCAACCTGTGATCGTAGACGACAGTATTGTAAAACCTAATGGTATCGTCGGTACGCCGGATGGCAGATACCTGTATGTGGCGGATCTGCAAGCTGGTAAAACCTATCGTTATAAGATAAATACGAACGGTTCCCTGACAGACCGGGAGATGTTTGCGCCCCAGGGCTCGGACGGCATGACGCTGGACAATGAAGGGAATCTGTATATCACAGGTAACGGCGTCACCGTATATGACACGCATGGAAAGAAGCTGGGAAATATACCCGTACCCGCGAACTGGACCGGCAATGTCTGTTTTGGTGGGAAAGCACGGAATATATTGTTCATTACCGCCTCTGAATCAATTTATACGTTACAGATGAATGTAAGGGGCGTGGAGTGATATGGGGGGAATGAGGCGCCGACAGTTAGTTTAATGGTACATCCTTAAATAATTTAAAGCCTGCTGCATACATTGCAGCAGGCTTTATCTTTTGATATCAATAGTTTATTTTTTGATAGCGGAGAGTTGGTTATCGACCACTTTCAATGATAATGTGGTAATTGAATCATTCACCGTCACATACCGCTCTTTCAGGAATTGCCTTCTTTTATGATCTACGTTTGTCATAGTCAATGAATCAGCGATAGTAGAAAGCGAATTCTTATAACGATTAAACCTCTCCCGCTGCGTCGGATTGTGCTGGTTCTCAATGAACATTTGCAGTGTATCGAGATAGCCGTTTTGCCTTGATTGTACTTCAGCAATGGTCTGATTATCTACGGCCTTTGATACGCTGTCGGCCGCCAGTTTATTTTTCTGAGATGTCGTCAGGATATTCAATACGGTATCCTTGCTTTTGATCACAGCTTCCTGATTGGAGATCACATCATTCTTATAAGAGGTGGACATAAAGGTAAATACGCCTACTGTTACGGTCATGATAAAGCAAACCACCATGTAGCGGTTGATCATTTTAAGGATGGCAGCGTTTACTTTTGGCAGGATAACCAGGCTGGCAATCAGTTTATATGCGAGGTACATCAGCAGAAAACCAAATCCGGCGATCCCTGTACCTAAAATCTTCACAATGTCTAAAGTGTCCATAGGAGTTTGAAATAAGGCTCAAATATATATTATTTGGAATATATAATTCTTACCGGCTTTCCAATACTCAATTTTGGCAGCAACTTTACAGGGCATCTTCATCCTGACAACCGCCCGCAGATGCAGTATCTGTTACAAAGCTTCTACTTTAATGTCGTCTATTGCCGCCATGCAGTCAAAAGCCCTGACACCTATGGCGCCTGAACGAAACTCGCTATCTGTTACAGTAATGACCGGCGAGTCGCCATTATTAAAATAGACCATGATCTGATCGCCTTTAGCTACTATTTTAAGTGTATAAGCTTGGTTCATTTCCAGCTGCTGCGCATACTCTTTTAAAAGCACCCATTTCCTTTCTGAAGATTTACCTAATTGTATCCTGCCATTTTCTGCGTCGAGGCCTACATAATATCCGTTATAGCTATCTGCTCCCAGGTTCTGGGACGTAACCCTGAATATGACGCCGGCATTGCCTTTAGAGGCCAACTTCACAGTAGCCTGATAGCTCAGGTCACCAAAATGTGTATCGGGAATGGACTTGACGCCATGTATACCATATCCCCAGGAACCTTTGTTCGAAGCGGAGTGAATGGCGCCGTCTTTAACGAACCACTGACCGTAATTAATCCAGCCATTCAGGCCCTGATCTGTAAAATCTTCATGGAAGGATACTCTACTATCCGGAACAGACGCTCCGGTCTCTATCACAGGAAAAACACTGATCCTGATGTTCTCCGAGCCGTATGGCGTCAACGTAACATCTTCCGTAGGTTCGTTTGAGCTGACCGGGGCATTAGGAACTTCTTCTGCATGCATTTGATTGTCGGACACTTTCCATAAAGGCAGTTTCCGTGCTTTCACCCTGAGGGTAACTGGTGTTACTGACTGCACGAATGGATTTTCCGGCATCGCCCTCTTCACTACCTCTATTGCCTGTTCGGGGAACATGCTGTTCATCTCTAATGCATAGTTCCAGGCCGATGCAGGTGTAACTTCGTAATCAAAGAACCCTTTTACAGGATGCTCTTTACGAACAGCATAAACCGCGTCCAATTTCAGGCTATACACCAGGGGGCCACGCTCCACTGTCACCGCGTGATTCACCTGGTCTGTACATTTGATCTTCATCGGGAAGTTCAGTACCACTTCATCTCCTTTCTTCCAGGAACGGTTCAATGTAAAAATGGAGCCGCTTCTTTCTTCAGCCATCTTTTTTCCGTTTACAAGTACTTCCGGTTGACTGCACCAATTTGGTATTCTCAATTTCAGTGGGAATATTGCCGTCTTCCGGGGCTTGATTTTAATCCTGACCTGCTCTTCAAAAGGATAATTGGTCTCCACTTCAAGTTTTACTGCAACACCATCTGCGACAAATGCATTCACCTCTACCGGAGCGTAGGCAACAACGGCAAGACCTTTATCCGGTGTGGCGGCCCAGCTATTCTTTACGAAATACGGCCATCCCATGTGCATGTTATAGCGACAGCAACCCATGCCTGAATATGGGCTTAGCAGAATGCCGCCCTCATAGTCCTCATCAAAGCCGCTATGCCCGTGTTTACAGAATAACTGGTTAGGTTGCGTATAGTACAGATGCGATTTAATATCCCGGCTAAATTGAGCCGGCAATGCGTTAAAAGCGATCTTTTCCAGCTGGTCACCAAGACTTGGGTCATGCATGATCCTGGAGGCTGTTTCGAGGCTTTGCATCCATTCTACAACAGTGCAGGTCTCCACTCCCTGAAACGAACTTCTTCCTGAAAGGAATTCTGTTCCTGATGCAATGATCCCCGCCAGTCCGTGATCTCTCAACAAGTGTGTCATTCCTTTCTGAATAGCCTGCTGATATAGCGGACTGTGATTGAGCTGTCCGTAAAGCACCGGGAACTTCAACGCCTGACCTACACTGACACTATGCTTTGTATGAAAGTCATCGCCGAAATAATAAAATTCATTATTGGTATAAATATCCGCCCAGGGATAAGCCTGCTGATCGAGCTTTCTGGCCAGGTCCAGCAGGAACTGGTCGCCCGTTTTATTATACAACCAGAGTACAATTTCGATATTATCGCCAGTCCTGGACTTGCTCCATTCGTATAGGGGCATGGTATCCAGGCTTGCCAGCTGATATTTAAAGTAACGGGTAAAAAAGGGGATCACCTTTTTATCGCCGGTGGCTTCGTAATAACTTTGAAGTGCATACATCATGGGCATCCTCGGCCACCAGTCTTTCATTTTTGCAGGGCCAAAGGAGCCATCGGCATGTTGATTGTCTAATGTCCACCTGATCCATTTGAGGGCCCGTTCTTTCAGTGCCGGGTCATCAAGGGTATAGGCCAGGGCGATCAATCCTTTAACATAATAAGGCACACGTTCCCATCCGGAGCCGGTACCACCAAGCCAGTCTGAGCCCGGGCCAAGGTTCTCTGCTTCGGGATAAAGTTCCTCCGCATGACCTGTCGCTCCGTCGCGTTGCAGTTCCAGTTGTTTCAATAGCCATCCTTTAGCCCTGATGCTTCCCAATGGCAGCTGTACATAACTTTCTGTGGCCAGTGGCGCCCGGTTGTAGTCATAGGTATGATTCCGGGTCTGCGCGTTAGAAAACAAAGAAAGCCCTAATAGTAGACTGGTCGATAAAATGGTTCTCAGCATGGAATATATCGTGTGATTGTAATTACTCAGCTCAAATATAATAGAACTCTTCGCTTTTTTAAGGCCTTCGTACAAATACATGTGATCAAAGCCGAGGCAGTAAATGATGCCTGGGCGAAGATCCTGAATAAAGAGGCATGTTACAGGTATGTGATTGACGTAGCGACAATTTAACGGAATTAATGTGGTACTTTTAGTCGATTGAATAGCATATTATGGAAATAACAAGAATAGGTTCAAAAGCCTCCGGTAAAGGGCCTGAAGATTGGTTCACAGGATCTGTCAGGGTAGACATGCTGTTTGAGGCAAATGAGGCAAGACGTAGTGCGGCGGCAAGTGTAACCTTCGAGCCTGGTGCAAGAACAGCGTGGCATACGCACCCACTGGGACAAACATTGATTGTGACATCTGGATGCGGCTGGGCACAACGTGAAGGCGGGCCCGTAGAAACTATATTTCCCGGAGACGTCGTATGGTTTGAACCGAATGAGAAACACTGGCATGGCGCTACGGCAACAAATGGCATGACGCATATTGCCATTCAGGAAAACCTCAATGGAAAGGTAGTAGACTGGATGGAAAAGGTGACTGACGAACAATATACAGGCAGGTAAAATTTTATACCATCACCGGTAATTAATACTAACAAGAATTAAAGTAGGGGGCAAAGATTACTCTTTGCCGCCCTCTCACACCACCGTATGTACTTGCGTGTACGGCGGTTTCTTTAGAACAATTTACGATGTAAGGCTTTGTAGTTATGACTTAGACTGTAGA
>CABHOY010000038.1 GCA_902168105.1 uncultured Flavihumibacter sp.
AATATTATTATAGGGAGGCTTATCACAAGGCAGCAGCAGGGGAGCTTGCTGGCCTTAGTTGTTTGAAGTACGCTGACGCGACCAACCAGGGGTTTAATAAAGATCTAAAGCTAAATACGCCATCCAAAGCTAAATAGTAAGGGAACTTCAAAGAACTACAGCCAGCAAGTCCACCTGCTGACTGCCTGTAAGCCCTGGCTATAATCAAGGATTTCCCAAGAACGCAGAACCCCACTACACCACCCAAAGCTAAATAATAAGGGTACTTCAAAGAACTACAGCCAGCAAGTCCACCTGCTGACTGCCTGTAAGCCCTAGCCATAATCAAGGATCTCAATACGAACGCAGAAGTCCACATCCTAACCAGCCATCCATAAAAAAAACAAAAATCACCACCCCGAAACCTTATATTAGAGAACGTTATTGTATCATCCGCTTTTAATCAACAACTATGAGATCTTTCAGCACGCTCGTCGTGTCCCTCCTCCTCACATTACCAGGAGCCCTGATCGCTCAATCCACGAAACTGATAACTAACCACGTCGGATACGAGTTCAGCAAATCCAAACACGCCATCCTGATGGCAGAAACCAAAACCTCCGTAGGAAATTTCGACCTAGTAGACGCCAATACCGGCCGGAAAGTCTACACCGGAAAACCCGTCTACAGCGGCCCTGTCGGCAAATGGAAAAACTGGCAGTTCTGGACCATCGACTTCAGCAACTACAAAACACCCGGCAGTTATTACCTGCGAACAACGGCAGCCGGTAACGCGGTCCAGTCTTATCCCTTCAGTATCGGTAAGAACGTACTGGAACAGGCCACAATTTCAGACGTAGTCTATTATTTCAAAGGACAACGAAGCTCCGGACTGATGGACCAGGCAGATCATCATCTGCTGTTGTCTGGCAAAACAACTGATACCATCGACGCCCACGGCGGTTGGTATGACGCTACGGGCGATTATGGCAAACACCTCTCCCACCTCTCGTTTTCCAGCTATTTCAATCCGCAGCAGGTGTCACTCACCGTATGGAGCCTGCTGAAAACATATGACCTGCTAAAGAATAAACCAGGTACTGATTACAGACAATACATCCGCCGTATACTGGATGAAGCCATGTACGGAGCAGATTACCTGGTACGGCTCAAAGCACCGGATGGCTCGTTTTATCGCTCCGTGTCGGCTCCCGGCCCCGGCAAACTGGCCAAAGACCGCACGATCAGGGCGGAAGACAAAGGCTATAGGATCAAACAATCTAAGGACCAGTCCTTCGGCGCTGGTATTCCCAGCGAAACTAATAACTGGCGTAGCTACCAGTCCAGCTACCGCTCTGGCGCAGGCCTTTCCATCGCAGCTCTGGCTATTGCAGCGACTTACGATACCTCCGGTGAATTTAGTAACCAGGACTATCTGAAAGCAGCAGAAGATGCCTTCGCTTTTTTGGAAAAGGAGAATCCACAGATGACCAACGATGGTAAGGAAAATATAGTGGACGATTATTGCGCACTTAGCGCCGCAACAGAGCTATATAAAGCTACTAAGAAGCCCATCTATCTGGAGGCGGGTGAAAAGCGTGCAAATCAGCTTATAAAGAGGTTGATCAGTAGTGGCAAATACCACAACTATTTCAGGGCTGACGACAAAGACAGGCCTTTCTTCCATCCTTCTGACGCCGGACTGCCTATTGTCAGCCTGCTGAATTTTTATCCGCTGGCATCAGCCGGTATGCAGGCATCACTGAAAACAACCATTAGAAAATACATGGAGTATGAGCTCGCACTGACAGCAGAGGTGAACAATCCATTCGGATATAGCCGTCAATACACAGAAGATACTGCCGGTATCAGGAAAACGACATTCTTCTTTCCGCATGGCAGTGAAGCATCTCCCTGGTGGCAGGGCGAAAACGCCAGACTTGGCTCTGTGGCTACTGCCGCAAGAATGGCGGCACATTTCTTCCGGGATGATAAACCATTTCATGATAGCCTGGATAACTTTGCGTCAGACCAGCTGAACTGGATACTGGGGCTTAATCCATTTGATGCCTGTATGCTACAGGGAACAGGACATAATAATCCTGCCTATGGCTTCTTCGGAACTTTTGAGTATACCAATGCTCCCGGTGGTATCGTAAATGGCATTACCTCAGGACTGGAAAATGAAGATGATATAGACTTCAACCTGTCGTACGCTATGACAAAGAAAGACTATGACTGGCGCTGGGCTGAACAATGGTTACCACATGCCGCCTGGTACCTGCTGGCGGTAGCAGTGAATGAGTAAACTAAAAGAGGATGCATCCAAAATAAATGGACCTTCTGAATCACTTATATGATCATCTGCCCGGGCAGATATCCAGATAAAAAGAGCCTGTATCAAAAATATGATACAGGCTCTTTTCAAATTATGTCGCTGCTATTAATTCTTAAACAGCTCCGCTAACTTCGCGTTCAGGGATTCTCCTCTCAGATCTTTACCGATGATCTTTCCGTCAGGGCCGATCAGGAAACCAGCTGGTACACCCGATACACCGTACAGGATACCCGCTTCGTTAGACCATCCTTTCAGATCAGATACATGGATCCATGGAATGCCATCTTTCGCGATCGCATCTTCCCATTTCTTTTTGTCGCTATCCAGGGATACACCGAGGATCTCAAAACCTTTTTCCTTATACAGCTTGTACTGTTCTTTCAGATTAGGATTCTCTGCACGACAAGGGCTGCACCAGCTTGCCCAGAACTCAAGCAATACAGTCTTACCTCTCAGGTCTTTCAGCGAAACAGATTGTCCATTCACATCTTTCATGCTGAATACCGGCGCCTCTGCTCCTTTTGCTGTCAGCTGAACGGATTTGATACGCTGGTCCAGTTCCTTTCCTTTTTTGGAATCGCGGTACTTTACATTCAGTGCATTGTACACAGGCGCGATCTCGGACATGTCCCTTTTAAAGTTCACCGCCTCAGATAATGCTATCAATCCGAAAACAGAGTTCGGATGCTCTTTAGCAAACTGTAATTGTTTTTCTGTTCTGTCAGATAAACGCTTGCGGAACTGCTGGTCAACCTGCTTTAAGAAATTAGAGTCAGCACGCTGCGCTTCTGTACCTTGTGAAAAATCAAAGTTCGCCATCTTGGTGATCGCCATTACAGTACCGCCGATCACTTTGTTATAAGCGTCTTCCTCGGCATGTATCTTGGAACCGGTAAATTTAGCATTGCTAAGAGAGTCTTTCGAACTGATAACAACGTGTTCATTTTTACCAAACTGGAAATAGATCGCATCTCCGGTATACACGGCCTTCATCTTACCATCGCCGTTATGCGCAAGCGCCATACGGCAGGTAGCTACCCCTTCCAAATTTCCTGTAAACTTGAAAGTTCCGTTGATAACATCAGCGGAATCCTCCTTACCTCCCTCATTCAGAAGGTCGGTGTAGTCAAGATAAACTCTGGCTGGCGTACTAAGATGACCGATCTTACCTGTGATGGTAAAAGTGTTGGACTGGGCTTTTGCGAGCATGGGTAATAGTGCCGCAACGAGCAAAATTTGTTTTTTCATGGTTGATTCTGATAAGTTGGTTGGTTTGCCTCTAAACTAATAAACGAAAACAATAAAGATTGTTAATAATTATTAAACCGGCAAACACCTTGTCCCTGCTGACTTTACAAACAACAGTGGCCATATCACCCTACCTGTCGGCTATACTAATAGCATTTTATTGTTTATCTGGATACCGCTCCTGCAGGTAGGCCGCAGAATCTTTTACCAGTTGTTCCAGCACCTGCTGATCTATATCGGACAACTTTTTGACGTAAAGACAGCCCTTCCCTGCTTTATGCTTCCCCAACTTGTCCAGTAACGTCGGACGTTTGTCAAATCCCATTACATACAGCGAGATATTTTGCTTCCTGGGAGAGAAACCAGCCAGGCAGGAATAGCCCTCATGCCCACTCTCGTATTTGTAATGGTATTGCCCGAAGCCTACTATGCTCGTGCCCCACATCTTCGGAGGAAAACCTGTTGCTTTCTCCATCAGTTTAACGAGGTCAAAACAATCTTTTTTCACTTGTTCATCCGGCACGCTCTCCAAAAAACTAGTCACTGTCTGTTCCGTAGGTTTTGTTTTCTGTTCTGCCATAGGAGGATTTTTTAATGCTACTCCATAAAGTTATATCAAATACGAATTGCTTTAATTGATTTCAAAAAGATTGCCCCTCTCATCTGCTTAGACGAGAGGGGCAATCCTCAACTAAAAACCACAACTGATTGTAATTGGCAATCAGGAGCTTATCTTTCAAAAATAACGAACTCTGTTCTACGGTTCGCCTGATGTTCCGCTTCCGTACAGTTCACACCATTCGCACAACGGTTGATCAGTCTTGTCTCTCCGTATCCTTTCGCCGTCAGTCGTTTCTTATCAATGCCCTTCGACAGGAAGTAAGCCAGGGTTGATGCAGCACGACGCTGGGACAGCTTCAGGTTATAGGCATCGTTTGAACGGCTATCCGTGTGGAAAGACATATCAACTTTCCATTCCGGGTTTTCCTTCATCAGGTTGATCAGCTTGTCCAGTTCTTTCGCCGCATCCGGACGCACATCCGCTTTCCCCAGATCGAAATAAATGTTCTGCGGATTAAACTGGCCTGCCAGATCGATCTTACGCGGCGCACCTATTCCTTTGACAGGTACTGGGTCTTTAGGTTTATTCACCACAGGCGCCACCTCTATTTTCTCCAGATAGAGGTCGCGGTGCAATACTTCGGATTCTGTCAATCCATTGGTAGTCACCGCAACCCCAAGATCTGGTCTAAACAAGGCCTTTTCGCCATCTAAACCGTAAGCAGACAAACTATCTAATGCAAAATGAAAATTACCCTCACTGTCAGTATTTACATTTACTACAGTGCTGGTTGCTTTATTCCTCAGGGAGATCTGCGCATCTCCCAGTGGTGATTTCGTTTTCTTGTCGATGGCTTTACCTTCCAGGCTGAAGACCAGGATCTTCGCCGGTGTAAATCGATAGAGATCGTCACTGCCTTTACCACCTGTCCTGTTGGAAGAAAAATACATGGTATTCGTTCCGTTATAAGCAGGCGCAAAATCATCCTGCGCACTGTTTACCGGCACGCCCATATTACGGGCTTCCCATACGTCGTTTACTTTGGTAGCCCTGAAGATGTCTAATCCTCCAAGACCCGGACGGCCATCAGTTGAAAAATAAAAAGCACCGGTACTATCAAACATAGGCGAACGGTCATTACCGGCACTGTTGATAGCCGGTCCCATATTCACGGGCGCCTGCCACTGACCGTTTGCGTCCAGCGTGCTATAGTAAATATCGGCGCCGCCGTTTCCTTTATCTCCGTAGTCAGCCGCGAAATAGATCGTCTTACCGTCCGCACTGATAAACGGATCTCCTACTGAATAGTTAAATATCTCGTTAAAAGGAAAAGCAGGCAATTGTTGCCAGGTCCCTTTATTTTCATTCCACTGCTGTGTTCTGATCTCAACATTCAGCGTATAGGGAGTTTCCTTCCCCAGCAGACTGCCACGCTTTTTAGCGAGATCGGTCACCGCATAATACAAGGTCTTTCCATCAGCAGTATAACTGGCGTCAGCACTGTGATAGTCGCCATTCACATTACGCGCCATCGCCTTCAGGTGGCCACTGTCCAATCCATCGCTTTCATACAAATGCAGGTAGCTGTTACCGGTATAACCGTAATATTTTCTTTTGATGTTACTGTTGTTGAACAACGCATCCCGCCTTAGGGAATCATAAGGACGGTCAGATGCAAAGATCACTTTGCCATTCCTGAAAGCAGTGCTCCAGTCAGACCATTCGCTATTCAGTTTCAGGTTCTCCATATCTCCCCTTACCGGCGCTGCCACCCACTTCACGGCGCTGTCACAACCTGCCCGCATACTTTCTGCTAACTTATCACCAGGCGTTTTACCCAGATAACCGTTCAATACTTCCTTTGCAGCAGCGTACTTCTCATTGTTTATCAGGATGCCCGCATAATGCAATTCGTCTGCCGCAGTATGTTCAGGCATTGCTACCAGCTTTTCATACCAGCTGGCCGCTTCTGGGTATTCTTTTAACAGACGGTAACCGTCTGCAAGACCACGGGCCGCTTCTACGGTTTCCTTCTTCTTATACGCTTTCTTATATAATGGAATGGCAGCAGCATAGTTATATAATGTAGCCTGCTTGTTCGCCTCTTTTATAATATATTGTCCACTTGCTGTGTTAAACATTCCCGTAACCAGCAATGTACTTAACAACGCAGGAAGGGTATAGTGTTTTCTATTCATAATGGTACGCTAATATTCAGTTTTAATAAAGCAATGCTCCTTAGAAATATCTTGGCGATAACATCCTCGCTTTAGGATTTGCCCATGTATAATTCAATGATACCTCATGAGTAGAAAAGCTGTTCGCTCCCGTACCATTCACGGTCTGATCGTAAGCATAACCAACACGCAGCTTACTGTTGATGAAGACATCTATCATACCTGCCACAGCGCCCGACTTGTTCAGGGAGTTCTCAATATCACCCTTGTTAAATAACGCTGTACGGTAAGAAGCACCTATCCATAATTTTTCATGGAACAAGAAGAATGCGTTCAGATCAGCACTGGTAGGACCGGCAAAGTCTTCCTTCACTAACAATGACGGCTTGAATGACACATTCTCTGACACCGGCAATAAACCACCTATTGTTACGAACAGGTTTGGTTTCAGCGGAAGATATGTCCTGAGTTTATCTGATTTCTGAAAAGAACCTGAAATGATATTATCAGCAGATACACCTGCATACAAACGTTCGCTGTTGTAGAAAATACCAACACGTGCATCCGGCATCATGGAAGTACCCTTTGCATTCATCAGCAGGGCATCGGTCTGGGAAGCCGGGTTCAGCGCTTTCAGATCCAGCTGTTGCTGTATGAAGCCCGCACTCACACCAATAGCCAGGCGTTTGTTACCGTCAGCGTCCAGCGCGATACGATAGGCATAGGTACCATATAAGGCAGTATTCTTCTCTGCACCCAACTGGTCATTCACTACCTGCAGGCCTAATCCTACCTTGCCGTCATTGACCACACCATCGGCAGCGACCGAGAAGGTCTTTGGCGCACCTGGTAATCCGGCCCACTGAGTACGGTAGAACATATTTACATTCCATTGTTCCTTATAGCCCGCATATGCCGGGTTGATGTACAACCCGTTAAACATATACTGGCTAAATTGCGCGTCATGTTGTGCAAACGCAGATTGGAAGGATAGGACGAAAATTATTGGAAGTATGATCTTGTAAAACTTGCTAATCATGATCTGTTTTTTTACTGTTTAAAGGGTACTGTTAGTACAAGACTGCCGGCAGTCGCCGACAGTCTTGATTTGCTGATGTTAACGCAGCAGCATGATGTAACCGTTGTAGGTATGCCACTGTCCATTGGCGTCCAGCCCCTTCAAAGTATAGTAATATGTACCCGCGTTCAATCCTTGTCCATCCCATTCACCCTGGTAATTCTGCTTTCTGAAAAGCACATTGTTCCAGCGGTTGTAGATCACGATCTCGTTCTGCACAAATTTCTCTAGGCCTTTGATCACCAGCTTATCATTGCTGCCATCACCATTCGGTGTGATCACATTCGGCACATCTACTTCATTCGGGATAATGTTCAGGTTCACTGTCGCCACGTTACTCCAGTTGCCATTCTGGTCTTTCACTTTGTATGTGAAGGAATCGGAACCGGTGTATCCTTTTTCAGGCGTGTAAACAACAGTACCATCTTCATTCACCACTATTGATCCGTGTGCAGGCTGTTGTACTATTTCCAGTGTAGCAGGATCAAGCGGCGTATTAACGTCTCCCGGTGTATCGTTATTCAGTACAGGGATCGTAACCGGATTATCGGCCCTCACATCTCCCTCATTATCCGTAGCTGCAACAGGCAGTGGTTCGGGTGTTACAGGAGCAGCTGTACAAGCAGGACAATCTGTTACAGGATCAGGTGTTTCACTGGTCACTGCAGCAACATTCACCAGGTTGCCGGTAAAGTCTTCCGGTGTCAGCACAGCTACTTCATAAGTCACCACAGCAGCATTAGGCAGTACAACGATGGTTTCATCCAGGTTGCCGGTGCCACTTGCATTAGGCAGGGTCACGGTACCATTGGTCACAGTTGCCGTCCAGCTGCTGATAGTTGTACCGGCCGGCGCCATGTCCTTAATATTCACATTTGCCGCATCGCCGGGACCATTATTGGTAACAGTGATCAGATAAACAACTTCCTCACCAGCTACAAAGGTTGTCTGTGTAGCGTCCTTCAGTCTTTTCACCGTCACGATGTCTGCATTCGGAGCAGGCGTAATAGCCGGTGTAGTGCTGGTATTATTACCAGGAGTATTATCCGTAGTGGTACTTTCTACTGTTGCAGTGTTACGCAGTGTTCCTGTAAAGTCAGCAGGTGTTTTAACAGTCACTTCATAGGTAACTACAGCACCGTCAGGCAGTGTGGCGATTGTCTCGTTCAGGTCGCCCGTACCACTGGCGTTAGCCAGGGTTACAGTTCCTGTCGTTACCGTTGCTTTCCATGCGCTGATAGTAGTACCTGCAGGCGCTACGTCTTTGATATTTACATGTTGAGCATCACTCGGACCATGGTTGCTAACTGCAATGGTATAAACAACCGAAGTACCCGGAGAGAAGGTGGTCTGTCCAGCATTCTTCAGCTGTTTCACTGCTGCTACATCAGCCACAGGAACCGGCGAAGTAGAAGATGAAGTGTTATTGTTATTACCCGGTGTAGGGTCTGTCGTACCACTTGTTACAGTGGCAGTATTGCTCAGATTACCGGAGAAGGAACCAGGTGTTTTCACCGTTACTTCGTAAGTAACAACAGCGCCATTTTGCAGTGTAGCGATCGTCTCGTTTAGGTTACCTGTACCATTTGCATTAGGCAAGGTTACTGTTCCTGTCGTTACGGTTGCTTTCCATGCGCTGATACTGGTACCAGCTGGCGCGACATCTTTAATATTTACGTTCTTCGCATCACTTGGACCATTGTTGGTTACAGTGATCAGGTAAACAACATCCTCGCCGGGAGTAAATGTCGTCTGACTGGCATTCTTCAGTTTCTTCACCGTAACGATATCAGCGATAGCCGCAGGTTTGATAACACCCGTAGTGCTGCTGTTATTAGTCTGGTCGTCATCCTGAGTAGTTGTTGCAGCAGTAGCTGTGTTACTCAGATCTGCTGTAAAGGAAGCAGGCACGTTTACTGTTACCGCATAAGTTACTACGGCACCATCAGGCAGTGTAGTAATGGTCTCATTCAGGTTACCGGAACCACTTGTATTTGGCAGACTAACAGTGCCCGTAGTTACAGTCGCTGTCCAGGAACTGATCGTTGTTCCTGTTGGTGCATTGTCTTTAATATTTACGCTCTTCGCATCACTCGGACCATTGTTGGTTACAGTAATGTTATATACAACATCTTTACCTGGAGTATAATTTCCGGCGGTTGTAGTCTTCACTACCGACACATCAGCTTTAGGCGATGGGTTAGATGAAGAAGAAGTATTGTTATTATTACCTGGTGTAAGGTCTGTTGTACCACTTGTTACAATAGCGGTGTTGCTCAGACTTCCGGAGAAGGATGCAGGTGTTTTCACCGTTACTTCGTAAGTAACTACAGCTCCATTAGGCAGTGTACCGATCGTCTCATTCAGGTCACCTGTACCATTTGCATTAGGCAAGGTTACTGTTCCTGTCGTTACCGTTGCTTTCCAATCTCCTATTGTTGTACCCGTAGGCGCATCATCCTTGATGTTCACATTCTGCGCATCACTCGGACCATTATTAGTAACAGTGATCAGATACACAACATCTTCACCTGGAGCAAAGATCGACTGACTGGCGTCTTTTAGTTTCTTTTCAGTAGCGATATCAGCGATAGCCATTGGTTTGATAACACCTGTCGTGCTGCTGTTATTAGTCTGATCGTCATCCTGCGTAGTTGTCGCCGCTGTAGCTGTATTAGTCAGATCAGCCGTGAAAGATGATGGTACGCTTACAGTCACATCGTAAGTTACCACTGCTCCTGCTGGTAAAGTAACAATCGTCTCATTCAGATTATTGGAACCAATTGTATTCGGCAGCGTTACTGTTCCTGTTATTACTGTCGCTTTCCAGGAACTGATCGTTGTTCCGGCTGGCGCATTGTCTATAATATTTACGTTCTTCGCATCACTCGGACCATTGTTGGTTACAGTAATGTTGTATATAACATCTGTACCTGGAGTATAGTTACCGGCGCCTGTAGTCTTCACTACCGACACATCAGCTTTAGGTGACGGGTTAGATGAAGAAGAAGTATTGTTGTTATTACCCGGTGTAGGGTCTGTAGTACCACTTGTTACAACAGCAGTGTTGCTCAGGCTACCAGAGAAGGAAGCAGGTGTTTTCACCGTTACTTCATAGGTAACTACAGCACCATCAGGCAGTGTAGCGATCGTCTCATTCAGGTTACCG
This sequence comes from uncultured Flavihumibacter sp., assembly GCA_902168105.1. Lineage (GTDB taxonomy): Bacteria > Bacteroidota > Bacteroidia > Chitinophagales > Chitinophagaceae > Chitinophaga. Next base: position 10,552 of record CABHOY010000038.1, read on the forward strand.
GTACCGTTTGCATTAGGCAAGGTTACTGTTCCTGTCGTTACGGTTGCTTTCCAATCTCCCATCGTCGTACCCGTAGGCGCATCATCCTTCACATTCACATTCTTCGCATCACTCGGACCATTATTAGTAACAGTGATCAGATAAACAACATCTTCACCTGGAGCAAAGATCGCCTGACTGGCGTCTTTCAGCTTCTTCACCGTAACAATATCCGCAATAGCTGCAGGATTGATTGCCGGGGTGATATCGCTGTTATTGGTCTGGTCGTCGTCCTGAGTTGTAGTCGATACAGTAGCAGTGTTGCTTAAGTTAGCTGTAAAGGATGCAGGTACGCTTACAGTTACTGTATAAGTCACTACAGCACCATCAGGCAGCGTAGCAATGGTTTCGTTCAGGTTACCCGTGCCACTTGTATTTGGCAAGGTTACAGTACCTGTTGTTACAGCCGCTGTCCAGGAACTGATCGTTGTTCCCGTTGGCGCTACGTCCCGTACATTTACAGTCTTCGCATCACTCGGACCATTATTGGTGATCATGATATTATATACTACAGCTGTACCAGGCGTAAAGGTAGCTGCAGCTGTAGTTTTAACTACAGATACGTCTGCTTTAGGTGCTGGTGTTGTAGAAGAGGAAGTATTATTATTGTTACCCGGTGTAGGGTCAGTCGTGCTACTTGTTACTGTAGCGGTATTACTCAAGCTACCAGAGAAGGAAGCAGGTGTCTTCACCGTTACTTCATAGGTAACCACAGCACCATCAGGCAGCGTAGCAATTGTCTCATTCAGGTTACCGGTACCACTGGGATTAGGCAGCGTAACAGTTCCTGTTGTTACAGATGCGGTCCAGGCACTGATAGTAGTTCCGGTTGGCGCTACGTCATTAACGTTCACATTCTTTGCATCGCTCGGACCATTGTTGGTAACAGTAATGAGGTATACTACATCCTGACCAGGCACAAAGGTTGTCTGACCCAAGTTCTTCAGCTTCTTCACCGTAACGATATCTGCAATAGCGGCAGGATTGATTGCCGGTGTGATATCTGTGTTATTTGTCTGGTCGTCGTCCTGAGTAGTAGTTGCTACCGTAGCCGTGTTGCTCAAGTTAGCTGTAAAAGAGGCCGGCACACTAACTGTCACTGTATAAGTCACAACAGCGTTATCAGGAAGGGTAACGATGGTTTCATTCAGGTTACCTGTACCACTAGGATTAGGCAGGGTAACAGTACCTGTTGTTACAGTCGCAGTCCAGGAACTAATTGTGGTTCCGGTTGGTGCTACGTCCTGAATGTTTACATTCTTCGCATCACTCGGGCCGTTATTGGAAACAGTGATTGTATATACTACATCGGTTCCAGGTGTGAAGTTTGTAGCTGCTGTTGTTTTAACGACAGATACATCCGCCTTAGGAGCAGGGTTAATACCTGGAGTAGTGCTGCTGTTATTAGCAGGCGTAAAGTCCTGCGGACTTGATACGGTAGCCGTATTGATTAACTGACCGGTCCGGGAAGCAGCTGTGCTTACTATGATAGTATATGTTACTTCAGTAGCAGCAGGCAGGGTTGCGATAATCTGGTCGAGATCACCAGTGCCGCTAACAGCAGGCAGTGCTACAACACCGTTGGTCACTACTGCGGTCCATGCGCTGATACTTGTACCAGTTGGTGCAACGTCCTCTACGCTCACATTCTGTGCGTCGCTCGGACCATTGTTAGATACAATAATAGTATACGTTACATCTTCACCAGGCGTATATGATACGGCAGCAGTTGATTTGACTACTACCACATCAGCTTTGGGCGCTGCCGGCAGCGTACCCGAAGTACTGTTGTTATTTCCCGGCACATCATCGCGACTTCCCGTAGTAACAGTGGCAGTATTGCTCAGACCACCGGTACGTTCAGGAAATGCTGTAACCGTCACCGCATATTGAACTATTGCGCCATTCGACATACTCGAAATAATATCGTCAATATTCCCTACTCCACTGGGCGATGTTAAAGATGCCGTACCTGAAATTACACTGACAGACCATTCCTTAATCATAGTCCCTGCAGGAGCCTCGTCCTTCACATTTACATCAGTAGCATCTCCAGGACCATTATTGGTAACAGTGATCGTATAGCTCACATCTTCACCCGGAGTATAGCTTGTCCTGGATGGCTGAACTACTTTTACAACACCGACATCCGCACCTGGTTCCAGTGTGATAGGCGTAGTTGTGCTGGTGTTATCACCGGGTACCTCATCATGTACCGCACTGGTGGCAGTAGCAGTATTGCTCAGTGCACTGTTATAAGCTGCAGGCAGTTTTACCTGTACTACGTAGCTTGCCACTCCCGCCACTGGTATACTGACGATTGTTTCATTGATATTGCCTGTGCCGGTCGCATGAGGTAAAGTAATACCAGCAGTTGCGGTAGCTGTCCAGGCTATAATACTGGTACCTGCCGGTGCTGCATCTGTTACATGAACATTCGTCGCGGTGCTTGGCCCATAATTGGCCACGGTGAACAGATAGTTCACTGTCTCACCGGGGCTATAGGTTGTTTTTGCCACGTCCTGCAATGTCTTCGTTACCACGATATTTGCATTTGCAAGCACTGCTACACCGCTGTTATATTTAATGTTGTTACAAGTCTCGATAGCACCTCCGTTCTTACATTCCACGTGTGGATCAGTAGGAGGAACGGCAGCATCCGGATTCGTAGCATCGGGATCTGTCACATCTTTTGGACGCATAATACTAGCCTCCAAAGCTATGCTGCTACCAGCCAGAGAAGGACTTACCGTGCCCGTAAAGCTGTATGTAATGATACAACCATTGGGCATGTCCAGCACAGCTGAATAATTACCTGAAGCATCAATCGCCGCATTCTTTACAGTACCACAACTTGTGTTGACAGTAACCGCCGATAGATCAGCGATAGTAAAACCAGCAGGCACTTTAAATGCAAAAGGCGCACCGGTTACATCACTCGGACCATTGTTAACTACAACAACATTGTAGGTAACTGTTTTACCAGCATATACCTGTGTAATGGGCGTAGCCGGAGCTATACTCTGAATAGCCAGATCTGCCTGAATAATGTTAAGCGTGGTATTCTCGGAAGCCATGTCGCCCAGGATATATGTCCATGTATCCATAGCCCTAACATCTCCGTAGTTGCTGCTCCATTTGTGGCCATTGGTATTACTCGAAATACCCGTGCCATTGTTCCCGTTTGATTTTGGGTTACTGGCGCCTGTTCCGTTTCCGAAGTCGACATCATCCCAAAAAACCACGTCGCTCTTTACACTATTGTCATCATTCAATTGTTCGATGATCAGGCCATTAGGGTTATTTTCCACATCGATAAAGGGGAAATGTATCTCGGCGCCCTGCAACTGTATGTTGGCAGTAACCGAAGCGGTGCCCAATGCAGGTGATACACCCGCACCGTCCTTTCCATCCCAGAAAACACTGTTGCTTCCAGCTACAGCGGTCCCGGTCATTTTCCGGGTCACAAACGAACCGCTTCCCACCAGGGAGATACGGTAAGTGCCGCCTGTGCTGGCAGTAAACTTGATATAAGCACCTTTTTTACTTACCTGCCCTACAGTACCTTCCACACCATCTACACTGATATTGGTCACTGTCGGAATTATCTTCGTACCTCTCAGCCAGGTTGTTTTGCTTCCTGGCATAACGGCGGAAGCCGGCATATCAGTAGCCGGTAAATTATAAAACATCTTGTGTGTCACACTGTGTACACCATCGTCATCCCGAGGGTCCCAGGTAAAGAAGTCGGTCCCGATGACTGTTCCTGCCAAACTTTTATAAATCGGCTCGCCAGCATCTGTATTGTTTGCAGTAAGCCCCTTGTTATTCACGAAGCCAACAAAACCAATACCGCTTGATCCGTTATTATTTACTTTATAGACATAACCATCTTTGGTCAGCACATAGATAATACCCAGGTAGTTACCAGCCTGCACATACATGTTCAACACATTCGTATATACCCTTCCAGGTATAACTGTCCCACCGGCACTTCTAACGGAAACATCCCAGGCAGCAATAGCACTACTCGCCGCATTCTGTGTCCAGGCTGCATCAGCAGCGATATTATCGCCAGCTTCAGAAATGGTGGCGGGAGGATTGGTGGACAATAATTCTATTTTCCATAAGCCCGCCTGACCGGCGCCTACTACTCGCGTAAAAGGTGTATAACCAACCCACGGACCTTGCTTTTCCTGCGTACGGTTAGCGATCTGTCCCACAGTATTACTACCCAGGGTTGAAGTATATACATCGCCATTAGGTGATGTCAGGATGATCTGTCCTGAACCAATACCCTGCGCACTGCTGGCTGCTCCCACTGTTTCTCCAACATTAAGATAAGCATAGTGGACTCCCCTGTTGGTTAACGTCCATCCGGGCACCTTAGTACCTGTTGTGGAAACCAGGAATGCACGGCCACCGCCTATGCCATTCGGATACAGGTCTTTCGAGCCTTCCGCATAGCTACGATGGCCGGCTAACACACCGGACATGAGTAATAAAAGGGAAAACGTTACTTTGTAAAGTCTATTCATAAGTATCGAATAAGTAATAAATACTCCGGCGGAACAGCTTCCCGCACGGACATAATTGTCCCGGCACGACAATCGCTTATTGTCCTGCAATATGTTTGTAAGAGTAGTGTGTTGTGATACGAACGGCATGGGGATTCCCTTAGAAACTGATTGGTTTCCCTAACGTTTTATAGCCATCTCATTCTCATTTAATTCACAGGGTTCATATTCACAGGTTCGGGTCTTCTCTTGAGTTCTTATCTTATCAACAACATAGTATCTTATAGTATCTTCATAGTATCTGCTAAACAAAACCCCTATACGAACAGGTGTAGTTTCGCGCGTCAAAATTAGCCAACCATCCCTCATTCATGCATAGTAGATATTTGACATACTTGTAGTACAATTACTACAAACTGTAGTTTGACATTATATGTTAAAATATTATAATTTTGCCACCTATGCCTTGAAGGCCACATAACCATATACCTATTTATCCATTAGTGAATGAACTATATCCTTATTGCCCACGAACCCTCCATCATGCGTGATGGTTTGTCTCAGATCATTAGCCTGTTACCCGCACCGGTTACGGTATTAATGGTAGAAACGGCAGATGATGCCATGGCTGCCATGAAAAGACAATCTATCGACCTGCTTATATTAAGCCGGCATTTCCCGGGTGTTGACACCCTGTCCATGATGCAAACGGTCAGAAAACTTAATCCTTCCACCAGGATCGTGCTCTTTTCTTCCCTGAATGAGAAGACCAGGATCATCGATTCATTGCACCAGGCGGCAGACGGCTTTCTCTGTAGAAATTCCACCTGTGAAGAAATACAACTGGCACTGTCTTCTCTCTTAAAAGGAGAAAAAGAACAGCCGATGTATATCCCCTCATCATCAAATCCTTTGTCACAACTTTCTTCCCGGGAAATAGAAGTAATGAACCTGCTCAGCAAGGGACTCCCATTACTAAAAATAGCGGCCAAAATGGAGCTGCAGCTCACCACCGTCAGCACATACAAGACCCGCATCTTTAAAAAACTGGAAATCAACTCGATAGTAGAGCTCCTGGAGAAGATCAATATCCACGGCGCACGCAAGGCCGTATAAACGCCAAAAGCACCGCTGGCAGGCGATTCAGGCTGATAAATTAAATTTTTATCATTTGAATATTAATTTTAACTTTATAGTCCAGCTATCCTGCCAGCTGTGTATATATACTATTATTAATAGCCCCAAAACACCCCTTTTCTAAATGGACAAATCACTCCGTATCGTCATTTACATTGTACTTGCGCTTACGTTTATTAACGCGATCATCACCTTCTTTGAGAAAAGCCAGTTAAAACAAATTCAGAAAAATATCGAAGCCTCTCAGAGAAATATCGATACAGCGCTCAACTACATCAACGCCTCCCGTTCGAGGCTGGATTCTCTGCAGGGAGACGTGGACAAGTTCAAATATTACATTAAGAACATCCAGACCAACGTTTCCATTTTAAACACTAAAAAAGAAATTGAGGAAGCAAAATCAAATGCCAAATTAAAAGAGACACTTGACGAGCTGAATGCAAAAGTGAAAAACTTTAAAGAAGAACTCAAAACCACGGACAGCCTTCCTCCGATCGAAGTAAAACCCCTGTAAACCGATATTAACATATGCAACCATTCACCTTCCGCCACAAGCTGCTGCTTGCGATATTATGCTGCCTTGCCGCCACACAGGGTTACTCGCAGGACCGCCTGAAGACATTTAAAGACAGTTCGGGTATCAGCATCTATAGCATTTACCGGGGCGATACCCTGCTTATTCAATGCGATACCGCCTTTATATTGAATAAGACCACCTTTAACATCTATAAGAAGTTCTATGATAAAACCCGCCAGGGCACCAGCTCTTTTAAGGGTATCATGGACAGTTACGAAAGTATGATCCACCAGCAGGATACCATGCTGCGACAAAAGGAATTCTATTACCAGCAGCTGAAACAGCAGTTTGACTCTTTGTCGGGCAGCTCACTCGCTTTCATGGATAGGACCAGCTTAAGCCTTCAGGGTATCTCCTCCTCACTGGATAAAGCCACCAGCAGCCTCGTGGAAACACAAAAGCTACTGGAAGGCTCCCGTAAGATGCTGGAAGAAGAACGTAAAAAAAGGAATTCCAGGGCCCTTAAATTCGGGATCGGAGGCGCAGTAATAGGTGCGCTTGTCGCTGCACTCATTGCGGGTAATTAGGGCTATAAGCCTTAATTACTCACATTTTTAATTAACTTGCCTCATTTACCATCGTACTGTGGATGAAGGCTATATCTATCTATAATATCTCAAAGCTGTCTGATGTCTTTTCACTTGCTGATAGGAATGAAGATTTTCTTTTCATCGGGGAAGAAAACTATATTCCCGCCATAGAAGTGCCTTTCAGAACAGATGCATACGCCATTGCCTTCCTGAAAAGAGGCCAGCTGAATGTGACCGTCGGATTAAGTTCAGGTGTCATTACCGGTCCCTGCCTGCTTACCATGCCACCATACGTTATACGCAGCATCAACAAAGTGGAAAGTAATCCTCTGCTGGACCTGATCCTCTTCAAAGAAGCCTTCTTTCTGAAAAACCAGTCCGATATCTTTTCCCTGCTGAAGTATAGTTTTTTCGAAAATGAAGATTCTCACATCATTCCATTACCGGAAGAACAGATTGAAAAGTTCTCCACTATCTATAACCTGCTACGTACCACTGTCCATGAAGGGCACCTTCACGCCGGTACGATCATCAGGAGTTACCTGAACGTCCTGCTTTGTGAAACAGACGTTACCGCGTCCCGGGTAACAAAGGTCAATACCAGCACTGCCACAAGGACCAATCCCCTGCTGGCCAATTTCAAGAACCTGCTTGCTAAAGAAGTTTTACAGCAACACTCCGTCAGGTTCTACGCATCTCACCTAAACGTAACGCCTAAACACCTTTCCGAAGTTATAAAAGAACTGACCGGCCGTACTGCCGGAGAATGGATCGACCAGACCCTCGTTCTCGAAGCCAAAGTGTTACTACAACGAAAAGACCTGAGTATCTCCCAGATAAGCGACCTCCTTAACTTCACCGACCAATCCGTTTTTGGTAAATTCTTCAAAGTTAATACCGGCATGTCGCCTCTCTCCTACCGTAATACGCTTACCTGACCGTTAGTATACATCCTTCACCGCTATCCGGACCAAAACGTCCGCGTAATGAACCAATCTCTCCCCCGAACCCGAGAAATTGACAAAACTGTCCGTCATTCCGCCCTTGCCCGGCGCTTCTTTCTGTGTGACCTTTGTCATAACGATCTAAGACAATGAAAGAGCAGAAAAATCATAACAAACACTTACTTCTGGCTACGGCAGAAGCAATGTTTGCAGAAAATGGTTACGAGGGAACGACCGTTAGGGACATTGCAGCCAAAGCAGAGACCAATGCGGCCCTTATATATTATCACTTTGAGTCCAAAGAGCAATTGTACAGATCCATCTTCGAACGGAAATTCCGTTTGCTGGATGAATCACTGAAGGCTTTACGCGTAAATTCTGAAGCCAGCACCCTGGAAAAACTGGAAAAGTATATATCAGTTTACGTTGCCAACATCAGGGATAATTTTTATTTCTACCGCATTCTGAACAGTGAGCTCTTCTCTTTCAGGGACTATTTCTTTAAGAATGTGATCTTAAATAATGCAAAATCAATCGTCAGTATATTCAGGGAAGTGATAGGAGAAGGTATTGCCAAAAAAGAATTCCGCAACGTGGACGCCGATCTCTTTTTAATGACACTATTCCACTTGTTGCATCAGGTCATCGGCAAGTCGCCGCTTGCCAGTGAATTGCTCAACCTGGAAGAAATAGCAGAAGAACAGACTGTAGACCGCATCAGAAACTTCATTCATAATCAGCTCTGCCTTCCACACACCTCCTTGTCACATCAGCATTAATTAAAGCATCAGTTACCATGAAAAGTATAGTTAAACAGGCTCTTACTGCCCTGTCGGCGATCGTATTCTCGCTACCTTCGTTTGCGCAGGATTCCATCTATAAAATGTCTTTACAGGATGTACTGCAGCTGGCAAAGCAAAAGAACCGGCAGATCAGTATTTCACAGACAGAAGAAGATGCCGTGAACGCAGAGCTCAGGGATGCAAAGATCAGCAAGCTTCCTTATGTAGGTATAAACGGCAGTTATCAGCGCTTCAGCAAAGTGACGCTTTATGACGGCGGACTGTCCGACGGACATTCCATAACCCGTCCTCCCACAGCCAACAGCGCAGCCCTGGGCATGGAGTCTTCCATAACTATATTTGCCGGTGGCAGACAAAATGCCGCTATCAGGGAACAACAGATCAGAAAGGACCTGGCGTCTCTAAATACACTCGATCTGTCCGGTAACATATTCCTTCAGGCCATATCCGCTTACCTTAACATTATACGGTTGACAGAACAGGATACCGTTATCACCGAACAGATAAGACGTGCGGAAACACGCGTTAAAAATATAGATGCGCTTTTCAGGAACCAGCGGGTAACCAGGAGTGATCTGTTGAGAGCACAGCTTATCCTGGATAATCAGCGCTTAAGCCGTGAGCAGAATGAAAACGACCTTGCTATTGCTATTACCAGGCTGAATGTTCTTTTGGACCTGCCTGAACATGCGCAGATCATTCCAACAGATTCCGTAAGTGGTGAAAAGCCGTCAACCACCTCGCTCGCAACACTTGTGAGCAATGCACATGAAACATCCTATGCAGTATTAAGGTCCCAACAGCAACAGAAGCTGCTGGAGAACAGGATCAAAGCTATCAGAGGCGCTTATCTGCCTACCTTACAGGCTTTTTCCGCCTACGGTATCAACTATCCTAACCAGTTCATGTTCCCGCCGGTCGACCAGGCATTGTCAGTTGGATTTATCGGAATAAGGGCCCAGTATGCACTCTCGTCAATATATCATAATAAGGATAAGGAAAAGGCGGCAAAGATCCGTCTGAGTGCATTACAAACACAGGAATCGGCCATCAGGGATGATGCAAACCAGGAAGCTAACGCTTTGCACATCAAATACAATGAATCTCTTCACAGGATAACGGTCGCCGAATCTTCTATAGCTCAAGCCAGCGCCAACTATAAGATCGTTAGCGCCAAATACTTTAATCAACTGGCACTGCTCACCGATCTGCTCGATGCGGACAACCTTTACCTGGAGTCAAAATATAATCTTATCAGATCTCAGACAGACGCTCTGGCCTTTTACTACAGACTATTGTATACAACCGGTAAACTCTGATCAATATTCCTTTCATTAAACTCTTAAACCTTAAGATATGTCACAAACAGCCAATAAAACCGGAAAAAAGATCAGCCAGATCATAATGACCACCATTGCGGTCACTATAATCATCATAGCCCTTATCTATTTCTATAAGATGTTCAGAAGAGCAAAACAATTTGAAGAAACTAACGATGCACAGGTAGAAGCATATATCAACCCTGTTTCAGCAAGAGCAGCGGGATATATCCAAACGATATTATTTGAAGAGAACGAATGGGTTGACAAGGGGGATACCCTGGTGATACTGGATGACAGGGAATACAAGAACAAGGTACAGGAAGCAGAAGCTGCATTACAAGACTCATACGCTCAGCAGGAAGTACTGGCAGCCAGTATCGCCGCGGCCCAATCGGGTACGCTTATCAACAAAGATCAGATCTCCTCTTCAAAAGCCAGGTTATGGCAACAACAACAGGATATCAAAAGGTATGAGAACCTGATGAAGGAAGAAGCAGCCACCGGTGCGGAATACGAACAGGTAAAGGCCCGTTACGATGTGGCGGTAAGCGACTTCAGTGCTGCGAACAACACTCTTAAAACAAGCTATTCAAAAATTGAAGAACTGAAAAGCAGAGAGGCGCTCCTGGCTGCAGATCAGAAAAGGAAACAAACTATACTGGAATTCGCACGCATCAACCTCGGATACACCGTGATCACCGCTCCCTATAGCGGCCGCCTGGGCAGAAAAGTGATCCAGGAAGGACAACAGATCCAGGCAGGACAGCCACTGGTTTCTATCGTGAACGAAAAGAACAAATGGGTCATCGCTAACTTCAAAGAAACACAGATGTCGGCTATGATGGAAGGTAAAACAGTGGATATAACGATCGATGCTATCCCCGGTAAAGTGTTCAAAGGCTATATAGCCTCTATATCCCCTAGTACAGGCGCTAAATTCTCACTTTTACCTCCAGACAACTCAACTGGTAATTTTGTAAAGATCACCCAACGTATACCGGTAAAAATAGCCTTTACTGATACTGCACTTGCTGAAGTTAAGGTTGGCATGAATGCACTCATTACCGTTAAAAAATAGTATCATGAACGCACCGGACTTTTTCAAACCATGGATAAAGAAAAGGAAACTGGTCCTCTGGGTAGCCCTTTTCCTGATCCTACTCTCTGGCATCATCCAATTCGGGCTCTACGCACTTAATCAGAACTATGTAGTAAGCCACTTCGGTGCACAGCCGGAAGACATCACCCTGTCTTTACAGCTCACCTATGTCGGTATCCTGGCCATTTTACCTATTCAGTTCAGGTTCCTACGGTACTTTGAAAGAAGGTCCTACATGATCACCATTATCACTATCAGTATCTTACTCAGCATTGCCAGTCTGTATACGACCGATCTCTTCGTCTTTATGGTGCTGCGGTTACTGATAGGTATTGAGGTCGCCTGCATAGCAGGATCTATTCTAACGTTGTATTTTGCCAGTCTGCCTCCCGACAAAGCCACTGCCATCGGTTCTACTATATTTTATACAACGATACTTGGTAATGTCATTGTAGTCGGAGTATTGAGCGCCTGGGTGACCGATAACTATGACTGGCCGAATATTTATAAATACCTGACAGGTTACCAGGTCTTTACCCTGCTGCTCGTATTGCTGTTGCTGAAACCAAAAAGCGGCATGAAAAGGTATCCGCTGTATCAGGTAGACTGGTTTAGTTTTGTATCCTTGCTGGCTTTTGGCATCAGCATCGCATATACATTTATCTATGGGCCTAAATTCTATTGGTTCACAGACCAGCGTATCATAACGTCAGCTTTCATAGCTTTTATGAGCGTTGGGATACTATACTATCGTCAAACAACATTAAAAAGACCATATCTCCATCCGGGAGTATTTAAATCCAAACAGTTCATTGTAGGGCTTCTTCTGCTGGTAGTGTACTTTGGTATAAAAGACAGCATCAATCTGATCTATGGATATTGCGCCACTATTGTAAGATGGGACACTTACAAAATTATGCGGCTGGCGGCAGTCAACTTTTCAGGTACGCTTATCTTTACCATCGTATCGTTGGTAATACTTGCCAGGAAACTTCCCTTCCGTGTGCTGTTTATTCCGGGATTAACGCTCCTGGCCATTTATCACATCTGGATGTACTCAATATTTACAACGGATATGTCTTTCTCTGATCTGGCCTGGCCAGTCTTTTTACAGGGTGCAGCATCGGGTTTGCTTTTCTTTCCTGTTATTGTTTACACCGTCTCCGGTTTGCCGCCGTATACGGGTTTCACAGGGATCAGTATGGCTGCCATATCAAGGTTTATCACCGGCCTGAATAGCTTCGCGGGCTTTTACACTTTACAGCTATACTTTAATCAGCTGAACAAAGAAAGATTCCTGCGTAACATTACCAATCTGAATGATAACTTCTCGCAAAGGTTTAATCAGTTTGTACAAATGTTCCGTTCCAAAGGTTTCGCTGCTGATCAGGCGAACGCCCTGGCCCATACCAATATCAGCAGAGCCCTGACGGTACAGTCACAGCTAATGACAGATATGTATGTATTCAAACTCATGTTCATTATTTCGGTATCAATGCTGATCATCGTTATAATAGCGCCATATGTTAACAGGTCCTTCCAATTCCTCTTTACGCCAAAAAACAGGCCTGCCATAAGGTAAATACAGCCACGCTATAACATTATAGCTACGGTAGTGAAAGCTATCCGCCATCCCGCGGATAGCTTTTCTCATTATTCCCAGATCGGCAATTCTAAAAATTATGTAACTGGTTACGCAAATATTTCCTACATTTACGTAACCAGTTACATAATTAACTACATAATCGCCAACTATGAGCTTTTTTGATACTGTGGGCAAGTTTGCCGTAGGGAGCAGGCTTCGCTTATTAACAGAAAAAATAACAGAAGACGCCACGCAGATCTACCAGATGTATGGCGTAGATATGAACCCTAAATGGTTCCCCGTCTTCTATGTATTGTCACGTGGAGAAGCAATGACCATTACCGCCATTGCCAAAGAGATCGGGCACTCCCACCCTTCGGTGAGTAAGATCATCAGTGAAATGGTGGAAAAGGGACTTGTGAAAGAGAAAAAGGACAAGACAGACGGCCGCAGGAACATGGTCAGTCTTTCTGCCAAAGGCAAAGACATCAACGGTAAGATACAAGAGCAATACACCGACGTAAAAAACGCCATAGAAGCCATTTCTGCCAATACGCAGCACGACCTTTGGAAAGCCATTGCCGAATGGGAATTTCTGCTGGAACAGAAAAGCCTGTTACGCTGGGTGCAGGAACAGAAAAAGGAAAGGGAAAGCCAGAAAGTGAAGATCGTGGACTATCAGCCAGCCTATCAGCAGGCATTTAAAGACCTGAATGTCGAATGGATCTCCAAATATTTCAAGATGGAAGCAGCGGACTATAAGGCGCTTGACAATCCACAGGGGTATATCCTGGAGAACGGAGGTCACATCCTTGTCGCTTTATATGAAGATGTTCCGGTTGGTGTTTGTGCGCTCATCAAGATGAAAGACCCGGCATACGATTACGAACTGGCTAAAATGGCGGTCTCCCCTGCTGCTCAAGGCAAAAGTATCGGCTGGCTGCTTGGTAACGCCATCCTCGAAAAGGCTAGATCATTGGGTGCGACTAAAATATACCTGGAAAGCAATACCATCCTGAAACCAGCTATTAATCTGTATTATAAATTAGGCTTTGAAAAGATAATCGGACATCCTTCTCCGTACGAACGCTGCAATATTCAGATGGAACGTCCATTGTAATCCGGTTTTTTTCGTTACATTCAGGGTATGTCAAAATTTAAAGACGTCGTTGTAACGCTTTCCAAAAAGCACCCCGAAACAAGCGAGCCTGCACAGGCCGGACACACATTTGTTATCGGACAGCTTGGTAACAAGAAGAAATGGTATGAAATAGACTCTATACAATTAGACAAATTCAGCCAGGAAGACTTAAAGAAAGAACTGTTTAAGCTGTTGCATCCGCAAACACATCACTGATCGTAACGAACATACCCCGTTACATCCCTGCAAACTATAATTTGTAGTTTGGAGCGTATCGTGTATTTTTCATGCATGCAACGTAACAGTATCCTACTCTATGGGGCCAATGGCTATACCGGCGAATTAATAGCCCGGTATGCCAGTCAGTATGGCCTGCAACCTATTCTCGCCGGCAGAAAAAAGACGGCTATAGAGGCCCTCGCAAAAGAACTCGGACTTCCTTTCCGCATTGTCGGACTGGATGATAGCGCAGGCCTGCAAGCGGCACTGGAAGATATCTCCCTTGTTATACAGGCCGCAGGTCCTTATCATATCACGGCGCAACCCATGATCGACGCCTGCATTGCTACAAAGACACATTACATTGACCTGAACGGCGACCTTGATGTATTTGAGTTACTGCAGGGTTATGATAAACAAGCGAAAGCAAAAGATATCATGATACTTCCAGGCGCGGGCTTTGACGTCGTACCTACAGATTGCCTTGCCTTGTTCCTGAAACAGCAGCTACCCGACGCAGATCATCTGACAATTGCCTTTGCTGTAATCGGCAGCGCCTTGTCCCGTGGTACGTCGATCAGCACCCTGCACAAACTGGGCACTCCCGGCGTCACCAGGAAAAATGGGCGTATTACATATGAGCCTATGGGTAAAAACGGGATGTCCGTTACATTCCCCGGCCATAAACACCCCGTGTTTGTAATGAGTATTCCCTGGGGAGATATCAGTACTGCTTACTTCTCAACAGGCATTCCCAATATCGCTACCTATACTGCTGTCAATAAATCTGCCTGGTACTTCCTGAAAGCACAGTCCGTATTTAACTGGCTGCTGAAGACTTCTTTCATGCGCGGTATCATCATGGGCATTTTCAAAATGCAATCTGCCGGCCCTGATCAAACTGTACGCGATAAGGCTGTCAGTTATGTTCGCGGTAAAGTCACAAATGCAAAAGGAGCAACAGTAGAGGCAAGTATGGAGACACCTGAAGCCTATTCACTGACTGCCTTGTCCGTACTGATTATTTCAAAAAAGATCATCAACGGCGACTACAAACCCGGTTATCAGACGCCCGCCAGTGCATACGGCCCCGACCTTATAATGGAAATCCCCGGTGTAAAACGGGAGATCATACATAAATAAAAGCAACAGGGCCGACCATAAGGTCAGCCCTGTATTTTTATGAAACATTAACCCCTAAAAGTCTACTTAGCAAAGTTGTCTACTTCTATGATCGCATCTGCAAATGCCTGAGGCGCTTCCTGGGGAAGATTGTGCCCTACACCACCTGTAAGGGTATGATGTACGTACTTACCGGTAAACCTCTTTGCATATTGTGATGGATCCGGATGAGGCGCGCCATTTGCGTCACCTTCAAGCGTTACACTAGGCACTGTGATAGCAGGTCCGGCCGCCAGTTTCTTTTCCAGTTCGTCATATTTTGTTTCTCCTTTGGACAAGCCCAGTCTCCAGCGATAGTTATCAATAACGATCTGAACGTGGTCAGGATTATCAAATGATGCTGCAGACTGTTTAAAAGTAGCGTCACTGAATTTCCACTGTGGGGAAGCCAGCTCCCAGATCAGCTTATTAAATTCGTCAGTGTTAGCCGCATATCCTGCACGGCCACGTTCTGTCGCAAAGTAGTACTGGTACCACCATAACAGTTCAGCTTTAGGAGGCAGAGGCGCTTTATTGCCCGCCTGACTACCGATGAGGTAACCACTTACTGATACCAGGCCTTTTACACGTTCAGGCCATAATGCAGCCATAATATCGGCAGTACGTGCACCCCAGTCAAATCCGCCTACTACTGCTTTCTTTATTTTCAGTGCATCCATAAAAGCAATGATATCAACTGCAATTGCTGATTGTTGTCCGTTGCGGGGTGTTGCTGCAGACAGGAAATGTGTGCTGCCGGAACCACGCAGATAAGGGACCAGCACCCTGTAACCTTTGGCAGCCAGTATCTCTGATACTTCTTTATAGCTGTATATATCATACGGCCAGCCATGAAGCAGGATCACAGGTTCGCCATCAGCAGGCCCTGCTTCAGCATAACCTACATCAAGTACACCCGCCTTAATTTGTTTAATATGATCGAATGATGCGGAAGCTGTAGCGTTAGTACTTGTCTCTGTACCAGCCGCCTGTCTGTGCTGGGCGTTTGCCATATTAAGGCTTCCCAGCGCCAATGCTGCGAAGATGAGAGCTGCTGCTCCCAGAAAACGACGGCCAAAATTTGCTCTCTTGTTCATAGTATTTTAATTGATTGCGTTTAAAGTAACTTGTCATTCCACTCCGCTGCTCTCACCCTGCATAACAAAGGTATATCGGCGCTTGTTTGGCGCAAATCACCTATACCGTAAACCGGACATAATAATCCTTGAAAGAGACAATACCAGAACTGAAATAAACGACGTGATCTGTCAGGATCGGCAAAACAGTAATTAGTACAATAAAAAGGGGCCGTCTGCCAATGGCGGACAACCCCATGAAACTCACCTTTCGCAGTTAGCTCCGGATGATTTAATTTATTTCTTTATCGCTTTAATGGCAGCATCATCTGCCTCCGTAACGCTGATAGCATATCCGCCACCCGGTGCGCAATGCTGGGACAATGCTGACTTATTGGTCACCACCATCTTCCGTATCTCATAAGCCTGCGGATTCTTCTCGTAGTGTGCATCTTTTTTATCGCTGTAGATCGTGGCAATATACTTCTTACCGGCATCCAGGTAATCAAAGCTGATCTTTGACACACGGCCGTTTTCATCGCAGGTGCTGCCGATAAACCAACTGCTCTTTCCTTTGGCTTTACGTGCGATGGTTATGTAATCGCCCGGCTCCGCCTCCAGCACTTTCGTATCATCCCAGTCTATCGCCACATCTTTAATGAACTGGAATGCGTCCATATATTTCCTGTAAGTCTCGGGGAAATCTGCCGCCATCTGTAAAGGACTATACATCGTTACGTACAATGCCAGCTGCCGCGCGATCGTACTCCGCACCCAGGAACTATTCTCAGGATTATATGCACTGACCTTCATCTGGAAAATACCTGGCGTATAATCCATCGGCCCTCCTATCAAACGGGTGAACGGAAGGATAGTCGTATGATCCGGATTGTTACCGCCGAAAGCCTCAAACTCTGTTCCGCGGGCAGACTCCTGTCCTATCAGGTTGGGATAAGTACGGGAAAGGCCCGTCATATGAACTGATTCATGTGCATCCACCATAATTTTATATTCTGCAGCTTTGGTAACAGCATAGAGGTAGTGATTTACCAGCCATTGCCCATAGTGATGCTCTCCTCTCGGGATAATATTGCCCACATACCCACTTTTTACCGCGTTGTAGCCGTTATTGACCATGAACCGGTAGGCAGTATCCATAAAACGTTCATAATTGCGTACAGAGGACGAAGTTTCATGGTGCATGATGATCTTTATACCTTTACTGGCTGCGTAACGGTGCAACTCCTGTACATCAAAGTCAGGGTATGGTGTCAGAAAGTCAAATACATAATCTTTCGTTTTGCCGAACCAGTCTTCCCAGCCCTGGTTCCATCCTTCTACCAGCACCGCATCGAATCCATTCTCCGCAGCAAAATCAATATACTCTCTCACATGTGCGTTATTAGCACCATGTTTACCATTAGGCTTCGTTTTAGAATAGTCCGTAATGCCCAATTGTACATTCTCAATATCAGTATAGGCCCAGGTGCTTTTCCCCGTGATCATCTCCCACCATACACCTACGTATTTCACCGGTTTGATCCAGGAAGCAGGATCTTTATATTGTGTTGGTTCATTCAGATTATAGACCAGTTTAGAAGTCAGGATATCTGCTGCTTTGTCACTAACAATGATCGTCCTCCAGGGCGATCTACATGGCGCCTGCAGATAACCTTTATCGCCCTGCACATCTGGTGTCAGAACAGATCTGAGTACAAAGTTCTTGTCATCCAGTTCCAGCGACAATGCAGCATATTCTATCAATGCTGCTTCATGGATATTGATGTACAGTCCATCCTTACTCTTCATCATAAGGGGTGTTTGCACGCCTGTTGGAGAAAAGGGTGTCTGCGATGCATTGGGTGTAATGGCGGCTTTCATTTTTCCTCTCACTTCGGATAGATCTGAAGTCACAGTACTGTACTCCTGCGTATCATAATCACCCGGTAACCAGAAGGCTTTATGATCGCCTGCCAGTGCAAACTCCGTCCGTTCTTCTTTTATAACAAAATAGGCCAGGTGCCGCTGCTGCGGAAACTCATAACGGAAACCCAATCCGTCGTTGAACAACCGGAAACGCATGATGAGTGTGCGGTCTGTCGAAAGCTGATGCAGCTTTACTTCGAGTTCATTATACTGATTACGGATCTCTTTTACCTCACCCCACACTGGCTGCCAGGTTTCGTCAAACGAAGAGACCTTCGATCCGGCCACTTCAAAGCTGTCAATAAAAGATGCGTCGGCCTTCAGTTCAAGGCCCAGGCGACTGGGTTTGATCACATCCCGGCCCTTGTAAGTCAGTGCATAGGTAGGAATTCCTTTGGACCCTATGGAGAATTGTAAATGCAGGTTTTTATCGGGTGACGTCAATTCCTGCGCGCCGGCCATTTTCCAAACGAAAAGGCAGCAGATAAAGATAATTGTCTTGCGCATGCTGTGTAATTTAATGTGGGGACGGATCTCTCCTTTAATATAACGTGAAAAACTAATTTAAGAGGCAATATACAACCTTCGGGCCGGAACTATTGCTGATCCTGTCTGATAATTCTGGCAAAAATGTTGTGAGCACATAGCGTATCATCAAAACCTCATCAGCAATGGCAACAATTTACGACAAATGGTGGCAGGCGGGCGTCATATATCAGGTTTATCCCCGTTCATTCCAGGATAGCAACGGCGATGGCGTCGGTGATCTCAGAGGTGTCATGAGCAGACTGGATTACCTGCAGTGGCTGGGCATTGACGCCGTCTGGCTCTCTCCCATTTATCCATCTCCGATGGCCGATTTCGGTTATGACATTGCTGACTATACGGACATACATCCTTTATTCGGGTCCATGCAGGACTTCGATGCCCTGTTAACTGAAGTCCATAACAGGGGCATGAAGCTTTTACTGGACCTTGTGCCTAATCACACATCAGATCAGCATCCCTGGTTCCTCGAGTCCCGTTCGTCTATTGATAATCCTAAACGTAACTGGTACATCTGGCATGACCCCTTGCCGGATGGCGGTGTTCCCAACAACTGGCTGAGTGTTTTTGGCGGCGATGCCTGGGAATGGGACGCCACCACACAACAGTATTACTACCATGCTTTCCTGAAAGAGCAACCTGACCTGAACTGGCGTAATCCCGATGTCCAGGAAGCTATGTTCAACGTCATGCGTTACTGGCTTAAAAGAGGCGTAGATGGCTTCCGCGTGGATGTAATGTGGCATATGATCAAAGACAGGCAACTGCGCAATAACCCCATCAACCCGGGTTATGAGCAGCACATGCCCACCTATAACCAACAGCTGCCGGTCTACTCTACAGATCAACCGGAAGTACATGAAGTAGTACGTAAGATGAGACATGTCATGGAAGAGTTTGAAGGCGACCGTGTCATGATAGGAGAAATTTATCTCCCTATCCAGCAACTGATGACCTATTACGGTGTAGATAACAAGGGCGCTCACCTGCCATTTAACTTCCAGCTGTTATCCCTTCCCTGGAATGCAACCCCTCTTTCAGTAGCTATAGACCAGTATGAGGGTGCGCTGCCCGATCAGGGATGGCCTAACTGGGTGTTGAGCAATCACGATCAGCCTCGTATTGCCAGTCGCGTCGGACAACTGCAGGCCAGGGTTGCAGCGATGCTGTTACTTACACTTCGCGGTACCCCTACTATCTATTACGGCGATGAAATAGGCATGCGTAATGTGGCCATTCCTTTTGAGGAAGTACAGGACCCACAGGGGTTGAATATGCCAGACAAGAACCTTAGCAGGGACCCTTCCCGTACTCCTATGCAGTGGGATGACAGCACAAATGCAGGGTTCACAACCGGTAAACCCTGGCTGCGCCTGTCAAAGACATATCAACGGGCAAACGTGAAAACACAAGAACCGGATCCTTTTTCTACACTCTCCCTCTACCGGCAGCTTATCGCCTTACGCAGGCAGGAGCCCTCGCTGACCACCGGTAACTACACACCTGTATACGCAGATACCCAGATCCTGTCTTTTATGCGGCAACAGGAGGGGCACCCCTCATTCCTGATCGTGTTGAACCTGACGCATCTTCCCTGCTATTTCAGACCGGTCAATTTCCCATTCCGTGGCAAAATAGAAATTGCTACGTTCCCGGAAACGGAAGGCGGTATAGTCACTGATACGATCAGTCTTGATGGAGATGAAGGCCTGGTGATAAGACTTGAAAGATAACATGGAAGCGCTATCCTGAATGCTGACCACTTACTTATTGAACTGGGATTCTATGTAAGGAAATTGTATATTGATAACAATAAAGGGCGTCAATAAACTCATCAAGTGCATATTTCACCCCTCGCTGGATACAAGTGACGACATCGAATTGAACCTTTATTGTAGCAATCGGTTAATTATCATAAAAATCCCCTAATATGGCAATTGCTCAAACTGTCAACTTCCAGATTGCGCGTTCCCTACGTACTTTGTACTATGTACGGGCCGCGTTCAACATCATATGGGTAACATTGATATCCATCTATGCTAATTCATCTCCGGAAATTACGGCTGCATTACTGATCATCTACCCGATTTGGGACGTCGTCGGTACAATTGCCGACATCCTCATCAATCGGGGTACTGGTTCCCTCATGCCGCAATATGTGAACCTGGCGATGAGTTCAATTGCAGCAATCGCAGTAGGATTTGCTATCCGTGACGGCGTTCCGCAGGCACTCATCGTGTTCGGCATATGGGCGATGATAGCGGGTATTATCCAGCTTATAACCGGCCTTCAGAGACAGAAGGCATTGGGCGGACAATGGCCGATCATTATCAGTGGCGGACAGTCTACTATCGGCGGACTTTCCTTCATCGTCCTTTCTAACTCTCCTCTTGGTTTAGCCAGCCTGGCCGGGTATTCCGCTTTTGGTGCGTTTTACTTCATACTTGCAGCCATCACGATCACTAAACGATTAAGGAAAGGTTACTGATCATTTGCGCCGGTGGATGATGTATCCCCTGTCTTCTTTTGTGAATCCAACTTTGGGATAGTAACTCATAGCAGTAGGAACGGAGAGCAATAATATCATGGATTGCTCTCCTATCTTTTCCCTTGTCAGTTCGATCAGTTTTTTGCCTATCCCCCACTTCTGATGATCGGGACTAACGGCCAGGTCTGCAAGGTAGCTGGACCACACCCAGTCTGTGATAGTACGTGACACGCCGGCCAGTTTGTCTCCATCCCAGGCGGTTACTACCAGGTTAGAATTTTCAAACATCTTTTTTATCCTCTCCGGATCATCTGTCGGTCTTGGGAGGCCCGCGTTAATGTAAAGCTCAATTATCTGTTCAGGCGTTGGCATTACATCGGATCTGTAGGTAATTTCCATGTATCAGTTTTTTTAATGTCTGGAGATATCGGAACAATGTCGTTCGCCAGATGACTTACGCATAATAAAGACAGGTGGCCTACGCGTGTAAAGCCAGATGCATTACGCTTATAAAGATATGCAGTAATAAGCAGCTAAATTATTCCGGCTGCAACGTATCTTGCATCACATGATAACCAACAGACACATTTCACTGGTCCAACAGGACGACATCTTTGCTATCGACTTACTCGTCAATAGTGCATACAGGGGCGACAGCGCCCGTAAAGGCTGGACGCATGAAGCCGACCTGCTGAATGGCTCACGTGTAGACGCAGATATTATAGCCAAACTAGTAGCAGATCCTGATACTACCTTATTGAAGTATACAGCAGACGATCAGATCATCGGTTGTGTGTGTCTCGAAAAACGAGGCGATCATGTCTATCTCGGTATGCTTACTGTTAACCCTGACCTGCAGGCCAAAGGTATCGGTAAAGCCCTCCTGGAAGCCGCGGAAAGTTATGCTCCCATACTGGGTTGCAATACCATAGAAATGACCGTTATTACAGTCAGAGAAGAACTGATAGACTGGTACGTCCGCCGTGGATACAGGAATACAGGTAAAATAAAAGAATTCCCTACCGGTGATACAAGGTTTGGGATTCCGGTAGCCCCATTGGAATTTGTTGTATTGGAGAAACAATTATAATAAGGTACTGCTACAGCATTAATCTAAAGTGTAACATAACCTTTATATTCCCGGGGAATCCAAACCGCAGGATTCTCGTCCGGCGCGTGAACAACATCGTTCTTTTCAACGACCGACTCTCCGCGTCTCTTTCTTGATTCCTCCCAAAGTATATGGATTAGTTCATTGGAATGGCCCTCACCATAAATATTCGCTACCATTTTATTGTACCGGCGTATTTTAATCCTTTCACGTTCTTTCTGCCTCATTCTTCTGAGATAACCCCGTTGTTTTCCTTTTATATAACAACGACCTTTGATTTTTCTTCTTTTCATATAACCTGTTTAAAATGTAACATAAAAGTGTTTATACACTCAAGCAAGCCAAACTCCTGGGTCCCCGCCTGGCAGACGAGTGATTTTGTTACTTTCAGCAGCCTGTTCTTCACGCTTTCTTTTTAATTTGGCCCGAAGTTCTTTGATAAGTTCAGTACTGAAAGCTTCACCATAGAAATCGGATATTCCGTTATTATGCCAGCTTGCCTGATGAGCCTCACGACTTTTTTTCTTCATTCTGAAAAGACCTTTCTGTGTCCTTCTTTTGTAACAATGGCCTTCTATTATTTTTCTTCTCATATCAGATATTTAAGATTAAAAATGGTTTATTCCCAATACCAGGAGGCTGGATTTTCTTCGTGTAAGCCAATCTCCATCTGGCTTCTTTGTACATCTTCGTCTGTGGATATAATACCAAAACTGCGGAAGTACTTATGCCCCCTTTCCTTTAAAAGGTAATAGCATAATAACGGATCATTGGCAATGTGATCAAAAACATATCCCAATGGCACATACCTGTTAGTTTCGTTAAACCGGTCCAATGCCCTGATCGTCGCTTCCCTTCTTTTTAAATGCATCAGCGTCAGATGCACCTCGTAATGCGATTCTGTAAGGGTTTGAGCTAGGTCAATTATACTATCAGGCTCCTGCCCCACTCTTGGAATAACGATATTATACATACTACTGCTGGCTAACTCCAGCAACCCATCGAAATGATAAATACCATTCCTCTTTAAACCGTAAATTATACTATTAGACTCCTGCTGTACGAACGATGCACCACATTCATATGCTAACTCCGGAAATTTTCTTTTTGCAAGATCGCTGTCCAATATAATAGCACCCTCCTTCTCGGCTATCTTGTTTGCAAGTGTAGATTTACCCGAAGCCGGCGGACCAATCAATATATAGGCTTTCTTTTCCTTTTTGATATCCGACCTAGGCAATGCGCCTCCAATCCCCAACATTGTTTCATCTTCTTTATCCATTCTTTGCAGCGTGAATAATTCATGAATGATCTGCTTTCGCAATTTCCATCTATCCCTTTCACTTACACAATTTCTGTCACGATACTTTGTGCTGACAAGCGTATCTTCTTCTTCCTTGAAATCTATCAACATCTTTTCCGTGGTAACAATTCTTCTGATAGTTTCCGGCGTAATCTCATGGTCAACCTGAAGAACCTCCATAAGAAAATGCTCAACTAAATCATCGTCCCGAAGAAGACGAGAGAAATTTAACCCCATAAATTGTAGTGTATTATTTTGGTAACAAACTGTGTGCTATCACATGACACTCTAAATTACTAATAATTCGGAATACAAAAAAAATTTCATACTCACTTTATTCAACATTTATCAAAATTATAAATTGAGAATAAAGATGATTCCTCTTCAATAACACTGGCCTGATTTTTTCGGCATGTCTTCTTAAAATACTGTATGCAAACCATCCTCGTACTCACAGACTTTTCTGACGTCGCCTTACGTGCTGCTCATTATGCCATACATCTGGCCGGACAGCTGCATTGCAACCGCATCCTCCTGTTCAACGCATTTCAAAGCCTTGAACCTGTCGCAAATATGCCTGTCACTCCGGAGATGCCGGTCGTACAGGCCAATCCGGATGAACTATATAAAGAGAGTACAACACGGCTGGAGAATCTCCGCAGAACGCTGCAACCATCAGCTCCTGATATCGCTATCGATACGCTGTCAGAAGATGATATCCTGGAAGAAGCTGTTAAAAAACTGATCAGTAAAGAACAGATCGATCTCGTAGTAGCCGGGCTTTCAGACAAGTCAAATATTGAAAAATTCCTGGTAGGTAGTCATAGCGTACGTGTGATGGAGACTTCAGACTATCCCCTGGTCATTGTACCGGAAGATGCAAAAGTAACAGCGCTTGAAAAAGTACTGCTGGCTGTGGATTTTGATATACTACGACGTGGGCATTCTTTACCCCGGCTGGTTGAAATACTCAACAATTTACAGGCTGAACTGTACGTTGTAAACGTTGCTAAAGATGAAAATTATTCCTCTCAGACGAAAGAAGACATCAATCATCTTCATCTCCTGTTGGATAAATATCAGGCTTCCTTCCATTATGTGGAAGACAGCAACGTCGTTGAGGGTATCAACGAATTTGCTGCCCAAAATAACATTTCATTGATCATCGCCATCCACGAAAAGAAAGGTTTCCTTGCTACTCTTTTCGGGAAGAGCGTATCGAAACAACTAGCATGGAAAAGTGATGTGCCGCTGCTGATCGTTCCAGCCTAATGCACTCAGATAACAGCTAACCGCGCTGTGCCCTTTGCTGCTTCATAACGCTTCCAGGCATAATAAGGCACGAACATGATCAGTAAGGCTACTATGGGTGCTATTAGCTCTCCGGCAGGATCGCCTACGGCTAAACGGGAACAGAACGCCCCGATAAAATTGATGGCGATACCGGCGTATGCCCATTCCCTGATGGTTTGAAATTTAGGCTGAAGAACAGCAATTGCACCCAATAACTTAGCAATGCCGAAAATAGTCAGAACGTATTCAGGATATCCCAGGTGTTTTATAATAGCCACGCCTGTTGCTTCGTGTGTAATGCCGCCTATACTATCCATCAGCATCAGCAAAGCGAAAATGCCTGTTGATATCCAATAAAAAATGCTGATCTTATTTGTTTTCATAATTGTGTGTTTTATGATACAAACATATCAGCATTTTTTGAGAGATGTGGTGTGTGATCCCGACAGTCTAAGGGGGTATTCAGGACATACCTGCCATTCCCTAATTTTTGGTAAATACCGCCACAATATTGAAGCCGTCTATCCACCTGGAGAACAGCTTAACAAATACCTTATACACGGGACTTGGGATTAGTGACATAAGCGTACCCAATACCGGCTTTGTTCCTTTGTAGTAATTTTTTTGTGCGAGGTACCACTGCTTCGCAAAACTCTTGGTATTACTCAGCGGTTCCACTATAATGTCCTGCGGAGTGACATCATAGAACTTCTGCAGTTCTGTAAAAGCCCTTCTGTTCCACAGGCCGGCATGATGTGGCGGCAGGTTCAGTGTATGCCACTTGTCCTGTTTAAACAGATAAGGATTATTATTAGGTACCCCGATGATCAGTTTCCCCCCTTTCTTCAAAGCCTTGATACTCGCGTCCAGGAAGCTCTTTACATTATATATATGTTCCAGTACCTGGAAGCAGCATACCACGTCATATTCACCCGGATGAGCGGCCGCATGGTCTTCGATCATCTCATTATAGATGCGCAGTCCTTTCTTCTCGCCCTTTGCAATAGCATCCAGGTTCAGTTCCAGGCCGATGGCATTCAGGCTCGCCTTCCTCATCTGCTCCAGGAAAAAACCATCTCCGGAACCGATCTCCAACACTTTCGCTCCATGATTTATCTGGCTGATCGCATATTTATGTTCCCACTTATCAGCAGGATAATAACCTTCATTACCTTTATTCAGATCTGCATAGAACTGGCCGTCGCCCAATATTCCCTCCGGATAATAGAACCGGTACCCTGTATCACTGCATTCATACAGTTCTACAGCAGGTACACCTTTGAAAAAGCGACGGGTATCCACGTTCAGCTCTTTCTCATAGATCTTTACGATCGACTCTGTAGGAAAGGTTGTGATCAGTTCGACACGGTTACCACCAGTAACAGGACTTCTCATAGTTAGTTTTTTATAACACAGTAAACTTTCCAAGGTAATAAAAAACATTTAATATTTTAGCTATCGAACGCCAATCACCACTCAATACTGTTGCCAAAAATCGCGGTATTAACTGCTTAACGCCCCTGATAGCTTACGTGAGCGCCGTTTTAATATGAGAGAACAGATTAGGGACACTACCACGCCCAATGGCAATATCTCAGCATATGTCAGTAAAACAACGAAAAGTGGCGACTTGTACCAGGTGCTGTACTTGGCCATTTCTTTCGCTTTAGCGGCAAGTTCCGCTTCCGTAGCTCCCTTCTCCCGGGCTACGGTCAGGGTGTGGGTCGTGTATTTTTCCATAAAGTCCGGGACGAACACATAGTATTCTATCAGCCAGGCCGCTACATAACACGTAGAAGCGATCAGCGCTATAAAGAACCCGATCTTAAAGGCTTTCCCAAAACTGATCACGCCACCATTGTACTTGTCACGGTAATTTTTAACCCCTACGAAAATAAAGGCGAAAGCGATCAGCATACTGGTATACCCAAGTATCTCGCTTGCCCTGAAATCGGGATCCTTATAACAGGAGATCGTGGCAAACAGCATCACAGCGGTGACGATCGATCCCGAGATCAATCCGAAAATAAGAATGTTCTTTTTCATCTGAAGTAGGTTTTAGTGTGGAGACAAAAGTGTCGGAAACCTTCTCTTCCTCATTCATACTTAAGGGTGATTTTTATAAAAAACGAATTTTCACCCAAAAGGTTGATTTCCTTACCTGATGATATTCAACTTCTTACCTTTATCAACCGCCTGCGTCCGTCTTTCACATCCATTTTGGAGAAAAGTCTCAGGGAGTATGTCTTGATAGTGTTCAGTGACAGGAATAGCCTGTCGGCGATCTCCTGGTTACTCAGTCCATCCGCCATTAATTGCAGTACTTCCAGTTCCCTTTTGCTCAGGTTCAGTTTTTCCAGTTCTTTCAGATCGGGTACAATACCGGCATTCTTTTCAACCAGTACTTCTTTTTCAATGACCACTGTTTCGACCCTGGGACGGGATAACTTTAGCGCCAGCCATATGCCCAGACCGGTAAAGATCAGGGCAATAAAGCCTATATATATTTCAAAGGCATGATCAATAATAATGAAACGCAGCTCCAGCCACTTCAGTAGGAACAATAACAGCGCCAGGGAGATGCCGTACAGAATGGTATGCTTATTCCTGGTAATAAACTTTAACACCATCGATCTTCTTTTAGGTCTTATGATCAAAAATAAGACATTTCCCGCCTGCCTCCCATTCCGTATTATTTAGTAAATTGATCTGCACAGGATTGGAAAGCCCTTATTAAAAGACAGGAACATGAAAAGCATCAGCAGGATATATCTGATATCATTACTACTCACAACAGCGATTCCCACTTTCGCCCAATCGGGCCTTCAACGTTTTGACGACAGAACGCTGGAATACCTGGAGGCGCACCGTACACCGGGACAGACAAAAACCTGGCTGTTCATTTCCAACACGAACGACTATGTGAATGTGGCCATTCCTGCCGGTCTGCTGGTAGCAGGGATCATCGACCACAATCCTGATATGCGGCAGAATGCCTTGTATGTTGCCAGCAGTACGGCCACGACCTTTCTGCTGAATACACTTATCAAGAAACTGGTTAAACGACCCCGCCCCTTCATATCCAATGTTCATCTTACCGCTGTCTATCAGCCATCATCAACATCCTTCCCTTCCGGACATACTTCTTCCGCATTCAGTTCCGCAACTGCATTGGTTCGGGCTTATCCGAAGTGGTATGTTATTGCACCTGCTTTCTTATGGTCGGGGGCTGTAGGTTATTCGCGGATGTACCTGGGCGTACACTATCCCTCCGATGTTACAGCAGGGGCGCTGCTGGGCGTGGGTACGGCTTTTGGATTGGGCTTTATCAGGCCGTGATGATAGATTCTTCACAAGTCATCCCACCTCGATCATATTTGTCACCGTCGTCCCCTGATGGAGAATACCAAGCACCGATATGACCACCTTCGCTTTACGTGTCTCCAGCTCGCGCGATGCATCGTAGGTCCAGACCATCGGTGTTCTGTTCTCTACTGCGTTACCTTCTTCTATCAATACGTCAGCCTCATTATAGATCTTAAGGTGGATCTGGTAAACTTTAAAAAAGTTCCTGGCCCTGATGGTGATCTTATCGCCCGAACGCCCATTGTAAAGTCCAAAATCGATTTCAGAGATCCGCGGTATGGTCAAAGCATCTTTTAAAGCCATATTGTAGGCACTTTGTCCTCCTTTTGCCAACGATTGATAATAAAATTTCAAGTCAGGGTCCGCCATCGCCTCCATGGCAGAACAGACTGCGATAGTAAATCTGTCCTGCAATGCGATCTGGCCTGCAGAAGGTTTTTTCATCCTGCCCTTTTTCTTCGCTTTCCTTACAACCGTTTCTCCTTTGCGGTCATAAAAATTCAGATTTCCGATTGTTCCGGAAAGATTACTGACTAACATGTTGTCAATTACTTTTGCCATAATAAATTGTTTTGGTGATGAATGAGATTACAAAATTAAATACCAGATCAAAGTGGTTAAAAAGAATCTGTACGAAGGCACCGAATTAACAAATAAGAGCCGTTTTTCAGCTAATAAAAGCTATTTCACTTCTCATTAAATCACTTAATACCCTGTTCAAACAGCCTCGACCCCCGCTTCAAATAGTGTGAATGCTATAATGTACAGGCCTATTACATCGGTATTAGAGGCCTCGTTGTATAGTGAAAGCTATATCAAAAGGCCTATAGTACTGGGATAATAGGCCTGTACATTATAACATTCACACTTTTCCAGCCATAGATAAGCCCTTAATGAACACAAAATGTCCCATCCTCCCCCCTATTATGTCGTTTTCACGACCCGGGCAACCAAAAGGTTTCACATATTTTTGCAACCATAAGGTTCCATGTAATGTGAAATGTAATAGCAGAGCCTGAAGTAAAACCTGCAACCTGAAACTTTTATGTATATGGTAGAAGTATTCAAAACCAATGTTAAAAGCCGGGAACAAGCCGACATGTTCCTGATGCAGATGCGCAAGTTCTATGCAACCTATAAGGCCAATTTCGACCTGGAAGATTGCGACAGGATACTACGTGTGGAGTGTATATCCGGAATGGTCAATCCATCGGCGGTGATCCGTTTACTGGAAAAGAACGGGTTCGAGGGAGAAGTGCTCGCTGATGAAGTGATAATACCTAATTCTTAAATCTTAAAATCCATAAACCCACTTAAAATGGCAACACAAATTTTCGTCAATTTACCGGTTAAAGATCTCGAAAAAACAAAAGCGTTCTTCAGCGCAATGGGATTTTCATTTAATGAACAATTCACTGATGAAAAGGCCGCCTGCCTTATTATCGGAGAGAACATCTTTGCAATGTTACTGATGGAAGATTTCTTCAGATCATTCATTAAAAAGGACATTGCGGATGCTTCAAAATTTGCAGAAGTGATCAATGCATTCTCTGTTGAAACCAAGGAAAAAGTAAATGAACTGGTAGATAAAGCATTGGCGGCAGGCGCCGTGGCGTACAGCGAACCACAGGATTATGGATGGATGTATTCCCGCGCCTTCCAGGACCTGGACGGACATCTATGGGAAGTCGTATTCACTGACATGAGCGCTTTTCCGGCAACAGAAGGATGATTGGCTTACTGAAAATCTTCCTGAAATGAGAAGAGATACCTTTCAGGCAATCGCCGATCCTACCCGAAGGGAAATCCTGAACATGTTAGCTGGCAAACCACTTAACATCAATATGGTGGCAGCCCGGTTTAATGTAAGCCGGACCGCTGTCTACAAACATCTGAAAATATTGATGGAATGTGGTCTTATAGAGTTCCGGCAATGCGGACGGCTGCGGTATTGCGAAGCCCATCCTGAAAAACTGACTGAAATAGCAGAGTGGCTGGAAAGTTACCGTCGTTTATGGACAGACAAACTGAATAAACTAGAAGGATATCTCAACGAAAAGTCAGCAAAAAATAAACCTTCATAAATCTCTCCTTTCGCCAAATGCGACACCGGAGCCGGCAGTATGTTATTACAAGTAATATGCTTTCGCTCCGGTTAGTTGCTTTTTATCTGTAAGCCGGTATTGGGGCTAAAGCCTAACATAGACTGCATAACCCTCCCTATATTCTTAGCCCGCGCTTTTGCGTTATCAGCTATTTCTCCTGCAAACAACGTATCTACAGTATTATTGAAGAGCGACAACCACTGGTTAAAATGACTGGGATCTATTGGCAAAGAAAAATGTTTAGTCATTGGATCACCTTTATACTTTCCGGAGTACAACAACATCATGCTCCAGAAATTGCACATGATCTGCAGATGTAGCCCCCAGTCACCGGGAATAGCCTTCTCAAATACAGGCCCCAGCAATTCATCCGCCCTTACCTTGTCATAAAAAGTATGCACAAGCTGCGCTATATCTTCCTCCGTCCGGATATCCGCCAGCGGCGGTAATTCTGTGTCTGCCATGATCTTAATAATTATCGTTACTTAAAACAGCAATATCCTGCCAACATTGCCTCTTTACGATATCAAAGTTAGGGGCTTTTTGATAATTAAAAGACTTTTTTATCTTTTAATTTAAAACTACTATATTTGCTACACTAAACTAAAAGGATGTTTTCGAAAACTTGTGAATACGCCATCCGGGCAATGATATTTATCTCTCAGAAGTCGAAAGATGGCAGTAAAATAGGTATCAAGGATATTGCTAAAGGAATAGACTCTCCCGAACACTTCATCGCAAAGATCTTACAGGAGCTTAGCAGAAAAGGTGTCGTTCAGTCCCTGAAAGGACCGACTGGCGGTTTCTATCTTGATAACAGTGGAAGAAAAACATCTCTCGCTACCATCGTGAAAGCGGTTGACGGTGACAGCATCTTTTCGGGTTGCGGCCTCGGACTGAAACAGTGCTCTGACAAGCATCCCTGCCCTCTTCATCATGAATTTGCCAGCATAAGAAAAGACATTACCAATATGCTGACCAAAACCAAAGTAGGAGATCTTCAGGAAGAGCTGGATAAAAAATTAACATTCCTCCGCAGAGACTAAAAATTTTTGAAATAATAAAAGACAAAAAGGTATTAAATAAATCACTTAAGAATAATACTCACAGATAAATTTCAGTTACAATAAATCCATTTAAGATGAACACGATAAAAACGTTAGACGTACCCTCACTTCCGCTGGCTGTAAAGCATAAGACCATTATCCAGACATTCGACGACCTTCTTCCCGGCGAGTCCTTTATCATACACAACGATCATGATCCGAAGCCGCTTTATCATGAGCTGATCAGAAAGAAAGGCGATATCCTGACCTTCGACTATCTGGAAAACGGTCCTGTATTATGGCGTGTACTGGTGACAAAGAAACCTTTGGCTGCGAATGAAAGTATTTAATAATCCTTCCTGATCATTATCCATCCTTAAAATAATATCCCGTTTTCCTGAGACTGTACAACCAGAACAACTGTCCTGGTGATCCTTCTATACAGTCTATACCAACTATAACATATAACCATGACTACTAGAAAACTATGGCTTGCACTGGCCCTGGTAATGGCCAGCTCATTTGCCGTGCTCATATTCTTCGGCAATGACATATACAGAAAAGCGCCTCCGGTCCCTGCAAAGGTAGTGAGCGAAACAGGTGAAGTATTATTCAGCGGACAAGACATCAAAGACGGACAGAACGTCTGGCAGTCTATCGGCGGACAAACAGTAGGCAGCATCTGGGGACATGGTGCTTACATAGCTCCCGACTGGACGGCTGATTATCTGCATCGCGAATCACTCGCTATGCTGGATGCGCTTGCGGAAAAAGATGGTAAGACATACAGCAAACTATCTGCCGAAGAACAACTCATCTACAAAGAAAGAATGAAACAGGACCTCCGGGTCAATACATTCGACGCTGCGCAAAATACGATCACGTATTCGGTTAGCAGAGCGAAAGTTTTTCATGAACTGGCGGCGTATTACACAAAGCTTTTCATGAATGATCCTTCCTTTAGTACACTTCGGAATCAGTATGCTATACCCGAAGGCACTATTAAAGATCCGGAACGTATGCGCCTGATGGCCGCCTTCTTTGCATGGACCACCTGGGTATGTATCAGTGAACGGCCCGATGGCACACACGTCAGCTACACGAATAACTGGCCGGGTGATGAACTTGTAGGTAATGTACCTTCCGCTTCACTTCATCTGTGGTCTGGCTTCAGTGTATTATTGTTGCTCGGCTGTATTGCGCTGCTTGTATTATATCATGTCCGCAATAAGGAAGATGAACATGTCGATCTGCCTACTACTGATCCGCTCAGGAATATGCAGCCGACGCCTTCTATGAAAGCAGTCCTCAAATATATATGGGTGGTGAGTATCCTCATCCTGGTACAGATGCTGGCGGGTATTATCACCGCGCACTATGGCGTAGAAGGACAAGGGTTTTACGGCATCCCGCTGGATAAATTCCTGCCGCAATCTATCTCCCGCAGCTGGCACGTACAGCTGGCTATCTTCTGGATCGCTACTTCATGGCTGGCTACGGGTCTTTATATGGGACCAGCTATATCAGGCTATGAGCCACGTTTTCAGAAGCTGGGCGTGAATGTTCTTTTCATTGCGCTCATTATCGTAGTAGGTGGTTCACTGACGGGGCAATGGCTGGGTGTAATGCAGAAACTTGGATTGGTAGATAACTTCCTTTGGGGACATCAGGGATACGAATACATTGAGCTGGGAAGGATCTGGCAGATATTACTGCTGATTGGACTGGTGCTTTGGCTGGTGCTGATGTTACGCGCACTATGTCCGGCATTAAAGAAGAAAGATGAAAGCAGACATCTGCTCACGTTATTTGTGATCGCGTCTGTAGCTATCGCCGTATTCTATGCGGCAGGCCTGATGTATGGCAGACAAACGCATCTGGCTATTGCAGAATACTGGCGCTGGTGGGTAGTGCATTTGTGGGTGGAAGGTTTCTTTGAGGTATTTGCCACTGTCGTATCCGCCTTCCTGTTCTGCAGGCTGGGATTGTTACGCATGCAGTCCGCCACCATCAGCGTTCTTTTCTCTACTATTGTTTTCCTTGCGGGCGGCATCCTCGGTACATTCCATCACATTTATTTCAGTGCTACCCCTGTTGCAGTGCTGGCATTGGGCGCAACATTCAGCGCGCTGGAAATAGTGCCACTGGTATTGATCGGATATGAAGCATATCACAACTATACGCTCAGTAAATCCACTCCATGGATCAAAGCATACAAATGGCCTATCTACTGTTTCATCGCCATCTGTTTCTGGAACTTCCTGGGTGCAGGCATCTTTGGTTTTGCCATCAATCCGCCGATCGCATTGTACTACATACAGGGACTCAATACTACGGCAGTGCATGGGCATACCGCGTTGTTCGGAGTATATGGCATACTGGGTATAGGGCTGATGTTATTTGTACTACGGGGATTGTATCCTAATCATCACTGGAATGAAAGATTAATTGGCTGCGCATTCTGGCTGATCAATGTGGGACTGCTGGTAATGGTAACCGTCAGCATGCTGCCAATAGGCATTTTGCAGGGCATGGCCTCCATCCAGCACGGGTACTGGTATGCACGTTCTGCTGAATTCATGCACACCGATACCATGCAGTTCTTACGCTGGTTGCGCGTACCAGGAGATATCCTGCTGGCGACCGGAGAACTATTACTCGTAGTATTTATTATCGGATTGAAGACCGGATGGTCATTGAAGGATAAGCGATAAAACGACCAACCAATAACAATAGGAACCGGACAACGATAGACTGTTGTCCGGTTCTTTTATTCGCTTACTTTGGTATTTTCAACGGCAGCTTTTTCAGACAGTGTTTCTGCACCAATTGTATACTCGTATACTTTTTGTTGCTTACACTCTATAAAACCAGTTTTGGTATAGAAGGCCTGCGCACCTTCCCTGATCACATTTGTACGCACACGCAATTTGTCGATGTTCCTTTCGGCAGACCATTTCTTTGCTTTTTCAATTAATAGTCTTCCGATACCTTTTCCATGGGCATTGCGTGCTACCACCAGTCCTCCGATCTCACAAAAAGGACCGCATTCAAGACGAATGGTATAGAGTACATGGATCCATCCCACAACGGTTTCTCCGTTGACTGCAACATAGGCGACATCGCAAATACTTTTATCAATCGCCTGAATGTATGTGATTGTGTCTTTAACTGTTGAGGGGTATCCTAACTCGGCTGATAAAGCGGCTACCTGCGCCGCGTCTTTCACTGAGACATGCCTTACATAAATCGCACCGTTCATTTACTGCTTATTTACATTAATCGAATTCCAAATATAATTGGATGGAATAAAAGTAAACATTTTCATGCTTGGCATGGCATATTTATTGGGATATTTGTAATTAAAAAAAGTACTATGGACGACACACATGATATTAAAATTATTCCTGTTGACTACAACTCAAATGAAATGCCGGATGCAGTCAGAAGGTACCAGCCCATCCTGTTAAATGACGGAAATGAATATTGTTGTTTGCTGGGAGAAATTCCTGAGTACGGCATATATGGCTGTGGCGACAGTCCGGAAGAGGCAATTATGCACTGGAACCAGAAATATCTGCAGAAAACAGTTGAGGGAGCTTTGTTTTCAACCAAAAGACCTGTACTTGGAGATCATACTACCAATGAATTAGTAAAGGCCTATTTCTACAGCAGCATGTCCCATTAAAGCAACATCCCGTAGAAAAATATGTACCTTGGCATAAAGGAAACCTTATATATGTCAATACTTACCGCACTAAAACAATTATTCAATCGCGATCTGAACAAGCTAAAGGAGGAAATATCTTTATATCAGTATGAGCCTGCTCTATGGTTAACCGATGCGAATATTACCAATCCCGCCGGTAATTTATGCTTACATCTGGTGGGAAATTTAAATACGTTCGTCGGTGTACATTTAGGCGGCACGGATTATATCCGCAAACGGGACCTTGAATTTTCTCTAAGAGATGTTCCCCGTGCAGAACTGCTGCAAAAGGTAGATGATACGATCAGGATTATTGAAAGCACATTGGACAGTCTTTCAGAAGACCAGTTAACGGAAGAATACCCCATTACTGTTTTTGACACCAGAACAACTAAAGCTTATATGTTGCTCCATCTTGCCACACATCTTGGATATCATCTGGGCCAGATCAACTATCACAGGCGCCTGCTTGATAAAACAGCATAGTTTTATTGCTTCTTTCAACGCGCGCAGTCCTGGTTTTGCAATAGCCATAAAGGTGCATTTCACGCTTACCAGAAAGTAGCTGATCTGTAAAATTCACCAGGTGTTTTACCAGTGAATGATTTGAAGTCTTTTATAAAATGCGCCTGGTCAAAATACCCGGCCTCATATGCCAGGGACGTCAACGTAGTGTTATCTGCCCGGTTTATCAGGCCTCTTAAGCGCACGATGGAGGCGAACTGTTTAGGAGAAGCACCCGTTGTTTTCCTGAACCGCTTTTCAAAAGCATCCTGGCTGATATGCAGATCATCCAGCAGCGTCTTTATCCGCAGGTTACCACCTGCATGCCTGATACTGCGAACAGCCTCCTGGATCAGCAGATCAGGTTTTGCCTGCCGGCGGATCATCTTCAGTAGAAAGCATTGTATTATATCGATGCAGGCCCGTTTACTTTCCGCAGCCACCAGTTGTGCTGTAATATCGTCGAGTTGTTGCCTGCGGATGAAATTATCGAGCGGCACCGCTCCTCCGAATAATTCATGCATCGGTTCCTTAAAGAAAGCAGCAGCGCCATCTTCCCGGAAAACGATCAGCAGATTAGCTGTATTACCGGTGTAGGTCAGTGAACGGGATGTCTTTCTAAGCCCTCCCAAAACTGCCGCAGGCAGTATCCCCTGATCATTTTCCACCACAGTTCCCTTCAACCGGAAAGCCATTACAACAGCCGTATCCGGCAGGATCTGGTTCTGCACGGCATGTTCGCTTTCAATGATCATGAAAGACCTGATAAATGGCTGTAATGCTGCTACCGGTATGTACTGTTCGATATGCATGAAGGCGACGGTATACAACAAATATAATCCTTATTCCCGCTTATTCCATCCGGCGCAAAATGCGGTAGTCGACATAAAAAGTACCGAAAGGAATGATACATGCTAACAGTACCTTCCAGGTGATGTCAGTGAACTTCCATTTATACTCAATGCCAACACTTAAGGTATTGATCACGAAGATCACAAAGAAAAAACCATGTATCGGCCCCAGTAATTTCACCAGGGATGGGTCATTGGAGGCGTATTTCATAGGCACAGCAATTCCGAGTAATATCAATAAGGAAATACCTTCCAGGAAACCGACGAGCCTTAAACGGCCTACTTTTGTACGAAGAAAACGTATCATGTCTAAAATGTTCTTAAATATGGCCTGTGCGCCAGCGGCGAAAAAGGCCATGGTATAGCAATGAAAATGATTAACAGCCCAAGCACGAACAACAATGTCATTATTCTGAACTTGCCCTGGTTAGTGACTGATCTTTTGGCGGAAGAAGAGCCGATAGTAATGACGATAACAGCAATGGACATCAGGATCACATGCAGTAATCCAAAGAAAAGATAATCGAACTGTTTTATAGCTTCCTGGTAATTCCCCCGGAAGTAAGCGATCAACGGACTGTTGAAATACAATACATATCCTAATGCAAGTTGTATATGGGCAATCGTAGCTGTGATATGTCTTACCCTGTTGTCAGCAAGTGTGAAAGAGCGTTTACCCATCCATCCCCTGATACCTCTGTATATGGCATAAAGCAGGCTTAATACGACCATCCATCTGAAAAAAGAATGTAATAACAACAAGGAAAAATACATCGCTACATTTTGTACCGCAAAGCTCCTCCGAAACAGGAGAATCCGTTAGGACATAAAAAGTGTTCTTTAGGACGTTTTGATCATTCTTCTAAACTCAGTAGGTGTTATTCCCTCATAACGTTTAAACAAGCGGGTGAAATAGGACTGGTCTTCAAACCCGACCTGTATCGCCACTTCACTAATGGGAAAATCGGACTGGCTCAGTAATACCTTTGCTTCCAGCACAATTGCCTCATCGATCCATTTCGTTGGTGCTTTCCGGGTGATCGTTCTCACCGATCTATTCAGGTGGCTGGGTGAGATATTGAGCATTGCGGCATAGTCGCTCACCATATGCCTGTCCCTGATATGCTGAAAGACAAGCTCCCGGAACCTGTTCGTAATGCCCGCCGCATTTGTTTGCGGACCGGCAGTCGCCGGCTGGTATACCCTGTTCACTTCACACAACAGCGCTATCAGGTATGGT
Organism: uncultured Flavihumibacter sp.; assembly: GCA_902168105.1. Lineage (GTDB taxonomy): Bacteria > Bacteroidota > Bacteroidia > Chitinophagales > Chitinophagaceae > Chitinophaga. The sequence continues at coordinate 48,190 of CABHOY010000038.1, forward strand.
TGTAGGATATTCAGGTGCTGCAACCCATACTCCAGGTATTCTTCCAGGATGCGGTTAAAAAGGTGTGATATAAATTGGGCGGTGGCTTCACCTAATATAATACGCGGGTTACCCCACACTTTCAGGAACTCAAACTCTTTCAGCAATTCACTATTGCCATATTTGCCCAACAACATATCATCATGGAAATTGCAGAAATAACCTTTGTTCTGATCATGTTCATCAAAAGAGAAAACCTGTCCGGCAGGTACGAACAACATCTCCCCTGCTCCGATACGATATTGCTCACTACCGATCTTCATAGCGGCCGATCCTTCCGTGATATACAGACAGGAATGTGTCAGGCTGCGGGAAGGAGGAACGGCTTGTTTTACATGCGGGTACATGTCTTCCAGTCGGCACATCAGGAACTTATTCAGGTCGCCTTTTAGCAGGGCCTCCAATTCCCGGGAGGGCATAAACCGGGAAGTGAATGCCCGGGCGTCGTATACCTTGATCTCGTTCATATGAGGGGCAGACGAACGAGGCGGGGAAATATTGTCAGGGATTTGTTATTTTTGAGTTCCAACATGAAGATCTATACCACACTCCAAAAAGGAGAATATCACCTGCTGCATTGCGAAGATTACCTGTTTTTTGATAAGATCAACCCCGATACTATTGTCTGTGCAGTAATGGATGGTTGTACAATGGGCACAGACAGTTATTTTGTATCTACACTGACAGGAAAGATCCTCCGCAAGATCATCAAGGCAAAGAGTTATGCAGACTTTTATATGCCCACGGCAACATCGCCTTCTTTACTGTTGAATGATATTATGCACCAGCTTTTCAATGAGCTGAATATTATCCGGAATCAACTACAACTGGAAAGGAATGAATTGCTGACCACTCTCCTGCTCCTGGTGGCTGACACGAAACAAGATAAAGGAGCTATACTGGTTATTGGTGATGGCGTAATCAGCATAAATGGTACCACTACAATATTTGACCAGGAGAACAAACCTGATTATTTAGGCTATCATTTATCTGAAAATTTTGATACGTGGTGGGAACGACAACAATGTATTCCGGTGGATGCTTTGCAAGATATTAGTCTTTCAACTGATGGCATCACATCATTTATCAATTTGCAGCCATCCTCAGAAACGATCGACCCGATGCAATTCCTGCTGGTCGATCATGCACGGTCTGAGACAGACGAAATGTTGAATATGAAGCTGAAAAACCTGGAACATCAGCACGGGATGAAATCCGGAGATGATCTGGCGGTGATAAGGTTGATAAGGTAAGCGCATTGCTTTTGCTAATGTATTACTTAGCCGCCTCAATACATCGAGACGGCTTTTTGACATATCTTAAAACTGCAACCGCAATTTCTCCTCCGCAAGGTCAAGCTGTGAAAAAACCTTACGGATGATATCTTCATTAAACTCTGCTTTCTTATTTATCTCTTCAAGCATTGCACGTTGCTCCCGTAACAGTTCATAATAAACAGTTTTGTAACGTTTGATGGCATCATGGCGATTCACGTCTGTACCGTGCGATTCCGCATAACTATGCAAAAAGGACTTTTCATTTACCAGGCCTGATCTAAATTGCTGTAACAGCACATTCTCATCAACGTCCGTTTTATACAAACGGTCGAGCACTTCTAAAGTCGTATACGCCAGTTTCTTTCTGACGAGGGTTTCCTGTTCAACTTCTGATAGCAGATAATCCGGTTCCTCGAGTTTCAGTTTACGGATCAGTACCGGCAATGTAAGTCCCTGAAGCACCAGCGTCACCAGTATTACGACAAATGTGATAAAGAGGATCATATTACGTTGTGGGAACGGATGATCTCCTGCCATGAGTGGAATGTGTAATGCTGCAGCCAGGGATACCACGCCGCGCATACCTGCCCATCCGAATACAAGCGGCATCCGCCAGCCTGGATTACTATCAGCAGTTTTAATAAACCTGCTGATAAAAACAGTGAATATGGAAGCGCCCATCGTACTGAGGATACGGGCAATGATCACCACTACTGAAATGATCAATCCGTATATTATAGCCTGTGTAAGTGAGATATCGCCCAACTGGTGCACCACTACCGGCAGTTCAAGACCTATCAGCATGAATACGATACTATTCAGCACAAATCCTACCGTAGACCATACATTGTTGCCCTGTAGACGGCTCAGATGACTGAGCACGGAATGACTCTTGCTGGACATGAACAGGCCACCACTTACCACCGCCAGCACACCGGAGAATTCAAAGGCTTCTGCCGTGACGTACATGATATATGGCGCTATCAATGTTAATACAGTATCCATACTGGGTGTTGTAGGCAACCATCGGTGGATGGCGTAAAATACCAGTCCGATGCCAATCCCCATTGCAATCCCCATAACGATCACCACCACAAAACTGAGGGCGGCTTCCTGAAAAGAGAATGTGCCTGTTACAACGGCTGCCAGTGCAAAACGATATACGATTAGACTGGATGCATCATTCATCAGGCTTTCTCCCTCGATGATCGATCTAAGCCGCTTTGGCGCTTCAACATCCTTTAATACCGTTGAAGCAGAGACGGCATCGGGCGGAGAGATAATACCTCCCAGCAAAAAACCGAGCGCCAGTGTAAAGCCCGGAATGAGATTGCTGGATATTACCGCTATCACGCAGGAGGTAAGCAACACAATTCCGAAGGCGAATGAACTTATTACCCTGCGCCATTTCCAGAACTCCTTCCAGGAAGTGTACCAGGCTGCTTCATAAAGCAAGGGTGGCAGGAAGATCATGAAGATAAGCTCGGGATTGATTGAGATAGCTGGCAGGCCAGGGATGAAACTGATTCCCAGTCCGCCCACTACCAGCACAATAGGATAAGAGATCTTAATCCTTTGAGCTAGCATTACCAGCAACAGAATAACAAGTATAAGGCCTATGTACAATACAAAAGTAGCATGCATAGGTACTAAAATAGTATAATCTGCGGGTATTAAAAATGGCTATTTTTGCAGGGCAACATTTAACAACGACGACATGGAAGATATTATAACATTTAATCCGTTATTAGAAGCATACAATACACCATTTGATGTACCTCCTTTCGGTAGTATCACACATACACACTACTTGCCAGCCTTTGAAACGGCTATGGAGGAGCATACTAAAAATATTAAGCTGATCACCGGTCGGCAAACACCGCCTTCCTTCGCAGATACGATCGAAGCACTTGAAAAGAGCGGTAAACTGCTTCGCAATGTCAGCACCGTATTCTTTAATCTTACTTCTGCCAACACTTCTGCTGAACTTGAGGAGATCTCCCGGAAGATAGCACCGCTGCTGGCAAAACATAGTGATGATATTAACCTGGACCCGGCCTTGTTTGCAAGGGTAAAAGCCTTGTATGAACGTCAGGACGCACTTGAACTGACACAGGAACAGGCCAAACTGTTAGAAGAGTTTTATAAAAGTTTCGTACGTAACGGGGCCAATCTCGATATAACCAAACAGGAACGTCTTCGTGAGATCAATAAAAATCTGTCCTTACTAACCGTTCGTTTTAGTCAAAACCTGCTGGCGGAGACGAACCATTATGAACTGCTGATCACAGATGCAAAGGACCTCTCGGGACTTCCTCCATCTCTTGTTGAAGCCGCTGCATTATCTGCAAAGGAAGCTGGCAAAGAAGGCTGGCGTTTTACATTACACAATGCCAGCGTAATGCCATTCCTGCAATATGCAGATCAACGGCACCTGCGCAAAGAGATCTACAATGCTTATATCAACCGTTGTAATCATGATGATGAACGGGACAATAAAGAGATCGTTACACAGCTGGCGGCGTTAAGAGCAGAGAAAGCTTCATTATTGGGATATACATCCCATGCCCATTTCATCCTGGAAGAGAACATGGCTAAAACGCCAGCAAGGGCTAATGAACTGTTACAACAACTTTGGACGGCAGCATTACCTGTGGCGAAAAACGAAGCAGCAGAAATGCAGGCTGTCATGAACAGGGAAGGCAAAGGCGAACAGCTGGAAGCCTGGGATTGGTCCTACTATGCTGATAAGGTAAGAAAAGAGAAATATAACTACGATGCCGAAGCCTTACGTCCGTATTTCAAACTTGACAATGTACGTGACGGGCTCTTTTTTACCGCAAATAAACTGTATGGGCTAACCTTCCATCCGTTGAAAGATATTCCGGTATACCATGAGGAAGTATCCGTTTATGAAGTAAAAGGCGGTAATGGTCAGCTAATCGGTTTGCTGTACCTTGACTTCCATCCCCGCAGCTCCAAACGTGGCGGTGCATGGATGACTTCTTACCGCAAACAGTCTGTAAATAACAACGGACGTGTGGCTCCTATCATTTCGATTGTCTGTAACTTCTCGCGTCCTACCGATACTCAGCCGGCACTGCTTACTCCGGACGAAGCGGAGACCTTCTTCCATGAAGCAGGTCATGCTTTACACGGCTTACTGTCTGACGTAACATATGAAACGCTTTCCGGGACTTCAGTTCCGCGCGACTTTGTTGAGCTGCCTTCACAGGTAATGGAGCACTGGGCTTTTGAACCGGAAGTACTGGAACAATACGCAAAGCATTACGAAACCGGTGAAGTCATACCATCGGCTATGGTAGAAAAAATGAAGGCTGCGCTGAAATTTAATCAGGGTTTCGCGACAGTAGAATATCTGGCGGCAGCCCTACTGGATATGAGTTATCATACACTTGCCCCAGGCAGAACCATTTCACCGCTCACATTTGAAAAAGAGGAAATGGAAAAGATCGGACTGATTTCCCAGATAGCACCGAGATACCGCAGTAGTTACTTCCAGCATATTTTCGCCGGAGGTTATTCAGCCGGGTATTATAGTTATATCTGGTCGGAAGTACTGGACAGTGATGCCTTCGCCGCTTTCAAGGAAGCCGGTAATATCTTCGATACGGCAACAGCCAGCTCTTTCAGAAAGAATATCCTGGAAAAGGGAGGAACGGAAGAACCGATGAAGTTGTATGTCGCCTTTCGTAAAAGAGAACCGGATGTAAAGTACCTGCTGCAACACAGAGGCCTGGAATAAATTTACAATAAGAGGCAGTCTTTCACAGGCTGCCTCTTATTGTATGAATACGGTATTGCAACTAACGGCATAGCTAGCCCCTATCAGCAAGCTGCCAAAAAATGTAAATGGAGGAGGGTCCGGAATGGCGATAATTAACGAGGTATCGAGGTTACATTCCTGATGACAATATCATATTTGTAGTATAAAGGTCGTCAAATTCCTGTTATAATTTGCTGCTAAAACATCGTTCGTCATAAGCGCTTACGAAGATCCTCTTTGACCGTTTGAAACCATTCATCTTTCAATATGCTTAGAATGATGCTGCTCTTGCGGGTACCATCGGCATTGGCCGCACAATTCCGCAGGATACCTTCAACGGTACACCCAATGCTCTTCATGGCAGCTATACTTCTTTCATTTGTATGAGCCGCCCTGAATTCCACACGTTCCATCTTCATCCGTTCAAAAGCATATTGTAATAACAGGTACTTACAATGTTTGTTCAGGCCTGTACCCTGAAATGATTTACCATACCAGGTATAGCCTAGTTGTAACATTTTGTTGGACAACTGAATATCATAAAAACGCGTACTGCCCGCATATTGCTGCAGCTGTTTATCAAAAACTATAAATGGATATTCCTTGCCGGCATTCCTGGCATCCACAGCTGCACGGATATATTCGCGCATGCCACCTGGGGTGACAGGCGGTACTGAAGAGTATTTCCAGAGCTCGGGTTCCGTTTGCGCAAACGGAATGAGATATTCATCATCAGCCAATACGAGAGGGCGGAGTAAAACCCGCTCATCTTCCAATCTGATATTGTCTGAAAAATTAAATGGCGCCATTATGACCTGGTTTTCAATTGTGTGCTGCAAATATACTCATTCCACCTACTCACCTATTTGGATTTCCGCAGGAAGCATGGTAACATTGTTTAAATTAACCCTATACTATGATACCCGAAGAACTAAGAGAGCGGCTACTCTCCAAACGATCTGCAGACAGACGAAGCGCCGCAAAACACATTGGTAAAGAGCAAATCTTCAGCCTTTCAGAGACCCTTTTCACTGCCTATACAAAGGAAAAAAATGATAAAAGGACCTGGGAAACGCAGGTTGAAATGATCAAAGCCATAGGCAAACTCAATTACAAACCCGCTTTTACAGACATAGAAACAATTGTGCAGCGGAACCTGCCTCATGATACCATCACCATCTTTGCAGCCAGGGCATATGTGCAGTTAACAAGGATATCGCTGAATGATGGCAAACCTGTATTACAGCTGCTTATTGCCGGTGGCCTCTCGGTAGCAACAGGCGCCTTGATGGCATTGAGTACAGACAGGATGGCGCCTGACAGGGATGATTGCAAAGATATTATCAGGGCCTGTTGGGATATCAATCAGCATCCGGACAGAATAGGGCATGAATATGGGTTTGGAGATCCGCGGAATTACCTGGCGGCTGCCTGTGCAGGTTGGGATATACAGATAACAGCCGGGTTTCTGCATCATTGCATTTCTACTGCTTTTCATACCAGTTTATCGGGCAAGCGGGTGGAGAATAAAGCCCTGGTAGATATATGTAAGCGGTCTTTGAGTGGTAAGAATACAAAGCTGGATTAACTTACAAAATATTAGTAAGGACGCCTCAATAAAGGCATTGAGGCGCCTTTACTGTTTATTCTATCGCTAATTTTTCATAGAAAATTCTAAAATCTGCTGTTTCACTAAACAACTCCGTGCCTCCTTTCATAAATCTCCTGTGCCTTTTTAACGTAGCCGGGTCGTTCTCGCCATCGTAAGTAAAGGTATTAGTAGTTGTAATCACCGAGTCACTGGCAGTATATTTTGTAGATTGTGTCAACATATTATTGGCGGACGAATAGTAAATGCCTTTTTCATAATTTAATAAGAAAAGTTCTTTGGGGCTACCCAGAAAGTTTTTCTTATCGTCATACGTATAAGACGTTATGATGGTATCCTTACCTTCCTTCCCATTAAGTACCGGGAAAGAATAGTGTTGTGTGACATTTCCTTTATTATCCCATATAAGGGTATCTTTCTTATAGATTCCAAATGGATACTCCAGGCCATAGGTCTGGTTCCTGCAATATATGGACCTTAAACGGTTGTTGTTGTCATAAACAAGGCTATCATATCTGACCGGTACATTAGTAAAGAAAACGACCTTCACAACTTTACCAGCATCATCATATTTATACATATATTTTACACTCGTTCCGGTAGTTACTACTCCGGTATCCAATTGCGCTAATCTTTCATTTTCATATTTCGCTTCACCCGCAATTGCAAATGAAAGGCCACCCTCGACTTCAAGAAAACTAAACCCTACAGGCTTTTTGATAACATTATATCCATGAACATTCAGATATTGGTATGGGGCTTGGTCGCCGGTGTTCATGCTCAAGAAGACTTTTAACGTAGGAGGTTCTTTGTCCTTTCCACAGGCAACGAATAATACAGTCAGCACCAGGGTACTTAATAGGAGTTTTTTCATAGGTTTAGGTATATATTCTGATCAATTTCCCAGGTTAAACCGTTTAAGGGAAAATCAATTATTGGCTTCCGTGCTTAAATAAGACACAAATATACAATAATCTTTATATAATACCAGCGCCCCTGATCATACCTGTATAAAAGAAGGGCATCCGTTTATATTGCGAATGCCCTTCTTTTTATAAATAATTGCTGTTTATGCCTTTGTAGTCCTACTCTGCTTCCACAATACAAATATGCTGCCTGCGATCGTTAACCACAACAGTATATTGGCGATGTATACCAGTTTCTGGCCGGTATAGTAAGATGCAGGTTCAAATTTAAATTCGATCGTATGCTCGCCCGCTGGTACGGAAATACCACGCAGGATGTAGTTCACATTCGCATAAGCTGTTTCCTTGCCATCTATATAGGCATTCCAGCCCTCCGGATAATACACCTCACTCAATACGGCGAACTGGTTGCTTTTAGCACTTGTAGCGTACTTAATCGCATCATTCTCATAACTTACCATCTTGATCGTAGCAGCAGAATCAAATGCCGGCTGATTCGTGATGCCTGCCTTAAATGAGTTGTCCATGATCACTGTATCTTTTGGATTCAGGTGGTCCAGGGCTTTAATAGCTTCAATAGGCCCGTTTACGTACTGGATAGTTTTGACGAACCAGGCGGCGCCTAATGCATCCGGATTACGCTGTACTACCGGCATTGGTTGTTGCTGGTCCTGTGAACGGGTGATCACATAACGTGTATCCAGCATATTCAGCAATCCCATGTTCAGACCTGCACCTGGTTTTGCGAACTGGTTTTCGATGATATCCTGGTACATACGCAGTTTAGCGGCATGGTACCCTCCTACTGAACGATGATAGTATGAAGTGATCGCATCATTGAACGGATCGCCGGTAGACAAATTCAGTACCCTATAATGCGGGTCCGTATCCTGCAGGATCTGCTGATCAGCAGCAGTAGGTGCGAAATTACCAGCTTGATAGCTGGACTCATCCTGATAGTTTTCGCTATTGAGATATTTTTTTGCAACTGCAAGCAGGTCCGCTGTATTGACGAATATGAAAACGCCCAGGATCACAACCGGTTTTGCAATGTTCTTCATAAAGCAATACAATCCGACGATGACCAGGACCCAGATCCATAAAATATGGCCGATACCGGCTGCAAACATGCCCTTTCTGTCAGCCATCATCCCTTCAAGGATGCTATTGGCTACAGTGGAATTTGCCTGTTGTGTGAATCCGTCCAGGATCTGTGCATCGTAGCTGCCTTTATAATCGTTAAAGACATATACAAGTCCGGCCAGTACTATCACACCACCGCTCACATACACGATGTTCTTGAAGTTCTTCTGCAGGAATTCTTTTGAATCTGCAGCAAAGAAGATCCTGTCGAGCGCCAGTACGGCCAGCAATGGTAATAACAACTGTGGAATGATCAGCGCCATGGAAGGGGCCCTGAACTTATTGTAAAGCGGTAAATGATCGAAAAGTATCTTATTAAACCCGGAGAAATAGCTACCCCATGCAATGAAGATCATTAGCGCTGTTGCAGCTAAGATCCACCAGCGGGTTGCGCTACCTCCAATATTGGTATTGCCATTTCCGGCCAGTACCACAAACCCGATAACAGCGAGGAAACAGATCAGTGCACCGCTGTATGGAGGGCCGGCTGTAAAAGGAGCGACACCGCCCCAGTATTTGGGTAAGCTGGCCGCTACCTGACTACCCTGCGCCTCGGGAATATTCTGTTTAGCAAGGGCTGAAACAACCTTTGAATCAGGCCCCAGGTGTTCACCGGAACCGCCGCCAAATGCATTCGGCATCATCAGTACGAATGTCTCGCTCTTGCCCAGGCTGTAGGAGAAAGCGTAACTTTCGTCCAGGCCTTCGGTCTTCGTCTGCGTCAGTTTACCGTCTTCAGAAAGGTCCACTGTTTTACCACCACGCATTGTGTATTTTGAATACTCGTAGGTGGTCAGCAGGCTCTGAGAGTTATTACCAAAGCCAATCAGTCCGGCTATCAATGCCAGTCCTAATGCGATGATCATATGTTTGAACTCTTTCTGCATCACCCACATAACGATATATCCCACGGTCATAATGCCCAGGGTGATCAGCAGGTAATAGGTTACCTGCGGGTGGCCTGCGCCTATTTCCATTGTAGCAAACAGCGCTGAAACAGCGAGCCCCAGAACGTACTTCTTCCTGTAGAGCAGCACCAGCCCGGCCAATAGTCCCGGCATATAAGCGATAGCGAGCATTTTGGTCTCATGTCCTACAGAAATAATAATAGGGTCATACGTAGCATAGGCGAATCCGAGACTGCCCAATATGGCGGCTATCACGTTAACGCTGTACGCCATTCCCAGGATGTAGAAGCATAAACAGGCCAGAAAAAAGTAGCCGGCAGGTTTAGGCAGATACAGCTGCATAATACGGCCAAAATCAGGCAGGAAAGTCTTTGTATCCATCGTCACCTGGTAATTAGGCATACCACTGAACAGGTGGGTATTCCACAAAGGGAAATGACCGTGCGCTGTTTTATAATTAAAAGCATCCTGCGCCATCCCTTTCCAATGCACGATATCGGTCTGCTGTAATACCTTGCCTTCCAGGGCCGGACTACAATAGACCAGTGCAACAATCAAAAAGACGGAAATTGCAATTACGTGCGGGATGATCTTCTTCCAGGAAAAACTGTTCATAGATCTTTTGTTATTTACTATTCTGTTACTGATGAATATTAACAGCCTCTAAATCAGAGAGCTGGAAATGTTCTATTGCTTGGTTAAGATGATGTTTGTTACTTATACTATTATTTAAAATAATAATGGGAAGCAATTTAGGCTTAAATGTTAATCTTTCAAAGTGTTATAAAATAAGATATATTTAAAATGTAAGGAATGCGGCTATTTATTGGATAAGGATGGCATAGGAAGTAAATCCGGGGACAAGGCAAAGTTATCAGCGAAATGTAATATCTGCAGATTTATGTATCCTTTTTTTTATTAACCTCTCATTAACTAAATAAAAGGAAACGTTCAATAATATTGCGCCAATGAGACAGCAGCCGACATACAGCATGATCGGCAACAGACAGGGTATTAAATTACTCAGGTTTTATCCGCCGGAAGGCGTCTTTGACAATCTGTAATTGACAAATGGTTGTATGTTATCACTGTTAATGGCACTAAGTCTTTAGCTGATATTCATATCATCATTTCTCAATACTTTGCCTGCGGATACGGCTTAAAGTCTCAGGAGAAATACCAAGGTAGGAAGCTATCATTTGTTGAGGAAAACGCTGTATCAACTCGGGCTGTGTATTCACCAGTTCTTCATATCGCTCTCGTGCAGTATAAGCGATGCTGCTATGCAGACGGCGTTGCGTTGATATGTAATAACGTTGATCGATCACCCGCATCATTGTTACTACCGCAGGTATAGTGTCCAGCAAACGCTGGAAATCTTCATTCGTTATCAATAGCAGATCAGTATCCTCCCACGCATCAATATTATACTGGCTTGGGGTCAACATAAAGAAACTTTCACGGTCTCCTATCCACGACTCTTCCAATCCCAGATGGATCACATATTCCGTCCCCTTGAGATCCACACTGTACTGCCGCATTGCGCCCTTCAATATAAAGCCATAATACTTACATACATCTCCCTCCTGCAACAGATATTGCTTCCGCCTTAAACGCTTAAATGTAAATGCATTCATCACTAACTCAAACTCGGCATCGGTTAAAGTAGTTGAAGCATAAGTTTCAATATAAGACCGCAAAACCTCACTCATCCTTTAAAGGTAGGAATTTTCCAAAAAGCTGCTACCCCGTTGTTATCTACAGCATGTGTAAGCATACAATAACCTAACAGTGTTCGCTTCCGGGAACTATCTGCTGGCATACATTTGAAGATAGCTACCGTACATTCACGGAAAAATGTATTACGTATTTATACGCAGATAAATCTACTTTAACAAGTAAGCTTCCGCAGGCATTTACATCGCCGCAAACCCCTTATCTATACCGATTTAGCACTGTTTAGCAGGCACTATAAAAATAGCTGTTATCACGCTTATATAAAGCGCTTAATTTGTTGCGGGATCTTTATCAGTTAATGCATTCATAAAAGCGATCAGCGCTTTCTTTTCCTTTGGTGTAAGCTGAAGTGGTATTGCAGATAACGTTTGGTTGGACACAGATAATCCAACACCATTTCCACCTCCCTTGTCATAAAAATCAACTACCTGTTCCATATTCCTGAATGCCCCATTATGCATGTAAGGCGCCGTCACAGCAGCGTTACGTACTGTTGGTGTTTTGAACGCTCCCTTATAAAGATCTATTGGAAAAAATGCGAGCCTTCCGCTATCCTCGTCAGGTATGGGATGTGTAAGATCATCATTGGAAGGTGCGCCCAACACTTCAAATTCTGTTCTGTTATAAAGTGGTGGTATCAAACCATTGAACAATGGTGCGAAATGACAGGTTGCACATTGCCCCTTTCCCATAAAGATGTTTCCTCCCTGCTGCTGTTCGCCTGTCAGTGCTTTCTTATTGCCCGCAATGTAATGATCAAAAGGTGAGTTGAAAGGCGTCAGTGTACGCAGATATGCCGCCAGGGATGCCTGTACCTGTGGCATGGAAATACCGGCGTAAACAGCCATACCCTGCAATCTGTGCATGACGCTATCATCGTTCGCATTCATTTCCTGCGGACTATCCATCACCGCTTTAACCTGCTCTTCGAGGCTTTGTACCCTTCCGTCCCAGAACTGCGAATATTGGTAACACGCATATAATAGTCCTGGCGTATGCCTGGGCAGGTCATCTTTTCCAGTTAGGTTCCTGTTCCGTATCAGGCCATCGGTGAAGTAACGTCCCGGCTGATGACAGGTAGCGCAACTACGGGTCGCGTTTCCTGATAAAGCTTTTTCGAAGAATAAGCGTCTGCCAAGTGCAGTGTCGCCCTTTATGTTGCTATGCGGGAAAACATCTTTATTTATCGCGGTGGGACTAAATAGATCATGGTTGCTGTTCAGTAATAACCTTTGTAAAGGCAGCGCTTTATCTACGAGGAAAGAAAGCCGGTCAAAAGTATCAAAATCCGGATGTGCTGTCAGCATATCAATGCTTTTTTGCAGGTAATATCTGATACTGTCTTTTTTATCAAGGTCCTGATAAGGCATCAGGATGGTATCTATGGCTTTCATAGCAGCGGCCGCCTCTGCTATGCCGCTTTTTAGTAAAGGTGCATCATATCCTGTAATGTACAAGGTCATTACTCGCACCAACTCCTGTTGTATGCTTTCCAGCATCTGCGGACCGGTTGCTGAAAACTGGTAGAGCAGTGAATTCAGGTCTTGTGCCGTCTGCACCAGGACGGTCGCCTGTGCTTCTAATTCGTGTTTACGTTGGTATACCTGTGGGTCGTACAACAAGGCTTCTATCTGTTGCAGACCTGCAGGCTCATTATATTCAATATAGGGTTCTTCTATTTCATACTTGGGCGGTGCATTAAAAACGTAAGCCTCGCTGGCGAAGAAATATTCCAGGAAGAAGGCAATGGACTTATATCCTGTCCTGCACTCCCACAAAGCCTGCTTTGCTGCTGATAAGGAGGCGGTGTCGCCCGGTTCCAGCTGCGCAATACGCTGTTGTAGTAGAAAAGTCTTCTCCGCAAAAACAGGCTGTTGCCGTTTAAAGTAGGCCACTACTCCATCAGAGATGGATACATGGCGTTCCCCTTGTGATGTCACTATTACAGCTGTTAGCAACAATATACAAATACCGGGGAACACCATTCTCCAACTCATATATTTTATTTTGTAGTGATGATCGTAAATGTATCTTTCAGGCAGCCTTCCTTATCCTGTACGGTATATTCTGTTTTACCTGAACGGGCTACTACAGTAATACTTTTCGTCTGCTGGTCCTTCTCGCTCCACTTATAGTTACCTGTAAATGATGCGGTCAATGTCACTTTGCTTTTTGCTTTCACATGCAGCACCGTGTTTTTATTTACTTCTTTCATCAGCGTAAAACGATCTCTGATCACGCCGTCTGCACAGATCCATTTAAGGTCAAGACGGTTGCCCAGCACTTCCAGCATCGCGGCCCCTCCGTCTGTTGCGTTTGCATACTGCATCGCATCGTGCGGATAACCTGGTTGCTGTCCGCCCAGCTGACCAGCTGAGCCACTCAGTACATATACAGTTCCCTGGTTAGCGCTGTCTTTTACATAAGGGCAGGAGTTTTCACTTCCATCATACAATCCGGAAGACTGGCTCAGATTATGTTGTGCTGCATTAAAAGTAGCCTCCATTCCGTAATGTCCTTTTATCAGACGTGTACGTTCATAGTCATGGCTATGACCACACAGTACCATGTCTACACCATATCGTTCCAGTATGCGGATGAAATTCTCGCGGATATGCACCAGTTCCATTTCATGATCGGAATTATGAGAACCCATTGTATAGGGAGGATGATGCCAGTAGGCTACTACCCACTGTTTGTTCTTATTTGCTTCCAGATCACGTTTTATCCATTGTACCTGCGGACCGGCAGTATCGTACAGACGGTATTGCTGATCTTCTTTTCCGTAGGAATCAAGCGACAGGAAATGGACATTTCCGATATCAAAAGAATAGAATGCCTGTGTATTGGATGGCAGTCCGCCAGACTCTCCATGTGTAGGCATTGAGAAGTTCTGATAGTATGCCGTCTGGTGTGTACGTTGCGCCTGTGCTGCGGCACCAGGAAAGTCCCTGTCGTTATAATCGTGGTTGCCCGGAGCCGGGAACATCGGATATTGCTTTAACAGATCGTCTTTATATACATTGAAGAACTTTGTCTGGAACTCAGCATCCGTGCCACTTGTATAAGCGTTATCGCCTAACAGTATCCAGGCGTCCATATAGTTTTCGCCCAGGTAATTCAGCATAGATCTTTTCACATTACGCTGGTTCACGGAGTTGTTACCGCAATCGCCAAATACACCGATGCGATACATCCCCTCTTTTCCCTGTGGTGGTAAGGTATAAAAGTAATTAGCGCTGTCGCCCTGTAACACGCTGGTGAAATCACCTATTTTATAATAATAACGGGTATGCGGCTGTAATCCTTCCAGTTTTACAATGTGCTCCGTAGCCAATGTAGAATCATTGACAATAAGCACCGCACTGTCTTTCTTCGTACCATACCGCACCCTGCTCCTGTTTGCGGTATTAGTACGCCAGCGGATAGTCATACTGTGATCTGACGCCGCCTGCAGATATGGACCGCGGATCACCGTTACTGCAGGTTCTTCCGCTTTCTGTGCAGCAGCTATCAGACTACCTGCCATTAAAATACCTGCCAGCAGGCATGCTCTCGTTATACCCATCTTCTTAATTTTTCTGCGAGGTACTCAATTTAAAATATTATACCACTACCAACCGCATGAAATAATTGTTAAATAAAAAAGACTGCATGCATGTGGTACTCATATCGCACATACAGCAGTCAGCCTTATCTGATGTAAAAATAAAAACTAGAGCTTCAGTTTCAAACCCATTTTTTGTTTCATGGTCAGCAGTGCTTCCGCATTGCCCCTGGCATCATCCACAGGATGATGGGTATGCGCTGACCGACGCAAATGTTTAAACGTTTTGAACATATCCATCTCCATTCCTTTATAGACGCTTCCCAGGTTCTGAGAGCTGAACCCGAAAGGATTTTCGCCCAGGAAATGATGAAAGTACCAGCATACGAACATCCAGTCAAAACCGTTATTGTCACTGATGAATATCGGTCTGTCCGTGCAAACATTTCCGATCCATCGTTTAAAATCAGCCATTACTTTACGTGGATCATCGAATGTCAGTGTTTCCTGTCTCGAGTGGCCCGATACGGCCAACGCCTCTGGTATAAATTTGTCGGATACAGGTTTTAATTTGCCGTAGAAAGTCTTATCAAGGGCACTATCTACTTTAATAGCGCCAAATGAGATCATTGAATAATCTCCGGGAATAGGCCCATCGCTTTCCACATCGACCATTATATAGGCCATGTCAATTTGTTTTTAGGTAATAAAATTTAGTTTAAACAGGAGTACTCTCTGTTGTCGGTTCCAGTTCCGCAAGGAGCCTGATGATACTGTAGTCTTAGCCGGGGTAAGGTATGTAGGATCTTTAGGGCGCTTTACGCTGAAATACGTCGTTTATAAACGGAGGCAAAGTTATAGATAATTTTCTCTAATATCAAAATTCCATTTTATGAATTATGCGTTGCCATGTAACAAGTGACCAGCTTTCGCAGGTCACTTGTTACATGGCAACAGGCACTTAAAGCGCACAATTCTCGTGGTAATTGATCAATTTGATGGGGACCTGATCAAATTCAAATCCGGAATAGACCTCCCCGATCTCGTCCAGCACAGTCATTATTTCGAGCGGATCGGTTGGTGTTACCAGCCTTGCCCTGAATTCTTTAAAATTGGGCAATCCTTTCAGATAATTAAAATAGTGCTTACGCATACTGTAAATCCCTGGTATCTCTCCCTTCCACTGTACAGATTTTTCCAGCTGACGTTTACAAACATTGATACGTTCCTCCAATGTAGGAGCAGGCAGGATCTCGCCCGTCTGCAGGTAGTGTTTTACTTCCCGGAAGATCCATGGATAACCTATCGCCGCCCTGCCGATCATAATGCCATCTACGCCATAGCGGTTCTTGTACTCCAGGGCTTTCTGCGGACTATCAATATCTCCATTACCAAAGATCGGTATATGTATACGTGGATTGTTCTTCACTCTGGCGATCAGCTCCCAGTTGGCCTCGCCTTTATACATCTGGGTACGGGTGCGGCCGTGAATAGCCAGCGCTTTGATACCGGTATCCTGCAGGCGTTCCGCCACTTCTTCGATATTCTTTGTATCCTCATCCCAACCCAGGCGGGTTTTGACAGTTACAGGCAGTTGGGTGGCCTTTACACAGGCTGCAGTCAGCCGGACCATCAGATCAATATCTTTCAATACCCCTGAACCGGCGCCTTTGCTCACGATACCTTTGATCGGACAACCAAAGTTGATATCCAGCAGGTCAGGCTGCGTCATATCCACTATTTTGGCGGCCATAGAGAGCTTCCCTTCGTCTCCCCCGAATATCTGTACCCCTACAGGACGTTCTTCGTCAAAAATGGCCAGTTTTCGCCGGCATTTGTCGGTATCCTTGACCAATCCTTCACTGGAAATGAACTCCGTATACATCAGATCGGCCCCATTCTCTCTGCAAACCACCCGGAAAGGCGGATCGCTCACATCTTCCATTGGCGCCAGCAGCAACGGGAAGTCAGGTAGCACGATATTATCAATCTTTACCAAAGCTTATTATTTGTAAATCAGATAAGTAGCCCATTTATCATGCGTCTCTGTAAAAGAAATCTTCAGGTGATAAACCGGCCACGTCTTAAACTTGAAACGGCAAAATTACAAAAAAAAGGCGGGGCTCCTGAAACCCCGCCTGAATGTCCACAATCCCGTATTTTCAACTGGTATTGGTTGATTGGCTCACTGTCGATATAAAACACTATTCAGGCGAACATCCGCACATCTGCTATATGGCCTTTAACTACTGGTGAACAGCAGTAATGCCTTATTGAGGTGGGATAAGTCTGAATGTTACCCCTATGACAATTGAAACGGTAACATACTTTGACGGATCTGCAAAAAGAAATAACCCGACCTTAAAAGACCGGGTTATTTTAGTTAGAAGTAAGGTATGGATATCGTTAATTATCAGTTCAAAAACACCTGGTATTGCAGAACGAAACTTCCCTTACGATCTGTTTTAAATGCATCCTGCGTAGCTGCATCTATCTGATAAACGGGCCTGCTCTGATAAGCGAAGGTCACCTTAGAGGTTTGCCCCTTCAGCAGCCAGGTAAGGCCTCCGTCCCAAAAGGCCATATTGTCCTTCAGCCTGTCATAATGCGCATATTGCAAACTCGCATAAGGCATCAGGGTAGATTTACCGATGAGGTTATTTTTGAACTTATAGCCCACCTGACCGTACAGCAGATTACCCGTTCCGAAGGATGGATAACCATTACCACTGCCATTCAGGATATCAGGCCTGTTAGTACCGGTACCAGGATTCATAGTAGCCTGATTGCGGATATAACCTCTACCCCAGTTACAGTTTATATAAGATGCATAAGCGCTCAGCGCTGTTCCCGTTTCTGCATTGATGGGCGCATCATAGTAAGCGTCTACAGCAAAATGTTGCAGATTGGATTCTACAGTATCGCCATTTGTACCGGCACGCCACATTGCATCAGGCTGGAACTGGAAACCCGCTCCGATATTAAATACCCGCTTTGTACCAAGGTAAGTACCCGTAGTATAGGCAGTCGTATTAGCTTCCTGATCAAGGAATTGCCATTGGAAGTATCCGTGCCATTGCATTTTGGCCGGTTTGGCAGAGAAGGTGGAATGCGTACCGACTGTTGGCACGTATCCGTTAGATTTCAGAATTGACATAGGACTGCTCATCACTACACGGTAATCCAGTTTGCCTAGTTTACCTTTAGCATATACACTCAGCTTACGCAGGAACTGATCAGTCACATCGTTGGTGCTCTGCTCAAACAACGGGGCGTCAAGTCCCATGATCGAGCCGACAGAAGGCGCTGAAAACCGGGTCAGACCATTCCAGGCGCTTAAGCCTGTACCGAGCGACAAATGTTTTCTTACTACTTCATATTCACCCACAACATCATGAACAAAGAAACCAGCCTTCCTGTCGGAAGAATAATTGAAATTATTCATGCCGAACTGTGAATAGATGAATACGCGGTCGGCAATTTGTCCAAAGGCCTGAAGCCTTACCCTTCTTACACCAATGTCGGTAAAATTATCTTTTGCGTACCCGTTGATCGTAGTACCAGGGTTCATGTCTGTATTCCTGACCCAGATCTGTGCGGCAAGTGTGAATTTGAAGTAGTTACTTCCATCCTCATTCAGCCAGATCTTACCATCTTTGAATCCCTGCGAGTATGCACTCATGGTGCTTCCGCCAATAAGCAGCACAGACGCTGCCAGTTTCATAAATTTGTTGATATACATTTTTGTTCGCATTTCCCTGTACAGTGCAGGTCATATTATGACCTGTTAATAGTCATGCGTAGTCATATGTAAAGGTTCCCGTCGTCCTTCTCTGTATCTCAATAAAACCGGTAGATGTTTTAGCCGGTATGCAAACAGGATGATTCTTATTCGACAATTGCTATAAAATACAATTATACGATAGCTTTTCTTTTTTTCACAATGTGTGTGATATCTCCTTCGATCATTTTTTCCAGTAATTCATATCCGCCATTCGGCCGGCGGTGTGCAAACTCACGCTCACTTAACGTTACCGGGCTGGCCCAGAAAAGGTTCACCTTATCGCCGTACATTTCCGGCAGTTCAATACCTTCCCCGTTATACAGCGCAGCTGATAATACAATGCTTTCAAAAGGCGCAGGCAGTTTCCCGGAACCAATGGTATGTCCTTCTCCCAGCCAGCTGATATGTCGCCATGGAATATCCACCATAGCAGAAATACCTTCCGCCATTTTGGTGATCTCGTCTTCTGTGTAATCATTCTTGCTTACGGCAAGGGCGACTTCCATCCTTCTGTATGCAGATGCATTATCATTGTACAGATAAGATACCCACGGCATTGGCCGGATGCTCACGCCCATGCTCAGAAAATAGACCACATCATCTTTCTCAAACTTACCAAGCGCCATTGGAGGCCATTGGTTATTATCGATCGCAAAATATTGCTGCATCTTTCCGAAATGCTGTTCATAGACTGCAATGAACTGCTCCTGTATCACCGGCCACTGTGGGGTTTCTGTGCTGTCCCATTGTTGCCGGAACTGCACAGCTTCCGCTATGCGGTTATACTGCTCATTCTGACCTGGTGAACCCAGCGGAAAGACGAGCGCATCACCGTCTGCATTAATACAATCTGCCGCATAAGCAACAGGTTCTTCGGTATACAGGCTCCAGCCTGGTATAACCCCCAGTGTTTCGCCATCATACAGCACAGCGGCACCATCTTCTTCAGGCATCCACACTATAGATAATAATTCCGCTTCCAAAGGAGCTTTCCCTTCAGGATGATTACACAGATGTGCCTCCAGCATCGGTGCATCCCCATTCTCCATAGCCACGCTGTCCCGTTGGGATGGTGCGGGCTTTAAGTTGCGCAGCCAGCAGGCGCGCATCCGATATTTTTTGCTCTGCAATTCAGCAGGATACAGGTAAAAATAAGCTGTCCGTTCGTCCTGCTCCACCACCGCATGCATCGTGTAGCGGCTGTTGGTCTGTTCTATCAATACTATTGGTCCGTTGCTCATAGCATGCAAGATAATTACTTATCATTAAACAAATACCCTAATATCATTTATTTAGTGTACCTTCGCGTCACTTTTATTCTCTTCCTCACCTGCTTTTGCAGTTACCCTTCAAAACATTGTGTTGGTTTGCGAGTAAGGCGGGTAAAGTATCAACAACATCACCGGAACCAGTTCCACTGTTGATAGCCTTACCATATTGATCATCAAAAATTAAAGATTTTGTCATTTGAACAGTTAAGGCTCATAGAGCCCTTGCTGAAGGCCTTGGAGCACGAAGGTTATACCACTCCGACGCCCATTCAGCAACAAGCTATTCCTTTTGTACTTGATAGAAGGGATCTACTGGGTTGCGCCCAGACCGGTACCGGTAAAACAGCCGCTTTTGCGATACCCCTGTTACAATTAATGCAAGAAGACCAACAGGCTTCACGCAAAGGACCCCGCAATATTAAAGCGCTCATATTAACACCCACCCGCGAACTTGCGATACAGATACAGGAAAGTTTCACAGCCTATGGCAGATTCCTTGACCTGAAAAGCCTTGTTATCTTCGGTGGTGTATCACAGCATCCCCAAACAGAAGCCCTGAGAAGAGGTGTTGATATTCTCATCGCCACACCAGGTCGTCTGTTGGATCTGATCAGCCAGAATTATATCACGCTGAAAGATATCAAATACTTCATCCTGGATGAAGCAGACAGAATGCTGGATATGGGATTTGTACATGACGTTAAACGCGTTATCATCAAATTGCCTGAACAACGTCAAACGCTGTTCTTCTCCGCTACTATGCCTCCGGAAATACAGACCCTGGCAAACGCTATTCTGCGCAATCCGTCCAAAGTGGAAGTAACTCCGGTATCTTCTACGGCAGAGACGATCACGCAGTCCATGTACTTTGTGAATAAAAACGATAAACGCAATTTGCTGCTGCATATCCTGAAGGATAAATCCATCAAAACTGCGCTCGTATTCACACGTACCAAACATGGCGCCGATAAGGTTGTGAAAGATCTGGTTAAAGCAGAGATCACAGCAGAAGCCATTCACGGTAACAAATCACAGAATGCCCGTCAGCGCGCATTGACCAACTTCAAGTCACAACAGACAAGAGTACTGGTAGCTACTGATATCGCTGCAAGAGGTATCGATATCGACGAGCTGACACACGTGATCAACTACGAATTGCCGAACGTACCTGAAACATACGTACACCGTATCGGCCGTACCGGCCGCGCAGGTGCAAAAGGTCTTGCCATCTCTTTCTGTGAAGGTGAAGAAAAGGCTTTCCTGAAAGATATCCTGAAGCTCATTGCACGTGAAATTCCCGTAGTAACAGAGCATCCTTTCCATAACGGAGACAGCATGTCAGCTCCTATGCAGCGCCCCGCAGCACAGAAGCCTAAACAACATCCACGCGATCAGAAGGGAGGTTTCTCCCGTAATCGTCAGGGACTTGTATCGTCACGCCAATCTAAAGGTAATGGTGGAGGCAATGGCAGTGGTAAAGCTAGTGGCAACGGTAACGGCCAGTCACGCCACGGTCAGGGACAGCAGCAACGCAGCGGTCAGCAACGTGAAAGATCAACATCAAGATAAACGGATGTTTTAAATAACATAAAGCCCGGCCTGTCGTACAGACCGGGCTTTATTATACCCGAAACTATCAAAACTCAGAAATACTTCTCAACCGTCAGCCCATAGTTAAACAATAGGTTTTCCCGCCCCGTTCTGTTTAACTTATTATACGTCATCGTCGCCGTAATACTCAACCATTTCCGCAGCAGGATCGAGAGATTAGAAGTAGAACGGATATTATAATCCCCACCATGAATGATAGAGTTCTGCAGGAAATGTGTGCCATCAATGACTACAATGTCATTTATAACAAACCTGTAAGACAATCTGAGCGAGTTCCTGATCGTTTGATAGACATCAGGGATCGTATCTTCCAGAAAAAGATCACTGTTCTCAAACAGTAAACCGTCGCTGAGTGAAAGATAAGCCTTCTTCCTGTCCAAAAAATTATATGCTATTCCTCCCCCGCCCTGAAAACGGTCATTGATCTTTAGTGAATAACTTTTGTCATAGTTGGCCAGTCCCCAGTAATAGATCTTCCTTACTCCTCTGAACAGGCTAAAGTCCATCGATGTCGTAAGGTCATTATTCGTCTTCACGCTATCCTGTTCACCATATATCCATCCACCGGTAGCATTCAATGCGATCTTCTTCTTGCTGACACCTACTTTAAAATTATTATTCAGCAGGTATGATCTGCCGTCCTGCGTTCTGTTGATAGAACCAGTAGAAGAGAACTTACCGTAGTAATGAACGGAATCGCTAAATTGTCCCTGTGCAGAATTGTAGCATACTATAACCAGTAATAAGATAAAAATACACTTCATAATTAACAGACATTCGTTTAAGTTCACACGATCAACCCTAACTCTTTTGAATGAGCAATTGCCTCGCTGCTATGCTTGAAATAGCAACAGGGAATACCTCTTCCGGCAATCACATCTACAACTTCCTGTGTGGCCGCATAACGGCTGTTCCTGACATGCCGCAGATAAACAGCGATGATCTGTGAAGTAAAATGTTTGGTGATAGCTTCATAAATATGCGGGTCCTGCTGCGAATCATCTCCCAGCAGAATAAATCGCATATGCGGATAATGTTTTAATATACGGGTGATCCTTGGAAACTTGGTCCCGTGTTTCTGTTGCCCGCTTTTCAGCAGCAGATGCAAGGGTTTCAGCTGATTTAAAAGGAAAACCCCTTCTGGTAATCCGTTCATACGACAGAACTCACGGATATATGCATATAAATTCCATTCACTGCTGGACACATAGAAGAACGGCCTGGGTAGGCGGTCTTTATTAGCAGTATCACTCAATAGCTGATAGTGATTTACCACACCTTCAAAAGGCTTACGTGTATGTGCATTGCGGGTGAACAATACATGCAGTCTTTTCAGAAAGGATGCGGAATGTGATACCAGGAAAGTATCATCAATATCTGAAATACATCCGAACTGGCTGCGATGTGGAATTATCACTACACCAACAGCACGTGTTACCGGGCTTTCCTCCACATTCGTGATCATTACTTCCACCACATGATCGCCCGGTTCAGGCATCGATTCCGGGAACCATTGCATATGAAAAAAGCCGTCAGATTCAGTAACTGCGCTGACGGTCTTCCCCTCCCATGTCAGCTCTACTTTCGCGCCTTCTCTGGGCTTCACCATGAATAAACGCAGCAGGGCCATCATATTGAACAATGGGAACCGGCTATAATGCATCCGTGGTGCGGGACCACGGTCCAGTACATGGCCAAATATTTCCAGCTGTTCCACCCCGCCAATACCGTGGTAAACTTTAATATGAGTTCTACCTTCCAAACCCAGCCAATGTAGAATTTTGTTCCATACAGACATTCAGGCGCTTATTTTGCAATGAACAGAAAGTATTAATTACAGTTAAAGCACATGGCGCAACAATCACCTATGCGGCTCAAACTTCTTTTTGTGATCAATCCTGTTTCAGGCGGCAAAAAGAAGGCCGATCCTGAAACATTCATTAAAAATTATTTCCTTGAGCGAAAGGAAGAGGTTCACTTTTTCCTGTTAGATAAGCCACAGGACTCACTTACAGACATCATTAAAAAAATAAGACCTGACTGTGTAATTGCCGTTGGCGGTGATGGTACTGTGAAGATGGTTGCAGAGCAGTTATTGAAGGTAGATATTCCGATGGCGATCCTGCCTACCGGTTCCGCAAACGGCATGGCTACAGAATTGTGTATTCCGGCGGACTGGGAACAGGTGATGGCGCTTATCACTGGTCAGCATCCATCTCAGGTAATGGATATCGATCTAATACAGGTAAACGGTCAGGTTTGCATTCATCTGGGTGATGTCGGATTGAATGCACTACTTGTAAAGAACTTCGAACAAAGAGGCATACGGGGCAAATTGGGATATGCCCTTTCGAGTTTCAAAACATTATGGCAGAATAAACGGTTAGAAGTAAAAATAGCGAATAAGGATATGCATCTCATCCGCCATGCACATATGATCGTGCTGGCCAATGCACGTATGTATGGGACGGGCGCCTGTATTAATCCGGATGGTGATCTTACAGATGGCCTGTTCGAAGTGGTGATCTTAAAAAGACTGTCTATCGCAGAATTGCTAAAGATGTTATTCCGGCACCGTCCCTTCGATCCCACAAAAATAGAGATCCTCCAGGCCAGCCAGGTAACCATCAGCACACGAAAACGGGCACATTTCCAGGTAGATGGCGAGTATCTGGGCAAAACCAAACAAGTATCCGCCAGTATCCTGCCCAGGGTGCTGAAAGTGATCGTCCCCGCTCCTCCTGAAGAAGAGCGTTAAAATCATATCAGGCATTAAATGAAAACTATCAGCCGTAACCCTTCATAGACGTACGTCTTGGGGTCCCGCTACCACTCTTCCCGGTCCGTTTCCACCGGTCAACATATTTGTGCAATTGTAATCTCTGCTTTTTATTTTGTACACAAATGATTTTTATGCGGACAATTCTATTTTTCCTGGCCCTCTTTTTACCAGGATATGGCCTTTTTGCCCAACAGACCTATGTATTTAAAGATGGACTTATCAGCGGCCCCTGCCATCAGTATGGCCGGACTGCCTTGTTTACAGACCAGCTGGCCTGGGAACTTTGTAACGGTCAGCTGAAAACACCGGTTAAGGGTGCAAACTCTTTCCCTGACGACAAAGGCGCGGAGCAACAATGGCAGGATATCAGCCTCAATGCTGAAGGATCTTTTGCTGGTCGTGTGATCAACAATGGTTATCTGTACGTTTCTTACAATGCACCCAAAGCACAGACCGCGATCCTCAATGTTACCGGTCACCAGATGGTGTACGTTAACGGAACGCCACATGCAGGTGATATGTACCGCTATGGCTGGATGTACATTCCGGTACAATTACGCCAGGGAAATAATGAATTCTATATCCGTACGGGCCGCAGTTTCGGCAGACAAGGCATTAAAGCGAAACTCCTGTTTCCTGAAAAACCTGTTTATATCAGCATTGCAGATTCCACCATGCCTTTCGTTGTAGCAGGCAATAATAACAGTGACCTATGGGGAGCAGTAGTGGTTGTCAATACCTCCGCACAGGCGTTGAAAAATATGCAGATACAGGCTACTGTAAATGGTAAAACGGTAACCACTGCCATCCCGGAGATAGCAGCCCTGACCACCCGTAAGGTTGGTTTTAAGCTCGATGCTTCCGGCAATGCAAATGGAAGTTACAACTGCACACTGGTATTAAATAACCAGAAAGCTATCGTCGACAGTAAAACATTTGCACTCAAAGCTGTTACCAACAAAGATCACTATAGCAATACTTTTGTTAGCGATATAGACGGCAGTGTACAATACTATGCCGTATCACCACAGGCTAATCCTACAGGTAAGGCTCCTGCCCTGTTCCTCTCCGTACACGGTGCCGAAGTACAGGCGATCAATCAGGCAAGCGCGTACAGATACAAAGACTGGGGCGTACTGGTAGCACCTACCAACCGTCGTCCCCGTGGCTTTAACTGGGAAGACTGGGGCCGCCTCGATGCATTGGAAGTATTGAACATCGGTATCAACAACTTCCATCCTGACCCTGAAAGGATCTACCTCACAGGCCATTCTATGGGCGGACATGGTACATGGTACCTGGGTGCTACTTATGCCGGTAAATGGGCTGCTATTGCCCCCTGCTCGGGCTATCCTACCCTTATGGGATATGGTTCAGCTGACGGGCTGATCCCCGATTCTCCCCGCAATAGTACTGAACAGGTATTACTAAGGGCCAGCAATCCAAGCAACACCTTTAAACTGGCCACTAACTATAAAGCCGGTGGTGTTTATATCCTTCATGGCGACAGCGACCGGGTTGTATCTGTTGACTATGCAAGACAAATGAAAAAGATCCTGGCCGAATTCCATAAAGATTACAGCTACTACGAATATCCTGGTGGAGAACACTGGTATGGCGATACATGCGTAGACTGGGGTCCTTTGTTCCAATACTTCAAATGGCATACTATCCCTGCAGACACCAGCGTGAATGAAATTGATTTCACTACCGCCAATCCTGCTATTTCGGCTGTACATCACTGGGTACGCATCTTACAGCAAACACATTCACTGGAATACAGCCGCGTACAGCTGAGCAGGAACAAGTCCCGCAACACTGTTACCGGTACCACATCCAATATACAGACACTGGCTATTGATCTGAAAGATATACCTGTAGGTAATAACCTCAGTGTTGTACTGGATGGTAAACCCGCAGTGACCTACACCCGCAAAGCCGGAGATAGCCTATTATACCTGCACAACGGGGCTCAATGGACAGCTGGCGTTGCACCAGCAGTGACAGATAAGGGCGCTGCTCGGAACGGTACGTTCAAAGAAGCTTTCAATCACCGGATGGTATTTGTTTACAGTACCGGCGGTCAGGCTGCTGAGAATGAATGGTCATTAAACAAGGCACGTTATGATGCAGAGACCTGGTATTATAGAGGTAACGGTGCTGTAGATATAGTTGCAGATAAAGATTTCGATGCGGCAAAATATCCTGACCGTGGTATCATTATTTACGGTAACGCTACTACGAACAAAGCCTGGAAACAATTGCTGCAAAATGCACCTGTACAGGTAACACGTGGTAAAGTAAAGGTAGGCCAGCAGGAATATTCCGGCGAAGGATTGGCAGCATATTTTATGTGGCCAAGAGCCGACAGCAAAACTGCTTCTGTTGCGGTAGTAGCTGGTTCGGGATTACCTGGTATGCGTGCAGCAGATGCTAACCAGTACTTTGCAGGCGGCAGCGGTTTCCCTGATTACATGATCTTTGACGTTGACCTGCTGAAAGGAAATACAGCAGCAGTGAGAACAGCGGGTTTCTACAACAATGAATGGAAACTGGATGAAAAGGAGATGATCAGAAACTAAGAAAAGGATAAACACACAATAAATAAAAATGCCACGGAGATCTTCGTGGCATTTTTATTTATTAAGGGCAGAATGAGGAATTACAGCGTCAGACCGCGAATGCGGGGATTTTATGTGGCGTAACAGATATACATATTTTGAGGAAGATTGGGAATGCTGCCACCAACAAGATGTGTAAAATAACCCATAATCATTACGCGGAATACACAATGCAGCTCATGCATACCGTTCATGGCATAATTTATGTTTTTACAGAAGGTAAATTATTCTTCATTTAAAAGCTCCAGAATTATGACACCTCTGAATTATGCCAGCAAGGGTCTTTTAGCCATTGTAGCCCTGACAGGTTTGTTTACTTTTTCATCATGTAGTAAAGACGATGATGATCCAACTGTTCAACCCGATGCAACTGTTAAGATTGTAAATGTATTGGCTGATGCAGGCAGCGTTGATGTCTTCAACGGATCAAGCAAATTAAATTCTTCTACTATCGCTTATGGGGAATCAACAGGATACCTCAATGTAGCGGATGGCGATGCCACGTTTGATTTTAAATCTTCCATAACCGGCAACACAGTATTGTCTGCTCCTGTAAAGTTCAAGGATGGCAGTTATTCATTATTCGCCACCGGCGAAACAGATGGTAACACAACTGTTGGTATCCTCACAGAAGACGATCTCGGTGCGCCGGCATCAGGTATGGCAAAGATCCGTTTTGTACACGCTGCAAGTAATGCGCCCGCAGTTAACTTCCTCGTAAATGACAGTTTGCTGCAGACCAGTACTGCATACAAATCAGCTACTGAATTTAAACAGATGGCTGCAGGTACTTATACAGTAAGATTGGACAATGCCACCAGTGGTGAAACAGCTATCAGCCGTTCCGACGTTGTGCTTGAAGCAGGTAAGATATATACAGTAGTTGCACAGGGATTGCTTAACCCAACACCTGTTGTTGAACAACCATTCGCATTAAACATAATGGCGAATAATTAATCATACACACCTGTAATAAAAAAAGAAACCCGCCTCGTTTGAGACGGGTTTTCTTTTTTATTTATAAACATGGTTTATGGTTGTAACTCTATCTGGAAGTTCTTGCCAGAGATAACCAGTACGGCTTTCCCATTACCCTGGAAAGTGATCGTACCTTGATATTTGAAAGTATTACCTTTCAGATCAGTACCTGAAATCTCTACAGAAGCAGTACCTGAAATGATTTGAAGCGTTTGTTTGCTTACTTTGATATCACTCGCTAAATAGCGAATAGTGCTGTTGAAAGAAGGAACGTCAGCTGATTTTGATTCAAACTCACCTATTCTGTCATAAGCCTGGTTGAATGTCCAGTTAGCGCTGTTAGCATCCAGACCACTCAGTTTATAAAGAGCGCTGGAAGTATCTGCACTGGCAAATTTGTCAGTTGCAAAGCTGGTTTTACCATTGAAAGTGAAACTGAATTCTGTTGGTACCTCCTGAACACATGCCAGGGAATTACTCCAATGAATGTCAAAGCTAAAAGAAATGCCGTTAGCTTCACTGGAAGCTTTGAAGTTATCTTCATTAGTTTGGCCACAGAAGTCGCTCAGTTTTCCTCCGTTAGCTTTTCTCGCTTCCAGATCAACCACTGCCTGTACTGATTGACCGATCTGGGCAGAGATACCACCCGGACCTGCAACAGATTGTGTAATTACAGAAGCTGCCTGCTCCTGGGATACGCTTGATTTGTTTTCGTTATCATCCTTAGAGCAGGAAGAAACACCAAAAGAAATACCAGCAGCTACCAAAAGCAATAACAGTGTAGATTTGCTACGAGCAAAAGAGAGACATGGTCTTCTCATAGAATAAGAGATTTTAAATTTGATTAGTGATATAGTGATTAATGCTTGTTTACGAATTCACATGGATTTTGGTCTTGCCACTCACAAATCGGATGTAATATAGATTTATTTCTTAATATAAACGGCGATTTTATTATTCTATTGTACTCACTGTTTTACACCTTCATAACTCATTGCTTTACAAGAACAAACTTCTACACCTGCCTAAATCCCCCGCTCCTTATATAAGTAGTCTTAAATAATTACGTCTATAAAACGGATATTATCATGCAATAGTATACGCTCTCCTATGTACCGTTAGAAGAAGCACGTCAATAGTATTCCGCAAAAAAAATCAGGCACCAGCTGCAAACAGCAGCCGGCGCCTGATCTCAGATTGTTATTCTAAATTAATTAAAGCTCTCTGATCCAGATATTCCTGAAACTCAATGGCTCACTCTTGTCGCCGTGCGACTGCAGCTTGATAGGGCAGGCACCATGTGCTGCCG
The DNA here is from genome assembly GCA_902168105.1 of uncultured Flavihumibacter sp. Lineage (GTDB taxonomy): Bacteria > Bacteroidota > Bacteroidia > Chitinophagales > Chitinophagaceae > Chitinophaga. Next base: position 77,519 of record CABHOY010000038.1, read on the forward strand.
TATAAGATGCCTTTCCGATATATCTGGTAGGACCGGCCAATTCGGTATTGTTCTGTACCAATACACCATTGAAGAAAACGGTCACCCTTGCAGGAGACTGCAGCGAACCATCGCTGTTAAAACGAGGCGCAGTCCATACGATATCATAGGCCTGCCACTCTCCTGGTTTGCGGTTTGGATTCACCAGTGGAGCAGTCTGTTTATAGATACTGCCTGCCTGACCATTTACATATGTCTTATTCTGGTAGTTGTCCAGGATCTGCAGTTCATAACCGTCATCGCCTTTTCCAGTGGAAGCGAGGAACAGACCACTGTTACCCCTGCCCTGTCCTGTGCCGGTAATATTCTTTGGTATACGCCACTCAATATGTAACTGATAATTGGTGAACGATCTCTTCGTTTGGATATTACCGGTGGTTTTATCTACCGTCAATATGCCACCGGCTACTTTCCATTTTGCCGGTTCTTCAGCATTGCCAACGGATACCCACTGGTCCAGGCTTTTTCCGTCAAACAGGATAATAGCGTCAGAAGGTGCTTCTGTGCTTGCTTTTCCAGGTGTAACAACTGTGGGCACTGGTTCCCATACCTCCGTGTCTTCAGGCTTCGACTGAGCAAATAACGTGGCTGAAAGCACAACGGCAGCAGCCGTTGCAAACGTTTTCTTGTACATGATCACAATAATTTAATTCCCTAAGTTAAAAATAGATCCCACAAATAGCAATCCGGTCATCATTTTTAATTACATGACAATAGATTTGTATATATCCATCCCTATAAGTATCTTAGAGTTACGATTCAAAGTATGTTGGGGAATTATTGTTCATGTTGACCTCTTTGGGACAAACCGGCAACATGTGATTGCCGTTACCGCACACATAAATCCTTTGACAAACCGTAACCTGATTAGTACGCAAGCCAACGTATCAGAGAATGACACTAACAGAATTTATATCATCATTGATCAACAAAGGGGATGTAACAGTAGCCCCCGCTATTGTTCCGTTCGACCCTGAAGATCTCCGTGTAGCCGGAATACATCTGAAACAATATTACGACGATGATAGTACGGAGATGCCGGGACAGGTCCCTCCGTATGACCCAACGGCTGCACTCTGGGCCGCGTCTTATCTCTATCGCGCGATCCAGTTCATCCAATTACGGCGGCTGGGAGAAATGGAAATCAAGCTGCATTTGCAGCTCTTTTCCGGTACACAAACACCCTCTGCAGCCTATTCGGCTGACCTGATACTTCGTTACATGCCCGGCCTTTTCAAGCTGGCCAGGGGGCTTTCTCCGGAAGATCCGCTGGTAAAAGAACTGGAGATCATGGCGGCGCAATGGCCATTCTCGCTCGCCGGCAGCAAGGATATTGTAACGGATGATCTTTCCCTTATACTACAACACCCATCGCTGAAAATGGCATATATCGACAGGATCATCCACGCAAGGAATATCCGCAAATGTTCCCACCCTGCATGTCTACCCTTAGTGCAGGAAGCACTGGGCGCGCATGCCGATATACTCTGGCCCGAATTTGAAATTGACCTTACTGCTCATATATAAATCATGGAACCTATTACCTTTGAATCCCCGCTGGTAGACAAACTGAATGATGTTCTGCAGCAACTGAAACATACTTTTGTCGGCAAAGACGATATCATCGATCTGATGGGCATCTGCCTCGCAGGCCGGGAAAACATTTTCCTGTTCGGCCCTCCAGGCACAGCTAAAAGTGCCTTGGTACGTGAACTGGCCCGCCAGCTCGATGTAAAGACTTTCGAATACCTCCTGACCCGTTTTACCGAGCCCAATGAACTTTTCGGCCCGTTCGACATCCGCAAGCTGCGCGACGGAGACCTCGTCACCAATACTGAAGGTATGCTGCCTGAAGCTTCGCTCGTGTTCCTGGATGAATTACTGAACGCCAACAGTGCGATCCTCAATAGCTTACTGATGGCCCTCAATGAAAAGATCTTCCGCAGAGGTAAAGAAACAAAACACCTGCCTGCACTGATCTTCATTGGCGCAAGTAACCACCTTCCGGAAGATGAAGCCCTCCAGGCGCTGTTTGACAGGTTCCTGATCAGGGTACGTTGTGAGAACGTAGACCCGGCACTGTTGGAAAATGTGCTGCAGGCTGGCTGGGGACTGGAACAAAAACATGTCAGCGCACAAAACAATATTCCAGCAGAAGATCTCCGTGAGCTGCAACAACTGAATATAACGATCGACCTGAATGGTGTCAGAGCAGAATATATTGAGCTCATAGAACAACTGCGTAATGCAGGTGTGCAGATCTCTGACAGGCGCGCTGTAAAGCTGCAACGTCTCATCGCGGCAAGTGCGCTGCTCTGCAAACGAAAAACCGCCATTATTTCTGACCTATGGGTATTACGCTACATATGGGATACTGAAGAACAGATCGAGATCATTGCCGGCATTGTCAACGCTTCCATACAGAAAGCAGTAGCACACCCACAGGAACATCCCCGCGCCAACAACAGCGGTGTTCCCGATCCCGAAGCTATCTACCGCGATGTACAACAACTGCATGAACAATGGGATGATCCGGATACACCGGCTTCCGTTCGTGCACTCATCAAAGACCGCCTGCGTAGCCTGAACAGCCGTTGCGAATGGATCAGTAATCCCACACAGCGGGATTATGTATTACAACCCATAGACGCCCTCTGGAAGAAAATATTGCAATCTGCATGAAAGAAATGATCATCGTACTCTCCATGGCCGATATCTCAGCCCTGGGCAGCATACGCACCTGGCCAGGCCTGCGGGTGGCAATAGCCGGAGACGATATATGGGTGAGAGGTATCCCCCCGGATACAACACAGACACAGCTCCATAAACTGCCCGCAAAACGGACCTTCCTGGCAGATATGCAGGAACGTTTATTCCTGCCTGGAAAACATACGCCACACGATACGCTCAAAAAGATGTCATGGGAAGCCATTGCGTCTTTTATAAAAGTAGAGCTGCCAGTATCTGCGATGCCTGCTACGCCAAACAACAGATATACTGTGCGGCTGTCGCCCGTTACCCATACGGCAGAACCATTTGCTATACTTACAACATTGCAACACTGGAAAACATATGCTGATACAGCCCCGCTTATCAGATTGCAGAGATTAAGCTTTGCCGTATGCGAAACCGGAGAAGTGCTGGTCATCGGCACACCGCTGCCGCCTATACCAGGCAACGTGTTTACCTTACAGGACCACATCCTGTTACCGGCAGGGTACGACTTTGACCCACCCGCCATTGTCCAGTTCATTTCATCTGTTACAAAAACAGAGAGCGATACACTGCTTCTTTTCCACATGGACGCGCAATGGGAGAAAATTCCCGGAACCAGTTTTGTACGCGCTTCCAGGAGCGCTATCCGTCTCACAAACACTTTCTAAATGGGCCAGATAAAAGATACGGCTGTAGTATATTTCAGGGCTGCAAAAGGCTACTTCTGGCAATGGGCAGAAGAAGGACAGGTTATAGAATGGACTCACAGCGGAGGAACGATCTGCTATAAAGAGGAACTGCTGATAGATCTTTCTCTGATAAAAAATCACCTCCCCCCATTAGGCCCTTTTTTGCTTGTCATAGCAATGGGTAAAGCAAATCCAGGCCCGGACGCAATAGAGGGATCCCTCCACCAACATGCGGAGCAGCTAAATTCCGATTCGTTTGGCGAAAAAGGACCTTTTGAAGCCAAAGTTGACAACTACAAAACGGTCATCACCAATTTCCTTGCCCTGCTTCGTCCGCTACCAGAAAAATACTGGAAGGGGACCGACAGGGAATTGTTACTGAATACCCTTTTTGAATCTATCCAGACCTTCTTTCAGGGAGAAGTAGCAAAGGAGATGCTCAATATTCTTCAACGGGGTGCATACGATTATATAATATCGCATGACACTTACAAAAATACTTTGGGCCAGCTGGAGAGCGATGTGAACATCATGAGACAGATACTCATGGAATACCCTGATGCTGAGACCCTGCAAAATAAACTAAATGCAATCGCCACACCGGTACCCCCGGCACCCGCTCCTGTAGACATACCTGTCGATCTTCCCCAACCCACGCAAAGCGATGACCTGTTGCAAATACTGGCTGGTGATAAACAAACAGCACACCTCGCATTGTTGACACAACGCCTCATCGCTGCATTGCATCTGCCTATGCATACAAAAGGATATAGTAACACATTAACAGGCGGCGTATCCGATATTACCAATAAAGGTAACTTCGACCGGCTGCTGCTCAGTGAACTGGCACAGGAAGATGAAACACTGATGGCAAGGCTCGCCAATAATGAAGCGCTCTATCTCCGCCGGGAAGAACTGCCGGACGAAGAACCCGGACAGCGGTATATACTGATTGATAAGAGCATTAAAACGTGGGGAACACCTCATATACTGGAAATGGCAGCGGCCCTTGCATGCACCATTGACAACAAACAACATGCGGAGATATTATCTTTTGCATTACTGGGAGATTTCTATGAACCGATCGTACTATCTTCCAAAAAAGAGATCATTGCGGCCATGCAACGCTTGTCGCCCGCAATACATAGTGCAGCAGCATTGTCGGCCTTCACTGATAACCATTCTCTGAACGGTCGTCAGCAATATTTTCTCATTACGGGTGATGATCTTTTCCTCACACCAGCTTTTCAACATGCTTTCGCCGCACTGCGCAAAACTGACGGCTTCGTGATCACTGTAAAGAGGGATGGCCGAATACAGTTGTACAGGTATACCAAGGGTCATCGTAAACTGTTGAGCACCGCGAAGATCAACCTCGAGATGCCGGTGGTACACCCTGTATCGCAGCGGCTGTCAGTCCATCAAAATCTGGACTGGGCTAGCTTTCCGGCATTTCTGCAAACAGAATCCTTCCCGCTTTTTATTCCGCAACAGCTATCTAATCTTGGCGTGCGGCACAGTTATTCCGAAAAAAATGCAGGCGGCCTTGCCATTACCAAACACAGGCAACTGTTATTCATGTGGCAACATAATAAAGGTGCTATTGAAATAACCACAAATTTCCCCGACGCTCATCAATATTTCTTTGGTCTGGATAACGAGTTTTTCCACATCCTTTTCCAGGTCAAGGGTAGCGAACAATTGTCGCTCTGCCATTTCAACAGAGATACACACCGGCTAACATTTCAGAAAGTAAAGCACGATGCTTCGATCCCCGAAATAGGACGCAACAGCATCTTACATGCGCCTTTTAAAGATGGTGCGTTCCTTACCTGTATCTCATCGCCCTACTCTATTGTATCCATAGATGTCCGTTCCGGAGTGATGAATTCAACCACTGGTCTCACACAGGAACTGTTAAAACAGATGGATCCGCAAGCAGGCAAGAATTGGATGGGTTTCCACTGGAAGTCCTATAATACGATCAACAGTATCAGGCGCCTGGAGATAAGCCAGAAAGGAACTATCATCGTCAATAAACATGCGATAAGATTTCTTACAAATAGCGTAGAACTGAGTAGCACAAACGAGATGACACCTCGTGGTAGTATGCATGATAAAAAAGAGCTCGTCGAACTGCCAGACGTCAAAAAACACCTTTCCAGATATCGCTGGCCCGACGGCAGTGAAGTATGGTTCGACCCCTACAGGCACATGTTGCATCTCCGTAGTTCAAATAGGCTGCTGGCAGAAGTGACGATCGTACTTGTTACGGGCCAGCCCACCGGTTGCTGGGCATCTGATGGCGCCATCTGTGGCGCTGCCTATTTCAGAGCAAGTGAAGACAAGGTCGTAGACGTATTGACCTTTCATGAAAAATATATAAAACCATTCATCGAAATAATTCAACAACATGGAACTGCAGCTGTCATATGACCCGCAAACGAGGCACAGAACAAACGCTGCCTTCCTCCGTGGCAATTCCCCGGAACTATGGTTCCGTGAAATGAGCGGCTGGCAGATATCCCTGAAAGGGCTGACCTGTTTCCTGTTACCCGAACACAAAAGCAGCATATCGCCTGGCGGCCTGCTGGTCATCTTCCATGACCCGCTACCCGCACATGGAAAAATAAGCCATCCTTATACTGCTATTAACGGCAATCTCTATATTCCTGTGAATGCAACACTCACACCGGCGCTTTCTGTTGCAGAAATGAAGGAATTGTTAATATGGGACATCCAGGTCTTCCACCCGGCAATAGGTTTTGTGGGTTTTAATGAAGATGATAAACTGCAATTAAGCAGTTTTCTTTCCGCAGGAAAAGCCATTCTAAAAAACTGGGACCAGGCACATCCCGGCATGCCTCCGCTGCCCTTATTGCAGTCCATCAGTGTTGATATGCCTCCCGGCACAGACCTTGCCGACCTCCTGAATAATGGTGAAACAATAAGACCACTATCTGAACTGCCAGGCAAGAAGCCCCGCACAAGCCTGCTTTTTCGCATGCTTGATCTGTTGCTTAAACTGCTGCTTCTCATCATCCTTGGTATTGTAAGCATCATCTCCCCGATCTGGCCGCACAAGTTCGTAAAAACCGTTTCGGCAGAGGATACAGGCTCCGATACATCTACCCCAAATGGGCAACCGGTAACAGTCGAAAAAGAGGGGTTCATAACAAGGCTCCGGCAATGGCTCGAAAGAACAATAAGGGATCTCGACGAACGTAGGCAAAGTCAACTGGACCGTCTCCTTAAAATGTTTGACAAAGACGGAGATGAGGCCCTGAAATATGCCATTCCGATTGGTGGCAGTGCCACAGCGGGTAGAGGTACTGCTGCTCCGCAGTCAGATATCCTCAGAAGGAAAGACACCGATTTCAACCTCGGGAAATTGCAAACCAGTGGCCCCGTTGACACCTGGATTGCTCCGGATGATTTCAGCATGCAGCTAGCCCAAAAATACGAACTGATGGCCCAAAGGGCACTTGATCAGGGCGACTATAGGAAAGCCGCATACATCTATGCACACCTGCTTGGAGATCTGCATAAGGCGGCTACCGTGCTGGAAGAGGGACAGTTCTATCACGAGGCAGCAGCCCTGTACCGGAACAACCTTAATCAGCCGTTGAGAGCTGCAGAATGTTTTGAAAAAGCCGGATTACTGCTGGATGCCATCAACATCTACAAAGAACTTGATAAATATGAAAAGACGGGCGACTTATACAGACAACTATCACAAGACACCGCCGCAGAACAATACTTCCGGCTGGCAGTCCATGAGGCGGGTCTGCAAAACAATCACCTGGAGGCCGCCCGCATCCTGCAATATAAGTGTGGCAAAACCGAAGAAGCTGCAGATGTATTGCTGAAAGGCTGGCATCATGATAACAAAGCCATCATATGTCTGACACAATACTTCCAGCTTTCAAGAGTGCTGGATGAAAACAGCCTTCCTGATAAAATACGCAGGGTTTACGAGCAGGAAACACCAGAAAATAAAAGGGACGGTCTGATAGAAGTTTTATTCAATGTCCGGTCGCTGATGAACAACACTGCTCAACATATTATTACTGAAGTGGTCTATGAAATTATCAGTCCGCAGATAGCTGCCGGTAATGAGCAAAAAATGACTATCCTGAAAAAGCTGATACCAGACGATAAGGAACTGTCGGCTGATATTTACCGCTATAGCACCCGGCAAAAACAAAAGGAACCAGAACCATCTTCCGAGATAAAGATTAGCTTCCAGCTGGATCAGCATATCAAATGGCTGGCAGCCACTGTGATTAAAAAACAACTCCTTTTCGCAGGTACGTACGACAACAAGCTTTACGTGCTACGCATGACGCCTCAGGGTGCGCAGAAATGCTATTCCTGGCAACTTCCGGACATGCCTGAAAACGACCGCCAAAAAGAGCAACTGACTGCCTGGTTCTCAGAAAATGACGCTACCAGGAGCGAAACCAAGCTCCTCCGTCTTATAAGCAATTCCAGAAGACTTGACATCGGAAAATTGACAATTCGTTCAGAAAAGCCTTTCGGAGGAGGAGTGATCCTCGATACCACCGACTATCCGGCTGGTTATATGGCAGCGATGCTCGGGATGACCCTGGATGATCAGGCTAAGCCTGTCACGATCTCTGTTGACCGGGAAACCAGTGCTGTGCTCATCAGCTCATCGTTTGACGGTACCCATCATTATACTATAGAAGATACTCGTGTCCACATGCAGCCGCCAGATAATCCGGTACCCCTCCTGGGCTCCGGAGGTTATTACTTCTCCAGGGGTGGAAAAATTTACATAGTGGCGCAGAAAGGAACCGGCCTTTCTATAGACCTTGGCGAGGAAATCAGATACTTCACCGGCATTCACGGTAACAACGGTCAGACGATGATGGCGGCAATAACGAAAGGATGCGTAATGGTCCTCAATTACAGAGATGACACTTATACACAGAGATTTGCTGATGATATCGTCGTGAGGAACGGACAGTTCATTTCTGGTAGATACCTGGTGATCGCCCCGCTTAGTCACTCCACAGCTATAGTGTATGATGTGACTAAACCGCTGGAACCGGTATTAAAAACACACATCAGAACTGCTGCACCTGTATTGCACATACTCGCCACCGGCGACCCGGGTGAGGTAGTGCTCGTGGACGAAAAAGGCAGGGTTTCAGTACACCAGCTTGATGAAAAAGAGCAGCCCGCCGATTTAGGGAATTCTTAACAGTCAGGCCCGCAAAAATGATCATTATCCGGCGTTTGTGGCGTAAATTTGTAATAGCTGACTATGTCCAACTTATATAGCCCGCTGTCATGTAATTACTTACGCACTAAACCCTGGATCATGGACAAAAAACTCATTCGCGACGCTTATAAAACTTACTGGCTGGAAAATGGTAAAAGACCTGTTTCAGTGTACACCTTCTGCCAACAGCTGGAAGTAGCCGAAAGGTCCTTTTATGACAGCTATTCCTCTTTCGATGCACTGGAAAAGGATATATGGCTTTCCTTCTTCCAGGATACCATAGACCAGTTAAAAGAAGATGAGATCTACCGGAACTATTCGTCCCGTGAAAAATTACTCACCTTCTATTTTCTCTGGGTACAGCAACTGCGTGAAAACAGGAGCTACATCCTCCAGCAGAAAGACAAATACCTCGTACCGGGATTACACCTGGACAGGCTGGAGTCCTTCCGTATCGCATTCTACGATTATATCCGCGATCTGATCAAAGAAGGGTATCAAACCGGCGAGATCAAAGAACGTAAGTACATCTCTGACCAGTATGTACACGGCTTCTGGTTACAGGCGCTTTTCGTATTACGCTACTGGACAAACGATGACAGTGAACGCTTCGAAATGACAGATGCTGCCATAGAAAAAGCGGTAAACCTCAGCTTCCAGCTGATCAGTTCCAATACGCTTGACAGCCTCCTGGACTTCGGAAAATTCATGTTTGCAAGGAAATAAAACAGTGATGAAAGAACAGACGAACATCCCTACCGGTAAAGTAGAACGTGCCAGCAAATTTGTAACAACAGGATTAAAGGTCGGTACCAACTACCTCAAACATTATACAAAGAAACTCATAGATCCTTCCATCAGCAGAGAAGAACTCCATGCCGACAATGCAGAGGACATTTATGATACGCTCAGCAACCTTAAAGGAAGCGCACTGAAAGTAGCACAGATGCTCAGTATGGACAAGGGTATGCTCCCTAAAGCCTATACCGAGCGCTTTGCTATGTCACAATACAGCGCACCTCCCCTTTCCGGTCCGCTGGTCATTAATACCTTCGTCAAAACACTCGGTAAATCACCCACCCAGCTCTATGACACGTTCGATATGCAGGCATCTAATGCAGCTAGTATCGGACAGGTACATAAAGCCACCAAATGGGGCAAGGAACTCGCTATAAAGATCCAGTATCCCGGCGTGGCCAATAGTGTAAGATCCGACCTCCGCATCGTCAAGCCCTTTGCCATCCGCATCGTAGGCATGAATGAGGTGGACATGGATAAATATTTCGAAGAAATAGAAGGCAAACTGCTGGAAGAAACAGACTACCATCTGGAACTCCGGCGTTCCATGGAAGTATCGGCCCAGTGTGCCCATATTCCTAACCTCGTCTTTCCAAAATATTACCCCGAACTGTCCAGCGACAGGATCATTACGATGGACTGGCTGCAAGGCTTTCACCTGAAAGAATTCCTGCAACGCAATCCATCACAGGAAGCACGTAACAAGATCGGTCAGGCACTGTGGGATTTCTACCAGTTCCAGGTCCATCAGCTGAAAAAGGTGCATGCAGATCCACATCCCGGCAATTTCCTGATGCGTGACGACGGTACCGTTGGCGTATTCGACTTCGGTTGTATAAAGGAAATTCCGGAAGACTTCTATACCAACTACTTTCTCCTGGTTGATAAAGAAATATTAAAAGACGAAACAAGACGCAGAGAGATATACACCGCGCTGGAAATGATACATCCCAGCGATACTGAAAAAGAAGTGGTTTTCTTCTCCGGCCTTTTCCAGAAAATGATCGATATGCTGACCCTTCCTTTTACACTGGAAAAGTTTGACTTTGGCGACGAATCTTATTTCACCGAGATCTATGCCTACATGGATTACCTCTACAATCTGAAGGAAGTAAGGGATTCCAAGGTAGCCAGAGGCTCCAGGCACTCACTGTATGTAAACCGTACCTACTTTGGTTTATACTCTATCCTGAGCGATCTGAAAGCGAAAATAATGACCAGCGACGCACGTATAAAAAACATGATGCTTCCTGCATAAAAGATATTCAATAAAAAAGCCCCCGCTTATAAAACGGGGGCTTTTTTATTGAATAATGTCTGTACTTATTTTACTGGTACTTCAACATGGGCATTATCCCATTCTACAACTAGTTTGTTTGAAGGCACAGTGATTGTCAGCTTTTCAACCGGAGCACTGGTTTTACCGGCTTTCGCTTTCACTTGCAGTACGTTCTTGTCTTTAATCTTATCGTACTCGTAAGCACCCCACTGTTTCAGTGAGCTGTTCAACACAAATGTCCATTCGCTGGCTTCAGGAATAGTAAATAAAGTATAAGTACCTGCTTTTACAGGTTTGCCGCCGAAGCTGCCGTCTTTAGCAAAGGTGATCTCAGTAGCCTCGTTAGCGCCTAAACGCCATACTTTACCATAAGGCACCAGTTCACCGAAAATAACCCTGCCTCTTTTAGATGGTTGTCCGTAAGCTACCTTAACGTTATTTCCTTCTGCAGTTATACGTGGGCTTTTAGGTGCTTTTTCCTGTGCAGATACAAAACCTGTTGTTCCTGCCAGTATTGCTAAAACTAATAGAACGTGTTTCATAGTCGTAGTTGTTTTACTGTTCTGAATTTTATGAAAAATACACTCTTTCATCCATACCAGACTTACCACTCATAACAATTCGTATGGCTTATTTTTTCTTCTCGCAGATGTTCTTCAGTTTGGTCAATCCATCCTCCAGTTGCGGTCCTGTCAGTTTATCGGCCAGGAACCCTCTAAACTTCCACCATGGCAGCAAGCCCAGGTGAGTCTCCAGCCGCCACCGGATAACGGTACCTTTGCCGTCAACCGAAGGCTTCAGATCAAATGCAGCGGATATAGGTTTCATGGCATTGAACTCCATGTTATAATGAACACCTTTTGCCGGTGCGCTTTCGCTGATAAACACTTTGCCCAATACAGGCTTCTCCTTTTGCATGCCAGACCAGGTATAATAAGCGCCCTGACCAACAGCCGGATTCGAATATTCAAGGTTACCGGCAACACCGGGAGCCGCCCACGGATTCCATTCAGGCCAGGTATTCAGATCATTGATCTCGGAATATACGATCGGCAAAGGAGCATCTATCACACCGGAACGTTCAACGATCGCCTTTGAGGGTAGTAATAGGGAAATAAGAAATATCAATACCCCGAAACAAAGAACACTTAACAATAATAATTTAATGAAACGCATATCTATTTTACTAATTTCTCCAGGTTTTCCAAACCTCTTTCAAAATCTTTACCTATCGATCTGTCAAATATTAAACCCATGATCTTTCCTGTAGGATACCTGCCTACATCCATTGCCATGCTCCATGTTACATGGGTGCCCCTGCCTGAAGGTTCAAAACGGAAATAACCTTTCGTGACCTTGTTCTCCATGAAATGCATCTCGATCGTGATCTGTTTATTTGGCCGGGATGCCGTGATAGTGACCGATCCCCTGCCTATCTTCCGGTTCCTGCTTATCCACTGATAACCGGCCCCTTCCCCGCTTTTCTTATCATTGTAAGACAGCTTCATCATAGGATCTGACTGCTGCCAGGGCGACCACTTCTCCCAGTTACGCAATACATTCACCTGGTCAAAAACTTCTGAAAGAGATGCGGGGATGGCTCTGACACGCACAACCTTCACTGTAGCAGGCAGGAACATGCTGACAATGAACAAACCTGGTATAAGCACTGCAAGTGCCCCAAGTATGATAAATAAGGCTTGCATATACAAAAGGTAGGAAAAAATCCAGACTTATCCCTATTCCCACTTGAATACCCTTACTGCCACGATGTATACGACCACACCCCAGAGCGCAATTACACCCAGTTCAAATCCTACATTCCACAAATGCTGCCCCTCGAAAGCGATCTTACGGAACGCATCGTTCAGGTAGGTCAGTGGCATAATACGGCATATCGGTTGTAACCAGGAAGGGAAAGCATCTACTGCCACAAAAGTGCCTGCCAGCAGGAACTGTGGTAAAGTGATCACGTTCGCAATAGGCGGTATCGCGCTTTCACTGTTCGCAATGCCACTTACCACAAAGCCAAAACCCATAAATACGATCACGCCGAACGACGTCAGTACCAGCATTTCAAAGAAAGTGGTCCATCCATGCACCAGGGTAAACCCGAAAGCAAAATAACCGATGGCAATGATGATAACAGCGCCAGCTACCTGGAATATCAGGCGGGCAAGCGCTTCTCCCAGTACTATATAGATCCTCCGGATCGGTGTGGCGAAGAAACGTTTTAATACCAGCGTCTGACGCAGACTGAAGAAGAGGAATGCAGTGCTGAACACAGCCGCGCTTAACAGGGAAAAGCTAAGCAGACCGGGAAGGATAAAGTCGATCGTCCTGTACCGGCGGCCTGGCAATACTTCCACCGGCTCCAGTTTCGCAACCGAGCCCCGGGGATAATAAACATCATCTGCTTTATAAATGATGCCCCTCAGTATAGTGTTAAATAAAGAGATCTTATCAGTAGCAGCGGTCGACGTCTGTACCTTCACATCGCAGGCAGGCGCATTTGCGGCTGCCGCCGGACGGGATGTAATACGGATAATGGCGGTAATATGACCCTTCTTCAGATCATCTTCCATTTCTGCAGCCGGCTGACCAGTGATCAGTTTCAGACTTTTCTCCTTTACAAGTTGCCGGTACAGATAACTGCTTGTATCCGTAGCGGCGTCCACCCCGACCTTCACTGATATGCCATTATCCCCTATAAAGCCGAATACGAGGATAAAAACCAGGGGAAACCCCAGGCTGAAGATTACTGCTGAAGGGCTTCTGACTATTCCTATCAGGCTCGCTTTTGCCATGGCTAACAGCGCCTTCCATTGATTATATTTTACCGCCATACTTACTTAACGCTGGTCTATTCTTAAAAAATCGCATAAAACTACTATTGTTTTACCCATTTCCATAAAAAAACCTGCCGTTAAAGGCAGGTTTAATACTATTTTAAGTCTGGTTTTACCTGATTTCCATCACGTAAGGCAACTTTGCCTGTATCTCTCCATTCATTTCTTTCAGATGTTTGATCTGCTTGTACAGCGTATACTGGTCGCCCAGCTCACTCTTAATAGCAGCCTCCATATGAGTGTCGTCGTTAAATGACTTTATAAATTTGGCGAACGGCTCCTGCGGTTCAGGATATTCCCTCAACCGGAAAGTACCAACTTTAGCCAGTTTCGCAGCACATTTAATCGCGTCGTCAATACCACCGATCCTATCTACCAGTCCGAGTTGTTTTGCCTGTATACCGCTCCATACACGTCCCTGGGCGATGCTGTCAACTATCGGCCCACTCAGTTTACGGCCATCTACCACACGGCCTTTAAAAGTGCCGTAAATGCTGTCGACAGAGTTTTGGATGAACTTCTTCTCGATCTCTGTCAACGGACGGGAGGTATTGCCCAGATCAGCATATTGTGCTGTCTTTACGCCGTCAAACGTTACGCCCAGTTTATTCTTAAAGAAACCCTGCAGATTCGGCAGTACGGCAAATACACCGATAGAACCTGTCAGTGTGTTCGGCTCTGCGAAAATTGAATCAGCCATGCAGGAGATATAATACCCCCCTGACGCTGCGTAATCGCCCATGGACACCACCACCGGTTTGCTCTTTTTAGCCAGTATCAGCTCACGCCAGATAGACTCTGACGCCAGTGCACTACCACCCGGAGAGTTCACACGGAAAACGATCGCTTTAACATCCTTATCCTGTCTCGCCTCACGAATGAGTTTTACAAAATGACCGCTGCTGATCGTGCTCTCTTTCTCACTGTCGCCGCCTACGATACTTCCTTCTGCATAGATCAGCGCTATTTTGCTGTCCTCACCTTTACCCGTAACAATATCTGTAGCGCTCTCGTATTTCGAAAGGGAAATGAAATTGACCTTCTCGTCCCCTTCTTTCCCCAATCTTGATTTGATCTCGTCCATCACCTCGTCGTTATACTTCAAGCCATCTACCAGTTTATATTTCAGCGCATCTGCAGCCTCCTGGATCAAACCTTCGTTGGCATAACGGTGTAAGGTGGCAGTATCAATTTTCCTTGAAGCACCTATATTCTTTAGGAAATTACCATAAAGGTCTCCCAGGTAAGCATTTGTCTGGATCTTGTTAGCCACCGTCATCTGTGTTTCACGTAATGGCTCCGTAGCGCTCTTGAATCGGCCATCGTAAAAGATCTGCGGCTGGATCTCCAGTTTCTCCAGTGTTCCCTTCAGGAAGGTCAGCTGTGTAAAGAAACCACTGAATTCCAGTCCTCCTTTCGGATGCACATATACCTTATCGGCCAGGGACGCCATATAATAGCTTTTCTGGTCCATCACTTCCCCGTATGCATAAATGAACTTGCCCGACTGCTTAAAATGCAACAGTGCATTGCGCACTTCTTCATTGGTGGCAAACCCGTTCGCATTGTTGTCCGCCTTCAGGTAGATCCCTTTGATATTATCATCAGTTTCTGCTTTTCTGATCAGACGCACCACGTCATAAAGTCCCGGGGTTTCTTTTGGCCCCTGGCGCAGTACGGCGTTTACAGGATCCACGATCTTCTGTTCGGTATAAGGCTGACTCGTTTCCAGTACAAGTACTCCGTTTGGCGATATAGTAACAACTTCTGGGCTAACCGCTTTCGTTATAACCCCCATCAGGATGACTATCCCAAGTACGGAGATCACGATGAAGGCCAGTAGAACGGCGAAGAAAATTTTAAAAAAGCTACGCATTTATGGAAGATTTAGTTTTAATGGACCTGCCGGTCGTCTTACTTTTTCCAAAAATAAAGAATATGTATACTTTTGGGCCGTTGAAGATACATGAATAAAGCAATATTACTTATAGGTGGCAATCTGGGTGACCGCACCGGTCATTTACAACAAGCTGTAGAGCAAATAGATAAGCAGATAGGGAAGGTGGAAAAAATTTCCGCTCTTTACGAGACGGCTGCATGGGGCCATGTAGCACAGCCAGATTACCTGAATCAGGCCCTCCTGGTGTCAACAGATATGGATGCACGAACTCTCCTTGAGACCGTATTGGCCATAGAGCACAATATCGGTCGCATCCGCCGTCAGAAATGGGGAGCCCGGGTCATTGACATAGATATTATCTTTTATAACGATGCCGTCATCAATCAGCCCGATCTGAAGGTTCCGCACCCTCAAATGCAGTTCAGACAATTTGTCCTGGTTCCCCTCCGGGAAATACTCCCCGATTGGCAACACCCTGTACTACACCAGTCTGTCAGCACTTTACTTGAAAACTGCACAGACGAACTACCAGCCGTAAAATATAACGGCGTAAGCTAAATCATCTACAACCGGTCCATGAATTACAGATACATCACTATAGAAGGCAACATAGGCGCAGGAAAAACGACCCTGGCCACCAAACTCGCAGCACACTTTAACGCAAAACTGATCCTGGAAGAATTTGCAGATAATCCGTTCCTGCCAAAGTTTTACGAAAAGCCCCAGCAATACGCCTTCCCACTGGAACTGTTCTTCATGGCCGAACGTTACAAACAGCTGAAAGACATGCTGCAGATACAGGATATGTTCAGCAATCTTGTCGTGTCTGACTATCTTTTTATCAAGAGCCTTCTCTTTGCAAAGATCAATCTGAAAGAAGAAGAATATAGTCTCTATCAGAAACTCTTTGATATTATCAATCCACAGCTGGTACAACCGGACCTGCTCATTTTTCTGAATGCCCCCATTCCCAAATTACAGCAGAATATCAAATACCGTAACCGTTCCTATGAACAACAGATCGCAGATGAATATCTCGTAAACGTGCACGACATGTACATGCAGTATATCCGCCAGCATCCCGTTCGTACACTGATGGTCGACATGACAAAAGTAGATTTTGTTAAAAATCCCGGCGATTTCGATCACCTGTTGCAAGCCCTCGACAAAGATTACGAGCCGGGTATTCACTACCTGTAAGCGCCGTCCGGGGGGTGCATCATACTTTTTTTATCTTCCTGCAATAGTGCTTGCGGCTACCCAGGCGCTTGTCCACGCATGCTGGAAATTAAAGCCTCCTGTAATGCCATCCACATCCATCACTTCACCGGCAAAGAATAATCCGGGCGCAAGTTTACTTTCCATTGTGGCAGGATCTATTTCAGATAATTTTATACCGCCACAGGTCACAAACTCTTCTTTAAAGGTCGTTTTTCCCTTTACAGGGCATTCCATGGCCGTCAGATATTTTATCAGTTTATACTGCTCTTTCGCCGGCATATCTGCCCACCGCACATCCTCTCCTATTCCTGATTGTTGAAGGAAGAACTGCCATAAACGCTGCGGCAGTCCGAAAGGATTTTTATGATGTATTTTCTGTCCTCCCAGGTCAAAACGCAGCCCCCGTATTTCTTCCCGTAAACTGTTTTCGTTGAATGCAGGCAACCAGTTGATCAATGCTGTAAACTGGTATTGCAACGCACCCAATTCCCTTGCACCCCATGCTGAAAGCCGCAATACGCACGGCCCGCTCATGCCCCAGTGGGTGATCAGTAACGGCCCCTGTTCCTGCAGTTTAGTGCCGGCTATCTTCACATGCGCTTCCTCCACACTCACCCCCATCAGGGAGGTAATGGGATTGCCTGGCATATTGAACGTGAACAGCGAAGGCATAGGCGCTATGATCTCATGTCCTGTCGACTGTAACCATGCAAATTTGTCCAGCTGCGCATACCCGCCCGCCGCCACACAAACAAGATCGGCTTTCAATACCCCGCCGTCATGCAACCGTACTTCCCAACCATTACCTGCGGCCGCCAGTTCATCAACGGCTACACTCGTCCGGATCTTTACACCGTACCTGTCCGCCTCTTTCAGCAGGCAGTCGATGATGGTCTGAGAGTTGTCCGTTACCGGAAACATCCTGCCGTCAGCTTCCGCTTTCAGTGTTACCCCTCTTTCCTTGAACCAGGTAATGGTATCAGGCACAAAAAAACGGCCGAACGACTTCTTTACAAAATGCTGTCCTCTCGGATAACGTTTTGACATATATAATATATCGGGAGCATTATGCGTTACGTTACACCTTCCACCGCCAGAAACTTTCACTTTAGATAAAAGTTTATTACTTTTTTCTATTAATATGACTTCCAGCTGACTATGAAGGCGCGCGGCATTCACTGCACAGAAAAAACCGGCGGCTCCACCCCCTATTACTACTAATCTCTTGTTTACCATGTTTTTATATCACGGAGTTTTCTAAAATCACAATCCAGCCGCAATAATAATTCAAAGCCGGGACATTCTAATTTATTAACTACCAATAACATTATTTGCATATATTAATTTTTCACACTACTTTGCATATTATATTTTTTGATACTATATTGTCCGCAAAATGTTGTTCCACATGCAATCTGTGTTCTCTAAAAAACGAAATCGCTTAAGGTGGCTTCTCCCAGTCTGTCTGCTGGGTATCACCGGCGGCCTGGCGTTTTACCCTGCCGATGAATGGCAGGATAAAATAACGCAGGCATTGGAAGCGTACAGCAAACGCTTCCCGCAGGAAAAGGTTTACCTGCACCTGGATAAGGACTACTACGCCGCAGGGGAAACCATGTGGTTCAAGGCGTATGTTTTACTACAAGGCCAGCCATCGCTTTCGGCAACGAATCTGTATGTCGAACTGGTGGATAAATCCGGTAATGTAGTAACCAAAAAATTAATCTCTGTCGGTGGTGCTACCGGTTCCGGTGCATTCGAACTGCCCGAAAGCTTTAAACCAGGTCAATACCAGCTGCGTGCGTACACCGCATGGATGCTGAACTTTGACGCGGAATATCTCTTCCACAAAAACATTGAAATATTCGATCCGGCTAAGCCAATTGGCCCTACCCCGAAGACGCTTTCTAACGACTTCGCCGTAAATTTCTTCCCCGAAGGTGGTAACCTGATCGCCGGCGTAGCCGGTCGTGTTGCTTTCAAGGCAATCGATCAGCAAGGCTATCCTCAGGAGGTAAATGGTATCATCCAGAACCTCAAAGGAGAAACCGTAGCTTTGGTGAAAACTACCCGCGACGGTATGGGTATGTTCGATATCACCCCTGCTGCCGGGGAAACTTATAAAGCCCTGATCCAGACAGCCAAAGGCCAGCAGAAAACAATACTGCTCCCGGTTGTTAAAACGGCAGGAGTAGGTCTTAAAGTCTTCAATAAAGGAACCCGTATTTTCTATCAAACCTTACCAGCTACAAAAGATAATCCGGTGTACAACAACATGATGATCGTTGCGCAAATGCAGCAGCACATCGTGTACAAAGCAAAACTGAATGCAGCGGAAGGCCAGATGAGCGGCTTTATACCTACTAAAGAATTACCATCCGGTATCATTCAGCTGACTATCTTCAACAATGAAGGTTTACCAATGGCAGAAAGGCTCGCCTTCGTAAGAAAGAACGACCTCCTGTCCATGACCCTGCAGAATACAGCTATCAATACCCAGCCAAGACAGAAAAACACACTGGAAATAAAGATCCCGGACACCATGCTTACCAGCTTGTCCGTTTCTATTACCGATGCTGACCAGATCGTGAAAGATCAGGATGAGAACAACATCATTTCTAACCTGCTCCTTACTTCCGACATCAAAGGTTATATCGCTAATCCTGCCCAGTACTTCAAAGATACAGAACCAGCCACCCTTCAGGGGCTGGACCTGGTGATGATGACCAACGGCTGGAGAAGGTTCAGCTGGGAAAAGATCCTCCACAACTTCATGCCGGATGTTAAGTTCCCTTACGAACAGGGCTTACTCCTGAAAGGTGTGGCTACCACCAACAAAGGCGCCAGCGCCCTGTCAAACGGTAAAGTGGACTTCATCCTGAAACAGCCGATCGATACTTCTACCGCATTCTCTTCCGTTACTACTAACGATAAAGGTGAATTTGCTATTGACCGTCTGCAGTTCGTAGATACCATCAACGTATTCTACCGCGCTAACGATCCTAACAAATCATGGAAGGATGTAAACGTGAAATTTGAACCGCACTTCTTCGAGAAAAAAGAAATAGTAACACTGCCTTACCCTTTCAGAACTACGTTAGAAATAGAAAGCAGGGTATTATCCAGCTACCTCTCTACTGTAGCTGAAAACTCCGCAGTAAGCAGGTCCATCGCCGGAAAACCGATCTTCCTGAAAGAGATAAACGTTCGGGAAAAACGTCTCAGCAAAGCTGAAACAGTTGAAAAACGTTATGCTACAGGTATGTTCGGCGCAGGTGATGGTTATGGTTTCGACCTGACAAGGGACGAACCCGGAAGCCTGAGCATCTTCCAATACCTCCAGTCCAAAGTTCCTGGCCTGACCGTTAATCTGAGCGATCCTACCACCGGCCCTGCCCTGACCTGGCGTGGTGGTCCTCCGGTATTGTTCCTGAATGAAATGCCTACCAACATCAACATGCTGAGTAACATCAACATCGGCGATGTGGCCTTCATTAAGGTATTACGCCCAACCTTCGTAGGTGGTTTCGGTGGTAGCTCCGGCGCCATCGCAGTATACACCAGGAAAGGCGGCGACAGCAAAAGCGACGTGGATACACGCGGCTTTGAGAAATACCAGAAAGGTGGTTATGACATCGTGAAAGAATTCTACGCACCGGATTACACCGTTCGTAAGGAAATTCACATCCTGCAGGATAAAAGGCTGACCCTCTACTGGAATCCAAACCTGGTAGCAGATACGCTGACACATACCGCCAAGATCTCCTTCTATAACAACGACTTTACAAGACGTTTCCGTATAGTAGTGGAAGGTATGGGTGAAGATGGCTCCGTAGGACGTACAGAGCAGTTATTGCAATAATTATAGCCCCTCGCTGGCAAAAAAATAGTCCATAGTTCAACGCTATGGACTATTTTTATTTATACAACATGCCAGGATATGAATAATACCGTAAACAGTATCTCAGCAGGCTGGCAGGCCCCCAAATTAATATGCCCGTCAATCATTATTATATTTCTCTGGATATTCTTTCAGGCCACACCGCTTATCGCCCAACAACTGAAGCCTGGTTTTGATCCGCAGAAATATGCGGAACTTTTGGATATTAACTTCCTTCATGCCGATACGCCCTGGACCAACGTGAAAATACCTCCTCCCCAACATGCCCGGCTGGTTTACCGTTCCCCGGAAACAGGCCTGTACAACCGCTGGGACCTGTGGGTAAGAGACGACCATACAGTCATTATCAGTATCAGGGGTACCATCGGACAAAAGGAATCCTGGCTGGAGAATTTTCATGCCGGTATGATCCCAGCCATAGGAGCGCTCAAACTGAACGATAGTGCTGTATTCAATTACCGCCTGGCGAAAGACAGCAATGCATATGTACATGCAGGATGGACACTGGCCCTGGCCAGCATGGCGCCTGATATTGTAGCACATATCAAAGAATATTACGGTAAAGGGGCCCGCAATTTCCTGATCTCCGGCCATAGCCAGGGCGGTGCAATCTGTTTCCTGCTACGCTCTTACCTGGAATACCTGGACGGCCTGCCCAAAGACATTACCTACAAAACCTATTGCAGCGCCGCCCCCAAACCGGGTAATCTCTATTATGCCTACGACTTCGATTTTATTACCCGCAACGGCTGGGGATACCGGGTGGTCAATACACGCGACTGGGTGCCGGAAACACCCTTCTCACTGCAAACAACGGGCGACTTTAACACCCCTAACCCTTTTATGACGGTTAAGGGAGCCCTTAAAAAACAGAACATCATCGTCCGCCTCGTAGTAAAATCCATGTACAACAAGTTGGACCGCAGTACCCGGAGAGCCAGCCGCCGTATGCAAAAGTTATTGGGCAAACAGCTGGCCGGAAGAGTGCGTAAGGCCATCCCCGGTTATACACCGCCACCTTTTGTTTCCAGCCATAATTATATGCCTGCGGGAATACCTGTTATCCTGCATCCGGATGCAGACTACGACCGTAAATATATCTTCGACGGAAAGAACATCTTCATTCATCATATGCACGCCCCCTACCGGGAACTCCTCAAAACAATCTACCAGTAATCGTATTATTTTATCTATTCCGGGGGATGATCAAGTCCACCTCAAGTCCACCTGTGAAGCATGCATACGCCGTACTTACTATAGGCTAACGTCTTATCTATGGCTATTTTACAATAACCACCTTCCCAATTTTCCTGTAAAACGCTCCGCCAGAAAAAAAAATGGTAAAATAGTATAACCCTTGCATTTAGTCTACTTGCTTTGTAGATTAATTAATATATTCATATTCAACATCGTTCTTTATTTACAGAAATCATATAAAACACATTGTTATGGCTAAAAACTGGAAGTTTGATACGCTTCAGGTACATGCCGGGTATACCCCGGACCCCACCACACATGCTGCAGCAGTACCAATTTATCAGACCACCTCTTACACATTCGACAGCCCCGAACATGCCGCAGACCTATTCCAGCTAAAGCAATTTGGCAACATCTACACCCGTATCATGAATCCTACTACGGATGTTTTTGAGAAAAGGGTCGCTGCACTGGAAGGAGGCGTAGCCGGACTGGCGGTAGCATCCGGACAGGCGTCACAATTCATTGCCCTGCACAACATCATGTTACCCGGCGATAATTTTATTACCTCCAATTACCTCTATGGTGGCACTTATAACCAGTTTAAGGTCAGCTTTAAACGGATAGGTGTAGAAGCCCGTTTCGCCAACCTGGACGAACCCGAAAGCTTTGAACGGCTGATCGATGAGAACACAAAAGCTATTTTCGTTGAAACGATCGGTAACCCGGGCTTCGCTATTCCCGACTTCGACAAACTGGGCGCCATCGCCCAAAAACATCAGATCCCCCTGGTGGTCGACAATACCTTCGGTGCTGCGGGATATCTTATCCGTCCTATCGACTTTGGCGCCAATGTCATTGTGCAGGCAGCGACCAAATGGATCGGAGGCCATGGGAACAGCATTGGCGGTGTGATCGTGGATGGTGGGAATTTCAACTGGGGAAACGGTAAGTTCAAACAGTTCACAGAACCCGATGAAGCCTACCACGGCATGAAGTTCTGGGAGGTCTTTGGCGACGGTAGCCCATTCGGCAATATCGCCTACATCATCCGTGCACGGGTAGCAGGCCTGCGTAGCTGGGGGCCAGCACTAGGCCCGCAGAATGCGTTCCTGTTCATCCAGGGGCTCGAAACACTTTCACTAAGAGTACAACGTACGGTGGAAAATGCCCTGGCCCTCGCACAATGGCTGCAACAACATCCCCTCGTGGAATACGTCAACTACCCCGGCCTGCCCGGTAATAAATACCATGAACTGGGCAAAAAATACCTGCAACATGGATTCGGCGGCGTCCTCTCTTTCAAAGTAAAAGGTGGCAGGGAACCGGCAGACAAGATCGTTTCTTCACTTGAACTGATCTATCACCTGGCCAATGTAGGAGATGCAAAAACACTCATTATTCACCCTGCTACTACCACTCACCAGCAGCTGTCCGAAGAAGAACAAAGATCAGCAGGAGTAGAACCTGGTCTGCTGCGTATCTCATTGGGCATTGAAGATATCAGCGACATCATAGCCGACCTGGAACAGGCCTTCACAAAGGCTTCTGCATAAATATAACGAACGGCCTTATACGCTGCGATACGCTGTAAACACAGATATCGTTTCTATTAACAAGCGATTAACTAATGGATTAACAGCACATTAACAGTATCGTTATTTTTTCGTGGTATGTTTGTAATGATAAAAGCAAAAGCACGTTGTCCTTTACTTCCAGGCTTCTCATACAAAAAAGTGTATGAGAGCTTGGGGGTTAAGGGATCTCTTCGGGGAAAACTAAACTCCAAATCAACAATTACACTTCAAGATATTTATATTATAAGATATTATGCTACCCTGGGAACATTAGCCAAATAATTTAGAGGGGGAATAATATAGATTACTATACATGAATATGGCTGACAGTAAATACTG
This sequence comes from uncultured Flavihumibacter sp., assembly GCA_902168105.1. Classification (GTDB taxonomy): domain Bacteria; phylum Bacteroidota; class Bacteroidia; order Chitinophagales; family Chitinophagaceae; genus Chitinophaga. The sequence goes on from CABHOY010000038.1 coordinate 101,274, forward strand.
TGGTCTAACAAATCAAAAACCAACTAACATAAAAGGTCTCGTTTTCACGAGACCTTTTTCTTTTCCAAAATGATATAATGGCTCCGTCAATGCAATTAATCCTTCAGCTTATGCAGGAATGTAGACAGTTTAAACAACAGCTCATCCTGTAAACCTGCTCTCAGTTTCGCTTCATCATCCGTAATGCCCAGACGGCGCATACGCTGATAATAAGTATAAGATCCTCCTATCAGTTCCAGGCACTCTTCGATCTTCTCACGTATATCTGCTTCCTTACTCTTCTTATCATATTCCTTCTTTGAAAGGATCTTGTCAACAAAGTAAAAATTGTCCTTCGTTTCAACCCATTTTCCCCTTGACTGATGTTGTGGTTTATATACCTCCAGATAACAGTTATCCAGGTGTAATATCTCACCGAATTCAGTCTTCACATCAATAGAAGCCGGCTTTCCTTTCTGTGGGCTCGTCATCATTTTTTTAATGAAATGACTGATCTCCGTCCCAAGTTCGCCCGCACTTGTCAGTAACTGGTTCAGTTGAGAGAATTCCAGTACCATAGTGACACGGATATAACGGCTGCCCGATTTCAGCTTGCCGATAATACTCGGCGTCTGGTGTTCGTCAAACAGGATGTCTTCCACTTGCACCTTACTTACAGTACGGTAGTTTGGCGTATATCCTTCGGAGGAAGGAGTCGCCTTCCTGCTGGCTGTTCTGGACACCTGCTGTTTGGCCGTATGCTGCACAAAATCGTCAATGAACCTCAGGTCGTTCTCTTTCAAACGGTGATACAGTTCATGTGTATTATAATTAACGATCCTGCTAAGTAACAACACATCGTCCCATACATCGGCATACTGCGCCTTTTTAAGCTCGTCCAGTACATCTGCCGCAACCAGGTTACGACGGTACAACAGTTCGCCTACCAGGAAAACTGCATAGTCATTCACCGGATAACCGAGCTCCGGTAAAAGGTCATAAGGACTTTTCTTTTGTTCTTTTGCCAGGTCCAGCTGTTCCATGTCAGACATCACAGGGGCCAGCAGGTATTTACGTGCCGCAGTCCGCAGTTTCTTGCTTACAAAATCAAGCAGATGATCATTCACTTCACGCTGGCTAACAAAATCATGCAGGATCTGCACGAAACGCTTGGATGCAGGCAAGCCGAACTGCAGCAGAATATCATTCTCCATGTCCAGCACACTTGCACCACCCGCGTGTTCCTTGCTGGTTTTAGTCCGCGTCTCCTGCTGCTGACAGCGCTGATAATATTCCTGTAGTTTCAGTTTTAGCTTATCCATATATTTATGTTATTAAATCAGTTTACTCCAAAGTCATCCGTTCCCCGTTCTGATAGCCAACACTGGCCCGATAGAGTATAGATTTCCCTGTTCCGCTTCGGGAATACGCCTGCGAAATGCCTAAAGACAAACGCCGACGCCTTCTATGGCGAATACAATTGTTTGTTTTACAATAAGTTATTCAATGGGAGTAGTATAGTTGATCTAATGGGAAGAATGCAAATATACAGCTTTAGAAAGTTCCGTCCCAACCTTCACTGTAATCTAATTGTAAAGCGATGCTCATTTCAGTGTCATTTTGGCCTTCTGCCAGAAGTCCAGCCGGTCGTCATACCCGTTCAGGCCGCCATTGATCCGCAGGGTCAGCCATTGGAACTTGCTGTAATTCCTGTTTTTATACATCGTCGCCCAGGTATCGGGCTGGTCAGCCACCTCGTTCAACGCCTTATATACCGTCCAGAACCAGCAGGCGGACGCTACCGCGTATTGAGGAGTGGTAAGCAGGTCTGATGCTTCCTGGAAAGTGGACTTGTTGCCCGTCAGGGCTTTACTACAGTCGCCATAACTGGCCCGCCCGGTCAGCTGTATCAGTCCACGCCCCTTAAACCGCCAACCATCCCCGCTCAATTCCGACCCATTGCCCAAACGGTCGGCATACACCTTATTGGCGATCTTCTCAGGTTTCTTCTCATATTGCTTCGCAATGGCGAGGGTCGGGAAATATTTAGGGAATACGACCACTAATCGCTCCGCCCGGTAATTGAGGTTTTCAGTGACCACACGGAACTGTCCGCTCTCATGCGCAAGATGAGCCAGAAATGCGGCGGCTCTTGCAGGGGTGTTGATCTGGTAAACAGGCATCTCCTGGTTCAAATAGGGTAAGTAAGTTTGAATGTGCTGAATATCAGCCTCCGGCATAATAGCCTGCAATTGTTCGCTGGTAATTGTCATGGGGTTCGGTATTGAGATTAACAATACAAAGGTAAGATTAAACATGCTCTGCCGCCAAAGAAATACCCTGCATATCTTTCAACAGTTTATATCTTTGGATCATGGCAATGCATGATCCGGTCAGGTATGAAAGCGGCACTTACGTAGGTCCGAAAATCAAGGAAAGGTCCTTCAGCCACATTATTACAAGTGAAACTGCCATTCCTGAAAACTTCAGCTCCGAATGGCATTATCACGCTAATCCGCATTTTTCACATATCCTTTCAGGTGGTAGTAAAGAAGTGCGTAAAGACGGCTCATCCCTTCAACCCGCCGGCACCGGCTTATATTATTATCCGGGCATTGCTCACCAGAACATCGGCTACCGTCCCGGTACCCGCATCTTCAATATCGAATTCGAACTTTCTTTTTTTGAACAGTACGGACTGTCAATACCGGCAGAATCCCTCATGTTCGAAAATAACACGTCCTGCAATACCCGCGGATTGATCCGGATCATGAAAGAACATTATATCAATGATCCCGAGTCGTCCATCGCTATTGACCAACTGTGTATCAATCTCGTGCAGTCCGCCCTTCCGGCAAACAAACAATATCCTGAATGGACAAAGAAGATCAGGACTGTACTGCACGATAACTGGAACGCCCCTATGACACTTACTGAACTGGCGGAAGTACTCGATCTTCACCCTGTTACGATCTCCAGGTATTTCTCCACTTACTTCAATTGTAACCTGGGAGAATATATCCGTCGTATCAAAACGGAACATGCCCTGGCACTGATCCGCACCAATCAACACTCGCTGACGGAGATCGCCTACCTTTGCGGTTTTACCGACCAGGCCCATTTCACACGTACCTTCCGGCATATCACCGGATTGTTGCCGAAAGAATACAGGAGCCTCTGATCACTTTCACATACCACGAATTTTCACGGGGTTAATTATATACAATTTTGCGAACCTCACAGTTCCTAGTTTTGCATGTGTGGAAACAGCAATTATACGGCCTATACGGCCCTCAGACAATAAAGAGATCGCCCGTATCATCAGAACGGTTCTGACCGAATTTAAGGCCAATAAACCCGGTACAGCATATTTTGACAACAGCCTGGATGAACTATACAACGTATTCAGCTGTCCGCAGGCTGCCTATTGGGTAGTTGAACAGGAAGATCAGATCATCGGCGGGGCCGGCATCTACCCTACCAACGGGCTGCCTGACAACTACTGTGAACTGGTGAAACTTTATCTCCTGCCCGAAGCAAGAGGCAAAGGAATAGGCAAACAACTCATACAGCAATGTTTTGACGCTGCCGGAAAAGCAGGCTTCACGCATGTTTACCTGGAAACGATGCCCGAGCTGGTCACCGCTATTCCACTGTATGAAAAGATGGGGTTCATCTACCTGTTCCAGGCACTGGGCGCTTCCGGCCATTTCGGGTGCAGCGTCTGGATGACAAAAGAACTATAAGATCCACGATAACAAGAACAAGAAGACATGACCTTAAAAAACGTCACTCAATGCTTTCTGCTGATAGCTATATCCTTGCTATCAACGTTTGACCTGACAGCACAAGCCAGGAATGAAAAATTGCATCGCCTCTTCAACAGCTACTACGAGGAATACAAGCGCCTTTCTCCCATGGATGCCACGGCCGCAGGCGATAACCGTTATAACGACCAGCTGCCGAACGATATTTCCGCCCCATACATCAATGAACAGGAACGCTTCTTTACGAAATACCAGGACTCCCTCCGGATGTTCAACAGAGAGGAACTGAATACTGCCGACAGGATCTCATTTGATGTATTGAACGAAGTATTCAGGCACCAGTTACAATTGCTGAAATACCACCTCGAATATATTCCCTTCGGACAACTCAGCGACATGCCGCTGACTATTGGTCAGCTGGGCGCAGGTGACGCCTTTCTTTCATTTAAAACAGCACAGGATTACCGGAACTGGAATAAACGTATGATTGCCTTCGGCCCGTGGCTGGATACAGCTATCGCCAATCTTGAAAAAGGGAAACAAACAGGTATGATGCGACCGAAAGTGATCGTTGAAAAAGCTATCTCTACAATGACTCCCTTAACGGAAACAGATCCGGCAAAAAGTATGTTCTATAGGCCACTGGCCAATATGCCAGCCAGCATATCCAAAGCAGATAAAAAACGGATCACCGCAGAATACAAAAGAACGATCAGTACTATACTGGTGCCAGCCTATAAAAGACTGATCACTTATCTGAAAGATGTTTATCTGCCTGCCGCTCCGACAACAGCGGGTGTAAATGTATATCCGCTGGGAAAAGAATACTATGAAGAGCAGGTACACTTCTACACCACTGCCAACTATACACCCGAAGACGTTTATCAGCTGGGACTTTCAGAAGTAGCCCGTATTACGCAGGCAATGGAAGAAATAAAAACGAAGACCGGTTTTAAAGGCTCTTTGCAGGAGTTCTTTCAGTTCCTCAAAACTGACAAACAATTCATGCCGTTTAAAACACCGGAGGAAGTAATTGCCGCCTACGGCGACATCTACAAAAAGATACAGCCACACCTGCATGAAATGTTCAGTCTTCAGCCCAAAAGCAAGTTTGAGATCAGACGTTCTTTACCTTTCATGGAGCTTTCACAGGGCGGTCCCTCCTATCTGACGCCCTCAGTAGATGGCGTCAGACCGGGAATATTCTACGTGCCAATACCCGATGCCACAAAGGTGAATGTCACCTTCTATGGCCTGGAAGCAACATTCATACATGAAGCGATACCAGGACATCACTTCCAGATCGCGTTGCAGCAGGAAAATACAGCCCTGCCCGAGTTCCGCAAGCAACCTACCTTCAGCTCTTATGTAGAAGGCTGGGCGTTATATTGTGAATCGCTGGGAGAGCAGGTAGGATGTTACACAGATCCTTATCAGAAGATGGGAGCACTGAACAACGAAATTCATCGCGCTATCAGGCTGGTAGTAGATGTGGCTTTACACACCGGTAAAATGACCAGGGAAGAAGCAATTGCTTACATGACCACTCATGAATCGGTCGACAATGACATTGCCACCAAAGAAATTGAACGGTACATGGCCAATCCGGGACAAGCATTATCCTATAAAGCAGGCGGTCTTACTATTATGAGGCTGAGAGAAAAATACAGCAAACAGCTGGGTGAAAAATTCAGTCTGCTAAAATTCCATGACGCAGTACTTCGCCAGGGTGATATGCCACTGACGGTATTCGAAAAGTACATGGATGAATGGGCAGCATCCGAAAAATAGCCATTCTGATTCCTGTTTATATGGACGTCTTTCGCCACGAAAGGCGTCCTTCCTTTTTTACATCATGTTATGAGATGTTGTCCTTCCTTGACAACGCTTCCTTCAACCGCTTTACTTCCGCTTCCAGCGATGTTATATATTGCTTTTGCGGGGCCACTAATTCCTCGATCTCAGGTACGCTGAATCTCGGCGTTATATGTTGCTGACAATTCCAGTCATACGCCTTGATCTTAAAGATCATCATACGTTCTGGTTTGAATTTATAATCCGATGGTTTCAGCAACTGGTAGAGTTCGGGATTCTCATTCAGCTCCACTATCTCAGCCTCTGCGTAAATTTTCAATCTCGCCCTTTGCGGATAAGACACCAGTATGAGGGATACCTTCGGATTCTTACTGATATTCCCGACTGAGATATACTGACGGTTCCCTGTAAAATCGACAATACCGATGGTGTTATCATCTATCACTTTTATAAAGCCCTTCGGACCGCCACGATGCTGAATATAAGGGTACTCATTCTCCGAAAATGAAGCCATATAAAAACTATCCCTTTCCCCGATAAATTCAATCTCCGCCTCAGTCAATCCGTCCACATAAGACATCTTCTCGACCCTGTCATAAGCAGCCCTGCTTCCCTGTTTTTCCTGTAACTGTTTTATGGCGTCTGTAAACGCCAGTTTTGAATAATTCATAACACTACATTTATAGTCTGTGTAAAGCACTGCGACATAGATTGAACCATGTCGCAGTACCAAACCTTTTTATTTCACCACTTTCCTTTTAAGGAAATCGCTTATCAATCCGGCAATTTCCGTTCCGTGACTTTCCAATGCGAAATGCCCTGTTTCAAACAAATGGAACTCCAGGTTCTTCAGATCTTTCTTGAAAGCTTCTGCTCCGGAACCGGGGAAGATATAATCGTTCTTACCATACACAATAAGTGTTTCCGGCTGATACTTCCTGAAGTATTCCTGCCACTTCGGATAAAGCACAACGTTCGTCTGATAATCATAGAACAAAGCAAGCTGTATAGCGCCATTTTCGGGCCGTTCCAGGTGCCTCAGGTCGAGCTCCCAGTTATCGGGAGAGATCTTGCTTACGTCAGGTACGCTATGGGTATATTGCCACTTTAAACCATTCGCGTCATGGAAACCTCTCAGTTTTGTTTCAGCTTCTTTATCATTGACGTCCTTCCAGTAGGCTTTAATAGGGTCCCAGAAAGTTTCCAAACCTTCATCATATGCACAACCGTTCTGAATGATCAGGGAATCCACTTTTTCAGGGCTGGCACTCGCTATCCGGAAACCAATAGGAGCACCATAATCCATCAGATACAGACTGTATTTCTGAATACCCAGTTCGGACAGCAATGTGGTGATGATCTTAGCATAATTCTCGAATGTATAATCAAATTCGGCCATTGGTGGCTGCTCACTTCTGCCGTAACCAGGATAGTCGGGTGCTATCAGGTGGTATTCGTCAGAAAGATCATTGATCAGGTTCCTGTACATGTGTGAGGAAGTTGGATAACCATGCAGCAGTACCAAAGTTGGTTTATTCTTATCGCCTGCCTCTCTGTAAAATATTTCCACACCGTGGATCCTTCTGGTATTGTACGTCGTGTTCATGACTTTTGTTTTTGTTTTGACTAATTGTTTAACTCTTTTTGAAAACCAATTTTCATGACTCAAAGGTGAGACATTAATCAGCCGTCCTGTTAGACACCATTTCCCGAAGACTTAACTATTTTTCCGCATAGGGAAGATCCGGGGCATGGGAGTATTACAATAGCATGAACACGGGAAAGACAAAAATGAGTTCCGCAACCGGCTGTATGAAGCTGGCATCAGTTAAAACCTTACTGTAATTAAAAAGAGGGGAATACTAATTTTGTTGTAAAGCTGCTTTTTCCCTGTATTGAACGGGAGACATTCCCTGCCTGTTCTTAAAGAACCTGCTGAAGGTCTGTATATCTTCAAATCCAAGACCGTACGCGATTTCCTTTATAGAAAGCTTTGTATAGACGATCTGTCTGCGGGCATGTAACATGATCCGGTCATGGATAATAGTTAAAGGCTTCCGTTCTGAAGCAAGGGAGAATAAATTAGAGAGGGTCTTGGGTGATCTGTTCAGCTTTGCAGCATAGAATGCCACATCATGATGCCTGGTATAATGTCCTTCCACCAGGTAATTAAACTCCCTGACAATATCCGCCTGAGTTTTATCAAGTTTATTCAGCTGAGTAGACTTCTTTAAACTTCTGACACAAAGAATAAGCATTCTTTTAAGGATCGCCTGCAGCATATCTTTTTGCAGCAGGTCCTGCTGATCCATTTCCCGGCAGAAGATATCCCAGGTGATCTCGAAATCTTTCACGTCGTTATCGGCGATAGTGACTATTGGTATAGTGGTAGCGCCGAAAAACAACAGGCCTTTACTACCTACTTCGTTATCATGATTGACAATACAGTAAAATGGTTGATTGAACCGCAGCATTCTCGCTTTATCCAGGTCTATGCCATCTACTTTGTGGAATTCTGTAAGAAAGATGATCTGGTTCTTTGACAACTGATAGGGGACTTTGTCAACTGTAATATTAAGTGTCTCTTCAACATTCCAGATAAACGTCATATCAGTTTCATGCACATCAAAAACGATGTCACTATTGGTTTTACTAAGCTCAATTAAACTAAGAATTTCCTTTGCATCATTCTTATAAACCATAATGTCTTCTTTATGCGATTCAAAGATAGGCTTTTTAAATACCATGCAACAGGGAGTATTGCTACGTCATTGCTGCAGCACTCCGCTTTGTTATTTAATAGTAAAGGATCAGCACTTATCCTTACAGATCAGGAAAAATCGTCAACCCTTCGGGAAAAGATGCCAATCCCAATCTCTGACTAAAGCATCAACTTCGTGTCATAGGATAACATTAATCATAATTTAAGAATAAGATGAATTCACAACACTTCAACGTGACCTATCTCAATGGTCCTACCGCCATAGTGGAAATCTCCGGGCTCCGCTTTATGACAGATCCAACCTTCGATCCCTCAGAAACTACTTATTCCTTAGCGCCAAACCTCAGCGTGAAGAAAATAGCCGGCCCGGTAACGACTGACATTGGCGTCATCGATTTTGTGCTGCTTAGTCATGATCAGCACTTTGACAATTTTGATAAAGGTGGCCGCGATCTGGCGGCTCGTGTCAGAAATATCTTTACTACTGCCAAGGGTGCAGAAAGGCTTAAAGGCAACAGTATAGGTCTGCAAACCTGGGAAAGCCAATCGGTGACTGCTCCTAATGGCGATCAGATCACCATTACCAGTACACCTGCAAGACACGGTCCGGCAGGCATAGAGAAAATATCCGGAGATGTGACCGGCTTTATACTGACCGTGCAGGGTGAAAAGAATTTCGAGATATACATTACCGGAGACACTGTCTATTATGAAGGAGTTGCTGCTGTATCAGAGAAATTTAATCCTGCATACGTCTTTATATTTGCCGGAGGAGCTCAGCCGAGAGGGCCATTTAATGTAACCATGGGCACCAATGACGCCCTTGATACTGCTTACAAATTCCCCCGGGCCACTATCATTCCGCTTCACTATGAAGGCTGGTCCCATTATACCCAGGGAGCGGACGTGCTTCGCCTCAGCTTTGAAGGCCTGGGAATAGGGAACCGCTTAAAGATGTTAACGCCGGGAATTACTGAAACACTGACTGTTTAAACGCCGATGCCTGTGTGGAAAAGCTTCCATTTGTTTATGTACTTGTTTCTACAAATAACATCATTACCTGGACCGTCTTCATCCTCTTTTTGTACGGTATAGTATTTGGGCCTTGCATAAAATAACAATTTTAAAACTTTGAACTATGCAGATACTATCCAACACTACCGCTAACTCTAAACTGGAGGAGTTCTTTATTTCTATGTTACAGGAAATATACTGGTCAGAACAACACCTGGTAACCGTTCTTTCCACGATGACGGGCGCTGCGACGAACGAAGAGCTGATACAGGCATTTGATCAGCACAGGCAGCAAACTGAAGAACATGTAAAGATAGTAGAACGTGTATTTGAAACACTTGGTTTACCGGCGCAGGCGGAGCCCAGTATGGGCTTACAGGGATTATTCGATGAAGGCTGGCAGGTGATAGATGAGACAGATGAAGGTTCCGCTCAAAGAGATGTGGCGCTGATCATTGCCGCACAGAAAGTGGAGCACTATGAAATTGCCTGTTACGGAAGCCTTGTAACACTGGCAGGCACCCTGGGTGAGATTGAAGTGGCCGACATGCTGAGAGCCATCTTAACGGAAGAAAAAGAAACAGACGCTACACTGACTATTATTGCAGAAAGCAATATCAATGCAAAGGCCAGTGAAGAACCGGTATGATCTTGAATAAAATTAAAAGAGGGCTGTACAGGACGGTTTCCCAACCCTGTCAGCCCTTCGTTATTAAAGCATGCATAACGTTATCTATAATCCGTGTTTCTGATAGCGGCCCATCAGCACTCCTTCAGCCAGGATGTGCCCCTGCATAGCCTGTTGCAGGCTTGCCTTATCAGCCCCGCCTTCCAGCTCAAGTTCTGTATCCAGCGCATAAACATGAAAATAATACCGGTGAAAGCCTGACGGCGGACAAGGTCCGTAATAACCGGTTCTACCGCCCCCGTTCTTTCCGGAGATACCCTGTACCGTATCTCCGCCGATCAGGTTAGCAGGGGGAATATTCCATACCAGCCAATGATCGAAGGTACCATTAGGGGCATCCGGATCTTCCATGATGATAGCCAGTGTAGCTGTGCGCGCAGGTATCTGGTCTATCTGTAACGGTGGATTGACCTCCTCTCCTTCGCAGGTATATTTGGAAGGAATAACGCCTTCATGGTCAAATGCAGTGCTTAAGACCTTAAGACTGCCTTTTGTATTGTTTTCCATACCTGTACCCGCCACAAAATCAAGCCAGAACATGGTGTAGTAAATAGGGTGATAAACACCCCTCCGCGGGGGTGAACATGCTACATCGGCCACCTGATACTGTGGATGTTGTAGAAACTATTCATCAATGAGTTTTTCCAGTTCATCAATAAAGCTGGCCTGCCGTTCATTGATCTTTACCCGGGCCATTTCCAAAGAGAACCAGGCAGCACGGTCAATCTCCGGGAAAGCCTTCATCTTACCCGAACGTGGAGGCCATTCTATTTCAAACAGGTTGCTGACAATACTGTCTGCGTCCAGTTCTCCCGCTACCGCCCAGCAATGTACCGTTTTATGGCCTTTCTGACGGATGGAGGACAGTTGTATGAAATCGCCCGAGGGCCGGTACCCTGTCTCTTCCTCAAACTCCCGGATGGCAGCTTGTAAAGGCTCCTCTCCGTCCAAATACTCCCCTTTTGGAATAGACCAGCTGCCCAGGTCTTTCTTTGCCCAGAAAGGCCCTCCCGGATGCCCTAAAAAGACTTCCAGCTGTGTCGCCTTCCTCCGGTAAAGTAATATGCCTGCGCTTTGTTTTGCCATATACGTAAGTTACTACTACAATTCTGATACTGGCGCAGGTTGCATAGCCCGTATATCGCTGTCTTCCTTCCGGATCTTTCAATCCTACCAAAGCACCTTATGCAACAAATTGATTGTCAACAAATACACTATTCAATCAGCATTCAAACAGCATTCATCCTATATCCTATAGGCTTATTACGCCGTTGTTACAGGGGCATTTCTATATCGATCGATATAGGAATGCCCTTGTAACAACGGCGTAATAAGCCTATAGATATAGAGGCAATTGAGAGATGTATCCTATTTTGTTCATACTGAACCAAATACCGGAACACCTTTGAAGAAATCGCAATTTTTCCCGCTGCTGCTGCGCCGTTGCATTAAAAATTGAGCTAACTTGGATATCCCATGATTGTAGCAGCCCTTTTATACTTAGTTGTTGTTAGTTACTCCTCAAATACCGAACTAACCCCAGGCGTTAATACGCATATTTCCAGCCTGACAGATACCGTTGTGTCCACTGCCAGGGAATATACCCTGACTGCGGACAGATACGGAAGACTCGAGATTGACAATAAACGGAACACTTACCGGCCTGGAGACGTCCTGAACCTGAAAGGCAATTTCAAGTCAGTGTCTTTTACCAATATGAACGGCAGTGCGGACAAACCGATCATCATCCGTAACTACCGAAATACTGTGGTAAAGATCGGTGAGCCTAACTGGAATGGTGGCGGTTATTCTGCGGCATGTGAATTTTCCAATTGTCATTACATCCGTTTTGGCAGCGAGTCTGACCGGAACATGATCATCATTAACGGTTCCACACAAGCGGCCAGGGAAGCTTATCGCCAGTTGCAGATAGGCAATAAGACGGACAATATAGAGGTCTGTTTTATGACTATCACAAACGGCGGCAATGGCATTGTAGCGAAGACGGACCCTATTAAGGGCGATAAGAGCACAGCCTATCCCAATACGACGGTCAGCAATTTACTGATACACGACATCACTATTACCGGTGCGAAGAATGAAGCCATGTACATCGGCCATACAGCTACCTACTGGGACCATACCGTTAATCAGCCTTACTATGGTTCTCCTTCAAAGTTCACAGCTGGCCATGACTACGTGCAACCTGTAAAATGGAAGAACGTGAAGATCTATAATAACCTGATCAGCAATATTGGCCTGGATGGTATCCAGACGTCTGCTATCGACGGACTGGAGATCTTCAACAATGAAGTGACGCATTGGGGCACGCAGCGTAACGCGGCGCATAATGGAGGCATCCTTATTGGCGGGCGTACGACCAATACCAACACGCACGACAATTATGTGCATGACGGCTGGGGAGAATTCTGCCAGTTCTATGGCTCGGGAGAAAACGGCGCTACCCATAACATCAGCAATAATCTTTTTGCGGATAACCAGGGCGATGGGATCAGTATGAGAGGAACTGAAAATGCTATTGTAAGGATCACCAACAATACTGTCGCCTGTACTAAAGGAAACAGTCTGCGTATAAATGGCTATACCGGTATGAAAGGTAAGCAGATCGTGAGCGGAAATGTATTCATCGCACCTAATGGCGGTACCGGCGCAAACATCAGAAATTACGTCTACGTAGAAGAAGGCGGAGACGCCACCGAAGGTGTTAAGAATGAGGAAAATAAGAAGTTTCAAACCCTATTGGAAGCCGGCGTAAACCCAGCCGCATATTATCATCCCCGGGAAGGCTCATCTATAGGAACTGCGGGCTATAGAAGAAAATAGACTGCGAACCCACTACATATAATGTTAAATATCCATTAAAAAATTATTTGCTTACTAAAAAAAAGAAAATATATCTTTGTCCCATATATCACATATTCCATATAATATAGTTTTAACCCTGATTTATTTGAAAACCTACAACGACCGTAAACGTAATATCTGTCTTAATTAGAGGGGACGTATTTTTTTTCAATCTGTTTTTTGGAACCTATTTTATAGTTTTTCTCGAAACCTAACGTAGGAATAATTCCTTATGCATATAACAAGCAGAAGGCATTTCTTGAAGAATGCCGCTATTTTATCCCCTGTACTTACCTTTCTGCCGTCATACCTGACCGCCGGAAAAGGTTCTCGTCTACGCATTGGTTTCATTGGTACTGGATTGTGGGGACAACAGTATCTGAACCAGGCGCTCCAAAGCAAAGATGTCGATGTAAGAGCAATCAGCGACACCGATCCCAAAGCCATCCGTCAGAGCCTTCAGTTATTTAGTCAGGCAGGCTACAGCCGTCCGGACATTTATGAGGACACTTACGAGACTTTACTCTCCCGCAAGGACATTGACGCCGTTATCATTGCAACACCGTGGCAGCAACATTACCCTATAGCCAAAGCAGCGATGCTGGCTGGTAAACATGTTGCCTGTGGTACTGTAATGGGCGCTACACTGGAAGAGCACATCGACATTGTGCGCATCAGTGAGCAAACGGGATGTCAGTATTTCACGCTGGACGAGCACAGTTATCGTCGCGACCTGTTGGCCGTAACGAACATGGTACAGGAAGGTGTTTTTGGTGAAGTGACGTCTGTACGTGCAGGCGCCCGTCATGATGCACTGCCGGCTACACACGATGATCAGGCTTCCTCTTATCCCGTATACCCGGCCGCAGCAGCTGCCAGGATCTTAGGGGTACAAAAAGGTAATGCCTTTGTATCACTGCGCGTGGTGGAAGAAAAAAAGGAGTACGTGATCAACAAACCGCGCGCTGAAAAAGGGCCTGTGCGACTGATTTTTGCCTCCGGCGATGTTCAGACAATTGAACTGACCACCCAAGAGGGACAAACCCTTTCACTGCAGATGGACGCAGGTAAGGATTGTCCTGTTTCTACAGGTTTCCAGGTTACTGGCAGCCAGGGCACATGGGTAGACCTGTTCAACGCTATTCATCTTAAAGATCAGAGTCCGGCTAACCAGACATGGGAGGCGGGCAAACCTTATATAGAGCAGTATGCAAAAGACGGCGGGGCTTATGCATTGGCTTTACGTGAATTCGTAACCAGTGTACAGCAACCTGTTAAAGGCGAGTTACCTGTATATGCAGCTGCTGTGAACAGCATGATAGGTCCAATGGCAACCCTGTCGGCCCAACGTGGAGGGGCAACCGTCCATTTTCCTAAGTTTAGAAACCCGATTATATAAATTAAACACCACTTAAAATTGTATCTATGGACACACCGTTGATGGCTATGATTATTCTTTTTGGGGGCAATTTCGCACCAAGAAGCTGGGCTTTTTGTTGGGGACAAATCCTGAGCATTACTCAGAATACAGCCCTGTTTTCCTTGTTAGGCACCACGTATGGGGGCAACGGACAGACTACATTTGCACTTCCCGACCTGAGAGGCCGTTTCCCATTGGGTACAGGTCAAGGACCCGGATTAGCTAACGTTAATCTTGGTGAAGTAGCCGGTACGCCTAGCACTACCCTGCTGATCAACAACATGCCTGCGCACAATCACGCAGGTACGATTGCTTCAGCGTCGGTATCTCCGGCGGCAACTGCTACCCTTGGTACTACTGCCAATCCTGGCCCTACCGTGGTGCCTTGTCAACTGCCAACTCAAGGTGGTGGTCCAAGCGCACAGCCATTCAAAGGATATGGCATTCCTGATAATACTACCTTCCTCGCGCCTAGCACTAATGTGACAGGTACTGTGAACGTAGGTATCGCAGGTGGCAGTCAGCCATTCAGCATCATGAACCCTTACCTTGGCATGAACTACATCATCGCTTTGGAAGGTATTTACCCTAGCCGTAACTAAAAACTTATATGCAATCAGCGCTTACCATTGGGTTCCTTACTCCCTATTCCGGTGTATATCCTGCCTATTCAGCTCACCTGGTAACAGGTTGGCTACTGGGTATGGGATTAGATCCCGTGCGACAGAGAACAGTGCAGTTTACATCAGAATACACCCACATGGGAGGCGCTGATGCTTCTGTTACTGCTATCCGCAAACTGCTTTTTTTTAACAATGTTGACATCCTGTCTGGCCTGATCAGTTATAAGACAGCGCCAGATATTATTCCGTTGGTGGAAAATACTAAACGGCCGGCCTTTTTCTTTGATATGGGTGAATATATACCCCATTTCCCTTACCTCAGTCCCGATGTATTCTATGCCTCACACCAGCTGTGGCAATCAGAGTATGCATTGGGCAAGTGGGCTCATAGCCGTTTCGGGAATGGTGGTCATATGATCATGCCAACATACGAAGCAGGTTACCACCTGCATAGTGCATTTAAAGAAGGAGTTACCGCAGCAGGTAGCACACAGATAAGCATGACGGTATTACCACATGTTGAGAATGATCCGAAAAGAATGGAGCTGGACGGGCTCTTTACAAAACTCGCTAAAGATCCCCCACCATATGTTCACGCCATCTTCGCTGGTAGCATGGGTACGCGTTTTCTTGAAAAATGGATCCAAAGCGGCTTTCATAAAAAGATCCCGCTGCTGATCAATGAAACGATGGCCTATGATGACATATTAAAAGACATTCAACACATAGATCTGGAAATTTATACGTCCATGATGTGGATGCGTGAAGACCAGAATAAAGCGAATCAACAATTTGTAAAGAAGTTCGAAAGCTTAGCGCAACAACCGGCTAATATCTACGCCCTTATGGGCTATGAAGCCGGCTTAATGTGGAGGGAGTTATTGCCATACGCTAAAAAGAAGGACTGGGATACGGTTAAACAACAACTCCGTACGGGTGTGATAGATGGCCCCAGGGGACAAAAAAACTTTTATCCCGCCTCAGGATTTGCGCTGCCTTCAGCTAACATTTTAAAGATCAGTACAACTGGTAATAAAGTAAACAAAATTATTCTTGACCAGAGGTCAGGAATGCGCTACGATGCGAAAGAGTTTGAGGCGATTCACAATGAATCGATGACTGGTTGGCACAACCCTTTTCTCTGCATTTAACAGTTTTATATGAATGACACATTTACCCAACGTATCAGCAGGATCCTGTTGATACTTTTCTTCATGCTGGCCGGCTTTAATGGCTTTGCGCAGTATACGAAGTCTACCCTGGAATCAGGCGGCTACTATAGTGCCATGACCAAAGATGCTGCCGGCAACCTCTATGTGGTCCGCTACAATAATACAAGTACAACGTATGAAGTAGCCAAATACATAAATGCCACAGGTACACCACAAGTGATCTATTCTGGCCTTGTTGACGGCAGCGGCGTTGAGATCTATTCATGGGGCCTCGCAGTTAATGGTTTAGGTGACGTATTTGTCACCAATCCCGACCAGGGGGCTGAATGGACCATCATCAAATTGACAGCACCCGCTTACACTGCGTCTGTAATTCACACCGGCAACTTTTATTCAGCATTGGCAGTTGACAATAGCAATAACCTGCTGTCAATGGAATACAACAGCGCCACTCAAACATACCAGTTACTTCGGTATCCATTCGGGGCTGAGCAACTGGGAGGAAGTGTTGTATGGAATGGCTTTACCTACCCAACCAGTGTGCCAGCTCCCGTTACTTATCCTACCAATATTGTCGTTGACTCACATGATAATATTTATCTGACAGATTTTCATGAGAATAGTGGTGGGCGTATTGTTAAACTCACTGCACCGGGATTTGCCGCCTCAGAATTGGCTACTAACAGATCGTTTTCATCATTGGCAGTGGACGCCAGTGACAATTTTTATACATCTGAAGCAAATGCATCCGGCAACTTTCAGCTGGTAAAATATACAGACCTTACACAAACAGGGACTCCACTATACACACAATTTCACCACGCGGTAACATCTTTCTTCCCCTGGGGTATTGCTGTAATGCCTAGTGGCACCATATTCGCCAACGATGGAGAAAACGGCGGGGAAGTCGTTAAACTCTCCCCTCCTACTATCAACGTTACCGGCGTTGTAGCAGGCAGCGCGAACCCTACACCTGCAAACACTGTCACTTATACGGTTAATTTCAGTGGTGCAGCTACAAACGTAACCACTGCATCGTTCACCCTTACAACGACAGGTGTCGTTGGCGCAAGTATCGCAAGTGTATCAGGTAGTGGTACGATCTATACTGTGGTGGTTAATACCGGTACCGGTACTACGGGTACCATCAGACTGGACGTTAATGGAAGCGGTATCTCTCCTGTAGTTGCCAATGCCCCTTATACAAATGGTGCGGTATATAACATTGACAGGGAAGCACCTACCGGTTCAATAGTAATAAACGGCGGCGCTGCTTACACCAATAATATTAATGTGGCATTAGCCCTTACAGCCAATGACGCAAGCACGCCATTACAAATGGCCTTCTCTATTGACGGTGGCGCATACAGCGCATACGAGCCGTTTGCAACGACTAAAAACGTTGTATTGACTGCAACCGACGGTACCAGAGCAGTGGCTGTACGATTCAGGGATGCAGCAACTAATGTGTCCGTTTATAATACTTCTATTATATTAGACCGTATAGCGCCTAATACAACGATATTAACCGGCCCGCTTACACCGACCACTTCAAGAAACGCCTCATTTACTTTCTCTTCCGACGAAACTGGCTCTACCTTTGAGGCCAGCCTGGATGCAGGTCCTTACGTTGCGGTTACCAATCCCCAGGCATATACCGGCCTGGCAGACGGTACTCACATCTTTAATGTCAGGGCTATAGACCGCGCCGGCAACGTTGATGGTACACCAGCTTCTTATCTGTGGGATATTGATGCTACCGGTCCGCAGATCACACATGTAAGTGTACCAGTTCCTGAATACTACCATGCAGGACAGGCACTGGATTTCAAATTGCAGTACAATGAACCTGCAATTGTAAATCAGGCTGCAGGTACTCCCTATATCAACATCATCATCGGTCTTGATGCTAAACAAGTACCGTATATCAGCGGTAGCGGTACTAATGAATTGACGTTCCGCTATGTTGTACAGCCGGGTGAAATGGACATGGATGGAATCCAGGTACAACCACTGGTACAGAACAACAGTGGCACTATCCAGGATGCACTGGGTAACAATGCATCTACTGCATTGAGTGGTGTCGATCCAACCTCCGCGGTACGCGTGAATACGTCTATACCATCGGTAACATTATTTTTTGCTGGCGGTGTGACCATGCCAACCAATGCACCGTTTACAGTGCAGGTTACATTCAGCGAACCGGTAAGTGGTCTTACTATAGGAGATTTCAGTGCAGTAAACGCAACCTTAAGTAATTTGTCAACATCCGACAATATTACTTATACTGTATTGATAACGCCAACTGGCGATGGCACCAGAACGATCACACTCCCTGCTGATAAAGTTGAGAACATCGGTCATAATGGTAACACGGCCTCCAATACGCTGACTTATACTTATGATGGAACGGCCCCTACGGTAACCGCTGTAACAGTGCCTCCTAATAAAGTTTACAAAGCAGGTGAAACGCTGACCTTCACGGTTAACTTAAGTGAAGCTGTCAACGTCACGGGGGGCACTCCATCTTTGGACCTGACTATCGGCAGCAGCAATGTTCAGACGACTTTTGTAGGTTATACAGGCACTAATCTGCTGACATTTACTTATGTAGTGTTAAACGGTGATCTGGATATGGACGGTATTACTGTCAATGCCCTGTCACCAAACGGTGCAACCATCCGTGATGCTGCTACCAACAACGCTAACCTGGCGCTGAATAACGTAGCATCTACCGTTGATGTAAAAGTGAACACGACGCATCCTTCCGTAGCGATCACTTCTGGTGCTCCAGCTATTGTGAATGCACCATTTAATGCTACTGTCAACTTCAGTGAAGCAGTAACCAACTTCACTCCTACCGATATAGTGGTTTCCAACGGTACCGTTAACGGCTTCACTCAGATCACGGGTTCAACATATATCATCCAGGTTCAACCAACTATTGATGGTATAGTAACTGTGGATATACCTGCTGACGTAGCAGTGAATATCGGATTGAACGGTAACACCGCAGCCGCTGCCTTCTCCCGTATCTATGACATTGCACCCCCTTCTGTTACAGCTGTGAATGTGCCAGCCAATGGATACTACAAAGCAGGACAGGTAATGAACTTTACCGTTCGTTTCAGTGAGAACATCACCCTGAATACAACATTGGGTACTCCTTCTCTCAGCTTCCTTATCGGTACCACACTGGTACAAACCACATACACCGGCCTCAATGGTACAGATGGACTGAACTTCAGCTATACTGTAGTAGACGGCGATATGGATATGGACGGTATTGAAGTAGGCGACCTGATATTAAATAATGCTACTATCGTAGATATCGCTAATAACGCTGCACTGCTTGATCTGAATGGTGTTGGTAACACTACCGGCGTATTCGTCAATACACAGCATCCGACAGTGACACTGAGTACTTCAGCTCCTTTAAAAGTAAATGCTCCGTTCACAATAACTGTCGGCTTCAGTGAAGCTGTAACAGGCTTTACTTCCACCGGCTTTACTATTACAAATGGTGCAGCTGGCGTTCCGTCTTCTTCTGATGGCGGCATCAATTATACCGTAGTAATTACACCTGCCGCCGATGGTACTGTTATCGTTAGAGTTCCTGCAGATGCAGCAGTAAATATCGGTGACAACGGCAATACAGTGTCTGGTACAATAACACGTACTTACGATGCGACCGCTCCAACTGTTACTGCCGTAGCTGTTCCCGCAAACGAGTATTACAACGCAGGTGCTACGCTCGACTTCATCGTTCGTTTCAATGAAGATCTGATCATCAGCACCTCTGGTGGTAATCCAACACTGTCGCTTAACATTGGTGGTACAACTGTAGATGCTACCTATACCGGTGCTAACGGTACAAATGGACTGAACTTCAGCTACACTGTACTGGATGGCCAGATGGATATGGATGGTATCCAGGTTGTTTCCCTCAATGCAGCAGGCAGCACAATTAAGGATGCGGCTACCAACGACGCTAACCTGACGCTGAACAGCATTGGCAATACTACACAGGTAAGAGTGAACACCACTCATCCGACAGTAGCAATAAGCACAACATCCACTCCAAGCGTAAATACACCGTTCACTGTTGATATCACATTCAGTGAAAATGTAACTGGCTTTACCAGTGCAGACGTTGCTGTTACAAATGCCACAGTAAGTCCCGTAACTGTAATCGACAATGCTCACTTCACAGTGACTGTCGTACCAACAGTAGAAGGTCTGGTAACTGTAAACATCCCGGCTGACGTAGCAGAAAACGTTGGTCACAATGGTAATACAGCGTCCAACGCATTAAGCCGCACGTACGATATCACAAAACCGACTGTTGCTTCTGTAACAGTACCGGCGTCTAAATATTACAGAGCAGGTGAAGTATTGAACTTTGTTGTTCATTACGATGAGGATGTTATCCTGAACCTGACTGGCGGCACTCCTTATGTTTCAATCGAAATTGGTTCCACTATAGTAAATGCAGTGTATGATATCTTAGCCTCAACAACTAAAGATCTGCACTTCAACTATACTGTGGTAAATGGAGATGAAGATATGAATGGTATTATAGTGAGCACACTGGAATTAAATGGTAGTACAATAAAAGATGCGGCTAATAACGATGCTGATCTGATACTGTATAACACCAACAATACTTCCGGCGTAAGAGTGAACACGACCAGCCCGTCAGTAACATTGTCTTCAACTGCCAATGCACTGGTAAATGCGCCGTTCACTATTACAGCGACCTTCAGTGAAGCAGTTACAGTACTGACCGAAAGTGATTTCTCTGTGACCAACGGTACACTCTCCGGTCTGACTTCTGCAGACAACATCACATATACCGTTACCGTAACACCTGCTGCCGATGGCGTTGTAAGCATACAGCTGCCAGCGAATGGTGTTGTTAACGTTGGTGGCAATGCTAACACTCCTTCCAATACGCTCAGCTTTACCTACGATGGTACCGCACCTGTTGTAAATGCGGTGTTCGTACCGATCAATGGTTACTATAAAGCAGGTGATGCGATGAACTTCATTGTATTCTTCAATGAAAACATCAACCTGAATACCGCAGGCGGTAATCCTTATCTTAATGTTGATCTTACCAGTGGTACTGTGAGGGCTGATTACACTGTCGCTACTGCGAACAGCCTGTCATTCAGCTACATAGTACAACCTGGGGACATGGACCTGAACGGTATCACACTCGGCGCGCTCAACTTAGGTGGCAGCACCATTAAAGACGACGCTACGAACAATGCTGTTCTCACCCTCAACAATGTGGCTAACACGTCTCAGGTATTTGTACATACAGGATCTCCTTCTGTACAATTATCTACCAACGCTGCAGCTCGTGTAAATGCACCGGTTACAGTAACTGTTACCTTCAATGAAGCAGTAACTGGTCTGACAGACGCCGACTTTACCATCACCAATGGCACTGCCGGTACGCTGAACACAACAGACAATATTACTTATACCGTAGTAGTAACACCGACCGCTGATGGCGCTGTATCGATCCAGCTCCCTGCCGGTCAGGCACTGAACGTAGTGTCTAATGGCAACACGGCATCAAACACACTGACGCTTACTTATGACGCAACTGCACCAGCTATCGATGGCGGCCTGTCATTCGAAGTACTGGAAAGAAGCGCAGTAGGTACACTGGTTGGTAAGGCAACAGCTACTGATGTATCAGGTATCTTCCAGAACTGGACTATCGTATCTGACGATTCCAACGGCGCCTTCTCAATAGACGCTAACGGTAACATCACAGTGGCTGATCAGGCTAAACTGAACGCCAAAGTAAGCACCACCGTTAACCTGACGGTTACTGTAAGCGACGGACTGAATACCAGCGTTGCTGCACCGGTAACTATAGCAGTGAAAATGGTGAACCAGTCGCCAACCCTGGATGCGATAGACAACGAAACAGTATGTCCTGGTACAGAACATACCATCCAGCTGACAGGTGCATCTGCGGTTGAACCGGGCCAGACTTACGGCTTCAACATCATCACAAACAATGCATCCAATTTCAATAAGCTGAGCGTAAGCGCAACAGGCCTGGTAACTTACCAGCTGAAACCAGGAGTAACCGGAACATCAGCAGTAACAGTTACCATTAAGGATAATGGTGGTATTGCAAATGGTGGTACGGATACATTACGCCGCAGCTTCAGCATTGAAGTAGCAACTTTAGGTACAGTAACCATCACCAGCGATAAAGGCACAAGCATCTCCAAAGGCGATGTTGTACACCTCACCGCAACAGGTGGCGCTATCTACCAGTGGGATAATGCAGACGGTATCATCAGCGGTCAGCAGACTGCGGTACTGGAAGCGAGACCAATGGAGAACACGACCTATCATGTTACTGTAAGCAATGCAGCCGGCTGTAGCAACACTGCTGATTTCACTATCTCAGTAGTAGCAGACTTCAAGGTTGATGCAACAAATCTCCTCACACCAAACGGAGATGGTAAGAATGATAAATGGGTGATCCGCAACCTGGACGCTTATCCTGATAATGAAATACAGATCTTCGACCGTACAGGCCGCCTGGTATATACTCGCAGGAATTATAGCAATGACTGGGATGGTACTATGAATGGCAGTCCGCTGGGAGAAGGTACTTACTATTACATCTTAAAGATCCAGGGTGGAGCTAAAACAGCGAAAGGTTATATCACGATCATCAGAGACAGAAATTAACCTAACCGGTAATAACTATTTATTATGAGTTACAAATCTTATATACGTTCCTTTATTGTCAGCAGCCTCTTTTTGGCTGCTGGCATAAACGAGGCAGACGCACAGTCACTCAGTAATGCACAAGCGCTGCTGGAGCCATCAGGTACCCAATACTTTCAAAACCAGTACCTGGCCAATCCTGCTATGGCGGGATTTGAAAAAGGTCTGCACCTGAATGCGGCCTACCGCCATCAATGGGGTGGTATCGAAGGTGCTCCGACCACAAAGTTCTTCTCTGCCGACGGTGCAGTAGGGAGCAGAGTGGGTGCAGGCTTACACCTCTTCAATGACGTAGCAGGCCTCATCAACAGAACGCGTGTCGCCATGACCTATGCTTATCATCTGCCGCTTACCAATCCTGATCAGCAACTGCACTTCGGTCTGTCGCTGGCATGGAACGTACAGCGCATAGATTATAAGAACCTGAACGGCGATATCAACGACCCGTCCGTAAGCGCCTTCAACCGCCGCGACAATTACTTTGAAGCGGAATACGGTATGGCATATACAGACACCAAGCTGAATATCCAGGCGGCGATCCCGAACGTCAGAAGTCTGTTTACAGGCGATAACAAGGCCGTGGACGGTGGGGGTATATTCTTTACAGCAGCCTCCTACAGGTTTGCCGTAAATGAAGCGATCAGCTCCATCGAGCCGAAGGTATGTTACCGTGGTGTACGCGGTTACGACAATATCCTTGATATGGGCGTTAACGTCTCTATCCTGAACGATGTTGCTAACGTAATGGCGATGTACCATACATCAAAGAGCGTAACAGCAGGTATTGGTGTTAACATCCTGAAAACGGTGGGTATACAGGCAATGTATACTTCACAGACAGGTGGTATCAAGACCTATGTTGACGGCACCTACGAAATAGGCGCTACCGTCAACCTCTTCAACAAATAGGAAGTAAAATCGAATAAAAAAGGGCCTGCCTGGTTAATTCCGGGCAGGCTCTTTTTATTATGACCAGTGTCATCGGGGCATATTTATAAAAAAGTCTTAATTTTATCCGATGGAATGGAGAATCTATACCTTTTCTAAAATATTTTCACCAATTTGTAAGATTATCAGGTAATTAGTATGCGAACAATGTAAGGGGGAATCCCGGGGAAATGCTATGAAGCCTTTAAAAAAAGATTTAGACTGAAAAATATGAGTAACAAACCGACTGACTTCACGTGGAGTAATGAGCCGAACCCACACCATGTTAGAGTAAGACAGATCCTGAAACAACATCCTGAGGTAAAGGAACTTATAGGGAAAAACCCCTATACGATATATATGATCATCGGCCTGGTAGCTGCGCAGGTTGGTCTTTCTTACTGGCTACGTGACGCTTCCTGGTGGCTGATCTTCCTGGTAGCTTATGGTGTAGGGGCCTTCATTAGCCATGCATTATGGGTAATGATCCATGAAACTGCCCACGGACTTATTTTCAAAGGTAAAGCACCGAACCTGTTTGCGGGCATGATCGCAAACTGGCCTCACATATTTCCCAGCTCCGTTTCTTTCCAGCGCTACCACCTGAAGCACCATGCCCATCAGGGGGAGCATGACCTGGATGCTGACCTGCCGGATTTCTGGGAGGCTGCACTGGTGAGTAACAATCCAGTAAAGAAAGCGCTGTGGTTCCTATTCTTCCCTGTTTTCCAGATCTGCCGTACAGCCAGGCTGAATATCGACCTGCTGGACCGCTGGATCGTGGTGAACTGGATCGTACAGATCGCATTTGATGTGGCAATAGTGGCCTTCCTCGGTCCTAAAGCCCTGCTGTATATGCTGATCAGTTTCTTCTTCTCGGTAGGTCTGCACCCATTGGGCGCCCGCTGGATCCAGGAGCACTACCTGACCCTGGACCCTATCCAGGAGACCTACAGTTATTATGGTCCGCTGAATACAGTGGCTTTTAACGTAGGATTTCACAATGAACACCATGACTTCCCTTCCATTCCATGGAATAAATTGCCACAGATCAAAAGTAAAGCGCCTGCTTTCTATGATTCCCTGATCTCGCATATGTCATGGACAAAACTGTTCTTCACCTTTATCTTCGATCCTAAATTGTCACTATACTCCCGCGTATTAAGAAAGGAGAAAGTGAAGATTGCGAAGGAAAGTGAAACAGCAGCAGCTTAAGAATTGACTTTCAGACAGATATAAAAAAAGACGGTCCGTAACGACCGTCTTTTTTTATGGTGTAATGCTTATAACTGCCTGATGATGAATTCATGACGACCGCTTCTATACTCTCCTTTACGTTGCAATAACAGGCGGGTGATAGGTCGGCGGGACCAGTTATCCGTCAGCCGTTTTTCGTCCGGATCACTGCAGTCTATCAGCTCTTTTTTTACGCTCCAGGTACCGGCGTCGTATTCCAGCACTACCGGCCGCTCGCCCGGAATATTGAACCGGATAAGGCCTTGTTGCAGGTCAACCGGGCACACCGTCATGAACGTCTGTGTCAGCTCCCTGCCTGCTGCCGTTAGCGTAAAATCATCCGTAACGGTTACCCTGTCCAACTGCCGATCCATTTTCACATCCCGTATCCATTGACTAACGCCCGCTTCGGGGGGATAGGCGCCTGCTATATCCATATGTAATGTGGCGCTGTTGCCATCCTTTCGGTATTGTACCTCCCGGGCTCCGAATTTCCTGCCCGCCATTTGCTGCACACCATTGATCACAGGCAGGTTATGATAAGCGGAACTGTTGTACCACAACTGATATCTTTCCTTCGAAAAAGTCTTTGCCGTATAGGTGCCCAAACCCACGTCTATAATAACCGGCTGCCCGGATGCATATACGATAAAATCGCCTACGTCATTGTGGTTATGACTTTCGCCATTGTGGCCGCCATGAGTGGCTACGAATAATCCTTTATCTGTCCTGGCCGCCATTAACTGGATACTTTCCAGCCATACATCGGGGATAACGGGATCCTGCCCACGGCTATTTGAACAGTCAGTCCAGACCTGCATATTGAAAAGCATACGGGGCTTGGCAAAATCTCCCGAGATAGGTGTATGTATGGGATAGCGATGAAAAGCCCAGGCGCCGAAGCTCGTCATGGTCGTATCCTGCATAGCCCGTCCCATCCGGTAAAGCAAAAGCCCATCTGTACTGATCACGGGAGAAGCGTCGGCCACATTGATATAATAGCTACCGGCAATATGCAATTTATAGATATAGGCAGCCATATTCCCAATAACCGGCGCATCATAGATCTTCAGCTTACCTGCTGTCGCGCTTTCCAGGACCGTCAGGGCGTCAAATACCCTTCCCGCAGCTCCGGACCAGTAAACGGGCCCCTCATCTATAGCACCATCATCACCAATAAAGTTGATATAATGATCAAGCAAGTGCATTGCATGTTCCAGTTCACCGATACGACGCTGGGGATCTTTTTCCAGTAACAGCAAACTGGTCATCCAGTTACTGATCACCCAGGGGTTCCAGTTATTGATGGGATATTCTTTTGTGCCCTTCTTCAGGTAGAAATAGCGATCGCTGTCTTTTTCCAGCGGTGTCAGCATTCTTTTGTTCACTTCATAGTAGATGCGTTTACGTAAAAGCAGGGAGTACTTATCCAGGCGATCGCCCAGCAGGTAATCGGCCAGGGCTAGCACGGTAGCAGTTTCACTGACGAAGAGGTCTACAGAAGGATCTTCTACATCTACCAGGTCTATTCCCGCTTTCTGGAGATACAGGTGACCCGGGGCTCCCCAGTAACTTTCTTCACATATGGACCAGATACCGTTGATAACGGCGTTCAGGAAACGGCCTTTCTGCTCAATAGATTCGGCCACCGCCATGGTGAACAGCTGGTCCCGTTTTCTGAAAGAGATCTCTTCATAACGTGAACGGTCGCCGTTCTTTTGGTATTCCATCATCATCGTGACCGGAATAGCTACAAAGGGGATCTTCAGGTATCCTTCCGCCTGTCTTATAATACTCTGCCGAACAGAGTCAGGCAGGGCTTTCTGCCATGCGGCGGCACTTACGGGGAAAGGATGCCATTCCCCCGGAGCCAACAAGGCAGCGGCGATCTCCTGCCGGGTGAATCTGCTTAACAGGTTACGGGGTGTTGACTGCGCTGTTAACTGGTCGGACAATGATATGAACAGCAGCAGGGATAAAATATACTTCATTGAGTGATTGCGGATTTAAGACCTATAGGGGCGTTTATTCATCAAATATAAGCTTTGCGCTCACCATTTATTCGCTTAGCAACAGGTCGTCCTTTCTGAACGACAGGAAACGCCTGTTTACCGATTCAGCCGGAAGCAATGACGTCTGTGCAGGTAACTTTGTATCGTAATCTCAAAGA
This sequence comes from uncultured Flavihumibacter sp., assembly GCA_902168105.1. GTDB lineage: Bacteria > Bacteroidota > Bacteroidia > Chitinophagales > Chitinophagaceae > Chitinophaga. Next base: position 128,440 of record CABHOY010000038.1, read on the forward strand.
AACACTAAACATAAGGTCATGAAAAAGATTTTTCTTGCGGCAGGAGTGCTGATCATGTCAGCCAACATAACATTCGCACATACAATAGAAGGCAATAAAAAAACGAAGGCGGAAAGGAAGGAAATACGTAAAGAAAATAACGATGAGGTGAGCTCTTTCACAAAGACACAATTTTATGAAGATTTCCCAGCGGCGACAGATATACGTTACCAGAGAACAAGCCATTTCGACGAAGTTTCTTTTGTATCGGGTAACGATAGTCTGACGGCTTATTATGATATACACAGTACCCTGGTTGGTACAACACAGAATAAATCATTTGCAGATCTGCCGGAGAGCGCACAACGTAATATTGAAAAGAGATACAGCGACTACCAGGTTGGAAGAGTATTCAAGTACGACGACAATGAAAACAACGAAATCGATCTGACCATGTTTGACATGGCATTCGACGGTGCTGATAACTATTTTGTAGAATTAAAGAAGAACAGTGAAACAATCGTAGTTAAGGTTGATATGGTCGGGAATGTATCCTTCTATAAGACCATCATGTGATGAATTAAAAGGGCGATCGTTTGATCGCCTTTTTTCATTTAACCCGTTATAAGTATAAGTTCTCCATGTTCTTTCTCAGATAGACTTTCCACAAAGATCTCAGACACTTCGCTGATAAAATAAACAGGATCTTTCTTTACAAATTCCCTGGAAGGATCGTCCGGATATATAAGTTGTTCCTTAAAAGGAAAGTTATTACCGATAATATCTTCAGTTGGCCGGTTTCCTCTTAACAGCAGTGGCAGTCCGTGTTCCAGCATAGCCATTGCAGAACCGCTTTTCCCGAACAGCGTATAATCTGCTCTTGAAATACCGATATCAGCGCCGAGCAAATGATTGGAAATAGATTCCTCTGACAGGAACCCACAATCAATTACATGCTCTTCGCCGAATGCACGACGGGAAATATCAAGCGCCTTTTCTTTATAATGTCCACCGTTGCCGATGATCTCCAGGCATACGGTTTTACCTGTCTTCTCTCCTATTCCCGTCAGAAAATCCACCTGCCGTTTATAATCATCCAGCGCACCGGTGAAAGAGCCAAAGTGAATAGCAGTAATGTTATCTGATTGCCGTGTATCCTCCCGGATCGCACCGGTGACGGGAATATTACTGAACAACGGAATAAGGTTCACTTCTTTCCATCCCAGGTTCTTCTTATAAATACCGATAGAGGTTGTAACAGATTCAGGATTGATGGCGGCCAGCATCTGCCTGATGATCACTTTCTGCATCAGGCCGAGTATTTTCAGTTTAAAAGTGCTGTACCCATAAAGTCCCACCCAGAGTTCATGGAACATAAAGTGCCACTTGATGTTGCTGCCTAAACTTTTTAAATGTTTGCCGAAGGTAAAAGGGAGTCCTCTTTTCTCGAAAGAGAAAGGTACATATTGCAGACTTACCCATTCAGGTCCAAACTTCCTGATATAGTCGCCTGCGTGGGAAAAGCGTTCCCTTTCATCCATTGAAGCCGGTATACGGAGTACGGGGACGTCAATACCATTGCTATTTTGTAAACCACTGTACAGCGAGGTTATTACTCTGTCTTTGAGGGCTATTATTACTACTTCATGCGATTTCCGGATTAACTCACATGCCAAGCGTCTTGAATAATCGCCCACACCATCCCGACCAGGCTCCAGTGAACCACATAGAAAAGCTACTTTCACGGTATAATGTTCTTACTGGTTAATAAAATGGGAAATCCTTCCAAACCTCTCCTTCCTGCTTTAAGTATATGTCTTCCATAAGTTAGTGTAACCTGTCAAATTATATAAATCTGGCAGGCGTAGGCATAGTTATACTAACAACCTTAAACAAGTAAGAAGTGGAAAATTGGATAGGCAAAGACAAGAGGGGTACCGCCTTATGAATTGTAAGGAATCACTATTTATTTATAAAAATATATTTTCTTTTTATCCACAGGGGACTGCGGGCACAACATATTAACATTGATACACATGTTATTATCTACTGAAACCAGTAGGAAACGGCTTTATCATCTCCGGATGATCGCTGTGTAAAGATTGGCATTGCCATACACGGAAGATCTTTCACCTATCATCTCAATATGTTGATAGCCGTGCGCCTTAAACAGCTTTTCCAGTGAAGGATAACTTAACGGATAAGGGACCCATGTAGGCACGGGTTTGTCTGTATTATATTCAACAAGAAGTAGTCTTCCATTTGGGCGGAGGCATCTTCCGATCCTTTCAATAAAGACTGATTGTTCTTTGACATAATGCAATGCATTTGCCATAACGATCCCGTCCAGTTGTTCAAAAGGCAATTCCTCTTTTACAAAATCAAGTTCCTGTGTTTTCACCTGTATGCCTGCAGGAACAGGTATTTTCAGGTCCGCAGGTATGTCTTTATCTACTGCATGGATCACACTACCGGGTTGTAAGTAATGTGCAAGTGCGGTTGTAAATGTACCTGAGCCACAGCCGAGATCAGCCCAGTCAGATGGTCCTGCTATTGATAATTCCTTGTGCCTGATAAATTGAATCGCATCTTCCGTTCTCATGTTTTGCAAGGTAAATAATTTTGGATAGATGGGGTCACCCTGCCCGGAACCAACGGTAACCATAAGCCTCAAGCGTGATCGTGTGCCGCCCCCGGTCATCAACAACGCTTTCGATGTTGTTTATCAGGTCTACCAATCTGTTTGCTCCTGCGTTCTTTGCGAGTATCACAATTTCCTGCGGCTTTTCAGAAAAGTTATGCCATATAAACAGCGACTGGCCTTTCCACTGATAACACATACCCAGAATATGATCAAAGTCTGTTTGCAATATCTCCCATTGCCCGAAACCTATTTCTGTACATTCCCTTCTCAAACGGATCAGGGACGTCATCCAGTTCAGCAGGGAACCGGGGTCCCGTCTTTGAGTCTCTACATTGATGTGTGTATAGGAATAGTAACCATCGTCAATTACCGGATGAATGAGTTTATCCGCTTTTGAAAACCCCGCCTGATATTCTCCTGACCATTGCATAGGCGTCCTTACACTATTTCTGTCATCAAGCGCAAGGTTATCTCCCATTCCTATTTCATCGCCGTATCTTAAAACGGGCGTACCGGGCAACGAAAACATCAGGCTATAAGCAAGTTCATTCTGCTGCCGGCTTCCCAGCATAGGAGCCAGCCTGCGGCGGATGCCCCGGAAGTATAACTGCATATTCTCGTCAGGGGCGAAACGGGCAAAGACCTCGTCTCTTTCGGCTTCACTTAATCTTCCCAGATCAAGCTCGTCATGATTACGCAGGAAATGGGCCCATTGGGCTGTAGATGGTTCTATCCTGGTAGCTTCCAGAGCTTTGATCAGTGGTGTGGTATTGGTCGTGGCCAGGGCATAAAATGCATACTGGTTCACGAAGAAGTTAAACATCAGGTGAATACCGTCATGCTGATCTCCAAAATATCTCATGGAATCTTTAGGCAATACATTTGCCTCTCCGAGTAGTACGGCATCGCCTTTACGCCATTGCAGGAATTTGCGCATCTCTTTGAGGTAGTCATAGTTCATCGTGGATTTCTTCTTACCTGGTGCGGGCGACTCCAGGATAAAAGGAACGGCATCCACGCGAAAGCCGGCAACACCTAACTGGAGCCAATATCCCATAATGCGGAATATTTCCTCCCTGACTGCAGGATTATCTGTATTAAGGTCTGGCTCAAACGCATGAAATCGGTGAAAGTAGTAGCTATGGCTTTGTTTATCCAATGTCCAGGTAGCTTCCTGTACACCGGGGAAGACCATGCCCTCATCCCAGTCTGACGGCTTTTTATCTGACCATACATACCAATCCCGCCTTGGATTATCTTTGGAAGATCTTGCTTCAACGAACCATGGATGTTTGTCTGACGTATGATTTACAACCAGGTCAATAATCACCTTTATGCCCAGCTGATTGGCCCTGTGCATAAAATCCACGAATTCCCCGCTGGAACCATGTCTCGGATCAACGCCGTAATAGTCCTGGATGTCGTAGCCGTTGTCTTTATTGGGTGTAGGCTGAAAAGGTGCCAACCATACCGTATCTATTCCCATTGCGTGGAGGTAATCAAGACGGTCACAAAGTCCGGCAAAGTCGCCGGTGCCATCGCTGTTAGCATCCATGAATGTTTCCAGATCAAGGCTGTAAATAACTGAATTCTTATACCAGAGGTCTTCCATCATTATCTAAAGTGTTTGACAAGACAGAGATAAACAAAAGCAATGCCTGAATAGGGCGGCCGGCTCTGTCCGTTTCCGGCCAGGAAAATGTGCGTATGTGAACAGTACGGCCAGTCCGGACAATTGCAGATCAGCCATAGCAAAGGTTCTATGTGAATGGCAATCTTTTTGTTCCTATCTTCCGAATAATAAGATCGCCTTTATAATACCGACACATTATGCTAAAGAACTATCTTAAAATTGCCTGGCGTAACCTGGTAAGGAAAAAAGCCTATTCGGCAATTAATATCATTGGTCTCGCAATAGGTATTACCTGTTGTATGCTGATCGTGTTATATGTGCAGGATGAATTGTCATATGACCGCTATAATACCAATTTCAACCAGATATACAGGGTGTTGCATGCCTATCGCAATCCAAAAGACGTAGACAGGAACACCTCTCCTTCTCCCGAAGAATATCAGGTGTGGGGGAATGCGCCAACTGCTCCGGCGCTGGCGGCCGACTTCCCTGAGATAAAGAAAACAGTACAGTTCACAAGTCCTAATACCTTCCTGCTGGAGCATGGGGAAAAGCATTTCCAGGAAGAGGGGCTGGTATTCACCGATTCAACTGTCTTTGACATCTTCAGCTGGAAAATGCTGGCAGGCAATCCTAAACAAGCGCTTGTAGCGCCTAACAGTATTGTGTTGACGAAAAGCATTGCACAGAAATACTTTGGTAACCAGAACCCCGTAGGACAAACATTACGTGTAGACAACCAGGAAACATTTACGGTTACCGGTATGATAGAAGACGTTCCTGCCAACTCACATATTTCTTTCAATGGGTTGATCTCTATGAGCACGTTCAGGAAATGGAGACCAGAGATCTTTGATGAGTGGGGATACATTGATTTTTATACTTACTTCCTCCTGCCTGAGCACGCAAATATTAAAACACTTGAAGCAAAGATCCCGGCATTCGCGTCCCGGCATTATCCTAAAATGGATAACAGCATTTATACTATCGCCTTTGAGCCCCTATCAGCTGCATATTTACACTCGAAGGCCCAGCGGCAGCCAGGACCTACCGGAAGTCTCTCAAACGTGTATATCTTCTCAATTATCGGACTGTTCATACTGCTCATTGCCTGTATCAACTTCGTGAACCTGTCTACCGCCCGTTCTATGGAAAGGGCCAGGGAAGTAGGCGTTAGAAAAGCGGTGGGCGCTTATCAGAACGGGTTGATATACCAGTTCCTGACCGAGTCTATCCTGATCTCATTTGCAGCAGTAATATTCTCTATCGTACTCACAATTGTAGCACTGCCGGCTATCCGGGAAATATCCGGCAAACCGCTCACCTGGTCTTTGCTCATTTCCTGGAAGATCACACCGGTGCTTCTGCTCATGCCTTTTTTACTTGGATTACTGGCAGGTACTTATCCCGCCTGGGTATTGTCGCGGTTTAAGCCAGTGGAAGTGCTGAAGGGACAGTTCCGTTCTTCTAACAAAGGCATCGCCTTGCGTAAGGGGCTGGTGATAGTACAGTTCAGTTTATCTGTCGCCCTTATTGCCGGTACGATGATCGTATATTCTCAACTCAGGCATATGCGATCACATTCTCTAGGTTTCCGTCAGGACCAGATGCTGGTGATTGACTATGGCGGTGATCAAAAGGTGAATGCATCTATAGAAGCTATTAAAGCAACGCTGGCAAGAAATCCTGCAGTGCAGTCTATTTCTGCCTCCAGGGCTGTACCAGGTGATTTCTACCCTAATGGCACTACTTATATAGAATCCCGGACCGGGGACATGATAACCGAGACACCGGCCATGTATGAAATAGATTACGATTTCATTCCTGTCTATGAGATGCAACTGGCTGCCGGCAGGGCATATTCACGCGATTTCCCTGCTGACGCTGAAGGGTCACTTATGATCAATGAGGCCGCCATGAAAAAGTATGGCTATTCAAAGGCTGAAGATATCATCGGCAAACGTTTTGAACAGTGGGGACGCAAAGGCACAGTGATCGGTGTTGTGAAGGATTTCAACTATCAGTCACTGCACAAAAAAGTAGAGCCGCTGGCCATGAGAATGGCTCCTTTCCAGTCTTTGAATAAAATATCACTCCGTATAAAAACAGATCAGTTATCAAAGACAATAAAAGAACTGGAACAGGCCTGGAGCACTATAGCTCCAAACCGCCCTTTCCTGTACAGTTTCCTGGACCAGTCTTTTAACAGGCAATATAAACAGGATGCCCGCTTCGGAGAATTATTCGCTGCCTTCGCAGGCCTGACGATCTTTATTGCCTGTCTGGGCTTATTTGGATTAGCGACCTATACTACCGAGCAAAGAGTGAAGGAGATCGGCGTGCGAAAGGTGCTGGGAGCATCGGTAACCAACATTGTAAGCTTGTTATCTTCGGATTTCATCAAGCTTGTACTGATCTCCATACTCATCGCTACACCTGCAATATGGTGGGCAATGCAGGAATGGCTCCAGGGATATGCTTACCGGGTAACTATCCAGTGGTGGATGATCGGACTGGCGGGCGTACTGGCCGTAGTGACGGCGTTACTGACAGTCAGCCTGCTGGCAGTAAAAGCGGCGCTAATGAACCCTGTGAAGGCATTAAGGTCAGAATAATCTTATTACCATCTACTGCAGGCGGCCTTTACATACCGCTTGTAGTAGATGCATTACAAAGCGGTTCCCTGAATTAACAGCATCTTTCTCACGGACGCATCGTTCAGATGCAGGAATTCCTCTCTCTCCTTATCCAGCTTGAATGCATTAAAATCAGCCTCTCCGGGGAAACTTACCGGGTGTACTTCATATGGCATTTCCTCTTCTCCGGCGATTATCTCCCCCGGTGCAGGACGAAGACGTAACAATAACTTCCCATTATACTTTTCGATAAGCGGTATGGCAACATCTTCAAACTGGTGAAAGATCTCTTCCTTTCCCTCGTGGATGTATATAAGTTGTGTAATGTATAACATAAAGAACGGGTTTAAGTAGTAACAGCTGATTCAAAATACGGAGAGTAATAGTATTTTTATACAAATAACGTAAACAATGGTAGCATTCTTAGGTACAGGATTGTTGGGAGCCAACTTCGTAAAAGCACTCCTCAAAAAGGGAACCCAGGTGCAGGTATGGAATCGCACCGCTTCAAAAGCAGCTGCGCTGGAAACCGATGGCGCCAAAGCATTTGCTGATGTTGCAGATGCAGTGAAAGGAGCTGATATCATTCATCTTACTTTAAAAGATGACGCCACTGTAGATGAAGTACTGGCCCAAGCGCATCCGGGATTAAAGCCAGGCGCCATTATCATTGATCATACCACTACCTCCGCAGCGGGCGCGATACGGAGGACCCATGACTGGAAAGAGCACGGATTTACATATTTACACGCTCCTGTCTTTATGGGTCCGCAGAATGCACTTGAAGGGACAGGTTATATGCTCGTATCAGGCGATCAGGGCCTCATAAACCAGCTGGAGCCTACTTTGTCTCAAATGACAGGCAAGGTGCTTAATTTCGGCATAGAAGAAGGCAAAGCTGCGGGCATGAAACTACTCGGCAATCTATTCCTGGTTACTTTTACCGCAGGTATTGCGGATACACTTTCACTGGCAAAAGCATTAGACATACCACTGGGCGATCTCAACACCTTGTTTGAGTCCTGGAACCCCGGTACGGCACTGGCAGCCAGGCTGCAAAGAGTGGCGGGAGGAAAATATGATCAGCCGTCCTGGGAACTGAACATGGCAAGAAAAGACACACAGCTATTTATGGAGGCTGCAGCAGAAGGAGGAACGACATTTGCCGTAATACCTGCTATAGCAGCCGAGATGGACAAATGGATAGCGAAAGGGCATGGTAACGATGACTGGACAGTGATAGGAAAAGATGCCGCTACACGGTAACATATCATATATGAAGAGGGGATTGATGCTGTTCAATCCCCTCTTCATATTACAGTTTATTTTTTGGGAAAGTGCCTGACCTTCTCATCAAATACAACGATCTTCCCGTTTACTATCTTCGCATCATTTACAATAGCGAGGGAATCCATCTTACCTTTTTTATCAGTCCAGCTTTGTTTGTACCACACGGTCACCCATTCGTCTTTTTTATCTTCTGATATCACAGATTCCCAGTCGTCCATCTTAATATTCAGGTTCTCGTAATCGGCCCATGAACGTTCCAGCATTGCCGGAATGCTATCCTTCTTTATTACCCCATGATAGTAGTCTACAGCCAGATCAACGCTGTCGCCGAAGTAGGAAGCACATTCAGCCACTTTCTTTGTTTCCCATGCTTTCAGCATATTCAATACGATCTGGGTATTTTTCTTATCACCGGACTTCCAGTTCTTATAAGGCTTGTCCAGCGTATACGGATAAGTTACATCTTCACTTGATTCCATACCTGCTTTCGCACTATCAGTGCTGGTAGTTTCACCTTTTTTTTCAGGCATATTACAGGCTGCAACGAGTAAAATAAAACACGTAAGAGAAACGAGCGATTTCATTGTGGTGGAGTTTAAAGATGATGAATACGATTGTTTGGTAAATACAAGAAGAATTGCGCATTGAAGTAATGATCATCATAGCCTGTCCATGAGGCTTTTATTCGTCAGTTCACTGTTCCCGACAGATTATTCTTTTGGAGTAACTTAAATTCGCATCACAATCACATGAGTGATAATAGATTAAGTGAATCTACAGAAAATAGGTGAGAAAATCGAAAAATCTTACCAACCCGGCGCTTTGCTTTTTAAATGTTCGATATAATGCACAACTCAACAATCTGTTTGCTCTTCAGAAATGAAAACCTGGGTTTTTGAGGTTATATAGTCAACAGCTGGCCCGGATGTCTGTTTACTTTTACTGCACAAAAAAGGCAGCCATTACGCTGCCTTCTAAAATTCTGAGGAATGCAGTGTTCGTCCGTTCTTTCTTAGATATGAATACGGGTCGCACTTTTCTTATTCCTGTATTTGGAATGTCCTAAAATTCTCCTGTTAATCGCTTTTCGTAATTTCCTTGAGTAAGTACCTGCCATCATCTTTGCCTTCTTTTTAATGCTCGGTTTTGCACGCAAGGCTTCAAGCTCTTTATTCAGCAACTTTTCATGGCTGTAATAAACGTCTTTCCTGATAATCCTTGTGAGCAGATTGAGAGACATATAACTATTCACACGCTTCTCAAACAGATCACCGGCATAAACGGGATATCGTTCAGAGAAGTAATGGTAGTCGTTATAGATATCTCCATAAAAGCGGCTGGTTTCTACGAGGAAACACTGATCAGAGAAACCGATGGTATAGTAATACTTATCATCTTCCCTAAGCGTACCATCCTTGCACTCGCCCCTGTTATCATCCCCTATCGGGTTAGCGACAAAGATGGAGCTATCCTTCTTCATCAATTCCACAGAATCTGTTATCCAGCCAGGACTAGCCCCTTCTTCTATCATACAGTCACAGGTGAAGTATAACAGGTATTTTCCTTTGCAGAAATAAATAGCTGCCAGTGGCCCCATACTATACCAGTAACCATCGTAGAAATCGAGGTGAAAGCTCTTACGTGATATTGAAAACGCTGAAAGGATAGCTTCGCTGTGGTCTTCAGCAAAGTAATAGGCATCTATGATCTTTTTATCAACCGCTGCTTTGGCATATTGTTCTACCTGATTGCGGTCTTTAACATTATTTATGATCAGTACTTTCTCAAAGAAGTTCGTTTTACACCGCTCGATCATTGTTTCTAAACGGTTCTCTTTTAACACCCTTTCCCAATCTCCTTCATAACAATTAGTGAAAAAGGAGATCGTTTCCGCACCCGGTAATGTACTCATATTGGCTATAGTTTACTCAAAAGCTTCTAATAAAACACACATGCAATAAATGCTACTAAAGTTGCATCTCACGGTTAAAATAATGACAATTAGTCATATATAACATCGTAATAATCTAAAATTAAGAAAAATAATAAAATTATGCAAGTATCAGCTGGCTTCTTACCTGACGTCAGTTCTCTTAAAGCCTTACCCCTTGACACTTACAGACATAAAAAAAGGTAACCTTTTACAGTTACCTTTTGTAATTCCATGATGGAAGGGTTTTGAACCTCGACCCTTCAGCACCATAATCTGGTGTCATAACCAACGAATACTCACAAATAGTTGGTTATTAGTTATTTAAAAAGTAATTTGTTTCAAAGAATCATCAAAATTACGAAATGTAACGCAAAATGTAACCGGAAGTAACTTCTGCTTGCTTACAGCTATAAAGGAATCTAATTAGACTTTCGTTTATCCAGGGGTTCTATTTTTGATCCAACCTCCCAGCCATAACTTCCGTTACCCTTTGCAACATAATTTGAAAATAGCTTGTCGATCTCTATTGCCATATCGACCACTTTTTCTTTATACCTCTTAGGCACGGTTACGGGAGCAATTTTCTCAATTATTTGTTGGTATTCGTCGTATAACCTCTTTACATCTTCAATTTTACCTGGTAAGGAGGTCATTTGTTTAATAAGGGAGTAAATGGTATTAATCTTTGCGAGCTCCATTGACAATGTCTGTTGTTCCGGCAAAGTAATTTCATAACTTCCACCACCACCGGTAAAGTCAAAGTTAGACTTAGACAATTTCTTAAAATCAGCTCTCAATTCATTCATTTCAGACATGACTACCTGAAGCATTTTTGCAGAATCATTCTCAGTAACGTCTTTTAATGATGCCGGGCTTGAGAGAGACAGAAGACTTATTATCGAATTTACTCCTTCACCGTTATCATTTGCTTCTTTGGTAGCAGCAATCGCATCAGAAATTGCTTCCTGATCTTCTAAAACCTCCCTGTACTTCAATTCCTTTCTGTATTCATAATATCTAAGCGGTGATATATCAAATATCTTAGGGGTTCCCATTTCCTGCACTAAAACTGTAGGTTTATCAAACGCTTGTCTGAGTCCAAGTTCGAAGAGCACATTCGGATTCCTGTTGCTCAAGTCACAAATTGCCATGGGAGAGGAAACTAACTTTTGCAGGATATCCAAATGGATTAAATTAGTTTGCTTAACATCATCAGCGCGTATAGCCTGAAAACCTGCCTTTTCACAGGCTACTTTATAAAGATCTTCATAAACCTTTTTAAAGTGCCCTTTATCATAACCGTCAGCATCCGCAATAGGCATAATTACAAAACACTCCGGTGTCTTGACTTTCAAAGAGGGGTCAATTTTAGTCATATCTGTTTCCTTAATTAAGATCCTCAATTTTTGATCCCCTAATCCTTAATGTTGCGATTTAATCATTAGAGGTTCGATTTCGCTAATCCAGTTGCGGAACACGTTGTTAAGTAACATTGTTGCAGGTTAGTACTCCCGATCTAAATTACAGATCAGTATTAAGCCATTTCAAAAGAAGGGAGATTAAAAAATGAAGTGATTCTCTGGTAAACAGGCATAAGGCAGGTTTAAAGTACACCTGATTTCCTCATGCCTCCATCTCACCCTGATTCTTCCTCTATGATTATTTATTGAGATTTCTCCCTTGGGAGGCTTTTTGGTGTATCAATTATGTACCCCAAAATTGAAGTTACAGGGTCACTTTTGGAGTATTTTATAATTTCTGAGGAATTGACTTATTAAAAACACCTGTTGTAGAATTTCCCACGGCCTGGACAAGCATGTTTCGATCACTCGAATCTTTGATTAGAATTATCCAGACTTTTTATCAAATGGCCCAAATACATTTTCAATTGCGTCACCGAAAAACCCTCTGCAATGATATCAGGATATTCAATCAGATGGCTCTTAAAATTGTTTATATGATTAGTAAGACCTCTACTGGCAGGAGACGCTGGAAGTAATAACAACGCAGATTCAAGCTCATTTACCTTTTCCAGCACCTCACTATACTTGAATACAGGCGCCCCTTTTTGAAGGGCACATATCCATTCATATATCGATTGAACTATTTGATATTCTTTTGAGTCTTCATTCATAGGAAGGAACGTCTAAAGAGCATTTCAGGGCACAAAAAAAGGCAGCATTTCTGCTGCCTTCCTGCTTTTTGGGTGATCGAAGGGTTTCGAACCCTCGACCCTCAGAACCACAATCTGATGCTCTAACCAACTGAGCTACGACCACCGTTTGTTTTGATTGGGATGCAAAGATAACAAAATGTGTTTTTAATTTCCAAATTTTTTCTCATTCCTTTGTATACTTTTTTTAATCAACTCGCTATGTCAATATATTTCATCCCTTTTTTAGCCGCCCTCACAGGGTGGCTGGTCAACAAAATAACCATCCTGTTCCTGCTCCGCTCCTTTTCAGGACGCCAGCAACAACTGGCCATTCAAACAGGTGAATTTGTCGCTACACAATTATTCTCGTTTGATGATATCCGGCATAAACTTGCTGACCCGGAAAAAATTAAAAGCATCATTCCCGTGGTAGAAGTACATATGGATACTTTCCTCCGGGAGAAGCTACCTGAAGCGATGCCTGTTTTCAAAATGTTTATCGGCGACAGCATTATCCAGCAGGTAAAAAAAGTGTTGGTCACAGAGTTGGATAACATGTTCCCTCAGATCATCGATCAATACCTGCAGAATGCACAAAAAGAACTGGACGTCAGAGCCCTTGTAAGCCAGAAGATAACAGCACTTTCAGCCGGTCAGATAAAGACATTGCTGAAAACTACTGTTGGCCGTGAACTGCGATTAGCCGAACTGGGAGGAGCCGCTTTCGGTTTTCTGATAGGATTATTACAATTATGGATTGCCCTACACCACAGTAACTGACCATTCATCACAAATAGCAATACTTTACATATGAGATAGATATTTTTGTCCCTGGTCTCAACATAAGGTCTCATTAATATCTATCATGCATGCTGAAACGTCTACTCCTGTCAGCGTTTATATGCTATGGCGCTACTGCTATGGCCCAAACCGGCAATAATGCCGCAAAACTTACTGGTAAAGCGCTGGATGCCAATACTGGCAAACCGGTAGAATATGCGTCTGTGGTATTGCTCCACCCGCAGGATTCATCCGTAGTAACAGGTATGTACACTGAACCGGATGGTGATTTTACTTTTAATGCAGTTCCTACTGGTAATTACGTGCTCCGCATCACATTTATGGGATACGAAAAACTGGTAAAAGCAATAAAGATCATACCCGGTAAACCAATACAGTCAGCAGGTATCGTCAAACTACAGCCTGCCGGCAAGGTGCTGGCCACTGTAGAGATCAAATCCGAGAAACCGGCTTTTTCCATGCAGATAGACCGCCAGGTCTTTGACGCCGGTAGTATAGTAACTGCGGAAGGCGGTACAGGAACAGACGTACTTAAAAATATTCCCAGCGTAAATGTAGATATTGACGATAACCTTACCCTTCGCGGTAAAAGTGTGACGATCTATGTAGATGGAAAGCCCTCCCCTTTCGGAGATGCTAAAACCGCTCTTCAGATGATCCCCGCTTCGACGATAGACCGCGTAGAGGTGATCAACAATCCTTCCGCCAAGTTCGAAGCCAATGGTGGTGGTGGTATCATCAATATCATACTGAAAAAGGACAAAGCGATCGGGTATAACGTGATGGTAAGTGCAGGCGTAGCTACCCGCGGACAGCTCAACGGTAATCTCAACGCAAACCTTCGTATCCGGAAGTTTAATTTCTTCACCAATTTCAACGGCTGGCATAACAGCCAGACAGGTTATGGCTACAGCAACCGCCAAAACCTCATTCCTGATACTGCAGGTACTGCTTTCTTCACGCAGGACAGCAGGAACAAGAACAGCAATTCCGGTAAAGGCGGCCGCATAGGGCTTGACTACTACTTGAATGACTATAATACCATCACTATCTCTGAGGGACTGAGTGTGAATAGCGGTAACAGCGCAGACGATATCATGCTGAATTACCTCGATGCTCACAGATCGCCGCTCCAGACCGGTGAACGCCACAATACCAGCGATTACCGTAATCCGAATAACAACACCAGCCTGAACTTCCGCCATACTACAGACAAACAGAATGAGGAATGGACTGCCTATATCAGTTATAGCAACAATAAGGGCCGGAACAACAGTAATTATAATACACTATCTCAATATGCTGACAGCACTCAGGGGCCTTCACAACTGCAGCGGAATTTAGGGACCTCCCAGAACCAGTTCTGGAATATCCAAACCGACTACACTACTCCTGTTGGTAAAAAGGGAAAATTTGAGGCAGGTGCTAAAGTAACATTGCAGGATAATAACAATGATTATGATGCCCAGCTGTTCAACTTTGCCACTCAGCAGTTTGAAAAAAGCCTGGACCTCTCTAATACCTACTTCTATAAGCAGGATATTTACGGAGGTTATATGAACTTTTCAAGCGCTATCGGTAATCTGGGGTACCAGGTCGGCGCAAGGGTGGAACAGGCCAATCTGAAAGGTTATTCATACACCAAGGATACTTCGGTAAATAATAAGTTCCTGAACGTATTCCCAAGTGTGTTCCTGAAATATAATCTGCCGCATAACGAGAACCAGAGCCTGATCCTGAACTATTCAACAAGGATAGACAGACCTGGATTTGACCAGTTGTTACCGTATGTCAACAACTCCGATCCGCAGAACATCCGTGTGGGGAACCCGGAACTGAATCCGTCCCTGACGCACAAGTTTGAAGCGAATTATTCCAGGTATTACCCAAATACAAAAGACTATCTGAATACAGGTGTATATTATTCCCAGGCGAATGATGATATTGATCGTATCAGCCTCCTGGACACGGCTACCGGCGTAACAACGACCAAACCAATGAACCTGGCTACCGATAAGGACTGGGGCGCCAATTTCACTTATAACCTGCATATTATTCAGGGGTGGAATGTAACGACCAACCTCAACGCGGAGTACAGCAAACTGACCGGCTTAAACGTCAATAACGAATATCTTACTTACGGTATCACCGTCAACTCGAATGTACGGCTGCCGGCTAAGATCAACGTGCAGGTAAACGGATACTACCGCTCTCCGAGGGTACAGCCACAGGGTACTTTTAAGGCCATGAACGGGATGGATCTCGGTATTCGTAAGGAAATGCTGAAGAACAACGCCCTGGCTATCGCCCTGAATATTTCAGATGTGTTGAATACACAGAATTACAGCTCCCATTACGAAACGGATGCATTTATCCAGGACTACGTCCGCAAAAGGACCACCCGTTTCATTCGTCTGAACATACGCTACCGTTTCGGAAAAATGGACCCGGAAATGTTCAAAAAGAAAAAGAAACAGGAGGCTCCTGAAGAAGAATCTGATTATAAGGAAAGAGATAAGGATAAAAAGCCTGCTGACAGCACTTTATGATTTCTTGCCAGCCAGCATAGGCACGAAAGAAAAGTTATCAAACATTTCCTGGTCATATTCCGTATCGCTGATCTTGGTAATGCGCAGCATCCGCTGCACTTCCTGACCACCTACGGGAATGACCATTTTTCCGCCGATCTTCAGCTGTTGCAACAGCTTCTCCGGAATTTGCGGAGCAGCCGCAGTTACCAGGATCTTGTCAAAAGGCGCATAAGTGGGAAGTCCTTCATAACCATCACCGTAAAAGAAACGGATGGTGGGGTATTTTGATTTGAAAGGGAACTGCTTTATCAGATCAAACAGCCGTTTCTGGCGTTCAATAGTAAATACATTCACCTTCAGCTCCGCCAGTACACAGGCCTGGTAAGCGCTACCAGTACCTATTTCCAGCACCTTTTCAAAAGGCTTGAGTTCCAGCAGTTGTGACTGATATGCTACTGTATAAGGCTGGGAAATGGTCTGTCCCTCCCCGATGGGGAATGCCCTGTCTTCGTAGGCAATGCCTTCAAAAGCTGTATCCAGGAAATAATGCCGTGGAATGTTGTTGATAGCCGTTAATACATTTTCATCAGTAATGCCTTTCTGCCGGATACTTTCGACCAGTTGCCTGCGTAATCCTTTTTGTTTGTAAGAATCTTCGTACCGCCTCATACCCGCAAAATTAACCAATACCCCCAATTTTCAATTGTATGTGGAATACTTCTATTTATCAACATACCGGTTTTTCTTTAGGAATAACTGGTTTGATAATTGCTGAGTTCTTTCCCGGGCTTTTCATTTTCTCCGGATTTTAGCTTTAATTTACAGACTTGTTTTTTCTTACTAAGAAAACAAACCCAAATCGTTCTATGGATAATATTATTGAAAGTAAGGTATCACAGTGGCTTGGTGGCCAATTTGACACGGATACCGTGGCCACTATCAAAAAATTGCAACAGGAAAACCCCGATGAACTGGCTGATGCATTTTATCGCAGCCTGGAGTTTGGTACTGGCGGTCTGCGCGGGATAATGGGCGTTGGTACGAACCGTATGAATAAATATACGGTTGGTATGTCCACCCAGGGCTTTGCCAACTACCTTAAACAGGCCTTCACCGGCGAGATAAAACTGGCTATTGCACACGACAGCCGTAATAACAGCCGCTATTTTGCCGAGGTGGCCGCTAATGTACTGGCTGCCAATGGTATTAAAGTATACCTGTTCGAAAGCCTCCGTCCTACCCCGGAATTGTCCTTCACCATCCGTCACCTGGGTTGCCAGGGAGGGATCGTGCTGACAGCTTCCCACAATCCTAAAGAATATAACGGCTACAAAGCTTATTGGAACGATGGTGCCCAACTGGTACCTCCTCACGATAAAAACGTCATCCGTGAAGTAGAAAAGATCTCTTCTATCGATGAAGTAAAATGGTCTGGTGGCGAAGCAAATATTACTCCTATTGGTAAAGAAGTAGATGAAGCCTATCTCCAGGAGCTGAAAAACCTCAGCATCCAGCCGGAAGTAATTAAGGAACAACACGACCTGAAAATAGTTTATACGCCTATCCATGGTACAGGTATCACCCTGGCGCCTGAGATCCTGAAACGTTACGGATTCACAAATGTACACGTGGTGGAAGAACAGGCTACTCCGGACGGTAACTTCCCTACCGTAGTATATCCTAATCCGGAAGAAGCTGAAGCGATGAGCCTCGGCCTGAAGAAAGCCAAAGAACTTGACGCAGCCATCCTGCTGGGCACAGACCCTGACTCTGACCGTGTAGGTATTGCTGTTAAAGACCTGAAAGGTGAATGGACATTACTCAATGGTAACCAGACTGCTGTACTGCTGTTCAATTATATCATTGAAGGCCGCAAACGTAAAGGCCTGGCGGGAGATACTGACTACGTATGTAAAACTGTAGTTACTTCTGACCTGATCGATGTATTCGCCGCAAAGAATAATGTAAACTGTTACAATGTACTGACCGGCTTCAAATGGATCGCTGACCTTATCAAACGTAAGGAAGGTAAAGAGAAGTTCATCTGTGGTGGTGAAGAATCTTATGGTTACATGATCGGCGATAACGTACGTGACAAGGACGCCATTGCTTCTGTTGCACTGATCTGTGAAATGGCCGCTTATGCGCGTAGCCAGGGCAGATCATTGTACGAACAGCTGATAGACATTTACGTAAATTACGGTTATTATAAAGAGAACCTGATCTCCATTACCAAGAAAGGTATGAAGGGAGCAGATGAAATTGCGGAGATGATGCGTGGTTATCGTGAGAATCCTCCTACCACTATCAATGGTTCTAAAGTTGCGACCCTGTATGACTATGAATTGCAGCAGGTGAAAAACCTTAAAACGGGTGAAGTAAAACCGATCGATCTGCCAAGGTCTAACGTATTGCAATTTGTATTAGAAGATGGTAGCAAGATCTCTGCCCGTCCGTCAGGTACAGAACCTAAGATCAAATTCTACTTCAGCGTAAATCAGCCACTTGAGAAAGCTGCAGACTTTGACGCGGTTACCAAGTCGCTCGATCAACGCGTACAAGATATCATTAAGGATATGAAGTTGAAATAATCCTTCATTATTCTTTTACCTTTGTCCCGGTACAATACGCATGTATAGTACCGGGATTTTTTATTTATACCCTATGAAGATCGTTGCTGTGCCATATTTTAAAGGAATGCTTGTCGCTATGCTGATAGGTCTTCTTTACTATCCTGTACAGGGACGGCAACAACAGCCCCCTTACTACAGGGATACAAGCATTATTTCGCAGTACACTCCTCCTCCCAACCGTTCAAATATCTGGCTGATGACGGGCGTTACTACAGGCTTATACGGCGGCGCACTGGCTATTCTTAATAACACCTGGTACAACCATTACCCGAAAACAAGTTTTCATACTTTTGATGATAAACATGAATGGCAGCAGATGGATAAGGCCGGTCACTTTTACAGTGCCTATATGGAAGGAAAGATCAGCCGGGAAATGTGGCGCTGCACCGGGCTGCCTGAGAAACAGCAGGTCTGGATCGGCGGACTTAGCGGATTTGTATACCAGTCTGTCATAGAAATGCTGGACGCCTATTCGGCGGAATGGGGATTTTCCTGGACAGATATGGCAGCCAATGCAGGAGGATCGTCGCTCATGATCGGTCAGGAATTGTTATGGCGTGAGCAACGGATACAACTCAAATTCTCGGCCTACCCTAAAAGGTATGGAAACCCCGACTTAAAAACACGTACCGATCAGTTGTTTGGAGATAATCTGGCGGAAAGGACACTGAAAGATTATAACGCACAGACGTATTGGGTATCAGTGAATCTGCATGCATTTATGAAGCAGAGTCACGTTCCCTCCTGGCTCAATATTGCCCTGGGGTATGGCGCTAACGGAATGTTCAAGGGAGATAACAATATATGGAAGGATAATAACGGTATTGAGCACAACTACTTAGCTATTCCCCGTTACCGCCAGTTTTATTTGTCGCCCGATATTGATTTCACCCGGATCCCTACACGCAGAAAAAGCGTGAAGGTTTTATTTCAGGTACTGAATATGTTCAAATTTCCTGCCCCGGCGCTGGAGCTCACATCCCGAGGGGTTTTCAGGGCGCATATGCTGCATTTCTAAAACTCAGACGAGATAGGCGGACCTGATCTCATTCTCCTCTACATCTACCATTACCATATCCTGTAATGTAGTAGCGAGGGAATATCCCACAAAATCTACTGACAAAGGAAAAGATTTATGCTTACGGTCTACCAATACGGCTGTCTGTATTTTCCTGGGCAGGAATTGGAGGAAAGGTTTCAATGCGTATAACATGGTCCTGCCGGAATTAGCGACATCATCCACCAGCACGATCACTTTTCCGGTGAAATCCATCTCTTCAGAAAGCTTTACACCCTCCGGGCGTTGCTTGTCCAGATTTAGTTGTAAGAGTTTGATACGCAACGGAGAGATCTCCTGCAGGATACCTGCGATCTTCTCTGCCAGTATCATTCCCCTGTCCCAGATACCTGCCAGGATAATTTCCTGTTCATCACTGTTATGTTCATAGATCTCGTAAGCGATACGTTTGATCTTCTTCTCTATCACATCCTGGGTCAGGATCACATTCTTAGTTTCCATGTTGGTTGTTTAGCAGGGTAAAATTAGGAAAAAGAGTCCATAGTCGACAGATCATAGTCGATGGAGGATCATCTATTTTTCCTTACATTGCTATAAATTAGGAAGTCAAATCTGACGTATGCATATAATTCAGGAGCTATTATTTGTAATTGCCTTTGGCGTTGCTGTATACCTGTTTTACAGGAAGGCCAGGCAGATCAGGCAGAATATCCTGCTTGGCAGGGATGTACAATTGAATGACGAACCAGCTGCTCGCTGGCGGAATTTGTTACTGCTTGCATTCGGACAGAAGAAAATGTTCCGTAATCCTCTCGTCGCCGTCCTGCATTTCTTCGTATATGCGGGTTTTGTTATTATCAATGTGGAGATCCTGGAAATAATCCTGGATGGTATTGTGGGTAAACACCGCCTGTTCGCACCTTTACTGGGAGGGCTTTATCCTGTGCTGATCGGCTGTTTTGAAATACTGGCAGCACTTGTACTGATCGGCTGCGCTATCTTCCTGGTACGCAGGAACATTGTAAAGGTTAAACGGCTCAATCAGCATGAACTGGACGGCTGGCCACGTTCTGACGCGAACTATATCCTCATTACAGAGATAGTATTGATGCTGTTGTTCCTGACCATGAATACGGCAGATCAGGCATTGCAACAACATGGGCATGAACACTATATCAATACCGGCGCCTTCTGGGTGACTGGTCCGTTTGTTTCGCTATTCAGCGGATTATCAGACGGTACACTCATCGCCATAGAACGCACTTGCTGGTGGCTGCATATATTGGGTATCCTTGCGTTCCTGAACTATCTCCCCTACTCTAAACACCTGCATATCATACTGGCCTTCCCGAATGCCTATTATGCCGATCTCCGGCCTAAAGGCAAAATGGAAAATATGCCTGCCGTACAGAAAGAAGTACAGCTGATGCTTCAGCCAGAACTGGCAGCAGACGCCCCTGCGGGCGATATTCCTAAATTCGGCGCCAAAGATGTACCGGACCTTACCTGGAAAAATATACTGGACGCATACAGCTGTACGGAATGCGGTCGCTGTACCGCTGCCTGTCCTGCGAATATCACAGGCAAAAAGCTGTCTCCCCGTAAGATCATGATGGACACCCGCGACCGTGCAGAAGCAATTGGCGAGCAGATAGCGAAAACGGGCTCCTTTACGGAAGATGGTAAAACACTGCTCCGCGATCATATCACTGAAGAAGAGCTCCGCGCCTGTACCTCCTGTGGCGCCTGCGTACAGGAATGCCCTGTGAGCATTAATCCGCTGCATATCATTATGCAGCTGCGCCGTCACCTGGTAATGGAAGAAACCAGCGCACCGCAGGAATGGAATATGATGTTCAGCAACATTGAAAACAATATGGCCCCATGGAAAATGAGCCCTGACGACAGGGACAAATGGGCCGTAGAAATGAATGGATAATAGCGTTAAGTTAAACTGATATACACATGCAAATAAAAACGATGGCCGAATACGCCGCCAACGGCGAAACACCTGAAATCCTCTTTTGGGTGGGATGTGCCGGCAGTTTTGATCAACGTGCGCAGAAAATCACCAAAGCATTTGCCACTATCCTCGATAAAGTAGGCGTTCGCTTCGCCATACTTGGTAAAGAAGAAAGCTGTACCGGCGATCCTGCACGCAGGGCCGGCAATGAATTTATCTTCCAGATGATGGCGCAGAACAACATAGCCGTACTGAACGGCTATGAGGTAAAAAAGATCGTTACCGCCTGCCCTCACTGCTTCAATACACTCCGCAATGAATATCCTGAACTCGGTGGGCAATATGAAGTGATCCACCATACCACCTACCTCCAGCAGCTTATCGATGAAGGAAAGGTCAGGATGAAAGAAGCCGGCGCTTTCAAAGGACGCAAGATCACTTATCACGACTCCTGCTATCTGGGCCGTTCCAATAACATCTATGAAGCACCCCGTAAAGTGCTGGAAGCGCTGGACGCAGAGCTCGTGGAAATGAAACGCTGCCGTAGTAATGGCCTCTGTTGTGGCGCAGGTGGCGCACAGATGTTCAAAGAAGAAGAGAAAGGCACTACCCGCATCAATTTCGAGCGTGGAAAAGAAGCCGTGGAAACAGGTGCAGCTGTCATTGCTTCCAACTGCCCTTTCTGTATGACAATGCTGACGGATGGCGTGAAAGAACAAGGTAAAGAAGACAGCGTACAGGTACTGGATATAGCAGAGCTGATAGCACAGCAGATAGCATGAGACCGTTCCAGATCCTGATGATGCTCATCTGCTGCAGCTCAGTAAAAGCACAGGACGTCGCCCTTTTTAATAAAGACGGCAAAGCGACCGCTTATATAGATACGAAAGACGAGGACCGGACCATCTACCTCTACAGCGGTGAGCCGGTTGCTTTTCTCTCGGAATCAGACGTTTACGGATTTAACGGAAAACACCTGGGCTGGTATGAAAAAGGTATTGTAAGAGACCATAAAGGCGACAAAATCGGTGTTACCAGGAAGGCTACCACCGGGTATACCCAATATGAACCTTATAAAAGCTATAAACAGCGGAAACCGTATATAGGCCATAAAAGCTATCCGCCTTACAAGCCTTACTTTTCTTCGTCGTGGACAGATAGTCCTTTCGAAACCTTTCTATTACAGGGAATTGAGAAGTAAAATCTCTTCTACCACCACAATGACACTCAAATGACGACCGTCAGTAATCAGTACTCATTTTTTTGGTAATTTTGCACCATGAAACAGGAAATCAGACAATTACTACCGGCAGACTTTCACCCGTCTTCCCGGGTTTGGATATATCAGAGCAATCGCCCGTTCAGCGAAAAGGAAAAACTGGAAATAAACGAACAGCTGCATCAGTTCACCTCCCAATGGAATGCACATGGCGCTCCGGTGAAGGGATGGGGACAGTTGCTCTTTGACCAGGTGATCGTACTTATGGCAGACGAATCGAATATTGCGGTAAGCGGTTGCAGCACAGACAGCTCTGTTCGCCTTGTGAAGAGTATAGAGCGCCAGTATGAAGTAAACCTTTTCGACCGCCTTTCACTGGCGTTCGTTGTGAAAGACAAGTTACAGCTATTGCCAATGGCACAGCTGCCATATGCGCTTGAAAAGGGCTTTATTGACGAGAATACGCTTTACGTGAATAATACAGTGCTGACCCTCGGTGAGATGGAAGAAAAATGGCTGATGCCTTTGAAGGAGAGCTGGCTGGCGAAGAAGCTTTCTTTAGCGTAGTAGTAGCTGAGATATTATCTTTAAAATCCTCTGAAGTGGTTTCGGAGGATTTTTTGTTTATATACCTATTAACGGTGCAGGCATGACATCTATAAGACTGAGTGCCTTTGTTATCTTCTTCCATGTACCGCAACTATTAGAGGTAACTCATCATCTCATTTATAACTCTATCACAAGGTATCATGAAAAGCAGTCTTTTTAGACAGGAAATTCGACTTATTTTTATCTTCGCTTACCAGAACGACGACTGAACGTTCTATAAATTATTCAGTGTATCAATGTTTTAACAAAATATTGAGCTTCGCTAGTTGCTTTTATCAATAGACTTCCCCAATGCCACATGGGTTATCAGTATACCAACCATTTTTACTAACCACACTTAATTAAGTGTATGTTCCATTTTTCAAGAAAAAGGAACCGGGAAAATGTGTCTGTTACCTTAAGTGGCGGAACCATCCGGACTATACTCATTTTCATTATCACTATTGTTTGTCTGGCGTGGAAAGGACCGGAATACCTGCCCGGCCTGTTGCAGCAACTTATTGAGTTAGCTTCTGCTGTTAAGCGACAATAGGCATAATTTTTCCATATAGCCTTGGAGTGTTAGCATGTCGAACATCTCCCACACGCAGCTACGCGCTATCAATCCGCAAGATCAATCGCCGGGAATTTCTTTAAAACAAATTTTATAAACTGGTAGAAGTCTGCGTTTGTGTATATCTCCTCACTTTTACGTTCCATGAGAAAATCGCCCACCTCTATATAACTATTCATAACAAATTGACCATTCTCAAAGGATATTTCTATAGAATGATCTTCGTCGTCATTTATATAAACCAAATAATGGGAAGAGTGCCCATTCTTTATCCTGGTAAATAGCTTTTTCAGTTCGATATGATATTTCCGTTTATTCGCAGTATTCCAATCTGAAGAAAGTGACAAGTATCTCAGGTTTTCTGCTTTTACCCCTACCACTTTCCACCCATTTTCTTCTATAGTAAACTCATCTCCGGATGCGTCCAGCAATCTAACATTAAGTGTTCCAACGTCATTTGCCTCCTGAATAGCATAAAAGAAATCCTCATAAGTGATACAATCTTCGAAGCTGTTACATTTGACTACCGATAAATCCTGTGAGACAACATAAAAATTAGCCTGCTTGGGCATTTTATTACTGATTATTCCTCAAATATAAGCCATCATTACAATATGAATGTCCCGACTTACCACTGGAAGTACAGTAAATATTTATAGCATATTTTGGATCGGGCTCCATAAATATGTAAATTTAAGGACGTCTGTTAAAAGACTTAGCTGCATTTAAGCGGGAATAGCTCAGTTGGTAGAGCATTAGTTTCCCAAACTAAAGGTCGCGGGTCCGAGTCCCGTTTCCCGCTCAATAGCATCATCGATCCAGGAAATCTTTCGTAACCAGTTACCTATGAAAAAAGCAATACTGCTTTGCTTACTCTTGTCTACTTTCCATATAATATACGCTCAGCACATTGTGCCATCGAATAATTCCGGACAACTCGGAAAACTGAGAGATCCTAAGAGCGAACAGGCATCTGTTTCGAAGAAAGCGTTTACAACCGAAGAAGAGTTTGAAGAACTCAACTGGCTGGTAGGTACATGGGTAAACATCGATAGTTCCGGTACACTATCGAAAGAGGAAAAATGGACGAGACACGGTTCTTATCGTTACTGGCTTGCGGGAAGCAGGTATACACTATCCGGGAAGGACACCATGAATAAACAGTTATTCGACGTTTTTCTCGAAGGGGAAATAATGTACGCGGTCCCCAGAGATAGCAGCAAATGGCCTATCATTTATCACCTGTCCTATCTGAGTAATAACGGGTTTATCCTTGAAAAGCCCGACTATGCTTTCCCGGCGAAGATAGTATATGGAAGGGCTGGCACGCAGCTCCGTGTTACGCTATCCGGTAGTGGTCGTACTGAATCTTACCTGTTTGAACGGAAAGGACGATAATTTTTGGTGCGGACCATTTTCCCATTTATTTTATAAAAGAGAATGGAATTGATCAGATAGAAAATATCACTCAAAATCTTCAACCTAAAGGAAATTCCATTCGTCAGAAGACAATAATACTTATACCTAAAATTAATTTTGTTTGAAACATATTTTTCTACTTCTGTTTATTATTACCGCATGCAGTCACCCTACGCCTAAACCGCCTTTTAAAGAACAATTAGTTAGAACTGACAGCATTGTCGTTCTCAAAAAGTTAGTCAATAACCGACAGATTGAAGTAACTAATATAATAGACTCATTATTGCTTTTTTCACAAGAAAACGGAAAGACAGACAGCATCCCTTTCGAAAACTATTTATTTGCATTTAATAGCGATATGGATTTAAATGCTGATAGCTACAAAGACCTGGTGATCTATGGTCATCCCAATATGCATGGTCAATGTATGCCCTTCGTCTTTTTAAGTAATAAAGAAGGGATATTACGTTACAGACCAGAACTAAGTCTTTTTAATATTCAATACGACACAGCCAGTAAACACATCCTTAGTTTCTACCTGGGCGGGGTCTACAGCGAATTTACAAAAGACAGTTATACATGGGAGAACGATTCACTGAAGTTTCTCCGTGGAGCATCATTCCAGGTCCTTTCACCGATGGGAGAAACTTTACTAGTGTTCTACAAGGGAAAAGATAAAGTGCCTTATAGAAAGTTAAAAAACTCCAGTGAAGAACTTTGGGATACTGCTGTTTTTAAAGGATATCCGGATGTTAGTTTCGTAACAGAAATAAACTAGTTAAAGTATTTCCCAATATCTCCACCTGAAAATGTTATCCTTCACAAATAACAAAATCTGGTACTGAAAGTTATATCGATCCATTTTAACCGATGTATTACCGTATTCCGGAAACAAAGAACCACGGGATCACGGCTGATACATAAAATTGTTTTCCTATATTTCCTTTATTTCTACATTAACTTCTTATTAACCAATTATTTCAGCAGTTAGTGTATTGTTGCGGCAAACCAAATACACCGAAGTTATGAGCAAATCTACCATTTATCCCATCAGGAGAATGATGAGCATTGCAGCCTGCACCCTCCTTATTATGACGCTATCTGCATGCGATACACAGCCGGGGAATAAAACTACCGGAGAATCGGAAGCAGCAACAGCATCCGCTCCGATAACGAAGATCGAGATCCTTCAACATTCAGAAAAAAAAGAGACCCTTGCGGGGTCTACATACAGGACTGTTCATGTCCAGGTACAAAACAATGGCAGCAACCTGGAGGATTATGTTGAAATTAAGGCGACATGGTTCGATAAAGATGGTAAAATTGTCGGAACAGGCATGGGCAACACCACTAATCTGGCATCAAATGCCAAAAGGGTTATTGACGTACAAGGCATGGACGTAGACAATGCAGCCAGGTACGAACTGGAAATAGCAACAACTCCGTTTCAATAATCAGTCCTTACTTACGAAAGGGGCCAGAGGCAAATTTGCTTCAGGCCCCATTTCTTTTTGAAACCACCACTCTTCATTAAAGTGTCAAATAAACAATAATAATTTTCTATCTTACCTGCAAATTCCAGTTGATGAAAAAAATACTGATACTTTGCCTGTCATGTATCACCTTACAGGCGGTTGCGCAGGTAAAAACTCATGTACCAACGATCGATGAAGTGGGACCTGCGAAACTAACGGCAGACATCGCCCCTGTTAAGGCGCCGTTTCCTATGCCTGCGTTTAAAAAACCAGTATTTCCTTCATACGCTATTACCATCAAAGGGAAAGGTGATACCCAAACCAAAGAGATCCAGCAGGCCATAGACGATGTCAGTAAACGTGGTGGCGGCACCGTTAATATTCCTGCTGGCAACTGGTACACCGGCCGCATCATATTAAAATCAAATGTCAATCTGCATCTGGCAGAAAACGCTGTTCTCAACTTCAGTGGAGAGGTGGCCGATTATCTCCCGGTTGTCTTCACCCGTACAGAAGGTGTGGAGGTGATGTCGCTGGGTGCCTGTATCTATGCCCATGATCAACAGAATATCGCTGTTACCGGGAAAGGTAAACTGGTGGGTCCTCCCGCGAACTGTCCTGTGAGAAAACAGGTGATGCGGCAGGATGTGATAGAGAATGTGGTTGCTGCCAATAAGCCGGTTTCCCAGCGGATATACGACGGGCACAACGGAGGTCCTGTTTACCTTCCGATGTTCGTCTCGGCCGTTAGCTGCAAAAATGTGTTTATAGAGGGCATACAGCTCGATAACACCCCTTTCTGGAATGTTGTACCTATTTATTGCGATAACGTCATTATAAGGGGTATTACGGTCAATTCTGTGGGTATTCCGAGTGGAGATGGTATAGACATTGAATCCAGCAGGAACGTCCTGATAGAATACTGTACGCTTAATTGTGGCGACGATTGCTTTACCCTGAAAGCCGGACGCGGCGAAGACGGCCTGCGGATAGGCAAGCCTACTGAGAATGTGGTCATCCGCTTCTGCCTGGCGCGGCAGGGTCATGGCGGTATCACTGTAGGCAGTGAAACCGCTGCCATGATACGGAACCTCTATGTGCATGACGTAGTATTCGATGATACAGAAGTTGGACTGCGCTTCAAAACAAGACGTCCCCGTGGCGGTGGCGGTGAAAATCTCTATTATGAGCGCCTACGTATGCGCCTGCGTCTCGATGCATTCAGATGGGATATGCTGGGCGCAAGGATGTATGTTGGCGCACTGGCCGATCGCCTGCCTGCCCTGCCAGTTAACAAGTTAACTCCCTTATACAGGAACATACATGCGAAAGATATCGTCGTAGATAGCGCCAGGGCGCTTGTAAGGGTGGACGGCATTCCGGAATCGCCAATGAAGAATTTCAGTCTTGAAAATGTGGAAGCACATTGTAGCAAAATCATCCAGAGTATGGATGCTACTGATATGAAGATATCCAACACGACCATTTACACGTCGGATTCATTGCTGACGTTCACCGATAACAGAAACGTCACTTTCAATAACGTACGTTTCATTAATCCGGTGAATAAGATCATTGCCAATATTTCCGGCGATCTTACAGATAACATCCGGTTTGAAAATACCATACCTCAAAAGCCGGAAGGCTGGGAAAACAATACCTGGCATAAGAAGTAAAAGAACCAAGGGAAACTCAAAAGTAAAACCAGGCTCTGAGAATCGCTTAAATGACTACCTGGCTCCATCAGGTACCCGAATAAAACGAGGGTGTATCATACTTTTTGATATCCCCTCGTTCTTTTTTATACCACCGCCAACTTGGCTGCATTCCTTCTCACACGAACAAAAGAGAAGATAACAACACCCAGTATTGCCGATATCACCAGGTAACGGAGCACCATATCCTGTTGAGTTTCTATCTTACCGGTCCGCGAAAGTGTAAAGCTAGACAGCGATGTTATCACATATACCAGTCCACCTAACAATCCTGCTGTCATACCCGCATGCTGCGGAAAATACAACAGGCTCTGAGTAAAGAAAAGGTTGTAGAGGAACCCGGAACAGATATGAATAACGAAAGCAAATAACATCAGGCACCATAACTGCTGATAACCATATCCTACCAGGAACAGTATACTGATCAGCACAAATTGAACAGCAACGGCTGCAGATGCCTTCCGGTTGAAATCGAGTGCTATAAGACGTTTGCTGATGATGCCACCGACCATCCAGGAAAAACCCAGTATCAGCGTACAGTATCCGATCGTAACAGCATTGAAGTGAAAACTGTTCTCTATCACAAACGGACCTGCGATGTTAAATACCATCACAACGGAATAACTCATACCTAATGTGATAATGCCGAGCAGGAATTTCGGGTCTCCCAGCATCATTGCATAGTTTCCCTTTATCCTTGCCAGATCGAATGGTTTACGCGCCGCTATTGTCTCACCACTGAAGATCAGTTCAAAGATCAGCATCAGCAATGCATATCCTGCCAGGAAGTAAAAATTAGCCTGCCAGTTAAAGAACTTTTGCAGATAACCACCCAGGAAAGGAGCTACGATCGGGCCTAAGGACCAGATGATCGTAAAAAAACTAAGATAATGTTTCAGCTTTTCGCCACTGTACAGGTCCACAAAGAAAGCCCGTTTCGACACCACCACAAAAGCCACTGCTATACCTTGTACGATCCGTAAACAACAGATCAGCTGAATGTTCTTTGTGATGCCTATTAATAAAGACGAAATGATCAGCACTACCAAACCGTACATAGCGGGCTTGAACCTGCCAATGCTATCCAGCAGACTGCCCACAAACAATTGGGACACGCCATAACTTAGGAAAAAACATGTGAGTGTAAGTTGGATACTATGCTCCGGTACTCCCAGGCTAGTAGCCATTGTTGGGAAAGAGGGTAAATAAATATCCGTTACGAAGCCTGATAACGGAATTGAGATAAACGCTAAAGTTGTCGCTATCTTCTTTCTTTTTTCTGATGCACTTCTTAACATACCTGATGAACCTTTTTTTGAATGACGCAACAAAGGTAGATCAGGTCATAAAAATTCCGGTATTGTAATTCAAAGGAATTCTTGTCTAAATCAAAGAATCGCCTTCAATTTAGTCTGCCGGAACTGTAAAGGGGTGATCCCCACCGCTTTCTTAAAGAAATGATTGAAATGAGCAGGTTCTTCGAATCCAAGACAGTATCCCACCTGGGAAACATCCCATTGTGTATTATGCAACAGGGTTTTCGCTTCTTCCAGCACCCGGCCTTTTATAATGGTGGTGGTTGTATTACCGGTGGTAGTTTTAATTACAGAATTCAAATGATTAACATGTACGTTCAAGGCCCGGGCAAAGTCGGCCGGTGTCTTCATTGTCAATGGATGTGCGGGTGAATCCAGCGGAAATTGCTGATGTAACAGCTCATCGAACATCCTGAGTAAACGGGAAGAGGCGGGTA
This sequence comes from uncultured Flavihumibacter sp., assembly GCA_902168105.1. Taxonomy (GTDB): domain Bacteria; phylum Bacteroidota; class Bacteroidia; order Chitinophagales; family Chitinophagaceae; genus Chitinophaga. The sequence goes on from CABHOY010000038.1 coordinate 158,399, forward strand.
ATTCGCTGGTGTAATTGCCATCTGGTTGTTCTATCAACAGAGAATGCATCAACAGGCATAACAGGTTGCGGATCACTTCATACTTAAATGAATAGTCACTGTGTGCCATTTCCATCATCTGTTCAAAATAAACTGTAACCAGCGCTAACTGCTTATCATCCAGGAATAGAACAGGCTCGCTCCATGCTTTGAACAGCGGGGAGCGTTTGAAAATATCAAATTGAGTGTGCTCATTGAAGAATTCCTGGTTGAAGAGGCAGTAATATCCATCCTGATGATCGGATAAACTCGTCCAGGAATAAGGAACGGACGGACAGGGTAACAACATGGCCGGCTTGTCTATGATAATAGAATTGCCTCCATAACACAGTTCACCTTTCCCCAGTATCAGTGTTATCTTATAAAAATCACGCCTGTTATAAGGCGCTTTGAAATTGCAGTATTTCCGGGTATTGACATTAAAATGAGACTTGCCGCTCTCCAGATCATTATTACTTAAGGGAAAGTTAATATGTGATCTGTCCCGGTAAAAGTCGGTCAACGTCTCCAATTCCTGGCTCATGATACGAAGTTATACAAAATATAGAAATTGCATTGTTCCAAGTGTCATGTCCTTTTTCATGGATTTACCGGTTTCAGGGTTTGAAGTATATCTATTATCTGCCAGCGAAATAGCACGTCTATAAGCGCATCTACATTGGACATAATGTCTAGTCCGTCCTCAATCTTACATTTCATTCTTTTCTAAAAGACACCTCAATCTGACACATTCATAAATTTATTAATAAACAGTTTCTCTAAATCAATTAAAGCTCTATCTTAGCCTTATCTTAAGATTTCCAATGAATTATATCCGATTTTCCGATACCTACAACGTACAAAGACTCACTAAAGAACTGGAGCAGGTACTGCAACAGGATTGGCCCCTGCATTTCAATACAAAGGATTTTAACGGCGACTGGCGCAGTATTTCCCTGCGTTCCGCCACGGGACAGAACCATGATATCCGCGCACAGGAAAACGTTGGATATAAAGACACACCTGCCCTGGAAATGATGCCATATGTAAAGGAGATCCTGGACGCCTGGCATTGTGAAAAGGAGGCTGTACGTCTTTTGTCCCTTGCTTCCGGCAGTGAGATCAAACCTCACAGGGACATGGGATGCGGTTATTCCGATAACAATTTCAGAATTCATATTCCCATTATTACCAATCCTGATGTATACTTTACTATTGAGGATGAAACACTGCATCTGCAGGCTGGTGAATGCTGGTATATGGACTTCAGCCTTACACATAGCATCGTCAATCGTGGTAATACGGCGAGAATTCACCTAATCATGGATTGTGTAAGAAATGCATGGACCGATAAACTATTCGCGGACTATGGCTTTGACATTTCAGAGAAAGATCCTATGCAGCAATACGATGCCGCTACAAAAGCCAAAATGATCGAAGAACTGGAAAAATTAGATACCGAAACTGCGAGAAACATAATCGCCAGTCTAAAAGCAACAAGCTAATGCAGATATCCCCGATCGCTAACTGGATACCATATAAACTCAATTATACTTCTTCTCAGGAATGGATGGTGAAATGGCTGGACCTTGCCGACAAACGGATGATCCTTCCCTTTTTTGATGAAACCATCGTGGCATGCCGGATCGGACAGCGTGAGCGTTCTTCGCTGGAAAGCTTGTCTGTCATGGATTTTGTCATTGACGCCGGAAAAGGACTGAGGGCGCTGGAACCTTCCGCGTTCGTTTTCCATGTGTCACGCTGCGGCTCTACCCTGCTATCACAGGCATTCTCAGCACCTGAGGAAAATATAGTCGTGGCGGAGGCTCCGTTGCTGGATGAAATTTTAAGGGCACCGGAACATCAGCCGGACCTTCCGCATGAAACCCGGGAGGCCTGGTTCAGCGCTGCTATCAAGCTAATGGGACAGCAACGTAATGGGAAGGAGCAACATTATATTGTTAAACTGGACAGCTGGCATATCCACTTCTATGAACTGTTGCGCCAATGGTATCCACATACGCCATTCTTTTTCCTATACCGTCAGCCGGACGAGGTGATCGCTTCACACGATAAACGGCGGGGCATTCATGCAGTTCCCGGCATGGTCTCTCCTACCCTGCTTAAAACAGCCGGTCCTGAACATTTTGGAGGCGATTTTAACCGCTATACCGCACAAGTACTACATCAGTTCTATATTAAACTGCAAAGCATCCTGGGGCTTAAAAATGCCCATAATTGCTTTTTCGATTATGCAGATGGCGTTCAGGAAATGATGACAGCTTTCAGCGGTTTCTCCCGAGTGCCTGTTAAAAGCGAGGAACAGGTACGCGACCGCCTGAAATATCATAGTAAAGCATCGCAGGAAGTATTTAAGCCGGAATCATTCGAGAACAGGGAACGTTTTTTCTTCCAGGATTGCCACAATGCATACGGGCAATTAAGAGCATTGCATACATCTACTACTATCTGACAGGTTTCAATGGGACATATCATTCAATTCACAGGTTTATCAGGAGCAGGCAAAACAACATTGTCCAATGCGCTATTGGAATGGGGCAATCAACACCAGGTAAAGATCAAACTGATAGACGGCGACGTATATCGCCAAACATTGTGTAAAGACCTGGGCTTCAGCAAAGCAGACCGGTTGGAAAACATTGCCCGGCTGGGGGCTTATTCCGCTTCAATAGCGGCGGACTATGACTATATATTCATCGCAGCTATCAATCCATATGAAGAAGCCAGACACGCGCTTAAGGCAAAATACGGCGCGGTGCTTATCTGGTTAAAATGCGATATACAGGCACTTATAGCGAGAGACCCTAAAGGGCTTTACCGCAAAGCCCTGCTGCCCGACACGCATCCCGATAAGATCCATAATCTGACAGGCCTCAATGATACTTTTGAGGAACCGCAGCATGCGGACCTTATACTGGACACAGGCAGTTTAAATGTGGAGAAAGCACTTACAACGACCGTCAATTTCCTTCGTCAGCTATCCCCTGCCGGACGTTCTGTAACGCATCATGATCATCAGCAGAAATAGTTTCTTTGATGATCACGATAGTCCCGGAAAATGCCGGGCCAGTCTACTTACATCATCGGGATCTGTCTTCTTCTGATATAGATCTTTGGCGCCGCCTGCCTGAAGCTATAGTAATTGCGATAACCAGGATTATCGCGATAGGTCTTTTGATTTTCAGAGAAATCATAGATGATCTCCCTTATACCCAGCAGGATAGACATCCGTTCAAAAATGACCACGCTGTCGCAAGGTTCAATACTGTCCGTTAACGGATAATATTTCTTATCAAAATAAACAGTAGTCCCGTCTCCCAACTTTTTCATGCTTTTCTTTACGTGAAAGTCTTTTAAGGTACGCTCTCCGGGGTACTTTTTATCGCCTGTGGCAGCTGCCCGCACACTATCACCCAGGGCATATACTGACTGAAGGTTTCTGTTAATAAACCTGGAAACACGTTTGTCATGATACTTCTTAAGCGGAACACAGGCACAGGATGAAAAGAAAAGCAGGAGGCAAATACTGCCGGAAACAAGCAGGATATTTTTCATTTGGGTATAGTATTGTCCTTTCTAAAAGTAGGGAAAATGGCCTTTCCTATTCTAAAAACACTCCTTTTTACTCTAAAAAACGCTCATTTTATACTCATTCCCCATTTTTTTTCCTATATTGAAAGGACTTAAATCGTAAGTTGCTTTAATAGAATTCCACAAATGATGAACACGACAACATTTTCCTCTGCCATTCAGCAAAAGCGGATAGGCCGTAAAATATGGGTAGAAGTAGTATTAACTGTTATACTTGCAACAGCTGCTTTTCTGCTGACGATCTAATATAACTATCGCAGGCTCTTCCTGAACTCTTCAGGCGTCTGGCCTGTATACTTCTTATAAAACTTCGTGAAATAAGAATTATCTGCAAAATTCAGCTGGTAAGCGATTTCGGAGATCGTGGAGCCCTGGTTGGTGAGCAATCTTTTTGCTTCGAGGATGATACGGTTGCGGATCACCTCTCCTGCCGACATGCCCAGCACACTATTACAGAGGGCATTCAGATGATTGGGCGTAATAAATAAACGCTCTGCATAATCTTTGGGCAATTTTAACGTACTATAATTCTTTTCTATAAGCTTCTGAAAATTCTTCAGCAATGCATAGTTGTATGCACTCGTATGAGAAGATGTTTTATCAAAGCTAAGACGGCCCACCAGGATGAATAACTGGAGCATTAACGTTTGTATCATATCTACCGACATGCGGGCCCGCTGTTCACTCTCCGTGATCAATCCTTCGAAAATTGCTGCCACAGGCTTATGGAGCTCTTCGGGCAGGTTTATTACAGCCTCATCGACATCCCCGCTGAAGAAGGGAAACTGCTCTATGTAATCCGGTTTCAGTAGTAATGAATGCAAGAAGGTCGCTGAGAAATTCAGGATATAACCATCTACATGCCCCTCAAACTGCCATCCATGCACCTGTCCGGGTATCATGAAATAGATCTGATAAGGCTTTACAGGAAAGGTCTTAAAATCAATAGTATGCGTGCCTGCTCCTTCCGTGAACAACATGACATGGTAAAAAGTATGTTTGTGTGCACTGCGCAGGTTCTCATGCACGCGCAGGTATGGCGCAAATCTGCTGATCTGGATATCATCTTCTTTCACTCCTGAAATAGCGCCTACATCATAAACCGGAATTGCCTTTTTAGCCATCCTCATAAATCTTGAGTATCTGCAAATAATTTAGCCTGCCATCAGCAAAGACGACAGGCTAAATTAGTAAAATTTCCCCCGGCTTATGATCCGGGTTATGAATAGCTGATCAACTTATTCCATTTTCAGGCTCTTTACAGGGTTCATTAATGCTGCCCTGACACTCTGGTAACTTACGGTCAGTAATGCAATAAAGGCTGTAGATAACCCCGCCAGCGCGAACATCCACCATTCGATGCCGATCTTATAAGCGAACCCCTCCAGCCATTTATCCATGAAAAACCAGGCCAGCGGAAATGCCAGCACCATCGCAATAACAACCAGCTTAAGGAAGTCGCCCGATAACATAGCCGTTATATCAGGCACCGAAGCACCTAACACTTTACGTACGCCAATTTCTTTCGTACGTTGCGCAGCTGTAAAAGTAGCCAGTCCGAACAGTCCCAGGCAGGAAATAAATATTGCCAGTATAGCGAAGTAATTGGAGAGCGTACTCACCACCTGCTCGCTTTTGTACAGCTTTGTATATTCCTGATCGGAGAACTGATATGTAAAAGGGAATCCAGGGTTCAATGCAGTACACAGCTTCTCCAGGCCCGCAATCGCGGTCTTTGTCTGACCAGCCCTGGTCCTGACAAGAATTGTTCCCCATGACCAGTTTTCATCCAGACGGATGATCAGCGGATCGATGGTCTGATGTATAGAGTTGAAATGAAAGTCTTTCAGCACGCCTATAACAGGCCCTTGTTTGCCGGCCCAGGTTAACGTCTGCCCGACCGGATCTTTCAACCCGATCTTTTTCACGGCGACTTCATTCAGCAGAAAAGCTGTGGAGTCGGTACCGAACGTGTTGGAAAAATCGCGGCCTGCCTTCAATTGCAGCTTCATCGTTTTTACAAAATCATATCCGACAATACCATCGGCAAAAGATGCCTGTTCATTGGGATCTTTCCCTGCCCAACCAACATTTCCGGTGTGATGCTCTATGATAGTAGGCGTGTTCCTCATTTTGGAGATACTGAGAACACCTGGTAGTTTAGATGCTTCCTCTTTAAAATGGGCGTAATGGCTGACCAGGTTTCCTTCAATGGTGATATATACAAGATTTTCCCTGTCATATCCCAGGTTCCTTGTTTGTATGTAATCCATCTGCCGGTATATCACGATCATGCTGATCATGAGTATTATGGAAAGTGCAAACTGGAATACGACCAGGCCTTTTCTCAGGAAAATATTCCCTCCGTTGATCTTCAATCCTCCTTTCAGCACTTTTACCGGGCTTAGTGAAGAAAGGAATAAAGCGGGATAGCTACCGGCTGTAAGCCCTGTCACTACAAGCAATGCGATCAACAATAACCAGAACAGCGGCTGTGTAACGGGTAATGATAATTGTTTTCCGGTTAACGTATTAAAAGCCGGCAGCAGTAGTAATGACAGTAATACAGCGATCACGAAGGCACAGGCTGTCAGCAGCATCGCTTCTCCCATAAACTGTCCGATCAATGAAGAACGGTCTGCTCCTATTACCTTCCGTAATCCCACTTCCTTTGCACGTTTGGCTGATTGGGCGGTGGTCAGGTTCATGAAATTGATACAGGCGATCAATAAGATAAAGATCGCAACAAGGGTAAACAATTGTACATATTCAATACGCCCTCCTTCCGGCACACCATTCTTAAATACGGAGTGCAGGTACCTCTCCGGAAACGGCTGTATGCCTAGTTCAATATTTTCTCCTGCTATTTTTGTTTTATAACGGTAGATGAAATCTTTCATCTTTGCAGCCACTTTATTGTGGTCAGCATCTTTTCGTAACTGAATAAACGTAGCCGGGCTGGTGTTCCCCCAATTGTTGACCCAGTTATTTTGTGCCACAAAAGCAGGCCAGCTCCGCAGAAATTCAAAATGTTGTGAGGAATTCGCAGGCACATCTTCAAAGACTGCAGTCACCTGCAGATCTTCCTTATTTTCAAAACGTATGCTTTTACCTATTGCTTTCTCCGGGGTACCAAAAAAGAACGTGGCCATCTTGCGGGAAATGGCAATATCACCTATATTATTTAATGCTTTCTGCGGATTACCCAGTAATAACGGATAACTGAACATACTGAGAAAATCCTGCCCTGCATAATAGCCTTCCATTTTACCGGCCGTCGTACCCGCCTCAAAGGTATTGGGAATACCAGGTTGGGCAGCATATTCCAGACCGCTGGCATATTGTATTTCGGGGATGACCTTCTTCAGTTCCTCCGCCAGCAAGCCCTGTGTGGTATAGCCTGCATCTGCTTTTCCGTCGTACGACTGACCTTCATACACCTGGTATAAATAGTCGCCATTTGCATGAAAGCCATCCATGCTACGCTCATCCTGCAACCAGAGGATGATGAGCAGACTGCAGGCCATACCCAGTGCAAGGCCCGATATATTAATAGCGGAAAAGATCTTGTTGCGAACAAGGTTTCGCCTGGCAATTTTTATGTAGTTACTGAGCATCAGAAAAAAGACCTTTGATCTGATCATTACCAATGAATACTATACCACAATATAAACTTACTTATTCTCAACAACTTATATAATCAGGGGTTCCCTTTTTTGTTCGGTTTTAATATAAGTGTTGTTCAATTGCGGACAGGGGCACTACAGTAACGCAATGGCCGGGACGGCCAGCTGCTATTCAAAAAATTCCAGTTCTCCTGCAAAGTAAAGGTATGCTTCTGCTTTACGACGACGGGTGAGACCATCCAATACCTTACCTCCGGATACGTTCCATTTCAGGAATTCAATTACGATAGAGGGATCTTTAGGATTTGCCTTTATCACCTTCAGCAGGGTACTGTCTCCCAGTCCTTCTGCAATACCATTCTTGTTCATGTCGGCGCCGACATTGTACGCGAAAGATACCAGGGCGTCAAACTGTTGTTGCTTCAGCGCTATGCCAGCCACCAGCTTATTCACGTTGGCTACGAATCCTTTCTTAATGTTAGCAAACAGGGCATCTGCACGTTGCTGAGTGATCACATCCCCTTTTTTAACTGCCTTTTCGTCTTCGTAAACGGTATTGCCCCAACCGATCGTCCAGACGCCTTTGCTGTCCTGATAGGCCGTCAGACGGCATTTCTCGAAATGTTTAATGAGTTTCTCCCCTTTTTCTCCTAGTTCCATAGTGTAGAGATTAAATGTTTAGATTCTTAAGCATTAAAGATATAATAAATATATTATCTGTCAATATAAAGCGGGATCAGCGGTATTGATCATATTAAATTTAATTGCCATCCTCATACACGACGTATATACGGCGCATACACGACGCATATACGACGCATCTCCGGGACGTCCCGGATGTGACAGGGATATTTTGTCCGATATTTCTGGTCAGAGGCCCCTCTTAATCTTATCGAGATCACCTTATTTCTAATTACTTTTTGCATCATTGTTTCATTTGCATACTTTTGTTCCCCGGAATAGCAATCGTCCCTGCGAGAGATATCCGTAGACAAGGGAATTTTTGAATGTAAAGAGGAAACTATGGAGAAAACTGAGAGAATTACTGAGACAAAGCCCCCGTACCAGGTAAAGTGGGATGCTATTGGCATAGGCGCTTCATTGGCCTGCGCTGTGCATTGTGTACTACTACCTTTGGTTTTTACTACTCTCAGCCTGTTTGGCATTGAATTGCTGAAGAATGTCTTCCTGGAAGTATTGACGGTATCTGTCTCTATGATTGCCGGTGGTTGGGCCATCTGGCGGGGATACAGGCACCAGCACAGGCAGAAGTCCGTTCTCGTTTATTTCGTAGCAGGGTTACTGTTGATGATAACGGGCAATTTTGCCGGCCATGGTCAACTGGAAATTGGCTTTAAGATCATTGGCGCAGTGCTGTTGGTCACAGCTCATATCACCAACTGGAGAGGTTGCAGGGATTGTGAAACGCATACCTCATCAATCGTATAAATCAGCCGTACTACTGTTAACGCAGTAGTACGGTAGTTCCTTTACGGAATATCTTTTTACCCGTTTCCTTCATTGTATAACGGAGCATCCACACATAGGACCCTATATCGGCCGGCTTACCTTTTACGGTACCATCCCATTTCTTTGTCCAGTCAGTCGTCCGGAAGACTAATTGTCCCACCCGGTTATATACAGAAAATTCCAGGTCAATAGCTTTATATGCGCTCAATGGGTACAGGTAATCGTTCATCCCGTCGTAATTTGGAGAGAATGCAGTAGGCACATCAATATAACAGCTCATCACTGCTGTGATCATATGATCTGCCGTGTCCTGGCAATGTAGGTTGTCCTCCACGATCAAACGTATCCTGTAGTCCTGTTCCCTTCGGGTAGGATAATATTGCTGTGGTAAAGGTTCCGGACCAGTGCTTATCCTGCCATCGCCATAATCCCATAGATAAGAAATGATATTTCCCCAGCTTTCATTTTTTGCCGTAGCGATATCCATCGGGCAATAAGGTCCGGGGTCCACTGTAAACAATGCTGCCAGTGTCCGTTCCAAATTGATATCTCTGGCAACGGAATCTGTACAGGTACCATTGGATACCAACAGGGCTACATGTTTCACGCCAAAATCGCCGTATATCTTAGTTACGTTCTGTGTATAACGGTTATCCGTACTATCAAACGTCCAGCGCCAATAGTTTACATTATTGGCTCCATCATGCGTCAGGTCCAATGTGCTGACTTTGCAGTTTCTGTTCAGTGCAAAGTCGAAATCAGCAGAAACGGTGTCGGCTGTATGAAAAGTAACAGTTTGCCCGGGCCCTGCCTGTTGTCCGCATTCTCCCGTTATCGGATTTCCATCCATACCTGTGACTAACGTAATGGTATAATCCCCTTCCCTGACCAATGGCTGCGTCAATTGGATGAACACTGTATCTGTCAGGTTCAGTCCATTACAATTACCGCATGCCGCCCGGATACTTCCCGTGGGTGTTCCTGTTATCCTGAAATCGCTACCGTTCGGAGCAATAGATCCGCAACGTACCGGCGTCGATAATACTACTTTTATAATGTCCGGCGCACATCCTACCGGTGCTGTACTTACCAATTCTACTACCGGAGGTGTACCGATATGAAAATCAACACTTTCACCTACTGCGAGTCCGTTACCACACACATCCAGCAGCGTATTGCCGTCACTGCCGCTCTTTACGGCAAGGGTGTAATCGCCCGGCCCCAGCGGTGCGCTTAACTGTATGATCAGTGAATCGCTATCAAAACCATTGGAGCAGTTCATGCCAAGAGCACCTCTGACTGTACCCGTTCCCCGGGTGAGAATGAACTCAGTGCCCTGTGAGGTTAATGTCTTACAAAGTGTTTTCTTGCTGAGTTTTAAACTAATGCTATTGTTCAGGCAATGGTAAGTAGCAGACTTGATCGTTGGTATACCAGGACTGGTAATGTCGGCAGTTCCTCCTTTAAATTCCAGATCATATCCTGACTGACCTGGCGAGAAATGGCTCAATAACAACAGGTATTGATGTCCTTCTTTCAGTGTTGGCATTATACTCCACTTATTCTGTCCAACTCCCCCGCATACATTGAAAGAGCGCCCTGCCCCTGAAGCTCCGGTTGCACCACCATCACCAGACCAGTTCCGGCATACATACAGGCTGGGGTTTGTATATACATCATCCGGCGCATGCCCTGTAACATCATAGAGTTGCCAATCATAATCATCCTCTATTGTCTTAGGGGTGATCGTAAATCCCAGTGTTCCGGCTTTATAACAGGTGAATTTATACCAATAAGGGTTAACGTCCTGCAACCCTCCATCCTGCCCTGCTTCACAAGGTGGCCCAATGATAGTACGCCCACCGCATATGGGCACAGACTCCTGGCTAAAGACCTTTGTTCCGCAAACAGGAAAAGCTGTGGAAGGGTTTTGGCCGATCTCAGTGCAGGTGGTTTGTGCCTGAAGTGTAACAATGTTTACAAACATCAGGCAGACGAGCGGGTACAGGAAAATGAATTTTAATCGCATGTTAAATCCGTACTGGGTATCTGTAATACCCTAAAAATAGTTTTTTTTTCTGAGCAAACCCAACAACACAAAGGATTTTACGCGGATGTTGCGTTGTATTGAAAAGTTTTTTTTTGAAAATTAAATCAGTTTTATACTTTTGCAGCGGAGAAATGGCAGAGCGGTCGATTGCGGCAGTCTTGAAAACTGTTGACTGTAACAGGTCCGGGGGTTCGAATCCCTCTTTCTCCGCTAAGAAAATCTAAGCGACAGCGGAAAATTTTTAAAGCCTTCTGATAATATCAGGAGGCTTTTTGTTTGTGCGGTAGTAAGATTTTGAGTGCAGTTGGTTTTTGGAAATGATCTTTTTCTGGATTAAGAGAATCTAAGCGATAAGAAATTTTAAAGCCTTCTGATGATATCAAGAGGCTTTTTGTTTGTGCGGCAGTCTCTGATTAAATGATTTTGACTGTAACAGGTTCGGGGGTTCGAATCCCTCTTTCTACGCAACTAAGTAAAAGTGGGTATAATCGAGCAAAAGCGCTTAATTATACCCACTTTTTATAGTCGTATTTTGACTTTATTAGACTATCCTAATTTCTCGTTCTTACTTGCACAGAGTATGATGCCTACCGGCGGATTATCTCCTTCATGCATTTCATTTTCCTTATAATAGTTCAGATAGACATTCATTTGGCCGGCATCCGCATGTGTAAATTCGCCAATCTTTAAATCTAAAAGGACATGGCATTTTAATATACGATGATAAAACACCAAATCTATACGGTAATGTGTATTATCGAAAGTTATACGTCTTTGTCTGGCTTCAAAACAGAATCCCCGACCCAATTCCAAAAGGAACGTTTGCAGGTGAGTAATTATTCCGTGTTCAAGGTCTGATTCAGTATATATATCCTTTTCCTCCAGACCTAAAAATTCAAGCAAGTAAGCATTACGAAATATACTCTCAGCTTTCAAATCCGCTTGTTTCACAGCACTATTTAATACGGCATGTTTATTAATACTTAATCCAGTCCTCTCATATAGCATACTGTTTATTGCGCGTTGCAAGTTACGTACACTCCAGCTATTCCTGATTGTTTCCACTTCATAAAATTCACGTTTCAATGGAGTATCCAATTTGAGCAGTTCAATGAAATGAGAAAAACTAAGTCTTTATAATAGCAGATCTGAGGTCGACTTATTATCTGATTCGAATGCTTCAGATGGAGTCGCTATAGATTTTGCGGACAATAAGCGCAAAATCCTAACACCATGTAAATCAGATAAATACAATTTTGCAGACGGTGTCCGCAAAATGTCGGAATATACCTCATAAAAGTCTTTATGCAGAACTGCTTCTTTAATGTATGGAACCTGATCCAGGTTCGTTACAAGAGAGGCAGTGAATTGACAAAGTGTCAATCAGCCAAACCAAAGCATGGATTTCACCTGGTCAGGATTAGCGGCGCGCATTAGCCCAAATGCCAGGCCTGCACTACCCGTGAATAGTGCCGGCATTAAATTGGAGTAATGACTTTCGGGTGAATGCCCTGAAATAATACGGGTGGCCTGTTTTATATGTTCGTCCAACATTTCACCGGGATGATATTCGTTAATTTTTAATAGGGCATCTAATACGCCCGCTGTTCCGCAGCACAATCCGGGAGCAGCTTCTTTTAAAATATCGGTATGTTTTGCACACAGGGCGTTATGTGAATAAACATCTGAAAACGGGGTGCCTATAGCCTGCGAAACAGCCAATCTGGCCAGCAAACCTCCGCTTCGGCCATTGCACCAGGTCCAGGTAGTTTTTTGTTCATCTTTCGTCCCGTCAACTCTTGCATCAATCCATCCATTTTCTGTCGCACTCCAGAAAGAATTGTCGTATTCCATTGCACCCAATAATGTATTTTTTGCTTTTGTATCTCCCGACAATTCATACCAGCGAGCGAGTGCCATAGCCATTCCAGAAGTGCCGTGACTCACATTAGGCAAAGAATTGCCATCAAGCACCTGCCAGCAATTGCCATGTTGATGCGCAACAGACTTATTGATCAAAGTTTTTGCCGTATCTTCTATAATTGATTCCAACAAAGGCCCAGGGCATCTCTTATATAATGCTATCATCGCCAGAAGGAAACCGGAACGTCCATGCAACACTTCATCCAACTCCTCCCTTTGAAATACTGCTTTATAGTGATTCACTGCCAAATTTATCGCAAGACCGATAGTTTCCTGATCATTGATAGCGTCCCCAATTCTGATCATTGCGTAAAGGAGGCCTCCCAAACCTCTGGCCAACCCACCTCCTCTTGCAACACTCATGGGCATTTTGTCTTTTCTAAAGGGTTCGACCACTCTTTTGGCGATGCCTTTCCACTCATCGTTATCTGCCAGCCGGCCTGCTTCAGCAATGGCAACTGCCGTCCCCATTATGCCGTCATAAAGTGCTTCCGGGTCGGAATGTACCATCGTGCACCCATAGCCAGGTGCATAAGCTGTATAGGTCCATGATGGTGCCTTATCTTGCCAGATGGTCGCCTCTACAATCGCCCGGATGATCTCAAAAGCCTTTTCTCTTTGCTGGCCAGGTCCGAAAGGCGCATTATCTAATTCAAAAATTGATTTAGTACGATCAGTAATCTTTTCTTTGATCGTCACTACCTGTAATTCCAACTCTCTGTTATTGATGCCTTCTAAACGTTGTTTTGCCATACCGACAGGAGAAAACATCAACGGGGTTTCGTAGGCCTCATCACTCCCGGCGATTACTTCGAACCGGGGTATATCACCATTCATGATCCCATTCACCTCATGTATTTCAATATTATCGATGTCATCTATTCTCAGCTTTCCGAGTATCCGCAAATCGTCGGTTATTTTCTGCTTCCGCTTTTCGTACGACTTGAGCAGCTGGATACTGATTGATCGCGTAAATACAATACCATACTGCACAGTAGGCCTTACCAGCAAACGTAGTTTTAAATGACGCAGTCGTTCTAAAAATAAATCCTTATATATAATATCCTGCTTCTTTCTGAGCAGAAATTGATAGGCCAGCCGAAAACCTTTTTCAATTTCACATAAATAATCTTTGGGTAATTGCGGAACATGGTCCAGTGTTGGCAAATTAGGAAATGAGGAAGTGATAAATGTCTTTTCCAGCATCTGAAGATTATCAGATCCCCTGCCGCATACAACATAGTCTTTCATCGGTTCACTACCGGAAGAATATAATGCCCCTGCAATATAATCTATCGACCTGTTGCCATCTTTATCTAACTGACTGAAAATTGTATGCGGCAACATCCCAATATCTATTACAGATGCACTCGAGTCAATATTTTCCAGGGAAATGCTCCGATCTAATTTCAATCTTTTTTCGCCGGTTTCAGAATTCTTCAACAGGCATCTGAAAAGTGGTTCAGCATCTACTACTACAGGACTATCCTTTTGTACAATGATATTTTCATGATGTAAATCGTATGTACCAAAGGCATGAGCAACTGCTAAAATTGCTCCGTACTTTTCGTAACAAAGCGCTACTTCCTGACGACGATCACAAGTTGCTGGTTCTACGAACTCCATAAATCCATAGCCATCTAAATTCAGGACCTTGGGCAAGAAAAAATCATATTCCAACCCACTGGTTATTAAATAATTTAAAATATAGTTCCAGCCAAACTCACCATCCAGCGAACGAGGCTTATACACTATTTTCATCGATCCAAAATCCAAAATGGCAGCGGTCCTTCCCTGATCATGCGAATCGGATATTCCAAAATCCACCGACTTCACCTTATCTAAGGAAAGAAGGTTAGATCCGAAAAAAACCTTCATCTCATCAGCGTGCAAAATCATCCTGCCAAAAAACTCATCAATGACAGCAATCCAGTTTTGCAAAGCAAGTGTTAACAGGCGGTTTAATTCGGAATATGGGCCACAATCGGAAAGAAAATTCTGCTCACTCTCCCAATGAATGTATTCATCCAGGATATCCCTTGACGCTCCTGTTATGCAGTCGCCGGGCCGACTATCCCGTGGTCTCCAATACGGATAAACAGCTAAGAAATAACTGGAATAGCGCTGAATAAGCAGATTATTTGTCAGCCTGGCTATTATTTTACTATGCCATTCCACAAGATCATCAAATACGCGGTCCTGTATGTGTATCTTCCTTTCGCTGATCAATTTTTTCAATGCGATTGTGGCCTGCAAACGCAATGGCTCAATTAATTCAGGTATTGCCGGCTCACCGTTTACATGAGATGCTATGCTGACATCATAGATCACTTCACTTTCAACATCTTTTTTATCAATAACAGCGCCCATTTTTTTTGTTTTAAATGATATAAAATGATAAAAATGGCAGACCGGGCAAAGATGCCAGGCCTGCTAAAAAGGGATTCCTTATTTGTTTATCAGACAAATGAGCGAAGCAAGCGATCCGAAACAGATAGGTGTTGTTGCTGTACAGGTAGTACACCAGGTGGTACCGTTATCAGCCGAAGCAGATTGCAGAGATGTTGAAGACAGATCATTACCACGGTAAGGAGGAATATTAATGTTGTATTCAGTAGCTGTGTCCTGATGAACATTTATCCTTAAACCTGCTGGTATATCAATACCATAAGCCTGTAAAACTCCAGCCGGATCAGCGAGGAACCTGTTTCTGAAGTCCTCATCTACACCGCATTCAATACGAATTTTGTCAAGATCTGAGATAGGAGAAGTCTTACTCCATTTGTTGGCTTTTAAATTTGAGATGGACATTTCTTTAGTTTTAATTTTTAATAATAAATTTTAACAAGGGAAGGGAACTACACGCATGTGGCGGAGGTCTTGCCGGCGACCGAAGCGCCGTTAAATACAACTGTTGATAACTCATATTGTGGCATTTAAACGGGTAAAGGGTACAATGCAAAAGTAGAAAGGCGGGCTACAAGTGGTAAGCGCACATCTACCTGTTTTTGGGAAACAGGTAGATATACCCGGTTTGACAGCAAAAAAAATATACACTTCATCCGTATTACGTGTACGTATTTTTACCTACTTTTACGCTTTTAAATACCTGAATAATACTTCAGGTGTTATCCCGCTTATATGGACGCCTTCCAATATCTACTTTTACATAACGGTTTAGGCCTGTTAAGTATTAAATAAAGCCATCCACTACTATGCCGGCTGCAATGAGACTGCAAATGGCATGTATTAAATTGGCCGTCACAATATTTTTACTCCATTATCCCGACCGTTATTTTTCACCCTTTAATTAATTAATATGCCTGATGAATTAAAACAGTCCCTACCTGTAAGGCTTATCGGAACAACCGATTATCAAGAATTCATATCGCTGTGGTTATGCGCCTTAAATGACCAAAATGGAAAAAACGATCTCTCTAGTTATTTTAAAAAGAATAGTAAACCGATCACCGCGATACTTTTTAGCCTGGATGCCATCAAATACCTGGTATCATCAGAAGGAGTTGTTGCTATTAAAGCAAAATTCTGCATAGATAACCGGGTTAAAGCTTCTCCTACATTTAATATAGCCCTGTTCGGGGTGGATAACAACGGCAGGGCCACTTCCGCCTATTATCTGGGTACGCCGACCTGTAATAGCTATAGCACCTGGGCAGAAATCCCGGACTTCCCCCACTCTACCATCCCTTCTGCACTAGCTGCATCATGGATAAAAAACTGGTTGAATAATAAATGCTATATTGTAAACAAAAGGTTCAGTACCGTTTATGGATACCTGGAAGGATACACTTTTGAGATGATGGACTTTTTAGATGCCGTATTCGATGAACCTCTTAAAAGTAATGCACTGTGCATCCATTTGGCCATGCATGAATTTTACAAACCTGGTGTTACCGATGAGGATGATAAGACTTCCACATTTGGTCTGGTATTGCAGGGTATAGGAGACCCGGCAGAGGAGTTTACACCATTAAATTCAGACAACCTGTACTACGATATTTCTGCACCAAGTCCTCCTTATTGATAGTAGCACATTTCTGAACATCTGCCTTTCCTTAAACCGGAAAGGCTTTAAACATTTTATATGTCTGTTATACCTGACAACATCATCATCTACCTGGTGATGGTTCCCGAAACCATTGCCTTACTGATAGGAGCCATCCGCTTCAAAAAGTTGCAAGCCCCATTACAAAATCTCTGGATACTGGTGTTATTTGGCTTTTCAACAGACATATTATCCCGGGTGCTGATCTACTTCAAGATGCATAACCTCTTCCTGATCTCACTCTATATACCTGTTGAATTTGGACTACTGGCAGGTATTTACCGCCATGAATTGAAAGGTAGCAGGGTTGCGCATGTTATTCCATTCCTCACCGCTGGTTTCGCCGGGTATGCGTTCTTCCAGATTATCACCGGAAAGTTACAAGGCTTTAGCCGGGAAGAACGGTTCGTCGAAGGCTTTCTTATTTTAATCTTTGTATTACAGTACCTCCACCGCGTGCTGAAGAAACTCGATATTTTCAACCTGGAACATGCACCTATGTTCTGGCTTTCCGCTGGACTATTCATTTATTTCCCCTGTGATATTATTATATTTATTTTTAGTGAGTATATCTTTTCGTCCTACTCCCTAAAGTTCAACTTAGAACTATGGAATATTCACGCCGTACTGACTATGATACTTTATACCTTTTATACATTGGCACTATGGATAAGCCAAAAGAATTAGAATTAAAATACATGGTTTTCGGATGCATTATGGTCATCCTCCTGCTGGCTATTTCCATCGTCATCTTCTTTATCGTATATCAGAAAAGATTGTTAGCCCAGCAGATAAAACTGCAATCAGTGCAGCATGAGTATCAGCGTGAGTTATTATCTTCCAGTATAACTGCACAGGAAAAAGAACGCGTCCGCATAGGACAGGACCTTCATGACGAAATAGGATCTTCTTTATCTACGATAAAGTTATTGATCAATCAATTACATTATGCCGACCCTGAAAAAAATCCGGTCATTGCTAATATCAGGGAGATACTAAGCAATACCATTCATGATGTGAAAAATATTTCCCTGAATCTTTATCCGTCGGTATTGACTAAATTTGGATTGGCGGAAGGCTTACAATATCTTGTTACTGTTTTGGCCCAGGCTTCTCCCATTGTATTTTCATTGGAAGCGGATGATATTACCGGACTAAATTATTCAGAAGAACTTGCGTTTTACCGGATAGCCCAGGAACTGTCCAATAATTCCATCAAACATTCAGGTGCTACGGATGTTAACATCAGGTTATCACAGTCAACAACATTTATAGAATTATCAGTTAGTGACAATGGGCATGGATTTAATTATCCGGAGCTGAAACGAAACGGGCAAAAGGGCATCGGTCTCAAAAGTATAGAAGCACGTAAAGAGATGTTAAAAGCAGAAATGCGGATAGATTCATCTGTGGGGAATGGCACTTGTGTTGTAGTAAGGCTACCATTATTAAAGACATCGTAAATAAATACCTATGACAGCTATCAGAATAGCCATCCTTGACGACCATAAACTCTTCAGACAGGGTATTAGTAATATTCTGAAGACTTACCCTCAATTTCATATAATCATTGAAGCAGAGAGCTGTAAAGAGCTTTTAAATAAGATTACAGTCCAGCAACCGGATATAATACTCATGGATATTGAAATGCCTGACACTGACGGCATGGAAAGCTGTAAACTGATATTGCACCAATACCCGCAAATGAAGATTATCGCATTGTCTATGCACTCCTCGGATAATTTCATCTTTCATATGATGAAATTAGGCGCCCGCAGTTATCTTAATAAAGATATTGACCAGGAGAGCCTGAAATACGCTATCGAGGAAGTTGCTTCGAAAGGATTTCATTTTACTGAGAATATTGCAAAAGCGATGTTAAGGGGAATAAAGACGAAATCGCCACAAAAGCCTTATCTAAACGGTAATACGCTCACTCCACGGGAGAAGGAAGTACTCATATTAATCTGTAAAGGATTTACCAACAGTGAAATTGCTGCAAATCTATTTATAAGTACCCGCACGGTAGAAGGCCACAGGCAACACCTCTTAGAAAAAATAGGCACTACAAATTCTGTAAGCCTTGCTGTTTTTGCCCTTAAATCGGGAATTGTGAGCGCAGACGAAATTGGATGATATTTTAATAAGTAGCCATAATGAAACCGGGGCTATTTCTTTATCCATTTCTTAATATTCGGATATTTCTACTAGTATACGCTACTTTCATTAGAAATATATTATTTTCTATCCATTTATCAAAAAAGCGCGGATCGCGCAAATACAACTCCATATTTGATAAAGTATTAGATAGAAATGATATCTTTATCTATCATCCAACATCATTTTTCCATCAATGTAATCTATATGAAAAACTGGCTCTTATTATCTGTTTTCCTGGTTTCTGTTGTTGCGTGCCAACAACGAACCAGCGAAAAATCCTTTATTGCTATTGAAGGAATCGACTCAACCATCCAGCCGGGTGACAATTTTTATAATTACGTCAATTTAAAATGGTATGATACCGCACAAATACCACCCAGCCAGTCAGGCGTAGGTGCATACCGGTTCATGAATTATCAGCAACGTCTCAAGTTGCAGGGCATCCTTGATAGTGTATCAAAAAGTGATAATCCCCCTGGAAGCCTTGAACAGAAGATCGGTGATTTTTATGCTGCCGGAATGGATACCAATACCATCAATAAACGTGGCTTTGAGCCACTCACAACAGGATTGCAGCGGATCAATGCCATCTCCAGCATTACTGATATGCTTGCATTCATAGCGGAAGAAACCAAATTGTCAAACGTATCCCTTATTGATTTTCAAATTTTGCCTGATCAGGAAAACAGTAGCATGAATATGGGACATATTTATCAAACTGGTATCGGCATGCCGGACAGGGACTATTACTTCAAGGCTGACACAGCCACCGTTGCTATACAGCAAGCCTATAAAAAATACCTTGCAGATCTTTTTATGCTGACAGGAAGCGATGCTGCGTTAGCGCAAAAAAATGCGGTACTTGTTTATAATATCCAAACGCAGTTAGCAACGTCGCATAAAACCAATGTTGAGCTGCGGGACGTAAAAAGCAATTTCCATAAAGTCGCGCTGGCCGATTTAAATAAGCAACAACCTAATATAGGATGGGCGACTTTCTTCCAACATCTGGGAGCCACCTTGGATTCGCTGGATATAGCCCAACCAGGTTATTATGATAAATTAAACACTCTCGTCAAATCGATCCCCCTTGAGGATTGGAAAATATATCTGAGCGCGAATTATGTTAGTAATTATGCAGATTATCTCAGTACCCCTTTTGTGAATTCGCTCTTTGAATATAATAAATCGCTTACAGGGCAAACCGTGCAAAAAACGCGTGGCGAGATCATGTCAGGCGCGGTAGATAACTATCTCGGCCAGGCTTTGGGACAATTATATACGAAACTATATTTCCCCGAGTCTGCCAAAAAGCGGATGTTAGAGCTGGTAAATAACCTGCAGAAGGCATTCTCTAATAGGGTCGATCAGCTGGACTGGATGAGTGACAGCACCAAACAAAAAGCCAAGGAGAAATTATTTGCCATCACCAAAAAGATCGGATATCCCGATAAGTGGCGCGAATACAATAATGTAACCGTGGTGAGGAATAAATATTTCGAAAATGTGGTATCAGCAGCCGCGAACAACTTCCTATATAACCTGGCCAAACTTGGGAAGCCAGTTGACAAAACCGAATGGTTCACAACACCTTCTACGGTTACTGCTTATAACAATCCTTACGCCAACGAGATCGTATTCCCCGCCGGCATTCTGCAACCTCCTTACTTTGACAATAATGCTGATGACGCCCTCAACTATGGTGGAATCGGTATGGTGATCGGGCATGAAATGACGCATACATTTGATGACCAGGGTGCTCAGTTTGATAAAAACGGTAACGTAAAAAGCTGGTGGACACCTCAGGACTATGAGAAATTTAAGGCCAAAACACAACAGGTTATTGACCTTTATAGTAAGTTCACCGTACTGGATAGCGTTCATATAAAAGGCGCGCTTACAGTAGGAGAAAATACAG
The DNA here is from genome assembly GCA_902168105.1 of uncultured Flavihumibacter sp. Classification (GTDB taxonomy): domain Bacteria; phylum Bacteroidota; class Bacteroidia; order Chitinophagales; family Chitinophagaceae; genus Chitinophaga. The sequence goes on from CABHOY010000038.1 coordinate 179,242, forward strand.
CAGATATCAGCGGGGTTGCCGTAGCATATGATGCTTTTAAAATGACCAAACAAGGCCAGGATACAACGAAGATCGGCGGCTTTACACCCGACCAGCGATTTTTCTTTTCAATAGCCAGGATCTGGCGGGTGAAAATGAAAGACGAATACCTGCGTTACTGGATCAACAACGACCCACATTCTCCCCCAATATGGCGTGTAAATGGCCCACTGATGAACATCCCGGCCTTTTACTCAGCGTTTAATGTACAACCTGGAGAGACGATGTATCTGGACAAGGACAAACAGATCAAGATCTGGTAGGAACAAGATAATTAAATGCGTAGTGGAAAAATTTAAAGCCTTCTGAGATGATCAGAAGGCTTTTTTATGTGGCAGTTTTAGATAAATGGTTTTGATTGTAATGGGTTCAGAGACGAATCACTATATTCCGTAGGAAAAGCCTTCAGATAATGTCTGAAGACTTTTTAGTTCAATAAATTATTTCACCGTCATTTTATTAGGAATCAAATTGAAAACCTATTTGTTTTCCTGAATTATGTCATCTATCATTCTTCAGCCAATTCTTGCTCCAGATCAGCAATATCCGGCAATTGTGATTTTAACTCTTCGGGAATCGCCTTCGCCAGTTGATAATCAGCTACACCGATTGGATGGAGCATTCCCTTAAGTGCATACTCAGCCAATATCTCATTCTTTCCCTTACATAACAATATACCGATAGTGTCGTTGTCTTCCGGGCCTTTCATCTGATCATTAACAACATTAATATAAAAATTAAGCTGCCCGGTATCCCCTGCTTCAAAATCACGCGCCTTTAATTCGACAACCACATAGGCATACAAACGGGTATGGTAAAGGAGTAAATCTATATAAAAGTCCTGGCCACCTATTTCTACATGTACCTGTTTACCAATAAAGGCAAATCCTTTGCCGAGTTCCAACAAGAATTTGGTAATATGATCGGTGAGTTGTTGTTCGATATTTCTTTCGTCGGCTTTCTCCTTTGTCTGTATGAAATCAAATATATATGGATCTTTTATGAGGTAATTGGCAAAATCCGTCTGTGGCTCAGGTAGCGTTTTTGAGAAATTAGTAATCTTTTTTGCCATAACCTGTCGTTCAAAAAGACTACTGTCTATTTGCATTGCAAGTACATTACGGCTATTACCATGTTCTATAGCATTGAGCATATACCAAAATCGCTTTCCCAGATGCGCAACTTTATCCATTAAAACTACATGATGCGACCACGTTATCCTGGCTATCACAGACTGAAAAAAAATGTTTTCCTCTAATTGCGCAACAGGTTGTTGCGCAATTTCAACTAATTGGTTATCAATCGACAAAAAAACATCAGCTGCATATTGTGTAAATACATCCGATGCACGTAACCTGCTCTCTAACTCTATAAATTGCCGCAAAATCTGTAGAGGATACGCTTCAGAAAATTGCTTCATATACAACAAATTTCTGGCTGAAAAACCTTTAATTGATGGATACTCTTTTCTGAGATCGGCAGATAATAGAGATATAATTTTCCCTCCCCACCCCTCCGCCTGTTGATGTTTAAGAATGAAATTCCCTAATTCCCAATATAAAAACAGCATATGCGTGTTTGCTGCTATAACAGTTTTCACCTGGGCCTGCTTTATTTTTTCCTTAACCTCAATGAGTAATAATCTATAATCTTCCATAAAAACATTCAATTTTAACTGTCGTTTGTTTAATAGATAGCCGTAAGCATAATAAGTTTCCGATATCTCGCGACTATTGGTAACTATAGATTCAAAAATAATCTGACCAAAATACTATAAAGCATTATCGTAAAAGATGAATAGAAATGAATGGATTAATCTGCATATAGAAAAATGAATGAATCAGCTTAATCATGTATATCTTTAATATAAGCGACGGAAAAAATAAGCCCTTCTGATTATCTCAGAAGGCTTTTTTTGCGCAGTTTAGATCGCTGCATAGCTACTTGAACCAGTAAAATCTTGTATCTTACTCCCTTTAATTAAACCCGCCAATCAACTATTGAACATGGATGTAGCCTTTACTTATGAGACTTCTATAGAGCTTGAAAGAAAGTTTTCAAACATACACGTCGATTCAACGCAGCTAAAATCCTATTTTGATGAAAAGAATTACGGAGAGCATCTAAAATCACTGATAATGGGTGTTGTCTGCATAAGTCCCAGGTTCGAGCAATTTTTCAAACCACGTAGGCCTAATTATCGTACAGAAGCGAAAACATACGTGCATCGTGGAGTGCAATTAACAACGCCAACCATGTATCTGACATTCGACCTTAAGCTGGATTTCGAAAAGTATCTGAATGCACAAGGTAAATTGCTATTCGCACAGGACGCACTGGCCAATCTGGATACTATCGCCAAAGTCAAAAAAATAACGGACTTTGACTTACCCCGTTTCAAAGCTGACTTCGAACAGTTCTTCAAAGAAACCGGCTGGCTGTAATGATGATGAATAGTCTTAACACGCTAATCTCCCTTCATCAAGTCATCCAAATGTTGCGTACCTGATTTCACTCTACTATCAGCATATTCTTTAGGGCTAACTTTAAACTGCTGTAAAAAACACTTTGAGAAATAAGATGGAGAACTGAAGCCTGTCATATAAGCCACTTCCGCGACCGTATGATCTCCGTCCACAAGAAGCTTAGCGGCATGTTTCAGCCTTACAAGTTTAATAAGTTCGTTAGGTACATACCCTGATAAGGATTTCAGTTTTTTATGCAGATTAGAGCGGCTCATCGACATATTCCTGCTCAATTCCTCTACTGAAAGTTGCGGGTCTATAATACGTTCTTCAATAATGCTCACCACCTTTTCCATGAACACTTTATCCCGGCTATTAGTGGTCAGCACACTGACGTCGCTGTTCGGTTGTTCCGAAAATTTCTGACGCAGGCTTTCCCGGGAGGTGATCAGGTTCTTTGCTACTGCCACAATATGCTTCCATTTAAATGGCTTCATTATATAGGCATCCGCACCAGCCTCTATGCCTTTGAGCTCTGATTCACTGTTGCCCCGGGCTGAGAGCAGTATGAAAGGGATATGGCTGTACTCGATATTGGTTTTCACCTTTAGACATAGTTCAAGCCCGTCCATCTCCGGCATCATGATATCAGAGATCACCAGGTCAATGGAGTGCTCTTCTATGAGTTGCATAGCCGCTTTTCCGTTGGCCGCTTTCAACACATTGTAACCGGCACTCCGAAAACTTCCGGCAAGGAACGTTTTTATGGCCAAATCATCTTCCACGACAAGGACCACCGGTCTTTCATCTTCAATGATATCGTCGTCCTGGTTATGCTCCTGTTTAGCCGGCTGTTGCGTGCCGACCGGCAGCTCCAATGTAAAAATGGTCTTCTCCCCTTCCCTGCTTTCAACAAGCAGTTTTCCACCATGCTTATGGGCGAGAGAGCTGGCCAGGGCCAGGCCGATACCTGTGCCACCGGGATTACGGTCCTCCTGGTTCTTTCTGACAGTCGTAAAGAACTGTTTAAAGATATTCTTCAGGTCAGCTGCCGGAATACCCATGCCATCATCTTCCACGCTGATGCAAAGATGTGAAGTGCCGTCTTCTCCCACCATTTCATGAACGGTAATGCCCACCTTTTTCTTTGCATACCTGAATGCGTTAATTAGGAGATTACTCAATATTTTATTTAACACCTCGGGATCTGCACGCAGCATTAAACTACTCGCCCGGAGACTCAATGTGAACTCAAGATCCTTCTGATAAGGCAGAGAAGAAAACCGGGAGTAGATGGACTGCACAAGTGATACCACTTCTACCTCTTCTTTCCGGATCTCGTAAGCATCACTTTCTATCCTCCGGAAGTCAAGTAACTGGTTCACCAGATCCATTAACCTCTCTGCATTCTCATCCATCACTACTAACTGTTGCTTTTCCTCCTGCTGCCACTTATCCATAGACAACAGCTTTTCCAATGGCGCAATAATCAGCGATAACGGGGTTCTTATTTCATGCGCCATTACTGTGAAGAACTCGATCTTCCTGGCATAAAATTCCTGTTCTTCCTTGTTCTTCAAACGTTCTATCCGTATCTGGTTCTTTCTCCTGATGTAACCGGATGAATAACGGTAAATGCCATAAGCCACCGCCAGCACTAATAATACAAAAATGATGTACGCCACCGTCGTTCTGTAGAACGGTGGTTTTATGATCACCTGCATTCTGGATTCAGCTACATCCCAGTTACTTTTTTCTTCAGTAGCTTTAACCTTGAACGTGTAAGTACCCGGAGACAGATTAGTATAAGTCGCCTTGCGCTGATCACCGACATAGTTCCAGTCTGCATCAAAACCTTCCATCTTATAAGCATAGCTCAGCTTCTCCGGTGCGCTGAAATTAAGGGCTGCAAATTCAAAGCTGATAACCGACTGGTTATGCTGCAACACCAGCTTACTGGTGTAATTGATCTGTTTTGACAGAGGCCCATCCTCCTGTACCGGCACATTTCTGTTGAACAGCTGGAAGTTTGTAAAAGATACCCGGACCTTATCTGTAACAGTGGATACCTTCTCAGGATAAAAAGCGTTGAAGCCCTTGATACCCCCGGCAAAGAGCTTGCCGTCAGACATCTTATAGAACGCCTTATAATTGAACTGGCGGCTCTGAAGATTATCCTGTGGTGTAAAGTGCCTGGCTTTCTGTTTTGCAGGATCTATACTGTAAATACCATTATTCGTAGTTATCCAGATCAGTCCTGCATCATCCTGCCTGATACCATACACTATATTCGCATTAATGCCTGCTTTATCATTGTATGACGCAACCTGTTTTGTACGGAAATTATATTGATGCAAGCCACCGCCATCTGATCCTATCCAGAGGTTACCCTGATGATCGTCATAGAAACAGGTCAGCTTACTCATACCATCTGCCGGAACCTTACCCCATTGATCGGTTTTTTTGTTATAAAATATCAGGCCATTGTTATAGGTAGCAAACCAGACCGTTTTATTGTCGTCTTCATAAATGTCGTAGACGATCGTATTGTCCACACCATCCTGCAACACCCGTGTAAAATCATGGCGTGCACTGTCAAACAGATCCAGTCCTTTATCTGTTCCGATCCACATACGCCCGTCTTTATCCTGGTAGATGCAGAAAACGTTGTCACTGTTCAGGGAATGAATATCTGCAGGCTGATGGCGATAATAGATCACCTTACCAGTCCTGGGGTCAAGCACGTTCACACCGCCGGCGAAGAGCCCGATCCAGATGTCGCCCGCTTTATCCCTCAATAACGTGTGGATGTTATGATACGAGAGTTTTTGCTGGGTGGGCAAAAACGGATATTGTTGAAAGGTGCGTGTGGAGGTATTAAAATATTGCAGTCCGCCGTCTTCTGTGCCTATCCACAGCTTTCCTGGGCCATCTTCCAGGAAGCTACTCACAGCGCGGCCTGATAGCGACTGTTGTTCTCCTGTCGGATAATACAGCTCAAAAACAGGCCCTTTCTCATTAAAATAACTGGCGCCTCCGAAGAAGGTACCGATCCACATAGTGCCTGCCCTGTCGGGAAATAAAGAATAGATGGCATTGTCACTGATACTGAACGGATCGTTCCCTTTGTTCATATACGCGGTAAACTTATCCGTCGCAATATCCAGCACATTCAATCCTTTCTCTGTGCCCACATATATCTTATCCGGCGATACCTGGCATATTGCCCGTATAATATCATCATTGATAGAATAAGGACTGCCGTTCTTGCGATAGACATAAAAACTCCGTTGCGCCGGCTGCCATTTACAAAGCCCACCATTCATCGTACCTACCCACATGATACCATCGCGTCCTTTGTATAGCGTATTGATAAAATCATTACTCAGTCCGCTGGCGCCCGCACGCATGTTGGTGAATGATCCTGTAGCCGGATTGTAAATGTCTATACCATTTCCATAGGTGCCGATCCAAATATTGCCATCATCATCCTGTGCTATCCTTGTCACCTGATCGCTTGATAACCGTGAATTGCCTGCCTTAAAATTATGCAGTGTTTTTTTCACCGGATCATACCGGTATAAACCGTTCAGTCGTGATGTAAACCAAATCATGCCATCCTTATCGCGCATGATATCAAAAACAGTTTTCTCTTCCGGAGGACCAAAATGAGAAAACTGTTCTTTTTCCAGATCAAGTATGTATATCCCGCTTTCCGTTCCTATCCACAGATGTGTACTGTCTATGCGGGTAATGCAATGTAAAAAGTTATTGCCGAGGGAAGTGGAGTCATCCTTTTTGTACTGAAAGTTTCTGAACTGGTATCCATCAAAACGACTGATCCCGTTCTTTGTACCAAACCACAGATAGCCCTGGTCATCCTGTGCAATAGTACGCACGGTGCTTGAGGGCAGTCCTTCAGCTACGGAGTAGTTCCGGAAGCGTATCTGCTGTCCACTGGTTTGATAGCAAAGAAAGATCAGGCAGTAAAAAAGAACGTACTTCATCGGCTAATAATGTGTCCCTTCAATTCCGGCGGACAAACCCTCACATGACATTCACTTAGTTATTTACACAGCTTCTGAATAAAGGTTTCTTCTTCTTTACTGAACGGTGTACCATCCTTTCTGTAAATATCATGAAACCAAAGCTGTGGTTCTTTACCATCTGGCATTGGTGTATCCCAGGCATAGATGGTATTGGTTTTCCCGCTTACGAATCCCCAGTTGATGGCACCTACATTTTCAGTTTTCAGCAATGGCAGGATCAGCTGGAACAAACTGCCATTCCTCCTGGCCATATATTCCGTGCAGATCAGCGGCCTGCCATACTTTCTCAATGTATCAATGGTATGCCGGTGATTATCAATGTACGCATAATTATGGTAAGTGATCACATCGGAGTTCTCCAGCTGAAACCTGTTCAGCTCTTTAAATTCGGGTCCATTATTCCATACACCGGCACTTACAGGTTGCGATGGCCTTACTTCTCCTGCCCATTGAAATACCTTTTGCAGCAAGGGCATGCTTTTGCCGTGCTGTTTGTTATTGCCCGGTTCATTGTACAGGTCCCATAACAATATGCGATCGTCATTTTTAAAACTGGTCAGTACATCTTTTACATATGCCTCCAGCACCTTCATTGTATCCGGGTGGGTGTATATCATGGTACCGGGATCTCTTACCCAACCGGAATTATGGATACCGGTTTTAGGTTCCGGCTGTTTTCCCAGCCAGGCGGTATCATTCCAGCAATCATCAAAAAAGACGAACAGGGTTTTGATATGGTGCCTGGAAGAGATAGCCAGATAAGTATCCAGTCTTTTCTTGAATCCTGCCTTATCTGCTGTCCATAACAGATGATGCAGATATACGCGCATTACATTAAATCCCAGGTTTTCCGCCCAACCCAGTTCGCGGTTGATGGTAGCGGTATCAAAGGTTTCCGGCTGGAACATTTCCAGCTGATTAATGGCGGTAGATGGCTGGAAATTACTTCCTTTCAGCCATCCCTGCTGAGCATACCATTCACTTGCCTTTGCGGCAGACCATTTGTTCTGCGCCGTGGCTATATTGATCGTTAACAGGCCACAAGCCAGCAATATGATTACGTTTCTTATGAACATACTTTTACTTTTTGTCGTTTATCAGTTTGATTCTTTCATCAGGATCAGTCCCGCTAATTATTTTTTACCGGGTTTAGGAAAGACATTGTGCGTATTAGCCCATTGCCTCCATTGAGCAGCCATCCTGGAAACCACTTCAGGGTTTTGGGCAGCCAGATCGTTCAGCTCCGTTTCATCCTGGTTGATCCTGTACAGGTGCCAGGTGGAGTCGCCTGATAACGATACCAGCTTCCAATCTCCCTCACGTACATAGCGGGCGTTGAAATGCTCATTATACAATGCATCATGCTCCTGTTGTTTTTTACCTTCTAATGCAGGCAGCAGGCTTATCCCTGCATATGGGGTGATGTTATGCCCCTTATATGTTTGAGGATAACTGGCTTTTGCTACATCCAGGAAGGTGGGCATAAAATCCATTACATGCCCGAGTTGGGCTGTAAATCCACCTTTCGCCTTAATGCCTTTCGGCCAATAGGCGATCATTGGCGTGCGTACGCCTCCTTCATAGGATTGCGCTTTCGCATACTGATAAGGGGTGTTCACCACATTTGCCCAACGCTCACCAATGGATGCAAAAGTAGTCTGAGGGCCAGGGAGCACGTCTTTTTTAACCGGGTAACTGATCTCTCGTCCATCCCTTGTTTGTCCCGGACGATCGAAGCCAGGCCCGTACCGCATGCAATTTTCCGGACTAGCGCCATTATCGCTCAGAAATACAATGATCGTGTTGTCAAGCTTGCCGGTTTCGCGTAATGCCTGAATAAGTCGGCCAATACCCTGGTCCATACGATCTACCATGGCGGCATGTACTGCCATGGCCCTGGCGTCCCATTCTTTATCCGGATTCTTATCCCAGGTTAGCTGGTTATTAATACGGGGAGATAATGGTGTGGTGGTGGGATTGATCAGCCCCAGTTGCACCATTTTTTTGTAACGGGATTCGCGGATGACATCCCAGCCTCCTTTATAGGTCTGCTCATATTTTTTGATATCTTCCGGCAGTGCCTGCAGCGGCCAGTGTGGTGCAGTGTGTGCAACATACAGGAAGAAAGGCTTATCCTCCTTACTGAACGTCCTGATGTAACTAACAGCCGTATCATTTATAGCGTCCGTATGATAATAATCCTTTGGTACATTGTCAACCGCCGTAGTGCCGTTCACCAGGCTGAAAGGATCGAAATAATCCACTACTCCGAAAATGTTACCATAATACTTCTCAAACCCTCTGTTTACAGGGTATTGCTCCAGTGGTGAGAAATAAGGATGTGATGCCTGGTGATTCAGCCATTTCAGCTGTGCTGCAGGCGATGACTGTTCGATGGTATTGGATATATGCCACTTGCCTGACATCCCGGTGTGATAGCCGGCGTCCTTCAGTACTTCCGCTAGCGTCACCGTATTTTCAGTAATATAACCGCGATATCCAGGTTCTGTTCTTGCAGTGGTCATTTCGCCTATGCCGGCTTGTTGATTATACAAACCTGTCAATAACGAGGCCCTTGAAGGGCAGCAGCGCGATGTGTTATAGAAGCGGCTGAACCGCACGCCATTCGCTGCCAGATAATCGAGATTAGGCGTTTGTATCTCTCCTCCGTAACAGCCAAGATCCGAGTAGCCCAGATCATCCGCCAGTATCAATACGATATTAGGTCTGTCATCCTTACTTACCGTTGTCTTGTTGTTCTTGCGACTTCCTGTGCAGGAAGACAGCATGATCAATGATGATAATAATACAGTCCGCACGTTCATAATGTCAATTTTTTCAGTTCTGCTTTCAATGTCTTTATAATTTCCGGGTGCTGGCTGGCCAGGTTACGACTTTCACCGGGATCATGCTGCAAATCGTATAGTTGTTCTACCGGTGCCAGTCCGCTTTCAATTTTCTTGTTTTTCATCCAGTCAGGTGTGGGTGTATGCTGGGGAGCAATGTACTTCCATCTGGCATTCCGGAGGGCAAATGTATAAGACTCTTCGAACAGGTATTTCCTACCCTCCATTGATCTGCCAAGCCATACATCCAGCGCATTCTGACTGTCGGGTCCCGCACCTGCTGGCAGCTGCTGCCCTGTTAATGCCGCAAGAGAAGCCATCAGGTCCACCTGTGAACACAAAGCAGCTGACACGCCGGGACGTATCGTGCCGGGCCAATATGTAATGGTAGGCATCCGGGTGCCCGCCTCAAATGCGCTGTATTTTCCACCTCTGAATATCCCTGCCGGCTGATGACCATTGTTCAGCTTTACCGCGAAGTCTTCATACCCATCATCTAATACAGGGCCATTATCACTACTGAAAATGATCAGGGTATTTTTTGTTATTCCCAGCGAATCCAGTAGCTGCGTTATCTCACCCACCAGCCAGTCCATCTCCGCAATAACATCTCCCCGGGCGCCAAGCGCTGTTGTTCCTGCAAATTTCCTGTTAGGAGTTCGTGGCACATGTATATTGGGGAAAGGATAGTAAAGAAAGAATGGCTGGTTTTTATGTCCGGTAATGAAATCCTTTGCCTTTTTATTCAACACCAGCGGAATGTCCTCATCTATCCATCTGGCACGCTTTCCTCCTGTCATAAAGCCGATCCGGCTGATACCATTGACAATGGTATTGCTATGTTGGGTGTCCGCCCGCTGCTTTAGCAACTGCGGGTCTGACAGTCCGGTAGGTTCATTCCCGATCTTAGCTGCATAACTCACGGCAATAGGGTCCGTTGGGTCCAGGTTGGGCACTCTTCCATTCTCCACAAACACTGTGGGCACCCTATCAGTGGTGGCCGGAATAATGAAAGAGTAATCAAACCCGAGCTCATTAGGGCCAGGTGCAATGGCATCATTCCAGTTAATGACACCATTACCTAAACCTAAATGCCACTTGCCTATCACGGCAGTTGCATAACCTGCCTGTTGCAGCATATGCGGTAAGGTAGGTGTACCTGGGGGTATCAGCAATGGCGCATCACCGGGCAGAATAGCGGCCTTCTTTCGAAAGGCATAAGTACCGGTGAGCAATGAAACCCTTGACGGCGTGCAGGTAGCTGCGGTACAATGGGCGTCCGTGAATCGCACTCCATTAATGGCCAGACGATCAATATTCGGTGTCTTCACTGCTGATGCACCATAACATCCCAGATCACCATAGCCCAGATCATCAGCATATAAAATGATGATGTTAGGCTGCGACTGGGCAGTTGCATCCGGTACTGCCACTGTGAAGAGCGCAGCCAGCAGCAATAAGATCAGGCTTTTATTTTTTTGTTCCATGCTTAACAATATCTACAAAATCATTAAACCATAAAGGATTGGGCGTATAAGAGCCGTCTGCCTGACGTTGCAGGCTTTTCATCGGAAATATCGGATTGACGAACCATATGCCTGTACTTGGAGTCACCTTTGCCGGTGCAGATTGACTAAGATATCCGTAGGTGGCCAGCACCACGCCGTACTTCCGGAAATACCTGTAATAGGTCTGCATAAAATGTGGCGGGAACCAGACACGTGATGCAAACAGTTCCGCCCATTCTTCAGCGCTCACTTTCTCCGTATTCGCCTTGCTGTACCACTCGTACAGCTTCATGCCCGGCGGGTGATCATATTTGCGGGCAAAGGCAATACCAGCTTCGCTGCTGCCCAGTTCATCGGACACATGATGATTATACAGACGGAACAGCGAATACTCAGGTACTATGATGGGCTTATCTGGCATAATAGAGCGGACAAACAGGAAAGCTTTATCCATCTCAAGCGAGTCGCTGATGTGCAGATGGATAGCCAGCCCTTTGATACGGCTGTTTTCCTGCGCCAACCGGATCAATCCCACCACACCTGGTTTTTGCTGTTGCTCTTTCTCAAACAGCGCGGGCAGCGAACCGACATACACATCCGGACATGTCACTACTTTATGCTTTTGATAATAAGGTTCTACCACTTCATTCAATAACCTTTCCATGAATCTGACCAACGGCACTACTCCTTCTGCGCTCAGCTGCAGGTCTTGCTCCATAGTTTCCAGATTAGGCTCATTGCCTAACTTAAAGATATCTACGTAAGCGCCCACACGATCCAGTATGGCAGTGGCTGTTGCAAAATACTTTTTCTCTTCTGCAGAACCAGGTGCAGGTATTGGCAGTTTATATTTTCTGAAGTCCCAGCGAAAACCAAAGGCCACCTTGTAACCGGCTTTCTTTGCATCGATCAGCTTCTGCAAGCCTGGTTCGGTAGCAGGGTCCTTCTCCCCTCTAATATATTCAAAAATATAAGGAGTCGTACGTATCCACTCTACCGGAGTTTTCCGCAAATAAACCATATCAATGATCTCCGGATCATGATTAAAGTTGGCGCCTATTTCCTGAGCAGACAAAGCAGCAGGAAGCAGCAGGATAAGTGCTGTAAATATTTTTCTGAACATGATCAATCTGATTTAAGAGCGTTATAAAATCCCGCCGCACGTTCTGTGTCCGGCCTTAATTTACCATCTACCCATTTTAGCGGCACAAGCCCCGGTCTGCATGTTACCGCGAACTTTGTACCCATGATCCCTCTCGGATTAAAAAAAGTTGTTGACCACCAATGCCCATCAAAGTCTTTAAATATATTGTTATGACCACCCTGTAAGATAGCTGCATAACGCGGGCCGTAAGGACCGTAAATATTATCAGCTTCTGCCACGACTACATCATAGCTATACAGGGAATCCTGCCTGTTCTTATCATCCCGCAGGTATGAAAAACTGCCATCCTGTTTTTTAACGGACCAGATAGTTTGCAGCAGTTGATACCGGCCATCATGTTTAGCGACGAAAACACCTTCTATATATGGTTCCGGTTGATAAGGCATTTCTTCCAGCTTACGGAATGGCGTAGCAATGTCACTGAGATCGTCCTTCATTTTTGCTATAAAATGATTATGACCGATCAGATATACGGCTCCGTTATCATCCTCAAAAAGGCTGAGATCAATATTCGGAAAAATGGCTTTGTGCTTGTTCCCTCTGATATTCCTGTAAGGTCCTTCCGGTTTGCCTGAAATACTTTCCAGCACGAAGGAACCCATACCGCCATTCAGGCAGGCTATCAGCAGCCATTTCTTTTTACTTTTGATGTAATGCAACTCCGGTGCCCAAACAGCGCGGTAAAACGAGTCGAGACGATCTTTGTTTGGCGACATTGCCCCTGGCTCCAGCGCTTTCCCCTTTTGCTGCCATGCTGCGGCATCCTTGTCAAAACTCCAGATCCTTCCCATAGGTTCCCACTGCTGCATATTTTTTGATCTCCACAAATACAGGCCGTCATTATAATCCCAGCAATGTACGCGGCCGGCAGGAAACGTGCGTCCGGGTGTAGCTGTCGTACCCGTCATATAATAGTACCCGTCCGGGCCGGCCATCACGTAAGTATCCCGCATCCATTGGTCCATAACAGGGACGACTGATGCTGGTACTGTTAAAGCAGGATCACCTACCGGTGCTGATGGATTGCTATATTTAGCCGATTGTCCATAGGATACATGCGCAAGCAGGCATACAAGCCATGTGATTGCATTACTTCGTTTAATCATTATGAATACTTCCTTTAGCTTACTATTGATCAATAATCCGGGTTCTGCTTACATGCCTTGTTCGCATCAATTTCCGTCTGAGGTATCGGGAACAATTTATGCTTATCGGCAGCAGCGGTAATACCCCTTGCTTTCGCCAGTGAAATGAATTTATCATGGCGAAGCAGATCTTCCCTTCTCAGACCTTCGCTATAAAACTCCCACGCTCTTTCACGGAGGATCAGGTCTCTGGTTACTTCTTTACTCGTAGCTTCTGCCAGTGTAAGATTAGCGATGCCAGCTCTTTTTCTTACCTGGTTGATCAGGTCCAGTGCTTCCTGTGTAGGTCCGTTCACCTCATTCAATGCTTCTGCGCGGCTAAGCAATATGTCAGCATAACGGATGATAGGCACATCATTTCCGCTATGGTTACCGACAGTGGCATTGTCCCAGTATTTCAGGCTTCTCACGTTATCGGGCGTGGATAACAGATTCACCCAGTTATTAGCGGTATTTATATAATGACGCAGCAACAGTATGGACCGCTGATCGTTGATGGTATCGAAAGTATTGGTGAACGCGGATCGCATCCTGTATTGTGTGGCAAAATTGGCCATAGAGGCCGTCCATACATAGGCAGGGATCTGCGCAGACGTCTTGAATCCAGGAGGTAAAGCACCGGCTGAATACCAGTTTCCAAAGCCATCCTGATTGCGGCAGGGATGCACCATGATCATTTCCTTATTACCCTCATTTTCCACACGGAACAGATCCTGATAAGTGGGGAACAGTTGGTAGTAACCGAAGTTTATCACCTGCTGACAAGCATCAGCAGCTTTCTGCCATTGACGGGTATTGAGATAGAATTTTGCCAGTACGCTCCAGGCAGCGCCTTTGTTGGCCCTTGCAAACGCCTCTTCTTTGCCAGGTTCGGGCAGGTCTGCAATTGCCGCCGTCAGTTCCGTTTCTATAAAAGACTTCATCTCATCATCCGTTGCTCTTGCCAGCAATGCTTCGGATGTACTGGACGTGCGCAGCGGCACAGTGCCAAACCATCTGTAGAGCAGATCATATCCATACGCTCTCAGGAACCTTGCTTCAGCAGCATATGCCTTGCGGTTTGCGTCAGACGTGTTTACATTACTGATATTCTCCAATACGATGTTCGCATCCCGGATGGCACGGTAGGTAGGCGCCCATACGTCTGCCTGCAAGGTTCCCAGCGACGCGTCCCATGTAAAATTGATCAGCTGCACCAGTGTGAGATTTTCTGCACCACCCGTATTATAACCGACATCTGTCGTTACTTCCGCATTGTTGATCAGATAACGGCTGGGCGTTGGATTTTGTATGCCTGCATAAGAAGAAAATAATACAGATCTGATCCCTTTCTCTGTTGTGAGTACATTACCTGGCGCGAACTCTCCCGGAGGAGTGACATCCAGCGCTTTTTCACACGCAGTATGGGTCAGTATAGAAACGATCAGTAAAGACAGTATGATAAATTTTTGCATAAAACCATTTTTAGAATTGAACATTTACCCCGAGTAAAAAGCTGCGTGTCATCGGATAGGAGCTGTAATCTATTTTCAGAATATCATCACCAATGGAATTCACTGCAGGATCAATCCCCGAGTATTTGGTAATGGTGAATAGATTCTGCCCGGTCACATACGCCTGTAACCCCTTTATCACTTTATTATGCAAGTTGAAATCGTAGCTGAGTCTTACAGACTGCAGACGCAGATAAGAAGCATCTTCTACGGTTTTTGAATTCACAGTTTGTTGTCCCTGTGATGTAGGATTTACGAACGAGGGATATTCATTTGTGGGATTCTCTGGTGTCCAGCGGTTCAGATAAGGCTTTGCCAGTTTGTTCCTTCTGAAGCTGATAGGGAAGTAACTGTCAATAGCTGCATTGTTCAATACACTGCCTCCCTTTGCACCTTCCACGAATACGGATAGCGAAAGGTTTCTGAACGTAAAAGTATTGGTGAGGCCATAGGTAAAATCAGGCAGCGACTTACCAAGAATAACACGGTCGTCCGCATTGATCTGTTTATTATTATCCAGGTCCCTGAACTTCAGATCTCCTGGTTTAACACCTTCCGGTGCATTGGAGAAATCATCATGCGTTTGCCACACGCCAAGCACTTCATATCCATAGTATGACCCCAGGGACACTCCGGGTTTGATGATACTCGCATTGGCAATAAAGCCTGCACCGCCGGTAAGGATCTGCGACAAAGGTCCCAGGCTCAATACCTTATTTTTTACCGTGGAAAGCACCATGCCTACATTCCAGCCAAGTCCTTTTTTGCTGCGCAATATATCGCCTGCAATATGCAGGTCGATACCTGTATTTTTCATCTGGCCGATATTCTGTGTTTTCACGCCGAAGCCCGTGCTTAAAGGTTGTGGAAGGTCCAGCAGCAGGTCTGAAGTGCGCCGCTCATAATACTCAACAGAACCAGTGAGTCGGCTGTCGAACAAAGCAAAGTCAATACCGATGTCCGCCTGTTTCGCTGATTCCCATTTCAGATCGGGATTAGCTACACGGGAAGGCGCCAGGGAGGTATAACGGTTTCCACCGAATATGGCATCTCCACCACCCGAGAAAGTAGTGATATAAAGATAGTTGGCGATCGACTGGTTGCCTATTACACCATAGCTAACCCTGAATTTCAGTTCGTCAATAAAATTGGCTTCTTTCAGGAATGACTCTTCATGCATTTTCCAGGCAAGTGCTGCAGAGGGAAAATAGCCGAAGCGATTATTGGAACCGAATCTGGAAGATCCATCAGCCCTGAAGCTGGCAGTAAGCAGATAGCGGTCCTTATAAATATAGTTGACACGTCCGAGAAAGGAAATGATCTTTGTAGATGCGCGACCGCTACCTATCTGGTTCAATGAGCTGTTACCTGTACCTATCGCATCATAGGTAAGATCAGGTAATGCATATCCCCTGCCGTTCCCACCAAAGGAGTTGGAACCGAAATGTTCAGATGTCGCACCGGCTACCGCATTTATAACATGGTCCTTACCAAAATCCTTCTTATAATTCAGTGTAGCCTCTCCCATATAATAGTTCACATTACCGGTGTTAATGGAAGCAATCCCGCCGGTGGGAGAACCAAGTATGGTAGTCGGGTCCAGCCAGGTATTCCGCTGGGTAATGTTTACGTCACCCGATCCTCTCACTTTGAGCGAGAGACCCGGTATGAAGAAATACTCGCCGTATATAGAACCAAAAGTCCTGAAGCCATCACTGTTGGCATACTGACCATTCACCAGGATCAACGGGTGATCGATGGTGGTCATGAACGGCGAGCGGTTAAAAGAACCATCAGTATTATATATCGGATAGCTGGGATCGTAATTGATAGCGGCATATAAGGCGCTGGCATTTTCATTCACCCCTATCCCTACAGAATTGAAGTTGTCCCTTATATAAGAGGTGTTAAAGTTGACACCAAATGCATATTTCTGTGCAACGCTGTTCTCGAGGTTAAATCTCGCCGTGTATCGTTTTACGGAAGAATTCTCTAACACTCCTTCCTGATTAAAATAGCCCAGGGAGGCGTAGAATCGTGTATTGTCCTTTCCACCGGAAACAGAAAGGTCATGGCTTTGTACATTGGCGGAGCGGTACAGCTCCCGTTGCCAGTCTACATTGACCGGATCATTAGTCACCCGTTCAGAAGCCACGCCACCGCCATCGTCAATAATGGCATTCAATACATCTTTATATTGCTGGCCGGTTAGCATCTCAAGCGAGTTGGAAGCTTTCTGTACACCAAAATAGGTGCTGTAGTTAACGCTTAACTTCCCGCTCTTTCCTTTTTTGGTAGTGATCATTACCACACCGTTGGAACCACGAGAACCGTAAATAGCTGTGGCGGAAGCGTCCTTTAAGATCTCGATGGACTCAATGTCTGCAGGGTTCAGACTATTCAGTGGATTACGGGGATTGGGTGTGGCTACAAAGCCGGCGCCGCTGCCCGTTACCGGAGAAAGATTATTGACAGGCATCCCGTCTATGACATACAAAGGGTCATTCCCCGCCGTAATGGAGCTTGCTCCACGGATCTTTACGCTCATAGCGCTGCCCGGCTCCCCGCTTTTCTGGTATACCTGCACACCAGAGGCGCGTCCCTGCAATGTCTGCTCGACGTTAATATTCGCACCGGGCGTAAGGTCCTTTGATTTTAGTGATACGACGGCGCCAGTAACGTCCGACTTTTTTACCGTTCCGTATCCAACTACTACGACCTCGCCCAGGTTCTCGTTCTTTAACTCCAGGGCGACATCCAGGATGCTTTTATCCGATACAGGGATTTCCCTGGTCGTATAATCTACCATGTAGAACAACAATACGGCCCTATTATCGGGCACCTGGATAGAAAAGTTACCATTTGCATCAGTGGCGGTCCTGGTATTGCCCCCTTTTAACAATACTGTTACATTGGCCAGCGCGGTCCCCTTGCCTGCTGCAGTAACTGTCCCCCTGATAGTTCGTTGCTGGGCATTGGCCAGTAACGCGGAAAATAAAAGCAATTTGATCAGCAGCAAACGTGCGATTGTTGGAATTCTGTTCATTAGATTATTGGTTTTAAGCGGGTAAAGGCAAACCAGGATGCAGAAATGAGTGTCTGAGGCTCGGTGGTGGAATTCCCCTCAGTGTTCCCGGAGTTCTGTGATATTGTGGCCGTAGGTGGTGTGGGCCGGGTGAGAAATGATGCACCAGGGGCATACAGCCCTGGCAGCGTTTTAAAAAAACGTGTTGTTCTCTTCATGACGGAATTTATATTGGCCCTATAAAGTACCGTTCAATATGCCTTTACGGCTGTAATTTTTGTAGCTAAAAATGAGAAAAATGTCGTGGAGAAATGAGGAACAAATTCATAATCGGCTGATTAACAACAATATGCTATTCTTCATTGGAAATGTAGGGATTGCGGTATAGTCCTGAAACTGTTTTCTAATTAAAACCAGAGGTACCCGGAAGACTTATTTAAAACAACACAAAAAAGCCAGCTCAATAGACATTGGGCTGGCAGGTTTTCCTAGTGGTATGGTCGTATAACTCCGGCGTTATGGCAGGCCGGCGGGCAGAAGCGTAAACTGCAGTATGTTCTGTTCTGTCAGATAAAGTCGGGCAGCCTGTTGCAGCGCCGGTACTGTAATTGCATCCAGCTTTTGTGATGAATGCTGTACCTCAAGCAGGTCTTCGTTGTTCTCTAACTGGCCACTCAGGTAACTGAGCCAGAAACTGTTGTCTTTAAGTGCCAGTTCGGTATTCCGGCGAATAGATGCCTTTACTTTTTCAATCTCCCCGATCTGAGCGCCGTCTTTACGCAACGACGCCATTTCCTTCAGCACCAATCCCTTCAGATGTGACACATTAGCTGGTGCGCAGCCAAATGCAACGATAAAAGCGTAACGGTTCTTAGGGTACTTATTAAAAGAAAATTGCACAGAAGGACTATATACCTCGCCTGCTATCTCCCGGAGACTTTGCAAAAGCCGGATCTGAAGGATCTGTCCCAGGGCATTCAACACCTGGTTGTTCACCATACTATAAGTATAATCACCACTGATGATTATTCTCACCAAAGCCTTCTGCTCCGTACCGGCTTTTACTGTTTTCTCCAGGTTTCCTGCGGGTATATGGATCCCCCGGTCTACAGCAGTCTCCGTTCTGTTCTTAGCGGGTAATGCTCCCAGATATTGCTCAAGTAAAGGCTTAATACTGTCGGTATTAAAACTGCCGGTAAAAACAAATGTGAAGGCGGAGGCGTCTGCAAAGCGGTCTTTATAGATGTCATATGACCGTTGCAGGGTGATCTTGTCCAGCTTTGCAAGACTTGGCGGCGCATTCCGGTAATTATAATTACCCATCGCATATGACATCGTATCATTAAATACATTGTTTGGATCGGCATAACGACCCGGCAATGTTGAACGGGACCTGCTGATAATATTGTTGTATAACACGGTATCTTTCCGTGGTTGCGTAAACCGCAGATATATCAGCTGTAAGGCGGTTTCCAGGTCGCGTACTGAACAAATGCCTTGTATACCCTGTGAGCGCATAGCAATATAAGGCATCACTTCCGCAATCTTTCCGTTTAAGGCGGTGGTCAGTTGGATAGGGTTCAGCTCCCCTATTCCCATACTACCAATAAGCTGGTCGGCACTTGCCGCAGCATCATACAGGCTATCGTCATATACAGATGTACCACCTGGTGCAAAGGCCCTGAACCTGATCTCATCATTTTTAAAATTTGTAGGTTTAAGCACTATTTTTAATCCATTATTCAGGGTCAATTCCTGGACCGCTATTGCCGGATAACTTTTTGTAGCACTGATGGCGCCTTTCTGGGGTATGGCAGTCATCAATGAATGTCGGGCCGTATCTTCTTTATAAATATCCAGCTTAACACCACCGATCGTTGTCAGCCATGCTGAAACGGTATCTATGTCCGGCAGACTACCACGGTCTTTGTCTGGTGCAAGGATAAGTATGTCCCTATCAGTATCTTTCAGATAAGTATTGGCAATTGCCTGAATGTCCGCCAGTGTAATACCGGCTATTTTCGCTTTAGCAAAATCATGTTCCCAGCGAACGCCAGGTATCGCTTCTCCGGTCAGGAAATGGCGCTGATATTCCTTCACGTAGTTCACGGAAGGTGTTTTGTCCGTTTCGTTAAGAGCAGCCTCCATATTACGGATGTATTGCTGTTTGACTGTGGCCAGCTCCGTTGCAGTAAAACCATATCGCCTTACTCTTTCTACGATCGACCAGGTTTGACGGAAAGCAGTTGCCAGCTGGCCGTCTTTGGCCGTTACATTAAACTGGAAAGCATCAAGGTCTCCCATTACAGGTTGTATGCCCATACCAGCACTCACATAAGCAGGATTGCGTTCACGGCTGCTTTCCGTAAAACGCCGTGTATTCAGCAACTGGTTAAAAAGTGTACGTTGCAGGAATGAAACATAATCTGATTCCGTCCGTAGCGGTGTTGTTTTATGTTTGATGAATACCTGCAGTTGCGTAGAAGTAGCTTCCTTATCGGTCACTACCAGGAACTGATTCTTACCGGTAAGCGGAATGTCATACTGTGGCCGCTGCCGTACGTGAGCCGGCTTTCTTAGTGTACTGAAACTGGTTCTGATCATCCTTTCGATCCCCGCTACGTCCACATCGCCTACAACAATCAGCGCCTGCAGGTCAGGACGATACCAATCATCCAGGAACCGTTTGATCACAGGTCTTTTAAAGTGCAGCAGAATACTATCAAGGCCTATAGGCAAACGCATTGCATAACGCGAATTATTTAGCAGCATCGGGTAATACTGCCGCGCCATCCGCTCGTTCGCGCTTTTACCCAGGCGTTCTTCTTCCAGTACAATGCCACGTTCCTTTTCAATTTCCACCGGGTCAAGCGTAGCCTCCTGCGCCCAATCGCGCATGATCTGCATTGCCAGTTCCACCATGCCGGGATCTTCTGTGGAGATGGGCAACTGGTAAACTGTTTCATCGAAAGTAGTATAAGCGTTCAATTCGGCGCCAAACTGTATTCCCGCTTTCTGCAACCGGCTCACCAGTTTGTTCTTCGGAAAATGTTTGGTGCCGTTGAAGTTCATATGTTCCAGGAAATGTGCCAGTCCGCGTTGATCTTCATCTTCCAGTACAGACCCCACCTTGTTCACCAGATAGAATTGTGCGCGGCCGGAAGGCGTTTCATTGTGCCTGATGTAATAGGTGAAACCATTTGCCAGCCTACCAGTATGCACCGCAGGGTCCAGCGGAATTGACTGGGCCATGACGTCCTGCTGTATACACAGCAGGACCACAGCCATCATTGTAAAATATTTAATGTACATAACAGTTTAACAGCTACACTAATGATTATAAATCTGTTTTAATTGTCTATCCAGGTCTTCACCACGTAAACTTCTGGCAATGATCCTTCCTTCCGGATCAATGAGGAAGTTCTGTGGTATACCACGTATGCCATAAAGCGGCACAACGATGCTGTTCCAATATTTCAGATCAGATACATGTGTCCATGTAAGTTCATCCTTGTATATTGCTTTCAGCCACTGTTTGCGGGCGTCTTCTTTGTCCAGCGATACGCTGAGTATCTCAAACCCTTTATCATGATATTGCTTGTAGGCTTTTACAATATTGGGGTTGTCAGCTCTGCATGGCGCACACCAGCTGGCCCAGAAGTCCAGCAGCACGTATTTACCCCGGAAGGAAGATAGCTTTACCGGTCTGCCCGAAGTATCAGGAAGCGAAAAATCCGGCGCTTCTTTTCCAACTACTGTTTTGCTGTCAAAGGCTTCCTTTATGCTAAGTTCGTGTGCGAAAGCCTGTACTTCAACTGTTGCTTTGAGTTCCGGCGAAAGCGACTCATAAAGCCTTACAGTCTCTTTGGTATCAATCGCTGGTGCATACCGTTTTAACGCATAGAAAGCTACGGGAGAAGATGGATGTAATTTGATAAAAGAACCGTACGCCACATCAAGCTTTTCCCGCTGCAACGCTTTAAGTTGTTGTTGCAGTCTGATGACGTCCTTCTCCTTACCAGATCCTTTTGCAGCATTCACTCTATCTTCCAGTAGTTCGATCTTCGGATTATAACGTTTCACTATTTCGTTTATCTGTTTATACTGCTGCATCGCAACTGAACCCGTAATGGTGATGTTTGAAAAGGCCCCGGTATGAGTTACTTCAAAACATTCCGGACTCAAAAAAAGGGGAGCCATGCCTGACAACCGCCCCGAGGTGTGGTCATACAGTAACAAACTGGCTTCCCCTCCCTGTGTAGCCCCCTTCAACAGGTAAGTTTTATCTTCTTTAACGTGTGCTGTGTCAGTAACCATTCTTCCATCTCTGACGGAAGACAGGTAAATGACAGCTGCATCTACATGCTGTAGCAGGCCTCTGATCTCAAAACTATCTTTTACCTGGGCATGCAATACCCCGGGCATTGCATAAAGCAATAGCCAAAACAATTTCTTCATTGTTGCTGATGATTTACTTTAGTACTTCTGCTAATTTCTGATGTAAGGCCTCACCACGCAGGTTTTTCGCTATGATAACCCCATTAGGATCTATCAGAAAGTTTTGCGGAATAGCCGTGACGCCGTATAGTTTGGCAGATTCACTTTCAAAGCCATTCAGTTCTGACACCTGCACCCAGGGCAGTCCGTCCTTTTCGATAGCCTGTTTCCATGCCGCTTCCTGATTCGCCGCATCCAACGACACGCCCAATATATCAAAGCCCTTGTCTTTAAAACGCTGATAGGCGCTTAATACATTCGGATTCTCTGCACGGCAGGGTGCGCACCAACTGGCCCAGAAATCTATCAATACATATTTCCCACGATAGGAAGAGAGACTTACATTACGGCCATTCACATCCTTCTCTGTAAAGTCGCTGGCAGGAGTGCCGGTAGTGGTCAAAGCTTCGTCCTTTAGCTTCTTTAGCTGCGCGGCTCTCTTTTTTTCAAGCGCCCCACCTGCGTTCTCCAGAACATATGACCTCCCAGCCGGTGGTAATATATTCAGCAAACTGTCATCTGCCGAAGCCGATGAGCCAGAGCCGATCAGCATTAACATTAATGTCGGTGAGATCTGTGAAGCAGGATGTGCTTTCACGAAGTCGGAGAAACATTTGTTCATTAAACCAAATGCTTCATTCATCATTTGCCTGACCACGATCTGAACAGCGGGATTAGTTTTTGCTTCTTCTGATGTTGCGATCGTACGCAGGCTGTCAATAAATGGCATCGCGCCTTTTATAGCCTCGCGATAGTCCAGTTCAGCCTGCACCCCATTCCCTGAAACAGTGTTGTTTTTAAATTGTTTGTCCAGTAGTACATGTATTGCACCTCCGGTTACATGCACACTTGCGCGGTCAATAGGGATCATCGCCGGGCGTCCGTCCGTTTCAGGTACAACACCCGCAAGCTGCATGGCCGTCAATTCGGTAACATCTCCTGAAAAGCGGAACTTACCATTCTTTACCATAGTACTGTCGCTTAAAGAGAACTCCCGGCCATTATCACCTACCTTCTTCTCAATATAGAGATAGACCTTCGGTGGCATCACCGCAAAATTCCTGAACATTCCTTCAATCACAAATTCCTTTTTGGATGTTTGCGCTGTAACAGGTTGTAGTACATATAAGCAAGCAATGAGCAGGCTAATATGAAAAATACGTATTTTCATCATGTCTATGTTGATTGGTTTTTATTGTTATTGGTATCCTGCGGTTTGTATCAGGTTAGGATTGGCAAAAATATCGTCCACCGGTATCGGCCACCACTGCATATAAGATTGCCATGCACCGCCTCCTTTTTGTGGTGTCAGTGTTGTCATAAGTGTATTAAGCCGGTTTGTTCTTCGCAGATCGAACAGGCGATGCCCTTGTTCTGTAAATAATTCAGTACGGCGTTCTTTCAAAATAGCGTTGATCATATCGCTGCTGTTGCCCGCCGTCGTACCTGGCAATCCTGCGCGTGTCCTTATTCTGTCTAGATCCGCTTGTGCGCTGTTTGCCCCGACGGTCCTGCTCTGCTGAACACGGGCTTCCGCACGTATCAGGTACTGTTCTGCGAGCCTCAATACAACAATGTATTCTGCACCACTTGCGTTTGTTTTATACTTATCAGGAAAGCGATAGCCAATGGTTGTATCGGCCATAGAGGTGCTTAACCGCGTCCATGTGGTCAGACGCTTATCGTCAGTTTCAAAAGTGCTGATCAGGTCATTGCTCATTGCTACCTGTACGCTATTTGCAGGAAAGCCCGGAACGGTAGGCGCCATACCGTTATTGTAAACGGTATAATCTCTTACAAAGAGGGACCCCGTAGGCGCCAGTGCATAGATAGTTTCTTTACTTTCCTTCAGGAATACCTGTTCAGGTGTCAGGAGTTCGTAATTGCCATTGTTTATTACCGATGTGGCCTCAGCTTCAGCTTTTGCCCACTCACCGGTATAGAGGTACATACGTGCCAGTAGCGCAGTTGCCGCTCCTTTATTAGGCCTTCCCCTGTCAACTGTAGAAGCGCCGTTACCTCCTCTGTAATCATCACTTAAAAGGCTTTGTGCCTCTATCAGGTCTTTGATGATCTGTGTATTCACGTCCTGTACCTTTGCCCTGGGTAAGGTGTTGTTTACCCTATAGTCGGAAGTTGTAGCCAGCAAACAGTCGCCATACAGATTGGCCAGGTAAAAATGTAACAGTGCGCGCATAAAATAGGCTTCTCCCAGCCACTGATCTTTATAATGTACATTCACTTCAGAAGCTTTGCTTACTCCTTCAATAGCCACATTGGTGCTGTATATGAGCTTATAAAGGTAGGTCCAGGTACCCCCGGTATTAGTAGCCTGCACTGCATTCTGATAAAAGATCCTTTCGGTCGACGTTGGTGTTCCTATGCTCTGTAACTCATCGCTATATAACCCGGTATAATAGCCCACACCCTGCCCGTCAACCAGATAATTGATAGAGAATGAACCTCCTGACATGGAGGCATATACATGATTTATCACAGCGGCACATGACTTGTCGGTGGTAAAGGCTGCCTCGTCTGCAATAACATCCAATGGCAGCGGTATTTCAAGATATTTTTTACAGCCGCCTGACCATATGCCCAGGAAGACCAGATATAGGACGCATTTATGATAAATACTATGATGATGCATACGTTTCATGATCATTGATTTTACAGTGAGATATTAAGTCCTGCTGTGAATTTTTTCAGGGGCGCCATGCCCGCGCCCAGATTATCGGGATCAAGGCCTTTATATTTGGAGATAGTCAACAGGTTCGTGCCTGACACATAGATACTCACGTTGCTTACATACTTTTTCAGCAGCGAGGATGGCAAATTGTAATTGATGTTTAAACTACTCAGTCGTGCAAACCGCGCGCTACTGTACGCACCGGTACTTTTGACATAATTAAGTGATTGCAGCAAGCCAATAAAACTCTGCGTCACCCGTTGTACATCGGTTTGGTCGCCTGGTTTTTGCCAGCGTCGAAGCGAATAGTCTGCCGCGTTCACATTGAACATGCCTGCAGATGTTATCTGTGATCCCTGCTCATTACGTCCTATCCTGTCAACAAACGTGATGAGGAAATTCAGAGAAAGTCCTTTGTAGGAAATTGTATTCATCAAGCTGCCAAAATATTTGGGCGCCAGATCTATGACTGCTGTCATATCTTTCGGTTCATTAAGAGGCGTCCCGCTAAGAAAATTCCATTGTCCTTTTACACCATCTTTGTAAAAGGTGTAATAACCGGTTTCAGGATCAACGCCTGCATATTCATATGCCTTTACCGTCTGGACAGATTTACCAACGACTAAGTTGATATTAGTAAGCGTCTGGTTTGATGGATAAGACTCCAGAATATTTTTGTTGATAGAGATAACGAAGGTGGTTTTCCAATTGAAATTCTTAGACCGGATGTTGGTGGTGTTCAATGTCAGGTCATAACCTCGATTTACAATGACCGCTCCTGAATTAATAGGTAACTGGCTAAATCCGGTAGTGGAAGACAAAGGCAATCCAACCAGCTGGTTTTCACTACGGTTTTTATAATATGAAACATCTAACCCTATACGTCCATTGAGAAATTCAAGGCTTAAAGCCAGTTCTTTCTTTAATATCCTTTCCCAATGCAGATCAGCATTAGACAGTTTAGTTGGCAGCAATGAGACATTACCCTGGTAGGCAGTCCCATTGGTATAAGTATTCAGGTAACTATACTCCGGAATGGCATCACCGCCTGTACGGCCAATGCTACCTCTTACCTTGGCAAAGTTTATGACAGGTAACAACCCTTTAAACCAATTTTCACTGCTGACGATCCAGGCGGCGCCAATAGAACCGAATTTGCCAAACCTGCGATCGGGACCGAACTTAGTTGAACCGTCGTAACGACCGTTAAGATTAAGCAGATATTTATCAGCCCAGTTATAGTTCAGTATACTGAAGTAGGACAGGCTCCTGCCCGGTGTTTGATTATAAGAAGTAATGATGGTACCAGCTGCAGCAAATGTGGGATTGTACAGTAGATCATCACTTAGAAAATCAGATCCACGGGTACTTTGATTATAAGACAATTTATCTACCAGCGTGGTACCTACCGTAGCCGTAACGCGTCCCTTATGCCCCAGTCCGAACTGATAACTGACGTTTGGGTCCAGGTTCCAGGTACGCACTGTATAAAGATTAAGACTAGCCTGTGTTATATAGTTCGTGGCCGGATTAAAGTAAGCCGAAGGATAAGCAAGGTTCTGCCGGCCAGTCAGCATATTAAATCCAATAACCGCCCGTATTGTAAGGCCCTTGATAGGCATATATTTAAACTCAGTAGTAGAAAGCAGATTATTGGTTTGGTTCTTCGTGATCGACTTGAAATCGACGAATCGATCAGCACTAGCCCCGGGCTCCCAGTTAAGATTACCATCCGGCAAAAATATGGGTGGCGCATTAGGAGCCATTAAAATAGCATTGGAATAGTCTACCGGCAGCATATCATTCATGGTGGATGTATAGGCACCGGATAAGGACAGATATAGTTTTCCTCCCGGGGAGGTGGTATTCAGATTAAAATTGAGTCCGCCTGACTTGTATGTGCCGGTATTTCTTTGAATGCTTTCCTGCAGGTTGTAATTACCTCCTATCAGGTAATTGATCTTGCCTTGCCCACCTCCATATGAAACATTCACCAGGCTGGTTTGACCTGATGCCCCTGCTACAAGGTCCTGCCAGTTTGTATTCCTGTCAATTGGCCAGGTTCCGTTCAGGTCAAAATCGCCAGGGCCAGGTGTGGCGTTGTCATTTTTAAATGCTTCCCGGCGTAACATCAGGTATTGATCAAGATTGAGCAGATTAGGCGATTGCCCTCTCATCGTAACCCCTGTTTGTGCATTGATGTTCAGCTGCGGCTTACCACCCTTTCCTTTTTTGGTGGTGATAAGTACGACGCCATATCCGCCTCTCGAACCATATATCGCTGTTGCATCCGCATCTGTCAACACATCTATGCTTTCTATCATGGCAGGATTCAGATAATCGAGCGCGCTTCCTCCCTTTTGTATAAGGGGAATATTACTTCCATAAATGAAGGGGAGTCCTCCCGATGGATAAGGTACGCCGTCGACAATGTACAATGGCTGTGTGCTACTAAGAACGGTACTTTTACCACGGATGGTGACATCAATGGGAGTTCCCGGCTGACCGGTACGCTGTTCAATAAACATACCCGGTACACGTCCTTTTAACGCTTCCAGCACATTTACCACAGGAGTTCTGGCAATCTCCTCTGCCTTGATAGTTGTGATAGTACCGGTACTGAGACGCCGGGTAGTAGTACCATATGCCAATATCTGCACTTCATCCAGGCGGGAATGTGACTGTCGCAGCGCCATTATTACATAATTGCCGGTCTTTACCTCCCTTGTTTCATAACCCATATAGGAAACAACAAGTATATCGTCTGGTTTTGCATTGATCTGAAAGTGACCGGCGCCATTAGTAGTGGTGCCGATGAAAGTGCCCTTTATTTTGACAGATGCACCTACAAGTGGCACCCCTGCCGAATCAGTAACACTTCCCCTTACAAGCATACGGGTCGCCTCTACCGGCGTCACATCCAATGAAGGTGAGATGTGTGCCGGAGGCTGGGTTACCTTCCTCGAAAGAATGATCGTTTTCTCCGTGATCAGGAAAGTGATCGGCTGATCTTTTAAGATCGTTTCCAGCAACTCTTTCAGCGGAGTATTATAGGCAGTGACAGATACAGGTTTTGTATCTGTGAGAATATCCTGGTTATAGAACACGACATAACCGGATTGTTTTTTAATAGCAGCAAACACCTTTTTAAGCGGCGCATCTTTCATCGTCAGCGTAATAGACTGAGCAGTGCTGGCAGCACGGACCTGTAGCAGAAAGGCAGTTAGCAGAATAATGGTCAGTTTCATGACTAACATGATTTTGGTTAGAGGCAACGGGAACTGCAGCCATAAACCCGGCACTTCGTCACATGACACAATCATGGAATGGCCTGGCATAGGGATCCCGCGACCAATAGCATTTTTTTGCATAAATTGCGTTGTTTGGTTGATTAAGAATTAACATTGTTCCAATAGTGTTCAGGAAAACTCAACCAGGCGTTAGGACCGGAGGTGGTGCAAACACCCCCGGTTCTTTTTTTAATGGTTGGCTCTGTTTTATACGTAGCTAGATTCCAGTCTCCTTATGGGCAATACATCTCCCCATGGCCCATATACATGGTACTGACCATTAGTCTTTATTGCATTAAATAGGACTGGTGTATTTACTCTTTTATTTCGTAACGATCAGTTTTCGTCCGCCCTCCAATCTAAAGTGTACTTCTGTTTTTTCTAGTATGACCAACAGGTCCTGCAGGTTGATATTCTTATTTAGTTCGCCTCCGAAGCGGATATCCGGAATGTCTTTTTCATATACAACGTCTATGTCGTACCATCGTTCAAGCTGTTTCATAACTTCCTCCAGCGTAGCGCCATCAAAATTGAATACGCCATTCCGCCATGCCATTACTTTCTCTATATCGGGATCTTTAACAAGTGTAAGTTGTTGTGTTATATTATCGCTTTGTTGCTGTACCCTGGCCTGTTGTCCGGGCTGCAGAACGATCTTTTCATTGCCCTGTTTCACCCGTACTGAACCTTCCAGTAAGGTCGTCTGCAAGCTCTTTTCATTGAGATACGCATTCACGTTAAAATGTGTACCTAACACCTCGATCTCTGTTTGTCCGTTCACACTTACACGAAATGGTCTTTCCGGTAATACAGCTACTTCAAAGTAAGCTTCTCCTGTTACTTCTACCCTGCGTTCCCCTCCGGAAAAAACTGTCGGATATCGCAGCGAAGATGCCGCATTTAACCATACGTCCGTTCCATCAGGTAATTTTACTTTAAACTGGCCGCCCCGTGGCGTAGTCAGGGTATTGTACCTGAGCGGCTCATTGTTGTTCTTTACAACATATACAATTTGTCCGCCGCTTTGTTGTACCGTTGTGCCTCCCTGGTAGAGTACCTGCTTGCCCATGCTATCCAGCGTTACGGTAGACCCGTCCGCCAGTTTCAACGTAGCTTTATTGCTGCCCGGTGAAATATCTTTACCTTTCAATGTTGCCGCAGCCATCTGTTTTGCCGGTTTACGCTGCAGCAGGTAATAAGCTCCCGCTGCCACCAGTATCACAACCGCTGCAGCTACTGCAACCCGGCGCCATCTGTATAAAGGACGTATTGGTGTGGACTGTGTCTTAATACCTGGCTCCTCCATTTCCCTATCCGCACTAACGATGCTGCTACGTAACACTTCCAGCCTGTCCGGGGAAAGACGCGCCGTTCCCCCGGCAAACTGTGCTTCTTCGATCATCTCCCGGACTATGCGCCTGCTTTCAGCCTCATTTTCAGGAAGCGATAGCAGTTCCAGGAGCGCTTTATGATCAGCAGCGCTGATGGATCCTTCTTTCCATGCTTCATAAAGTTCTTTTATCGATGGCATGCCTTACGTTGTTGTAAAATGTTTCTTTGTATATAAGACGAAATATAAATCCTGTTTGGGGGAGGGTACTAAAAAAAATCTTTCAGTAACGAAGAAATAACTAAAAAAGAGAAGGTGTCAAGACGGCTCATACAGTAAGCCCGGATATGCCGCATTGCCTGTTCAAGGTGGCTCTTTACCGTTTCCGGCGATATGTTCATCAGCCTGGCCGTTTCCTCCCTGCTATAGCCCTCCTTTTTAAGATGCGTGAAAACAGTCTGCTGCCGGGGACTAAGCCTTACCAAAGCTTGTTCTAACAACTCTTCATAATCGGTCGCTTCCCTCATGCCGGTATTATCAGGCAGGTGCAGCTCCTTTTGCCATTGCTGGCGTTGCACACTTTCCCTGTTATGCTTCCGGATCAGATCGTATACTTTATTGGTCGTAATGGAGATCAGCCAGGAACGGAAACTGTCAATGTCCGTAAGACTACTGCGGGATAACCATACTTTAAGGAAGACCTCCTGTACAACATCTTCCGCCAGCCACGGGTCCTGCAGCAACCGCATCACAGTGCCGTATGCAGCCGGGTGATATTGTTCCATGAGCCGGCCAAAAGCCAGTTCATCGCCGGCGGCTACCTGCAGCAGTAATTCCTTCTCCTGGTATAAGTAACTGGACATCAATACAAAAATATGATATAATTAACATGTCCGCACAGGCATGCAAAAAAAGGGATAGATTATCACAAGTATAATCTATCCCTTTTTCCATTGGGTACCTGTTTTGTGCTACATCATTTACCCGGACGGAAATAATCCCTTGTCCTTCGGTATCATCGACGCTTATTCCAGTATTCATCTATATTGGGTTAACACTTATAGGCATCCGTCAGTCAAGTATTGCTTTTGAACCAGGAACAACCTGATAGCCCTTACCCCATTTGAAAACATAACGCCTCGTCACCGTGAAATGTCCTTTCTTTTTGCCCGTGGCTTTAGCGGGCGCCTGCACTTCTTCCGGCAAGCTCTCAATATCGTTCGCCAGGTATTCACCTTTCATCGTCACTATAATATCGCGGAAGAAACGCTTGCCGCTTTCGGGTATACTGTATTTAACGTCCCAGGTAGCATTAGGCTCTTCCCAGGGTCCCTCCGTACGTCCGACGTCATATGCTGCAAATACTTCCTTGTACTCCCCGCCCGTTCCTGCAATCAGGAAAAGATGCGTAGAGAAAGGTCCGCCGCCACCACCGTTCTGCATCTTCAGCATAAAAGCATATTGATCATGCCCTATCAGCATCGGCTCGGGTTCAGGACAACGCGAAAATGCCCCATAAGCGCCAATGGCAGGCTGATAGAACTTCATCACCCATTTGCCGCCTATTAGTACAAATTTCGCCAGCCCTAATGTGCCGCCTGTAAAACGGGAGGTCTGCGCACCGTCCGCGTCATACCAGGAATGATTAAACGTCAGCATCTTATACTTAGTGCCGGACGAATCTGTATAACTGATCACCTTCAATAAACGGGTAGCAACACCCTCCTTATAAGGGAAGTCATAGCGATCTGCTTCATTCACGTCCAGCAGGTACTGCGTCTCACATGATTTACACTCCCAGCTGATCAACTCATTATTATAGTCGCCGGATGACAGGTTATAGTATTTACCCGGGAATAATTTCTGTAACGCCTTCTGTCCGTCAAACGGCTCCGGCATCTCCAGAACACGTATAGGCGACAAAATGGTATCAGGAAGGTTCTTTTTCTGCAATTCCTCATCCTGGGCGAAGCTGTTTGTAACAATGCAAAGGGTCAAAAAAAGGACCGTAATAATCTGTTTCATGTTCCAATTTAATGGGGCCACAAATATAACCTGTTTAAATTATATATGTAACACTACGTTATAAGGCCAAATCTGTCAGACAGGACAACATTATACCCAACGATAAGTGCCCGCATGTTTCAGTTTTTCTATCGTACGATACCCAAAAACCACTTTTCCCTTCCTTCCTACCCCCATAACCACACGCTCATAATAGCCAAAGTCCGTTTTTAGCTCCAGGCAATAGCATTGATTTTCAATAAATACAACTGCAGATTGTTAAAAAGCAACCACAAGTAGTGTACTTACAACTAACAGGTTTGCCCTTTTTGCTGATTATAGCGAAAGACAGGAATATCTTCGTGGTGTCAAAAAAATAAAACTAAACGACGCATTATGGATACTAAAATTATCGGTAGCAAAATTACCCACGCAAGAAAAAAAGTAAATATGTCTCAGGCGCAAATTGCTCAATTACTATTTATCAGCCCACAGGCAGTTGGAAAATGGGAACGCGGAGAATCAATACCTGATCTCATAACTTTTAACCGGCTTGCAGAAATATTAGGAGTTGACCTTAACTACTTTTCTGAAAGCTTCCAATCCACCGCTGGTGAAATGCCTGATATTATTGATGACATTGAACAAACGGAACAGGAAACCGCCCCACTCTCCCAATTGTCTGAGCAACAATTGCTGATGAACTTCAGCGGTAGCGACCTCACAAAAAGTGACTTCGCCGGCGTTACTGCACATAAAAGGAAATTTAACGGAAGCTCATTGCGAGGCGCAGACTTTGCCGGCGCAGACCTGACAGGCAGCTCGTTTATGGGCAGCGATGTAGCCGAAGCCAATTTCGATGGAGCGAATCTGACCGATTGTACACTGTCCGCTACTAACCTTACAGACGCCAGCTTTAATAATACTATCCTCGTTCGCACTGAATTCAGTAAGTTGGAGCTGACCCGTGCCAGATTCACCGGCGCAAAACTGATCGACGTAAAGCTGACCAAAGACGATCTTACAAAAACCATCTTTGAAAACTGTGCCTTTAGCGGCGTGGACTTTGAGTACTCCGATCTCCGGGGGGTATGCTTTGACGGTCAGACCTTTATTGGTGTCAAATTTCACAACGCGGCCCTGAACGATGTTACATTTAAGAACGCGACCCTCAACAATGTATCTTTCCGTTCCACCTATGCTTTGACTAACAAATATTACCGGGCCATCAGTACCATCTGCTTTGACGGTGCAACGATGGATAAGTTAACCTATGCTGCACTCAAGGGTATCGGAGCCGATCTGTCAAAGGTTACAGCTCTATAAAATAAGTATATGCAAAACAACATAATTCAGGTTAAAGGACTACAAAAAGTCCTACAGGGACCTTCATTTGAAATATGGGTAGCACTCGCATGGTGTGTCGGAATTATACTTCTCACTTATGGCATTGCAATCAGGGTGTATAAAAAACGAGGTTAAAAGATCGTTTCGCCGGATGATATACCGCAACCAGGACTTTCTTTAAGTTCAGGCCGCATAAATCGTATGATTTGCGCGGCTTTGCGGCGTTTAGTACGCCTCGCCCAATTAACGCCCACTACTAAAATCCGAAGACCTTATCCAACGCTATAACATGTTTTCCGGCTGCAAGGATCTTAGGCGCCTTCGCCAGTTTCTCTGCCAGTATGAACGTGGGCAAGGGCTTGAACTTCTTCAGTAGTCCAATGCTATTCAGAAAGTTTAACACCCTGCCAATTATACGCTCTCCTGCTCTATCCGTGTCCTTTCGTAACAACAGCCCGGGCCTGAAGATGATGTACTGATCGAATGCAAGGCTGTCAATACCCTCTTCCAGTTTACCTTTCATCCAGGAGTAAAATGTCTTACTTCTCGGAGAAGCACCAAATGCAGACAGCAGAACGATCCTGGACACGCCGTTCCTTCTCGCTATCTCCGCAAATTTCAAAGGGATCTCATAGTCTATATGCAACTGTTTATCTTTTGAACCAGCTGTTTTCAGCGTAGTTCCAAGGCAGGAGAACAATACGTCTCCTTTGATGTCCATCGCGACCTCTTCCAGTTTGTCAAAATCAGTCAGTACTTCGGATAATTTAGGATGGGTCATGCCGCTTTCGCGACGCACAAATATTACAACTTCTGTATACGCAGGGTCCTGAAGCAGGACATTGACAAGGTCTTTTCCGGTAGCTCCCGTGGCCCCTATGATCAATGCTTTCATATTTTTTTCTTAAGATACTAAAAACTGTGAACAGGTGTGTTTGCAACCACTCGCCTACCTATGCTTTTGACGCCTTGTCATCTCCGGGATATTGTAATTAAAATCAGTCCCTTCAACAAAATTGTCATGATCGAAAATATAATAAATCTATGATTTTAGTTAAGTAGTTTGACGCCCGTGTTTTATTAAAGGTGTCATTTAAACAACATTTTCGATAAATACTACTACGCAAAGGAAAACAAAGATAGCATTGATCATGAAAAATATTGTACTTTTCCCCTGTCTTTCAGAGGGTTAAACCAATCTTAAGAGCACCATACCACCAGCCGTCTTTAATTTTAATATGTCGAGGGGGGCCTTAACGTAAACTGCATGAGCCAGCAGAAATAGAAAAATGTATATAAAATAACTAGCTATGAACAGGTTATTGTTGTTCTGCTGTTGTATGATCGGGTGTTTATTCGAATGCCTGGCACAAAAACAGTTGCCTTCACATGAGGTCTTACAACAACTGATGAAAAAGGAACGTCCCGATACTGCGGAAATGCACCTATTGCTCGATGCAGGGTACGTGTACGTTATGAGGCCGGGTACAGCCCATACTGATATGGACAGTGCTGCGCTGTACGCAGAAAAAGTACTGAGATCATCTGTCAAAGCTGATGAAAAAATATGGGAAGGTCGTAGCTATTTACTCTATGTCCAGATCTTCCGTGAACGGAATATTCCCGCAAAAGGGATAGAGTACGCACTGAAAGCAAAGGACATCTTTGAAAAATATGAAAGGAAAGATTACCTCGCAGATACCTACACTGAACTGGCCGGCTGTTATGACATCGGTACTACCGACGGGATCAATACCAGGATCAAATATTACAAAGAGGCGGCCAGATTGTATGGAGAAGCCGGCCTGAAAGAAAGGCAGGCCCATACCCTTTATGTGCTGGGCGATCAGTATAATGTAATTGATGACTACAAATCTTTGACAGAAGCACTTACACAATCTGTCGCCATCTATGACGAAATTAAAGTGGAACCCGGTGCAGATATCTATTCCTTGTTAGGACTGGGATACAATCGTCGGAACGACTTCGGTAACGCCCTGAAGTACAGCGTGCTTGCCGTGAAAGTGATTGAATCGCTGAAAGATACAGTGCCTGCACATATTACGGTATACAACCGTCTCGGCCTTCTGTATTACTATATGGGCGAATACCAGGAGGCCCTGAAATATTATGAGAAGGCCTGGCCTATTGCCGTGAAATTGAAAGACGCAACAAGTCTGTGGACGCTGTCCGTCAGTATAGCCGCCAGCTATGGCAAAATGAGCATGTTCAACGAAGCCATTGCCGTGCTGAAACGGGAAGAACGTTATTACCCGCCCATTGATCCCAGGGATAAAATACAGATGTATGTATTACTTGCAAGATGTTACCTGGACATCAACCGGCCGAACGAGCTCCTGCCCTATCTGCGCTTATTGGACGACAATAAAAAGTATGTACCGGAAGAACTACAGCCAGCTGTAGACGACCTGGGCGCCCGTTACAATTTCTATCTGAAACAATACACGAAAAGTCACGAGCTGGCCAGCCAGATGCTTACCAATGGTACAAAGGTGCATAGTAGTAACGCGCAGCAACTGGCTTACCTCAATCTTTACAAAGCCGATTCCGCAATGGGAAACTTTGAGGAAGCCCTGGCACACTATCGCATGTATAAAAGTATTAATGACACTTTATTCAATACTGCCAAATCAAGACAGATAAGTGTATTACAGGTACAGTTTGAAACAAAACAAAAAGATCAGGCGCTTAAACTGAATCAACAGGATATAGAACTGCTTACCCGTAAGGCTGAACTGCAAAATGCCGCACTGAACACGGCCAACTTCACCAGGAATGTCATCATCGCAGGCGCCGCCATGCTGGCCATTATGCTGGGACTTGTATATAACCGTTATCAGCTTAAGCTACGCAATAACCGGCAGTTAGAACAAAAACAGGAAGAGATCAACCAGAAAAACCAATTTCTTGAGAAACTGGTTGATGAAAAAGAATGGTTGGTGAAAGAGATACATCATCGCGTAAAGAACAACCTCCAGATAGTTATGAGCCTGCTGAACACACAGGCGGCTTTCCTGGACGATAAAGACGCACTCAATGCCATCCGCGAAAGCAGGTACCGCATGCAGGCCATCTCGCTCATCCATCAGAAGTTGTATCAGTCCGAAAATATGGCCCTGATAGATATGCATACATACATCCGGGAGCTCGTTGAATATCTTAAAGACGGTTTTTCAGATGTCAGTAAGATCCGCTTCGATCTTCAGATCACTCATGTAAAACTGGATGTGTCACAATCCGTTCCTATTGGCCTCATCCTTAACGAAGCCATCACCAATGCCATTAAATATGCCTTCGTGGGCAATAACAATGGGCTTATCACGATCTCCCTGCAGGAAACCGCGACAGGCCGGTTAAGTCTTACAATAGCCGATAACGGCGTGGGGCTGCCTCTGGAAGACAATAACAAGCCCCGTAAAACGTCTATGGGAATGATGCTCATGAATACACTTGCCGAACAATTAGAGGGAACACTAAACATACAAAGCAAAATTGGTCTGACTATTACAGTCAGCTTCAGATACCAGGAAAAACAAACGTTTACCGAACGGGAAGAACTTGAAGAGGAAATTACAGACTATGCCTGAAGATTATATTAGTGATATCTAACCAGTCTTAGAAGTAAGATACTATATAAAATAACTAGCTATGAACAGGATATTGTTGCTCGCCTGTTGTATGATCGGGTATTTACTCCCATGCCTGGCGCAAAACCAGTTGCCATCACCCGGGGTCTTACAACAGTTGATAAAAAAGGAACGTCCCGATACCACAGAAATGCACATACTGCTCGACGCAGGGTACACATACGTTATGAGACCAGGCACTGACCGTCCTGATATGGACAGCGCCACGCTGTGTGTAGAAAAGGTCCTGACATCGGCTATAAAGGCTGGTGAAAAAGTATGGGAAGGACGGAGCTGTTTACTCTACGCCCAGATCTTTCGTGAGCAGAATATTCCTGCAAAAGGGATAGAATATGGCCTGAGAGCAAAGGATATCTTTCAAAAAATCAACAGAAAAGATTACCTCGCAGACACCTATTCTGAATTGGCCGCCTGTTATAACATCGACACACCCGACGGCCTCAATACCAGGATAAAATATCATAAAGAGGCCGCCAGATTGTATGCAGAAGCAGGTCAGGCAGAAAAACACGCCCATGCCCTCTATGTCCTGGGCGATCATTATCATATCGCGCGCGACTATAAATTATTGACGGAAGCGCTTGCACGATCAGTCGCTATTTATGACTCCATTAAAGTGGAACCCGGTGCAGATATCTATTCACTATTGGGCCTCGGGTACAACCGTCTCGGCGACTTTGGCAACTCCCTCAAGTACAATCTGCTTGCCGTAAAAGTAGTTGAGTCACTGAAAGACACTTTCAACGCGCATATTACTATCTACAACCGCCTTGGCCTGCTGTACTACTTTCTGGGTGAGCAGCATGAAGCCCTGAAATACTATGAAAAAGCCTGGCCCATAGCAGTTAAACTTAAAGACACGACAAGTTTGCATGTTATTGCGACCAATATTGCGTCTTCTTATGTCAGAATGAAAATGTTCAAAGAAGCCCTTGTCGTACTAAAAAGGGTAGAACGTGACTATCCTCCTAAAGACCTCCTGTATAAAATGTGGACATATATCTTCCTCGCGGGATGTTACCTGGATACTGACCAGCCCAAAGAGACCCTTCGCTATATGCAGCAGTTGAAAGAGAACAGAAGCCAGCTGCCGGAAGTATTACAGGCTGCCGTTGACGACCTGGAAGCCCGGTACAATTTCTATATAGGGCAGTATGCGAAAAGCCATGAGCTGGCAGATCAGGAGCTTGCTACCGGATTAAAACTCAACAATCATGGCGTGCAGTTAAATGCTTACTCAGCGCTATACAAATCCGATTCTGCGATGAAGAAATTTGAGGAAGCCTTTGCACACTATACCCTGTATAAAGCTACTAACGATACACTGATCAACACAGCTAAAACAAGACAGATAAGTATCTTACAGGTGCAGTTTGAAACGAAACAGAAAGACCAGGCGCTTAAACTGAATCAACAGAACATCGAACTGCTTACACGCAAAGGAGAACTGCAACAGGCTGCGTTGGATAAAGCCACCTTCACCAGGAATGTCATCATCGCCGGCGCCGCCATGCTGGCCATTATGCTGGGACTTGTGTATAACCGTTATCAGCTTAAACTCCGTAGTAACCGGCAGTTAGAACAAAAACAGGGCGAGATCAACCAGAAAAACCAGTTTCTGCAGAAACTGGTGGGGGAAAAAGAATGGCTGGTAAAAGAGATACATCATCGCGTGAAGAACAACCTACAGATAGTCATGAGCCTATTAAATACACAGGCCTCATTCCTGGATGATAAAGACGCCCTCAATGCTATCCGCGAAAGCAGGTACCGCATGCAGGCTATCTCTCTTATCCACCAGAAGTTGTACCAGTCCGAAAACATGGCCCTGATAGATATGAATACCTACATCAAAGACCTTGTTGAATACCTCAAAGACGGCTTTTCGGGTATCAATAAGATCCGGTTTGAACTGCAGATAGCCCCCGTAAAACTGGATGTTTCACAATCCGTTCCCATTGGGCTTATCCTTAATGAAGCCATCACCAATTCCATTAAATATGCCTTTATGGACAATGGTATTATCACGATCTCTCTGCAGGAGAATATTCCGGGCCAGTTAACCCTCCAGATAGCTGATAACGGCGTGGGACTACCCCCCGAGGACAATAATAAACCACGCAGACAATCTATGGGAATGATGCTCATGGATACACTCGCCGAACAATTAGAAGGGACATTGAACATACAGAGCAGGAACGGTGTAATTATTACAGTCAACTTCAAATACCAGGAACAACAAACATTTACTGAATCA
This sequence comes from uncultured Flavihumibacter sp., assembly GCA_902168105.1. Classification (GTDB taxonomy): domain Bacteria; phylum Bacteroidota; class Bacteroidia; order Chitinophagales; family Chitinophagaceae; genus Chitinophaga. The sequence continues at coordinate 218,059 of CABHOY010000038.1, forward strand.
GAAGAACTAGAAGAAGAAATTGCCGGGTATGCATGAAAATAACGTAATCCTGAACAGGTCATGAGTAGATAGCAAGGGAGCGACAGCAACCGGTAAATGTTTATAAAATGACTAGCTATGAACAGGCTATTGTTGCTTTACTGCTGTATGATCGGATGTTTTGTGCCATGCATGGCACAAAACACACTCCCCCCACAAGAGGTCTTAAAACAGTTGCTCCGGGAGGAACGTCCCGATACTGCCAAAATGCACATATTGCTGGATGCCGGGTACACCTATGTCCTGAGACCCGGCACCGTCCGTACTGATATGGACAGCGCTATGCTCTATGCTGCCAAAGTGTTAACATCTTCCATAAAAGCAAAAGACGACATATGGGAAGGACAGGCCTGTTTACTCTATTCAAATATCCTGCGTGAACAGCAGATCAAAGAGAAAGGGAAAGAATATGCATTGAAAGCGAAAGATATCTTCGAAAGATTTCAGCAGAAAGATTACCTCGCAGATACTTATATTGAACTGGCCAACTACTATGGTGTCGATGCCCGGGAAGATGTTAACATGAGGATCAGCTACTATAAGGACGCCGTCAGACTTTACAAAGAAACAGGGCTAAAAGAAAAACAAGCCCATACCCTCTATATGATAGGCGATCTCTATAATGTGCTAAATGATTTCAAATTGCTGACAGAGGCACTTGTACAGTCAGTAGCACTTTATGATGAGATCAAAGTGGTCCCCGGCGCCGATGCATATTCCCTCCTGGGGCTTGGCTATAGCCGCCTGGGGGATTTCGGAAATGCCCTGAAGTATAACATGCTTGCTGTAAAAACAATCGAATCGCTGAAAGATACAATTAACGGACATATCACGGTTTACAACAGGCTCGGACTTCTCTATTACTACATGGACGATATGAATGAATCGTTAACATACTATCAGAAAGCCCGACAGGTAGCATTGAAGCTTGCAGATACCCCCTCCTTAAGTACCCTGGCGCTCAATATAGCGGTCAATTATATAAAAATTAAGATGCCTGAAAAGGCATTATCCGTGATGAAAGAAGGGGAACAATATATCTCAGCCGATCTCGGAGAAAAAACATATATGTTTATCTTCAAGGCCAGCTGTTACCTTGATCTTAAAAAACGTGACAGCGCCCTCTCTTATATACGCTTTGCGTACGAACACATGGACAAGCTGCCCGAATCTGGCCGGGCAGTACTGTATGATGTGCAATCCAGATATTATTTTGCGGCCGGTGAATTTGAGAAGAGCTATCAGCTGGCCTCAGATGTGATTAATATTGGCATGAAGATGAATCATATGAACCTGCAGTTAAATGGATACATTAACCTCTTCAGAGCCGATTCTGCCATGGGTAACTATAAAGATGCTATCGAAGATTTCCGCAAGCATAAATTCGTGAACGACTCCCTGTTTAAGATATCCAAATTAAGACAAATAAGTACCTTACAGGTGCAGTTTGAAACAAAACAGAAACAACAAAGCATTGAGCTGCTTACCCGTACCTCCCAGCTGCAACAAGCCGCATTGGACAAAGCACGCTTTACAAAAAATGTCATCATCGCCGGTGCCGCCATGCTTGCCATTATGCTGGCGCTCGGATATAACCGTTATAAGCTGAAACTGCGCAGTAACCGGCAACTGGAACAAAAACAGGAAGAGATCAACCAGAAGAACCATTCCCTCGAACATCTCATCACCACACAAAATAAACTGCTGATTGAAAAAGAATGGCTGGTAAAAGAGATACATCATCGTGTAAAGAACAACCTTCAGATAGTCATGAGCCTTCTCAATACACAGGCTGCTTTCCTGGACGACAAAGACGCTCTCAATGCTATCCGCGAAAGCAGGTACCGCATGCAGGCCATCTCTCTCATCCACCAGAAGTTGTACCAGTCTGAAAATATGGCCCTCATCGACATGCATACCTACATCCTCGACCTGGTCGAATATCTCAAAGACGGCTTCTCAGATGTCAGTAAGATCAGGTTCGATCTCCAGATCAGTCACGTAAAACTGGATGTTTCCCAATCTGTCCCTATAGGACTGATCCTCAATGAAGCAATCACCAATGCCATTAAATACGCTTTTAAGGCTGATAGCAACGCTATTATCACAATCTCCCTGCAGGAGACCACACCCGGCCAGTTAGCCCTTACAATAGCCGATAATGGCGTCGGCCTGCCTCCGGAAGACAATCAACAGCCACGCAGAATATCTATGGGCATGATGCTCATGAATACACTCGCCGAACAACTGGACGGAACATTGAACATACAGAACAGGAATGGTGTGGTCATAACAGTCAGCTTTAAATACCACGAAAAACAAACCTTTACCGAACCGCATGAATTTGCAGAAGTCCCCGACTATGCATAAATAGAAAAGGGCCACATCAGATATGGCCCTTTTCCATGTTTATTTATATCCTTCATTCTGTTGCTCGCGCAGCAGCGGATTGGCCGCTACTTCATCTGCCGGTATAGGCCAGAGGAAACGGAAGTCAGTATATGGATAAGCAACTACACCACCCGCTGCCGGGAATGTCGGAGGATTCACATTATTGTAATCCGATCCATCCAGTTTCATTTGCCCGATCTTCATTTTAGCAGGGACACCATTGGTACCATAGGTAGCATCCAGCGCAAGACGGTGAATATCCGGCCAGCGACGCCCCTCTCCTGTAAACTCAATACGGCGCTCCTGCAGGATAGCCAGCATCAGATCTGCCGGGGCTGTAGTAAACTGTTTGTCAGCAGGGACAGAACGATTACGTACATCATTTAACAGCAATAACGCCTGTGCTGCATTGCCCTTTTTCACATATGCTTCGGCTACGTTCAGTAATACTTCCGCATACCTGATGATAGGCGCATAGTCAGCCTTATTTACATAGTCCCTGTATTTGTTGTTGAAGGCATATTTCTCTCCGATTACCTGGTTAACCTGCAACAGTGTTCTGCGCAGATCACCTTCTACCCAGAAGGCGGCATTGTAAAGGATAGGGCTTGTAGCAACAAGACCACGGCCTCCTTTATCCGCCGGTCCGAGCATAGCGGCCAGCGCACCATTCACGCCACCATTCGCCGCAGGACCGTTAGCAATTGAAAATACAGATTCAGTATTGTTCTTATAGCTGGTAAAAGGTGTCTCCGGACTTGCAGTCAGCGTATAACCACCGATAGGACTGGTAAAATGTGCTGCCGGCGTCAAATTAGTACCCAGTTTGGTGCCTTCCGCAATAACACCGTCCCAGTCTCCCATATGTTGTTTTATACGGGTCTTAATAGCAATAGCAGCGCCTTTTGTTGCTCTTGACAATCCTTTGGCCTGTGTAGCAGGCAGGTTTGTTTCTGCATAATCCAGGTCAATCAGCAGCTTGGCATACGCTTCAGCTACTGTACCCCTTCCGATAGCCAATCCTTCTGTAACATCGTCCTGGCTGATGATAGCCTTCTCACGATAAGGGATACCAGGTTTGCCGCCGCTATTGTCAGCATAAGGAAAACTGAAATGGATCAACAGCTCATGATGCGCCAGCGCACGCAGAAAACGCGCTTCGCCTTCGTAGGCTGCTGCCGCTTCCGCTGTAATGATACCGCTCGTAGCAGCGCCCTGTACACCTCTGATCATCACATTTGCCTGGTTGATCAGTGCATACAGTCCTGTCCACATGTTTACGTTATTGGCGGAACTCGTAGTGTAACCGCCTTCATAAGTGATCGCGTAGAACTGCGCCACGTTCAACATGTCTTCTCCCCTCATTTCATCCTGTTCGATAGCCGCAGCACCAAAAGGATATCCGCGGGCTGCCGCCTTATCCCCATTGTAACTACCAACAGCTGCTGCTTCATACACACCCTGCATCGCCAGTTCAATACTGGAAGGGCTCTGGAATGCTGAATTTTCTGATGGTGAGTTGATAGGTTCCAGTTCTGTATATTTACTGCAGGACGACGTCGCCAACATAGCTGCAGCCAGTAAAGCCATTATGGCCGATCTGTTAAATGTATATCTGATTCTTTTCATTGCAGTAATTTTTATAATCCCAGGTTAATGCCAAAAGTGTAGGTACGTGGTACAGGATTGGTATTGTAATCCAGTCCCGGTTGCCTGTTCGTAGTTGCATAGGTAGTAGCGCCAATAGCCTGCGCATTTGCATTCAGTTCAGGGTCAAGACCGCTGTAACCAGTGATCAGGAAAGCATTCTGTACCTGTGCATATATCCTGAAGTTACTTACCTTCATACGCTGCAATAAAGCGGTAGGTAATGTATATCCCAGTCCGATATTCTGCGCGCGAAGGAATGAGCCATTTTCCAGGAAACGGCTGTTGGTGCTACCTGCCTGGTTGAGGGAGTTACCCGCGCCACTTCCGTAAAACAGCCGTGGTACGTCAGTAGCCTGTCCTTCTGTTTTCCAGGCACGTAACAATTCTGCTCCGGCATTCTGGAATTTCATGTTCACCAGGCTTTCCTGGCGTGTTACATTGTATACTTTATTACCTCCTGAGAAGGTCATGTTGATGTTCAGGTCAAAGTTCCCGTAGTTAATGGTGTTATTGAAACCGCCATACCATGTAGGGTTAGCTTCACCAAGAATGCGTTTATCGGCAAAAGCCAATGCAGCTGCAGGCGTAGTAAGATCGCCAGGTTTGCTTGCATCATAAGTATAGAACCTGAAGTTACCGCTTGCATCCAGGTTGCCCTGTACAACAGTACCATCCGCTTTCACCCACAGCGGATTACCATTCGCTGCATTTACACCTCTGGACTCATAACCGAAGAATGCACCGATAGAATTTCCTACACGGGTGATGTTATACGTGTCAATAATGTCGGCGTTGTTATTTGCCAGCCTGGTCACTTTATTCTTAACTAAAGTGAGGTTCAGGTTCGCATTCCAGCGGAATTTCTCTTTGGCGATGATCAGGCCGTTCAGACTGAACTCCCAACCTTTGTTATTCATCTCTCCCACATTCACGTTGATGCTGTTTTTAGGCACACCCAGTGAAGGCGCAGTAGGAGCAGCAAGGATCAGGTTATTCACGTTGTTCTGGAAATAGTCCACAGAGAACTGAACCCTATTATCCCATAATGCGAGGTCCAACCCTCCGTTGATCTTGTTACTCGTCTCAAACGACAGGTTCGGGTTACCGATCTGCCCATATTGTATAGCGTTCAGCTCACCATAAGTAACGGCATTAAATACACCGGCATAAGGATAGTTACCGATTTCTACGTTACCCACTTTTGCATACCCCCCACGGAATTTCAACTCGTTGATGAAGTCCAGGTTAGCATTCTGAAAAAATGATTCACGGGAAATGCGCCAGCCGATAGATGCTCCAGGCAATGTTGCTCCCTGGTTGCCCCATGGCAGGGAGGAGATCTTATCCCGGCGGATAGTTGCAGTTAACAGATAACGGTCATTATAAGCATAGTTCGCACGCGCAAAATAAGATTCAAATGCACGTTCTGTTACGCTACCTCCCAGGTTCTTAGTACCCCATGCGTCAGAGATGATGTTCTCCCCGCCAAAGAATACGTCAGACAGGTTTGTAGCACTGGCAAAGAAAAAGCGGGTCCTGGTTTTCTGGTATTCCAGACCACCTACAAATCCGATATTGTGCAGGCCCAGGGTCCTGTTAAAGCTGATCGTATTCTGCCAGTTATACCTGAACTGAGGCATTGAATACTGCGAAGTGCTACCAACATCACCCCTGCCGTCGCCATGTACAGGATCATAATACCTGTAATATTCAACGTTCAGATTATTAATACCGATCTGGCTGCGGATATCCAGTCCTTTCAGAACAGATACGCTTACGAACACATTACCGGTTGTATTCATACTCTGGTTCCTGAACACGTTATGGTCCAGTACATACTTCAGGTTAGTATAGTTATCATCTATTTCACGGGTGTTCTCCCCTCTGCCCAGACGCTGTTTGTCAGCACTCAGGTTATAAGTGCCGTCCGCATACATATCTGGCACGTTAGGGAACAGACGTATTGCACCGCCGACATTTCCGGAAAGTGCATTCGTACCGGCATTCAAACCGTTATCAGTGGTATGTGTAACACCTACGTTAATGCCGAATGTAACCCGCTCCAATACCTTCTGCTCCAGTTTTGCACGCACATTGTAGCGTACCTGGTCGTTCCCTAAAGAAATACCATCCATATTGGAATAACCAAGAGAGAAATAGTAATTGGTCTGATCAGTTGCACCGCTGAAAGACAATGCGTGATTCTGCTGGAAAGCATTACGTAATATGATATCCTGCCAGTCAGTGTTGTAAGGCTTACCGTTAGGATCGAGCGTTGGCTTCGCAGCTTCCGCCAGACCAGCATTTTTCAGTTTATCGTTGGTAACAGCGATGAACTGATCAGCATCTAACAGATCAAATTTTTTGGAGGCCTGAGAGGATGCCAGCCATCCATTATAAGAAAGGCTTACCTTACCGAGTCTGCCCTTCTTTGTAGTGATCAGTATGACACCGTTGGATGCACGTGATCCATATATTGCAGTAGCGGAACCATCTTTTAATACTTCAACACTTTCAATATCTGCGGGGTTAATATCACCCAGCGGGTTGTAAGATACAGACGCAGAACCGCCCTGATCGCCGGAGATGTAAGGAACACCATCTACTACATACAGCGGATCAGAACTGTTTGTAATAGAGTTCACACCTCTGATACGGATACGTGCAGGCTGGCCCAATATACCGGAAGCCACACCTACCTGTACGCCTGTTACCTGACCAGCCAGTTGCCTGTCAAAACTTGGCGTAGCCATGTTCTTGAGGAGCTCTCCTTTAACTGTACCTACGGAACCAGTTACATTTCTACGTTCCTGTGTACCATATCCAACCACGACTACTTCACTGAGTGACTTTTCATCACTGTCAAGTGAAATTTTCAGTTCGGTATTACTACCTACTGCAACTTCCTTTGATAAGAATCCGGTAGAAGAAACGTGCAATGTAGTTGCATCAGGCGGCAACTTGATGGTAAACCGGCCTGCAATATCTGTTACAGTTCCTGTTGAAGTGTTTTTGATGCGGATAGTCGCGCCAGGCAATGGCGACCCGTCCTTTGCATCGGTCACATTTCCCGAAACCGTTCGGGACTGCGCCATTGCATGTAGCATGCTCATGGCCATAAACAGCCATAAGAGTAGACTTTTTTTCATACGCTGATTTAAATTTTGGTTTAGTGTGTTGTTTGTATCCTTTGATTTTTCCCAATAGGAACCCCTTACGTCATTTCATGACGATTTTATTTTGCTTGTACTATGGGAAATTAAAATAAGTTGTAATTGCTCTTTATGGCATCACAATACAGCACATCACTCAGTTCAGTATATAGGATTTATATTACGATTTAGATTACAATTTAGATTACGATTTCAGACTACGGTTCAGATTTCGGATTCAGATTTTGGCTCAATTCTTTACTTGTTCTAAAGATATACAAATAACCCGGAAAGTAAGGTTAGAATTCGGTAAGAAAATTCAGAGTCGTATTAAAGCATTGAGTTACAAGTAATCGTACAGCAAAAGACGCCTTATGCCCCTGCTTTTCGTTCGCAGCAAACCTTTTACTAACCCTTATATCTAGATGAATATCTCAGTTATTCTTTCATGTACACCTGATTGAATTTCAATCAGTCACCCGGGATTCTTATTTATTCCGTCCGTTAAAACGCAAAATTTGTCATTTCTACTGAAAAGAAACCGCAGTCGTGTCATCCTTATGCACTCATTTCAATTTCTCTAACAACGTTTTACAGTGATTGCTTATCTTAACAGTAATTTAAGCCCCTGCAAAATTGTAGCATGCCTGTTAAAGACTGGCTTTCCTCCCCATTAACGGTCATGCGCTGTTGAATGCGCACTGGTTATGGGCGATGGTTTTACTGCTGTGTAATTTTCTGTATAATGTATATCCCATACTCTTGCAACAGTATGTTCGCCTGAGACTCAGACGTCTCCTGTAGTGAAGTTCCTGAACAGTACTTCCTGCATGTTATAACTGATCAATAATATCTTTATATCCTCGCCCGATCGGAATAGGAATTCCTTTGATCTCCACCATTTCTGCGGTATAGGAATCGATCTGATTAACAGAAACAATGAAAGAACGATGTATGCGCTTAAACACCTGTCCAGGCAATAGTTCTTCTATTTCATTCGTACTCATTTTGGAAAGGTACTCTCCTCTTATAGTAACGATCTTAATATACTCACGCTGGCTTTCAATATACAAGATCTCCGAAAACAAGACCTTCACCTTCCGTTTCTGTACATTGATAAAAATAAAGTCCCTTGCCTCACCCGCCGTCCGCCGTTCTTCTGCACGCACCTTATTAACAGCCGTAAGGAACCGTTCAAACTCAAATGGCTTCAACAGGTAATCTGTTACATTTAAACTAAAACCCTCCACCGCGTATTGATGATAAGCAGTAGTAACTATTACTGCCGGTGGATTGGCAAGCGTCTTCAGAAAAGCCATCCCCTTTAACTTAGGCAGATGGATATCCAGGAAGATCAGGTCCGTCTTATTAGACAACAAAAACTCGGAAGCCAGGATCGCATCTTTAAACGTTCGCTGCAACTCCAGGAATGGAACCGCTGAAATGTAGTCGATGAGCACCTTTGCAGCCAGTGGCTCATCCTCTATTATGATACATTTTACCTTATACATGACTGGCGAGATTTATTTTCAGGATAGCTTTGAACGTATAATTCCCCGGCTGTATGTCAAGATTATAATCGGTGTATAACAGCTCCAGCTGACGACGCAAATTCGACAGGCCAATACTCTCTTTCACAACGTTACTCTCTACCGGTTCTCCTGTTGAATTTTCCACTGTAAAAACAAGTACCCTGTTTTTTACAGTGAGAAAAACATTTACAAATGGACGGTCCCTGGTTTCCGACACGCCATGCTTAAAAGCATTTTCAACAAGCGGGATAAGCAATAGTGGCGTGATCCCCTGCTTTCTGTCCTCAAGGTCATGACTGAAATTAATATGCAGCGACTCATCATACCGTAACTTCTCCAATGCAATGTAATCGTCGATTATTTTAAGATCCTGTTCAATTGCAGTATATGGCGCGCTGGTTTCATACAACATGTACCGCAGGATCTTCGATAAGCGGAGAATAGACTCCGGCGCCAGGTCCGACTTATCTCTCGCCAGCGAATAAATATTATTAAGCGTATTAAATAAAAAATGCGGGTTGGTCTGCGATTTAAGATAGTTCAGCTCTGCCTGTTGACTGGCTATGCGCAACTCCTGCGCTGATTGCTTCAGTTTTATGTGATTGACAATATGCCTGATGATCCCGAAAAATATAATTGCACTTAAACTATACCCGACCAGTGCACCGATCCTGTCATCAAGGGACATCGTCTTATTCAACACTGTAAAAATATGCAGTGTTACACCCAATTGTCTCCAGAGAAAAAAGCCAAGAGAATAAGCAAAAAAGAAAAGTACAGCGAGCAGGAATGAGCGAAAAAATCTTTTCAGGCTCATACCCGGCAAACCATGCTCAAAGAACCTGTAATTGATCACAGTTACATAACACACTAACCATGTTTCATTAACAGCTCTGTAGGGAAAATCACTGGAGCCTTTTACAATATCCTTGAGCAGGTTCAATACTAAAAAAGCAGGGGCCAGCCAGAGATAAAGCTCATATTTTTTTAAGCGGGGTACTTTCTTCATATCGGTATTTCGTTAGATAAATGTCGATAAAATATTTCTCTTTTTGCCGCCCCTCAGTCGCAATTGACGTAATCCTGCCGTTTGTCTACCACAATTCGCTGTTCGTTGACCAGGCATACCTGTAATAAACCCAATTATCTATCCTTGTATCGTAAACAGCCAAAAGCTAAATCTTCACACCAATAATAGCCTAAACATGAACAAACTAATACAATTCGGAGAAATAGTAGCGGGATACAATACCCCTGTACTCAATGAAAGAGAGATCAGGGCCGCTGCTGGTATGCTGTTCCTGGCTACCTATACCTCATTACTGTTCATCCTTTTTGATGGCAATTTTATACCCGTAAAATACGTGGTCACCTTTTTCCTGCTCGACCTGCTGATACGTGTTTTCATCAATCCACGGTTTTCCCCCACAATGATAGCGGGCCGTTTAATAGTACGCAAACAAGCACCGGAATATGTAGGTGCGCCACAAAAGAAATTCGCATGGATCATTGGTATTGTCTTATCCGCTACGATGTTCTACCTGTTTATCATTGACAACTCCTACAGTATCATTACCGGTTCGGTTTGCATGGTCTGCCTCCTCTTCCTGTTTTTCGAAGCAGCCTTCGGCATCTGTCTCGGCTGCCTGTTCTATCCGATGTTCAACAGGAAGAAGATCCAGCATTGCCCGGGAGAGGTATGTGATGCCCCGTCAAAACAGGCCATTCAGAAAGTGTCCATAGCACAGCTGGCAGTGCTGGCGTTATTTATCGCCCTGATATTCTTCGCATCCGGTCTATTGTATGAACGCTATAGCCAGGCGCCGCATGATCTGTTCAGACCTTCTCCAACTGCTAAATTTAAATAGCCATGCATCCGTTACCTGTAAGCCGCGAAAGCGGACTAGAAAACTACTTCTCATTTTACAGAAAGCATATCATCGGCGATCAGCAGCATTTCGAATCACCCTTCGGGATCAGACGGATCATTTATGCCGACTGGACCGCCAGCGGCAGGGCCTACAGACCAATTGAGAATTACATCCAACACGAAATACTTCCCTTTGTTGGCAATACGCATACCTCTACCACCGTTACAGGCAGTTCAATGTCCCAGGCCTACGAAGAAGCCAAAAGCATCGTTAAAACGCATGTTAATGCCAGTACTGATGATGTCTTGCTTTTTTGCGGCAGCGGAATGACGGCTGCTGTCAACAAATTACAACGGATACTCGGACTCAGAATGCCGGAGCATATCGGAAACAAAACTACAGCAGTAACAAAGCTCCCGGACGATCATCCCTTAAAGCCGGTTGTCTTTGTAACACACATGGAGCATCACAGTAATCATATCAGCTGGCTGGAAACCATCGCAACAGTGGAGATCATCGGGTACGATGAAGATGGAAATGCAGATCTCCTGCACCTCGGGTTTTTATTGGAACAGTTCAAAGACCGGGTGTATAAAATGGCTGCAGTAACAGCATGCTCCAATGTTACCGGCATCCGGACGCCTTATCACGACATCGCTAAACTTATGCACGCTTACGGGGGATTATGTTTTGTAGATTTTGCCTGCTCTGCCGCCTATTCTAACATCGATATCCATCCTGTCGAAGATGGCGCCCATCTGGACGCCATCTATTTCTCAGGACATAAATTTTTAGGCGGTCCCGGCACCCCTGGAATATTGATCTTCAATAAGCACCTTTACAACAACCATGTCCCCGATCAACCTGGTGGTGGCACCGTAAAATATACGAACCCCTGGGGAGCCCGCGAGTACACAGAAGATATCGAACAACGCGAAGACGGAGGCACTCCCCCATTTCTCCAGGCAATAAAAGCTGCGATGTGTATCAGACTGAAAGAAGAAATGGGAGTACACAGCATACTGAAACGGGAAGAAGAATTGCTGGCCATTATATTCCCAAGACTATCTGAAATGAGATCTGTACAGGTCCTGGAAGCCACTGTAACAAAACGACTGGGGGTAATCTCTTTTATAGTTACAGGCGTACATTATAACTTAATCGTCAGATTGCTTAACGACAGGTTCGGCATTCAGATGAGAGGCGGATGCTCCTGCGCCGGTACCTACGGTCATATCCTGCTCCATGTCGACAAACGCCAATCGTATATTATACGCGACGCCATCCGCGCCGGAGATCTATCCAACAAACCGGGATGGGTCAGGCTGTCAATACATCCGACTATGACCAATGCTGAGATCAACTTCATCCTGGATGCCATTGAAATAACTATCGCCAACATCCGGGAATGGGAAAAAGACTATTACTACGACAATGCCAAAAATGAATATTTCTTCAAAGGAGATATAGGCAAAGGACATTGGAAAATATCTGACTGGTTTACTCCCGGACGATGGACAAGCTGAAAAGTATCCGCCCCACAGATTATACTGATCATTCCATATAGTTTGCGTACCTTTGCGGCCTTGAAAATAATTACACAACTCGACACCATTGCGCTGGCGGCACAGGAAAAGGAAGCCGAAAATCAGGCGTTCAGGGCATTTCTCTCTTCAAAGGAGTCTGCGGATATTGACGTGCTCGTACAGGAACTTGATGCCACCATTACCCCTCAGATAGATTGTACAACCTGTGGCAACTGCTGCCGCTCCCTTATGATCAATGTAACACCGGCTGAAGTAACCCGGCTTGCTGCACATCTGGGACGCACAGAAGCCGACGTACAGGAAGAATACATTGAAACCGGCGCTAACAACAGCATGATGGTCATAAATGCCATCCCCTGTCATTTTCTTAAAAACAGCTGCTGCACCATCTACGAACAACGTTTTGCTGAATGCCGTGAATTTCCGGGTTTACATCAGCCACAATTCACCAGCCGTCTTTTTGCCATGCTTATGCATTATGGCCGTTGCCCGATCATTTATAATGTGCTGGAAGAGATGAAGGTTAGGTTGGCGTTTGCCGGTGCAAAATGAACCCAAAGATAAAATGCTGTTGGTATCAGTTAAATCTTGATAGTTTCGAAGAGGGTAAAAAACTCGTAAAAGTCATATGTCCGTTTGTCTTTAGGAAAATAAGGAGTAAGTAATTTCAGCATTTTATATACATGTTCTACACTATCGCTGGCTTCAAATTTGCTTTTCCCATCTACTTTCACAATATATTTATATGTATCATAAGGGCGGGCAGTACTATCAATCAGTACAGGCAATGAAAGCACCAATGTATCAAGCTTCCGCAGGTCGTCATTTGAAATATGAAAAGTAGTGATCTCGTTCAGGGAATCTGTTCTTCCCACCTTTAGATCCGATGCATCCACTCTGTCAAAACAAAAAGCTAATGTTCCCTCCCCCTTACTGCTAAAATCAATAAAATAATAGGAGTAATTATTAGGGCATTCTATCAGAATATTCACTTTTTCATATGAGAAACTATCTGTTCTTGGTTTCGACGTATTGTTCGTACAGGCAAAGCAGATCAATGAAAAACAAAAAAGATAACATCCGGCAGTACCTTTCATATAACATGGACTTTGTTGATTAAAAGAAATGTTCTGGGGTCTGAGCAACGGCTCAAAAGCAAATTCGGTATAAAGACAGATGCTTTATACCGAATTTAAACATTTCTTTTCACTATCTGATAGCCACCGGATTAATATTCACCTGCGTAGAACCTTTATACAATGGTTGCCCCAATACAAACAGGAACTCCCATGCCTTATCCTGCACTAATGCGCGACTGTCTATCAACTCCAGATTATATATTCCCCGTTTGGCAAGCATGAACTGATTAACAGGAAATTCTTCATTATTCTTCGGATTCGGGTATACTTCCGAAGCCCAGGTATCTCCACCGAAAGCAACAATACCCTGGTCGGCCAACCATTCAGCCGCCTCCATTCCGATGCCGGGTTCCACTTCCAGGAATTGTTTATTATCCTTCCCGATCAGCTCCAGCCAGCCGGTGTTAAACAACACCACATCTCCTTTACGGATTGTAATACCTTGCTTTTTAAGTACAGCCTGAATATCCGCTACGGTGAATTCAGTCCCACCTGGCACAATAGCTTTCCCATAGTGAGCAACCATATCCAGTACAATACCACGGGTCACTATAGGTGGTACTTTTTCAATACCAAGTTTCTTTACGCCTTCAACGGTAACAAAATCTTTCGCATGATGACCATTGTAATAAACATTGTCTATCCCAATGTGACCAATGCCATTTAACTGCGTACCCACGCCTGTCCAGCCGTTCACCAGTTCATCATTGAAGCTGAACTTATTCGGACCGGTAGTTTGTCCGCCCTGCTCACCAGGTTGAATATTATACAGATTGAAACTGCGGTGACGGAAGGCCGGTAAATGTTTATCTATCGGTACTGCCAACGGATAGGTCTTGCCCGTCTTTACCAGCTTAACGGCCTCTATCACTATTTCCGGAGTTAACAGATTAGCAGCGCCTATTTCATCATTTGCTCCGTATGCGGATGGATACCACGCGGTATCTGTCTTTGGGTTACTTAAACTTTGAGCTTGCATGGATAATTCATTTATAAGTAATAGACTGGTTAATCCTGCTATAACAAGTTTGGTATTCATTGTTTAATTTTTAACGTTTAGCATTGCATATTGCCTTCAATAACGAGGCCATTATATCCCGACCAGACGCGTCCTATATCAATGTTGTTAATAACACGACAGGGGCTTCCTGTAGTTTTTCGCCCAGCTCGCCAAAAGCTTTGATATAGGGTTGCTGATTATGAGCGTCCAGCCCCTCTTTACTTTTCCATATCTCATAAAAAGTAAAAAGGTCCTTATCGTCAATGCCCTGATGCAAACTATACAACTCGCTGGCCTCCTCTTTACGGGTCTGTAACACCATGTTCTGTAATACGCCAGCGACCTCTTCCCTATACTCACTTTTTGCCTTTATAATAGCTGTCAGATAAATTTTCATGACTATGTATTTTTGATAACACAAAAGTAGGAGGCCTCGCAGTATTAGGAAAATAAGACAATTTATATCCGGCTATCATAATAATGATAGTTAAGGGAACCTGTAAAACGGAGATGCGTCGTATATGCGTCGTGTATGCGTCGTATATGCGTCGTGTATGCGTCGTGTATGCGTCGTATATGCGTCGTGTATGAAGTATGTTAGGGGTAATAAAATAGTAAACCTGGTTAACGTTTTCATGCGGTGTTAAAAAAAGTCTTTCAGACACCGCTTAGATATCGCTTAGATAACGCTAATCCTACGTTAATCCTACGTTCATGAACGTAGGATTAACGTAGGATGAGCGGTATCTAAGCGATATCTAAGCGAATATTGGGTCACTTCTATACCAAACTTGTTAAATACCATGTATACACTCGCATTAAAATCCTCAAAAACACCATTTTTAGCCTCATTACGGCGATAAATCAACATTAAGCCACAAACATATTAAAAGACGTTGAAAATAAAAATCGGGGTACTTTAAGAAGAAACACAGGCTGCTTCGGTTCAACTCCGCTACAGCAGTACATCTACTATCCTTATCCTCCCTTTATCTTCCCTTCAGAAGGGAGGATAAAGGGAGGATAAGGATAGTAGATGTACTGCTGTAGCGGAGTTGAACTTACCATTTAACGGAATTTGACATTGGCAGAACTAACCGCCAATAGCTGCCCTGATATGCTTCACCGTCTCTTCCGGCTGTTCCTCCGGAACATAGTGCCCGCAATCCTTTATTACGATCACCCTGGGGTCGGAAACAGCCTTCAACGCATTACCGATCTGCTCTCCCAAAGCATATTGACCGCCCAGCGCCAGCACAGGTATCTGCAAACGGCGTTGCACTGCTATATTGTGTGCGGCACTTTCATTAAAAGCCCTGTAATATTCAAACCCTCTTCCCAGTTTCTCCTTCCCCGCATACGCCTGTACATACACGTCCAGATCTTCTTCACTGATAGCAGATCTGATAAACGATTTATTTGAAAAATACCACGAGAAATATTCCTTCTCCTTCCCTGCCACCAGGAACTCCGGTATATCAGCTACCGCATGGAAATAGAACTGCCAGATCTTCTTCGCATTCTCCGGTTTAAACACCGCATCAGACATAAACCCGGGAATAGCCGCATCAATAACCGTCAGTGATTGTAACTGCCCTTCAAAGTTCAACGCAAAGGATACAGCCACCCAGCTGCCTACATCATGCGATACCAGGTGTACCTTCGCTATCTCCATTACACTAATAAACCTGCTGATGATTTCCGCAACAGATCCCGTATCATAACTGGCAATCGCCTCACTATCCCCAAGACCCGGCAGGTCCACCGCAATGACCCTGTTCGTCTTTGCCAGTTCCGGCATCACTTTCCGCCATACATAAGAGGTTTGCGGCCATCCGTGTAAAAGCAGTATTACATCACCGTGACCTTCCTCATAATAACACATCCTTGTACTGCCGATCTCAATAAACTTTGCTGCTGTCATTTGTGCTTGCATATACCTGACGATAAATAATAAACAATGATAACAATATTGTTTTTTGTCTCATAGGATAAAATAGCTGTCGCAACACCTTCTTCTGTATAGTAGCCTAAATGACAGCCGTGTGCCTTTTCTGACAGCATTCTGCGCCCGTATCTCCCCCACCACTGCCAGTCTGTCCAGATTTACAAGAGGTAAGATATTTGATCCATCTAAAAAAATCGATACAATTTAAAATGATGGACACATATTCTCAACTCATAATTGACGCTGTTGAAAAAGTAAGTCCGGCAGTTGTCAAAATAGAAAGAGCAAACACCAACGGTAACCAGGAAGTAGCATCAGGATCCGGCTCCGGTTTCCTCTTCTCATCCGATGGGTACCTCTTCACAAACAGTCACGTAGTAAATGGCGCTACCAGCCTCAAAGTAATGTTGCAGGACGGTCGCGTATATCCTGCTACGCTGGCGGGTCAGGACCCCTCTACAGACCTGGCTATCCTGAAGATCGACGCCAGGGAGTTCTCCACCGTAAAACTGGGTGACTCCGACGAACTGAAGATCGGTCAGCTGGCCATTGCCATCGGTAATCCGCTGGGCTTCCAGCACACCGTTACCACAGGTGTGATCAGCGCCCTGGGCCGGTCACTGCAGGGACAGGACGGTTTGATGATGGACTCCATGATACAGACGGACGCCGCACTCAATCCCGGTAATTCCGGCGGTCCGCTCATTAACAGCAATGGTGAGGTCATTGGTGTAAATACTGCCGTGATCAGAGGTGCACAGGGACTTTGTTTTGCTATCAGCATCAATACGGCCAAAGCTATCGCCAACCAGCTGATCCGTTTCGGTAAGGTAAAAAGGGCTTACATCGGCGTCGCTATGCAACAGATCGATCTCGTGCCCAGATTACGTACCATCCACCAGCTGAAGAACAAACAGGCATTGTTCATCTCTAAGGTGGAACGTAGCAGTCCCGCTGCCAAAGCCGGCATCTTAAGCGGCGACATCATCTACCAGTTCAATGACCAGCCGGTGGAAACCGCCGACCAGTTCTTTAAAATGATGACGGCCGAAAAAATAGGCCAGTTCCAGTATATCAACGTGATACGTAACAACGAAAAGCACGAACTGCGCATAACACCGGTTGAAAGAGGCGACTAAACGGGGTTACGTAATAAATACTTACTATGTAAATTAATAGCAATGGCCACTGGCAGAAATATTTCATTACCGGGGAAACATCTGTAAATTAGATCAGATTCCACGGCACCCTTGCCTTAGTTGATCACGTTATACTATTTACATATGGGTAAGATATTACGCTCATTAACCATTTGCATATTGGCAGTCAGCCAGTTCACAAGCCTTTCCGCACAGACCTTAGGCATTTTCGACGGACAAACAGACGTCGGAAAAGTGAAACACACCGGCAGTTTACAATACGATCCGAAAACACAACAATATACCGTAAGCGGCGCCGGTGCTAACATGTGGTTCGGCAGTGATGAGTTCCATTTCGTATGGAAAAAGATGAAGGGCGATTTCATTCTTCGTACCAATGCCCGTTTCCTCGGCAAGGGTACGGAATTACATCGTAAATGGGGATTGATGATACGTAGCTCACTGGACACCAACGCCACACATGTGAATGGTGTTGTACATGGTGATGGCCTCACGTCCCTGCAATACAGAAAAACACCCGGTGCCGTTACAGAAGAAATAAAGTCGGCGCTCACCGCTGCTGACGTTGTACAGTTGGAACGAAAAGGCGACACCTTTACGCTCTCAGTAGCAAAAGACGGACAAACATTTATCAGCGAAAAACTCGACAATCTCTCTTTAGGAGATGAAGTATATGCAGGCCTCTTCGTTTGCTCACACAACGCAGATGTCGTTGAAAAAGCCGTATTCAGCAATGTACGTATAGCAGTACCTGCACCGGATACACTGGTGGCCTACCGCCAGTATATCGGCAGCCTGTTAGAGATACTCGATATCAATACGCTGAACAGCACAATTGTTTACCAGACGCCCGGTTCCATACAGGCGCCTAACTGGAACACCGATGGAAGATCACTGATCTATAATGCCGACGGATTGCTCTACCAGTTTGACCTCGGTAATAAAACACCTGTTCTCATTAATACCGGTATCGCTAAACGCAACAACAACGATCACGTATTGTCCTTCGATGGAAAAATGCTGGCAATCAGCAGTGGCGATGGAGAAAAAGGCGCCTCTGTCGGTTATGTCGTACCACGTACCGGCGGCGAACCTACGCGCATCAATAAGGTCGGCCCTTCTTACATGCATGGATGGTCGCCCGATGGTAAACACCTGGTGTTTACCGGGCAACGTAATAACGATTTTGACATCTACCGTGTTCCCGCCGCTGGTGGAGAAGAGGTGCGCTTAACCACCGCCCCCGGACTGGACGATGGTCCTGAGTATACACCCGACGGAAAGTACATTTACTTCAATTCAGTACGCAGTGGTTTGATGCAGATCTGGCGGATGAAAGCAGATGGTTCAGAACAGACACAGATCACCAATGACCAGTTCAATAACTGGTTCCCACATATATCTCCTGATGGTAAATGGATCGTATTCCTCACATTCCTGAAAGAGGAAGTGGAACCTTCAGATCATCCTTTTTATAAAAGGGTTTATTTACGGTTGATGCCCATCAGCGGCGGCCCCGCAAAAGTGATCGCATACCTGTACGGCGGACAAGGCACCATCAATACGCCTTCATGGTCGCCCGACAGTAAACGCATTACATTTATCAGCAACTCAAAATTGCTGTACCCGATATTTCCGGTAGGAAAATGATCTTTACACACGACTAAGCTGTTTATTGAGCTCAACGGCAGCACTAATCAAAGCAAGGTGCGTGAATGCCTGGGGAAAGTTCCCCAGGTGCTCCCCCTTCTTACCCAGTTCCTCACTGAAAAGTCCCAGGTGATTGGCATACCCGATCATCTTCTCGAAACTTTCTACTGCAAGGTCCAGTTGCCCGCATTTGGCAAGGGCTTCGATGTACCAGAACGAGCACATATTGAACGTTCCTTCTTCGCCATCCAAACCGTCTATCCTTTCCAGATGATTATGATACCTGTAAATGAGCACATCCAGGCGTAATGTCTTGTCTATCGCCTGCATTGTCAACAACCATCTCGGCTCAAGAGGTGTGATAAAATGGGTGAGCGGCATCAGGAGCGCAGCAGCGTCCACGGTTCTGGCGCCTTTGTATTGTACCCACGCCCCCAGTTCTTCATTCCAGAAATTATGGTAAATATCGTTATAGATCTCGTCACGGATGATCTGCCATTCCGTTTCAGGATAAGGAAAAGAGCGGTGCTGTGCAATCTTGATAGCCCTGTCCATAGCTACCCAGCACATTAAGCGGGAGTGCAGGAACTCTCTCTTTTCATTCCTGATCTCCCATATACCGTGATCGGGCAGTTTCCAGTCGCTGATCACACATTCCACCTGCATTTTGATCAGCTCCCAGAATTCAAAAGTAATAGGCTCGTAAGATTTGTTGTAGATGTAGATAGTGTCTATCAGCTCTCCGTAAATGTCCGTTTGACGCTGGCCCGCAGCGGCATTCCCGATACGTACCGGCTTGGAGCCTTTATACCCGTCCAGGTGTTTCAACTCACGTTCATCCCCGCTTTTAGTACCATCTATTTTGTACAGCAACTGCAATTTGCTCTCCTGGCATAAATTGAATATCCACTTCATAAAGGCGGTCGCTTCGTCAAAAAAGCCCAGTTTCAGGAAGGCGTACATCGTAAAGGCCGCATCTCTTATCCAGGTAAAACGGTAGTCCCAGTTACGGTTGCCAGCTAATGTCTCAGGGATGCCAAAAGTCGGTGCGGCCACTACTGAACCGTACTTTGTAGAGGTCAGTAACTTTAAGGTAATAGCCGACCGTTGTATCAATTCCCCATAATGTCCCTTATAAGTCGATTTCCCTACCCATTCCCGCCACTTCACGATCGTTTCATGATAGACGTCGACATAATATTCAATGCCCGCTAATGGCTCCTTATGGTTCTTTTTTACAGCCTGTAATACGATATGCGCCACCTCCGATTCCTTTAGCGTGAATTCCGCATATCCGTTCTTACGTTTCAACTTAAGGGGTATGTCTGCAATCAGCCTGAGTTGTACATCGCCGTCGTCTATAGGCGTGAAAATGATCTCGTTCTTAGTCTTCTTCAGTACGGCCTCATGTTTCGCTCCTGCATAGTCAAAACGGGGTACGCAATTCACCTTGAAGGTTATATTTCCGCGGATAGTTTTGATCTTCCGTACAATCGTACAATCATTATCCTTTTCCACGTCGGCAATAGGCATGTAGTCCGTTAGCTCTGCAATACCCGATTCAGAAAAATAGCGTGTTAATAAAATAGCCGTACCAGGTATGTACAGCTGTTTGGAGTTATAATCCACAAGCTCCGGCTCGACCGAAAAGTATCCCCCGTTGGTGGAGTCCAGCAGGGAAGCGAAAATGGTGGGGGAATCAAACCTGGGAAAACACATGAAGTCTATCGACCCGGTCAGCGAAACCAGGGCAACCGTCTCCAGGTTACCGATAATACCATAATTCTCAATACGTTGATATGGCCTTTCGGAATGTTTCATACCAGTATGATGCATGAACCATGCCTAAAGCATGCCCGGCTGTGTTATCTTTACAGCATGTTAGAATTGCCTGTCACCGTACGCATCCCCTCAGATGAGGAAATAGACTACCGCCCCGATATCGACGAGATCCTTTTTAAACGGAGGAAAGCGAAGATCGTGGAAGGATATACCTTTACCCTCAATGAGAACCCCCGCCTGCCCTACCGGTTCCAGGCTACGGTCAATATCGGGAATAGCCGCCTATGGGACCTGTTCCAGGCGCTGGCGGCCACCCTGCCCGATAAGGTAAGCTGTGTGTACGGATTGTATGAAGAAGACAACGTTACCACTGCCCTGCTGCAAAAACAATTTGTGCTGAATGAACTGGAAAAATACCGGGACGAACTGACGCAGGAATGTCGGTTGGAAGCAGGCTTACTATTTCAGACAAAAGACATCCTCATAGAACTGGGCATCAGTGAAAGTAAGTACATCCGCTACTGGGGCGCAGAACTTGAACGCTTTAAGCTGTTGATGAGATCATTCCGCTTACCGTTCGTCGAAGGACTGGAATTCATTGATGAATATCCGAAGATAGTTACGCCGCTCAGAGAGCTAGTACGCACTGCAAAAGCACCGGAGACGGTGATCTATTATCTCGACCAGGCATTTCATATAGACAGAAGAGCGCCCGACCCGTTCTTTGACTAAATAAAAATATCCCGGCCATAAGGAATAGCCGGGATATTATATAGCATCGCGTGTGACAGATCGCTGCCCATCCGCTCCTGATTATTATTAATTATGGCAATGCTACAGTTGGATCAATTAGCTGCTACAACGCAGGACTGGCAGAATACTCGACCCACAGCTGATCGACGGTTTTTCCGGTCAGTGTTACCCAGGTATTCGCAGTGTAAGTGTGGTTACGTAAAGCGGTATTCAGATTTGTAACGATCGAAGCGCTTTTGTGATTCTCCAGCCAGGCCAGGAAACGTGCAGTGATACGATAAGAATTCGTGTAAGACTGGGAAGACGACCAGGCAGGCAAAGACCAACCGGCAGGGCCGTTATTCACGCCATACCTGTAACGAACCAGATCAGCAATGCCTTCAGTCAGCCAGCCGGGCGTACCGCCTGTATAAGCCTGAATAACGTGCATGATCTCATGCGTTACAACATCTACATCCTTCGGGTTGCTCACGAACCATGCGGAACTGTAGGTAATTGTAGTACCTGACGTATAGGCCACGCCAGTGTAGTTCGGATCAATTACAAACTTTACTGATTTAGTAGCGTTCGTATTGAACCTCGTCCGCAGCTGCGGATAAGTACCGAAAAAGATGTCTACGAATTTCTGACGGATCGAATCCTCGAAATTAGTAGCATTGTTAGTAAACGTTAATGTGTAGCCATTACTGCTGTAAGTGACCGTACCTACCGGTACAGGGTTCAGCGCGATCGTATTACCGGCAGTAAGGGGTGTTTCATTAGAGCGTTGCTGATCAGGAGCAACAGATTCAGATTTGCTACAAGCGGACAGTAAGAAGATACCCAGGGTACCGATAATCATGGAATTTTTAAGCGAGTGTCTCATTTTTGTGAGTGGGTTTACACTAGGAGGCAGATGAACAGTGATCTCAGGAAATAAAACGCAATAACTGCGATTTTCGTACGTCCATCACTCATCCCTCACTAACTTTTCCTCCACTCACACAGATCGCTATATGATAAACAACCGGTTATAGCTCAACCGGCTCGGGCATTTCCTGCAATACTTGTCTTGTGTATTCCAGTCCCACATTATAGATAGCATCAAACCTTTTAAAATCGAACATGCCGAACTGTCCCAGCTCCTGTGGCTCTATAAAGCGGCTGCATTGCAGTTTGCTCTTCAATACCGGTTCATGAATGGCCATATGCAACGTCCGTTCAATGTTTGCCAGTATACCACTTGCAGGGTTGTAAGGCGTTAGCGGGTTCACATGCACACCCACAATAGACGTATACTTTCCTACCAATGGTTCAACCGGCAGGTTCCCGGAAATACCTCCATCCACATACGGGATACCATCTATTTCTACAGGCGGGAACAACATAGGCACCGTCGATGCCGCCAGTATAGCCGGTATCAATGGCCCTTTGCCGAAAATAGTCTGCTGCCCGGTGGAAAAATTAGTAGCAGTGATATAAAGTGGTATTGACAACGATTCGAAAGTAGTATGCCGTAAATGCTGTACCAGGGCCTTCTCTACGGTCTTCAGCGACAGGAAGCCTGCCTTCAGGTTTGTCCACTGCATAGATAATCCCAACTTTGTATGCTGGAAGATATCTCTCACCTCATCCGTACTATAACCGTCACATATAAATGCAGCTGCAATAGAACCAGCGCTGGTAGCGGCTATCACTTCCGGAAAAATATCCTGTTCAGCAAATGCTTTCAAAACTCCAATATGGGCATAACCACGGGCGCCACCGCCGGATAGGACAAAGGGACGCCGTATAGGGACTTTCAACTCCTGATTCATGGGGCTAATATATATAAAGAAAGGCAGTTAATGTAGTGTTAACTGCCTTTGAAATCATTTCTATCGTACCATCTTTATGACGTGAATAACGGGCGTGTTCTTCATCTTTAACATCATAGACGTAGCTATAATGCCAGTTAACGCACCATAGATCAGGAATACATTTACCATTCCCAACCCTGCAATCCCCAACAGCAAACCGCCGATACGTCCTACTGCCATTACACTTTCTCCGGCCTCAAGTTCCCAAGCCATGAATAAAGTGTAGAGGAATAATATTTCCACTACAGCCAGCGCGATCAATGGCTTTTTAATCGTCTTTATTTTACTATACCTGTCAACATAATAAGTAGTAGCAGGCAAAGTGTCTTTCAGGAAATTAAATATCTCTTCCCTTCTTACAGCATCTTTTATATTCAGATGTTCTTCTGAATCCTTACCGAAAAAAACCTGTATGTAATCTTTGCCTTCCTGCAGCTGAATATCTCTGATCTCGGACGAAGAAACATAAAACAGTCCTCCGTTCGTAAAGTTATTCATCTGCATATCTCTGACCAGGTCTTCTATTTCATCCGTTTTAGGATTTGCTTTGTAAATGGTGTTGTTTGCGAAAGCTATCAGCTTGTCCCCTTTGTTGTCGTAGTTAGTCCAGATTTTGGTCATATTATCCATTGAAGAAGCAAGATATATCGCATTATTTAAATTAACAATATAATATACATGTCGGTTGTAATGTAGTAGCCGCATACTACCATGATCATATTTTTGTGTCCCTTGCAGATGCTGAAAAAGCTATGCAGGCGCTTAAATCACTCACTATCAACACTTCTTTATAATGGCTATTTTTACATCAACCGTTCAGGCCACTCCTCAGACCGTTGTTATAAAATTGTAAAGGGATAGTACTAAGGGGGTACAGTTTTAAAAATATTTTTATATCTTCGGCAATATTCAGACAATCAGCCATCCCTAACCAAACCTACATGAAAACTAAAATACTACCACTTGTAACAAGTGCTGTTATCGCTTTATTCTGTATGGGTTCCACGACTATACAGGCGCAAAAGAAAGTGCCTAATCCGGGTACATTTAACATCGAAAAGAATGGCTCGGTCGTCTCCACAAAGGAGATAAGGGGCAAAGCCACCATCGGTACCAGTAAAATGGCTATCATGAACCTTGAGTGCACACTGAAGGAAGGAAACAGGATACTGTCATTCCGATTCGATCTGAACAAGATCGGGGAATTCAAGCCGGTGACCATTTCCTTCGATAAGCCTGCAAGTGAGGAAGAACCAAGCAACATTGCACAGTACCTCAACTATCCGAAAGATGAATCAGCAGAAACTGCCGATGATGCTTCCGGAAAGGATGTATCCTGTAATTCGGAGAAAGGAAGCTTCACATTTTCAGAGATCAGGTTTGATGATGTAAAGGCTTACATCTCAGGTCATTTTGAATTTACCGGTAAAAATGATATCGAATCAGGAACTGAAAAAACGATATCAGTGAAAGGTACCTTCAGCGGCGTGGAGATCGTATGTATGGGCCCTCATCCATGAGGAATGCTGCCTGCGGTATAGAAACGAAATTTAAGTAAGGGGGATGTCTTTGCAATAAGGCATTCCCCTTATTTACAGGTCCTTACCCGTCAGGCAATAGAACAGGTTCTGTAACTGGTGTACATGTACGACCGGCCGTCCATAAGGTACTAATTGTCCCTGCGCAGCCGCCAGGAATTGAAACGAATATCCTTCATCCCGCACGTATACACTATCATTACGATTGTACTTGTAGGAAAAAACATTTTCATCCTCTCCGTGTTCTTTTTCTCCCCTTACAAACCCGAGGCTGTGCAGATAGCCGGCATCCAGCGATATCGGATGTACACTCGCCAGCGGTAGTTTACTTTTGGGGAGTGTAGAGCAATAAATGAAGCCCTCTAAAATACCCTCCACCTCAAACTCCGTTTCATTCATGTACATATCATAATACCATACCAGGTTGCCGGGGCGCACGTCAGTTGCTTCGATCATGATACAATAATTCTCCTGCAAGTATAACGGTATATTCCTATTATTTAGCGTTTCTGTACTGTCAATTAAATAGTATATTTGATAGGATGCGCCCTTATGCCCGGATTTCACGTTAAAGCGCCAACATTCCCTAACACGATTTTTCTTAACTCAAAATAACCTCGGTAACTATGAAAAACCTGTATTTGTCAGCGTTCCTGCTGGCTGCAAGTGCATTACAACTGCATGCACAAACCCCCGTTCCCGTTGGCGCCGGAAGCTACGCTTCTTTCCCGCCCGCCACAGAAAATACCTTCGACTGGAATAACGATGGAAAGGGAGACCTGTATCAGTTCGTGTACGAACGGCCTATCTATGTAGCAGCAGATAAATTGAACAAGCCTATCCCTACCAACGACTGGTGGACGGACCTGGTGGTATCGCAATATGGCGGTATGATGTGGGCCTATCCGTTAGCCGCCGACCCGGAGGATTATGGCGTTAAACTGTACTACCCGAACAGCTTTGTGGCAGATGGCTCCAACATTGCTTACGGCGGTAGTATGATGATCAGGGCGACAGGCTATTCGCCTTCCAAAGCCATCGCGAAAGACTGGAATGACTGGGGTGTGGTCATGTCGCTGCCAGACAGTATCCATAACAAGAATATGGATGTGACAATGGTGCACGGCATCCCCTTCATGTGGCTGGAAACACAGGGCATCAATCCCGAATTCTCATTCGACCAGGGTGCTTCTTACCTCACCCAAAGCGGCGCCGCAGTGCAGTTCCCCATTACCGGTTCTTTTGTGGTACAGACCGATGGCCGTTACTTTGGCATACATCTCAACGGCAGCAGTACCGCAGAATTGCAGGGACAACAGTATGTGAGGATTGATCTCGGCTCAGTCCAGAACATCACCAAAGTAAAGCTGAACTGGGAAACTGCCTTCGCTAAAGGATATTCCATACAGGTTTCCAGCAATGGCAGCACCTGGAGTACAGTCGCTTCTGAAGTGAACGGTAATGGTGGTCTCGACAGCTTAAGCTTCAACACATCCGCCAGGTATGTAAAGATCGCGCTTGCAGAGAAAGGTACTATCTATGCCTACTCACTATGGGAAATGGAAGTGTTCAATGGCAGTACACTGCTATCGAAGAATAAGCCAGTAGAAGTATCTTCCGTACAGGGCGCATTTACCGGCAATAATGTCAATGACGGTAATACCGGCTCCCGCTGGGCCTCCGATGGCAGCCAGGTAGAAAAACTGGTGCTCAATACTAATAACGGCAACTCCTACTTCGTTGTTTCCGCACTGCCCTCTCCTGCCGATCTTGGCACCTACGAAACCTATGCGTTCAACAAACCATCTAATACAGCGGTTACGTACGACTATGACGCTGCCGCCGGTAAGGTGCATGTGAACTGGAACATTACCACCGTTAACCTGAAAGGACAGGCTGCCGGCAATACCATACAAGGTTTCCTGCCGCATCTTTATCAGAATGCAGCTAACACGATTGCCTTCACCCCGGTTAACTATGTAACGCCGAGAGGATCAATGAAAACAGCTATCGGTAAATCGTTCTCATTTACCTACGACTTCAACGGCATCCTTCCTACTTATAATGCGCCTTACAGGAATGCGGCAGACGCTAATCCATACAACGCCAACGTCATGTTTGACCTGCTCACGAAGTTCTCCAAGAAACAAGGTTATGGCGGAGATACTTACTGGGGCGGTAAAGACCTCGTGAACTATGCCAAGTATACCCTGATGGCCAAAGAACTGAATCACCAGGCATATCAGTCGCTAAAGGCTAAAACAAGAGAAGCGCTGGTGAACTGGCTTACGTATACGCCCGGTGAGCAGGATAAATTCTTTGCCCGTTATGATCGCTGGGGAGCTATTGTAGGGTTCAATGAATCTTACGGGTCATCAGAATTTACCGACAACCATTTCCACTATGGTTACCTGATCTATGCTTGCGCACTTTATGGCATGACAGATCCTGACTTCCTATCACAGTATGGCCCTATGATCAGGATCGTGGCTAAACAATATGCCAACTGGGATAAAACAGATAACTTCCTGCCTTCCTTCCGGACCTTCGATCCATGGATCGGACATAGTTATGCAGGCGGTACCAGTTCATCTTCCGGTAACAACCAGGAGTCTACTTCAGAAGCCATGCAATCATGGATAGGTCTGTTCCTGCTGGGCGATATGCTGAACGACGAAGCTATCCGCGATGCGGGCGCATTCGGTTATATCAGTGAAGCCTATGCTACACTGGAATACTGGTTTGACTGGAAGAACAGGAACCTGCCCCCTGCCTATCCGCACAATGTAGTGGGCATCCTTTCTAACCAGGGCTTTGCTTACGGTACTTATTTCAGCGCCAGCCCCGTGCACATCCATGGTATACAATACCTGCCTGTGAATCCTGGTTTTAAATACCTTGCTAAAGACACCACCTGGGCGAAGAGAGAGTACAATGATATGCTGACAGAATCAGCAGCTATTGACGGTCATACCAGTGAAACACAATTCGGTGACGACTGGGCGCATGTAGCACTGGGTTTCAGACAGCTGTTTGATGCAAAGTATGTCAGCGCTTTTATGGCTAATAACCTCGCATTACCCGTTACTGATACCCGCTACATCATGGACTATGAAGTAGGTGGTATGACATATTTCTATACTCATGCCAATCAGAACCTGGGATCCTTCTCTTTTAACTTCCGGACTAACTTCCCGTCCAGCAGCGTGTTTGAAAAGAATGGCGCATTCAGTTATGCAGTAGCCTACAACCCGACGGCCAGTGCAAAGACCTGTAATGTATACAACAACGCAGGCGCTGTAGTAGCATCGTTCAGTGTTCCCGCCAGAACATTGGTGACCTATCCGACACTACCGACCAGTGGCCAACAACCTACCGGCTGTTATGGCTTATTGCCATCTACAGCTACTGCAACAAGCGGTAACGCATCCGCAGCTATTGACGGTAGCCTGGGCTCCCGCTGGGAAAGCGCCTTCACCGATCCTCAACAGCTGACTGTCGATCTGGGCGTAGTATCTACAGTGAATAAGATCACCATCTCGTGGGAAGTAGCAAATGCGAAGGACTATACCCTTACCGGCTCCACAGATGGCAATACATGGCTTCCGATTGCCACAAGGACCAATATGCCTTCAGGCAACAGAACAGACGTTATTGACAACCTGAATGGCAATTACCGCTATATCCGAATGAATGGTACAGCCAGGACCACCCAATGGGGGTATTCTATCTACGAACTGGAAGTATGCGGTACCGCTTCAACCGGCACGGCACTGCTGCCTGCATCGCTTTCAATGGCGGCTAAAACAACAGCCGGTCAACCCTATCTCTATCCGAACCCTGCGAAAGACTGGGTGAAGGTCCAATCAAAAGGGACCGGCCTGTTCTCCATTACCGACCTGCAGGGTAAGGTGATAAAGAACGGCAGACTGGAAGCTGGCGCTAATGCTATCAATATTGGCGGCATTCCTGATGGTGTATACTTTGTTAAATTCAACGGACAGGTGTTTAAGCTGATCATCTCTAACAGGTAAAAACCTGTTGACAAAAATAAGGCTGTCCGCCTGAGGTGGACAGCCTTCCTGCTTATTATAAACGGATAGTTACCATTAATGCGGTGCAGACATCACAGATGCTTCAGCGAATGGTTTAAGTTCAGATCTTAGCTCCTCGATCACATTTACAAACTTGTCGGCCACCAGCTGGAAACCTGCATTTGTAGGATGGATCTCATCATACCAGCTGCCACGCTCAACGATCTCCCTTACATTGATATAATAAACCACGCCAGGGAACGCCGCAGCAACCTTTTCCAGACGTTTGTTAAATTCATCCACCATAAAACGGATCAGGGATTCCCGCACTGTTTGCTGATGAATATTCTTACGGATCATGTATTTACCCAGCCAGCTGGTTTTGCGCGGATACAGGTCCGTATCGACCGGTATGATATAATCATAACTGTGTACCAGCATGCGAAGGTTCGGATACCTGTTATGCAATTCCTTGAACATATCAGTGTACCATACTTCCAGGCGGTCAAGCTTATCGAAGAAGGTCTTGTTCAGGTATCGTGCAGGCGTGATATCATCTTCCGCAGGCGTATCCCTTAAAGAGTGCTGGAACTGTTCACCCAGGATATCATTACCACCGCCACTCACCACGAAGATCTGCGCTTCTTCCTCTTTGATCGCGTCCAGGTATTCTCTCTTCTTCATATAATTCTCCAGCGTGTCCCCTGCTTCCGCGAAGCTGCGGATGGCATACAGCTTATACAGATGATCGATCGTATCCAATACACGGATCGGATACTGGAACCAGGAATCCCCTTCAGCTACGATCCGTAATCTGTCAGTATTCCTTAAACGTTTGTACAGTCTTCTGCGCTGACGGCTTTCTATTGCGTTAGCCGCCCATAATATGACATCGCCCCACAATCCTTTTTCACCTTCCGGCACCTTGATCTCAGGTTTCAGCTTCAGCCTCGTAGGCTGTCCGTTCTCATCTGTTATGAGGTCATAATACAAGCCGGCGGCATAGTAGGACGTCTCGTCATATTCCATCAGCTCTTGCAGCGTCTTACGGTCTATAATATTGAAGTCCGGATTGTTAAACACAAGGTATAATGTCTGCGTGATCCAGCCTTTGAATTCTGCCGGTTCCTCATCCTCCATCATAGCTCCTTTGGACACTTCCGTTTTACCCCTTAATATCCTCTTCTCACGATCAGACAATACATACGGTGCAGGCAAGCTATTCAGAGAAAGCGCCTTGACATTGAATTCATCCGTACTCACTATCAGCTTCAGCGTTTCCATGCTCAGCGGCCAGTTGTACTCTCTCACAAATTCATCCTGCCGGATGATGATCCTGTCCTTGCCTTTTCTGGCCAGGATCAGTTCTTTGCCAGGTTCGAGCAACCAGGGTGATTGTGACAGATACTCCAGGTAACTGCTGAACTGAATGCCCAGATACAAGGCCGCTACGTATACCGGCTGATTGGTGGTATTGGTGAGTTTTATCTCCATCGCACCTTCCCACAAACCTTGTCCCTGTTCAAAATTAAAAGTGGCAGTACCGGTACTGGTATTGATCTTTTCTTTTGTTCCATCAGTATGGATCCGGGACACGTCGATCTGTACCGGGTTTTCAGGGAAGCCGTCAGGGATGGTACTGTTTTGCAGATGTTTGATAAAGTGCCATTGTGAGATGTGCTTTAGTGTCTCTACAAGTTCAACATCACCTTTGTCTTTTAACAGATCAAGCGGACGCACTACCGGACGATAGGGATCGTTAGCCCTGGTAATAACAGCCTCTCCTGCCCTGATATGCAGTGTATAATCGGCACTGCGCCCATTCTCTGCAGCAGCAGACTGGAACTCAAAATGTCCTCCTGCTTTGCTTTCAATGCTGTCCAGCAATTCAGCCATTTCAGCAGGGTTACCATTGCTGTTGTCCAGCTCCAGTAATATCTTCCCGCTCATCAATCCTTCGGCAAAGGCTTTATGGGCCTTATCAGTATCAGGAGTACCATCAATGGTAATACCACTGTAATCAATGAAAACATTGTCTATGCGGGCAGTCCATTTCTGGTTTACATCAGCGGCATTTACGATCGTCACTTTTGTACTCATGTCTACACCATGAATAGCGCCGATATTCAACTGCCAACCCTTCTGGTTGTAAGTAGCTTCAGCAATGGTGATATTGTCGGTCAGACTGCGGTTCAGGAAACCTGTAAACAGGAGCCTGTCAGTATCGCCGGATACATAGATACGTGGCGTCTGTTCGAAACTGAAACGCAGGTATTGCCTGATCCTGCTACTCAGGTCATTGTAGGACACATTGCCTGTGCAGGCATCCAGTGCGCCCAATAGTTTCTTGGTGAAGACTCCTTCACCGTTCACTTCAACGGCAGACTGATTACTTTCGCAGGCGGCCATTTGTATATGGATACCTTCGGGTAAAAATTCGTCCACCTTCTTATCTGCGATGTCCGCTTCCCTGATCTCATTGCTGAATATGAACTCACTCCATTCACGTTGAGGGAAAGCACCTGAGTAACGGCTATTATCGTAGATCATACGTTTGGTCACCTTGTCCTTTTTAAAGGCTGCATTGATCAGCTGACCACGCGTATTATCGCCCGAATGACAACAGTCGAAGATGACTACAATGTGCGCTCCCGTCTTTTCGTACAACCTGCCGATCAGGTAACGGAGCTCCTTGTCGGTCAGCAGGAATTCAGCCGCCTTCGTCGTACCGCCGTCATAACACACGATAGCTTCCAGTTTACCATCGGTCTCATTCCACATAGGTGCGGCATCTTCCTGGGTGCCATGACCGGAGAAATAGAACAATACCGTGTCTTCTTTCTTCGCCTGTCCGCAGTGCTCTTCAAACGCTTTCACCACATTGGCCCTTGTTACTTCGGAGTCTGTGATCTTTTTGATCTTACAATCAAATACGGTGCGGTTCTTCAGATAGTCTTCCACCTGCTGCAGGTCATGCAGGCAACCGCTTAACTTACGCACCTGGTCATATTCATTGATACCGGCCAGCAGTGCGTATACTTTTCCGCTGGATGGTGTTACCTGTTTTGCAGCGCTTTCCTCAAAGTCATTGGGGTTATAACCTTCATTGTCGCTGGCTTCCGGTGCGCCATCTTCCGTACTGCTTTCTTCAACAAATTGTGCAGCGATCCCCCCTTCAGTGGTCAGTCCGACAGATAACTCCCGGGCTGCAAAATTCAGTGAACGGGCAGTGGCGGCAGGCGTAAACGCTGTAGCGGTCACCCCACCTATCAGGCCCTGCCAGTCGAAGGCGGGACCGATATCCCATTTGCCTGAAGGGCGGTAGTTAACATGGGAAACGATGCCCTTGAATGTCAGCACGTCGTTTGTGGTAATATATCTTTTATCCTCGGGCAGGAACTGACGGGGTATATTATATTTAGCGGTCAGGTAGCGGAGCAGGATAACAGTGCTTTCTACTTGTTCCGGTGTGTAGGAAGCATAGTAGGACTGTTCCCTGAAAGGCTTGTTGATCTTCAGGTAGGCGGCAGTATTACTTAAGGAGCAATACTCATCGACGGGACCGGGCTTACCATTCTGTGGCGTGCGGGAATAGATGGTTTCCAGGTTGCCGTCACGAGGTACCAGGTATGCATAGTTAGACAGCTCTATACCGATGGTCGCCTTGTCCTGCGCATTTTGAGTACCCTGGTTGCCCACGCCGGCGCCGATGTGGCCCGACCAGTTAGCCGACGGGAAAAGCTGGTAAATAGTACCGTCCCTGGCTATTACAAAAGCTACCGAAACATGCCTTCCCTCCGTGGTCAGGCTTTGCATGTCGGACCTGAGGTTCCCTGCCGTAAAATGCAAGACTATCCGCTCCTTTGTGTGAGTGGCAGGATAGAAATAATTGCTACGGTTTGGTTTGTACAGTTGTCCTTTCAGGATCAGCTGTTCATTTGGGACCTGCAGGGAGAATGGCGTAAGGAATGGAGCCGCTTCACTCTTGAAACGAGCCTCGATCTGGGGTAAGGAGTCGTATCTCATGTAGAGGTTAAATTTAATATTGGGGTATGTATTGATAGTTAATTGCTGATACTTATCTCAAAGCTATTGTATGATCTGTTAACGTGTGATGATGTGATTAAAATGATTCTCCAACTGACGACAAAAGACGTTCGTTCATTCCAAATATATGATTTTAAGTTCAGAATCAGCGGTTTACCTTCCTTTTCCTGCGAAGAGGTTATAGATGTGGCTGTATAATTATTTTCCCCATTTTCGTCTAGATGTCCACAACAACATATTAATTACGCTTCAATACTTAATAATTCCAGAGATATAATGATATGGTATATAATAAGATTCCCTGAAAGCCTGAAATAAGCAGGATTTTAGTGATATAGGCTATTATTAATTCTCTTAAAATTCTCAGTCATGAAAAAGCATCTTTTAACAATCGGCTTACTGATCGTGGCTGGTGGGTTTGTTTACTTCCAGAACATGCCAACACCATCTTATGCGGCTAAGACCGCTTCCGGTCAGGAATACGCAATGTACAACGAGTCATTCAGGCAGGATACAATTCCCCGCACTGATACGTCCAAACATAAGATGAAGAAACATAAAATGAAGAAAGACAGCACATGGCGTAAAGACAGTATACCCCAGTAAGAGCTGACTAGCATAAAGGCCTCCCTCGTTAAACGGGGAGGCTTTTCTCTTTGTCACTTATCCCATGCGTTTCGTCACATTTGTTCCATCCACGTTCTCTTCTTCACTAGTATTGCTGTCAAATTGATTGCTACTATGAAACGCATATTTTTTCTCGCAGCCATATTGCTAAGCGGCATGTTATCCATTGCACAAAACCGGCTGGGGAAATTAAACATCTACTTTAATAACATTGCGCAGGAGAAAACCATGAACGGGAATATACTCCTCGCAGAAAATGGACGTACCATATACCGCCGGGCTTTCGGTTATTCAGACTTTACGTCCGCCACTGAAAATGACGTTAACGTACATTATAATCTCGCCTCGATATCCAAAGTGTTCACGGCAACAGCTATTCTTCAGTTAAAGGAAAAAGGAAAGGTCCATCTGGAAGATACGCTCCGGCATTATTTCCCTGACTTCCCTTATCCTGTCATTACCATCAGGCATTTGCTTACACATACGTCCGGCCTGCCCGATCTTGAATTGTATGAACCGCTTGTTAAAAAGTTTCCGGACACTATCATTACGAATGATATTATTATTCCTGTGTTAAGACAGGAGAACAGGCCGCTTTATTTTCAACCCGGCGATAAGTTCAGTTACTGCAATACCAACTATTCATTACTGGCGATGCTTGTGGAGAAACTCAGTGGGCTTTCATTTCCTGAATATCTGCACACATTCATTTTCCAACCTGCAGGCATGCTGGAAACCTACTGTACAAAAACTTCGTACCAGGACACTTACCAGGGAGTAGTTACACCACATGTGAAAGCGTTGTATTATGACACAGCCTACACTTCTGCCTTTCGGGTAAAACGGTATCGTTATACCAGTTACAATAACAGTGCTGCTACCGGAGCTTCCAATATTGTTACCACTATAAGTGACCTGCAGTTATTTGACCAGGCCTTTTTTGATGGTAAATTATTAAGTGCAGCAGCTATTGAGGAAGCGCTGACACCTGTCAGACTTAACAGTGGAGAAACTTACTGGGAGCATATGGATACAATGCTGGGAGAAGGCAAGGGCAGTTATGGTCTGGGTTGGGATATCTTTGACCAGCCGGGCTTTGGTAAGTCCGTAGGGCATGGAGGTTTCAATTTTGGCCTGGCCACTTTCTACTTCAGGAATATCAGCAGGAAACAAACAATCATTGCGTTTGACAATGTAGCAGGACGTTCCTTTGGGAACATTGTAACATCCGCCTTTTATATGATGAATGATCAGCCGCCAATGCCATTAAAAGAGAAAGCATCTCTTGTCAGGCTATTTGCGGCAACCATGGTACAACGTGGTATAGATAATGCCGTTAGTGGTCTTACTGCATTTAAAAGCGATACCAGTAACTACTATTTCAGCCAGCGTGAAATGAACCAGCTTGGTTATGAGTTCCTTTATTTCTCTCCTGTTCCCGATCACCTGCAATTTGCTATAGAGACCTTTAAGATCAATATGCTTTTATTTCCAGGCAGCTATAATGCTTATGATAGTTATGCGGAGGCTTTATCAAAGGCAGGCAAGCGCCAGGAGGCCATCCTTATGTATCAGAAGTCCATTGAGTTGAACCCGGACAACCAGGGAGGTATAAAGGCCCTGAAACAGCTTCTCAGCCGGCTGTAACAGGTCTGCCCTTGTTGTAAAGAGTGTGGCTGTAAACGGCCACACTCTTTGTTTTATATTATCGGTTGTTCAGTTCTGCTATCATTGCCAGCACATCTGCGCCCGAAACCGGCACCAGATTAAATGCGACAGGAGAATAGTTTGTACCTGATGAAGGTGCACCAATTACAACATCCTTTAACTGAGCATAAAACTGTCCGTTCAATGCCGTTACTGCCAGGAATGTTCCCTGCTGTCCGATAGGCACGATATTCTGGTAGCTCAGGAATCCTTTAAACCCGGTTGGGGCGTCCAGGATAATGTTATAGAATTTGATAACGGAGTTGATATTCCTCGGTTTGAAGAACAGCATGCTGGGTTGTTCGGGAGAAGAGTTCGGGGTATCGTCATTGAAGATATTGAAATAACCCAGTACGGTTGTTCTTGGTCCGCTTACACTATTGAAGGCGTCACAGTTCCTCCAGCTAATGAGGTCTGACAGCTGGAAATCCAGCGTGCCTGTCGTCGAGTTAAACAATGCATAACCGGACGACTGGCTCCAGTCCACACCTGGATTTTGGGCCACAGGTTGTGTTACAGTAATAGACTGGTTCTGATAATCATAACCGCTAAAAGTTGTGAACACGGTGGTGTCTCCCTGCCACATGGGAACACGTTGCTGCGGACGGTTATCTCCTCTTACAACAACCTGCACGGTAACAGGTGCTGCCAGAACGAGGTCCACACCGGCTTCTGTGGCGCGTACAAAGAACTCACCATAGGAAACCAGGTAATCACCTGCATTAGCGGTAGGCCTGTCAGACAATACAAAATCTTTAGGGCTCAATACTTCTTTAACAGTAACAGTCACCGGGCCGGTGGGAAATGAACCGTCTCTTCTGCGGAAGGCTTGCGCAGGAATAGTATACGTGGTACCATTCTGGGTTTTGAGCGTGTTCCTTTCTTTAGGCTGAATAGTGAAAAACTGTGATCTGGGAGCTTCTTTTTTGAAAAGATCTGCTAACAACTTAGCATCTTTACTAGGCTCTAATGCGGCGACAGCTGCAGTTCCGTTGGGTTTCAGTTTTTCTCCTGCGGATTGTTTTTTACAGGAAGCAGAACCAACAGCAATAGCGATCACCAAAGCAAGTGCTTTGACAGAAAGGGCTTTCATGATTTATCAGTTTTTATAGTTAGGAAATTTCCGGGGGCATTGGGTTATAACATATAGGTATCTACTTTATACAATAATAGGCACAAGGATATGAAATTCAACCGCACTACATAAAACAAGGCTGTCCGCCTTAAAACGGACAGCCTTTAACAAAGTAATATTATAACCTCATAAGACTTCTTTACATTATCTATATACAGAGAAATTGCTGCATAGCTTCTTTCTTATAATCAGTAAAGCTTCTGCCGGAAAAGTTCTTAAAGAATTTACTGAAGTGCGCGATGTCGTCAAAGCCGAGACTGTATGCGATCTCTTTCATGCTTGAACCAGAATAGGTGGCCTGCCTCTTCGCTTCCAGTACTACACGCTGACGGATGTGATGACTTGCCGGAAAGCCGGACACCTTCTTGACCATTTCATTCAGATGATTAGGTGTTACAGCCAGTTCGTCGGCATATTCGGCCACCAGTTTATACACCATGTATTTCTCCTCGACAGTGGAGAAGAACTTGTTGACCAGCGCTTTGTTACCTTGTCTCGCCAAAGGCACTGTTACGGGCCGGTACTGACGGGTAAGATAGATCATGAAAATATTCAGTAACCCTCTCAGTATCTCCGAACGTAACAGGAAAAAATTGTCGAACTCTTTCAACATTTTTACTACCAGGTCTTCCATCTCCGTCCGCACTTCCTCACTGAGAGGGATCACCGTGCTGCCGGACAGCTGATGAGAAGAATTGGAGTGAAAGATAAGTCCTGCATTTTCTTTCGGCATCAGCAGGAATTCATGGCTGAATGTGATTACATAACCCTTTATATCCTTATCGGGTTTAAACATATGAAGCTGTCCCGGGGTAAGGCAATATACCTCATTCGGGCCTGCTTCATGTTGTTCATTGTCTACCCAATAATTGCCTCCACCCTCCAATACCCATATCAGCTCAAAACTGTTGTGCTGATGAGGCTCACTATTCACAAAATGGCTTCCACCGGATCTATCCTCCAATCTATAGATCTCAAATGACAAATGAGTCTTCTCCCCCTGAAGGGAAGTATGTCCTGTACCTGGAGTTAAAGCGGGTTGCGTACTGCAACAATGAAAAGTCTTTGGCATATGTGTGGTTAATAAAGGTTCCTAATGTGATGGCGCATTTTCGTCACTCAGGAAAAACAAAACATATACCACACACATAACTAGTTGATAAATAGCTAATTGATATTTTTCCACCATTTGTCAATTAACTATATTTAGTGATTTCACTGATTTTCTTCGTTTTATTTAGCGAATAACGGTTGTGATTCATTTCCGGAACAGACGGTCGCGGATCCTGCCTGGAATCCGCCATATATTCCCATCTTAGGCGAAATTTCGCTTATGAAATGGTGATATAACGAAATATCGTGGTTATTGACTTTCTTAAAATATCATAAACATATGATTATCAGCAACAACTAATCAGGCATATAATTAGTCATACAGTGATAAAGCCACTGTTTTATGAAGTTTCCGGAATACAACCCCTTGCTAAGACCAGACGGCGCGGATGCTACGCTGCCTTTCAGGATCCATCCTCTCCGCCTTCAGCGGACGGAAATGGCAGAGCATAATGCGTTCCCTCATAAGCAGAACTATATTGAGATCATCTGGATCACGAAAGGAAGCGGTACCCTCATCATGGATATGGAGAAGTTCACGTTGCAGCCTGACAGTATTTTCTGTGTAACACCAGGACAGCTGCACCAGCTGAAGCACGATGAATATGCGGAAGGATATGTGTTGTCATTCACCGATTCGTTCCTGCATATGGGTGAACAGGAGTTTGACCTGATGTATAACTCGGGTCTTTTCCAGGCATTGTCTCGTTCAGCAGGTATCAGACTCGATGCTGACATTGCTGGTGAGATGCAGGAGATCGCAATGAAAATGCAGAAGGAAAGTAATAACGTTTACCTGTTCAGGGCAGAGATGCTGCGACGTTATCTTAAGATATTCCTGATCTATATTACAAGGCAACTTCAGAGCCCTTTACAAACAATCATACAAACGAGGAACCTGGAGTTGGCGGAGAAGTTCAAATCACTGGTGGAAGAACATTTCAAGACACACAGAAAAGTAGCGGACTATGCGAAGCTGCTGGCAGTAACACCTAATTATCTGAATGAGATCATTAAAAAGATCACGGCTTATCCAGCCAGTCATCATATCCGTCAGCGTATTATACTGGAAGCAAAACGAAGAGTGGTCTACTCTGACGAATGTATGAAGGAAGTGGCCTGGTACCTGGGCTTTTCAGACATTGCACACTTCAGCAAGTTCTTTAAAAATGCAACGGGTACGACCTTTACTGACTTCAGAAAAGAATGTGTTGTGATCAGTGTCGGCTAGTTGTCAGTATAGATAAATGCAGTCCATGATTAATACAAATGAAACCACGAATCATGCATTGCTACAGAACGTATGTTTTTTCATCTTTGCATTGTTATCAACAAGATATCGGATCATCAGCGAAAAATTAAACCTGATATTTTTATCAAGTTGGCATTGGTTACCAAACGGCTGTTTCTCTCCAGAAACAGCTTTTTTTTTATATCAGCAATAAAAAATAAATAGCGCCACTGGGTTGTGGCGCTATTGGGTTACAAACATTTATCTACCTATTACAACTGTCCTTGATCAATTAAACTACTTCCAGCCACCGCCCAGGCTTCTGTACAGTTCAACAGAAGCGCTCAACTGCTGACGGGTGATATCAGCCTGTGTCAGCGAAGCTTCGAGGGACCTGCCTTGTGCAGTCACCACTTCTAAATAGTTAGCCATACCGCTCCGGAAAAGCATCCTTGCCTGTATCACTGCCAGCTGCAACGTACTCACCTGATCGGATGCTATCTGTTGCTGTGCTTTCAGTTTATCCAGCCTCACAAGAGAGTTAGACACCTCTCCTATTGCATCCAGGGCTATCTGCCTGAACCTGATCACGGCTTCTTCACGTTGAACCTTCGCTACTTCCAGATTGGCTTTTAACTGTCCCCGCTGAAACAGCGGTTGTGCAATACCACCTGCCACTGTTCCAAACAGAGAAGCAGGCAATGTAAACCAGTCGCTGGCTTTGAAGGCGTTCACACCACCACTTGCTGTGATATTTAATGACGGGTACATACTGGCCTGCGCCACGCCTACTTGTGCATTAGCAGCAACCAGCGCCATCTCCTGTGCCTTTACGTCCGGACGGTTACTGATCAGTGCCGCCGGCACACCTGTTGGCAACAACTCACGCAATGGCGTACCTGTCAGTGTCGTATTGTACACGATGGTACCTGGCAGTTCACCCGCCAGTATACGTAACGTATTCTGCTCAATGGCTTTGGCCTGCTCCAGTTGAGGGATCAGCAGGGCCGCTGTCTGACGTTGTGCTATTGCCTGTTGTACCCCCAGCTCTGTCGCCTCACCGGCAGCCTTCTGAAGGCGTATCATTTGTACAATGGTATCGCTCAAAGCAACATTACTCTGTGCAATTTCCAGCTGTGCATCAAGCATCAGCAGGTTGTAATAACTGTTGGCAATATCCGCCACCAGTCCTGTTTGCACAGCATGCATGCCTTCATACGTTTCCAGGTAACTGGCCAGCGCCGCTTCCTTACGGCGTCTGATCTTTCCCCATACGTCAATCTCCCATGACAACGCAGCACTAACCGTATAGTCTTCAATATGACTGGTCTTCAGGAAAGCATTCAGACTGGTACCATTTAAACTGTTCTTAGAAGGAATGGAAGTAGACGCTGTCGCCTGGAGGTCTACAGCAGGCAGCCAACCTAATTTCGCCTGTTTCAGGTATGCCTGTGCCGTTTCTATCCTTTTCAATGCCAGCTGCAGATCATAGTTCCCGCCTAGCGCCCTTCCTATTAATCCCTGCAGCGTAGTATCTGCAAAAAACTGTTTCCATTCTATTGTTGCTATACTGCTGTCTGCCGCTGTGTTACCTGCAACGGCAGTATCGCTGTACTGAGCTGGCAGCGCCACTGCGGGCCGTTCATAATTACGGCCGACCCGGCACGCTGCAAATCCTGCAACTATAAAGAAAGAGACGATTAGAATCCTGATATATTTTAGTGTCATCCTATTTTTCTTTATGCTTTAATATTAAGTGCGCTTATACTCTCGCATCTGCTGATAATTCAGACGATGCAGCTTTCTGCTGTGGTGTTCCGCTGATCTTCTCCTGCAGATACTGGAAAACAATGAACAACACCGGAATAGCAAAAACGCCCAGTATCACCCCAGTCAGCATACCTCCGGCAGCACCCGTACTGATAGAACGGTTACCCAATGCAGAAGAACCTGTTGCACGCATCAGCGGCGTTAACCCTGCCACAAATGCGAAAGACGTCATGAGTATCGGACGTAAACGCAAACGTGACGCTTCCAGTGCTGCAGCCAGCAGTCCCATACCGTTACGGCGTCGCTGCACGGCGTACTCCACGATCAGGATCGCATTCTTCGCCAGCAACCCTATCAGCATGATCAGCCCCACCTGTACGTAGATATTGTTATCAATACCAAACAGGTTAATGAACAGGAACACACCGAAAATACCCAGCGGGATAGACAGTATTACGGAGAATGGCAGGATATAACTTTCATACTGTGCTGACAGCAGGAAGTATACAAAGACAAGACATAACAGGAAGATGATACCTGCCTGTCCGCCTGCCGCTATCTCTTCTTTTGTCATACCCACCCACTCATAAGAATATCCTCTTGGCAGGTATTGCTGCGCCACTTCTTCCACGGCCTTGATCGCATCACCGGAGCTGTAACCTGGTTTGGGCTGCCCGTTGATGGTCACCGCGTTAAAGAGGTTGTTACGGGTCACTGTTTCAGGGCCATATACCCTTTCCAGTTTTACTACCGCATTCACCGGCACCATCTCACCTGCATTGTTCTTCACATAGATCTCGTCCAGTGAGGCAGGCGCCGCGCGGGAAGGCGCTTCCGCCTGTACGATCACACGATAGTATTTACCAAAGCGGTTGAAGTCGGACGCAAATGTGCTACCGTAATACACCTGCATCGTTTGCAGAATATCCGATACAGATATACCTAACTGTTTAGCCTTCGACTCATCGATCTCAAGATCGTATTGTGGGTTACCAGCATTGAACGTGGTGAACGCAAACGCGATCTCCTTACGTTTCATCAGTTCACCAATGAAGCCATAGGCTGTATTTGCCAGCTTATCCAACGGGCCACCTGCACGGTCCTGCAGGATCACTTCAAAACCATCCACGTTACTGAAACCGGGTACAGTCGGCATGTTGAACATAAAGATGCTGGCCTCTGGAATACCGGCCAGTTTTCCCTGCATCATATTCATCACATCCTTCAGGTCTTTATGCTGACCACGGGCCTCATGCTTTTTAAGCTTCACAAAACCTACTGCATAAGCCGAACTGCTGGAGTTCGTCAAAAGGTTAAAACCAGTAACACTCAGGTAAGTGCTTACAGCTTCCATCGCCTTCATTTCCTTCTCCACCTTATTCACGACTTCCTGCGTACGTTGCAGGGAGCTACCCGGAGGCATGGTTACAGAGTATACTACGAAACCGTTATCTTCTCCGGGTATGAAACCGGTAGGTGTTCTTTTCACTAACCAGATCGTAACACCCAATACCAGCAGCAGTAAACCGATAGGTATCCATTTACGTCTTACCAGGAAACGGACGCTATTGATATATTTATTGGTCACCGCTTCAAAGCCCGTATTGAAAGCCTTAAAGAAACGGCTGCCGAATCCTTTGGTATAAGCAGCACCATGTACATCCTTGCTATGATTATTCTTCAACAACAGCGCACATAACGCAGGACTCAACGTCAATGCGTTCAATGCAGAGATAAGGATCGCGATGGCCAGCGTAAAGGCGAACTGCCGGTAGAACACACCTGCGGGTCCCTGCATGAAACCAACCGGAATGAACACGGCCGCCATTACCAGTGTGATGGATATGATAGCGCCGGAGATCTCCTGCATACTGGTGATCGTGGCCACACGCGGCGACATATTGATATGCTCCATCTTTGTATGGACGGCTTCGACCACCACAATGGCGTCATCCACCACAATACCAATGGCCAGTACAAGCGCGAATAATGTCAGCAGATTGATCGTAAAGCCGAACAGCTGCATGAAGAAGAAGGTACCAATAATTGCTACAGGTACTGCAATAGCAGGGATCAGCGTAGAGCGGAAGTCCTGCAGGAAGATGAACACTACGATGAACACCAGTATAAAGGCTTCGATCAATGTGTGTTTCACCTGGTCGATAGATTCGTCCAGGTATTCCTTGGTGCTATAGATATTAAAGTATTCCACTCCTCTTGGAAAGAGGCCTGACGCCTTTTCCATCAGTTCATTCACCTGGGTCTGGATCTCGTTCGCATTTGAACCGGCAGTCTGGTATATTGCCATACCGATACCATGTTTGCCGTTCACCTGTGTATCATTGTTATAGGTAAACGAACCAAATTCAACACGGGCCACATCTTTCAACCTCAGTAGTGAACCGTCTGCATTTGCTTTCAGCACAATGTCTTCGTACTGTGCGTTCTCGTTACGTTTGCCTTTATATTTTATCACATACTCGAATGCTTCCTTACTGCTTTCGCCAAAGCGTCCGGGAGCTGCTTCGAGGTTCTGTTCCCTGATAGCGGCCAGCACATCCTGCGGGGACAGATTGTTGGCGGCAAGGCGGTCAGGACGCAACCATATACGCATGGAATAGTCTTTACCACCGAACACCATGGCCTGGCCTACTCCGGTTACACGTTGTATTTCCGGGATGATGTTGATCTTCGCATAGTTCTGCAGGAATTTCTCATCGTATTCTTCCTGGTCGCTGACCAGGTTCACCACCATGATCATACTGTTCTGTTGTTTCTGTGTGGTGATACCCGCATTCACAACTTCTACCGGAAGCAGGCTGGTAGCCTTTGAAACACGGTTCTGCACATTCACGGCAGCCAGATCGGGATCAGTGCCCAGTTTGAAATAGACGGTCAGCGTCATGGAGCCGTCGTTATTGGAAGTGGAGGTCATGTAGGTCATGTTCTCCACACCATTCACTGCTTCTTCAATGGGCGTAGCCACAGAGCGGGCTACGACTTCTGCGTTCGCACCAGGGTAAGCGGCTATAACAGCTACGCTGGGCGGCGCGATATCAGGAAACTGTGTAACAGGCAAGGTGGCCAGGGACAACAATCCCAGTAACACCAGGATGATGGAAACCACCGTTGCCAGTACAGGTCTTTCTATGAATTTTCTTAACATAATCTTGTTGCATTAGTTGTTTATCCGGATGTCTGAAGCGTAGTGGTCCTGTGCGGCCTATACGGCCGTCATAGGGGGATACGCTGCCTGCTTGTAGTCAATTAAAGGGGTCTTACCTTCAGCAGACTGTCCAGAGACATTGGTTGTGGTTGTATA
This sequence comes from uncultured Flavihumibacter sp., assembly GCA_902168105.1. Taxonomy (GTDB): domain Bacteria; phylum Bacteroidota; class Bacteroidia; order Chitinophagales; family Chitinophagaceae; genus Chitinophaga. The sequence continues at coordinate 262,035 of CABHOY010000038.1, forward strand.
ACAACGCCATCGCGAAGACGGTCTAACCCGGTATACACGATACCTTCTCCGGGAGCGATACCTTTTTCCACGAAATAATAAGCGTTATTCTTACCAGATACCCTGATAGGTTTGCTGACCACTTTATTGCTGTCGCCAACAGCGAAGACAAATACCTTGTCCTGCAGTTCAAAAGTAGCTTCCTGTGGCACCACTAATGCGGCGGGGAAGGATTCGGACAGTTTCACCTTACCGGTATTACCGGAGCGCAGTAATCCGTTAGGATTAGGGAATACAGCGCGGAAGCTGATAGCACCCATTGTCTTATCGAACTGGCCTTCCATGGTTTCAATACGGCCTTTCTCAGGATATACTGAATTGTCGGGCATTACCAGTTCAACAGGAGGTAATTGTTTCACCTTGTCTGCGATGGTAGCGCCTTTCACCTTGTCTTTAAACTGCAGGAAATCCACTTCGCTCATAGAGAAGTAAGCGTATACTTCATGTACATCGGATAACATAGTGAGGGCCTGTGTTTCACTACGGCCTACCAGGCTACCTATTTTGTAAGGAATACGGCCGATGTACCCCGTCACCGGTGCAGTAATTAAGGTATATCCCAGGCTGATACGTGCGTTGCTTACGCCGGCCTGTGCCTGCGCTACATTGGCTTTTGCGGCCTGAAGAGCGGCTACGGCTGTTTTCAGTTGTACATCAGAGACTACATTATTGTCAACCAATGGCGTGATCCTGGATACTTCCACCGCAGCTTTTTCCTCGTTAGCCTGAGCAGCAGCCAGGCTGGCGGACGCATTGCTTAATTGTTCGCGGTAAGGACGGTCGTTGATACGGAATAACGGCTGACCTGCTTTTACATAAGCACCTTCATCGACGAAGATCTTATCGAGGTAACCGTCAACCTGTGCGCGGATCTCCACATTCACTTTACCTTCCAGTGAAGCGTTAAATTCACGGTAAGTGGTAGCAGGCAATGCGATGGCTTTAAACACCGGCAATGCAGCGGGAGGAGGTGCACCATCTGATCTGGCGGAAGAAGAGGCACAACCTGATAATACTGCCATAACCAATAAGCTATAGAGAAAGCCAGCGGGCTTTTGTTTGTAAATGATCTGAAATAAGTGGTTCATACGATTTGTTTTTCTTGATTATTGACAATAGCGGTCCATACTGTAATCTTTATTGGCGATTTCAGATACATTGTGGAGCTATGGGCAAATCCTGCCTAGCCCTTTCCGAGGTTGGAGGAAAGGAAATATAGTTGTCGCGTAGTTCGCACTACGGGGTAGATTTACGCTTAACTTAATGACTAATAAAAACTGCTAAGAGAATTGGTTCCTGGCGATTAGCAGAAAGAGACACTGAACTTCATGAGTTTTCGGTTTTAGTTTGACGGTTGCTAAAACATTAATCCAATCAATACACAAAAATAGAACGTATGAAAAAGAAAATCGTTTAACAAATTACGGTATTAGTTGTACTTTTCCCGGATGCTTCTCTGAAAAGAGGCAGGTGTTGCGCCTGTATGTTTCTTAAAAAAGCGGTTAAAATAACCATCATCTTCAAAATTAAGCTGACCCGCTATTTCCTTGATACTATGTTCAGCCCAGTACAGTAACCGTTTTGCTTCTGTTATACGTTTCTCGTCAATGATCTGTTTTGCTGTTTTTCCCATGGCTGATTTGATGGTGTCATTGAGATGCCCTGGCGTTACAAACATCATATCTGCATAATGTGCTACCTGTGTTTTGTCTTTATAATGCAGATCGGAGAGTTCATTAAACTGCCGTACAATGCGGTTGGGCAGGGTATCTGACTGAATGGAGGCTATGTCAAGTTGTGGTAACCTGGCGGTCGCCGCCATCAATGATTTCAGCTGACTGCGGATGATCAGTTCACTGAGCGGCTGCGGATTTTCTGTTTCCCTCAACATCAGACGGGCGAAGCCCATCAACTCTTTTAACTGGCCATCTGTCAGTTCTACTACAGCCTGTTCAAATACACAAGCCCAGCAGATCATGCCACTGGCGGACGTTTCCGGAATCAGGAACTCAGGAGAGAAAGAGATGTTGACAATTTCTGAGAGGCTATCACCACTATGCTGATGTACCTGATCTGGCGATAACATGATCAGCGCGGGTGCTTTTACGGTGTATTTTTCGAAGTCGATATATTGTACGCTTTCTCCTGACAGCAGCAGGGTCAGGCTATAATTTGAGCGTCTGTGCGGCTCCGTCAGATCTCCCGGTTGTACAAGGTATGTGGTGCGATCTATATGGAATCCTTTCACAGGATTATCAGGCCTGTTAACGTCGGCATAGTTGTAAACGGGTATCAATACATTATTCCTCATAACACTTGACGGTTTGTTATTAATAATGGTTCACTACAGTAAATAAGATGATCAGGCAGATCTGATTAGATTAATTGATCGGACAGAAGCAGGTGGTAACAAGTAGTATTAACGTATAGTACAATATGGCCGTACAAAAGTATAAATTCCACTCACATGTTGTAATGATTCTTTGAACTTTAATTTAGAGCTTGATAATTTAAATCTATACGATCTGCGCTACTTTTCAACGCCATATTTAATTAGCCGGCTAAGTAAATATGGTAAAAAAAAGGAAAAATGACCCTATTCTTCCTCTTCGATGTTTTCCAACACCTGCATTAGTAATCTCCTGAGCAACACCTTCTCTTCTGTGCTCATGTTTTTGACGATCTGTTGTTCCAGCTTATTCCAGGTAGTATCTATGATCTTAGTTGCGGCTTCCGTCCCCTTTTCCGTCAGTTTCACCCTGACCACCCGCTGATCGGAACAGCATTTCTCCTTTGTGAGGAAACCGTTCTTTTCCAGCCGTTCGGCCGTCCTTGTCACTGTCGCCGGGGTAACGTCCAGATTTTCCGTGAGCTCATTCATCGTCATTGCCCCTCCACATAATACCTGGGCCAGGAAATGCTCCTGCCCTGCATGGAGGTTATAGGCAGCCAGCATCTGGTTGCCTTTATTCCTATGCACCTTACAGATCTGCACAAGCAGATGGCTGATGGTACTGCACATCATCGGTCTGTTCATGGGTCAAATATAATAATTAGCCGGCTAAATAAAAGTAAATTATCTTTTTGCATGTCTTTTTATTGTCATGCATGCTGATTAATGTGGATCAGTTTGTACTATCCGTTCTTAAAATAACCTGTGCTTTTATTAATTGTCAATATATTTGAAATCTAAATATGTCCTAATACCTGTACTTATGACTAAAAGAATTGCCTGCTTACTTGCAGCAATAGTATTACTCTTCTCCTATTGTAAAAAAGACGCTGAACCAGAAAAAGTGACTTTAACGGCTGACCAGCCCGACTTAAGCCTGTTCGGTCTGGCCGGATCAACCACCTCATTCAACCTCCAGACGCAGGGCGGCTGGCAACTCACCAGCTCTGAAGACTGGGTCACTACCGACATATCTTCAGGCAGCGGCGATACCAAAATAACGGTACAGGCGTCGATGACAAACACAACAAGTACCTACAGGGTCGCCACACTGACCGTAAGATCGACCACAGACGCCTCCATAGAACCTGTCAAGATTACCGTAGTGCAACAGGCTGTGGATATCTCCATTTCAGCTGCAAAGTTTTTAGGCGGCACAGGAGGATCATTATATGACTATTTAGATAATGCCGTTAAAACAAAAGACGGTGGCTTTATTATGGCTGGTTCGGTTCGGTCCAGAAGCATTGATATGACGCCGCATGACGTCGACGACATGTGGGTTATTAAAACGGATGCCAATGGCAACCTAATATGGCAGAAGGCAATAGGTGGTAGTTACCTGGATAGGGCCACTAAAGTTATAGAAATGGAAGATGGGGGTTATACGGTAGTGGGAACTATCGAAAGTTATGACGGAGATATTCCTGCCATTCATGGTTCCAACGACGCCGCGATCGTCCGGTTGGATGCTGCCGGCAATATAAAGTGGAAGAAAATATGGGGTGGAAGCAGTGGAGAAACTGCCATCACGCTCGTAGAAACAACGGATGGAGGCCTTATCATAGCAGGTAACAGCAGCAGTAATGATGGAGACATGGACGGACAACTGCAGGGACAATCTGATATATGGCTCTTATCGCTGGACAAAGACGGCAATTCAAGGTGGCAGAAGGTTATTGGAGGTAACGGGTCTGAATCTTCCCAGAGCTTTATAAAAACCACCGATAATACTTATCTGTTGGTCGGAATCACGAGCTCGAGCACCGGTGAGTTTGGAGATGGCGTTGTCACCTATTCGTACCATTCATTTATAAGAGAGATTGATGCTGGCGGTAATAAATTAATGCATGTCAATTATGGTGGGTCGGGTTACAGTCTACTTTCAACCGGAGTACAAACTGCTGATGGCGGCTTTATGCTCATCGGCGGTAACGAGAGTAAAGATGGCGATTTCATTTCCAATCGTGGCGGCCGTGATGTATGGCTGCTGAAAATAGACCGAAGAGGAAATAAGGTATGGCAAAAACTACTGGGAGGTTCTTCAGACGACTTCGGTTCTTCTGTAAGAGTTGTTGATAACGGCTATCTCGTGATCGCCTCCTCTTTCAGTACTAACAGAGACGTGATTGCTTCCCTTTGGGGTGAGAATATATGGCTCTTCCAGGTTGATGATAAGGGTAGCATTCAGTGGCAAAAAACATTCGGAGGTTACAGCGACGACGACGCTACCGATATCTTTTATAATACTGATAAAACCATTACGGCTTTAATTAATACCGTGAGCAACGACGAGAACTGTAAAGGCAATCCTGGCGGGTACAGTCCGGCAATGTTCAAACTTACAGTACGCTAAAACTGTTTAATAAAATAAAAAGGGGAAAGCGATCGCTTTCCCCTTTTTATTACTACTTCGTAGCCGGTTCTTTTGGTCGTTCTTTTACCAATACCAGGTCGGCCATGGCAACGTTCATCGGGATATTCCCCAGCTTAACGATACCGCGTTTATCGCGGATCTCGATCAGCTTACCTACCTGACCGTTACTCTTTATTTTTACCTGGTCGCCCAGTTTAAGATCACTTCCTACTACTTCAAGGAACCGCTCTTGTACCTTCTTCTCAAAACGCTCGTTGATCGCCTTTTCCTTTTTACGGAACAGAAGCGCCTCCGCCTGTTTGAGCACCTTCTGTTTGTCGTCGGTACGCTTCCACTCTATCACGATCTGTTTCATCTTGCGCTCCATGTCTTTCAGGTATTGCAGTTCCTCTTCCTTGATCTGGTTCTGCAGCTTCAGCGTAGTGAACTGCTGGGTCTTCCTTTCTTTATCGGAAAGGATCTCATATTCCCGCTTGAGTTTTTCATTCTCTTTCAGGAGCGCCTTCAGTTCCTTTTCTTTCGCCTCTATCTTCTGCAGGTCCTGTTCGGCTTTATTCAACAGCTTATCCAGCTGGAAGTGGCCTTCATCTACCAGGTTCTTGGCACGGGATATCAGCGAAGGATTTAACCCGATACGTTGTGCGATAGAGAATGTATAAGAGCTACCTGGCTTGCCTACGATCAATCTATACATAGGCAGGAGGTTTTCTTCATCAAAGCCCATCGCACCGTTAATGATACCCTTCACCTTATTGGCCATGATCTTCAGGTTGAGGTAGTGGGTGGTCACAATACCGAAGGCATGTTTCTTGGCCATTTCCTCCATGATCACTTCTGCGAAGGCGCCGCCGAGATTGGGGTCGGAACCGCTTCCCAGTTCATCTATAAAGAACAATGTTTTACCGTTGGCTTCTTCCATGAAGTACTTCATGTTCTTCAGGTGCGAGCTGTATGTACTCAACTCGAATTCCAGGGACTGCGTATCACCGATGTGGATCATCAGCTGGCGGAAGATGCCCAGTTGTGAACTGGGGTGTACCGGTACCAGCAGGCCTGCCTGTAACATAAGCTGGATCAACCCCACTGTTTTCATGGTCACCGTTTTACCGCCGGCGTTAGGACCGCTGATCACCAGGATATGACCGTCCTTATCCAGGTTCAGGTTTACCGGAATGGTCGGTTTCTTGTTGCGGCGGTTGTACAATAACAACAGGGGATGATATGCTTCTACCAGGTGCAGCTGTGCATGCGGGGAAAGCATGGGGTAATTACCGTCCATGTCCAGCGCCAGTTTAGCTTTGGCCCTGATAAAGTCGTATAACCCCAGGATCTCGTGGTAATTGTTGAGCAGCTGTGCATGCTGGCTGAGAGCGGCTGTCAATGTGCGCAGGATCTTGTAGACCTCTTTGCTTTCCTCTCTTTCGAGTGACATCACGTCATTGTTCAGCTCTATCGTTTCTTCCGGCTCTACGTAGGTAGTACGGCGGGTATCAGACTCTCCGTGCTGGATACCTTTCACCATACGCTTATTTTCTGCGTAGATGGCCACTACCCTTCTGCCGTTCAGGAACGCCTCTTCTGTGTCTGCCAGGTAACCCAGTTTGCTGAGTTTACTGAGGCAACGGTCGAATGCACGACGCAGTTCATTCCTTTTACGGAACAGGTTCATACGGATCTTAGCCAGTTCGGGGGTGGCGTTATCACGTACATCGCCATTTTCGTCCAGTACGTCGTCGATCAGGGCTGTGATCTTCTTTTCATAGTGGGTATGCGTGATCACGCTGAACAAGCCGGCATATTGCACCCGCCTGTCGTGATCAAAGAAACGTACAATACTGTGCATGCTTTCTGCAAGCTTGCGCAAGAGCATGATCTGTTCACCGCTGAGTACTGCACCCTGGATGCCCAGCATCCGGAGTTCATTTTTCAGGTTCAGTACATAATCGTTTGGGAAGTGCTCCTGCAGCAAAGTAAGCTGCTTGTATTCATGTGCCTGTTGCAGGGCCGTTCTAACATAGTCAATGTGGGTGTGCAAACGCAGGTCATCTGCCATTTGTTTACCCAGCTCCGTTTTACAATGCTCCTTTAACAAAGCCTGTACCTTGTCAAATTCCAGCTGTACCAGTGCTGAATCGGGAAAATATTTCATCTTACTTATCCATACAAAGCCTGTAAACCCTTTGTTTACAGACGGTTAAAATTGGCTGATGCCGTTCCGTACCTTTTACGGTCTGGCAAAAGGAATGTTAAAGTTACTTAACTTGGTGATCTAATCCGTCAATCTTATCGTAATTTAACTTGTTGGGGGTATCTGAGCCCTTGACATTAATGCCACATTCAACATTTTAAATCATGCGAAGATACTCATTATTAAGCTGTTTACTGGCACTAACCATCAGTGCTTGTGCGCAGGGCGGAAAATCAAAAGACAAAGTACCAGGAGATATGGAAGTCAGCAACAATGTTAAAACTGAGAAGGCCACATTTGGCGGCGGATGTTTCTGGTGTACGGAGGCTCAGTTTCAGTACCTGGATGGGGTTACCAAAGTGGAATCCGGCTATGCCGGCGGTACGGTCGCCAATCCCACATACGAACAGGTAAGCTCCGGCACTACCGGTCATGCGGAAGTGATCCAGGTAACCTACGATCCTGCAAAGATCACTTACGAAGAACTGTTACAGGCATTCTGGCAAAGCCACGATCCTACCCAGTTGAACAGACAGGGCAATGATGTAGGCACCCAGTACAGGTCTGTTATCCTCTATCACAATGAAGAGCAGCATAAACTGGCCGAATTGTACAAAGAGAAGTTGCAACAGTCAGGCGCGTATGATAAACCGGTAGTGACCGAAATAGCACCGATGACGGCTTTCTATAAAGCGGAGGACTATCATCAGAACTATTACAATGAAAATGGCTCCCAGCCTTACTGCCATTTTGTAATTCAGCCGAAGCTGGAAAAATTCAAGAAAGTATTTAAGGATAAGTTAAAGAAGAACTAACTTATTGTAATACAACATCTTTCACAAAGCGAATGACTTATCCGGTCATTCGCTTTGTGCTTTTATACCTGTTCCCTCCCTTTACATATTTAAAAATAAAGGTATATTGCAGCAGGACAAGCTACGTATCCCGCAAACTGTTAAGCTCTATATACCTATTACCCATGAAATACGAACAATCCTGGGCTGCGAATATCTCCGAGCAGGAGAAGGCTTTTCGCACCTTTATCGGCAACGACCCTGCGCTGAGTTATTTCCTCGAAACAGGCTCTATGCGTAAAAACGCAAAATTCTCTAAAGAAGAGATGTACAAGGACCCTGCATTCCTGGCATTCATTTCCCCTTATTTTCAGGAGGTCTATGTAAAGGCCATCTTAAGGGCATTCGATCTGAAAGATACGAACCTGATGAGCGATGTGGCAGTGAACCCTATCCTGCTGGATGACGCGCATAAGACACAGGCTTTTGATCAGATCCGCACTTACCTGGGAGAGATGAAAATGAAGCTGGTGTCATTCAACAATAAACTGCAGCTGGGAGGAGGATCTATTGATATTTCCAACTTACCGGAATATACCGGTATAATGGTTATCGCCAATCTGAACTATCTGCCTTTTGAATTCCAGGACTTCCGTTCCGAATATGGCAAGGAAATCTTCAAGGTGGTACGCTGGCTGGTAAGCAGGGATTTCGCCACTGCTTTGAACATTGCTACTGATCTTCGTCAGTTGAAATGTGACGCCCAGACTACGTACGATAACGACGCTTTATATCAGACCCTGGAAAAGGCGAGTCAGAAGGCAAGTGCCGCTCAAGGTGCAACCGGTGGTAGTGGTAGTAACAGTGGGGCTATCTGGGGTATCATTGGCGCCATTCTCATCATCATCAAGCTGATACTGATGTTTTCACGCTAAGATCTGATTTCCCGATAAAACGAAAGCTGACTGAAACGCATTATGGCTTTCAGTCAGCTTCATATACTTTATAACCCATGCAATACGAACAATCCGTCACTGCCAATATCTCTGAACAGGAGAAGACATTCCGTACCGCTATCAGCAACGACCCCGTGCTGCTCCACTTCCTCCTGGCAGGGACGATGAGCAGTAATGAAAGATTTGCAAAGCAGGAAAGCTACAGGGACCCTGCATTTGTGACATTTATCTCCCCTTATTTTCAGGATGCTTATGTTAAAGCCACCATCAGCGCGCTTGATCTGAAAGATACAAACCTGATGAGTGATGTAGCAGCGAATCCTGTCATGCTGGACTACCAACATAGACAACAGGCCTTTGATCAGATCCTTGTTTACCTGGAAGAAAAGAAAGCGAAACTGGCGTCACTCCATAATAAAATAGTAATGCATGAGCCGATGGACTTTATGGAGCTGCCTGATTTCACCAATATAATGACAATCACTAACCTTAATTATCTGCCCGGTGAATTCCTGGACTTCCGTACCGCCTATGCCGGAGTGGCCTTAAAGGTGATAAAATCTATCGCGAACCGGGATATAAAGATGTCATTAAATATGAACACCAACCTGCGTGAACTGATCGTTGACATTCAAACGTTACATGAAATCACTGAGTTCTATAAGGTGGTCAGCAGTGCGGACAATGAGCAAAGCGCGATGGAATGCGAACGCGCCCATCGCTGGCACCGGCACCACAGGCGCTCTCATTCGGATTGGGATTGGGATTTCTAATCGCTGTTTTATCTTAGATACGCTATCTTACTAACTAAAATATAACTACCGGACCTACCGGTTAAAACAAAAGCTGACTGAAAGCAGATGGAGATCTCCATTATTACTTTCAGTCAGCTTTTTTATTAAAAGGTAAGCGCTTTACTATAACCTTCCCGCGTCCTTATCCCTTTTCAAAAGAACAAAGCCTTCGTACCAACCCATTCGTCTGATATAATCAGAGAAACGGTCTGTTACCTGCTCATATTCTTCTGATCCTCCTTCATACTCATAGACAGGCGGATCATCTCCTTCATCAAGTCTGAAAAAACTGATTATCGCATTCTCTTTGAAAACCACGAAAACAAATATGTTGTCGTAATCGAGCGTTATACCATTTCTGTCTGTAATTTCTTTAGCTCCGGCCTGCATCTCTTTATACTCGGGGAATTTATAGCCATTTTCAGATGCGATACTGAATGCACGCCATTTTCCAAGTAAAAGATAAAGTTCCCGGTATGCCCGTGGAAACTTTATCTTAAGACCGGCCTCTATCTCATTGATCTCACCTTCCGTACAAGCGTCCGTGATATCGAAATACTTCTTGTAGTCAAGTAAGAAATCCAGGTACAACAGATCCGCATTTGCCATTATCTCTTAAATTTTCCTTCATAAATAATCACCTCAATATTAGGGAATTTCTCCTTAAAGATCCTTATGGCATTGGCACAGGAAGGACAAACCGGTCTCTCACTAAAAAGGGTGATCGACTTAATGTCGGTTTCGCTTGGATTTCCGGCCAGTATTTTCTTCCACATATATTCAAGGAACTTAGATTCAGAATCCTGAATACGATCAAGAAGTCCCGTATTGAACTGGTCTAAGTGACGGTCTTTCGGAAAAGCATCCGGAATGATTTTTTCAGGATCAGGATTTGTTGGTCTTGGATTTTTCCCGCTATGTGCCACCTGGTTAGTCTTTTCCCCGTTGACCATTTCTACTTCAGTAAGAAGAAGGTTCTGGTCTGCACCTATTCCATAATCCGCTCGTGCGGTCTTCATCGCTTGAATTGCCTCATCTGTTAACGGCGGATTACGATAGATCGATGTCGTAAATATTGAGTTGGCAAAGAAACTAGTTTCAAAACCGGCTTTCCCAAGCAGGCTTTCTATCTCAATCCTGATCGCATTGAACTTTTTGTAGCTGTCTGTGTCCAGTTTACCACTCTTCAGAATAGTTTCTGCATCTTTTATTTGCTTATTAACTTTCGAGAAAAGCGCCGGATCTTCTGTGAACACAGTTAATAAGGCTTCCTTATAACTTTTAAACGTCCTTTGACCTACAAGCCCTTCTACACCCTCCGGCAATTCTTTTTTAATAACCTCAATAAGCCTGTCCCCATTTTCACATGCCACTACAAACTCTTCATTCCTGAGTAATTTGCCTGCCAGTTCACTGTTAATATCGAAAGCTTCTGCAAGTGCGTTTGCATCCCATTTCCTGATACTGGCATTGCCTAAAAGTATACCCTCTCCTTCTAAAGGCTCCTGTTTTCCAATTGTCAGTTTTTTACTATCATCTATATTGCCCGCCTCATCTATGTACTTAAATCCGTTATCAGCTTCTATCACCCCGTTCTTATACACTCTCACCGATCCATCGTTTGCAATGATTGAACGACCTAATTTGCGGCTAAGATTCTGTGCTGTTTCGATATCAACGCAGGACAATAATACCAGCTGACCATCACCCGGAATACTGCCCGTACTCTTGATCCACTGGGCAAGGGACTTATGAGTCATTTCAATGTCCTTCCCGTTATGCATTACCTTGAATATGCCACCATCGGCATGTACAACAAGGTAAACGTTGTTATCACTAGCTGATTTTGAACTTTTCAGCCAGGATACGACTTCCTCCGTTCTGTTTCCACTTACAGCAGCTACTCTCTTTTTTATCTCACTTGCATCTGCCGCCAGTTCATCCAGGTGAATGGCATCAGCCAGCTGTTTCCTTACCGTCAGCATATCTTCTATCTTCTGCTGCGACTTCCCGGCCTGCCGTGCTGCATTCAACTCAATGTCCAACTCGGCTAAAGTCCTTTCAATCTTAGGTATCGACGCCACCATATTTGGCAGGGATACCGCAAAACATGAAAGCTGCAGGTAGAATCTCGTATCGTCCGAGATCACGTCATTGTCCAGCAACTGCAAAGTGATTCCGCCGGTTGATCCTATCAGATCGGCGTATACAATGGCCTTCCTTAAATAATTACCTGCAGTAAATAACACTTTCGCGCCCCAGACGCCCACTACCATCGTACCGATATCCACCGCCAGCCACGCCGTTTTCTCCGTTACCTGTGCATTCGTTACAGACGACATCAATGCTACCTGTAAGGCCGGTACACGTAGTATAGCCCCTCTCTCATACACCTTGTCTCCAATAGAGAACTTGCCTGCTGTTTTAATCGTTACGATATCATTGTATCTGAACAGCTTTTTATTCAACAACAGCTGGTTCTCCTTGAAGAGTTCAATCTCCACGTTCTTAAACTGCAACATGTCCGCTTCTACTTCCGCAATGATGTGGTGATCCTCCAGCTCCTCTACTACCTTCTCTTCTTTTTCATAGAAATATCCTGAACCCGTGATCATGTTACTCAGGGCCATCAATACACCTATCTGGGCGTCTTCCGTCTTGTTAAACTCGTCAAACAGTTCATAGATCTGCCGGATGGTGATACTATCTTCTATGTACATCAGCGCGGGGAACTGATCTTCATCTTTGAAGCTTGCCAGCAAACGTAAATATGGCAGGTCCTTCCGGTTAAAGTAAGCAGCAGTATTGTAGTTCTTCGTCAGCAATTTCAGCGCCAGCTCTCTTTTCTCCAGCGGTACGGATCGCAAATGGAATGCAGGATCTCCATCCAGCTGACTAAATATTGCATTAGCCGGTGTTCCGTCGTACAGATTCTCCCAGAATTTATCATCCTTAACTATTGTAGTATTGATGTACTTAACAAATTCAGTGTAGAAAGTCTGGAAGAAAAGCTCCTTGTTCCCGGTATACGCCTCTTTAATAGCTCCATGGTCTTTCAGATATGCGCCCCACGGATATTGATAGTCATAAGTCGTCTCGGTTGTTCTGATGCCCTGGTTTGGATCACCTATCACGTTCGTTACCGATACCGTCTTCGGCATTTCCCAATTACCTTTCTCTTCAAAATTGGTCTGCGTGAACCGGTCAAAATAATCAGGGAAAACATTTCTCATCTGCGCCAGCTTGTCTACCCAGATATATTCCGCCGTCGAACAATGACCCTTGATCATGCTGACTGTTACCGGCGAAATACAATACTGACAAGACCCGCTTACGTTCATTGGAAGTTCCTGCCTGAGCACTCCTCCATAAACACCAGTCATCGGCGTCCGTCCTCTAAACGGATTGAAGCGTCCTACCAGCTCAGTAAAGTTAAGTTTGGGCTCTCCTCCCTTATACGCCGGTACACCAATCCTGGCGAACTTAAACAACTCGTATTTCTCTTCACACTGTATAGGATATACAAATCCATCTACCAATGTGGTATCTGCTATCTGTACAAAGCGTTCACCATTCGAATTCTTATACACACCTTCCGCATCAACGAAACGGTATTCTTCCATCGTACCCGCACTGTTCTTCTTCTGGAAGGCCCTTACCGCCCCTACTGTGATCTGAGGATCATACGTATCCTTGCCTCCTGCCACCTTAATAGCTCCATACTGGAACTCTACGCTGCCCAGACTGTCGAACGGCACTGACACAGCGGTACCTGCTAATGTGAGGAAGGATATCGTCTTATCGTCCTTGTTGATGAAGGTCCTGTCGATCTTCTGACCTATGTAGTTCTGGCTGCTTCCATCTTCATCAAATACGCCCCATACATGTCCCGGATCGTGCAGGATATCCCACTGGAATTTCAACAGACGGAAACCATTGCCATAGTCCATCAGGTTGTCTGTGGAGCTACGCTCCAGTCCAATAACTGTGCTGAACGTATGTTCCAGTGTATAATCGCCATGCCCTATTTCATGCACGACTGTGCGAACGACATTATCATCACCGGCTCCTTTCGTGAATATAAATCCGAACTGGCTCTCACGCGGCATTTTACCTGCGAGGTCTCCGTCAGACAATGCCGTTTCGTCTACCAGGAACAGGTATACAGCTTCATCATCGATCTTAACAGACTTCTTATAAGCCTTCTGCAACGCCTTCTCTTCACCTGTGAATCCATTACTGAGGAATGCACTACCCTTATCCTGCAGGATGCTGTCGCCATTGCTATCCCAAGTTTTGTTATAGCGGAAGCTTTCATCTGTCTTCACCTCATAGGTGACACCAACTTTGCCATAAGCCTGCAGCAAGGCAGCTTTTATTTTTTCTTCAGGTACGGATACTTTCGACCCTACCGGCACCAGCACCAGTTTCTTCGGCAATGGTGTATAACTTACCAGCAGTAGTTTACCGAGGCTGATGTAACCACCTTTTCCGTCGGGATGAGCTGCGTATATTTCCTGTGCATCACCGCCAGTACCGCCTGTCAGCTTAATAGAGAAGCTGCCGTTACCATTATCCTTCGCTTCCAGTACGATGCCCTTACCAGTGATAAACTTCATATTAGCAGCCGTGATACCACTTGCCGCATTTGTCAAAGTTGCGATCACTTCTTCCTGTTCGCCCGGCACGATGGCTTTTGCACTAACATGGTACTTACCGTCTGCCAGCGATTCATATTCACGCGCTACCAGCTCTTTGCCGGCGTAGCTATCTTTCCATGCGTCAAATCCGTATGCATTACCCTGACCGGCCGTAAAGGTCACTATGCCCTTGTCAGGCTGCAGGTTCTTTAAGGACTCCAGTACCTGCGGTGTGATCGAATTATCGCGCTTACCGATAGCTGTTACCTTTCCTCCTTTATCGATATTGAAGAGATAACCATCTCCATCTTCCAGTACGAGCGGCAAGGTTTTCCCCTTGTCCTTATAGTTGATCGCTTCTTCCTTACCCGTCTCATTGTCTTTAAGTGTGATAGTGCCTTCGTCTGTATTTACCTTAATATTAGCAGGTGTGAAGACTTTCAGTTTTGTTACGATATCAGGAACGATATCTCCGTTCTTCACATCGCCTACATCATTACCACCATGTTGTTCATCCAGTTTGTCGCTGACGAACTTGTCGATACCTTCCGTTCTTGCATACACATTTCCGGCTGTCACCACCAGGTCTGTGTTAACGGAGATATCCTTGAACTCCATCAGCAAACCGATACCAAAGCCCAGTGTGATGACACGGCCTTTGCCTGAGAACTTACCATTACTACCTTTTACATCTGTCAGTATGATATCAAAGTTGCCTACACGGATAATCCTCCCCGGGAACAAAGTAGCCAGCGGCTCTTTGTTGGTGGGCACAGGTATCCTACCTGCGTCGCCACATACAAAGGTCTTCGCGGAATCTGTCTTTACAGTTACTACGTCGCTGGGAGGTCCATAGATACCAGCTATTTTCCATTGCATCCTTCCTTCATACACACGGCCCGGTTCGAGGCTGTTCACACTAAGTGCAGTATCTCCTTTCTTTTCTTCTGTCTGCCAGTCGAACTCCGTATCTCCTGTTTTAGCTGCGCGGTATTGCACGCGGTAAGCTTCCACCTTGTACACCGCGTCAGCAGGTTCCCAGTTGAAACGTACGCTGCGTTCGCCGGTTGAACGGCCTTTGAGTACCGGCTTCTGTATATTGCCTTGTGTAAAAGGATTATTACCAAGATAAGTGAACGTACAACTCTGGCTCAGTCCCTGGTTGCTGAACATATCCCTACCACTCTTATCGCGCGCCTGTACCACCCATACATATTGCATGCTGTCCCGCAACTGCGGTTCGCCCGGACCATACACAATCGTGTTGCTTTGAGTGACCAGGGTATAAATAGGTTTGGCGCTGCGTAGAATGTAATCCGGGTTACTACCGGCCGGCCTCACTTCATACAGGGAGAAAACATATTCTGTTCCGCTTCCTGGTAAAGGATTAGGTGAGTTACGACTACTCCAGTTAAAGGAGACGAACTGCGGGTCCAGTTTCTCCACACGGCTGTTACAGATAGGCAGGTTCAATAAGGGAGGATCACTCTTCCGGAAAAAGAATACGTTCGACCCCATATTACTTACCTGTACCTGCGGGCGGCTATAGTCATATGCCGTGAAAGATATGCGGTAGGCCCCTTCCGGCAGGGAGCGGGTCTTTTCATACTGGTCCCTGCTGAAGCCACCGCTGTATTCAATATTGGCGGGGTTAAGATAATCTGCCAGGTCAATCCCTCCGATAATAGTAGGAATACCCGCACTCAGTGAAAGCGGTTTAGGATTGAACATAGCGGCTGTCCGCATAATAACCGTACCATTCTGTTCAACAGTCATCCGCAGCCGGATATTGTAGCTGGGCAGTGTCAGGTCATTCTGCACAAGTATCACACGCAGTTTGTCGCTACCTGCTACTGCATAGTCAGGGAGATAAACACTGTATGGTGGTATGATCTGCGTGCTGGCAGTAACCGGGTATTGCTGGGCGTGAACGTTTGTTATACCTAATGCAAACAGCAGCAGGCATAGAACGAGTCGGTATATGTGGGACATCCTCTGGATATGATTAAACGTTATTGTCAAAATGAATAGGTATAGTTGATGGTGCTTGTCAGTTCGTTGTAACCGGGCTGGTAAGTGGTAGCGCCACGAAACACCCATGAAACAGTTGCACCTATCGTATGTGTCTGTTTGCTGAATAACTTCTTCTTTCCTTCACCTTCCGCAGCGGCGGCATCAGGCTGTTTTCCCTTCGGACTGTAATTAACATTCAGCCCTGTATTAAAGAGCGTACTATTAGTCGATATTGTTGTTCCTTCACCTGTTGTATTCTTTGCAGATGTCACATTGTACACCGCTGAAACACCTGTGCGCAATGTCTTCTCCAGGAACTGTTTATTGACGTTCATACCAGGCCCCATGAAAGTAGTGCTCAATCCAGCCGCCGTGTTCTTGTAGTAGTTCACGGTAGCGCTCATGGTCAGGTCTTTCGGCGGCAGGCTGTAGGAGTAACTGACATTCGACGTAAAGAATTTAGTAAGTATGGGAGCTGTCGTATCATTGCTGCTTCTGTCGCTTGCATACTGGTAGGAAGAGTTCAGCGTAATGGCCTGTTGTCTTTCTTTATCACCGGTATGGTACATTACCATAGCATTGTAGGTATTATTCACCTGGTAGAAGTCCAGCGTATCCATTGGGTTGTTGAAATAAGGATCTGCCTGTGGTCTTACGCGGGTATAATTACTGAAGTTCGAATATCCTCCGTTCAATGCCCAATGGTCACCAGCAACAACGCTGGCGTTTCCGTTCACCACCCAGCGTTTGGCATCACTGCTCTTACTATCGTCCAGGTTATTGACCTGCATACCTGCATTGGCGGAGAGGTTCACCCTGCCGTTGAACAGTTTAAAGGAAGGAGCTACCGTAATATTACGCATGTCGTTCACCACATTATATGCCCCCAGTGTTACATAGTCGGGCGCTACTCTTTCATAGCGCAGCTGCACGGTATAAAAAGATCCGTTATAGCCCAGTCCTGCCTGTATGGCATCGAAGTAACGGGTATTGTTGGTAGGAGATAAAAAGTGACTTAAGAGATTGGAAGTTCCCCTGCTACTGTCAAATGCATTCTTCTCGCCACGTACATCGCGATTGATGGCAGATACTGAATATTCAACATCTACGAAGATGTGCTGCATGATGCTTTGACGTACATTAAAGGCTACCGCCACGTTCTCTCTCGGTGTAATGGTTGCATCGTCAGGAATGAAGGGCAGAGAAGCAGGATCGTCTTTAGCGCGGAACAGCGATATGCCATAGGCATTGCCTTCATTTTCATATGCTACTTTCAGTCCGGCGCCTTTCCTTTCAAAAGAGGCCCTGCTATAGCTTTCGGGCACAAGTACATCAAAAGGTACTGCTTTCAGTAAGGCACCGTACATGGCGGAGATACGCCATTTCGAAGGCGTCAGCTCCACTCCCACACCATTGAACATATGACCTGCGAGGGTATAATTACTGAAGTTCATACTGGAACTACCCACGTATAACCGCGCCCATTTGTAGCTCGGTGCAAAGCGGAACTGATTAAAAGGCTGGGAGTAGTTCTTGCCCTGGTTGCTGTAGCTAAAGGAGAAAGGCATATCATATCCGAACATGTTGATATTGATATTACCGTTCAGATACCACGCAAAGGGGTCGCGCCTGGCGTCAATACCACTGGCTGTATAAGCGGTGGTACTTGCATTTACAGACCCGTTCATGGTCACACCTTTCTTTGCGCCAAGCTGGTCCAGTGCCTGACCGCTTGCCGTGCCGGTGCAGATCAGCAATATACTGACCATTGTATAAAAAAATATGTAGCAATGCTTCATAACGCAATACTTTTATTTGGGAGATAATAAACCAGCACCTGGCGTGCTTAATATTTAACTTCCACCACTTTGCTCATTTCTGCTTTCACATCTCCCTTCATCACAGCGGTGATCTTATATTTATAGACATTTCCAATGAAAATCTCATTGTCCGCCCAGTCCTGTTTAGCACCGTCGGCTGTGGTGTACAGGATGAAAGGGTTGTCGTTCTTCGCGCGATAGATGCGATATTGTTTTACTTCCGGTTGATTATATTGCCAGCTTAGTTCTATCTGTTTCTTCTCTGTATTGACTGTTCCTTTAAAGCCTTTCACTCCCGGCCGTTTGCCTGATTCAAACCAGATATCGCCGCTTAGTTCTTTAGCATGATTACCGGAATCATCGTATACAGCCAACTCATAGTAATAAGTGTTACCTGCTACCAACGCTGTATCGGTATACCTTTCCCTTTTAGATGCTGTATCCCATACGGCCACTTCTTTACGGCTGCTGTCTTTTGTATTGATACTGTACAGGGTATACTTCACCACATCCGCACTGGAGCTATTGACCCATTCAAGTACGATAGCGTGTAAACTGTCAGACCTGTAAGCCCTTGTGATAAGCGGCCGTGAGGGCGCTATGGTATCGGGTCGTTTCAACATTATATAAGGGGAATATTCCGATGGGTTATAGTTCTTATCTACAGCGATCACCTTATAGAATACTTTGGAAGTAAGGGTATGCAGGGTAATGGTATCTGTAAACTGTGGCCGCATCAGGATCTCACGGGTTACTTCTATAAATTCTTCTTTGGTACTGTTAGCCCGGAATACTCTGTATCCACGAAGGTCCTTCTCAGTATTTGCTGTCCACAGTAAAGCGACAATACCTGTAGAATCCACTTTACCGGCCAGTCCGACAGGAACCGCGGGCGGCGTACTATCTATCAGCTGTGCGAAGTATGGGAATGAATAAATGGCCTTCCCTCTGCGGGTAATTCCTTTTATACGATAGTAATTTGATAGTTCGGGCTTATTGTCGGTAAAGGTTGTTGCTGTACCCTTTAAGGTGGCTAGTGGGCTGAAAGGCCCTGTTCCTTTATCTGAACGGGTGATGATCAGTTTATCCAGTTGCTGCGGCAATTTGCCTGGCAGGCTCCATTGCAGGGTGATCTTTTTATTGTCCACTACAATGATGGTATCCATAACAGGCATATCGGATACGGATGGTACTCCTATTCCCGCTACGGTCTGTGAGTAGGGACCATATTCGCCGAAAGGCGTAACACCTCTTATGCGATAGGTATACCTGTTATCATTATCCGGCAGGGAGTCCTGGTAATAGGAAAACCCGTTCTTATCGGGCGAGGTAGGCAGAATAGGAAGATCTGACACAGGTTTAAAGTTTTTTCCGTCCACAGCACGTTCTACCATATAGGCGCTATACATACTACGGCTGTAGGTGGTGAGCCAACCCAGGGTGGCGGTGCTATCACCACAAACGATGGCCAGTTCCGCCGGCTTTGCCAGTGCAACCGGTTCGTCCAGCGAGGCTATTACAAAGGCGGTATCTATGAGGAGGCCTTGTGGTTGTTGTGCAGGTGCAATGCGGTAAACATAACGTTCCCCTTTTTTTACGTCTTCATCTTCCAGATACAGCCCTGCACTTTGTGCAGTAGCGATTGAAAGATCGCATGACAGCAATGCCATTACCATCCGCCAGTCGTTGGTGTTCTTACTTTCCAGGTAGGCGCCGAAGCCCTGTTCAGGCGTTACTCTTTTACCGCCTTCACCGTATATCAGTTCCGCGATCATCGCAAAGCGATCATCCTTCTCTGCCAACGCTTCCATACGTTGTAAGGTATATGGCTTCAGTGGCTGGCGGGTGAGCAGCACGGGTTTCGGCTGGCTAATCAATACGCCGTTTGCCGATATGGTAAAGCGTTCAACGGTATAACCATATTTATTACCGATCTCCCAGGCTATATAACTGGCGGGCGACCAGCGGAGGCGGACCTTACCGTCTTTGGGATCAGCTATCCCCACGATCTTATGTTCATTATCCTGTCCATAGGAAATACCTGTGCTGCACAATAGCAACGTCACCGGGGTCAAAAGGGATAATAGGAAACGAAGCATGTCACTTATAATTTATAGTAGATACTCTTTGTAATTGTTGATGAGATCTGGTTCAAGCCAGGTAAGCGGTACTGCAGTTCTACAGGATAATAGATGTTACCCTGCAGGTCCGGGAATGTATGTAACAACAGATTGCCTGCTGATGTAGCCGTAGTTCCTGTCAGGTATAACCTGCCTGCTTTTGCAGAAAGGTCCATATAGTCCTCATGCGCAGCAAAAGGTACATAGTACATGAAGCGGCATACTCCTGGTTTTAAAGGCGCAATACCATCGGTCACCTGATTACTTTCCAGCTGATAGTAATTATTATCATTGTTATACATGCGCACAGCTTCCAGTGGCGGCACACCTCCAGTGGTAGCGGGATCACGTTCCAGCTTCATTCCTGATTCAAATGGATAACCGTTGTACATCAATGGCAGGATCTTATTCTGTAACCAGGCATTGTTCGTACCGGCCTTCAGTAATATGAGCGGTTTGCTGTTGAAGGTGGCATCGCCGTTGAGGTCAAACCTGTCAAAGGTCTCGTCCGTATTGAAGCGAGTACCGATCACGGTTACATAACCTGTTGCAATATCCCAGAGGTCCTGCGCATTGGTCACAGCGCTCATCTTCTCTGCAAAGGTGTTGTACTTACTGGTGCGGAAATTATATGCGATGATCTCTTTGTTGATGTCAGACTTCGCATCACCTTTCAGTGAGGAGCTTGTAATAGTGGTGCTGTCGCCCTCTTCTCCCACAGTAAGGTCTTCATTCTTCACTACGTTATCAGCAGCCTTTTCTCCATCGAGGGACGTGCGGGTAATGTTGTATGTGTAGATCATTTCCTTAGACAATCCGGAGGGAATATCGAAGTTGACCTGGGTCATTGCTTCATCATAAGATACGTTAGAAGCGGCCGCCTGTTTCTGCGCAGAAGTAAATGCGGCTGTTACACTATAGTTTTTACCTTCGTCATCTGTTTTCCTGAACAGTTTCGGCTGACCGTATTTCAGTTTGATATAACCTTTTTTGTATTCACCCGGCAGGAAGTTATACTGGCTTCTTATAGGATAAGCATACAGGATATTCTCCCAGCTGATCGTTGTAGGCTCTTCGCCGGTAGTGAAAGTGCTTGACTTGGTTTCATAATCGATGTTCCTGCCGTCGCTTTTCAATACATCCCAGCCTGCGCCATTCTGTTTTTCGAAGTGGATCTTTGCAGCAGCTGTCAATGTGCTTTCTCCCGGCAATATATCACGCTGGTTGAGGGAAGCAGACATACCATCAGGGTTCACAACGATGGTACCGGTAATCGGTGTCTTATCGTTCATCAGCGTTACTTCATCCAGTTTTACACGGTAGGTGGCTACCTGGTCATACTCGTTCATCATGGAGAAAGGTTTCTCTACCGCGATGTTGAATGCAACCTGTGGAGAAGAGAACACACTCACGTCTGTGCCCTGATCATCCGGCTTGATATCACTGATCACTTCGATATTGATCTCTTTTGCACCAACGATCTCACATTGTGAGCCCAGCTCAACCTTGATGCTGGCCTTTCCTTTCACCATACCACCGAGAATGGAATATTTCACGCCGACCATTCCCCTGAACCATGCAGGGTTAGGTAATTTGGCCTGTAACAATACTGCTGCCGATAGTTTGGCGATGGAGAATCCTTTCTTCTTTCCGAATACTTTTACACGGATACCTACGTCTCCTTTCAGATAAGCATAGGCTTGTCCAGAGGCATACCATCCGTTGAAACCGATCACACTACCACTACCTTTACACCTGGCTTCTCCGTAGTTACGCAAGAGGATATCAGCGCCAGCGCCTACGGCAAACTCGCCGTATACACCATAGTCAAATGAGAAGGCTACTTTAAAGTGTGCACCGAAACCAAAGCCCTTACCGGTGCTCATGCTATTTTCCATAGCCATGAAATCGGTATTCACATCATCAAACACTTCATTCACTTCTGCAGGTACGGGAGGCATATCCTCCACTTTGGTACCCATCATGAAGTAGTTCTTTATTTCCGCTACGCCTATTACAGAAAGCCCGTTCATATTGGACGGACGGCCTACGTATGCGTACCAGTCGTCGGGGCCTACGTGCAGTACCGATTCACCCACCAGTCCACGTTCATGGATACCTTTGATGATACCCAGGATGTTGATGTATGTTTTCATGCTTGCGTCAAACGTACTGTTGACGTTGTCGTAACGCATCTTGAACTGTACCCATATCGGTGCGGAGTCATCTTCTTTCGCTTCATTTTTGCTCTTGGCCTTCAGGGCTTCGTGCATTACATATCCTGCACCATCAAACTGTACATAACGTAACCCACCGTTTGTCCCAAACTGTACTTCAAGCGCCACATTCACGTTGATCAGCATTTCAGTGGCCAGTGCCAGTGATACCCCACCCATGAAACCGAGACCGGCTTCTTTGGTAGGTACATACTGGAAGATCTCGTTCACATCTTTCAGTCCGCCTTTTTTATCTATAGCGTTCCTGCTATCATAAGGGTCGAAATCGGAAGGGCGTTCCATATGATATGACATGCCACCCATCAGACCAGTGATCTGCAGGATGGGTGGTACGGGAATACGTATACCGATGTATGCGTCCACGTGCCAGTAACGGTAGTCATCTTTGGAACCGAAGTAGGCAGTGGCCTTTGCTTTCGGGATCGGGCCGGGAAGAGAGAAATCAAGCATTCCCCGGAAGCCGTTCCCATACACAGGATGATCATCAAACAGGGTAATGATACCATGCATCTGGAAGGCCATTACTTTCACTGTCAGGTCAATATCACTGACGGTTACTTTATCCAGCTTCCATTTTGTATCGATCTTTTCAACAGCCACATTATTGACCATCACCGTTTCCTTTATTTCCTCCTGGGCTGCTGTCACGGTAAATCCGGCACTGCCGGCGAAGCCTTTGTCTTCAGAATTCATGAAGTTCAGCTTCACGGTAGCGCCGATGGCTACTTTTCCGTCTGAAATACCCAGGCTGAGATCGTCAAAGCCGATAGGGAAACCACTCATTTTCGAGTCGCCTTTTTCTGTCTCTAAAGAAAAGGTGCCGCTATGTACGTAAGGCTTTTGTGTAGAAAGGGTCAGGTCTTCGAAGGAAATACCTTTTACCTTCAGCACGCTTTTATTGAGTTCTACTTTGCCCGTCAGGGTGGCTTTCGGGATGAAGTCTTTATCTGTCTTGGTCACTTCTATGCGGCAATCCTTATTCAGGGTGATATTGCCTGCAAAGAATTTAAATGTTTTATCGGCGGTGGTCTGTAAGGCGAAGGAATAATAAGTATCGCCGCCCCGCATACTGATGGAGGCGTCGTAATCCAGTGGGTCATCCCCCAGGAAACCGACCTTCAGCTGTCCACCCAGCGAGCCGCCATTCAGTTTGTTCTTACTGAAGCTAAGTCCCACTTTTTCAATGGACATGGGCCAGCCGCCTGCGCTGGCATCACCCAGTTTCACGATATTATCGGCGGTGAGGGTACCACTTACACCCTGATCATCTATGATAAAATTTGTAACGTTGACTTTGGGCCGTCCTCCTTTTGCGGCCACTTGTTGCGGCAGTCCTACCTCCAGCTCCTGCAGGTAAAACCCTCTCCATAGCAAGGGACTGGCGGGATCGTCCAGCATATCGGCACTTACTTTGAGGCCGGTAGGGTTCATCACGTCGCTCATGTCCACGACGGCATGTTTGACTTTAAAGTTGAAGTCGTCCAACCCTTTTATGCGGAATGTCGGGATATCGATATCGGCCATGATGTTGCTGAGGTCCTTCACGTTCACGTTCAGGCTGGCACGTACAGTTTGCTGCGCGGGATCATCGGGTTCCAGCCATCCTTTGTCGAAGTTAAATATGCCACTCAGGTTGGCCGATTTAAAACCGTTGCAATCCCATTCGACGAAATTGCTACCATTACCGGGGAAGGTGATCGCCACATGTTCATTCAGATTGACCTGCTGCTCGTTGAGCAGGACCAATTTAGTAGATGTTCCAACACCTATTCCTCCTGGTGTAAAGGCAATATCCTTTCCTCCAAAGATGAGGTCGCGATCGGTGCCCGGGAAGGTAAAACGGAAATAGGCGCTCAGATAGGCGCCTTGTGGTGTCATACGAATGCTGTCAATGGCGATGACGTAGACCTTGCCGTTTATTTCACGGACAAGACCGACCGGCAGCGTGCCGAGCGATTCATTGGTCAGAAAACTGATAAACTTATTGTTTTCCTTAATCTTATTAAACACGCCCATGGCATGTTCAACTAACATAGATTTGGCCGTATCTGCTGGTAAAGTGCTTGTGGAATCCGCCGCATTTACGTTAAGAGGCCTGAGGAAAAACAACAAAAAAAACAATACTGTCAGTACAGGTATAGGGTTGTTGTGCTTCATCGGTCAACAGGATGGGTCGTCCCTTAATATTAACAATAAAACAAATGTAACATTTTATTGCCCATATTATACTTTTCTATATAATATTATTTAAGTAGTTGATTATCATTAAAATAAGGGAATAGATTGGTAATTCCCTTCTGCTGATGCTGGCAGGTGAGCAGGGTTCGAGGGGTATTGAGGTACGAGGTAGTGGGGCTTAAAGTACGCTTTATATACGACGTATACATGACGTATACATGCTTCATACGTGGACTTGATATGTAAAAGATCAGGCATTTTACCGGAGCATATAAGACATATGGCCTGCCATTCCGGTAAAATGCCTGCGTTCACTATTCCATGGTTTCATTGACCATTGCGTTAATTTTCTTCTGTGTTTTACGTAGGTGACGGTTTGCGATACGGCGGGCGTCATCCGCAGTGGCTTCTGCTCCATCCAGGAGGCGTTGCATACCGCCATTTTTCCTGGTCAAATAGATGATCACTCCTGCTGCTGCTGCGCCGACAATGGAAGCGGCTATCAATGCTTTTTTCATAATCGTTCTTTTTGGTTACACTGTGGGTAATACAAGAGTTATACCAATTGACGGCAGATTTTATATTTTTGCCCGCACAATTAAGTCCAAATATGCCCGAAACCACACCTGTCTACAGTATTCCGCTGAAATACCGGAAAATGGAAAATCTGCATATCGTTTTCTGGTTGTTGAAAGATATAGGCTGGTGCCTGATCTGGAAACCGCTGGGCATTGCGATGATCTTCCCCACGCTGATCATTGCTATCGTCATTGCTTACCGCACACGGCAGTTTATGTCCGAATTATGCCATAACCTGGCCATCGCGGTGTGGATCACTGCCAACTCTTACTGGATGATCAGTGAATTCCTTCATTTCGACGCAGAGATCGTTACCGGATGGATCACTTACAAACACCTCGCGCTGATACCGTTCTTAACGGGCGTACTGATACTGGGGTATTATTATCTCTGGCATAAACCAAGACATCCGGAAGAAGCAGAGACGATGTGATCGAATTTTAAATCCGCGGCCGGATGACCGGAATAATTGCGGCACACCCCGGGGTGGACGGTCACCGCGAATTGCGGCATACCCGGGGTTAAAAACCCCGGGCTACAAACATCGGGACTCCTGACGGAGTCCTATTGTGTTTTGTTGAATACGTTATGTTAGTGTTCCTGATAATAGTGTTACATGCGTTTAATTGTTCCACCATACAGGGTGTAACCAGTCGTCCCATCCTCCCATCCTGTTCACGGCATCCTGATAATGTTCGGAATTGCTGAAGGCTTCTGTAGAAGGATAGGTTAAACGTTTAGGAAGCGTTCCATTGGTCTGGGATTCATTGCCCATATCGGTAATCGGCGCCAATACCGGGAAACCGCTGCGGCGCTGATTAGCATATGCCTCAAAGCCGTTAGGGAAAAGCGCCACCCATTTTTGCATATTGATCTGTTCAATTTCTTTTCCGGGCGTCAGGTCGTGTGCCCGGATAAACTCCGTCACCGTCTCATCCGGTATGTAGGCTATCTCCGGATAATATTTCAGCTGTTCGATCGCAGAACGGATACCGGTCTGGTACCAGGTATTGGCATTATCAGGTATCCAGCCTCGCGCGGCTGCTTCCGCCTGGAGGAAGGCTACTTCCGCATAGCCCATATGCAGGAAAGGGTTCCCCAACTGGTAAAAAGACTGACTTAGCACACAGTATTTATTGGTAGCAGGTATGACCACTCCTTCCGGGCTTACATAATCTTCCGCATCATCCCAATAGTACAATCCCGGCGCCATAGACAGGTAGTTTGTAATAGCTGTAATATCATTCCCGGAGGCATCCTTATTAACAAAAAAGGTAGACAAGCGGGGATCTTCCTCTGCTTTCAGGTACTCTACAAATGTGCTGCAACCTCTGGTCCACTCATGAACATTATCTTCCTGCAGCGCCTGTGAATAACCATTTCCCCGTAGGTCGGGGTATGCATAGTCATCATGTAACATGCGGAAATTGTCTTCCGCGTTCTGCATCACACCAGCGGCTATTGCTGCCTTTACCTGTTCTCTCGCCACGATACCGTTCGCTTTGGTAAGCCGCATTGCTAAACGTAGTCTTAATGAACCAGCCAGCCGTTTCCATTTTCCCAGATCACCATTATAAACGATGTCATTTGCAATACCTTCTTTAGCCGCATCGAATTGTGCTGTTGCTTCAGCCAGTTCCTTAAAAAGATCAGGATAGATGTCTGCCTGTTTATCGTATGCGGGCGTGTATATTTTGTCATAATACGCCAGCCCCGCTTCGGAATATGGGATATCTCCATAAGCATCCGTCAGCAGGGAAAACACGTATACCCGTAATATGCGGGCTGCCGCCAGGTAGTTTACGTATGCGGTATCGTTCTTATAATTTTCGAGCAGGTCTACCAGTTGTTTCAAACTCTTGCCATACAGGTTTTCCCACATGCAGTTATTGTAAAACTCATCGTGGATATATTTCCCTCCCCTGCCCATATCTTCCGGTCCTGTGAGGTATTGTACCATCGGCTGGAAGAGATAAAGATTGGGGTATCCCATCTCGCGACCTCCATCTATAAAGTAAGCGGCAGCAGTCAGCTGATCGCCGGGTGGGATACGTTCTTTCGTCTTCGGGTCGGTATTGATCTTCTCAAAACCGGCAGTGCACGAAAACAACGATGTAATAAGCAGCAAACTCCATCTATATCTTTTCATTGGCAGCAGTTAAAACTTGACGAACAGTTTAACACCATAAGACTTTCGTGTTGGCAGGGAGCCATATTCCAGTCCCTGCGCGGTCGTATTATTATAACTTGATTCAGGATCTATATTAGGTACCGCTTTGTAAAGCGTGAACGGATTGCGTGTGATCAGTGAAACAGTTCCTTCACGGAACAATCTGTTAAAGAGACTTTGCGGCAGTTCATAATCAAGGTGCAGCTCTCTGACTTTTACAAAAGTGGCATCATAAATAAAAGCTTCCGGAATATTCTCCGCCAATCTTTTCCAGTAGGATTGCGGGTTCACATACGCCGTTACTTCATTGCCGGTAGCCGCCGCAATGCCTGTGATCGGCAATCCACCTGTAGCTGTCCATTGCTCCGGCGTTCTTCCTGCGCGGATCCTTTCCTGTTCTGAACGCGCCCAGCCTTCGCGTCCTTCGAGTGTGCCTTTCTGATTTCCCTTTTCATATGCCAGCAGGTTGGTCATGGAGTAGATATTACCACCGTATTTTACATCTACGAGTACTGTCAGCGACAAACGTTTATACGAGAACTGATTGGTAATACTACCTGTCCAGGCGTACTGGTTACTGCCCAGGCGACTGTCGGTCGTTGTATATTTCGGCAGATTATTTCCATCCAGTACCAAACGTCCTTTTGTATCACGCAGGAAGTGCCTGCCTGTCAGCATACCATATTCCGCATCCTTCTTTGCTACAACGGAAACATTGCCCCAGCGTGCTACTGCCATCGGGTAATAAGGGGACATGAGTGAATTCAGCGACTGGATCCTGTTCATGTTGCGTGAAAAGATGATACGTGTATCCCAGCTGAAGTCTTTATGTATCACGGGTGTTCCTCCTAGTGCTATTTCCACGCCTTCGTTACGGATCTTACCGGAATTAACCACTGCACTGGTGTACCCGCTGGTGGTAGATACAGGCGCATTCAGCACCTGACCAATTGTTTTGGTATGATACCAGGTAGCGTCCAGGCGGATGCGGTCTTCGAAAAAAGAAAGATCCACTCCTCCCTCATAGGCATAGTTAACGCCTGGCCGCAGGTCGGCAAAGGGTACATTGTCTACCGCGACACCACCGATAGAATATCCTTTTATACTGGGAATGTCCGGATTGTAGCCATATGTGAGCCGCAGCAGATAAGGTTGTACGGCGTCGGTGCCTGTCTGCGCCACTGACAAACGGAGTTTGCCGAACGAGAGCACCTGTTTGTTTCTGATCAGTTCTGTAAACTGAAATGCGGCAGATGCAGAGGGATAAAAATAAGCGTTATGATTCCGCGGTAAGGTAGACGACCAATCATTACGGCCTGTCAGCGACAGGTATAACAAGCGTTTGTAATCAATATCCAGGGAGGCGTATACGGCATTGATCCTCTTCCGAAGGATCATTTCATGACGCATCCGGGTCTGGAAATTATCGAGGCCTCTTTCGCCACGGATATTCATTTCACGCGCCGTTGTGTTACGCACTCTTTCTTCATAGTCCATACGGGTTGTTCCCATATTTACAGAAAAACGGAATTTATCCAGCTGACGGGTATAGCTGAGCAGGAGGTCAGTGTTTATTTCCCACAGCTTCCTGTCTTTAAGCGCCATGGCGCCCAGCGGATTGACTGGTGTAGAATAATTCATCAGCTCATAAAAAGAGAATGCGGAATAGTCTATGCCTGAACGTACATGTACAGCGAAACCGGGACAGAGTTTATATTTGAGACGGATAAAACCATTGAGACGGTCCTGATCACTGTAATTTGGCTGTTCATAAATAGCCCAGTAAGGATTGACCTGATAGGTATTGTTGTTCCAGTTGATATAATTTCCCGTGGCCGGATCTTTATATTCCTTCAACCAGTTAAGATCAATATTCGGGGCAATACCACTCAGTACATAACCGACATTGTTAGGATTGTCTGACAAGGCGGGGCGGTTCTGCACATCTTCATTCAGCCAGGCCATACGGGTATCGAGCTCGAGCCTCCGGGAAAAGCGGGTCGTAACCCTGGCAGACAGATGATGTCTTTGCAGTCCGCTGGTGGGCACAATGTCACTGTTGCGTGTATTAGTATAAGATATCCGCAGTCGGGTTTTCTCATTTCCTGTGGACAGCGCCAGTGTGTTGGTGAGCGTAAATCCCTGGCGAAAGAACTGTTCTTTTGGATGCTGTGCTTTCATGTAGGGCGCTTTCTGCCCGTTCCAGAGCAATACCAGGCTGTCGGCGTTCATTTTCGGACCCCAGCTGTATTGTGTGTCCCAGCGGGCCTGGACCACATTTCCGGGCAACATGCCATCGCGGCCACTGCCATAATCCTCCTGGAAATCGTATTGACTGTTGAATCGTTCCAGCACCGCATTCGACGTAAACTCTATTTCCAGCCCTTTACGGACACCTTTCTTTGTCGTGACCAGTAAGATGCCATTTGCCGCGCGACTGCCATATAGGGCCGCAGAAGCCCCTCCTTTGAGCACAGAGAGTGTCTCCACATCATCCGGGTTAATAATAGCGGTACCATCACCCAGGTCATAACCTCCATACCTTTCCGCCTGACCGGGGGAAGTATTGTTGACGGGGATACCGTCTATAACGAGTAGCGGCTGGTTGTTCCCGCCCAGTAAGCGCATTCCACGCAGGGTCAGTTTTGTGGAACCAGCCGCTCCGCTGTTCACGGGACTGACATCCAGTCCGGCGATCTTCCCGCTCAGTGTATTCATGGGATGGATATCCCGTACCTTTGTCAGCTCTTTCCCTTTGATCTCCACATGTGCGTACCCGAGAGAATACTGTTCCCGGTTGATGCCAAGTGCGGTCACCACGACAGTGTTCATCTGCATGATACGTGCAGCGGTCAGTGTATCCCTTTGTGGAGGGGCGGCTTTCTGAAACCGGATAATGATCTGATGACCGATGGTCCGGATATCATATTGTGTAGCAGGAAAAATACGTTCCAGTGCAGCCTGTATAGTGATCTGCGTTTCGTTCATCGTAACGGAGGCATGCCCGTTGATGATCTCATTGGGATAGGCAAAGGACACACCTGTTTGCAGTCCTATCCATTTCAGAAAATCGGGTACAGACATTTTCTTCGCCCGGATATTCAGACGTTGCTGGAGTAGTGGAGACTCTTGCGCCGTACCGGTCAGCACGGCACATAATAATAAGAGGGTTACTATACCTAAAGTGGCCAGGACCTTCATAAGGGTAATGGAGATCAGTTATTCCCCGAGGACTGCCGAAAATATATCTATCGCCTCGTCCTGGGGTGTATTATGCAGCCGTAAGGTAATCCGTTTATGCCGCAAATTTTCTGCAATGTTTATGATACTGATATGATAATGCGCGGATATTACCTTTGCTACGTATTCAGCTTCTTCGTTTTCAAATACCAGTTCGTTCGTGGCCCATGCACATTTATTGCTATAGTCGCCTTCAGGATGTTTCATCTCATCATCCTTCCGGTTAACTGTGGCCAGATTGCCGTTCCCGCTGTTCAGCACCAGTTTCTTTCCTCCGCTGTGCAGGCTCACTTTTCCTTCAAAGACGATCACTTCCGTATAGGCGCTATCTATGCGTACGTTGAATGCCGTACCGAGAACTTTAACGGTAGATCTATCCGCTACGACGAGGAACTGCCGTTGAGGGTCAGGCACCACGTCGAAATAGGCTTCTCCCTGCAGTAATCTTACTTCGCGCTCTTTGAATGATCTCCTGTATGTCAGCGAGCTGCCAGCTTTCATATAGATCCTGGAGCCGTCCGGCAGGCCTATACTATCCACGTAGTATGCGGGCGTCGTATAAGTGATCCAGCCGTCACGAGATGTTTGCCACCACCGTCCGCCTGCGACCAGCAACAAGAGGACCGCAGCTGCTGCTACGATCTTCCACGGGAACATGCGTTTCACCGGTGCCGGCGGCGCTATCTGCACTGACAATTCCTGCCAGCCTTCCTGCACATTAAAAGACACAGGGGGGACATCTGCGGCGGCTTGCCAAAGCTGCTTCAGTTCTGCATACAAATGGCGGTTCTCTTCCGATTCCTGCAACCATTTGTTCAATGCAGCCTGTTTGTCCCTGTTACCGGGGTCTGTCAGACAATCCATGACAAACTCCGTTACATCGTTGTTGTTCATTGCTTTATAATATGATGACAATTCAGCACCCCGATACTTTGATGCTACTGCAATTTTTTTCCGTCCAATAAGTGTGTACGCAGGTATTTCAGGGCCATGGCCAGCTGAAAATATACTGTATTGAGTGTGATACCCAGCCGTTCTGCTATCTGTGCCGGCTCAAGTCCGTCGAAGCGGCTGAGCAGAAAGATCTCCCGGCAACGTGGGGCCAGGCCCTGCACCAGGCGCATGATCTCTTTCTGTAACAGCAGGTGGTCCGTGATCTCATGCAATGATGCATCATCGGCCTGCCATTGCAACGCTTCTTCACTCACATTCCTTGATCGTCTTTTTAATTCATTGATACTTCTGTTGGTCACCGCACGATACAGGTAGTGCCGTACATTTCCAGTGATAGTGATCTGCTGTCCTTTCTCCCACAGATGAACGAACAGGCTTTGCACGACCTCTTTGGCCAGGTCGTTATCCTTCACCCAACGGTAAGCCAAGAGGAACAATTCCTCACTATATGCGGTATAAATTTTCCGGAAAAGGTCGGCATTACGGCCTCGGAGCGCGTCCGTAGCTTCTTCGGCAGAGATATGGTATCCGTCTTGCGTCATCTA
Organism: uncultured Flavihumibacter sp.; assembly: GCA_902168105.1. Lineage (GTDB taxonomy): Bacteria > Bacteroidota > Bacteroidia > Chitinophagales > Chitinophagaceae > Chitinophaga. The sequence goes on from CABHOY010000038.1 coordinate 294,131, forward strand.
ATCATTATACGAATGCCGCACAAAGTATTATTTTTTTTAAATAATAGTTGGGAAATTTCGGAGATATTATTTGTAGATGGTGCAACGCTGAATGTCCGTTTCAGCCCTTCAGGCGCGCTATGGCGTCATAGTTATCTTTTAAGCCAACACCGGATAACCGGAGTCTGACAGCCTCCTGCAACAGGTAACAGATCTTTCCGGCCGCCTGCTCATATTGCAGTCCTTCCTGCCGGATATTCGAAATACAGTTCCTTGATTCATCTGTATTTCCTATACGTGGACTGAAGGTGATATAAGCGCCCATACTGTCTGCTGCACTAAGGCCAGGCCGCTCTCCTATCAGCACAAGTGTCATCTTAGCCCTTAATAATTCACCTGTTTCATCACCGATAGCAACTCTCCCCTGTTCTACCAGGCAAACGGGGCTTATTGATATACCTGCAGCTTTCAGCATCGGTAGCAACTGCGTCAGCAATGGCAGCGTATGTATATTCATGGCCGTAGCAGAGAGACCATCTGCAATGATAACAGCTACATCTTTCTGCAATGATGATGCGGGTAATGTACGCAGTGTTTCTACACTATGCACATCCAGCCGGCGGCCTTTATCAGGACGTTGCAGGTATTCCTGGCGGTCCGCCACACTACTGTGCAATACTAATGTATCAATATGAAAAGGTTGCAGCTGCTCCTGTAACAGTGTTGTATCCAGCCGTGAATAAACAGCATCCCGGGCATGTGCATGCGCCAGCTTAAAGGATAATACTTCTTTCAACGGGATCGCCGTCCCTGTTCTTCCAAGTGCGATGCGCGCCGTAGTGAAAGCTTTTAACGAAGACCAGGGATCTTCCTGTACCGGGTTCCTATGCTGTAATTCCATGTTCGTGCTTATATGTTCTTTTCTCTCTGATAGTTTAGTTGTTACACTCCTGCATTATAACCTAACAACTGATGCATCTTTCCCACCTGCTGTAACTGACCCTTATTGTTCAAAATACCCTGCCGCTGCAGCCAGGCCTCAAATTCAGGCGCGGGCTTTAGTCCCAGTACCTTACGGGCATACAGCGCATCGTGAAATGAAGTGGATTGATAATTCAGCATGATGTCGTCTGCTCCTGGTACTCCCATTATGAAATTACATCCTGCCACTCCTAATAGCGTAAGCAGGTTATCCATATCATCCTGATCAGCTTCTGCATGGTTCGTATAACAGATATCCACTCCCATTGGTAGTCCCAGCAGCTTACCACAGCAATGATCTTCCAACGCCGCACGGATGATCTGCTTACCATCGAACAGATATTCAGGACCGATGAATCCTACCACGGTGTTCACCAGCAAAGGAGAGAACTGCCTCGCCACTGCATACGACCTGACCTCGCAGGTTTGCTGATCTACTCCTTCATGCGCATTAGCTGACAATGCACTACCCTGTCCCGTTTCAAAATACATCACATTATTACCTATCGTTCCCCGCTGTAACGACAACGCCGCCTCATGTGCTTCTTTCAGCAAGGACGACTGAATACCGAAGCTGCTGTTAGTCTTCTCCGTTCCCCCGATAGACTGGAATACAAGGTCGACCGGCGCACGGTGAATGACCTCCAATGCTGTCGTTACATGACAAAGAATGCAAGACTGTGTGGGTATATCAAATTGTGTTCGTAACTGGTCCAGCATGTGCAGCAGTTGCACTACCGCCTGCGGACTATCCGTCGCCGGATTGATACCTATCACGGCATCTCCGCTACCATATAACAGTCCGTCGATGATACTGGCAGCAATGCCTTTGGGATCGTCCGTATTATGATTAGGCTGAAGTCGTACAGATAAATGTCCTTTTAAACCGATCGTATTCCGGAAGCGTGTTACTACTTCACATTTTTGCGCTACGCTGATCAGGTCCTGGTTACGCATCAGTTTAGATACTGCCGCTACCATCTCCGGTGTTAACCCGGGTGATAGCTTTTGCAACGTTTGCGTATCTGCTTCATCGCTTAACAACCAATCCCGTAGTTCGCCTACCGTAAAATGACTGATAGCTGAAAATGCTGCCTGGTCGTGGGTATCTATGATCAAACGGGTGATCTCGTCTTTTTCATAAGGGATGATCGCTTCCTGCAGGAATGTTTTTAGAGGTACATCTGCTAATGTCATCTGGGCTGCTACGCGTTCTTCGTAGGTGTCGGCGGCGAGTCCGGCGAGGGCGTCGCCGGAACGGAAGGGCGTGGCCTTCGCGAGTAAGGTGCGGAGGTTAGCGAATGCGTATGTTTTGTTGTGTATGGTGTGTTGGTATGCCACGGTTGTTTTGTTTTCCTGTTATGTGTTTGTGCCCCGGGGGGCCCCGACGTTCCCCGAGGTGTCCGAGATCGTTCTCCGTGTCGTTCCCCGGGGGGCCGAGGATCGCTCCCCGTGTCGTTCCCCGAGGGGCCGAGGATCGCTCCCCGTGTCGTTCCCCGGGGGGCCGAGGATCGCTCCCCGTGTCGTTCCCCGGGTTAAAAACCCGGGGTTACAAACATTGGGACCCCTACGGGGTCCTATTGTGTTTTGTTGTTTGTTTCTGTTATTTATGTTTTGTTGTTCTTGTTTTGTTATATGATCAACTCTTGTTGTGTTACAGGGGTTGATATACGGTGTTTACCCATTGCGACGAATATGATCAATGCAATGATTAATCCCGCGAAGAATAATAATGCCAGCAATTGATTATAGTAAATGATCGCTATTAATGAGATAATCGATAATACCAATGCAATGCCTGGAAACCACGGATAGAAAGGCGCTTTAAAAGGACGCTCTAGTGCAGGTTCCTTTTTTCTAAGCATGAACAGGCTGATCATACTGAAGATATACATTACCACTGCGCCCATTACGGACAGTATTACCAGCTGGTCTGTTTTACCGAGGTAGAGCGCTACCACTCCTAATAATCCTCCGACAATTAATGCCACATACGGCACCTTTCTTTTAGGGCTGACTATTGCCAGTGCAGCAGGTAGATAACCACCCCGGGCCAGTGCAAAGAGCTGGCGGGAATAACTGATAATAATGCCATTGAACGATGCGATCAATCCGAAGAGACCAATACCCGCGAAGATCTTCGTGATACCACTTTGTTTACCCAGTACGACGCCGATCGCTTCGGGCAAGGGGTAATCAATGGCAGATAATGATTTCCAGTCCGTGATCCCTCCGGTGAGCACCATTACGCCGATGGCCAGCAAAGCCAGTGTTAACATGGCTGAGATATATCCTTTGGGAATATTACGGGAGGGGTCTTTTACCTCTTCCGCTACCATGGCGATACCCTCAATACAGACATACAGCCAGATAGCAAAAGGCAGGGCGGCAAATACGCCGAACCATCCCGCAGGCATGGCATTATGCATGAAGTTGGAGGTCTTGAAGGATGGCCCTACAATGCCCATATATACCAGTAGTTCAAATACAGCAAGTAATGTGATGATGAGTGAGAAGAGCGCAGATTCTTTAATGCCCAGCAGGTTGATGCCTGTCAGTAGTACATAGAACGCGATGCCGCATCCCAATACCGGCAATGAGGGGTGCAGGAAGTGCAGGTAATTGCCCAGCGCAAATGCAATGGCAGGTGTAGCCAGCAGGAACTCTACAGCGGTGGCGTAACCTGCAACGAGGCCGCCGAAGGGCCCCATTGCCCTGTGCGCATAAGTAAAGGGACCACCTGCCTGTGGAATGGAAGTGGTCAGTTCTGTAAAGCTAAAGATGAAGGTAAAGTACAATAAAGTGATGATGAGCGTAGCGAGAAGGAAGCCGACCGTACCGGCTACTCCCCATCCATAGTTCCAGCCGAAATATTCACCTGAGATGACCAGTCCGACGCCAATAGCCCAGAGATGTATGGGCCTGATCACTTTCTTTAAAACAGTTGTTTGCTGAGCAGACATATGTACACGGGATTGCTGGTAATGCATGAATCATTACCATTGGTTGATAAAGTATATTCCCGTTTCCCTCCGTGAATGTTATCAAGATACACAAAAAGATCACATCTCAAGCGCCAGGGAGGTATTTGCATTGCGGCTGCCTGCAAACTTGACCCTGTACTCTGTCGGGGTGAGCCCAACCTCTTTTCTGAATACTTTACGGAACGCTTTGATGTCGTTATAACCACAGTCGAGCATTACGGCCAGGATACTATTGCTGGTCTGTTCCAGCATCTTCTTGGCTGCCTCTATGCGGGTCTTTTGCAGGTATTCTATCGGGGTGATACCTGTGGCCTGTTTAAAGCGGCGCACAAAGTTCCGTCGACTGGCAGGAATGTTCTCCATGAACGACTCCACGTTGCGCGCCTCCTGGAAGCAGGCTTCCATGCGTTGTTGCACTTCCGATATCAGCGGGTCCGTATGTTTCTTTTCCGGCAGGAACATACCGAAGTAGGATTGTGTTTCACGGTCCATATCGATAGCAAATAGTTTCGCAGCTTTTACGGACATATCCTGTCCGCAGTGTTTCTCTACCAGGTGCAACAACAGGTGGAAAGTACTGGTGGCGCCTCCGCTGGTGAAAATGCCGGATGAAGCTGTCAGCACTCTATCGGGTTGCAGCAATACATCAGGAAAATGATTAGCAAAAGCGGTACATGCATTCATATGCGTGGTGGCAGGTTTCCCGTCCAGCAGCCCTGTGGCGGCCAGCAGGAAAGCACCGGTACAGAAACTGGCAATCTCCGCTCCGGCATGGTGTTGTTGTCTTATCCAGGGGATGAGCGTGCTATTGGCAGCAATAGCGGTATCCACATCTCCTGCAATGAAAGCAGGGATCAGCACCAGTTCCGGTTTCACAGCGTCCCTTAAAGCAACCGTAGCGTAGCGGCCGTAATGAGGTAATATGTCCACTCCTTCCTGATCGGGCAATACCAGCTGAATATTGAAGAACGGGGCCTGCTGGTTTGCAGCATACATATTGTTTACTGATTCAAAAACATCCAGAATGGCTGCCGTGCTAATTAGCCGGTGGTTGTAGGTAAGCATCAGTGCCAGGTTCATCATGATTTCAGGTTTTAAACAAAGTGCTGGTCAAGTTACGACATTTGTCCCAAATACACCCTTCCAGCCTCATTCTCAGTTATTCTAGAAAAGATTACAATCCGTATCTTAGGGGCCGGTCACATATTAAACCACATTTATGGAAAAAAAGAAACCAGGCACTATTCTCTGGCATGATCTCGCAGTTCCTGATGCGGGTGCAGTCAGCGATTTCTACCAAAAGGTAATCGGATGGGAAAAATCAGGTCTCAGTATGGGGGATTACGACGACTATGTAATGCAGGTCCCCGATGGTGATTCCCAGACAGGCACAACAGGTGTTTGCCATGCGAAAGGATCCAACAGCTATATCCCTCCCTATTGGATGGTGTATGTGGCCGTGGAAAACCTGGATAAAAGCCTTGAGCAATGCACTGCAAATGGTGGAAAGGTTGTTGGTGAAAAAAAGAAAATGGGAGAAGACAAATATTGCCTGATACAGGACCCCGCCGGTGCTTACCTGATGTTATATGAGCAGGCGTAAAAAATGAAGCCGGTGTATTAACCACACCGGTTCTTCTTTTAAATCTTTTAGCATTCAATTTATTACAGGGCATCTCAGCTACTGTGTGTTGCAACGCTATATCCGGAACGTAAATATTGTTTCAGCTTAATAGCCAGGAGGTGTAAACAAATATTATAATTAAATGTACATTTAACACAATAATAACCGGGCAATCGTCGTTTCAGGACATTATTTACACCTGATTCCCTCATACCTAACGTAAAACAGACGCATAACCATTATATACTTCTATCAGACCACAACGCATTCCGCTATAGCTGATAAATCCCTCTTAAACATGAAGAAGACCGTAAATTCCCTCTTCCTTTGCATGACTACGTTTGCCATGGCGACGCTATTGCTGATGTGCAAAAAACAAGATGAAAACGCTGCGAAGCCCGCTTTAGCTAACAACCTGGTAGCTGCTGCTGCAGCGATCGATACATTTGTACATCCAGGTGTACTGAACACACAAGCCAGCCTGGACCTCATAGGTTCCCAGGTAAATGGCGGAGAAACGGTACGTACTGCCTCTTACCAGAAAGTACTGGACTACGTAAACAACAATCCGCTTCCTACTAAATACTGGGCGACAGTAACTGTAGGTTCCAACGGGGCGACGACAGAATCTAAAAGCCAGATCAGGAAAGACGCCATACTGGCGTACGCACTGGCATTACGTTGGGCTAAGACCGGTACAGCCACATATGCTCAACAATGTATCGCCATCCTGAACGGCTGGTCTTACACATTCAAAAACTACGCACTGATGTCGGGCGCTAACCAGTACCAGCCTTCCCTGGAGGCATCCTGGACCACTCCGAGCTTCGTAGCTGCGGCAGAGATCATGCGTTATTACAAGGCGTTCGGAAAGTCGGCCGGCTGGGCTGATGCTGACATTAACCAGTTCAATAATTATCTGAACCTGGTGAAGAACAACTATATCAACGTTACACCTGCCTACAACAACAACTGGAACGCTTCTGCCGGTTATGCGAAAATGGCTATTGGTATCTTCCTGAACAGCGTGACTGTTTATCAGAACGGTTACAATATCATTACGCAACACCTGCCTATTATCATCAAGGCGGATGGTTCTATTCCTGAATATTGCGATAGAAATGACTGTGTACATTTCCAGTATTCACTGACAGCGTTCTCATATGCTGCTGAACTGGCAAGGATACAGGGCGATAACTCCCTGTACACCTTCAATTCAAACCTGCTCAGCAAAGGTTATGATTATATGAGATCCGCTTATGGCAGAACTACTTCCTGTAAGATTTGTACTACTTCCAGCCCTGTATTCCCAGGCACCGAAGTGGCTTACAGCTATTACAAAACAGCTAACCTGAAGTACCTTCGTGAACTGCAGGACCCGCTGTACGTGCCTAACGACAGAACATTCTTAGGCTTCACCTCCTATACACACTTTAACGTATCAGGGCTGTAATAACAAACTGATAACAGTCGTAAACAGATAACGGCTATAGCGGATAAAAAGACCGCCCGGAATATTCCAGGGCGGTCCTTTTTTATATAAAACCTCCAAAAGAAAAAGCAACCGGTTATTACTTGCGTAATGATTTAAATGCAGCACGTAATTCTTCTGCAAATAATTGTGGTTCTTCCCATGCAGCAAAGTGACCACCTTTCTTCACCTCATTAAAATAGGTCAGGTTAGGGTATGCACGCTCTGCCCAGGTCTTAGGCGCCTGGTAAATTTCGCCAGGGAATACTGTTATAGCAACAGGTATCTTGATATCATTCGTCTTCTGCTCTACCACGTTGAAGTTGTTATTGTTGTTTTCCCAATATAACTGTGCGGCAGAAGCTGCTGTTCCGGTAACCCAGTAAAGTGTGATGTCATCCAGTATTTCATCTTTAGTAAGTGACTTCTCTGCATTACCTCCACTGTAAGTCCAGTCGTTGAATTTATCCATGAAGAAAGAAGCCAGGGCTACAGGAGAATCGGTCAGTCCGAAGCCTAAAGTTTCAGGACGTGTCACCATCATACCGGCATAACCGGCTCCTCTTGTATAAAGCTTATTGAGTGAGGCGTAAGCAGCCTTTTCTTTGTCAGATAAACCAGCAGGCGCAGGGTCTCCGTTCTTCAGCGCATTGGCAATATCTGCAGGTACGGTGGCAGGCATATTCACATGGATGCCCAGTAAACCTTCAGGCGCCTGGCGCCCCATGGCATCTGCAACAACTGCACCCCAGTCGCCACCCTGTGATACATAGTGCTGATAACCTAAACGTTTCATTAATACGTCCCAGGCACGTCCCATTCTTTCTACACCCCATCCTGGTTCTTTAGGTTTTTCTGAGAAGCCATATCCTGGCATGGACGGTATTACAACATCAAAGGCGTCATCAGCTGTTCCGCCATATTTTGTAGGATCAGTCAGCGGACCAATCGCTTTTACCATTTCGAGTATAGAGCCCGGCCATCCATGTGTAAGTAACAATGGCATCGCATTTTTATTTTTGGAACGTACATGTATGAAGTGTATGTCCAGGCCATCAATGTTAGTTACGAATTGCGGTAATGCATTCAGCTTAGCTTCCACTTTCCGCCAGTCATAATCAGTGCCCCAGTATTTCAGCAGTCTTTGCATCTGCTCCAGTCTGACGCCCTGGGATTGGTCCTTCACGGTTTCTTTATCCACCCATTTAGTGGCATTGACCCGCTGACGAAGTTCTGTCAATGTCTGATCGGGAACGTTGATATGGAAGGGACGGATCGCGTCAGCACCTGAAGTAGATCCACCTTGTGCAAAACCTGTCGCCGTGAAGAACATGAGCGCCCCTGTAGCAAGGGTCTTTACTAAATCTCTTTTTATAAGTCTCATTGTTTTCTTTTTTATGTAAGGATATTTTTTAGCTAATTCGTTTGGCAAAAGTATAGCCATTGACGGCCTCCATCAATTAGCAAACAGCACAAGCAGACAAAATGAAGGTTGAACCAGTCATTTCGAAACCTGAAGTTTACATCATGCTGTTAAATACACTTATATAATTATTGCTGAGGGGTTGGCATTAGCAGAGGATCCGGAAAACCAATTAAATCCATCTCCTGCTCTATTGGTGGTATATCGATGTTATTATTGTTACATTGAGTTGATTAACACGCATGCGCTTTGAATTGTTTGAATGCTATCTCCACTTTTTTAAAAAGCCCTCTTCCCCTCCCTTTCCTGTTTATTGACTTTTTTCTTAAAAAAAAACAACCTACCTATTGCAACGTACGTTTTTAATACATACCTTTGGAATCATGAGTTTATTTAAGAAAGATTCATCCCCCGAGATGGTGCCGACGAAGACTGAAATGGACGTGCTGCAGGTCCTGTGGCAGTATGGTCCCTCTACTGTACGCTTTGTTCATGATAAGCTGAATGAGCAGAAAGAGGCGGTGATCTATACCAGTACCCTGAAGCTGATGCAGGTAATGAAAGAGAAAGGGATGCTGGACCGTGACGAAAGCAGCATGAAGCACGTTTACAGTGCTGCCGTGGAAGAGAAAAAGGTGAAAGGCACCCTGCTGAACCGGTTTATGGATAGTATGTACAATGGCTCTCCCAGCGACCTGATGGTGGCGTTACTGGGTAACGATAAGACATCGCCGGAAGAGTTAAAGAAGATGAAAGAGTTATTAAAAAGTATGGACAGTAAATAAATAAATCATTTCATATCCATGTACCCATACCTCAACATAAATGCTGGTATTGAACGGCTTCTCCAGGCCTTCAGCTGGATGCTGATACATTCCCTCTGGCAGGGATTGCTGCTGGCTGTTGTCACGGCCATCTTACTGCAAACCGCTAAAAAGGCAAAGGCGCAGTTGAGGTATACTATTGTATTCATTCAATTCCTCTTATTTATACTGGCTTCTACATGGACGTTCATTCATGTTTTAAGCGGACCTTCAGAAAGCATGATGCCATTGGCAGGCGCTATTGGACAGAATGCTTCACAGCTGCTGAATCTAGATGCTGTCAATGTCAGATTGTTTGCTGATAACTGTGCCGCTTATATATCCGATCATGCGCCATTACTGGTACTGATATGGGCCACATTTTTCATCTTCCGCTCTTTCAGGATGGTACAAGGATTGATCTACCTGCAAAAGACCAGGAATGCGCATATGCATGCCACGGCAGACTGGCAGGAACGGCTTGTCCTCCTTTGCAGGAAACTGCATATTGACCGCCATATCCGTTTACTCGAATCAGTCCGCGTGAAAGTGCCCATGGTGATCGGTCATCTGAAACCCGTGATCCTGATGCCTGCGGGATTGCTGACCGGTTTGCCGGTGGAACAGATAGAAGCTGTGCTGCTGCATGAACTGGCACACATACGCCGGCATGATTACCTGATCAATCTTATACAAACGTTCTGTGAAACTGTCTACTTCTTTAATCCGGGACTGTTATGGATATCCGCATTACTGCGCGATGAACGGGAACATTGTTGTGATGATATTGCTCTTGGGCAAACCGGCAACAAGAAAGAGTTCATACAGGCGCTGATCAGTTTCAAGGAACATGCTATGTACAACTATCCGTCGGCGGTAGCATTTCCTGGCAAAAAGAACCAGTTGCTGCAAAGGGTCAGCCGCATTATCAACAATAAAAATCAATCGCTGGGAACGGGCGAAAAAGTCTTCTTCCTTGCCGGCATTATCCTGCTGACGGCTATTTTGTCGACCGCCGCCATTACACAACTGCGGGATATAGAACATGATATTTTCAGTAGTGAACATACAGCAAAGGCATACTATTATACACCGCCTGTACAGCAACAGTTTTCTGCTATCATCCCTACAGCAGATAAGCCAGTAGCCGGTACTGCCGTCAATGTGACCGAAAATAAATTCCAACAGACTAATGATGGAGCCTCTGAAGGGGCTTCAGATAGATCTTCTGCAACCGGCGATCAAGCAGTTCAGCCAATGGAGGTAGTAAATGCCGATATCGTCATGAACGATGCACTGGAAGGAACTCAGGAAGGGCCGCAGGAAGATAATGCACACCAGGACAAGGCGGAAGATAAGAGCCAGTATGGTCGAAGCAAGTATAATAGACGTCAGTATAGTGGGAGCAAGTATGGTGATAGCCAATATAGTGGAGGCCAGTATGACAGAGAAATACAAGAAAGGTCACAGGCGCCGTTCTATAGTCCACGCCAGCGACAACAGCCAGTCATCAGAAAACCATATCATCCGGAAAATAGTCCTGGTCTGAACAGGTTAACTGCCTCCCTCACTGTTGTAAATGAAACGCCCGAACAGGGTACTGCACGTGAAATGAGGGAACGTCAGCAAGAAGATGCAAGACAAGCGCATGTACAGTCGGAGAAAGACAGACTGCAAAGTATCAGGGATAAAGAACAGGCTGATCGCGACCGCTTGCAGGCAGATAGAGACAGAGAGCAGGCTATCAGAGATCGTGCACAGGCTGAGAGAGACAGAGAACAGGCCGTTAAAGACCGTTTACAGGCGGACAAGGACAGGGAGCAAGCCAGAAAGGATCGCATACAGGCTGACAAAGACAGACAACAGGCCATACTTGACCAGCTGCGGGGTGAGAAAGATCGTGCACGGGCCGAGGCAGACAAGAGACGACAAACACAATTTCCAGTTATATAACAACAGATCATCGTTTTTAAAAACCGTGTAAACACACGGATGGCTTTGTATTGCCACTACCATTCTAAAATAACAGATATGACCTGAAAATTTTCACAGTCCGCACTGTGATGGGATAGCTATTTCCTGTTCCATCCGCGATAACATTACCAACAAAAACATACACGATTTTTTTACAGCTACAGCTGTAACAGGATGTTTATTGCCTGTACATCCCGGGCTTTATTACAAACTTTAAATTCATCAGAAAATGAGAACAAACTATTTTAAAAGCAACATACTGCTCGCTGCATGCCTGCTAGTATTGACGGTTTCTGTAAACGCGCAGCAATCAACATCTTCAACCAACAGCTATTCCAGCGATGGACGAAACGGGAAGTCACGCATTACCATCAATGATGATGATAAAACTTACCACATGGAGTTCGTTGATGATAAACTCAGCTTCCTCTCTGTCGACGGCATACTCGTTCCGCAGGAAAAATGGAGCGACTACAAGAAAATTGTCGACAATGCTATTGCACAAATGAAGAAAGACCGTGAACAGGCAAGGCTCGACCGCATACAGGCGGAGAAAGACAGAGACCAGGCCAGACTGGATCGTATTCAGGCCGACAAAGACAGGCAGCAGGCAATGAAAGATCGTGCACAGGCCGAGAAAGATAGAGACCAGGCCATCAGAGATCACTCACGGGCAGATAAAGACAGAGACCAAAGCCTCCGGGATAAAGAGCAGTCTGACCGCGACCGTATACAAGCAGATAGAGACAGGGAGCAAGCCTTGAGAGATCGTGCACAGGCAGATAAAGACAGAGAACAGGCTGTAAGGGACCGTGCGCAGGCTGAGAAAGACAGGGAACAGGCTGGCAGGGACCGTGTTCAGGCAGAGAAGGACCGTGCGCAGGCAGCGGCAGACAGAAAGCTACTGAATGAATTAACGGATGATCTGGTGAGTGATAAACTGATCAACAGTGCTGCTGACCTCCGTTTACTGACCCTCACTCCTACTGAAATTACTGTGAATGGTATTAAACAACCAGATGCTGTACACAAAAAATATCAGGATAAATATACCCGCTTTGCAAAGAATAGCCTGACATACAGCTCTAATGGAAAGAACAGGAATATCCAGATGAGCGGAAATGATCAATAAACCTGCTTATGCTATAGTTCCCGGAGGTTTTATGGGGGTAAAAAACAAAAGGGTGTATCAACATATGATACACCCTTCCGATTGATATAAAGTTGTTTTATTTGATCTCTTTCATCATCTCTGTCACAGCAGCTTCCAGCTGGTTATCCTTACCGCTCAAAGCATCTTCGTAACGCAGTGGCACACGGATGTCCGGTTCCAGCTGTGTATTCTCCAGCGGATGATCGCCAGTTCTTCCGAACACCGCTACCATTGGAATACCGAAAACAATTGTAGGATCTATCTGCCTTTCCCACCACACTGCTGTACCGGTTCCAGGTACCGGCATACCGATCAGTTTACCCAGGTTGTCCTGTTTGTAGATGAAAGGAAAGATGTGGGCGTCGCTGTAGTTGCCCTCTCCCATCAGTACGCAGCTGGGTCTTGTCCAGCGGGTCTGTGGTTCCCAGGCTTTTGTTCTATGGCTCTGCGGAGCGAAGTTGATATATGCTTTTCCACCCAGGAAGTTGTACAGGTCATCATGCAGCCATCCGCCGCCGTTGAAACGGGTGTCTACGATCAGGGCCTGTTTTTCCCTGTTCTTGCCCATTACTTCATCGTATGCGGAGCGGTAGCTGGCGTCGTTCATACCTTGCACATGTACATATCCAATTTTACCACCACTCAGCTTGTCTACCATATTACGCATGTTATTCACCCAACGTTTGTACATCAGGCTACCTTCCTCCTGACCGGAGATAGGTTTTACTGATTCGTCCCAACGTTTCTGTGTAGCAGGGTCATAGATGCTTACGAGGATATTATTACCTGTCTTACGGTTCAGCAGCATCGCCCAGTCCTGTTGTGCAGAGATCTCATTGCCATCGATACGTTCAATGATATATCCCTTTTTCAGTTTGCTGAAGGCTTTGTCGAATGGTCCGCCGGTAATCACTTCATCCACTTTCAGGCCATTACCGGTAAAGGTTTCATCGTACAGTAAACCCAATGCGGCAGTGTTATCGCCATCAGCACGGCCACCATAAAAACGGCCGCCGGTATGAGAGGCATTCAGCTCGCCTAACAGTTCACTGAGCAATTCCTGGAAGTCGTAGTTATTGCTGATATGTGGCAGGAAACGTGCATAGTTGTTCGCATACATTTCCCAGTCTATTTTCTTTAAAACGGAAGGGTCGTAGAACTTGTCCTCTACCTGTTTCCATGCATGCTCATAGATGTAACGGCGTTCAGCTTCCTGGTCCAGCAGGAACTCTGTACTGATGGATATTGGTGTGATCTTGCCGGAAGCGGCATCGACCTTCACCACACTACCCCGGTTGTTGACAAATACCGTGTTACCATCCTTACTAAGTTCAATGCTACCGGGGGCACCGCCTAATTTAGCCAGTATCTTGGTTTCTCCGGTTCTTGGTTCTGTTACCCACAGATCATATCCCTTTTCGAAGGATGCCATATAGAATACCTTACTTGCATCGTTATTCAGCACATAGTCGCTGATAGAGGCGCTATTGATGGTCATACGGATGATCCGGCCGTCCAGGTTATTGAAGTCCGGATTAAAGGGCTTTTTAGGCGTAGCTGCGGTATCCTTTTTAGTGGTAGCAGAATCTTTACCGGACTTCTTAGCATTGTCTTCTTTCTCTTTCAGCAGATTAAATTCATCCTTAGATAATTTATACCTGTCGTACGCCTCCTGGTCAAAGAACACGCCGAAGATGTCCAGTTCCCTGTTGCCTTGCGTAGCCAGTCCCCGGCGACCGTTACGATCGCTCAGCCAGGTCAGTACCTTACCGTCTGCCGCCCATTTATTGTTATTTTCTCCGAAGCCGCTCATAACGGGGTAGATGGTCTGGCCTTTAGCATCTGCAGCGATGATGGCTGCATTGCTTACGTTGAAATAGCCCTGATGATCGTCGGTTACGATCCACTTCCCGTCCGGGCTCCAGAAGAACTGCCAGTCACCGTCAGAGTAAGAGAAGTTACGTCCTGCAGGTAACAGGGTACGGCTCTTTTTGGAGGCGACGTTGAACACACGCAATACATTACGGTCTTCCATGTAAGCTATTTCCTTACCATCCGGAGAGAACAGCGGCTGAAATTCCTCGGCTTCCGTAGCGATGAGCGGTTCTTCCTTCAGGATGGTAGATGCGAAGAAATAAGGCTCTTCAGTACGTACAATTGAAGCCTGGTAGATGTCCCAGTTGCCTTTCCGTTCAGCGGCATAAACGATATGTTTCCCGTCGGGCGCCCAGGCAACGGACCTTTCCTGCTGGGGCGTGTTGGTGATACGTTTGGTCATATTGCCTTCCACGCTGGTAACAAAGATCTCACCACGCGCTACGAAGGCCATTTCTTTTCCGCTAGGGCTCATGGCGAACTCAGTCACATTACCACTTATAGGAAGCGGTTTGGTCACGGAAGAGCGGCCGTCATTAAAGACTTGTATGGCCACTTTCTTCGGTTGCTGCCCCTCTTTCAGTGTATAGATCTCACCGTTCCAGGTAAAGCAGAGCAGGTCGTCATTTGACTTTGACAGATGGCGTACCGGATGCTTTTCGAAACGGGTGAGCTGTTGCAGTTTAGTCTTATCTGTCAGCGAGCCTTTAAAGAGGTTTTGAGCGATGCCTCCTTTCTCACTCAGGTAAAATACCTGGTTATCGTCGGCAAATATGGGCTCTCTGTCTTCTCCTTCATAGCCGGACACCTGCTTGTAGGTCTTCGCGGCAATATCGTACACCCAGATGTCTTTCGTTACGGAAGACACATGGTGTTTGCGCCAGGGATCTTCATATCCTTTTGTGTCCTGGAAAAGGATATGCGAGCCTTTGCTGTTATAATGGGCGCATTCCGCACCTGCCGCGCTGACCAGGATAGAACGGCCGCCTGTAACGGGGACGTTATACAGGTTGTCGAACAGGCCCGAACTAAAGCGTACGTTGGCAGCAGGCGCATTACGGGCGCTGCCGAAAAGCACCTGTTTATTATCAGGCGTAAAGTCGTACGGGTAATCGCCGGCACTATTGTAAGTGAGGCGTACAGGCGTACCGCCGGTGGCGGGCATCACAAATACGTCGAAGTTGCCGTAACGGTCACTGGCGAAGGCGAGTGACTTGCCGTCATGGCTCCACACGGGCATCATGTCATGGGCCTCATGAATGGTGATCGGAATGGCCACACCGCCATTGGCATCTACCCGGTAGATGTCTCCTTTGTAACCAAAAGCGATGGTCTTGCCATCAGGCGAGATAGCGGGGTATTGTAACCATAAGGCGTTTTCCTGTGCGTAAGCCGTTGTAGCGGCGTAGCACATTGTAAGAGCAAGTAATAGTTTTCTCATAAATAAAGGCGGCTGTTAAATTCACTATCCAAGATAGCAAATTTAACAGCCGCCTTTATTTCCGAAATGATAAATGGTTTTCTTTCCTGATGGGCCTCTCCTATTGTCAGCTATTCCGTAGTTTACTATGCTTGCGGCCATATCCGAAGTAGATGGCAAATCCGATAAGCAGCCATACAATAAGACGTATCCAGGTATCGAGTGGTAGTGAGAACATCATCAGCAGGCAGGTAAGGATGCCGAGTATCGGCACTAACGGTACAAATGGCGTTTTAAAGGCCCTGGGGATATCCGGCTGTTTGATACGCAGGATGATAACACCCAGGCAGACCATTACAAAGGCCAGCAGTGTCCCGATACTGGTCATCTCTCCTACTACGTGAATAGGTACCAGTCCTGCGAAAAGGCTGATGAAGATACAGAGTACAATATTGGATTTGTAGGGAGTAGCGTAGCGCGGGTGTAACTTAGAGAACACCTGTGGCAGCAGTCCGTCTTTACTCATGGAATAAAATACCCTGGACTGTCCCAGGAGATCGACCAGGATCACGGACGTATAACCGATAAGAATAGCGGCTATTACTGCCAGGAACAGCCACTCATATGGTGTATGTGCAATAGCTACTGCCACAGGGGCAGCATTGTCCTTAAACTCGGTATAATGCGCCAACCCTGTCATTACATAGCCAAACAGTATAAAAAGAATGGTACAGATGATAAGGGAACCCAGAATGCCAATGGGCATATTCTTTTTGGGGTTCTTCGTTTCCTGCGCCATCGTGGCTACGATATCGAAACCAATGAACACGAAGAACACGACACCAGCGCCCCGGAGGATACCGCTCACACCGAAATGCCCGAACTCACCCGTATTCTGTGGTATAAAAGGCTTGTAGTTTTCCGGATTGATATAGTGCCAACCTAACGCGATGAAGACCAGCACAACACTGATCTTCAGTGCTACGACGATGGCGTTGAACAAGGCGGAGCCTTTTGTTCCGAAGATAATGATGGAGGTAATGAAGACGATGATCAGTACTGCAGGCAGATTGATATACCCGTGTATCTGTGTGCCATCTGCCAGTTTGATCAGCTCAAACGGTGATGTGACCAGTTGTGCCGGCAGGTGAATATTAAATTTGTCGAGAAAGGTAATCAGGTATTTAGACCAGCTGATGCCTACTGTAGCGGCGCCTACGGAGTATTCCAGCACCAGGTCCCAGCCAATGATCCAGGCGAACAGTTCTCCCAGAGTCGCGTAAGCGTATGTGTAGGCACTACCGGCTACAGGTACCATTGAGGCCATTTCTGCGTAGCAAAGCGCGCTGAAGGCACAACCTACTGCGGCGAGAAGGAAAGACAGGATAACGGCGGGGCCGGTATTATTAGCGGCTGCAATGCCTGTCAGCGAGAAAAGTCCGGCGCCTATGATCACGCCGATACCTATTGCTATGAGATTAATTCCCCCGAGATTACGTTTTAATGTGTTGGTCCCACTTTGAGCTGCTTCCAGCTGAAGACTTTCTATTGATTTTTTTAACACAGGTAAAGTTGGTTTGGCTGCAAAGGTAACGGCTTCCTATTACCCTACAAAATTAATAGGATGGTTCGGAAGTATTTTGGTTCTGTTAACATCTCATTAACGAGAACATTCATCCTGTTTTATAACTTCGACAATATATTTCATAGGTATAGGGATATCAGACAGCTGCTCTTTATAGGGCGGCTTATTTTTTACAACTGCTTTTAGCGTTGATCCATGCCGTGAGAATAGCTGTGCCTTTTTATGTTATTGCCGACGAAATGCCTGTAGATCTTGATGTTAGAGGAATTACCAGCGATAATTTAATTTGAAACGTTCCTGTGGAGCGTGTCTCGAAATGATTTCTTCATTTCTATTTTTTCCGGGATTGAGATTTTTGTTAATGATATTGTTTTAAACGATCACCGTTAAAGGTGCGGATTTGTGCTGCGGGTTGTGCGGGGATGTGTATGTGGGTTTAACGGCATTTGTAAAGGTTTGTATTTGGGCTCACGGTTATTCGTCGCAGGGCTGCATTTCTTTGCGTATTTGAAAAGGTATTTGGGCTCACGGTTATTATAGCGCTGACCTTCTAGCTCACGGTCGCAGGGCTGCATCTCTTTGCGTATTTGAAAGGTATTTGGGCTCACGGTTATTATAGCGCTGACCTTCTAGCTCACGGTCGCAAGTGGGATCACTGGCTGTAGTTCTTTGAAGTTCCTTGCTATGTAGCTTTGATTTGGCGGTTGGGCTTTGGGAATTCTATTTAAACCCCTGGTACATCGTATTGAGCATACTTCAAATAACTAAGGCCAGTGATTCCCACCTGCGCCGCTCACTGCGGCCGGTCTCCCTATCTATAGCTGGTCGACCTATTACGTTTTGTGGATGGTAGATGTTATGTATATAGGCCGGTATAAATAGCATACTTGCATAAACAGATTAATGCCATAAACGATATATATCATGCGGCCAGCCAACCTACCTATAGCAGGATGACCTATACGTTTTGTGGATGGCAGATGTTATGTATAAGGACTTGTATAAACAGCATGATGATATAAACACTTAATCCCGTAAACGGCATATATCATGCGGCCGGTCTCCCTACCTTACCTATAGCTGGATGACCTATTACCTTTTGTGATGACAGATGTTATGTATAAGGACTTGTATAAACAGCATGATGATATAAACACTTAATCCCGTAAACGGCATATATCATGCGGCCGGTCTCCCTACCCTACCTATAGCTGGATGACTTATTACCTTTTGTGATGGCAGATGTTATGTATATGGACCGGCATAAACGGCATAAATGGCATAAGCGGCAATAAAGTACGCTTTAAACAGGGCGTTAACCCGACGCTACTACGACGTATCCCCTTAGTATTCTACATTTGTATAAACTAAATAATATGCCCAAAATTGCTGATGGTGTACCTCCCTTTGTAGGTACCAGGGACAATCTCACAATATACCTTATGAACGGCGAGTATATCATCCGTACTAAAAGTTCACTTACTGGCAAACGTGTTAAACGTGATCCGGCTTTTGCTAAAACAATGATGTATGCGGGATGGCTTAAACTGGGTGCACGTATTGCTTCACACATATATAGGCAAATACCTGCTGATGAACGTGTGTATAAACAATATCGTGAACTTACAGGGAAGGCGATGTCCCTGTTAAAAGAGGGATTTAATACAGGGGATGTCATTACTATGCTGGAAGCCGTTTATCTCCCCTTGCCAGTAGAAAAGTGTAGCCATGTGAGTATACGTAAGCCTGAAAGAGAACTGCCTTGCTATAACCGGGGAGACCGCCCGCAGCGAGCGGTGCAGGTGGGAATCACTGGCCTTAGTTATTTGAAGTATGCTGACGCGACAGATAGGGGTTTAATAGAATTACTAATAGCTCAACCGCCAAACCAAAGCTACATAGCAAGGAGCTTCAAAGAACTACAGCCAGTGATCCCACCTGCAACCGTGAGCTAGAAGGTCAGCGCCGGAATAATCGTAAGTCCAGATACCAGTCAAGCCATAGCAAGGGCTTCAAAGAACTACAGCCAGTGATCCCACCTGCAACCGTGAGCTAGAAGGTCAGCGGAGAATAATCGTAAGTCGAAATACCAGCTAAGTCATAGCAAGGGCTTCAAAGAATACAACCAGTACTCGTACCTGCAACACGGAGAATGAAGGTCAGCGCCAATAACAGTTACTGAAGAAGTGACGAAAATTATTATACTCATATAGTTTAGGCGTAAAAGATAATATAGATTTTACCTATTAAAATATAGATTTAATTGTTTTCATTTATATCTTCAATATTATTACTTTAGCAATCCACGTAAAATTTAAGACACATAATAAGAAGCAACTTCTTTCTTACAATACCCTAAACTTGTAAAAATGGGAACAGAAACAACTAATGACATCAGTAAATGCCCGTTTCACAATGGCACTTTGAAACAGAATGCAGGCGGTGGCGGTACCAGGAATCGTGACTGGTGGCCGGAGCAGTTAAAACTGAACATCCTGCGTCAGCATTCATCCCTGTCAAATCCGATGGAGGATAATTTCAACTATGCTGAAGCTTTCAAAAGCCTCGACCTGGAAGCCGTTAAGAAAGACCTTCATGCGCTTATGACGGATTCTCAGGACTGGTGGCCTGCCGACTTTGGGCATTACGGTCCGCTGTTCGTAAGGATGGCATGGCATAGTGCAGGTACCTACCGCGTATTTGACGGCCGTGGCGGCGGTGGTTCCGGACAGCAACGTTTCGCCCCGCTTAACAGCTGGCCTGATAACGTGAGCCTTGATAAGGCCCGCAGACTGCTGTGGCCTATCAAACAGAAATATGGCCGTAACCTTTCATGGGCGGACCTGCTGATCCTTACTGGTAACGTCGCCCTGGAGTCAATGGGTTTCAAAACATTCGGCTTTGCTGGTGGTCGTGAAGACAAATGGGAATCAGAAGAAGATGTGTATTGGGGTTCTGAAACCACCTGGTTGGGTGGTGATCTGCGTTATGCGCACGGTTCACCAGGTGTGGAAGGACATGGGGTACTTGTATCTGACGATGATGCAGATGGTGACATCCACTCACGTAACCTCGAGAAACCACTTGGCGCTGTACAAATGGGATTGATCTATGTGAATCCGGAAGGTCCTGATGGTAATCCTGATCCTATTGCTGCTGCTAAAGATATCCGCGATACTTTTGGCCGTATGGCAATGAATGATGAAGAAACCGTTGCACTGATCGCAGGTGGGCACAGCTTTGGTAAAACGCACGGTGCAGCCCCTTCTTCCAATGTAGGTAAAGAGCCTGAAGCTGCCGGACTGGAAGCACAGGGCCTCGGCTGGAGCAATAGTTACGGTTCAGGTAAAGGTGCTGACACTATTACCAGCGGACTTGAAGTAACATGGACTACTACGCCAACCAAATGGAGCAATAACTTCTTCGAAAACCTGTTCGGCTTTGAGTGGGAACTTTCCAAGAGCCCTGCCGGTGCGCATCAGTGGGTAGCAAAGAATGCAGATAATATCATTCCGCATGCTTTTGATGATTCAAAGAAAATTTTACCGGGTATGCTTACTACCGACCTCTCTCTGAGGTTCGACCCGGTTTACGAAAAAATATCCAGGCGCTTCCTGGAAAATCCGGATGAATTTGCAGATGCTTTTGCCCGTGCATGGTTTAAATTGACACACCGTGATATGGGTCCCCGTGAACGCTACCTCGGTGCTGATGCACCACAGGAGGTACTGATCTGGCAGGACCCTATTCCAGCTGTAGACCATGCACTGATCAATGAAAATGATATCGCCACGCTGAAGGCGAAAGTACTGGAAGCCGGATTGAGCGTATCTGAACTTGTTTCCACAGCCTGGGCTTCTGCATCTACCTTCCGTGGCACTGATAAACGCGGTGGAGCGAATGGCGCACGTATACGCCTGGCGCCTCAAAGGTACTGGAGAGTGAACAATCCGCCGCAACTGCAGAAGGTATTGAATGCTCTGGAAGGTATTCAGAAAGAGTTCAACGGTGCGCAGACAGCCGGTAAGAAAGTTTCACTGGCAGACCTAATCGTACTGGCAGGTTGTGCTGGTGTTGAAAAAGCTGCCAAAGACGCCGGACAAACTGTTACGGTTCCTTTCACACCTGGCCGTATGGATGCTTCTCAGGAACAAACCGATGTTGAATCTGTTGGTTACCTGGAGCCTATTGCTGACGGTTTCCGTAACTATCGCAGAGCAAAATTCCGTGCCTCTACCGAGTCATTGCTGATAGATAAGGCTCATCTGCTTACACTGACAGCGCCTGAGTTAACAGTGCTGGTGGGTGGTATGCGTGTATTGAACGCTAACTTCGATGGTTCGGGCGATGGTGTGTTCACAACACGTCCCGGCGTACTTAGCAATGACTTCTTCGTAAATCTTCTCGATATGAACACTGCATGGAAATCAGTATCTGCAGATCAGGAACTTTATGAAGGTATTGACCGTGCTACCGGTAAGACAAAATGGACAGCTACACGCGCTGATCTCGTGTTCGGTTCTAATGCAGAACTGAGGGCTATTGCTGAAGTATATGGAAGCAGTGACGCTCAAGGCAAACTTGTAAAAGACTTTGCTGCGGCATGGAATAAAGTGATGAATCTGGACAGGTTTGATCTGGTCGGATAGTATCAGGATATAATGATAAAGGAAAGGCTATTCCTGTCTGCGGACGGAATAGCCTTTTTCGATACCTTAGATAAATGATACAGGAAGAAACCCCTCTTACCAATGAAGACATCCGGCTCCTCAAAACTGCGGCAAGGATTACGGGATTACGGTGGTTGCTGCTATTATTATTCACTGCTATTACGCTCGTTCTGGCATCCCTCCTGCTGATGGCCGCCTGTGGCCGGCATACATCCCTTTACATTCCCGTTTCAATAGCCTGGCTGGTGATAATGTCTATCTGTTTTTTCATGTGGCGCCGTGCTCTGAAACAACGGCGTATTATCAGGTCCGGACTGCATGGAGGCAAAAAACGCCTGGTGAGGATAAAGATAAAAGCCCTTCACGCTTCCCATAAACGGGACAATCTACAGTATGTGAGCGCTAATCATGAGATCATTGAGGTGAAAGCCGCATTACCTGAAAAAAGCTTTTTCTACGAACAAAAGAACAGTTATCACCATGCGAACGTCAGCAACATCAGCGGACTGACCGGGCAGGAAGTGGTGCTGCATATCAGTACCGGAGGGAACATCCTGCTGAAAGCTGAATACCCACACACTCCTTACGGGGAGACGACGGCAAAGATCTCTGCGGATGATCTGCTGCTGATGAAGGAAAAGCAGTCCACACTGGTCAAGCTGTTCCTTACCGGCTGTACGGGTCTGGCCCTGATATTACTTCTTGGCGGTATTGCCAGAGGCTATTATTCTAATCTGTATATCGTTATTGCCGCCATATATATCATCTTCTTCCTGCTGGCGACACCCGCTTATTACGTCTACAACAGTTACGCCCGGGCCGAGAGTAAGATCATCGTCCGTGGGAAAGTAACAGAGATCATCTCTACCGTACGGCATAACCAGGGTACCGGCGATGTTTATTACCGGGTCAGCGACAAGCTGTTCCTGGTCAGGCCTATTGAGAACCTGGGCACCAAAGTCCAGCCTGGCAATGAGGTAGAGCTTCATTTTATCCGCAAAAAGAACGGCCAGCGGGGCAGAATGCTGTATGATATAAAATGTTAGCCACTAATAAAAAGTTAGTAGTAACTTTGTGTTAGTTAAATCTGAACAAATGTCTTTTAGAGGTCAAACACCATTAGGTGCGCAGCAATGCACAGAAGCTTTAGTAGCAGTAGGCGACGCGTTGTATGTAATAGGCGGAAAATGGAAATTAAGGATCATTATAGCCCTGTCTGAGGGGCATACCAGGTTCAATGAGCTGCAACGCCGGGTAGAGGGTATTTCTGCCAGGGTATTGTCTAACGAGCTCAAAGACCTAGAGCTGAACAACTTCGTAACCAGGACAGTGCAAACCGGCTCTCCCGTAATCGTGGAGTACAAGCTGACGGATTATAGTGACACACTGCAGGATGTACTCCGGGCATTGCAAAGCTGGGGCGCCATGCACCGGAAAACTATCAAGGAACGCATGCGGCAGGAAGCACTGGCCACCTCTTAAACACCACACCCCTATTATGTTGTTAACCGATGGAAAATTCTACGGTAATACGGTTCACCGGCTTGAGTTGGAGCATTTCAATCTCACGCTGACGGCTTATGCATCAGATGCTCATCTGCCTAAACATCATCATGAGAATCCTTATCTCAGTTTACTGCTGGAAGGGAACTACGTGGAAAAAGGCGCTAAAGGCGAGACCATTATAGCCGGGGGCCATTCCATCTTCAGACCCGATGATCATGAACATGCTAACATCTTTGACGGTCAGCCGGCAAAGTGCTTCAACCTGGAGCTGAAAAACAACATCGCCGGTACATTCAACCGGCAGATGAGGGCACATGATACGATGGTCTTCAAACAATCTTTTCTTGATCTGTTCCTGCTGCACTACCGGTTTATAACGGGACATGCTGCTGATACGCTGGATATGCTTTCTTTCGAGATCGTTACCAGCCTGTTCGGGCAGGACCAGCTTAGCAGGTATGGACAGGCCACCTGGATCAGGACAATTACTGAGCGTATCAATGATATGCCGGATGAACAGCACCTGGTGGATGCGCTGGCGGCAGAGGCCAATGTGCACCCGGTCTACATGCTACGGAAGTTCAAAGAGAAAACAGGCCTGCGCCTGTCGGAATATATTACCAGGGTGCGCCTGGAAAAGGCGGCCAACGGTATTGTAGCCGGTCATGATAACCTGACGGGCATCGGCTATAGCAGCGGATTCTATGACCAGAGCCACTTTAGCCGCAGTTTCAAAAGCTATTTCGGCGTCTCTCCCCGCGATTTCAGCAAAACGGTAAAAGGTTAGTTCTGTACAAGTTTATCCTTTACGGGTGTACTTACTTTGCCAATAAGTAAGACCCGTAAAATATGAAACATATCACCACATTTTCCATACTTTTTCTGCTGATCGCCCATCCCTGTACTGCCCAACAAACAGACATACGATGGCAGAAGGCTGCCCTGGCATTTTTCAGTTATAACATAGATGGCTCGGCTGTCATTCTCAGGGATATCCTCAACGATCCGCATACCAGTAGCAGCGATAGCGCCAAAGTGTATAGTACACTGGCACTGCGCGACTGGCAATTCCATCATAACTATGACCTTGCGGCCAAACGCCTGGACAGTGCGCTGGCACTTCGCTCCGGCAGCAATGCATCGCTTGTGGCGCTTAGTAATATCGCTGCGGAAGCGGGCCACTATCCTACTTCTTTAGAAGCATCGGATAAAGCGCTTGTCAGTGCAGCCAATGCCGCTGAATGGAGAGAGGCGGCCATCGCCTATGCCAACACTGTTTATCTTTCTTCAAAGAACAACAAAAAACAGGATACGCTACTATTAGGCAAAGCCGGCAGGCTACTCTCCCGAGTGCTTGAACAGATGCCGGGACATCCGCAGGCAGCGAAATTACTGGTAGGTACCGGCGTCCTTAAAAAAGACGGCGGGTTCGTGTTAGATGGCTGGAACGCTTATTTCCATTTTGCTTCGGCAGACAGTGCCTATGCTTATCTTAAAGAGCCTGCGACCGTATTTTCAGCCATATTACCTCGTTGGAAGGCCTCATCTGCCGAGAATGAACAGATAGCTGCCGCGCTGGCCAGATCGGGCTTTTATGAGTATGCAGCATTGCTTGCAGGACGTTCACAGAAAGACATCATTGCCTATGCCAGGTATCTGCAGGAAACAGGCACCATGACCAATAACTACTACCGGCAACTGGCAGTACGTGCTCGGACCAGTGATAGCCTGTTTGAACAACAGGTACTGACCATCTGCGCAAGGCTGTTGAAAGAGCTAAAATTATCCGCAGGAAAAGATACGCTCACCTATGAAAAGTTCCTGGAGCTGGTGCAACCTAAATTCGGCGCTATGGGGTTCCTCGGCACTACGTCCAGCTTTCATGCAAAGGAGATCTGCCTGGGACAGATCGTCAATGTTACCCGCAAGGAAGTGCTGCAATACGGATATAAAGCCTCACTGACATTTATTGAAATCGACCTGATGACGTCCAATGGTTTCATTAGCTGGCTTTCCGGTAAAAGAATGGGGAACGGCGGTTGGTCTGTTAATGACACCATTTACAGGGTAAGGGAAGCATATATCAGAGAACCGATGGAAGCCTGGACGATGGTTACAGACAGCACGGTAAGAAAAGAGAAGTTATCTGTTTTTGAAAATGCGATCGCTGGTACCAGTACACCTGATACTACCACGCTGCTGGCCGGCATCAATGGTCTGCTGCGCCTGAATGCGATGGATAGTCTTTATGCCATGTTATACAGACAGGGATTACGTGGCAGCGATCTGCAATTACAGTTCATGAATATGCTTGAAAGAAGACAGGAAGACGCTTCTATCTTTGCGCATGAAGGCAGGCATAGTATTGACCAGATCTATTTCGCAAAAGACTTTGAAAATGCGCCCAGTAGCGAGCGGGAATATCGCGCCAAACTATCTGAAATGACCTGCGCTGATTTTCCTGTGTACATATTCGGTAAGATCGTCGGCAGTATTGGTCCTTCGGGCCATGGCCAGGCTAACAAACGGATACTGGATGACGCGCTTGCGTGGATGGGAAAACATCAGCCGGAGATCAGCGGATATGATACCACACAACCCGCCATCAGGCAGCTGTACCGGCTTTCGGCCGATCAGATACAGTCATGTTTCCGTGAAGTAGACCCGTTGAATAAACAGTAGTATTATTCCCTTTTCAGACTTTTTACCGGATCAGCCACAGCTGCTTTTACTGCATAGAAGCTTACCGTCGCCAGTGCAATAGCAGATACCAGTAATCCAGCTGTGGCAAACATCCACCAGCTGATCGTAATACGGTATGGATAATTTTCCAGCCACTTGTTACCTGCATACCAGGCAACAGGTATAGCCAGTACGAGAGAGATGACGACGAGTTTCAGAAAGTCTTTTGAGAGGATCGTTACCACAGAAGCGACTGAAGCGCCCAGTACCTTGCGGATACCAATTTCTTTTGTTCTTTTCTCTGCGGATAATACTGATAATCCGAAGAGACCTATACAGGATATGAAGATCGTCAGGATAGCACTGAACAGAATTATCTGTTTCCATTTCGCCTCTGCTGCATAGTTTTCCCTGTTATCGACGTCCTTGAATTCATAACCATACGGACTAAGAGGGAATATCTGTTTGAATACTTTCTCTATATCATGGAGTGCAGCAGTTTCACCATTGGGTCTTATTTTAATGAATGTCTTGCCGTAGCCATTACTATGCTTCATAGTGAATAACTGCGAGCCGATCTTCTGCGTCAGCGAGGCGTAGTGATAGTCCTTTACCACACCGATCACCGTATATTTCTCTCCTTCCCGGTACCAGAAATCCACTACCTGACCAATAGGATCTTTCCAGCCGGCCTCTTTGACAAATGCTTCATTCACCAGTACAGACCGTATTGAATCGGCAGGAAAATCCCTGGAGAAATTACGTCCTTTGACAACTGGTATTTTCAGTTCGGGGATGTAATGTTCATCTACTGTTTCATAACTAAAATTGATATTAGTTTCGCCATTGATACGGGCTGTTGTACCCCAGGTACCACTATTTTTGAAGGCTACATCTGTAATAGCCTTGCTCTTCATCAATTCTGATCTGATATGTTCTGTCTGTTCAGCAACGATCCGGTTGTGACCAACAGTTACCAGGTTCGTATCGTCATAACCCAGTTTCTCATTCGTCAGGTAATTGAACTGCGAGTAAATTGTGAAGGTGCCTATGATTAAAAAAGATGCCAGTGTAAACTGCAGGATAACCAATCCTTTTTGCAGATAGTTTTTTCCTCCTAACGTGAACCTGCTGTATAATACCTTCACCGGATTATAACCGGACAATACCAATGAAGGATAAAAGCCTGCAAGCAGACCGGTGAACAGGAAGAGTGTAATATATCCGGCCACCAGTTTCACATCAAACAAATAGGATAAGGCGAGCGCTTTATTTGCAAGGTCATTAAAGACCGACAAGGATAATTGTACAAGGATCAGCGCTAGTGTAAAGGCGGCAAAACTCAGGATAAAAGATTCGCCCATAAACTGCATCATGAGCTGTCTTCTGTCGCCACCCACTACTTTACGGATGCCGATCTCCTTTGCACGTTTCAGCGAACGGGCTATTGTCAGATTAATGAAATTGATACAGGCTATCAGCAGAATAAATATTGCGATGCCAGAGAGTATATACGAATAAACAGGATTGCTGCCATCGGTAAGACCATTGTTCGCGCTGTAGGCTTTACTCAGATGCAGGTCGGGCAGGGACTGCAGGGTATACTCCACTGCACCGAAAGGACCATACCGTTCCACCAGTCTCTTTCTGGCCTCATTGGCGTCCATTGCGTATACTTTTTTCATCTTTGCCTCCACCTGTTTCGCATCAGCGCCTGGCTGCAGCAAAACGAAGGTGTTCAGGAAAGAGTTGAACCAGCTTTCATCGTTTGCCTCGTCCTGTGCCGATACCCTTATTGGCATCAGAGCGCTGAACTTGATAGAAGAGTTCTGCGGACATCTTTTCGCTACGCCTGTTACTGTATATGGTTTGAATCCATCGTCTCCTCCTTTCATCATGATGGTTTTTCCCAATGCATCTTTTGTACCGAACTGCTTCATGGCCAGATCTTCACTGATAACAACTGCATCAGGAGCCAGCAGCGCAGTTTTGGGGTTACCACTCAGTAAAGGGAATGAAAAGAGAGAAAAGAAATTCGAATCTACCAGGTGTATATCCTGCGAGTTAATTTCCGTCCCTGTTCTTATGTCTTTCCTGTCGCTTTGTACACGGACAAATGCTTTGATATCGGGAATGTTAGCCGTGAACCGCGGTCCCTGTAAATATCCCGTCGTTCCATTTGTTCCCTCTACGGCCCCTTCCACCGTATAACTCTTCGCACCCACACGGTAGATCGTGTTCAGGTTCTCGTGAAACCTGTCATAACTGACCTCATCTTTCACATATAAGATGATCAGCATACTACAGGCCAGGCCAATACTTAGTCCAAGAATATTGATGACCGAATAGATCTTATTCCTTAACAGATTTCTTAGCGCAGTTTTGAAGTAATTCTTAAACATAGGAGATAAAGTTACTGTCAGACTCGAAACAAAAATAGTGACAACTTTAAAACAACATGAAAATCAACAACTTTCACATATCCAATGCAGTAATAATGTCCGCTTTTGATACATCTGTGTCCATTTTCAGAAGGTTTTTTTGTATCCGACATTAACATGCAGTTAACTTAATTATGCCTGCTACAATGTATATTCCCTTAAGAATGCAAACCTTCTTCCCCAACAACCAAAATATACCACGGTGAAACAGCCAATTTACGAACGCACAGCAAACATTTATCAATGGATAGTTAATGGGATGGGAATTGTAGCCATGTGGAGGGGCTTTATGGGCGACGCCACACGCTGGATCAATATCCCCTTTACCATTATCTGTACGGTGATCGTACTCATTGCGTATTTCATTATACTTAAGTATGGAAAGATCCAATCGGTTACTGCGCCGGACCGGGTGGTTAACCTGCCCGGCCGGTTAAGAAAAAAAATGTTCTGGAGTACAGGGGGTGCGCTCTGCCTGTTATGGTTCGGCACCTTATATAGCCAGTTTAACCAACCAATCACGTTAACTAACACAGTTACGGCCCCGACAACCTTGCCCTCCTCTCCTGTTTTTGATGCCAGCGACGATCGCTTCAAAATACTGATACTGCCATGGGAACCGGAATGCGATGACAAACTCCGGTCATATAACATAGGCCGTGTGTTGCAGAAAAGCCTGGAAGAGCTGGGAAGGCAATATAATATTCCATTTAATATCCACTATGTAAAAGACACTATTGACTTCCACAACTTCACATACAAAACCGCTGACTCTCTGATGAAGTATCATCATGCTGATCATATATTGTATGGATCGTATTCCTTAAAAGAATGCGAGGGTGATAATAAAGATAAGATCTGCTTTAATTACCGGACAAATCTAAAAGACTGGGATTGTTCTGAATTAGAGAGCCATACAGAATATAAAGTCGGCGTCTTCAATGGACTAGATGACATACGGCAGGGAATGGGACAGGGCGAAGCTGATTTCATTATTCACTATGTAGCAGCTATAGCACGGATCAAACAGGGTAAGATTGCTGATGCTGTCGCCATGCTCCGTCGCATCAAAGATTATGATAAAAATGACCAACTGTTATTCCTGCTGGGCACTTGCTATCATATGTTGAATGATCATAAAAATGCAGCTATCTGCAATCAAAGCGTAATTAAAATCAACCCTGCAAATATGGAGGCCAGGGTACATCTCAGTGTCTCGCTATATAAGAACGGGAGAAAAGAGGAAGCAAAAGCACAGCTGCAGGAAGTATTGACCAGCTGCCCTGATAACATAAGAGCGCTCAGAAATATGGGATTGATCCTTTTGCAGGAAAAGCAAAAAATTGTTGCACATAGGTATTTATACAGGATCATAACGGTCACTCCAAAATATACAGAGAAGAACCTGGCAATACATGGTATCGCTTATTTCGAGATGGAGGATTATGAGCGGGCAAAATACGCCTTCGAATATTCACTCAGGATGGAGGAAAATCACGGCATACGGGCACGATTAGCAGCCACTCTTCTGCATTTAAAGGACACTGCAACTGCGATAGGATTTTATGAAAAAGCCATTTCACTAAAACCGAATGAGGCAAGCTATCATTATGAACTTGGCGTGTTGTATAGTAATAAAAAAGAGTATGGCAAAGCCATACCATACTTCACCACTGCGCTGAAACTAAACCCGGCTCATGATAATGCCTGCACCTATCTTGGTGCAAGCTATTATCTTACGGGTGACAAGGCAAACGGTGAGCAGTACATTGACCAAGCAATAAAAATAAATCCGGCGAATACGTTCGCATTGAAGCTCGGTTACAACATGCACAAATACGAAAATCCGGCTAAAGCAAAAGTGATGGCAGAATCCTTCCTGAAATATCTTCCGGAAGACATCACTATGTGGGACCAGCTGGGACATGTGTATAATGATATGGACAATTATAAGAAAGGGCTTTCCTGTTTCAAACAAACAGAAAAACTGGCACCCGAAAATCATGCTACTTTCTACAACATTGCTGCTACATATAGTCTCTTACGCGACAAAAAGAATGCGCTTAAATATCTCACAAAGGCCGCTATCTGTAATAACGTCGTTGCAAAGTATGTTGATCGCGACAGAAGCTTCTTCTGGTTGCAGGGCGATAAAGAGTTCTGCGCTGTCTTAACAGATTGAGTAATATCTGAAAGGGAACGGGTTAGTTTCAGCAAATACAAAGGGGCGCCGCAAACATATGCGACGCCCCTTTTTATCATAACCGGATATTTATCAGAAGATATATCTCGCACCCAGCTGCAA
Organism: uncultured Flavihumibacter sp.; assembly: GCA_902168105.1. GTDB lineage: Bacteria > Bacteroidota > Bacteroidia > Chitinophagales > Chitinophagaceae > Chitinophaga. Next base: position 325,007 of record CABHOY010000038.1, read on the forward strand.
CTGCCACCTAGATATGAGGTCAGGGCTGGTGATGAAAGTTTCGCGTTGTGACGGATCGAACTGGTAAAGCGCTTTACCGTTATTATCCCTTCCTACAACACCTACGGGTTGATAATACCCTGTGGTACTTGCAAACTTGCGCAGTCCCCATTTGCTGCTGATCATATTACCGAGGTTCACCACATCAAGGCTCAGCTGGATAGTGCTTGTCTTTTCTTTTCCCTTGAAGTTAAAGTCCTGCAATACACGCATATCTATCTGGCTGAACCAGGGTGTAGTACCAGCGTACTTACCGGTGTACTTACCACGGTGGCTGCTCAGGTATTCATCCTGGTTGATGAATCTTTCCAGCGCCGCCCTTTGTGCCTGTTCCGACTGGCTGGCACCTTCTGCGTCGACCAACGGAACGAAGCTCATATTTCCTATCTCGGCGGCGGTAGGTACATACATCAGGTCATTGGCGAAAGAGCCGTCGTTGTTGAGGTCACCTCCGTATACATATGAGTACCTGTTACCACTTGTCCAGTTACTGAAGAATGATATGGTAGTCGCATATTTTCCTTTACAGTATTCAAATTTCTTGATACCGGCGAAGGTGATACGATGCGTGTTACCGTAGAGTGAGGTAGATTCCACGGCCTTGTTGGCATTACCGATAACGGGGTTACGGTCAAAGGCATCACCGGAGATCTCTGCAGAAATAGAGCTACCATCTTTTGCCACCAGGTAGTTATACCCCAGCATGAAGAAATAACCTTTGCCGAAAGTTTGTTGCGCCTGGAAGGTACCGTTAAAGGAATAACCGATCTTCTCATTGGTGAATACATAAGTAGCTGTATTGCCTTTATCTGATGCCTGATAAACAGCGCGGTCATCGGCAGTACCTGAATTAAGTACGCCTGTAGGTGTACCCAGACCGTAATCACGCACTATCATCGAATTGATATCTTTAGAGTAGGCGACATCTGCACTCAGTACAGTTCCTATCGGGAGTTTATAATCCAGTCCGATATTAGAACGCCAGATCTGCGGCCATTTGAAGTTACGGGCGGTTACGTTGTAATAACCGGTGAACGGATTACCGATCGCATTACCCAGCCATACAAAGGGGAAACGGCCGGTAAACAGACCTGTACCACCACGCAGCTGTACTGTCTTATCGCCTTTGATGTCCCAGTTAAAACCTAAACGTGGGGATACCAGTACTTTACCGCTTGGCATACGGGTATTGTCAATTTCCTGTCCGGGGCCATTCTGCACAGGCACACCGTTCTTATCGAACAGGTTCAGATCGTCCGTATTGGGAACGGTAGGAGAACCTGTTGTAAAGGTACCGGCGAACGTACCGTCGGGATTTAAGTTAGGACTGCTGTAACTGGCTTTGGATTTGAAGTACAGCGCCTTGTCAAAACGTACGCCATAAGTCAGCTTGAAGTTATTAGCTACGCTGAATTCATCCTGCAGATAAGCTGATAGCTGTCCTACTGTCAGATAATACCAGGTCCATTGGTCGGCCGCTACGCGGTTCTTTGCATATTCTACATTGCCATCATAGTCTCCGGCTGCAACATTACCCAGGAAAGTGTTAATGTCCACACCAGAGAATACGGTAAAGCCAAACCCTGTCAGGTTAAAGGAGTTACCGAATTTGAACTGTTCATAGGATGCTCCAATGGTAAGGGTATGTTTGGGGAGGATGATGTTGAAGTTGTCGGTCAACTGCAAGGCATCCTGATTGAGGCGGTTATTAATGGAGAAAGGCTCGTATCCTGCTACTATATAAGGCACACTGTATTTGGTGATGTTCAGCACAGGGAAAGGTGAAGAGAACGGATCACGCTTGTCTCTGAAGCTGGTGAACACTGCACGGAACTTATTGGAATAGGTATCGTTGAAGTTAGACTTCAGCTCCAGTCCGAAGGAGTGCAGTTTGTTGATCATCTTATATCCTGAATTGCGGAATTGCAGGGTGATGGCATCTGGTCCGCGGCGGTTGATCGCGTTGGGGTGTGCCGTTTTTTCCTGCGATGCATCCAGTCCGTTATAGGTGAATGACAGGTTATGCTGGCTGTTGATCACCCAGTCAATTTTTGCCAGCCATTTGTAGTTCTTACGTTCCAGTTCGAAATCCTGGAAAGGGCCTGTGTCATATCCGAAGCGGTTCTTCAGCGCGGCGCTGACTGCGTTCAGGTCTGATTCCAGTACACGGGATGTGGTCACTCCGCCGGCATTGTTGTTGTTCCTCGCCACATAGGCGCTGGCGCCGTCTTTACGTTGTTCTGTTTCGAAATTGACGAAGTAGAACAGTTTATTCTTCTTGATAGCGCCACCCAGTGAGAAGCCGCCCTGGAAGCTTTTAAGGGTAGGTACTGTCAGCTTCTCCCCGTCTATTTTGTCGCCCGTAAGGCCGTCGTTACGATAGAACCCATATACGGTACCGCCGAATTTATTACTACCACTTTTGGTAACTGTATTTATACCTGCTCCTGTAAACCCTGACTGTGTCACATCATACGGCGCGATATTGATCTGGATCTGGTCGATAGCGTCCAGCGATATAGGCTGCGCGTTTGTTTGTCCGCCGGGAGCCGGTGCATCCAACCCGAACGGGTTATTGAACACGGCGCCGTCCAGCGAGAAGTTATTATACTGACCGTTCCTTCCGGCAAATGAAATACCATTGTAGGTAGGGGAAGCGGAGGGCGTGATACGCAGATAATCATCCGCGGAGCGGGAGATAGTCGGCAACTGCCGGATCTGCACAGAGCTGATGTTCGTAGAAGCGCCTGTACGCTGATCATTGAAGATGGTAGAGCGGCCGCTGATCACCACTTCATTCAATTTACCGGTAGCTTCGATGAGGCGAAGGTCCAACGCGGTGTTTTGTCCGAGGGTGAGATAAATACCCGTCGCATTTTCCGTACCGTAGCCGGTGAAGGACACCGTCACGGTGTAAGGTCCGCCTACGCGAAGGTTAGGTACTACGAAGCTTCCGTCGGATTTGGTAACCAATCCTTTATTGATACCTGCATCGGCGAAGGCAACGCGTACGGTGGCGCCGGGCAGGGGTTGGCCTGTCTGATTTCTCACGATACCGCTTAGTGTGGCGGTCGTTACCTGGGCTTGTGCTTGAAAGAATAGAATACAGGCAATGAATAAGCTTCCTAATAGCTTAGTTAGATTTGGTTGATGCATCTTTTATAAATTGGGTAAGTAATTGCTACAATCTCTGAATGCTATTATAATCCCCAACAACACCATACAATTTACTCAAAATTCTGCGTATTTCATGGGGTTATGCTGCAGAAATTTTACTGGAGTTCGTGTAGAAATAACATATATGGGGATTTGTAAAGTATAAAGCGAAGTGGGATTGGCAGAAAGCGTCGGCGGGTTATTCTGAAGTAATTTTGCGGGGGGATTGGTAGCTTGCTTGCGGCAGATTGTTGTTTTTTGACCTTCTGGCTCGCAGTTCGGATGGGATCAGCGGATGGGGCTTACGGTTGTTCTGGCGTTGACCTTCTGGCTCGCAGTTCGGATGGAATCACCGGCTGCAGTTCTTTGAAGTTCCTTGATATTTAGCTTTGATTGGCGGTTAGGCTTTGGGTAGTCGGTTAAACCCCTGCTGCGTCGCGTCAGCTCACTTCAAATAACTGAGGCCAGTGATTTCCACCCGAATGCTCACCGTGGGGCGGTCTCCAAAATAATATTCAGGTCCCTTTGCGATTGTTATGCATTAAAGGAGCCTAATTTTAGACAGAAGAGTGAATTAGTGTTCCTTATCTTTATGAATCGTTTGAGCGGCTTAATGAGGCTTAAAATCCCCTTTTTTGAGGTTTCAGCTTGCGGACCTACCCCCTCTTTCACTAATTCTGCATCAATTCTGGACTATTCTAGCTTTATACAAGGCTTATACAAGGTTTATACAAGGTTCATCTTACGTTCATCCTACGTCTTTGAACGTAAGATGAACGTAAGTTAAACCTTGTATAAACCTTGTATAAGCCTTGTATAATACAGATCTGATGAGAGCTAAAGACTACTTTGAATAGCTTTGTCACTGGGTTACTATTGGTGGCTATTGGATTATTACCGACTTCCAGGCTGGAGGTTGGAGTTGGAGACTGGAGGTTGGAGACTGGAGGTTGCAAATTGCAGATGCAGGTTGCGACTATCTCTTACCGGCTGACGGGTAGCCATACGCTCATGTCGCTGGGGCCACGGTTGGCCCAGGCGTAGTAGGGTATAAGTTTGATCGTGACCGGCTTGGAGGTAGTGTTTAAGGTTTTGTATAATGTATTGCTCCAGCTGTTATGTTGCAATAGGCGGGCCTCTCCTTCGAGGGCTGTTATGCGGCCGTTTTCTACCTGCATGGGTTTGGGTTGGAGATGGATGGAGGCTGGTATGATGATATCTGTCAATGATTGGCCTTCCTTTAGGTCGGTCGATTCGATGCAGTATACTACAGGACCACGTTTTACTGCCACCTGGTTACGGGTTTCCTCTACCAGGGGGTTAGATTCTACCAGTGTGGCCGGCATCTCCAGCTTCAATGAGAGATTGTCCCCTGCTTTCCAGTGGCGCTTTATTTTCAGGTAGGTGCCGCTTTCAGGGGTTTCCTGTATTGCTTTGCCGTTTATTATTAATGTTGCTTTCTGACACCAGCCGGGGATGCGTAGGAATAAGGCCATCTCTTTTGCCGGCGCTTCCTTTAATGTGATGGCTATATTTCCGTCCCAGGGATAGTCTGTTTGTTGTTCCAGTTTTATAGCGCTGCCATCCTTTAGCTTTGTGTGGAGGGTATTGCCTCCGTACATGTCTACGTATACACCTTCGTCGTTCAAACTGTACATGTAGTTGCTGACTTCTGCTATGGTGCGTACCGTATTGGGCGGGCAACAATTAGATAATGCGATATATGGTCGCCTTCCTCCCATCCAGCGTAACTGGTATGGGTAATCTTTTGATGCGGCTAGTGGATTGGTGTAAAAGAATTTGCTGCCATCCATGCTTACGCCACTCAGGATGCTGTTGTATAATACTAACTCAACGATGTCTGCATAACGTGCGTCGCTTGTGAGTTCCAGCATTCTGCGGTTCCATAATACGTTGCCGATATTCGCACAGGTTTCGTTATGTGCTGACAGATTGGGCAACTGATAATTTTTGCCGTATGCCTGGTGCACCTTCTGGACAGTATCGGGATTGTAGGATATGCCATCTACGGATACGCCGTCGTACAGGGAGCCGCATCCACCGGTGATGTACATCTTTTTGTTGATCACGTCATCCCACATCGTGTTGAGGGTGTGTAGTAAGCTTTTGTCACCCGTTTCAGCATATACGTCGGCTACACCGGCAAACAGGTAGTTCGCTCTTACTGCATGACCTACTACCCGCTTCATATCCCTGAAGGGTACTCTGTCGGAGTTATCGTCCGTGCCTTCTGTCATGCCCCTGATGTCGATCAGCTTCTTTGCAAGGGCGAGGTATTTTTTGTCGCTGGTCGTCCTGTACAATTCAATGATACCCATGTAGTGTGAGGGACAGATAGCATTGCGGGCCTGTTCAGGGGTCGCACTGTTGTAAAATGCTATCAGGAAATCTGTTGCTTTCTTTGCGATGTTTAGCAGCGTTGTTTTGCCGGTAGCCCTGTAATGGATGCAGGCGGCCGTCATCAGGTGACCGAAGTTATAGGCTTCGAAACTGAGCTTATCGTCAAAGACATTTTGTTTACCTGTTTGTTTTTGTTCGATGATGGATTTGGTGTATACATAGCCGTCTTTACGTTGTGCTTTAGCTATTACACTGATTGCGTCATCCATCATTCTGTCCAGGGCTGTATCTTTTGTTACGGCGTATAAGCCGGCCACAGCTTCCAGCGTTTTATAAAAATCACCGTCGTGGAAAGACGGGCCGATGAAAGAGCCTGTGTCAAGTCCGGCAGCTATTTCAAAGTTTTTAAACGAATGGCATAGCTGTTCGTCGTGGTAGGTGTTCCAGAGCTGCGGCACCATTGTATTTTTACATACTTCAAAACGTTCCGCCCAAAAACCTTTCGTCCACTGTACGCTTCCCATGTCCACACTTTGTAAACGGGCGTACGGACTGGCGTTTGTATTGAGTAATCCTTTCTGAGCGAATGCGGGTGCATGCGCCAATACAAGGATCAAAAGTATAATTTTAATTCTTTGCATTACTTCACTTTTTAACCTGCAGATGACTTATTTAGCTTACTGGTTTCTTCCTGGCTTAATTTACCGGTTTAACTTACTGGTAACTTATCTGACCTCTCGCTAACGCTAACTATTTAAGCTCCGATAATTATTGGACTGCAGATGACTATTTAAATTACTATTGACTTATTTGACCTGCTGATAACTGACAACATAGTTCTTTCCTGGTTGCATGATCATCTCATACCAGTCGCCTTCCTTGCTTTCAATACCTGCAGTTTTACATGCTGGTTTCGTCTGGCTTCTGAATCTTAGTGTACCGATACCTTCTGCTGTTGTGATCTTTATCTCTTTTAAACTGCATCGCACTGCTATATCTCCTTTAGGTGTCGGCACAAGGCCTTCCATCCATTCCAGGCCGCCTAATACCGGTTGTACGGTGTAGGTTGCATAACCCGGTGATGTAGGTTTTACGCCCAGGTAATATTTCCCTAAGAGGTATATTGGGCTGGCTCCCCAGGCATGGCAAAGGCTCTTTCCAAATTCCCTTCCATACATAGCGTAGTGTTCTGCTCCTTTCTTCGAAGGATTGTATTCTTCCCAGAAGCTGGTAGCACCCAGTTTTAACATACCACCCCAATAGTCTTTCATTTCCTTCAGGACATATGGCTGTTCTCCCAGGGCGCACAATGCTTCCAGTTCATAAAAGCGCATGTAGGGTGTAGTGATCTGCTGAATGTTGTTGTTCAGTAAGACGGATCTCTTAACTGCTTCCTTTTGTTGTTGGTTGAAGTAGTCATAAAAGATGGCGAACATATTGGCGTAACGGGTAACATTCGCCGTTTGCTTCCCTTCTACCCTGCTGTGTACAAGCGCCTGTTTCTCCTGGTTCCAGTAAAGATCGAACAGTTTTTGTTTCAGGTCGGAGGCATATTGTTTGTATTTAGCAGCGTCTGTCTTCTCATTTGCAATATTCGCGCAGAGGGCCATTGTTTCAAGACTGCGGCAGAGTAATAATTGTTCGAAGCTTACTTCTCCTTTTTTGCTTAAGCCATCGGCCCAGTCAATGAAGATCCAGTCGCCCGGCATACCTTCCATCAAACCGTCTTTATTTCTACGGCCAAGACAGTACTCCATCATCGTTTGCATACGCGGATAGAATTGTTTGATAAACGTCTCGTCGCCGGTATACAGGTAATAGTCATAAATACCCAGGAACCAGTAGAAGGTATAGTCCATGATGGTATTGATATGACTTGTTACAGGGTCCTTCCCTCTTAATGCCAGCATTGTTCTTGATACCGTATTGTTATCGAAGTACAGGTAATAGTTCATCAGATAACTCTGATAAGCATCTCCACTCCATACCCAGCGGTCACGTTTGATACCGTCAATGAAGAACTCTCTTGTGTTCAGTTCGAAAGTATATTTCGCGATGTCATAGATCTTGTTGATCTCTTCATCTGAACAACGGAAACTACCTTTTTCCTTTACATCTGCATGTTCATATAACATGGAGATGGAGTCTACCTGTATATTTCCATCTGTTACCATATTCACATAACGGAATGCTTTGGACAGCGGCATGATGGAGTCTTTCTTTGCAGATAGCTGAAAAGAGAGCCTGTCGAATGTGATAGCGCCTTTTTCGCTTAACGCCTCTTCTTTGCTTTCACCATAGTATAATGTGATGCGACCATTTCCTTTTATGCCATGCAGGTGAATAAAGCCAAAAGTCTCCTTACCAAAATCTATCAGTGTGGCGGCATTGTTCTTTACTATACCGGCAGGACTTTTGGGTGTGACCGGTAGTTTACACTCAGACGGACGCGTGGTGATATCATTAAAGTTCCAGCTACCTGCATTCAGCCATTTAGTGGCGGAGATGTCAGAGGTCTTACCTGTTTCATCTATCCATTCTTTATCCTCGAAGGTTACCAGCCAGCTGGCATCAGAGGCGATCGTTCTACCGGCTACATAGATAGCTGGTACGCTTGCCTGGTTGAATACTTTTATGTTGATCCGGTGTTTACCAGCGGGTACGGTTATTTTAGCAGGCATGCCCTCTAAGGGTTGGCCGTCAAGCTTTACGTTATATATCCCTTCTGTATAGATGTTTACTTCTTCGGGGGCTGTCAGAGAAAAGTCTTTATGAAAATCGATCAGCGGATAATGGCTGTCGAACTTCCAGAATACCGGAAAGAAGGTGCCTCTGTCGGTACGGCGGTTCTGCATCTGGTTACTCAGCCATATTTCAAAATCGCCGGGATACCATATCCAGGTGGGTTTCGATTGCGCCAGTGCGTACTGACCCAGGGAGAGTAAAACAAAAAATAGCAGGCTTACTTTTATAACAATGTTTTTCATGATCCGTGTCCGTTGGTGATATATTGATTGATAGGTTGTGTATGATGTGCAGGCGCTTTCTCTTTTAACAGCTGCTTGTATGGCTCTTCCAGTCCGGCGGACTGTTTGATACTGTCCGTTACCTGCGGGCCGTTATTCTGCCATATGTTATTAGGCCCGTTGGCGTTTTGCAGGAACTTCTCTGCAGGGCACCAGTTATCTTTTACAGTATAATAGGCTGTTCCTTCGTCGGTGTACAGATAGAACCAATGTGTAGGAATGTGGGCGTAAGGCGCTTTATAGATACTGTCTATATAGTTTCCCGTAATCTCAGAACCCGGTTGTGCAGATAAGGTGTAGATACCGGCTACATCGTACATATGACGGGCATAGTGATGAATTTTATTGCCGATGATCCGGTTATTGCTCATGACGTTGATGGTCTTTGTCCAGCCCCATCCTACACTGATGCCGGTATAAGACACTTCATTTATTTCGTTGTGCGCGATTATGACATCTTTAACGTATCCTGCGCTGATGCCGAGCGTTCCCCAGTCTTCGTTGGTAACATTAGTGATGAGATTATTGGAGACGAGGATATTACTGCACACCGGTCGTGTATCTACAGGATGATAAGGCAGGTGTGTTTCGGTGGCTTCATCTGAATACAAGCCCAGTTGAATGCCGGTACCGCCAATATCTTTGAACAGGTTGCCGTTGATAGTATCGTAGCGGTTACCTGTTTCGTAGTCTATACCGGTAGATGCCAGGTGCTCGAAACGGCATCCGGTGAAAGCAGTATGTTGTGCATAAGACACGGTTACGGCTGCGGGTGGACGTCCTATCCATGCCTGGTTTTCCAGCCCTTTTTTATCAGGAGTGCCGGGCATTTCCAGTTTATAGGCATCCAGCATATACAACCCAGCTTGTAAAGGCACATGTCCCATTTTAGAAGGACGCAGCCAGGTGGTATGTTGAAAGCTGATGTCTTTGAAGTGTATATGCGATACAGGATTATCGATAGTACCAGTGATGGTGATCAATGATTCTAATACTGGTGCGATGATAGTTGCTGTTGATAAGTCTTCGTTGCTACGCGGCCAGTAGTATACTTTCTGTGCTTTCACATCCAGGTACCACTCACCTGGTTCATCCAGTAAGGGCAATGCATTGGTGAGCCAGAAGGCAGAATTACCGGACTCTTTGGAGATCCAGGGAGCTGGCCACGGGTGTTCCGACTGGATCTTACTTTCCGGCTGATGAAACGTTAGCCGGGTACTGTCACCGCGAACATCCACGGTTTTAATACGCAGATTGGCGATAGCCCACCATTGGTGGATAAACATTTCAAGTCCTTTTGTGTTTTCGAGTCCTCGGATAGCGGATGTGGGGATCCAGCAGGTGCCGGCTTTATGATCCCATGACAGGATACGGCGCATGCTGTCGCCATTGGTATCTTTTGCACGGACAGCTTTTACATTGTTTACCCAGAGCTGTCTGAAGTTCAGGGGTCCGGCAGTAATATCCGGTACTTCGGCTACCCATATATTTCCTTTGAACCGTCGCCATTGTTTTAGTTGCATACCTCCGCTGAAAATGGGTTTCTCACCGGGTGCAGCTTCAATGATGGTGGGGCTTTCCGCAGTACCTGCATCTTCAGGACGGATAAAGACCGGCTCATAGAGGAAATAAGTGCCTCCTTTGACGATGATGTGAATACCACCTTTGATAGCAGGGTCATTTAAGCGCCGCCATTCTCTTGCCTGTCTCAATGCAGCGGCTAGCGTGGCTTTCGGCTGCAGGGTGGTACCGGCTTGCAGATCATCCCCCGTAACAGCTACATAAATATTTGCAGCATAGGTATGTTGTATACACAAACACAGGCATGCTATCATACACCACAGGTTCCTCATTCTGCTGCGTTTATTGCTGTTTTCCATACCTGTTCCAGTTGCGCGAAACCATGAATAGCGCCGGACGGCAGCCGTTCGCCTTTGTCACCGAATACATAGAGAGCAGGCGCTTCTTCGATGGTGATCTTTGATTCGTCGGCAGCACTGATATTCAGTCCGAGGTTCTTTGCCATAAAATCATAGATGGCTTTTCGTTTGTTGATACCGAAGTCGTGTACCTCTGTTGGCAGATGTACGTTAGTGACTTTATCTTTTTTATTGTAGTAGTTATATATTTTCTGCAGATAGGGAAAGTCGTGTTCAGGCATTTTATCTGTCCAATCGCCTCCGTCACTGATCAATAATTGTGGATGGGGAGCTGCCATAGCAGCTATTTCCACGTTATCTGTCCTATTGCCGCAGGCATGGATGGGCATACCACTTTCGCAGGGGCAACCGCCATAGAAATAAGAACTGATCGCTACTACGGGGGCGCTGGCTTTAATACGATCATCTATTGCCGCCATCAGTACCGTATGACTGCCACCTCCGGAACCACCTGTGATAGCCACTCTTGCAGTATCTGCATCTTTCAGCGCCAGCAGGTAATCAAGAATGCGGATAGCACCGAGGGCTTGTATCGTCATAGCAAGACTTCTGCGATGGTCGGCTTCTTCAAACTGTAAAAGCGATTCTCCCCAGGCGAAGAGGTCATAACTAAAAGCCATCGCTCCCATGCGCGCTAATGCAGCGCAACGGTACTGGCAGTCGGGCCTGTAACGTTGCTGTTGCCAGTGACCATCCGGATTGAGGATAACAGGTATCTTTCCTTTATATTTTGCCGGTTTATATAACGAGCCGTTGATGTATAAGCCGGGCAGGATCTCGATAGCGATGTTCCTGACGGTATAACCATCAAACTTTCTCTCTGTGGTAATGATAGGTTGAGAAGCCGGAGCAGCAGGCAAATGTGTCAGTTGCAAAGCTTCGCGGATACAAGGTTTCAGCTGTGCCTTGCGTTGTTCCCATTCCGATTGATTAGTATACTGTGCGGCGATACGGTCCAGTTCAGCCCAGCCTTCTGGTACGGACCAGCGGTAGTATTCATATTCACCGAGTTTATAAGTGTCTTTATCCTTCTTTATTTTCAGGTCAAGGGGCGTCAGGATATTATCCAATGTAGCTTCCAGGGTAGGCCGGTAACGCCAGTCTGCATAAGGGACGAATTTACCTGCAACCTGTTTGTCGGTATATTTTATGCGGATGTTAAACCGTTTTTCAATGTCTGTCAATACGGTCTTCAGCGGCCGCTTATATGCACTGTCGGATGTTTGCTGTGCATACAATTGTGGGCCGTTCAACAATAGTAGGTACCCTAATAAGGGAACGAGGAATCGGATCGTTCTTTTCATAACATGGCATTAAACGAATGGGAATCTAAAACAAAATCACAGGGCGGTCATCCTATGCTGTCTACTTCCCTGAAAAATCAAAGTAAAGCACTATTTGCAGGGCTCTTTCAGGCGCCTTTTCATAGTCGTAAAAGATATTCTTCATGCCCATTGGGCCGGTAGTTTCATTTCTTTGTGTCTTTGTGCCGATACTGCTGATGCCCTGCATGAATGACAGGTCGCCGGTTGGGAAGATGGGCTCATAATTATGCCACTGGTCTGTTTTCCAGGCGGGCGTAAACAAGCGCAGGAAGAGGCTTTCATTCTCTGTATATACGGTAAAAGGTTGTGAAGCAGTGATAAACTTACACCAGTACATGTTAGCATGATAACCTTTAAACTCAGGATACTTCCAGCTCTCCCCGGTTTCAGTATCATTATATTCTTTTTTCCAGATGCCAAAGCGGGTACCTTTTAACCGGTTCTTCCATACGCGGTAAGGTCCGCTGCCCATGTATTCCACAGCACGCATTTCCTTTTCGGGGAATGAAAAGTTCACGCCGACCAGGGAAGTAAAGTAAGCAGCCGGGAAATATTGTACAGCCATCTTAATTACACCTGATGGATAGATAGTCCATTGCAGTGTGTTATAGCTGTTCTTTCTATCGAAGGTGGAAGTGATGATCAGATTATTCCCCTGGTAGTGATGCGAGAAATCTGCAAAGTTATTTTCTCCTTCCTGGAGTACAGGGCCGTGGTTAAAAGGGATGATGGTACTCCCATGTTTCACTTCCTGTAACAGGCCGTTCTTTTTATTAAAACTTAGCTGTATATCGGCTGCTGATACGAGCCATAGCGAGTCCTGTTCACGGATGGTCACTTTGCCTGTACCGGTGGTGTCGATCTTCTTTGCTGTATTTGCTGCAGGTCTTGTGATAGGAAAGCTCCAGGTAAACAGCTCTTGTCCGTGAGGATCTTTCGCTGATAAGTACAGCACATCGTACGTGTTCCAGTTGGCAGGAAGGGCTAATTGTAAGACGCCTTTTCCCAAAGGTTTCAGATGGGGAGCAGTAGCTGTGCCGTTGTATACAGCGGATGTTTCGAGTTGCTTTAACTGCCAGGTGAAATGACACTGATCAATATTGGTGAAGGCGTAGCGGTTCTCTATGTTCAGTGTACCGTCGAAGGCGGGTGTTATTTCCCGACGTTCGACATACACCGGGCTCCATACTTCTTTGATCGTAAAGAAGCTGCCTTCTTTTTCATGATGCGGGCCTACGATACCATCTGCGGCTCTGTGGTGATCAGTATCCAGTGAATCGTGTTTATCTTTTCTTACAACACCCTGGTCTGCAAAGTCCCAGAGGAAGCCACCAGCGCTGAGCGGGTTATGCCACATCCTGTCCCAGTAGTCTTCCAGTCCGGCGCCATGGCCACCATCAAACTGACCGTGCAGGAATTCAGTCGGCATGACGATCTCTTTTCCATTGTCGTAGTTGCCAATGCCGTAGTTATACTCCCGGTAATGCTGTGTTTCAATACCGTTGAATAACTGCCAGGGGTGCACAACGGGTCGTTGTTGCGGGTCCAGTTCGGGGAAGAGGTGGTCCAGCTCTTTATTATGCCCGCCTTCATTGCCATTTGCCCACAGTACAATAGATGGGTGGTTTACATCATGCTCCAGCATTTCCTTTACGAGACGGGTACCTGTTTCGATGCTGTATTTACCGTGCCATCCGGCCAATTCATCCATTACGTATAATCCAAGTGAATCACAGACATCCAGGAAATGTGCATCGGGCGGATAATGTGACATGCGCACGGCGTTCATGTTCATGTCTTTGATCAATAGTACATCTTCAATACTGATCGCTTTACTGGTTGTTCTGCCTGTTTCCGGGCGGAAAGAATGGCGGTTCACACCTTTGAATTTCATCTTTACGCCGTTGACATAAATACCGTCGCGTTGTTTCAGTTCGATGGTGCGGAAACCGATGCGCTGGCGGAGCGAGTGTAGTACTTTCCCTTTATCGATCAGGGATATTTCTACCTGATAGAGATTGGGAAATTCAGCTGACCAGGGCTGAATCCCGGAATAGACTGTATCGATATGAATTTCAGATGTATTGAGTGTCTTTATAATTTGTCCGCCGACCTTTTGCTGGTCATTGTCATACAATTGCAGCGCTATTTGTGTTTGTTGCGGGGCATTTACTTTTACAATTGCATGGAGGGTCCCATCTGCTTTTGCATTCACTGCGAGGGCGGCAATATGTTGTGCAGGAAGGACTTCAAGGAATACCGGGCGGAAGATACCGCCGAAGATCCAGAAATCAGCTTTACGTTCAGCTTCATTCACAGCCGCATTCGCAGAATGTTTAGCGACGGTGACTTCCAACAGGTTAGCTGCACCATATTTTAATAATCCGGAGATATCATATTTAAAAGCATAAAAGGCGCCCTGGTGTATGGGGCCGGCAGATCTTCCATTGATCTTTACGGTAGCGTCGGTCATAACGCCTTCGAAAACAATGTTCACCTTTTTGCCTTTCCAGTTGGCAGGCGCCTGGAAGTTATATTTATACAAGCCACTTTCCTTGCCCCGGAGACTGTCTTTTGCGAATCCGTAGTCATATTTACCAAAACCCTGCAATTCCCAGCAGGAAGGAACGGGAATAGACGTCCATTTACCGGCATTGCTGCCACCGGTGCAATAGAACTGCCAGTTTACGGTGTGATCGCTACCGGTGCCGGAGAGATAACTAATTTCGGTAGACTGTGCAACGGCGTCAGGTATGCAGGTTATTAAAACCAGCAGTGTGGTAAGATATCTTAGTGGAATTCGTTTCATCATCACGGGCGCACTTTTGGATGCCAAGCGGGGGTAAGTTAGTAAATGTATCCTGATATTTAAAACTCTTTTCTTTACCATAAAGGGAATCAGGCACAATAAATGTTTACCAGACACATATCTATCGGTTATATTTTTTTATAAGCGGTCTTGCTTAAACCAGCATATCCCTTATTTTTGCCCCCGTGAGAAAAGTATGCCTCTACATACTGGTGTTTTTTATGGCGATGGAGAGTACCTCATTCGATCAGTTGCTGAAACTGCCTGTGCTATTCGAGCACTTTAAGGAGCATCAGCAGAGAGACCGGAATGTGGACTTACTGGAATTCCTGTCTATGCATTACTGGGGGACCGACCTTGACGACAATGATAATGACAGGGACATGCAGCTTCCCTTTAAGAAGGTGAATATCAACACACACCAGGTACTTTTCGCACGCTTCACCAAAGCGCCCCAGATCATTACTACCGAACAGACTGTATTAAATACCTTTACCATTTACAGGGACCAATACCATCCTGAGTCCGATCTTACCTCCCCTTTCCGGCCTCCCTGTACCTGAGTTGCATTTCCATTTTATTTATTGATCTATGATTGACGTATGCAGCGGTAAACCGGTGTATGCCTGTCATTCCGCAGATCCTTCCAGCAATTCATTCAACAGCAAGTAATGCTTGATAAGATCATTCAATTCTCAGTTAAAAATAAACTGGTGATTGGCCTCTTCATGCTGCTATGGGTTATCTATGGCATCTTTGAAGTAAGCCGGTTACCTATTGATGCGGTGCCTGATATTACCAATAACCAGGTACAGATTATTACCACTGCACCGGCTTTAAGTGCGCAGGACGTAGAGCGGCTGATCACCTTCCCTATTGAACAGGCGATGAGCAATATTCCTCATCTGAAGGAAAGCCGTAGTATGTCCAGGTTCGGTTTATCACTTATAACGATTGTATTTGAAGATGATGCTGACGTGTATTGGGCGCGCCAGCAGGTGAGCGAACGGTTGCAACAGGTAGAAGTGAGCGAGAGCGCCAGTAAGCCGGAACTAGCCCCAGTCACTACAGGTTTGGGGGAAATATACCAGTATGTACTGAAGCCAAAGCGGGGTTATGAAGGCAAATACAGCCTGGCAGATCTGCGTACGATACAGGACTGGATAGTGCGGCGGCAGCTTTTAGGCACGCAGGGTGTGGCTGATGTTTCCACGTTTGGCGGAGAGCTGAAGCAGTATGAGGTGGCCATCAATCCCTACCAGTTAAAGGCATTGGGATTAACCATCGGTGATGTCTTTACTGCTTTACAAAATAATAACCAGAATACAGGCGGCGCTTATATTGAAAAAGGTCCGACTGTTATGTATATCCGCAGTGAAGGGCTGGCGGGCAGTATAACGGACATCGAAAATATCGTTGTAAAGAATACTACCGGAGGCGTTCCTGTATTGATCAGGAATGTAGCGGAAGTACGGATGGGCGCAGCCACCCGTTATGGTGCGTTAAGTTACAATAATACAGGTGAGGTTGCAGGTGCTATTGTGCTGATGCTGAAAGGAGAAAATTCATCCGAAGTGATCAGGAATGTTAAACAGCGCGTTGCGGAGATCCAAAAGACCTTACCGGAAGGATTGGTGATAGAGCCTTTCCTTGACCGTACCAAGATGGTGAACAATGCGATCGGCACGGTAGAACACAACCTGCTGGAGGGAGCGCTTATTGTTGTTTTCGTATTAGTGGTCTTCCTGGGTAATCTGCGTGCGGGACTGATCGTAGCGTCAGTGATCCCGCTGTCGATGCTGTTTGCGATCATCATGATGAACACTTTCGGGGTAAGCGGTAACCTCATGAGCCTCGGTGCACTTGACTTCGGGCTGATCGTGGATGGCGCGGTGATTATTGTGGAAGCGATCCTTCATCATTTACATTTCTCAAAGAAGTATCAACATATTGATCTGTTGTCGCAGGATGATATGAACGCTGAAGTAGCGGGTTCTTCATCCCGTATGATGAATGCGGCGGTGTTCGGGCAGATCATTATCCTGATCGTTTATCTGCCTATCCTTTCGCTGGAGGGTATTGAAGGTAAGATGTTCAAGCCGATGGCACAGACGGTGGCCTTTGCCATTCTGGGAGCGTTCATTCTCTCTCTTACTTATGTGCCGATGGTAAGTTCTTTATTCATCAGCAAAAAGATCTCCCATAAACCGAACCTGTCTGACCGTGTGATGGATAAGATCGAAGGTGTTTATCAGCGGGCGCTTAGTCGCGCGTTGAAGATCCGGAAGGGAATTGTTGCGATGGCATTCGCATTGTTTGCTATTGCGGTGTTCATATTCAGCAGGATGGGCGGAGAATTCATTCCACAGCTGGAAGAGGGTGATTTTGCGGTGGAAACGAGGCTGCTGGTGGGAACGAATCTGAATACGACCATTGCCACCTTTAAACAGATCAGTGGTCTTTTGAAGGATAAATTCCCTGAAGTGGACAGGATCGTTTCCCGTATAGGGACGGCTGAACTGCCGACAGATCCGATGCCTATTGAAGGAGGTGATATGATCATTGTACTGAAGGATAAATCTGAATGGACAAGTGCAGAAAGTTTTGAGGAGCTGGCTACGAAGATGTCGGATGTAGTACAGCAGGCCATACCGGGTGTGACGTTGAGTTTCCAGTTTCCTGTGCAGATGCGTTTCAATGAACTGATGACCGGCGCCAAGCAGGATGTGGTGTGTAAGATATTCGGAGAGGACCTTGACCTCCTGGCTAAGTACGCAGAGCAGATCGGGGCTGTGAGCAAGACAGTACGCGGTACGGCTGATCTGTATGTTGAAAAGGTGACGGGGATGCCGCAGGTAGTGATCCGTTATAACAGGAGTGAGATCGCGAAGTACGGGCTCAATATTGCGGAGGTCAATCGTACGGTGAATGCTGCATTTGCCGGTGCGGCGGCGGGAAAGGTGTATGAAGGAGAGAAACGTTTTGACCTGGTGGTCAGGGTGGGTAATGAAGGCAGGCGGAACATCGAGGACGTGCGGAACCTGATGATCGCCACGGGCACCGGTAGTCAGATACCGCTGTACCAGGTGGCGGCCATTGATGAAATTGAGGGTCCTAACCAGATACAGCGTGAAGACGCCAAACGACGGATCACTGTCGGCTTCAATGTGAGAGGGCGCGATGTGCAGTCGATCGTTGAGGAACTGCAGCAAAAGATCAACCGGAAAGTAAAACTCGAACCGGGTTACACAATTACCTACGGAGGCGCATTTGAGAACCTGCAACAGGCGAAGAAGCGATTGAGCATCGCCGTGCCGGTAGCCTTACTGCTCATTTTCGTGATGTTATATTTCGCGTTCTCTTCCGTGAAGAAAGGGGCGCTCATTTATACGGCGATACCGCTATCGGCCATTGGCGGCGTATTTGCACTGGCGCTGCGGGGGATGCCTTTCAGCATTTCTGCCGGTGTAGGGTTCATTGCGTTGTTCGGCGTAGCGGTATTGAATGGCATTGTACTTATTTCAGAATTCAACCGTATCAAAAAAGAAGGAAAAGTGACTGATAGTTTGCAACTGGTGATGCAGGGCACCCGTAACCGTTTGCGGCCGGTATTGATGACAGCTGCTGTAGCATCTTTAGGATTCCTGCCAATGGCATTGAGCAATGGTGCAGGTGCGGAGGTGCAACGTCCGTTGGCGACCGTTGTAATCGGCGGACTACTGACTGCTACCCTGCTGACTTTATTTGTGTTGCCTGCGCTGTATCTTTTATTCGAAGGAAAGGTTAAAATAAGGCTCAATAAGGCCGTGATGATTGGTGGATTGATATTGATAGCCATTCCTTCCGTTAAGGCCCAGAACAGCCCTGTAAATCTCAACCAGGCTATCAATATTGCGTTGAGTCACAATCTGCAGGCCACAAGCGCCCGATTGCACGAGCAGGCGGAGAACTTACGGCAGAAGACGGGTTTTGATATTCCGAAGACACAGATCAGCGCCGACTATGGACAGATCAATAGCATCCAGAAGGATAACCGTTTTGGTATTACGCAGGCGCTGAACTTCCCTTCGGTGTATAGTAATCAGAAGAAGGCATTACACGAGAATTACCTTGCTGCGCAGGCCAAAACCCAGGTGATGGAGCAGGATATCAGGAGCGGCGTACGACGGCTTTACTATGACTGGATCTGGCTGCATGAGAAGCAGGTGTTGTTGCAATACGCTGACAGCATTTACCGCTTATTCGAAGAAAAGACCAATCTCCGGTTCAAGACCGGGGAAACCAATATACTGGAGAAAACCACTGCGGAGTCTCATCGGCAGCAGATATCCAATCAGCTGGAGATGCTTTCTGCGGACATGCAGATCACCCTTAAGCAGTTCAATGTTCTGCTGGGGGACAGTTTGTTCTATCAACCGCAGTCAGATACCATCAGGCTATCTCTTTCCCTACCGGATACTGCGCAAGGCCAACTGCCACAGATCAAGTCACTGCAACATGAATCAGCCGCCGCTCACTGGCGCTGGCGTACAGAGAAGTCGAAGATGCTGCCTGATTTTTTTATCGGGTATAACAACCAGAGTATTTCGGGATCGCAGCTGGTAGACGGACAAGAGACCTATTTCAACAACAGCAAACGGTTCAACTATGTGAATGCGGGTATCAGTATTCCCCTGTTCTTTGGCGCGCAACGCTCCAGGGCAGCCGCCGCACAGGTAGACTGGCAACTCTCACAGCAGCAGCTGGATTATGCGCAGTTACAGGTACGTACGGAATGGCAGAACGCCTTGACACAGCTACAGAAGTACACCGGTAGTTTACAATACTACCAGGGCAAAGGGCTCGAAAATGCAGCGGCCATTATCTTAACTGCCGATAAACAGTTTGTTGGCGGGGACATCGACTATCTGCAATGGGTCATCCTGGTGGATCAGGCAATAGGTATCAGGAACGAATATCTTGATATGCTGAACAACTACAATCAGGCCGCCATCCAGGTACTGAAATTGCAAAATCTTTAATTTAATCAAGACATGCGACAATATCTTTTCTTATATATTCTGTTCGTTGCCTGTAACAGCCATAAGGTGGCCCAGGAGACTACTGATGAGCAACCGGTTGACAGCAGCACAGTCGCCCTTACCAGCGATCAGATTAAAAATGCCGGTATCGAAACCGGTTATCCCTCAACTATGGCCGTTAGCGGTACCCTGCGCCTGCAGGGTACTATCGACGTCCCTCCTCAGAGTACCGTAAGCGTAAGTTTTCCGCTGGGCGGGTATCTGAAAAGGACGGACCTTCTGCCTGGAGCACACGTCAGCAAAGGCCAGGTATTGGGTGTGCTGGAAGATATGCAGTTCATCCAACTGCAACAGGACTATCTGCTGGCTAAAGAGAAATTCACTTTTGCGGATACAGAGTATAAGCGTCAGCAGGAGTTGAACGCCAGTAAAGCCAGCAGCGATAAAGTGCTTCAGCAGAGTAAGGCGGAGATGGAGAGCCAGCGGATCAACATGCAGGCATTAGCCAGAAAACTGGAGCTGATCGGGATCAATCCGCAGCACCTGAGTGCGGGGAATATCTCTAAAAGTGTGAATATCCTTTCGCCTATCAGCGGGTTTGTGTCTAAAGTGAATGTCAATATCGGCAAGTACACGGCTCCTACGGATGTCCTGTTCGAGTTGGTGAATCCCAGTGACATCCACCTGGCGTTAAGTGTGTTTGAGAAAGACGTGAACCAGCTTTCCGTAGGGCAAAAGGTGGTTGCATACAACAATGAACATCCGGATAAACAATATACCGCCGAGATCCTGTTGATCAGCAAGAACCTGGACGAGGACCGGATGGCTACCGTTCATTGTCATTTCCACCAGTTTGACGCGTCCCTCCTGCCAGGGATGTTCATGAATGCGGAAGTGGCGGTAAACAATGCTACAGCCTTAACTGTTAGTGAAGCGGCGATCGTTCGCTGGCAGAATAACTTTTATGTGTTTGTCGATAAGGGGCAGCACACTTTTGAGATGGTACCTGTTACTCCCGGGAATATACATGAGGGACGGGAACAGTTTTCCGCCCCAGGTGTAGATACCAGTACCAGGGTCGTTATCAAAAATGCTTATGCTTTGTTGATGAAGATGAAAAACAGCGGCGATGAAGAATAACTCCTAGCTATACCAGATCGTAAACAGAAAAAGGGCTGGCCAATTGGTCAGCCCTTAACTATGTTATAGGCTCCAATCCACCGGTTCGATTCCGGCTTTAGCCAGCAGTTCATTGGTTTTAGAGAAATGTTTACAGCCGAAGAAGCCCTTATCCGCGCTAAACGGCGAAGGGTGAGCTGCTTTCAGTATATGATGTTTGGTTGCGTCTATGAGGACCTGTTTGTCCTGCGCAAAACGTCCCCAGAGGATAAAAACGACGTCTTCTTTCAGGTCGGATACCTTTTTGATCACGGAATCCGTAAAGCTCTCCCACCCTATTTTGCTATGAGAAGCCGGTTCATTGGCCCTTACCGTCAGCATGGCGTTGAGCATCAGCACTCCATGTTCCGCCCATTTTGTCAGGTTTCCACCTGGAGGAATGGGTAATCCGAGATCGTCCCGCATCTCCTTGTAGATATTGACCAGGGAAGGCGGCGGTTTGACGCCGTCCTGTACGGAAAAGCACAATCCGTGTGCCTGGCCGGGGTTATGGTACGGGTCCTGGCCGAGTAATACGACCTTTACCTTGTCGAACGGAGTTTTGTCAAACGCATTGAATATCAGGTTCCCGGGAGGATAAACGGTATGTCCGGCAGCTTTTTCGTGTTTGAGGGCTATTACAACCTTTTCGAAATAGGCTTTATGAAACTCATCCTTTAAGACTTCCTTCCAGCTAGGCTCGATTTTAACCTCCATAGAATCTATTTTTAGAATTATTTTGAATTATTAAGGGAATTTTCCATAGATTTGCACTCCCAAATTAAACGTTAAATATAGCGAAATTTGGAGAATCCGGACCGGTAGCTCAGCTGGATAGAGCAGCTGCCTTCTAAGCAGCAGGTCATTGGTTCGAATCCAATCCGGTTCACACTAGAAAGCCTTGTCAGGCAAGGCTTTCACTCTTCTCTCTCTCATCAGGTTTGTAGCAATTTTTAAAAACGTTGACATTTTCGTTGACACTTTAAATTCAGCTACATGAACCTCCTAAAAAACGGCTGTCGCTACAGCGACTTTAATTTCTTCCCAGACAATTGGAACACTACTCGAGCTTCATTAAAAAAAACCTGGCGCATAGAATATCGTTTCTACGATCCTGAATTCAAGGAAAAATATTCCAAAGGCTATCCTAAAGTCATTAAGGCTGGATTGAATCGCTTAATGATCCTCGAAGACAGACAACAGCTAATGCGCGAACTACTGGCAGTGGAACGCGACCTGTTAGAGAACCAGGGGTACAATCCTATTTTAAACATCAAAGAAAGTCAAGCCGCGAATGAAGAGATCTCACAATTAGTAGATTCGAAAACGCCTTTTATACAGGCACTGGAGATGGGGCTGGATCTGAAAGTAATGGATCCTGAATCCAAGAAAGATATCAAAAATAAGCTGCCCCACGTCAAAGCTGCAGCTGATGCAATAAAGCTGAACGGGGTACTGTTATCCAATATGCCTATCAGTAGCATTCGCAGAAAACACATACGCCTACTATTCAATAAGATCGGAGACAACAAAGGTGAGAAATGGACTGCCAACAATTACAACAGGTACCGGACTGACCTTCGCATTATCTTCTCTGAATTAAATGAACTGGAGGCAATGGATGTAAACCCACTGGATGGCATAAAAAAAAGAAAGGCGATAACGAAGGAACGAGAGGTATTGTCTGAAGCTGAGAGGACCTTAGTTAACAATCACCTGCAGGATAAATATCCTACCTTTTGGCGCTTTCTACATATATTTTTTCATAGCGGCGCCAGGGAGACAGAACTATTAAACGTTGAACGAAAGCACGTCAATTTGGATAAAGGGACATTTGAAGTCGCGATAAAAAAGGGAGATTCCTGTAGAACAGAATTTCGTGCTATCAACATCAATGCCCTTACTCTTTGGAAGGAGATTGTAGAAGAAGCTGATGAATTACCAGCTGGTGGTAAGGAAGAAAAACTCTACTTATTCTCAGAAGACCTGGCACCATCCTGGAGAGCCAAACCTATTCGTCAGGAACAAATATCACGGCGCTGGAAATTTCACGTCAAAGACAAATTAGGTATCACGGCTGACTTCTACCCACTGAAACACCTGAACACAACAGAAACAGTCGGCAATGAATTTGAGAAAGCCCTTAACACTGCCAGAGAGAAAGCTGCAAAACAGAATGGGCACACCACTACAGCGATGGTCAGGAATATCTATGACATTAAGAGCAAGGATAGGGAGCTGGAGATAAAAAAGAAGATCAATAATAAATTCGCTTAAATTGTCCCGATTTTGCCACGCTTATTGGCTTCAAATAGTTCAACAACAAACACCAGTGCATAAAAATCTTCAAGTGTCATAGATCTATCACGATGATGCCAAATGCCAGTATCATCCCTGTAAACTGAACCAAATTTGGCATTGTCAACAAACACCTGCCATAAATCCAGGTAATAAAGCGGTTTAGACAATAAAACCTTACGGCCCTCAGTATCAACAAATTCAATTTCATCCATGAGCCGAAAGTTACATACTTTAAGCATAAATTACTAAAAAAATTAGTAATTTAAAACCAGCCGATGTAGATTCATTAGTTAGCTAAAGCGGGTTCTCCGGCCAGAAATCCTTCGGGGAGCATTCGAAGATCTTAGCCAATTCATTTATCTGTACAGTACTATACTTATCTATATATCTGGAGCTTTCAACATTACCAATGAACCCCTTACTCACACCGAGGGCTATGGCGAGATCATCCTGGCTCCACTTTCTTTCTGTCCGTTTTCTTCTTACTATATCAATAATAAACTGGTCTATAGGTGCAACTGCCATATACTTGCTTTGATGCCAAAGCAACTTTTAAGCTGAAAAATATCCACCCAGAATAACTGAGTGTTTATTTTTTTGGTAACTTACGCTTATCAATAACACCTCAAATAAATTCATTATACCATGACTTTCACAAAGAATCCTCTATCCGGATAATAATCGATGTATAAGTACTCATAAGAATACTTAGCTTTGCAATCCCCAAAAAGAATTTGATTGCATTGCATCCATCTTGTCCCAGAGAGCTTGGCGGCGCCTGGGATGGAGACAGCGATGCTCATGCTGCTTATTGATCTGATCAAAAGGCGCGTGGGCTCGCTTGTAATTAGTCACGCGCCGCCAAGCTCTGTGATGAACACAAGTGAGACCTGCGCCTTTTTATTAGCCAGGCCCCTCCTACTCTTAACCCACAATTTTTGAAAATGAAGTCCCATATTTATAAAGTG
This sequence comes from uncultured Flavihumibacter sp., assembly GCA_902168105.1. GTDB lineage: Bacteria > Bacteroidota > Bacteroidia > Chitinophagales > Chitinophagaceae > Chitinophaga. Next base: position 349,111 of record CABHOY010000038.1, read on the forward strand.
AGCTTACTAAATGGCTCATTGCACATTAAATTTTTCAGAACCTCCAGGGATCAGATTACTGTGAATGTGAATGAGGCCTTAGACCTTATTTACGAAGTAGGCAAAAAGAACGTAAAGCTCATTACCGAAACAGAACTAAATGAAGAATACAAAGACAACATATTGTGGGCCGTTTGCGTTTGGGGAGTACCATCCAGGATAGGAGACCCAATAGCCAAAAGACTACATCGTAAGCTTCACAGATCATAAGACTTTCAACCCGGGAACTGATGTCGCTACCGTTCCATTGGCGGTAGCGGCTTATAAAACACAAAGGGCATGCAATTACACGATATCAACGAGGTCATAGAGAAGTTATCAACGGATAAGATTGAGGGCTTTCTGGAGGTCCTGGCAGATCAGTTAAAAGCCATAACAAAACGGGGATATACTGAAACGTGCGAAACTACTATACACGAATTGGACACGCAGCTTGAAAGCAAGCAAGATCTTTATGACACATTATTTGAGAGGCTCAGAGCCTTAAAGAAGGCATCTGGTGATCGCCCTCCAAAGTACATGGGAATCTATACAATTGAACAAATGGAGCAGGAATTTAAACGCCCTATCGCAGATGTGGACGAGTTCAAACGACTGAATAAGATCATTTAGCACCGGGTAACTTAAATGTCCTCTTTTTGCCACCACGACATAACATCGAAAGATGGACAGGCCTTATTCACATCTGGAAAGTCCCGATGTCCCATAAGAAGGGCTTTAGGGTATTTCTGCAGCAATTCAATAACGAGCTTTCTCATTGCAGATAATTGTTTGGGAGTACGCGTATCCGTTGGCATCCCTTTATCATCGATACCGCCGATATAGCTGATGTGTATTGAATTGCTATTATATCCGGCTACACCATTTGTAACATGCTACTCATCCGCCAGCTGCAGCACCGTTCCATCTGCCTGGATAATGTAGTGATAACCCGGAGACTTCCAGCCCAGGTTATTGCGCCAATAGTTTTGTATAGCCTCCACCTTCGTCTGTGGATCCGTCGCAGTGCAGTGTATAACGATATATTTAATATTGCGTGTAGCCATAGATCAATTATTCTGTGCCATTTAACTTTTTGCCTGTTAAGGAGTCGAATTTCTTCAGATACTTCAGAATCCAGACAGGCATTACGTTCGGATCGATCTCTGAAATATTCTCAAATATGGATATTGCCTCTCTCAGCATTATAGCAGAAAAAACAACGTTATTGAAAAAACCGAATGCTGCCTGTGGAGCTCCGTCTATGGTAAACTTAACCAACGCGGAGGTAGTGACCAATGCACCAGCATAGATTACAATTTTACGCAGCACCATGCCGAACCCTTTACTACTAACCTGCTTCTGCACCACAGCCTTTATCAACCCTAAAACCGTGTCGACGGAGATTACGACGAATAGGAACATTAAGAACTCCCAATCAGAATACACGTATTTCTCTATCCAGGCTACCACTGGTGCCAGCGTCCATCCAAACAATAAGTAAACACAAACGGTTTTAGCCATAGTTATTAAGATTGACGGCAATAGTTATAAAGGAAATTGTAATAGCACACGTCCGCGATCTGGGCGTAACCAGCTTTGTTCGGGTGCACGTAATCGGTGTAATAGTCGTAAGTAGTAGCACTGCGAGGGTGGATTGCTTTTGCTGTTACAGGATAGGCCCCTTCCGGATGGAAAAACGGCGCAATCGGCACGAATTCAACCCACGAGCTTCGTGCCTCCGCTGAAGCCTGCCAAGCCTCTGCATATGCTATAATTGCCTCCCTCATTACCTGTTCCGGAGAAACATTACCGCGTGTTGGTTTAACATTCCTGTCCGGCGGCGTCTGCATACCTAACAACTTAATCTTACACCCAGACAACTGAGTATGGATCAAATCAAGCATTGTATTAAGGCTGGTTTGAGCAGTAGAAACAGCCCCTGAATAAACATGGTTCCATCCCAGGAAGAGATATATTACCAAGTTGGATCCAGTAGCATCCACTCCCCCTGTGGTTTGACCTGCATTAAAGTTGTTGGCGTTCAAGTAAAACGGTAAATCAAATCCACTATTCCAGAATGCATTTGTATCGGAACCGCTACTGGCAAGAGTTAGATAAGTGTTTATCCCCCAACCTCCCCGGCCTTCATGCTTTGTAGCCTGATCTCCCAGTGTACCTCGGAAATAGATATTGGTTAACGATAATGCAGCTGGACTTTGTGCGCCGGTCATCAGTGCAGTACCGGTACCGGTTAAACGCCTGGAAAACTCATTAGGATAAGCACCAGCAATACCGGCGTTAGCGGCTCCATATGTCAGGCTATCTCCCAGGCAGATCACATTTATGGCAGATGCCGGGGACTGAGTGTCGTGGGTTATCTTAACAGTGGTGCTTCCCATTAGCGTTAATCCACCATCAAACCCACGGAGGTAGGTTTTAATAACCTTATCATTATCCGCACCGCCTGGACTATAGGATATAAAATCTTCGTTTGAGTTGGTCATATCTGACACTACGTCAATGTGCCGGTCCTTATAATTTTTACCTACGATGCCACCAGGATACATACGGAACTCATCCCCCTGTTTGGCCCAAGCTACCTTTGGTGCGAAGTACCGCACATTCTCAACGACACCCGCTCCAGCTGTAAATTTGAAGTTCACGACATTCGCCATAAACGAATCCCCTGCGAGCATTCGAGCAGACGCACGAATATATGTAACACCTGAAGGAATAAATATATCAGTAAGTACAGGTGTATCATCCGCGTCATAGAGTATAGATAAAAAAGATTGAGACGCATCATAAGCAACTACTGCTACAGCAGATAAGCTAGCATTGCCTTTATATTGTATCTTATCGCCTGCCTTGACCGCTACGAATGGAGTTGCGCGCCAGTTAACCGCAGCGTTAAAAGCTCCGTTACTACCTATAAATCCCTGGCTTGGTGTGGTGGCGTAATCAAAGGAAGATACAACGTAATTGAGATTCGCCTGATTGGCTGATACAGTTGATTGGAGCGCGGGCAAACCAGATACATTAACAGCGTCTACCAATGCCGGAGACATTAAACTAAAGACGTCACCGCCCGACATCCGGGCAGATGCCCGAATCTTTGTTACACCTGCAGGTATAGTAAAAGTTTGATAGGCCAGGTGATAATCTACCTGAGTAAATATTGCAGATATAAATGTGTTGGCATCATTGTATCCCATAACAGCGTAAGCAGTTCCGTTGGTCAAGCCCTTATACTGCCACTTGGTACTTGGTACAACGGCGATGTAATCAGTGGCTCGCCAATTCGCAGAAACAGTGAAAGCGCCGGCGCTGTTCAGGAATCCGTTAGTTAGGCTAGTTGCCTGCTCAACTCCTGAATTAACAACAGAATTAACCAATGTCTGTATTGCAATGACAGCTGCGCTGGTTGCATACCCTGTAAGATCAACAGGTATAGTGACCTTCGCATATGAGCTACCATTATCAACGATAAAAGCAGCCTCGCTGGCATTAATCACAATACCACCAGGCGAACCTGTGGAAGGGAAATGGGTGTATGTGCCTGCCGTGGAAGTAATCCACATACGTTTGCCTTCCGGATCACCAGGATCGGTAGCAGGTAATGCATCTTTAATATCCCCAACAGCATTCAACGCTACTACTTCCATAATCAGGTCGGCAGCATCATATAGCCTCGATGCAAGATCCTGGTTACTTATTGACCCTTCAGCTGTCTTATCCTCAATAGATGCTTTTACCGCTTGCTTAAATATTTCGGTAGGTGTTGCCATATCAGTTATATTCAGATCCAAACTGGTTATTAAATATCCCCGCAAACACATGAACAGGATCACCTGTTATGCCTGTGGGCAATGATTGATCGGGCTTCAAATTCAGGATAAATGAAAATGGTCCATCCCCTCCAACGAGGACACCCAATACAGCGTTATCAGATGCGCTGTTCCACGATTCTATATATTCAGCTTTATTGTTGGCCTGGCTAATAAGATCACCATTTACATCATACACATCAATAGGATAATGATCAGGCTCAGTTCCTGCTGTTGTACGCAACTGTAGAGGAACCGGGATGTAGGTACCTACCAAATACAGTTTGTAATAATCATAACTACCTTCCATATATCACCATTTTGCGATCGGACAATATTCAGCGACAACCAGTGTCTTTTCAAGAACCGGACACCCGCACCTGGTGCATCCCAGCTGATGTTCATACCCAGCAGCGCCATTAATGATCTGCAAGGCCTTAGATGACTTTGAATCTGGACAACCTTTACATTGTTTCATACGAAGTTCAGACAGCTTCTTTTCAGCCTCAGAAGTCGGTAGGAACCCGAGGCGCTTCCCCCATCCTATTAAAATGTTTTTAATCTTCATAACAGCCGCATGAATTGATGTTATCAATATCATCGTACAATCCCAGTACGATATCAGATTTACGTTTATAAGCCACGCCTTTGGAATCGCAGCCACAATCCCGGGCATACAAAGGATAACTACTTTTGTTTCGACATATCCAGGCGTGCATGGCCTCAGTAAGCGGATCAATACGGTCCATCATCTTCTTATCCATCAACCATTTTACAGAACGCAGTTCAGGGGACACCAGTCCAGTTGTATTCATAGGACCAGCAGCTGGCACCGTATGTATTACACCTTCTGCACCGAATTGAACATAAGCTTCCGGCGTAGATCCCAGCATTACACATTCTGCTGTCAACTTCCAGAGATGCTGTTTCCACAACTTTAAATTGTTGGGACTAAGGAACTCCATAGCATTGACTATCTCACCTTCATTCAGGGTAATCGGTTCAGATCCTTCTGGCAAACTGCTGTTAATAAGCTGCTCTGTGGCAGCTTTGTTGCTCGAAGTAACTTCCCGGTTCTTCTCATCAGCTATTGCATAATAGAGATCATCAGTAAGAGCAGTTCGGATCAGCCGTTCTTCAGCTATGATAATTGATTGCTCTACTGCCCTCGGATCAAGCGAATGTTTTGTAGGTGCATGATAGATCACCTCATCTGTGGTGATCAGCACATTTCTCATTAATCGGTTAATCCTGTACATCTTTCCCCTCCTTTTTTTTCTGCAGTTCTGATAGATACTTCTTCCCTCTCTCAGTACCATCTTTAGGTAATCCTTTCGCTTCACGCACTTCATCCACGGTCACGGCTGGTGTAATATCAACATCGGTAAGGCCGGAGATATCGATATTGCTTTTTATTGCCAGATCGTATTCATCCATATTCCACCCTAACCAATCACCAGCGACTTTAAATATGGTTTTCCAGACGTTATCCATTAGGTCCTGTTGTGCTGGGAGAATTACTGTTTTATTGATGTGCTCCAGAATCTTTGTGATAAAACCAGAGCCTTTACCCATAGTGCTGGCCGACTGAATGCCAGCGAGAACGGAATCCCACTCGTTGGCCAGGATGATTTTCTGAGTCCATTTATCGTCAGCCTCCGTATAGCTGCCATCTTTTTGCGTATCAAAGGTGTGTAGATCAGATCCTTCAATACCTTCTTCACTTGCAACAACCATTACGCGGCCACGCTTACCATCACCAGTGTGCGTTTGAATAGCCTTCTTACCGATACGATCGGCTTCTGTCTGACTAAGGTTGCCTTTCAACGCCAGGAGGGCGCTAACCACCATATTGTTCTCAAAGTTGTCCAGGTTATACCGCGCGCCTTTATATTCAAGTACCTGAAATATCATGCTGGCAACAGCAGATGGTAGGCCGTAATATGAGAACCCAGAAACCGAATTCTTATACCAGATTAGTGTCCGCTCTACGCCTTTCTCGTCCTTGAACCAGTTTTTTCTGTCTGGCTTCCGAGGATTATAAAGAGGGAGTTGCTTGGCCTTCTTAATTTCATCTGGTGTCAGGTAGCCTTTCGATCTCAAAAAGAGCTTTGACTGCACTGCATATTCAACTATATCATCCTTGTTGGGAACACCTAAACGCCACTCTAGGAAGTTGTGGACATAAACAAAGAGATACTTCTTCTTTGCTGAAGTGAATCGTACCAGCTCAATGGGTACATTCCCCCATGTAAAAAAGTCTTCAAACTGACGTTCTGTAAGTTTACTGGCCGGCTCATTGTTCATATTCATGGACGACAACCATTCAACTATTTCCGGCGCCAGGTCTTTTCCATTTATATCATAGAAGCCTGCACCCTTACAGTATCTCTTCTTGGAAGTGACACACCTGTTGTGGGTAGTTGATAAAAGACGAGCTTCGAGCAGCTGCTGCCCAAAGTCGTCTTTACCTGATAGGAATGGCAAATACTTGGTATGGTTGACGAAGGAGAAAGCCTGACCATTTTCAAAAGGAATAGGGTTTTTAGCATCAAGACGTACCTCGTTGCTCACTCTGCTGGGTCTCTTGCCGACCGGTTTGTTCTGACGTTTTACTGTGGGCATGATGATTATTCTTCTTTGGAGCTGGTTTCATTCTTCGCTTCAGTGATCGCAGTCATAACCGGTAGTAACGGTTGAATTTTCTGATTCTGCAGATCAGCCAATGGCGGGAGCTCTTCAAAAAGTTGAATAAGAGAAGGATCCTGGCTTTGCTGCGCAATGATTGCCAGATCTAATATATCATTACGTTTTCCTAGTGGAAGTCCACTATTGCCGAATGCGACTATAGTGGACTCGAATTGCTTTTTAATCTTAACTGACATCTTCCTTTGTTTAGCCATGAGCAATAGTATTACAGGAATTACATGAGTGCTTCGATGGATGCCCAGGTACCGGAATATTCGCGGAGGTTACGAGAATAATCCCCTTTTAGCACTATGTTACCTGCGTTCGAATCGTCGAAAACCTTCCCAGAGCCGCCATCAGAACCGTTTTGCTCGACCATAAACAATGGTATAGATGCAGCATTTACGTACTTCTCCCCTGCTATAAAGATCTTACCGCTGTTCAAACGTATGGCTACCCCGAGACCGCAGCAGCAGCTAGCCGAATCAAGAGCCTGTTGATAATTGGTCAAAGTGTTGCTGTTCTCCGGAAGACGGGTTTTGAATTCGTGCTCATATTTCACAGCACACCCGTTTTTTGACTGCTTCCAGGTCCATTCAGCTTCTTTGTATTCGAACTTCACGCCGTAGAACTTTGCACCATCTTCGGCAGTAGCGCCGGCACGAAGTGCCACTGCGCTATATGGCGAAGTAGGAGTTGTCTGTGTGAAATTGAAATCAGAAGGGTCGAAGATTGCTACATCAGATAGGCCACCGGTGACCCCGCCGCAAGCCCGGTTATACCCAGATATTGTTACACAAATCATAAAATACTATGTTAAAAAGTTTGATAATATTAATTAGGACCAGGAGCTCAATGCGATCACGATGAACTCTGGAAGAGCGACCTGGGTACCGGCCTTCAGGAACAGACGGTAGTACCACTGCATTTCCTTTTTCTCATACCATACTTCCAGCGCTGTCTTGCCGTCTTCTCCTTCACCATACTCCTTGTCTGTAGCGAAAACAAAGTTGCCACGAAGAGTAAGGATGGCCGCATGACCGAGAGAGCCTTTTATCTCGTTGATGATAGGCTTCCAGAGCTTTTCCGTCAGTACCGGAATTCCCTTGAATGAAAGCTCTTCAATGCCATTCGCAAGCAACGTATAGCCTTGTGCCTGTGTACCGGTACTGATGTAATAGTCTTTTAGCCCGGACGCTAAGTCCTTCGACACGTAGAAGGCCTTCTGATCGTCTGCAAAAGCATCCATTAGGACAGACTGCTTGTAAAACAGGGTATTAAATAGATTGTACGCTGCGGTCGCATTGGTGGTATAGTCGGTACCATCTGCTATGGCTGCAGTCTGACCCGCAGGAATTACCTGGGCAGTGATATACTTTTTAATCCACTTGAAAATACCATCGAAGATATTAGTGGACCATACAGCGTTAATAGGAGACACGCGATCCACATCACCGAAATAGGCGTTAGATGCGATATCGACATTCACCGCACCCTGGAAGTATGGCAGGATCTTGTTACCAAACAACGGATCTCTTGCCCGATATTCCTTCAGACAACCGGTGTAGAACTCATTACGGCAAAATTGTGTAGCGCCATATATCTCTTCAACAGATATCTGCCTGGTAGTGGCACCAACAACTTTTTTATAATTGATATCACAAGATGCATCGCGGCGCTGCAGAATGTTCTGAACCCGACGGATGTCTATAATAGGTCGTTTGCTGACCACATTATCCATTATAGTGAACTCGTTCAACGTTCCCTGGAATGGGAACCCTTCAGGCACAATGTCGGCGAACGCCGGTTGGATTACCATTTCGTGAAAAGAGAGCGAGTCGATTTCGTATGTTTCAAACATATTTCAGGTTTTAAAATGGTTGGCGTAATTATTTTTTGTCCCAGTTAGCCAGATCACCGGCAGATTGAACACCAAACGCACTGCCATCAGCGTGGTAATCCACGTTGGTTATGATGGAGGCTGTTATGTTCAGGCCTTTGGAAGCATTCAAAGTGGACACGTCAATGGTCTTTGCTCCACCGGCACCAGTTACCGTTATAGTATCACGCTTCTCACTACCGAAGTTGTCATGCACTTTAATATGCACCTTCTTCAGACCGTCACCGGCTCCATATGTGGACCCATCCTGAACTACTACTTCCTTCTCTACCGGATCATAGGTGTATGATACTTTCGGCAGGAAGCTGGTGATACTACAATTGGCTTTACAGTAGCCGGTAAGATTGGAATTGTCAATTGCTTGCATTTATAAAAAGTTTTTAATGATAGGTAATAAACTAACTGAATACAGGCTTAACCCTTGCGGTATCCACCTACCGGTTTAACTCCATCTCCCTGGCCACCATTGCCGGTATTGGTAGGATTTCCTTTATCATCAGCTACTTCCTTCTCCAGATCCTGGTTCTTCTTTTCCAACTCGTTCACCTTATTCTGAAGAGCTGTGATAGCTTCATTGGAAGCAGTCTGCAATTCATTTTTAGCGGTGTTTAGGGCTGCAGTGACGGCAGTATTAACCATCTGCTCAATCTCCGAGTCCACGGTTTCCAGGGGCTTCAGCGCTTCAGTAATCTGGTTTACGATGTCTGCCGGCTTGGTATTGTCATCTGTCCTAATGTTCTTAAGACCGTCGAAGATGTTCGAGAAGAACTTTTTCATATCGTTGTTTTGATTGATGATGAATTGTTGAATGTTATCCGGAACGCCGACAGTTAATGGAGATTTAACTGCGGAGTTATAGGCATTTAGCACTTCTTTATTTGCATAGTCCCAATATTCAGCGCTTAACATATTGGTAAAGGAAACCTCATTAGAAACCCGCCTAATAAAGCCTTTACTCTTGGCTTCTTCCGCTTGCATCCATGTTTCTGCATCCATCATATTAGAAACCTCATCTTTACCGATGCCTGTGGAATTAGCATAGAAATCGCGAACTGCATCATTGAATTTGCGGTATACATTAACTTGCTTCTCCATTTCATTGATATCACCGCCTACCCAGCCGGACACGTTATGAATCATAAACCAGCTATTAGAACTCATTTCAGGCTCATCCCCAGCCATGAGTATGTAGGTTGCTGCACTGGCAATGATTCCACGTCCAAATGTGTTGACTCTCTTCCCCTTTGCTTTTTTGTCCTGCAGATAGTCGTGCATGGCCATAGCGTCTGATACTTGGCCACCAGGAGAATTAATGAAGATGTTGTATGTATTAGCCCCGGATTTCTCCAGCTGATCACGGAAGGACTTAAATGACACGGAGGTTTCATCACCGAACCACAGGCGGTATATTTCTTGTGTACCAGCATCAACTATTTCCCCGTCAATGTAGATATCTACAGAATCGGAAGAAGATGAATTTTGGATGCGGAAGTTAAATATCTGGGCGGGCCTCTTCATTGCACAAAACTGCAATGATTAGCAATCTATACTAATAGGGCTAAACGTTTCTGTGGGGATTTTTCCCACAGTTTTTTATCTTCTCTTCACACTTGTTACAACCGTAACGGGATTGATCACGGGTTATTCCTAAACGATTCTCAATTTCTCCATAACTGGCTTTACCTTGCCGGAGGAGACATATTTTAGCAGCCAAGATAGCTTCGCCTCCAACCAGCAGCGCAAATTGCTCCCAGTTGGAGACTGCCATTTCTTGCAGCTTTTTATCAAGTTCTGTCATTCTCATAATACAGATCCGATTTTGGTTTGTTTCACCAGCTTGCTCTGAGCATCAGTAACAGTTCGGGTATCCTGTACAACTTCAATTCTATCTATACGGTCGCTAACTGCCTGTATACCCTTCGCGGTTTCAATGATTGCTTCCAATGTTTTCTCGGACTGAACAGAAGAAGAAGAAGATACAACTGGACCATATGCAGCAGGAACAAATACAGGGGGCCTCAAACTCTCTCCTAGTCCTCCTCCGTACTCGTACTTACTAACTGCGGCGCCAGGCGCAAAACGCACACCACCGCCGATTTCATTCAACGCGGATGCAATCTGTGTATGATTGCCGGATATGGTGTAATTACCTGTTGCTGCATTACGTGTACGAATAACTGCCAGCTCGTCTACTTCAGCTTCAAATGTCCGGCCCTTATACACGAATGGCGTACCTCCATTAGAATGATCATTACCTCCAAACTCTCCTCCTCTGGTTGGTACATCATCTGGAGATCCACCATACGCAAACTGTGTGTTGTTTATCTCTCCAACACGTAAAGCATATCTACCGAGTGCCAAAGCTGACATGATAGCATATTGAGCAACACCAGCAGCACCGAAAGTTACGCCATTATATACGTTGGCAGCGGCGGCAGCAGCAATATTTGCCAACTCAGTTACAAAAGCCAACCTGGCCTCCTTTTTCTTTACATCACGCAGCCTATTGCCCGCTTCTTTTTCAATTTGCTTCTTCTTCTGATCGAATTTCTTTTCAATCTGCTCTTCCTCCTCCTTGCTTGAAGCGAAAGAAAGCATTCTCTTTTTCTCCAGATCTAACTTATCCAATGCTGCGCTCTTGCTCTCTTCAATACGGTTACGCTCTGCATCATAGAAATTATTCATTGCACCCTTTGCAAGATCATAGGCACCTGCTAACCCCGTATAGATAACTCCGGCCATATCATCAGATACTTTAAAGAGCGTAGCTATAGCAGCTTTAACTGCATCGGAAAACCCCTTTATCTGACTCTTTTGCGCATCAGTGGTGGATTGGAAGAGCTGCGCCTGCTTTTCATACAACTCAGTAAGAAACTCGTTGTACTCTTGATCGGTTATCTTTTTATCGTCAAGTAGCTGCTTATACACAGGCAGCATCTTTGTCATTGAATCGACCTCACGAGCAAGGACACCGATATTCTCAGTCTGATCTAATTTCTTATTAAGATCCGCCTTCTGAAACGAAGACAGCTTATTATTGGCCAGTATAGCAGCACGCTGTTGTGCAATGGAGGCCTTGTACGCAGAAATTTCTTTATCACTCTGCTTCTGCATATCAGAGATATGAGATCTGGATAATGCCAAAAGGTCTTTGTTCACATCATTGGTAACCTTTGTCATGGCTGTCGCCCGCTCCTCCGCATTCTTTTTGGATATCATAGACAACCTTTTCTCCAGGGTATCCATACCCGTGTTAAATGCCACTTGTGCAGCGAGGATTGCTTTATCCGCATCCAACTTTGCCTGTGCTTTCTCGCCGTCTGTTGCTATTGGATTATCCTCCACTGCCTTCGCGGCCTGATCGGCATTCTTGGTAGCAGTTTCCAGCTGGCTTCTCAAGCGGTCCTCTTCCAACTTGAACAACTTCTCGTTGGTATCTCTTTCCTGGGTAATTCGGTCGGATTTGAGGTCAGCGATTATCTTCCGCTCTTCTGCGTTCGCGCCCTTAAGCTTTGCCAGCTTCTTATCAATAGCATCCTGATTGATACGTAGTATTTCCTGCAGATACTTCGATTCCTCCAGGAGACCTTTCGTAAAGAGCAGATTCTGCGCTGATAGCGCATCATCTCGATCAGCGTCTATGTCTTTCATGTCATCACGCTGGTTACCGGATAAACGAGATCCCGAGGAAGAGGTTTTATCGGTGCCCAATGCCTTATCAATTTGGGCTTGCAGGTCGTTTTTTTGTTTAACTAGCTCCTGCACTTTGGGATCACTTGGCACTAGCTTTTCTATCTGATCATCAATGTTCTTAATCAACTGCTTCATTTCACCAATGGCAGCTTCAGACAAGCCGGCGCGTTGCGCGAGATCCTGTTGCTGTTTAGTCATCCTCGCATTTTCCTTATCATTAATTTCCTGCTGCTTTTTAGCCAGGAAATCAGAGTATTCTATGTAAACGTCGGTGGCTTGCGACTCTCGTTCCTTTAACCCTTCTAGCAAAGGTTGAAGCTCCTCATCAGTTGACGAAAAACTTGTTTTGGCTGAATAGATTCGAAGGCCCCTATCTCTAATGATATCACGTACCATCTTCATATCTTCTTCGCTAAATCCGTTGAAGACCTTGAAAGTTTCATTTCCTTGTATAATCGAATCCCGCTCAATACGTTGCCGTATGGTGGCAATATTCAAAACGTCTTTATTTTTTTCTTGAGTCAGCTGACCGGCGGCTTCTGCCTGCGCTTTTAATTTTATAGATTCTATAACATCCCGGTAGGCCCGGTCCAACTTGGTCAGGCTTATGATTTGGCTATCCATGACATCCGCGAACCGGTTGTCAATAGCAATCATATCTTCCAGTGCTTTCTTCCTGGTATCCAACGAGGCGGTATTAGACAATAGGATCCGACGTAGCGCATCCAGGTTAGCGACCTGCTTGCTGATCGAATCGTTGATCTTATCGTTTACCTCCGTTAATATTCGCCCCTGCAATGCCTGCTTACGTAACGTTTCAGTCGATCCATTAACCGACGCGGCAAATGCATGGTAAGAAGCAATGAGAATGCCCAGAATAGTGAGGATAATACCGAAAGGCAACGCACGTAGAGCCAGACTCAATAAACCAGTAGCCGCCGCTGCTCGTGTAGTAATACCAGTATAGAGGGCAAGCATGGTATTATACGCCCCCATTACTATGGTAGATACTGTAATAGCTGCTGCTTGCGCCTGAGTGGCTAATGTTAACGCAAAGGAAACTACACGGGCTCTTATCAACTCGGTATTGGCCAATCCCCATGTCACCGTCCATGCAGTTAGCAAGGTGATAAACAGCGGAAGATTTGCTAAGAAGAATAGTACTATGCTACTTAGTACGATGAGTGTAGATTGGAACGCCCTACTTCCCGCTGCATCGCTGAACTTCTTACCGATTTTATCTAATGTTGCTGCCAGGTTCTCATTCTTTCGCGCAAAAGCATCCTCTATGGCGGTTGTCTCGTTGATGGCCTGTTTCGCCCTATTAATACGATCGCGGAATACGTCAGCTTTTCCGCCCAGGGTACCTAAAATTGTCGTAACGCGACCCGCCCCCAACTCTGCGTCACCAAGTGCAGCAGCTACTTCCTCCACACCAGAACCAGTTCTGACAAGACTTTCAGCCACTAATATTAATGCTTCTGCCGGATTCTGATTAAGCAATTCCCGGAATTGTTCAATTGGCATTCGAACTATCTCAGCATATTTAGCGACATCTGTAGCCAGCTTGGGGATTATCTTTACCAGTGCAGTGGATGACGTCTCTGCGCTCTGCTTAAACTCTTCGAAGCCAGCACCTAAACCAATTACATCAGGGAGAGTGATTTTGGTAATCTGACGGAGACCGGCCATACGACCAGCGAAATCATTGATATAAGGCACGCTGGCTACAGTCTCATTTGCCAATGTTCGCACGGAGTTACCAATTCTCAGTATACGATCACCAGTAATTTGCCTGTCCTCATAAAAGATATTGATCAACTTCGCGAAAGTCTCGGTACCACTTTCAATATCGCCGAAATCCTTACCGAAAGCTACCTTCGTCTTATCAATGGCCTCGGTTACTCCGAGTAGGTTTTCCTCGGCAGTACCAGCACGCAGGGAGATATTTGCAATATCTTCCAGGGTAGTGAGCTTAGTCCTGGTATTAAGATTGCCCAGGCTATCCACCAGGTTATCTACACCACCTACTACCTTGTTTAATTCAATTTCCAGATTGGTTGTTGAATCAGCCAATTCTTTCGCAGTACTGACACTTTCCTGCATTCCGGATATGATAGCCTGAATCCCGAAATAAGACAAGATCAATTGCCCAACCTGAGTACGCAGTTCCCTGAATCCGTTCCGAATACTGGCAGTAATCTGGTTACCGATGTCACCAAAGCCACGCAGTTCATGTTGCAGCTGTCCTATCTGCCCCTCCAACTGGATAGCCTCATTTCGGTTCTCTATCATGCCCCTTTCAATCGCTTCCAGACTTCCCTGGCCAGTAACCTGCAACTGAACCAGCTCCTGCCGTAGCGACTCGAAATTACCGTTAAGATCTGTTAGGCGCTGCTGGGAACGGGTGATCTGCCCTGATATCAGATCATCTAACCCCATCTTCTTGAAAGCCTGTACAATCCCGGAAGTATACTCACCAACAAGGAGGCCATCCTTTGAGAATTGCCGGCGAAAATCCTGTTCGGCTGCTGCGAGCTCTTTAAGCTTCGCTATCGCCTGGTCATATGTTAGAAGTTCTCCCCTAAAACTAACATCATCCCCTACAGCAGTTCCATTTCTAACTATCTTATGTAATTCTTGGAATTGTTTGGCAATTTCACCAACGCTACCTGCTACCCCACTATTTGCCTGCCTTTCCCGCCGTCTCTGGTCGATCTCCTGTTGACGCTGCAGTTGGTCCTGCTTTAGCTGAAGAGACGCCTTCTCTCGCTCCGTGCGAAGTTGTTGTTGAGCTAATTTCTCGTCCTCTATACTCTGGCGGCCCTTCTCTCTTTGAGTGATCTCTGCCTGCCGTTGTGCCTGTTGCGCTTTTGCGTCGTTGATTAACTTCTGACGTTCTACTTTAAGTTCAGCTTCTTTAACCCGAAGTTCAGCCACGGCTTTGGCCGCTTTCTGAATTTCTTCGGTTTGACCAGGCATGAACCTCGTATTGCCTATAGCCTTCTTTGCAGCTCTTATTGCATCTAATTCATTACGAATATTCCGCAATTCTGTAAATAGGTCATTATAGCCTAAACTGCGTAGCTCATATATTTTCTGGACCTTACCAAAAGTTGTCATGCTTCTGTTATTGCGCCAGGTACGTCTGTAACCAGGCATTTAAGAGGTGAATACTTCATATCATACTTATCTATGTTCATCATACGGAATGACGGATAGACAGCATTAACATCAGCTTCTGTTATCGGGGACCATTTGCGCAAGAAACACCCCGTTGATTCATTACCTAATGGCTGGTAGTCAGTCATCGTTACCAATTCCCAGCGTTGGCTGCGGCAAATCTTGTGTTCACGATGTAGCCAGTTGGTGACATCTTTATTGACCAAATTAAAGTAGGTAGTATAGAACTGCCCGTTGCGCATAATCGCGAATCGCTGCAGGAAAAACCGGCGAAGTAGACCTTTGGCCTTCACTGAACCTATCTGCTCATCCGAATATGATAGCACGGGATCATTCTCTCCTCCAGGGTGATAGTTTACAGCGAACATGTACGGGAATGTCGTAAGATCTTCACCATCAAAACGCCAGCCACCGTCAGAGGTTACTAGGCCTTTATAGTAGGCTAGTTTAGGCTGGAAGGTATTCTGAGACTCGTCATTGGATGTATTACTGACATTCTCCGGCACTATACAGATCATCTGAGGAGTTATAGCAGGATCCGAGATGCTCTTCCACTGCTGTACCTCATAATGCATAACAGGTGAAAAGAAACGATTCTCCAGCCCCTTCTTTTCCGCTTTGAAGCGTTCAGGGAATACATACTTGCCCGCCGCAAGGGTAGTAGAATTCCGCTCTTGTACTTTCTTTAAAAGCCCATCGTTGCTGTCATCCTTAAACTTCAACGTCAACTCCCTTTCATAGTCCCCATACAGTACAATCTTGGATTTTTGCGTAAGATCTTGCTTTTCGGACCAGTCTATATAATCATGGTTGAAATACCCAGTATTTAGAACGGAAATGTCATTGACAATAGAGTAGGGATGTGCCGGTTCGAACACAACCACCTTATTAACGGGATCTGTTCCTGGTATAAGATTGAAATTGTCGATGGTTCCCGCCAAGAGATCCATGAACTTATGATTCTTAAGGCCGTTGTAGTTTTCGAAATCTATCAGTCCACCCAGCGGTGTGGTGATTTCTGTGAGAGATAATTCTATTACTTGAAGATCAGCATAAGCGTCCGTGCTACCGGTCGCTTTGACGTAAATCTGAGCTGTGATTACATCAGAAGCCTCTACCTCAATAGAAAAATTATCATCTTTCACCTCTCTCTTCTGAAATGGCTGTGTTGGTCCTGTACTTTGGTGAATTACATCATGGTTTTCAACAATTAAACCATTTTTCTTCCATTCAACATTAATTTCTATGCCCGTATTGGTAGTAAGAAATACATACCAATCCAACTGCAAATAGAAAGTCGCTTTTATCCTCCCGTAGTCAAATACTGGTAGATACGTCCACTTCATTTCACCAGATGCCGGCGTATATTGATACACGCCATTGGTATCATAACCACCATCAGTGGATACGTTATCACTCTTTACGTCTGCATAACCGTCGATGAGATGTGGAGTCCGGATCTTTTCCGTCCCCTTTGCCAGGAACTTGATATTATCCTGCCGGTTTCCCTGGGCATTGAGGAAGTTCCCCCAAACCCACGGCATTACTTGGCGCCGGAAATAGGGCTTATCAAAAAATTCAGATTGTATCCTATATCCAACACTTTTAAAGGCCCAATAGAAAAGCCAATACACACTGATTGAGGGCTTCATGTACAGGGGAGTCATATTAACGTCTTTATAGTCCCCATCCACCACCGTTTCGTCATAGAAGTCTACTGGTGCGCGGTACCGTACCGGTGCGAAAACATAGGGGAGCGCCTCGGAGGTGCCAGTGAATGACCAGGAGGAGGTAACTGCTTCTTTGGTAAACAGAAACTTGATATGCTTAAGCAGGTCGAATAAGGTCAATTCTTTCAGCTCAATGATCCAGTCTCCGTTGTTACCGTAAAAATCATATTCGTAGCTAACCGGCCGGTCTGTATGGGTAGCCTCTGTAAGAAATGCTTTACCAAACAGAAGTTCATCGCCATTCGCCTCGATGATCGCCCTTCGGTAACCACGGAATGATTTCCCTTCTGTCAAGTCTTCAATGGACGGGTTGTGGTAGGTATTAGAGATCTGATCATTTTGAACTGTAGCGGGAATCACTACATTGAAGGCCTCACTCGACTTCTTTACCTTAAATTCTTTAGAGTCCTCCAAGTGATAACTTATTGGTATCTGAAGGTTTGTACTGGTCAGGTCCACCGGCTGACCGTCTATGGTTACTTTTAAATATTGACTGTTTGCCATCAGGTGCGTATTGTTATGTTAGTGTTAGATAACCTATATTCTACTGTGAACTGGTAGGTATGCCGTTCCCCGATCTTCCTGGTAATGAACTTACCGTCGGAAAGCACTATAGGCAGGTAGTCATCCGGCTGTCCCTGTGTCCCCTTATATTCCATCCAAACCGCTGGACTCCTTAATAGCTCCTTCAGCCATTGCATATCTCCTTCTGTTGCGTAAGGCGTTGTAACCCGGTATGTTTCATTGGTTTTCACATTGAAACGTGTAGTACCGCCCTGAGATTTGATTAAAGGCACTGAAAGAGGCGATTCCCGGCTATCCGACTTAGTTTCGTACTCTTCTTCCACCTGGCAGAAATTAATGGCGTCTATGCCTCCCAAACCGTTAAGAAAATACACCCTTACGCCTTCAGTACCCTGGAAGGATTTTCGAATAACGTTATTACAGGTTGTAGCCTGGATCTCGTCCTCCAAATTGGTTACCTCCACATAGTACTCTTCCACATCCTTCCAGGGTACTGATGGAAAAAGAACGGCAAGGTTTTTCGTGCCGTTTGGGATGTGATATAATGATTCTATATCCACGCAGTTATATTTAAATGGTCACGCCATAATTTAATATTTGACCCTTTGGGCCACCTTGACAATTTCCGATTGGTGTAAAATAATAGTCATACCTCCCCCTGGGTATTGTTATTGAAAAACCACCATCATTAGGCCCCTTAAAGAGCACGTCAAAGTCTCCAGTACTCCCTGTCAGCCGGTACTCTATCTTCATACCGGTGACGTAATAAGGCATCTCATTCCACCAAAATTCTATTTCCAGGTTGTCTTCGTCCGGGAATGACATGGCCATTTGTGGCTCCACGTCCGGACAAGAATTATCAACGCATTTGGTTTTACTGAGGTATCCGGACTGTCCCTTAAAACGGTAGTGAAGCCTCAAACACTTTAGGGGGCTTACACCTACGTAAGCAATAGGATAATAGTCGTTATCCCCAACATTGAGGCTATAGCGTATTGGTCGGTGCGTTAGCGGGAATGCGCTATTACTCCAGATCCCTGACTTATAACCATTCAGATGAATGGCAAGGTTCTGGTTATCCTCGTGCTGCAGAGTTGCATTAACAGCGAAGATGGTATTGCTTTCGAAACCGGTACCGGGAATCGGTACACTACTACTCGTTCCTTGTACTGGCACTATAGCTTCAGGTATAATAAATCCATTGGTATTGATGCCGCTGGACCGGAACCGGCAGAATAGTTTTGTCATACCCAACGAAGCGGGGTAGATATCAGCTCCCCCATTTGGCGCCAGGTATTTACGGAGATATTCCTGGGCTGCATCCTGGATATCGAACTGCCATTCCCCTGAAGACATGTAAAGCGTTTTGGATAGGGTTTTGTAATAAATGCTGCCCAAATAGATATCACAGTAGACAACCGGTGGCTGTATGGTGTCAAATGTGGAAACAGCCTTGACCTGGAAGATTATTGGCCTGTATGCTGCATGCACCGTACTGGATGGAGGCTGAACTGTTATGGCTGTAATTGGCATTATACTGTCTCGGATTTAGTTTGTTGGAAATTAAACTCTACTACTTCGTCGAAGCCATTGATCATGTAAGAATCCAACACCGATTCCCGTTTTGATATGGCTTCCTCGATCATACCTGTACGCTGACCGGTAGAGCTGTACTTACTACTGCCTTTAGACGGCATACCTTCTTTAATGTGGGTTTTAGCAGTAGCAAATGCCGCACTTAACGCTTCCTTTGGAGACAGTCCTTTTAGTAAAAAAAATTGCCTTAAACCCTCAATATAAGCGGAAGTCCCCCCTCCCCCTCCCGAACCACCACCATATGGTATACGGCCTGGCTGTACGCCGTTATTTACATACCTGGTGTAGTCAACAGCGGTACCAACAAGGATAGTCATAGGCCCGAATTTGCCAACAACGCCGGCCAGCGACCTTTCCATAGCGCCAGTGAGATAGTGGCCTTGAGCCCGGCTCTCATTCCGGATACCATCTTCGATGATCCTCCGGCCACCACGAAAGACTTCTTCGATTGTCTTCATAGTCCGTTAAGTAAGTTGGATTCTTTTTCCAGGTCTAGCAGTATCGCCTGCAGTTCCCTGTAGTTTTTTAGGATACGCTCTTTACACAACCCGCATCCAATATCAATGATCTCGTCCGGCTCAACATAGTTCTGCCAGATAGTTAGCAAATAAGACATTGAAGCGTCAGCATTGCTGGCAGTTGCATTGCTGATCATGTTGGTCTGTAGGATCTCCTTACGGTATTCAGCCGGGATCCTGGCGGCGATTTGCCTTAGTGTCATACCAGTTTAATTTTGAAGTGTTCAGCTACTTTGCGTTGAACGCGTGCAGGCTTCATGTTAGGATATTTGCGACGAAGCTCAGAGGCGTACCGTACCATCTTCAAGCGGAGCTCTTCTGGTATCCCTTTTTCTTTAGCAATCTGCTGTGATGCTGTTACTACTTTTTCAGCCTCTGCGTATAATTGTCCACCTGCCATGATTATTTGCGCTAAAGGCGGGACATTGGCATATACTTCAACCTTACGACCACTTTTTGCCAGGTCTTCTATCTGCTTGATAGCTTCCATGCCGTCTTCAATACTACCACCATCAGACGATATGTGTACCCTACAAGAATTCGGTAGTTCCTCTATTTTAATAGATTGCCCCATAAGCTTACAGTTTATGTTCCGGATGCGGGTCAGCTACCGGAATGGTGATTGAATCAATATCGTCTGGGTTGTAGTCTTCCAGATTACAACCTGAGAAAAGGGAAAAGGTGAAGTCCAGTCTTACACCACTGGCGCGATCGGTACCAACAAAAGAAACAGGATCAAACATCTTTTCTTCGCTCCCCAGCCTGAATGTCGATTGTACCAGGTCCTTATCCTTTTGCAGCTTATCCAACACTCGTAGGAAGTTCTCCCCGCAACGCTTCATATCATGCCAATCCTGAGGGACTGTGTGCATAGATGTACCGGTTGCTGCATTAGGGGCATTAACCTGATTATTGCCGGTATAGTAGGTTGTATTGAGGAAGAACAATACTCCACGATACTTCTCCCAGTTTCCTTCCGGGTTGGTAAAATGCCCCTGGCTACGTGGTGGCATCATAAGCACCAATGGGTATTTTCTACCCTGTACTGGACTTCCAGCTTCTTTAAGCACCTCACCCAGCTGATCGCTATTGATCTCCACACCGTGTTTGGGGCAGAAGTGGAAACGTCCCTGGATGCCTTTCGACTTCTTCAGGACGTTGCCAAATAACTGTTGTATAAATGGGTAGCCGATCATGCTTCAGCTGGTATTGAAACGAAACCACCGATAGCTTTGTCTCTTTCCTTCTGGGCCAATGCTTCTTCTGCCAGCTGCTTTGTAATATCTGTGTGCAACTGTTCAGTGCAATTGTTCCAATCTTTCCCCAGGTCGGACGTTTTGTGCATCAAAGCCAAGTATTCATCCATGTCTATGTCAAGAGAAGTGGCAGTCTGCTTTTCCAAATTGTTATGCAAGCAGGAGTACTGCATCAGCGTCAAGTTTTCTTTCGGGACATCGTAAAGGCTGATAAAGTCATCTGCTGAGATACCTAGAGATACAGGTGAGGCGTGCTTTAAAGCATTTTTTGCGACCTCAAACCACTTATCAGTGATATTAGCTGCCGGCATTATTACTATGCATAATCCTTTCTGGAAAGCCTCGTTGAATTGCTGAATAACTGTTTTGTTCATATTTAATATTTTAGAGGTGACTATTTTCTTTCGGCTTCGTAATCCAGGTGCTGCGCTTCGTTCAGCTCCTTATCCTCTGAAGCATATACCAGGACATCAAAACATTTCGCCATCCTGGCACATTCTATACTGTTTAAACCACTGTTGGGCAGATCAAAGATTTTTGTCTTCGCGATGGTCTTCAGGAAGTTTACCCATCCCCATCGCTCGAAGTGTTGAGCAGAGTATTTACCACCTCCTTTGGCTCTACTAGGGAAGAAGACCGGAAATGATTGATGAACAAATTCATTGAAGCGGTCAAAAAAAAACCTACGGCCATTGCTATATCCATTGGCAGTTCTTCCATGAGCTTCAGCCGTTCACTATCTTCGTACAAGAACGATTCATGGTACTCCTCATCTTTTTTACGCAGGTAGATAGCAGACAGTTTCAACATCTTCTCCCAATGTCCTTTTCCTAATTCAGCCAAGTCCTTTACCATTTGCTTGGAGTCAATAAATTCTCCAAAGGTCATCTTACTACCATGCTTCAATTCCGGTGGATGAATCACCCACGTTTCACCCTTCCAGATATATTCTGAAAGCAACTCCACCTTACTCTCGTTTTCTAGGAGGTTAGCGAGGCAGGAATAGTAGATGTTGGCGACATCGTCAACAAACTCGCATTCTTTGAGTGCTTCGGGGGTGCAGCCAGCGAAAAAGGCGAAGGTCCTGTACATCTGTTCAAACCGGAATTCGGTTGTCTCCAGTTCCTTCTCTATCCCGTCTTCCATTGAGATGATACGCTGTACCCATTCATCCAGGTCGTTACCATACTCCTGCTGAAATGTAATTCTCTGCCCGAGTGTGAACTCGGATAGAGAGGCCGGGATGGTAACAACACTATCGTTTAACTGCAATTGCATGTTTTAGCTTCTTTTACGGCTGGTTTTACCGGTAGTGGATGACTGGATCGTATTTTGTTCAGTTGAAGGAATATCGCCCTTATTTTCTGCCTGGGTGGCATCGGCCGCTGGTTGCTCTCCTTCTTCCTCATCATCGTCCTCCTCCTCGTCATCATCTCCTTCTTCGCTCTCACCATTGCCGTTATCAACTGGAGCAGTGACGATACCGGTACTTGATGCCAGCTTAAGGTCTATTTCTGCCTGGGTGGCATCGGCCGCTAATCTCTTCCAGATAGCTCCCTGGATATCTTCTATGAAGTCAGTGTCAATATCCCTTTCCTCATAGTCTTCCAGGCCGACAAGTTTCGCAACTCCCCTGATTACGAGATGATCTTCAGGTAAGGGGTAGCCAGCAATAATCCCTTCTGGTGCGATGGATGTTATCTGATCATACAGCGCCTGTACCTTGTTGAGGTATGCCGCGCGATCAGATTCCAACGGTGACATATCCGCAGGCATAATCTTCTTTGCGTAAACGATCTCCTCTCCCATGAAGTTGGTAATGGGAGGAAGATCAACTACCTGGTTGGATAGTGTCTGTCTGCCGGTCATGAAGTTTAGCTGATTGATGGTCTTAGTGAGAGAGGAACTGACCATCAGAAATACGGAAGGGTGATCTTTAAGCAAGGTAATTACGTGTTCCCTTGCATATGTCAGCAGCTCAGAAGTCTGCTCTATTGGGTTGTCTGAATTAAACATACAAGATCTTTTTTCAAAGATAATGTATTGATTATAAACAATTCAAAATCAATTACTTACGCAATACATAAGTGTATTCATTTTTACATACACATTGATATTGCTAAAGCCAATCTAACGGATTGACTTTCTTATCAGATGAATAATTTTGCGAAGATGAAGAATCCGTCTTCGCTACCTTGATCTTCTTTTTGCGTTTGAGCTGGCGATGGCCAGTGATGCCATAACGACCACCATCCTTGAGGTGATTTTTCTTATCGACAGGTTCGTTTGTCGGTTCTCCATCTTGACCGAGCTTCCATTTGTATTCTTCATTCTCCATCCAAAGGTTTTTAGATTCCTCAGTGGCATAGTTTTCCATAGCCGATATCTGCTTTATTCCAAAGAGAACGCTATCAGGTCCCTTCTCTGCAGCAACTACATTGAACCCTAAATCTCTTAGCTCCTGGATAGACTTAGGTTCAGCAGGATCTGCCCAAATGGTGGCTTTCTTACTTACCCCACGTATGCGCATGAGATCAGCCAGTGCCGGGTTGGTAAGCCCTGGTTCGTATATTGTTTCGTGCCAGAAGTTACGGTTGTTGTGGCTTTTGATCTCAACAAGCGCTACAGGGTCATCAGAGTAGCCGAAATCCAGGCCATAATAAGACGGATACGGGAGCGATCGGAAGAAGTCTAAGGTAATATGCTTCCACCCCCTGTAGATCCTGCCACGGGCTCCTTCTGGTACCAAACCGCATACATCCACGTAGTACATCTCCTCATCGTAGAACTGGGAGTTGCGATCACCATAGGCCTGGTATTTCTTTATCGTCTTTTCATTCAGGTTCTTTATGTTGTCCAGGTAGGTAGAATGGATAATTAAAACATCAGGGTTCGTCTTCGGTACTGCCCTATAATACGGGATAGGTTTTCCCTTTTCGTCCAGGATACCGGTATCTACAAGATTGTAGTACCGCTTTATCAACCAGTGATTCTTCGATGGCGGGTTGTATAGGAAGATAACCTGAATGTTCTCTATCTTATCTGTACGGATAGAGTCATCCAGCTTATTCACATCTGCTTCAGTATTCTCATCTGCTTCCTCGATCAGTACGTGGGTAATACCTGCCAGGGATTTGAGCTTTGCAGACCTATTACCGGCCGATTTCTTAAAGCCTTTACTGATGATGGTATTACCGGTAGGCTTGTAGAGAATGGTCATCTTAGACTCGTTAATCTCAAAGTCTGACTCATCGAAGTCGCTCTCCTCTAACCGGTCCTTGAAGTCGGCAAATAGGGAATCACGTATATCTGAGAAAACATGGCGGAGGAAGACACCACGGAAATAAGTTTTCTGGGTTATTAAGAAGAGAAAGTACCTGGTACCGAAGTGGGAGCGTCCTGCGGCACGCCCTCCCCATATATGTATGTACCTGGCTTTAGTGGTAAAGACTGACTTATAAAGCCTACTGAAGTGGTGCTTATGCTCAACCACCATTATCGGTAAATATTACGTGATGAGTGACGTCGTGCGTAATTGGCTTACCATCTGGACCGCTGTGTTCATTAGCCACGCGATCCTTATATTTCTCAGGGGCTTTTGCTTTGAGGAGGAACATAAGCAGTGTATCAGAAAGCTGTAGCTCAGTAGCAACCTTCTTCCCTTTGTAGAAGATCCCCTTTCTAACACCCGTTACAGCACGCCTGTGTAACTCTGCTTCAAGGGTACCTATAGCTATTTTGTTGGAAGTCTCGAAGGCTTCAATAAAAGCAGCATTGCTCTCATTTTTGTCATCCATCCAATTATAAAAGGTTCTGCGTGGAACTTTAGCCTTCTTACAAGCAAGGGTTATGTTACCTAATGCCTCGTATTGTTCGAGAAAATCATCTTGGATCTCTTTAGCTGTCCGAATATCCCCCTTCTTTATATACCGCCGAGGGCCAACTTTTTTAGGCGGCTCTTTTTTTGATCGTGCCATTGCGCCAGATTGACACAACGAAAATAGAGCTTATTCTATCCCGAATCAGGGTAAGCGACCTCCAGGCCACCCGAAAACACCGAAAAACAGAAAAAAAAGTTTGCTTATGGACGTTACCTTACTGTTAATTTGTACTTCTTATATTATAGAAACTTAGTAAAAGTGAAAATCATCAAGGCCAATGTGTGAAACTTTTTTGCACACCAATCTATTAATTCCGGAACTTTACATACTCAACAGAAAAAATCCGTCCAGCCTTTGAGACAGAACGGATTACTAAGATCTTGCTGCTACCAGCAACGTTGATGTTTAATAAACAACGCCCGAGAAGGCGTAAAACTAAAGGAGAAAAGAGATTCTGGAAGAGTCTCTTCCTACTCCGTCAGATAATGCCTCTTATCAAAATGATACTTGATCATTATCTGTAATTTAAGTGCCTGGGGTTGCAGCCCTGGGCACTTTTCTTTTACGCAAATTAAAGCATTTTCCGTTAATGATTTAGTTAATGTTATTTGTTTATCCCACAAATAACATAACGCATTGCAGACCATCTACTTATAACCTACCAGATACTGTATATTATACAGTCCATTGTACAGTACAAAACAGTGTACATGGTAGGCTACCGGACACAGTGGTTTATACAGTTACTTCAACAGGAACTTGATCACCAGTATTTAGGGACCATCCTTCCAGCCTCCGAAGACATTGATGGATTTGGACATGGTTCTAATTATAATCCCGAAGCCTGAGCTTCCCCTGCAAGCAGCCGTATAAATTTTCCTTATAATAAGAAACCCTCTCTTTCAGGTCCTGTATCTGCCTGTCCTGCTTCACGCATACTAGCGTTGCGGCAACTGACCAAAATAAAGCAGCAATCGAGACGGATATGCTTACAATGATGATTGTTTTGTTCTTTATCATTTGTTCTCTGTTTTTAGGCCCTGTAGTTAACCGGGTACTTTTCAATTAATTATCCTTCCTCTTCAAGACAATTCACGCTGCCGTCGAAACGTGCATCTGGATTGGTCCCAGTCATCTCACTCGTAGGTGGCATTAAATTAATTTGGTTGGTGAAGCTTGTACCGCCTATAGCTAACTTCATGAAAGAGTTTAATTTCTCTGGCGAAGAATCCAGGAGCTTGGTTAATGACTGTAAGTCAGATAATACAGCTGGAGTCCGCGCTATAAAGGCCCGTGAGCAAATTAACTTTATTTGTTTTTTAGTAAAACGCATCATATGCTTTTGCCGGTAACCGACCGGCGGCGGGTTTATTCTGGTTTGTTAATTCGTTCAAAGGATACTACCCACACCCAGGGGTTGGCAAGCAGGCTTTCCCATCCGTTGATCTTAATCCATAGAGATCGGAAGCTCTCCCTCGGTTCATAGAACCAGCCATTGGTACTACTGTAGTCTCGCCACTTCATTACAAGCTCACCATCTTCGGCTACTTCCATTCCTTCTATGCCCTCTGCTATCGCGTCCTCTTCACTGATTTCCTGCAGGCGCTCTACCTGAATATCAGTGATACGCAGGTAGGTCCGGCAAAGATCCTTCGGCATGAACCTGGCAAGGCGTTTATACGTACATGGCCTGCCAGGGTATTGGAGGTCTCGGGAAACCCGGTAAACTGAGGGAGCATTATCGCAGTACCGCACGTCATCAGAATCAGCAACGAACTTCCATTTCTGTTTGCCTTTCTTTGTGAGACCATTCTTCTCCCAGTGTCCGAACCGGTAATGTTCCTCTCGAACCCATAATATATCACCTGGATTACCATATGGCGACCTGTTGAATAACTCTTTCGTTAGGAATCTATGACCTCCATTTATCCAGGCAACATTTTCCCATTCCCAGATTTTATCTTCCTTCACAGGATGCGGATTCATTACCCTCCTGGTCATTGTCTTGCGCCCCCCTTTCTGGGCCAGTACCATAACGGTACTGAATAATATCGGTCGTTGCTTTGATGTAATTATCATTTTTATGCTTTTGTGTTATGGAAGTGTTTGAGAAGGGAGATCTTCTCCACCTTTTCGGGGACATACCCGTTTTGTTTAAGGTCACATTCAACGGCTTCAGGAGTCATTCCAATACTATTTGCGAACCACCTTATTGCCTTCGCTTGGCCTTCTAAAACTTCTTTAGCTACGCGTTGTATTTCCTCATCTTCTTCTGAAACATAACAGTTGGTATAATGCCGGACTATATGAAAAAGCATATTAGCTTCCACAGCAACCCTTTCTTCGTGCGGGTAGCTGTGTTGTTCGTTCATAGTTGAAATATTACCATCTGTGTTGTTAAGGTTTGCTTCAATACGAGTTATGCCGCATTTATCACACCGAGGACACCCGTCTTCATCTATCCGTACCCATTTCTCTATCTGGCAGTCCAGGCAAAGTGACGTATCTGGTGATTCTAAGGAATCAGCTCTTACTTCAGCAAAATACCCATCCAATACTTTATTTAGCAGGATGGCAAGCACATGTTCTTTTCCCAATGGGGCAAACGAATCTTCATTACCGGGCCTGGTTGAATTCAAATGTACTTGGTATCCCCAAGCCTTCATTCGGGGGATGTCTGCATCGTCTACACCTATGAATGCAATAGGTTTACCGTGGCCACAGCAGCAGCCGGTAGTCGTTATACCGAGCTGCCAAAGGATCATCACTTCCTCTGCTATGCATTTATCCAGGCAATAGCCGTTATCCTTCGGCATATGAGCCGGAGCATGAACGAGTATCTGATTCGCGTATGTTCCCGGCTCTACGTCCTCACAGGTACATGTGTGTGGCTTGTGTGTGTTTTGGTTCATAATTTTTGCGGTACCGCGCCCGGTTGGTTTACATGAAGTCGTCTTCAACAGTGGTGATTGTGATTTGTATTTGTGCCTTTCTACCATCAGGTAATATTATATCATTGACGGCGTGAGAAATTGCCGAGCAGCTGCCAATTTCACCATGAATGAACCGGGCTGTTTCTTCATACTCGATGTAAGAGATATCTTGTACAGTCTTCATGATTCCTTCCGTATCCCCGCCGGGGTGGTTTATTGGTTTAGAATATCGGTGACCATGATGCCTGTAAGCGGATGATATATCAGTTTCATGTCTGCCTGCGCCGTTAAACGATGGTAGTATTCCCAGGTAGTAATGTTTATCCCCAACCATTCTGACAGTCATATGGTAATAAATCCCGTCTATTTTGTCTTCCGGTTCACCACCTTGCCCAACATACCCGTATTCTGTATTATGAGTGAATTCCGAAGCAACGGTTTCGAGAATGTCGTTTGCGAGTGCTTCGTCAATTTCGCAGGGATCAAGTCCTAAGTACTCTGACATATCTACATTAGACTTCTCCCAGCCTTTAAGCGTTTTCTTTCTCATTGTTCTTACCTGGTTCCGGAGCAGGCGCGGTTGTTTAAATTTATAACCAGCCGAAGGCGGTGGCTGCTATTTCTCCAATAGTGCACAAATCTGTATTGGGATCATCGTTCTCTTCCCAATCCCCATCTTCGTCTTCCTTACCATAACAGGCGGCGATCTGGTCGGATAGGTCATCCCACTTAGCAGCTTTCTCTTTCCATTCGGTAATTTGTTCTTCGGTATACATAGCTTGAAGTTTTGTGAGTGCAGGCACCCGGTTAATAATCGTTTGGATTGAAGTCTACGAATTCAGGTAGATCATCGGAGATATCAGCGAACGCCTCTGAGCCTTCGATATAACTGCAGCATATAGTACTGATGGTATTACGGAGATCATCCATTTGGCGTTCGATATTCACTGTATGCAGCTCGATATATCCACACTTCCCTGTTCCTTCGTTAATTTCACTAGTCAGGGCATTATACTCCTGTACCAGCCTCTTTCTGAGGCTATTTAGGTTCACAGTTACCTTCGGCATGTTCAGTAGGTTTTAAGGTAATGATGTCGTTTTCCAGTAAGAAGATGAAAAGTGACGCGCGGGCTTGGGCTTCCGTTGATAGGCCGTGTCCTATCGCGAAACGGTCGCCCAATTCAGGACCATATCCCGAGGTGTAGGACACTTCTTCGGCGTCGTTTTCATTGGGAACATTTTCCTTTATGTGTAAGATATTTACCCAGCCGGTGAAATTGTACCTTGATGATGTGTACCAGACTTGTGCCGGCAACAATTCCCCCAGCTCCGCCACGTTGTAGGCTGGTGCGATCGCGTCACTATGATATCCGTACTGTATGTATTCACCGTGAACCGATGATTTTGCAGGCATCCACCAGAAGGTAGCATCTGCATCCACACCCAGCTCTACCAGGCGCTTTCCCTGCTCAACGGTGCAGCATTGATCACTTAGTTTCATAATTCGTATATTTGATACCTAAAAATTTTGATAATGGCAAATGTTATTAGTTCTTCCATCGTCCAGGATGATCCGTCCACAATAGATTTGGAGCACATTATGTATACGTCTTATGGCCGAGAACATGATTACTATTTTATTGATTTACACCATGACGGTGGTGCGGTAATAAGATGGAAATACACCTCAGACCAAAAGCTTAGTTTTTCAAAAGACTGGGAAGCGGTTCGTCACTTGGGGAACTGATTCCACTCCACACCATCAAGTAACCTCCCTGCCAACTTTTTACCTACCCTTACAGGATAACCACCATCTTCTGCCCACTCTCCCCATTGTTTCATTAAAAAGGGAATCTCTGCAGCTTTACACTGATCGCGAATGGAGCGCACCCAATCGGGATGCATTGGTCTGGCGCCATGACCTGATTCCCCGCCAGCAATTACCCAATGTATCAGCTGATAAATCATTGAATAGCCATACCCCCATTCAGCAGGTGCCATACCAAAGAATCCAATTTCTATCGGACCGAGAAGCGGTTCACAACTCAGGAACCGAACTACAGCAGGTATCTTCGCTAGTTCTGGGATGCGCTGGTCCGCGGCCTCCTGGTTCTCCACACTCGTACCTATCCATACATTAGCAGGAAACTGTATCTTCCAGTGATCGGGGACCAGCTGCATGATATTCTCCGGCCGCTTCGTTAGCAGCTGCCAGATAAGGAAGGGAGTACTTTCAATTAACGCGAATAAACGCTGCAGGTGAGGTAATGTATCTGGATGCCCCTCGAATACGTCAGCCATGCTGGCGCAAAATACCTTCGCAGGTACACCGGCTTTCTTTGCCGCTGCATTCCACTTGAGAGGCTGCTTCCAGTAGGCCTCACTCATAGCTTTACGGGTGCTACCTGGTCCCCAGTGACCGCCCTTCCACCGGTTATCCAGTACCTCCGCGTAACAGTTCTTACAGCCAGCGGAAACTTTGGTACAGCCCCAAACGTGATTAAAGGTGTGATCCGTCCATTCTATCTTACTTTCACGCATATTTTTTGAGATTTGGTAATTACTATTTACTTTTGCGTTCTCCTTCATAGGAACATACATCCTTTGCTGTATAAAGAGCAATAGGTACTCGCAAGAGAGAAAGCTGGAAAACGTAATATGATATATCTTCTATATCGTATCCTTCAGGAAAGAATTGATATTAGTACAGATCGGTATTGGAAATTTTCTCATTACAACATTTTTTAACTTTAAATCAACAGTTATGAAATTTCATTTCGTAATTGGCAGGGTATCTTTGTATGTTGAAATCCCCTGCCAACTGATTATTGCTGTCCAGTTCGTGCTGAGACACTACGTTATTTAAAATCAAATAGCGTCGGCGCTTTAGCTTTTTGCTCCACGGAGCGGCAATAGCCCACGCCAAATTTCCAGTAGTCGGTGTTCAGCTCTATACCGTATCCACGGCGCCCTAATTCAATGGCGCGGTAAGGCACGCTCATGAGTCCACCGAAAGGATCCAGTATGAGATCATTCAGGTTACTCCATCGGGTGATCGCACGATCCACTATATCTAACTGGAAGGGGCATATGTGGTTTTGCTCGCGGGATTGCGTTTGCTTGCCGTTCAGAGTACGCATGCGGAGGATATCATCCCATACGTATTCTGAACGCGCAGGTACTCGTAATGTTTCGAAGGTTGCAGGTAGTTTGCTCGCTGCTTCCATTCTATGCGCCACGTCTGTATGCATACCATAGTCGTAGACGCAATTGTCAAAGAAGGCTGAAAACTGATCATTTACCTGTGGTACTGTCATCCGGCTGATCTCATCGGGTAATAGCAGCGTATTGCCAGAACTATTCCATTTCGCACGTGCGTCTATCTGCCACTGACCGCGAGTATAGTCATCCTTTGACTTCATAACTGGGATATCTGCATACGCATTGCTGGTATCAGATGGCAGCTTGCGAAACAACAGCAGGTATTCAGGACATCCAACGCCCATCTTGCTACCGTCTTTGCATTGCTCTGTCCAACCGAGGCGATATGTCTGATTGTTCTCCCTTACTACGTCGGTTTCGATGGTGATCATCCCCATGAAGATGAATCCATGCTCCATATAATGAAAGATGGTCTTTGCGTGGAAAGGATTGACTGAAGGCATGCCGGTACCGGTAACATTGCCGAACAGGATCCTGTCTTTGACATGGATAGCAGCCAGTCGGCCAGGCATTAAAACCCGGTGCAGCTCCGGTGTCAGAAAATTCATCTGCTCAAAGAAGTGTTCGTCATTGTCAGTATGACCAAAGTCCAAATAGCTCGGCGTATATTCATAATGATTGCTGAACGGAATACTAGTTAGCACTAAGCCAATCGAGTCCGACTTCATTGACCGAACTTCAGGAATGTTATCATTGTTAATTGCCGTAAAGCACTGTCCTGTTACCACCTGCCGGGTAATGCCTATTGTTCTCTTCAGTTCTCCCAGCGTACTGGCATGGTTGAGTCCATATTCCTTTATAATGCCGGTCATCTGATCTACCAGCTCATGGTGACGTGACCATTTGGCCTCCAGATCCTGCCGTATTTTTTCTTCAGCATTTGTATAGATAATGTGTATCTCGCAACTATGCTTTTGTTGATAGCGGTATACGCGGTGTATCGACTGAATGAAGTCATTGAACTTTTCGTCAATTCCCAGGAATATCTCCTTATGACAATGGTGCTGGTAGTTGCCTCCTTGACCTGCTATAATTTTCTTTGTTGCTAATACCCGGTATTCACCAGCAGCAAAGCCGGTAAGGAGCGCCTCTTTGGTATCTGCATCCTGCGAGCCATATACACTGGCCAGTTCAGGTGAGTAATGGAATGATGCCTCTATGGCCTGCCTTTCTGCTTCTAGATCATGCCAAAGTATCCAATGATCGGACGCAGGCGCAGCGTTCATTATCTCGACAGCCTTATCCAGTCTATGCTGGATGCTTTCCCGCTTCTCCTTGCTTGCAGAGCGGAGATCCATAGCATCTTCCCGGAAAGCCTGCACCTGCCCATCACGATCTACTTGTATTCCCTTTTCTTCAATATCTACTTGGTGCCAGATCACCTGCAGGGGCGGTAAATCGTAGCCATCATCAGAATAGCCTAGATCCGATGGCCTGGTAATGAAAATAGCCCACGATGCCACCCACAGCCAGAACTCCCGCGCTTTGTGTTCATACAGTGTAAGGTTATTAGCTTTTGTACTATCCCGTTTAAACCAGCGGGTCAAGGCCTGACCTGTATCCATTATTCCCAGGAAGCCGGCATAATGGATCAGTTCTTTGTATTTATTCGGAGATGGGGTAGCTGTGCACACATAGCGGAATGGAACGTCTTTGAATTTATTCAGGAATTCCTGATAAGTTTTGGAGCCATAACTGCGTAAACAGGAAGCTTCATCCAAGCTGGCAAAACTGAAATATGACGGATCTATATCTCCATCACGCACCCGCTCATAATTAGTAATGATCACATTACATTTGCTTTTCAGCACCTCTGTCATGGTACGGCAATACTCTATTTCGAATCCAAGCCGGCTGGCGTCCTTCTTAAATTCCTGTCTTACACCCAGGGGGCATACTATCAATCCCTTGCCTCGAACTTCCGGTATTGCTTCACTGTCCTTTTTCAAAATAATCCTGGCCAGTTCTAGCTGCATCTGAGTTTTACCCAATCCGAAGCTGGCAAATATCGCCCGGCGCCCGCCGTTTGCCCCCCATTTGATAATGTCCCGCTGGTGCGGAAGATTAGATTCGTGCAGTTCACTGTCCGGTACCACAAATCCGGTGTCTGGCGTATGTATGATTTTATTTTCGATAAATTCCTGATAGTTCATTGTTTGCTGTTTACGAGCTTGTCCAGCTCTTTGATCACTGTTCGTTTAATTTATCGTAGGCTTCTATGGCCTTGAATATCTGCAGTACTACTTGTGGCACTACAGCATTACCTAATCCCTCAAGGCGGTGAACCCGATTGGGAATCCCATCATCTCTTCCACAAATCCCGGGTTGAGTAGGGAAGGTTCCCCATTGTTGATTCTTTGAATAAATTCTGTCAGTGGCACTCCTCTTGGCTGCTCCATTCTCTTTCTGAATGCGGCTGAATTCTCCGCATGCCCCCCCCTGTATTCCCTTGCAGTTGGTGTAGGAAGCAGTCCTCTCTGAGCCAGTTCGGCTAATGTTGGGCCGAACCCATTCCCGTTTATCTTCTTCTCCTTCGCACGTTTCCTTCGTTGGTCTATCTTTTGCAAGTCTCCGGTGTTCGTATCCCCATCCATTCTGCTGCAAGATCAAAACCACCGAAACCGGTAAATAGTGATGCATGTACTTTATTCATTGGTCAAGTCTCTTTAATGGTTACCCCGTGTACCTTCTTCATCAGCCGGCGCTTTTTGATGTATTCCCTGGTCCGGTGTCCCTTCGCATCTTCCACTACTTCCTGGCTGGTAGCAACGTCGACATACACGAAGTCAGCTATATAAATCAGCGAGTGTGTACCACCAGGATTTAGTTCATATGGCACCTGCAGCCGCAATAATCCAATTTGACCAACCTTCAGGAGTAAGAGTAGTTTCGTGTATCTATTAGCCTCTTTCGCGCTGTCGAAGGCGATGCCGTTAACTTCCGTCTTTGAATTACCATACTTAGACTTCTTAGGTTTCGGTTTACCCTCTATCTCCTCAAATACCTGTTGATTCAGTGACGCGCAGGCTGACTTCTTCAGCTGGTCCAGTGGCATGGATGCGCGCCGCATCAGAAAGGAAGATCATCACTGTCATCAATTGCTGGTTCCGGTGGAAGTTCCAGTGTATATTTATTGTCTTGCTTACTCACGAATGTCATCTGCCTCCGATCATCCATTGCTATCATCGGATCTTTGAATTTTTGTTTCTCCAGATCCACCTCCAGTGGAATAGTTGCGAGCTTACCATTACGATGTTTCGCGATCTTCACATCTACCATACCACGAGTCGCAGGATCTGCCTCCTCCACCTCCAGCTGGTAATCAGGCCTTGATAAAAACGCTACCATATCAGCATCCTGTTCAATAGCTCCGGATTCACGCAGATCACTTAATTGAGCAGATCCTTTCCGCTTCTCAACATCACGGCTCAACTGAGAAAGAGCAATAACAGGTACATGCAGCTCCTTCGCTAATGCTTTGAGACTTCGAGATATAGAGCTCACTTGCTGTTCACGGTTACCATCTCCGTGTGCTGTCATCAACTGGAGGTAGTCAATAATGATCACGCCAACACCATGCTTCTGAACCAGCCTGCGGGCTTTGGCGCGCAGCTCAAATATGTTCAGCCCAGGAGTGTCATCTATAAATACACGTTCCTGAAGTGCTGTGATTTCACAGGCATTACGCACTTTGGTAAGCTCCCATTCTTCAATCTTACCCCGTACCAAGTAATCCAACTTCACATCACTTTCCGCAGCTATAATCCTGAACACCAGTTGACCAGCAGACATCTCCAGACAGAACACTGCAGCACTCGTAGGCCTGATATCGTTAATAGCGGCATTCCTGGCGAGGTTCAAGGCGAAGGCGGTCTTACCCACTGATGGCCTGGCTGCGATGATTATAAGATCCGTATCCTGCCAGCCATGTGTCACCTTGTCCAATGATGGAAAGCCAGATGGCACACCGGTAATGTCCTGCTTCGTGAGCATGCGCTCCATGATCACCTTAATCGTCTTATCATATTCAACCTTCAGGGGTTTGAAATCCTTTTTCACATGCCCTGTCGTAAGGTTGAACAATTGAGCCTCCGCGCGGTCCAGCATATCGAATACGTCGCCGGTATCTTCAAACCCATCATTTACAATCTCACCACCTATCCTGATCAGTTCCCGCGCGATGTGCTTCTGAAGAATGATGCGGGCATGTGCCTCAATATTGGCCGCCGATACTACTTTGTTTGTCAGCTTGGTAATGAAGTACGGACCACCGGTGATCTCCAACTCACCAACCTTACGCAGATACTCTACCACCGTCAGAATATCGATAGGTTGAAAGTCAGCAGTTAACTGTAGAATAGCTCTAAATACTGTCTGATGAGCCTCTACATAGAAGCACTCAGGCTTCAGGATATCCGACAGTATATCTGCGGCGCCACGCTCCAGCATGCAAGCACCCAGTACCGCCTCCTCCATCTCCTTTGCCTGCGGAGGTATCTTGCCATACATCAACGTTGAGATATCAGTCCGACGCCCTGAGTCTGGTCTGGTTCTCAAATGCTGCTCTTTTTTTGAGATACTTTTCTGATTCTGATTCTGCATTGCTCTGTGTTTCTTTTTTTTGATTGTCATAATTACCTTCAACTACTTTCAGGTAATTCGAATCGTTCTGTATAAGCCAGTCAAATCCAAACCAACTACCGGTCAGAAGAAACTGGGATGTCTTCGCTTTTTTAAGGATTGCAGGAAAATTAAATTCCTTCTCTTTGATCCTGACATTGAAGTGCTGCCTACGTTTCTTCGTGATCTTAGTGACCTGCGGAAGAGAATACTCTTTCGCAAATACATTCCAGAAGTCTGCATAGGGCTGAATGAATTCAGGATAATGATCACGGATAAAGCGGTAAATACCCTCCTTCGTTTTTAATACCTGCTCATATTCCTTCTGGAGATCTTTAACAGGATCAGGGCTAACCACCGCAGGTGGTGCCGGTGTAATCACCGGTGTTTCGGCTATAGTTTCTTTTTCTTTACTTTCCTTTACTTTACTTTGAGGATTGTTCTGTGGATCATTCTGTTTCTTCCGTGGAATATCCTGATTGTTCCACGGAAGAATAGTTTTTTCTCCAACAAACAAAACGTTTTCCCATCTTTTCCCATCCTGATGATTCACTTCAACTAGCAGGTAATCTGCATTCATTTCTACTATTGTTCCTTTACGCCGGCGTTCCGCAGTGGCGGCGAGATATACTTCCTGCATTTCAGCACTGGTCAATACTCCGAACGAATCAAAAACCCCCTTATCAAAAAGGGAACGTCTAACACACCCAGAGATAACTTCCTCCACCTGAGAGACCCGCTTTTTGCAAACCTCTGAGGCAAATAATTCCAATGCATCTTTCTCATTACAGTTGAAATAGTATCCTTTTCCTTCGTAAGCTGCCGATAGTATACATTGCCAAATCCAATATCCTGTCTCCTGAAATTCGTTGAAGAGGAGCCGCACCTTCGCGTTGCGAATGTGGTTACATTCCATCGTGTAATATCTTATACCTGGTTCTGCTCTCCTACCCATTGTTGACTTCTAAATATTAAACAGATCGATGATCTTGCTAACTACTTCCATTTGCATTTGATCCTCTGAGCCGGTAACAGCGTTAACTATTTCCATTTTCTCAATGATAATCTCAAAAAGTCGCTCATCTATCGTATCCTTGCCGAGAAAGTATGTAGCCATAACACTATCCTTTTGACCATAACGATGGCAACGATCTTCACACTGAATACAATCTGCAGGATGCCAGGGAAACTCAACAAATCCAACCCGAGAACTAGCGGTAAGTGTATGCCCAACACCACCAGCCTTGATATTTAAAATACCGACCTGGCACTTTGGATCGGACTGAAACCTTTCTACTGCTGCCTGTTTTGCTTGATCAGAATCATCCCCGGTAATTGTCATAGCACCCGGAAACATTTTTTTAAGTTCAGCGACTATATAAAGCAGGTTGCAAAACAGAATTATCTTTTCACCGGCAGCCAAAATATCTTCTACAAACTCTTTTACCTCATTTAGCTTACCTCTGGCTGATATCTGCCGAAGAACACCTATCTTAACCATTATCTCCCCTTTCATCTTCCTTGCAACATCCGCATCGCTGCAGCCATTACTTTTGAGATAGCTCGAAAAGTCACGAACCGCAGCATCGTATTCTTTCCTGGTGGTAATATCACACTGTATCAGTTGACGCTGTTTGTCTGGCAGATCAGTAAGCACTTCTTTCTTTTCCCGACGAAAAAAGCAATGCTTACGAAGAAGATAATTCAGTTCTTTTAGGTTGTTAGCGCCGTTGCCCCCCTCACAATATCTCTCCAAGAAAATCTTCTTTCCACCGAAAAGGTGTAGTTTATTGATAATAGCCAGTTGCGGCCATAGGTCCGATGGCTTGTTGACCACTGGCGTACCTGACAAAGCAAATACATGCTTTTTCTTGTGGGTAATTCGAAGGGTTAGTTTACTCGTTACCGTAGTCGCATTTTTGCACCGATGGCTCTCATCTACTATCACAGAGGAAAATAGGTTTATAGTATCCCTCATTACATAATCGCTGCTTTGTAATCCAGTACGTTTAGCTTCTCCCTCCTTCTTTTTGGCAGGTTCTGAAAGAACAAAGAACTTTTTTAGACTCTCGTAGTTTACAATAAACACATCAATCATTCCCTTATTATAATACTGATGCCAGGACGTTTTTGTCTTATCACAAAGGATTAGAGCCTTCTTATCAGCAAACTTCATCCATTCCTTTTTCCAGTTCAGTTTCAGGGATGATGGACATATTACAAGGCAAGGGAACGCATTAAGACCGATCACGGTACCGATGCTTTGGATTGTTTTTCCCAATCCAGGTTCATCGCCATTCAAACTACTACCAAATACCATATTCTGAGCGACTCCCTGTCCCTGATATGGACGTAAAGTGGCATTGATAGGAAGTTGAATAGTAAGCTCCGGCATCGGCAGTATTTCCCCCAGCTGTTCAGGCGTCATCCTCTGAGCGAGCATAATCTTTGCCCTATGTGTCTCCCTTAACTCGTAAACAGCTGATCTCGCATAAGCAGGCACATGCCATACCTTTTTCTCACGATCATACTTATACTCCGGCATAGATTTAACGGCTGCCATGTTCCTTTTAAACCACTTATCAAATGGAAATGTGACGAGAAACTCTGTTGGATGCTCTATTATCTGCATAACCTGCTTCTGTAATTATATTGAGCCGGTAAAGGGAGTCGAACCCCTGTATCCTGATTTGCAATCAGGTGCCTAGCCACTCGGCCATACCAGCATCCGTCTAAAAATCGATTTGCTCCTCCTCTCCTTTCTCCCCATCACCAAACTGTAGTTCTTGTTGTCTTGGTGGTGCCTG
The DNA here is from genome assembly GCA_902168105.1 of uncultured Flavihumibacter sp. Taxonomy (GTDB): domain Bacteria; phylum Bacteroidota; class Bacteroidia; order Chitinophagales; family Chitinophagaceae; genus Chitinophaga. The sequence continues at coordinate 387,511 of CABHOY010000038.1, forward strand.
TTTACCTTCCATATACTGCTCGATCTCCTCTACCACGTTAAATACAGCTACATGCAATTCATTCGCAAAATGATAGTTGCTCTGCCATTTGACCACCGGTGTTTCCAGCTTCACACTTTCTAAAGTGCTTAGTACCTTCTGACCTGTTAGGACAACGCCCTCGTTTTCTCCATTGCCTACTATTTTGAAGGCGCAGACACTGAACTTAGAGAGTTTAAGCGCTAACGGATCCTGGTCCTGATCGTCTGTATCAGGCTTCATTTCGGGCAGTTTGTCAATATCAATGATCTCTTCCGGGCGAATCTCTTCGCAGATCAGGGCCAGATGGACATTCAAATCCTTGAATGTGTTTATCATGTCATCATGCACAGGCACCTGGCTTTTGCGCTTGATGTTATCAGTAGTGTTGGCAGCCACAGTATGGTCATACTCGTAGTGGCAGAACATGCTATCCTTCAAAGCGCCTCCCTTAATCTCTATTGCTTTCGGGGCCAGTTTGCTCTCCTCGAGTAGCTCCAATCGGCGTAACGTATACGCGGATGGCAGCTTTACATCTACTTTCATGAATTTTTTTCTTCCCATATTATAATATTGTTGGTTCGACGAATTGTATATCTGCTGGTAACACCTCATGAATGGCACCGTCTGAACTCTCTACTATGCCATAGGTAAACATCCCTACTCCATTACCTACAACTTCTTCCAAGCCGGACGCCCATTGATGGAACACACCTTCAAACTGATTATATACCCCCGTACCAGGTATAAGCTGCCGCTTGCAACCGCCATCCACCAACTCGTATTTTTGCGGTATGAATACCCTGTATTTAACTTTTCGCATTGGAATCATTTTTCAGTTCGATAATGTTTTGTTTTAAAATAGGGAACCTCACACTGTCCTTTCGCTCTACTATCCAGACTTCCCCATGTTCAGCAACTAAGGTGACCGGCTCCGTAGCTTTGGCGTATAATACCGGTTTACCGCCGGTGTGAAAATTGCTGTACTGATCTTTGGATATGACATAAGTGGTAGCCATGTATTACGCCTTGTAGTAGGCCTGGAAGCGAACAACCTGATTGTATTCGGGAGATTTGATAAGACCATCTCCCATGCCGGCCAAACCTTCTGCACCTGGTTCATCTAACACCACCTGTGAGTCGGTAGCTTTTGGAACGCGAAAACATATCTGAACCGGGAAGTTAACCTTCGCGTCCCCCGTAATCACCTTGACAGAGGCGCGCTGCGTAGCAGCTACGATCCGGAACCCGACAGAACGCCCCTTCTGCAGAAGAATGCGAAGATTCTCTTCCAGCGGTTTATCCGTTCTGACATGCTTCTTTACTATTACAGGCAACCCGTTCTTATCTGGTCCAACCTCAACATCCTCATACACCTTCAACGCATTACCGGTACGGGAATTAGCAACAGCATCCGCGAACTCGTCAAACACGACTAAGGTTCTCTCTTCTTCCTCATTCCTCACTAACTCTTCCATACGAGTGCAAAGCTTTATCATGGTCTGCTCTATCGCATCAATGTCATTTACCACCCTGATACCACGTTCCTTGTACTTTCTGAATTCGTATTTAGGATCTAAAATGATTATGTTCTTAATTCCTGCGAGGATAGCATACTCAATGATAGAGCGAACACATACTGATTTACCGGAACCCGTTGCACCACAAATAAGCGAGTGAGGAGTAGAGTGGTTATTGAGGTCCCATACAATCGTGTTACCAAAATTATCTTTACCTATCGGGATCTTCTGATCTACCAGATCATCCGGATTAAATAACAGGTCTTGTTCCCTTCTTTTAGCTATTTCTACCGATAAGTAGGATTTACCATCATGTATTACCAATTCCTTCGAAAAACGAACCGTAGGTACGTTCAGTGCATTAGCCAGATCCAACCTGTAACTATATACTGAGGAAACTTTAACGCCGGCAGATATAGCCAACAGATAGGTATTACTGGAATACCCTTCGAATGTGTGTGCACACTCAGCGATTACTTTGAAGCTACGTAGGACGTGCTCAATTTTTTCTTGCTGTGACATGTTCTTATCAGATAAGTCGTATTGAATGAATTTGTCAGCGTTCGCTTTGAACTGCCTTATAACAGTGGGAGAAACTACCGTCAGGGAGGAATCACGAATTTTCTTAAGGCGCTTAGAGACCAGTTCCTTTTTGGATTGTTCAACATTAAAATCTTCTACTTCACTTATCATTGTGCGAGCCCAGAAGTTGTATAACTCAGCCTTGTCAACTAAATTATCAGAATCATTTATGAGGAAAACGTAATCTGGGTTAGTTACAGCCTCAATCGTACGCTTCAATGGTTCATAAAGAAGCGCTTCATAGATACGCCGGCTATTGTAATCTATGTTAACCGTGAACTTGTTCAGCTGCGAGGAATCACCTCTATTACTAGAATACTTATTCTCTACGAACCATACCTCATCCACCTGTACTTGGGTTCTGGCTTCCTGGCATTTCACATAGGTGATTGCCTGTACCCCTATTGCCAGCTCCATCTCTTCGTCCGAAGTAAATTTGCTGCGGGATTTATGATCAACAACAGCGATCGTACCTCTCTTCGTTTTGACTATCAAATCTATCTTAGCGTGGCACGGAAGAGGAATGTCTACACCGTTTACTATCAGAAACTCTTCACAACTTACCTCCACTTCCAAGATCTCCTCGATATCGTCTTCGTAGATACCCTTCTCTGCTACAAAGTTTGATAACAGTGCGGTCACAGTGTCACTTGCCTTCTTGATGCAGGTCTCGACCGTAGGTGTGGTCTTCTGGATCTTCCACCTGTTTGCATCGACATTATCAATGTAGGCGTATGCGCACAGCTGCAATTCGACAAGGTCCAGCGTAATGCCTTCCTGTTTCTTTGTGAAGTAATATTGGAGGGCTGCGTGATAGGCGTTACCTGCGATGGTCGTAGCGCTACTCTTCGAGTACAGGCCATATATGTACTGCATCTCGAAGGCCTTCTCATTTCTTGCAAAGCTGGTGACCTTAGAATAGCTCCAGCTATCAACCAAGAAGTTGCTGAATAGTTCCTGGTACTCCTCAGGGGTATAATCCCGGTACATGCTTTCTCTCATGGCAATTCAATTTTACTGGTACCTTTCTCCTGCTGTTCACGGGCTAATGTATCCTGGGGCGTTTCATCTGCCTGTTTCGCCTGTCGCTCATACTCTTCAGCAGACTCCTTGCACATATTTTTGTGCGGCTCCAGTATCTTCTTCTGTTTGGGAGTGAGTGTATTCCAGATCGCGATAACACCGGCAAGACCGAATTCGCAGGCCATCAACATTTCGGACTTGATCTTCGTGATTACAGGATCTTCTTTCTCTCCACTCCTAATCCACTCCATGAGCTTTCTTCCTGTTTCTTGGGTTAGGTAATCATTACCCGAGCCGAAAGCAGGACGTAGAAATTCTGGCATCTTGAGAAACTTTTGTGACTTACCTGCATTGCTCATTAACATACTGCAGGTCATTTCGAACATGAAGTTTTTCTCACATATTGGTTGCACTCCAATAGATACCGGTTTATTCGGATCTTTGAAGTCTGTCTTTTCTCTGGCGCGCAAACATATTATCAGGTGCATATCACAGTATAACAGAGTATTCATAAACCCTTTATGCTCTCTTTTTGCGCCAACCCAATTAGCCATCTTTTTTCCCAATGCCAAAGGGGCATTAGCTATATCATCACAGCCGCCCTCTCCTTCCCACTCATGGGAGCCCGAATCCATTACTAATACTTTTATCCCAGCCTTTTGAAATTGCTTTATTGCAGATCTATATCGAGCAGGCGAAAACGGTGGGACGAGATCCCCTATCATAAATGGCCCGTCGAGAATATCTGCATAGTGAGATCCTCTTTGCGCTTCCGTATCAAGCAGCCCTATTTCGGATGGTTTATCCACCATACCCCTTGCTATTTTGAGCGCTGTGTAAGTCTTACCGCTTCCGGTTTCACCTGCGATAGCAATCAGGGATTTAATTTCACCCCGCACCGCTGGTCGTATGTTTATTACTACTTCGTCCATATATTTGAGGTATTAGAATTTTTATTATGATACGGCCGCTAATCTTAGCGGCCCTTTATGGATAGCAATGCTAGCTTATTACTGATCGCACCCTTCATCTTCTTCGCAAGATTATCATCTGCGAACCTGGTCCACACAGAATCGTGAACAAGCACCTGACAGGCTTTCAATGCCTGCGGAGAGTTGCTGTTGTCGATCAGATCACTGAGCATGCTTATTAAAGTTTGTTTATCTGCTTTCATTTGTTTTGGTATTTAGACCCTCCACCCGTTGATGATAGAGGGTCTTACAACTTGATACTAAATCTTTCTATGTCCGTGGAACGACATTTAGTTACTTTTTCATGACTGAAAATTGTTAGCTGATACCTGCGTGTCTCCCTTTTTATCGGCTCGGTCCGGACCGAGTGCAGGAGTTTGATACCGGATGTCTTGGCTTATGGAAAACCATTCTTAAAAAACAACTGTGATCCCGCTGGGACTCGAACCCAGGACCCATACATTAAAAGTGTATTGCTCTGACCAACTGAGCTACGGAATTAGGTGCCGGCTTGTCACCGGCATGCTCGGGTAGCCACCCGACAAGCTCATACTCTTTGTGTCCGATTGGGTCCCACCTTGCCGGACGAATCATCATTGTTCTGCGTCTATAAATGAAGTCGTACTCGGTGCCGGAGTTGCACACAGCACGTCCCTGCAGACGCGTCTCACGGAAGAAACCCCAAACTTCCGCTACCTTACCGAGTTACCTACTAACCCACAAAAAAATAAGAGCACCTCGGACGTATCATGATTATAAATGCGAAAAGAACTTTTGGCCGATACCCGCGCCACCCGGGGAGATGCTCCTAATATGTTGAAATGATTTATTTCCAGATAGAACCAGCACCGGAAACGGCGCCAGGTTTTAGTCCATTGTTACCCTCAAATAAACTCTTTAAGAATACCAGGATGTGAGATCACGTCCTGGGTTTACCTATTTCCCTATACCTATGAAATGCCTCCCTGTGTGCGGTCTATCCACATCACAAATAACTTACCTGCGCCGATGGCGATTACGATTTTTATAATTGATAATGCGATGATCATTGGTACCAGATTTAAGGCGAAGCCAGGCTCCTAATAGTGACAGGATGACGAAATATATAATTGCTCCAAAAAGAACGTAAACAATAGTCATAGTGTAGACAGTGAGTTTACGTGAACATAATCCTCACCGATGATCTGCTGCATCTGCTTACGGTAATAAGCCTTCAACCTCTCATATATCCGCATCCAATACCGGTGCGAAGATCTCAGCTGCCAGATGGATTCACCGATAGCATTATTAGATGTTCCCAGGGCAGTGAGGCGATTCACCTCGGCCAGGTACTTGTTTGCTTTTGTTTTGGCCTGGATAGACAGACCTATAATTCGCGCACACTTTTCGTGCTGCTGCTTGATTTGCGAGTTGGTCATATTATTGGGATTTTAATTCATGTTTATTCTCCACACTTCTTCACTGTCACCGAAATCACTCCGCTCACTAACCACCATTACCAATTCATAAGCATCCATTGCGCCACCACCTGGAAAGTCTACACGACGAGCGGCATTATAGCTAGCAGTAATACCAGTGATCACGGTAAACTTTCCATCGAACACTACGAAGTTGAGCTTCTCGCTTTTCATGGTCTATGTTTGTAGTGGGTGACTTAAGACTTTATCTGCTTCAGCCGATTGGCTATGTACTTCCCTATCTCCGCATTTGTAAGATTTCCTTTCTTCTTACTCCCCCTCTCGGGGAGCGGAGCAGAGAACTGCTCCAGCTCTTTCATCAGTTTTGTAGATTCTTCATGAACGTAAGCACCTAGAGCGCCGATCTGCTTAATCCGTTCAATGAGTTGCTGTAGGTTGGACATCTTCTTTAGCTTTTATACGTCCTTGCTCTATCAGATACTGCCAGGATGCATCGATGACCGCCTTAGAAAACAATGTGTGTTTTTCGTTTAGCGTATCGTGAACAGCCCTGTAGCTCCTTCCAGACTTTTCCTGGATCTTCACAAGATCACCAGGTAGTAATAATGCCCGGATCTCTCTGATCTCCTCAATTCGCTTTTGATTCCGTATTTCTACTTGTCGCATCTTATCAGTATTTTTACCCTTGTTTGCAATTACATTTGACATGTAGTTTTGCATTGACAAGTCAAAGATAAGTACAAGAAAGTATTAAAAGTACAATAAGTACAATAAAGTATAAAATATAGAATTTATCTAAAGAAATAACCTTCTAAATAAATGAACCAGGGTTTTGACCTCGAGAAGTCGTTAAGAATTTTAAAATCCAAAAGGATTACTAAGGAGAAAGTCGCGAAGGTTACTAACGTAACCCCCGGATACATATCGAAAATGCTATCGGGAGCAAAGCCGATTAGTCAAAACTTCATCGATATATTTCTCAAAGAATTCGGAAACGAGCTTGAAGGTGTGGTGCTCATTGAAGCTACCGACAGTCATTTGGTGACCAGAATATTGGCCCTTGAGTCAACAGTTGAGGTGTTAAAAAAGATAAATATTGGTTTAGTTAAAAGTCTGGGTGAAATCAGCTCAACTTACAGCGGTAAACCTTTGAAACATTTTATCGATAAGGACACCGCGAAGCTAATCACCGAGTTTGACGAAGCTGTTGAAGATGACGTAAAACGTCGGCTACCGAAACAATGACAAATTTCTCCTTCTTTTTGGTCTTTTTCTTTCTTTTCATAACAGTAATGGATTCAGATTGCAATGGAATTTATGTGGTGAATGGTTTAAAATAAACGCGACTTTACGCAGTTTTTGTGCGTAGTGAGTATTCAGTGAGTATAAATACCACAAAGATGTGAATTTCAAAACATTAACATCGAATTAACCGAAACCTCAAATATGTCTACCATGAAGCGATTCCCCATTATTTTGACATCTATTTTTTTCCTCCTCATAGCGTGTAGCGATAAAGAACAGACAAGGCCAAATTTGTTAGATGTCACCTACGTTATCGAATCCAACGCTGATGAACCGTTTTTAGATGCCACATATAGTGAGGCTGACCTTGCAGGAAACTCGAAGGAGAAATACGATTGGACGATTTCTGGGACAGGGACATTTACTCGTAAGGCTAAAATTCAAAACGGATTTGGCGCTTATCTCAGTGCGAGACACGCAACTTCTGCAAACTGGCATATTGTAATATTAAATTCAAAAGGGGTTGAGATCGCAAGAAAAACCCCTATCCATTATAACGGAACACTTAGTTATTACTATGCAAGTCTTACTGTGGAAGCAACTGAATAGCGATTAAATGGCAAATTACATCAAGCCTTGTATCTCTTTACTGTACTTGATTTCATGAGATAGTGCACCGTTAACGAAAACGTTAACACCTGCTGCAGGAAACAAAACGAATAAAATAAAAAATTAATTATTAATAACGCTACAAACAATAAGATAGAGAAATTAACACCAATGGGCAGACGCCTTCTAAGCAGCAGGTCATTGGTTCGAATCCAATCCGGTTCACAGAGAGGGACAAAGCAGGGAAACCTACTTTGTCCTTTTTTATTTGTTGTAATTCCCTACTGAAAGACTGTCGCGCTAATTTCGGGCGCCTTCAGTCCTAACTGTCTATATTTCGTTGGATCGTTCTTAGTTTTTCTTTGATAACGTTTAGGTTGCGTCTTTTGCCCTCATCCCAGGTCGATACGGCGTAACTTGTGTAAAATCTGTGAGATTCCATTAGCATGATTAATTCCTGTTGCCATATCTCGTCTCTGTTAAAATGTTGCCCTAAAGCCACTTTTTCAAGTCTCAGCTGATCGTTACGGACCAGAAATGCCGGATCTGCCAAATCAAAAGATGTAGCATCATACATGATAGCTTCAATAAAGCCCGAGCTACTCCGATCCCGCATCGACATAATCAATAAACAAACTTCCCGCGTTAATTCGTAGCCGACTCCCTGTAATTTCAGAAAATCAGCAGCCAATACTGCAACTCCGGTATAGTTACCGTCAAAAAGATGGGAGATATTGTAAAACCACAATGCCGTTTCAAGAACAAAACTACCGTGCTCATTTAGCTTCCCATGCACGGCTAGTTCTTTAGATTTCTCCACCATAAGAACAGCGTGCTGAAAGTTGTGATAAAAGAAAGATCTGTCTGAATGTAGTTTAAAAATCAATTTAACGTGTTCAGATACATTTATTAGTATTTGATTTAGATCCAATACTTGTTGATTTACTGTGTTAAAACCTCTAAAAAGACATAAGGATATCGGAATTGAGTTATCTAAAAACGATGAAAGAAGGCTTAAATTCAGCCTTCTTTCATCAAAGCGTCGAATGTGGATAAGTAAAGTAATCGACTTAAGATACTAATCAACATACCTTATCCATATTCACCCAATAAAGGTTGAACGCTTTAGATATTATCTTCCACTCACCATCAACCAGCAACATGGAAAGATAATCAGTAGAACCTACCCCTCCTTGTAGATTTTCCAGTTCCACCAGTACAACAGCCGCTGTTTCTGCTTTATGTAATATGCTAATATGGGATTTAACTTCTGGCGCTGGTCCGTTTTCCGCGGTAAAGTCAAAGAGAAATTGAAGCTTTGTTGTTAACTTTCCATCCGGCATAGTGCCCGCCATCAGACCATCGGGATGAAAAGTTTGTTTCAGTTGCTCTACGTCACCTATTTTTAAGCCATCAACATATACTTGTGCTACATTAAGAATTGCATCATAATCAGCGATTGAATTAACATTTTCAGTGTTTTGCATTATTATAAAGTTTTAAAAGTTTATGATTAACATCGCTTGAAGCGATCAAACAGTTATTTTATTTGTTTCGATTAATTTGCGTTAGATAAGTGATATACCTTAGATACAATTTTCCACCAACCATTGATCTTCATCAGTGATAAGTGATCGGTAGAGTTTTGATTCGGCGAAGTGTTTTTCAGTTCAGCAAGTACTAAAGCAGTATTGGGGGTTTGATGCAGGACACTGTTTTCGGAAGTGACATTTGCCAGGGGGCCATTTTTCTCTATAATGTCATACAGGCGTTGAATGCTCCCTTCGCTTATTTTATCTTCTGCCGAAAACCCATACATGATTGCACTTTCATGAAAAGTTTGTTTTAACAAATCGATGCGGCCCAATCGCAATCCTGCGATGTAGATATCAATCATTGTAAGAATTTCCATCTTATCTAACTTTTCCAGGGTTAATGCATCTGTCCATTGGTAGCTTTTCGTTTCCATAATCTTTATGTACTTCGATTTAATTTGCGTATGATAAGTGGTATACTTTAGAAATGATCTTCCATTCACCATTTATCTTCATCAGCGATAAGTAATCGGTAGAGTTTTCATGAGGTGCGGTGGTTTTAAGTTCCGCCAGGACTGAGGCAGTGTTGGAAGTTTGATTTAAGACACTATTTTTTGAGGTAACTTTTGCTAGTGCACCATGTTTTTCAATGATGTCATAAAGATGCTGTACGCTACCTTCAGTTATCTTGTTTTGAATAGAATAACCGAACATAATCGCATCCTTATGGAAGCATTTCTGCAAAAGGTCTACACGGCCGGTTCGCAGCCCTTTAATATAGGTATCGATTACCGCCAGGATCGCCTTCTTATCTTCAATTTCCTGCGTAGGTATTTTGGGTAATTCCGGATTTTTTGTTTCCGTTGCGTTTGTGTGGTAAGGCTTAAGGTCATTATTTGCCAATATTACAGTGGAATACAGGCTTAATAAAATCAGGAGTGCTTTCTTCATTGCTTTTTTTTATTTATCTAAAGCAAAGTTAGGCTGATTCCCTCCCTCTTATTTTTCTAAAAAGTCTAAAGTTTTGTTCTATTTGGTTCAATTTTAACTATCGAGCCATTCTGCATCATAACCTAGGCATCTTGCCTCAAACTGGTCGGCATGGTACCATGGTATTGCTTAAATATTCTTGAAAAATGAGAAACGTTTTCGAATCCGACGGCATAGCAAATCTCAGAAACAGTCATAGCGGTCGTTTCAAGCATTTCCTTTGCCTTATTTAATCGCTTTTCCCGTATCCAAGTTGCTGGTGGTACATTAAATGTTTGTTGGAAGTCGCGTTTGAAACTTGATAAGCTCCGGCCTGACAGATAAGCCAGGTCCTCTAAACGAATGGGAGATGCATAATTCCTTTCAATTACTTCGCGCAAGTCTGCACGGACTGGCTGTTGGAGACGAAGAATCTGTTGAAATATAATATCGCTGCAAATCGCTGTATCATACAGTAATTCCATCATTTTATGACGCAACTGAGAGGGCTGAACTTTTTCTACATTTTTGAAAAAAGGGTCGAGTCCATGTGCAAATGAGATCAGGCAATCATCCATCGGCTGCACAGATGAAAGTAGATCTCCAACAAAATCCTGTTTAATGACCTTTAGGTCTGTACTAGTTAAAAAAGATTTTATCAGATCATCCTTAAGCGAGATCATCAGACAATAGAACAAATTATTATTTAAAGGATTTCCCGAACTTTGGTACGTGATCAAAGTTGCTTTATTGAGCAGTATCATCTCGTTTTTAATAGCTTGAAAAGACTGCCTGCCATAAGTCACTTTTAAGCTCCCTTCGAGTAAAAAAAGAAGTAAGTTATCCTGAAGGTACATGGTTCCTTCCTCATCAATATTATGCGCGCACTGTTCGATAACTGAGTGTCCGTCTAATGATAAAACTGCATCCGCAACTAAGTCATTATGCTCCATATAAGCAGTACTTTTAAAAGTTTGCATATTTATTAATATCTCTTACAAAGATAGGAGTTTTCAATATCCATTAAATTGAGAATTCAAGTTGTGTATTAGCACCTTAAGTAATTCTTTCCAGCTTATTTGATGAAAACTTTGGTGCACTTTAAACTGGTTTATATCAATATCCCAGACCACACCGGTAATTCAAGAGCTCGCATCAGATAACAGGGCTTTATGGCATTGATAACATATCAGTGTGAGGATAAACAAATACCTTCGGGCAGTACACCCGGAGGTATTTGCATTATGACTCTTTTTGCGTGAAGATAGCGGCGGGTGCTAATCGATGTATATGCTCGCAATACCTTTTTCCAGGGCATGCTCTTTCACCCCTGTAAGTTTTACACCCTCCACACGGAAAACCGTGACATCGGTCATACCTAACAGCCCCAGGAAGGCTTTCAGATAAGGCGCTACAAAGTCGCTCCCTTTTGAAGGGCCTTCGGAATAGATGCCACCCGAAGACATGGCAACGTATACTTTCTTACCGGTTACCATTCCAACAGGGCCATTCTCACTATAGCCAAAGGTAATACCAGGTCTTGTGATATAGTCTCCCCAGGCCTTCAACGTACTGGGAACTGTCAAATTGTAAAGCGGAGCTCCGATGACAACAATATCAGCCGTCATTAATTGGTTCACCGCTTCATTGGAATAGCGTATGGCCTCCACGCCTTCCCCGGTCAACTGGTCACCGGGCGTAAACATTGACTGAAGGACCACCGGGTTTAGGTGCGGAATATCCTGATCGTTCAGGTCCACTTCTTCAACGGTACTGCCCGGATACTTTTCAATAACCTTATTAACAATCGCATTGCTGAGTTTATAGCTATAAGATGCATTTCCCTGAATGCTCGAAACTAAATGAAGGATACGTTTCATAAAACCTTAATTAATAGTTAATACCAGATATCGCAGGAGTTCTGGCGCCGGCTTTGCCCACTCGTGCTATTATATCGGGGACAAAGGTACAGGCGCCGGTTACCGGAACGATCGTACTTACTTCCAGGAAAGCGCTCACATTCAGGAAAGTGCGTAACTTAGGGTATGGAAATAATAGTTCAAGAAACAGAGACAATTCCTACCAGGCAGGAATGTGATAATTCACTTAATTATGTTGTGGATGCATTGTATGTACTTGGCGGTAAGTGGAAATTACCCTTAATATTAAGTATTGTACAATCTTCTAAAAGGTTCAATGAAATTCAGCATGAGTTGAGCGGTATCTCCCCGAAGATCCTGGCGAAAGAATTAAAAGACCTGGAACTGAATGAATTTATTATACGCAGGGTATATCCCGGCACACCAGCAACTATTGTTTATGAAGCGACGCCACATAGTCTGACCCTGAAAAATGTGTTACGTGAATTGAGCCTGTGGGGTAAACAACACCGGGAAATAATCAAGAAGAGTATGAAGCAGCAAGCCGCCTGATCCAACTCATACAATATCATAAGTATATTTACGCTCCATATGCCAGGATATATGCCCATCTTCATTATAATGGATGGAAAGAATGGAGAGATCTTAATGCAAAAGAACCTGGAATCAAATGGTTATTGATTTTACTGCATCAACCTTCTTCTTAAAAACAGGATAGTTCTGATACAAAATCTCCAGGACCTCCATATTGGCCTTTTTACTTTTCCTGTATTGTACCGTGAGCGGTACTGCTTTATCCCATTGTTCGTCTTCTAAATAGGCAAAGATGAGCTCTAATGTACCGGCGTCAAAACGAGGTAAGTTTTGTTGTAATCTTTCCAGATAAACCAGCTTATTGGCCTTGTCCATATTTTCTTTGCAGATCAACGCACGGTAGTAATCCAGAAAGGCATCCTTATTGATAAGAGAGTCCAGGCTGTTAACAGATCTTAATGCGCCATCGAAATCTTTCTTCAGGAAATAGGCATCGATCATGAGCAGGTACATATTGGGTGCATCCGGGTACTCCTGCTGAAGTTTGTTCAATGCAGCGAGGTATTTGTCATTCCCCAGACCACTAGCAATATTGATATACATGATCTTATATAACTTCTGATCTTTAAGTATCGCAGGTAGTGTTTGAAAAAGGCTATCGGCTATTTCAAAGTTATTTGTATTGACATATTTTTTTATCAGCTGTATCCTGGGGAGTAAATCTTTGGGTACATCCGACACATCTGCCTGTTCATTTATATATCGTAATGATTCAGCTATTGTGGTGGTTAAGTTTTCTCCTGTAGTATAAATATAAATGTCTGCTATTTTAACCTTATCTCCCTTTTTGATAAGCAATAGATCGTGGTAGTTAAGCTGGTCATTATACAGGCGGAAAATTAAGTGTTGGTGGTTGTCCTTTTCGTATTGTTTTACCAGCTCGTAAGTTCCCTTGTTGCCAATATTCCGTATAATTTCTTTACCATATTCACCAGATCTCAGCGCTTTCATACCCCGTGTCACCATTTGCCGGTCTACCTTGCTACCGGCCTGGTCCTGTATCCTTTCTTCAATGGCGTCCACATCCAGCAGCTCGTTAAACCGGCTGTCGCTATGACGTGCAACAGCCTGCATCAACGAAGTAGCGACTTTAGCGGCTTCTTCCTTCGTAACCGGTTTTTCCGGCTCAGAACAGGATGCAGCAAATAAAATAAATGACAGAAAGATATACCGTACGGAGATGTTATAGTTCATGGTTGGGAGATCAATGCGGTGTAAAAGTAATAAAACGAAGGGACATTCCCGATAGCATTTGTTTTATTCAATCGTGTAACTGTACCTGACACCAGGCGCGCTGTTATTATCATAACCGGACACTTGCTTCGCATAGCCGAAACAGCCACTGTTTGATTCGGTCCGAATAACAAACTGGTACGATCCGTTTTTCTTTACTTCGATACCGGGACTGATAACTATGTTCTTAGCGGACCATCCGATAACATCTGTCGAAATTCTACATGACTTTAATAAATGGTTCTGACCGCCCCTGGTATCATAGAAATCTACGATCAGACCAGCATCCGGATACCCACTTTTCAGGACCGTCAAATTGAAGCGGCGTATTTTTCCAGTTCGATTTGCAGTAAAGGATTGTACTTTTTTCTCCTGACCTTTGATTTCACAAACCGCCTTGAATACGCTTGTACTGTCCGCATTCCGTGTTGCATTCTTATTTGTTACCCGGAAAAATGCCAAACACTCCATTGGCTTAATAGCTCCATCTACATCAAATGACAGCGGAGCCCAGTAAAAATTTGCCAGGGCTTCATTTTTAGCTGCATTGTTCCACAGATCACTCCCATAGAGGAAAATAGTGTCCTCACGTAATTTTATAGTTGATACAAATGAGGGTTGGCCGCCGCAGGAGTTCTCACTTATTTTTTTTGCAGGGGACCAGGGACCGAAGACTGATGATGCAGACTTGTATGAGGTACCTGTTCCTGAACAATAGCCACAATTGGGATCAGAATAGGTGACATAGTAAGTTCCCTTTCGTTTAAATAGTGCAGGAGCTTCTGTCTGGCCATCTGTAATTACGGCCGCTATTTTCCCTGTCCCGCTTAAATAATCATCTTTCAATTGTTCTATAACGATAGACCCTTTGGCCCTCCAATCTGTAAGCGCCAGATACGCGGTACCGTCATCATCCACGAACAAATCGTGGTCCCCATTATTTAAACCGGCGGCAGGCATATTCTTGTTAGTGGCCAGGTTAGGCTCTGCAACTTCTACAAATGGACCTACCGGTGATTTGCTGGTGAACACCCGATAGCCGATCACATTGTCATAAACATTTATCCAAAGTACGTATTGCCTGTATTTCTGATTGTAGATCACATGCGGTCTGAAGCAACCATAAGTTTTACCGTCACATCTCGTCTGCCAAAGCTGGTTTTGTGCATCGAACAGGAAACCTTCATCCTTCCAACTGGCTAAATCTATTGAAGAATATACTTTGAACCCACAAAATGGCGCTGTTTTGTTATTCCATTCAAAGCCACAATCGTAGCTGGTCCCATACAAATAATAAGTGCCATTAAAATACGCAATCATTCCATCATGCGCATCCACTGCATTCCCTACTTTATCAAATTTCGTGATCTGCTCACCGGAAGAAGAAAAATTCTTCACCTGACCGATCGCAGAAAAGAACATCAACATTGCTATAATCGAAAGAGTGGTATATCTAATCACGACAAGGAATTTATGGATTATTGACATGTAAGATACTTATTTATCAACATCCAACTTTACATACTTATACTGAACAGTTGTACGAAGTCCCCCGCCTGATCCTTCATAGATCTTTAAAGCGATTGTCTTGTCACTCGCCCAGGTTACATCTTCAATAGACCAGTCTTTGGTATAATACTTAAAAGCCGGTTTTATTCCATGTAAGCCCTTGCCACCAGTTACATTGAATGCCATAATTTCCGCTCTGTACGCATAGTAGTCGTCATAGTCAGGTCCATCATAGGAGGAGCAGACTAACAGTTGATTACATCCGGGAGAAAGTTGCATACCTAATATGCCGGCATCATAATCTGATGGCATGAGCATCCTTCTGTTAGTAGCCTTCTCTTCCAGGTAGGTTTCGCAAATTTCATTACAACTGTGACTTACATAAAGACCCGAGCCACTTATAAAATGTCCTGAGTCCAGCGTACATCCCATCTTGTATTTGTTTTTATAAGACATAAACTCCTTTTTAGAGATCACTTTCACATCTGATGTCAGATCTCTAAACGAAGAGTCATTATACGATATCAGTGAATCACTTACAATTATTTTCTCCATGACTATAGAATCATTACTCTCTGGTTTCAAGGTATCGGGGAGAACCTTTGTAATAGTGTCTGCTTTCGGGATATCGGGTGTCTGGCTCTTCTGATGACATGCTGTCAAAGCCAATACACAGATCAATAGGTAGCATTGTTGTGTCAAGGGATATTGTTTGAATGGTAATGAATTATCGCTAATCAGGGAGTCGTACAGCTTCGAGCATGCTGATTACCGGCTTCTTATCATCAACAGTATCTTTCAACTGCTGTAACAGGCTTACGAAACGCTCGCCACAATTATGCAGGGCCGTGATTAAACCCTGGGCATCATAGGTAACAGTATTTATGCCCTTGCCGGTAACTGATATATTTCCTCCTTGTTTTGAAAAATCAATCTGTCCGAAATAACTATGAAAGTGATAGACCGTATGGTCCTGCTGTTGCAGGTCACGACTAACGGAGAAGCACAGGTTTCTGATCAACGCAGGAAGCTCATCTTCGATCTCATTGGTGAGTACATCGTTATCGAAAATCCTCAAAACGCCTTCTAACGCCTCTGCATCATCGAAAAGTTGAGCGGGCAGCGGGGTGGTGTCATCCCAGGTTTCGCCGCCAGAAAGGTAAATATGAAATGTTATATTGATCATAGTTATGGTAATAATAGTTTTTTAAAGGAACGCATTTCATCTCTGGTGAAATCAATAATACCTTTCGCAGCATCAGGTACCGGGAAGAACTGGCCTACCGCATTGGCATTATTAGCACCGATCTGTACGCGTGTACCGTCAGACAAAGTAACAATTAACGGCGGATTTGCAAAAGGCGTTATTCTTGTTGGCGGCGTAGCCGCATCCAACATCGCTAAAGCTTCTTCTGCCTTGGCCGCTACATTGGTGCCGCGAGGCCAGAGGGTATTGGAAGCCTTGATAGGATTGTTTTCAATAACGCCCGCAAAATCAAAGAACTCATAAGTATGTCTGGCCTGGAAATGCCGGAGGTTAAGCGCGCTATATCCATGGAGGGCAGCAGGTGTACCACCCGGAGCAGTAGCCAGTCCGAAGTGACCTAATGCATCCGTCAGTTCGATAAATTTATTGGCGCTACCACCGGCGATGATCAGCAGATCTTCTGCCCGTGCTACATCTCCCAAAGCATGTCCCTTTTGTAAAATGTTCAGTAAACGAGCTCCCTGTCCGTGACCGCCGGTCAATGCAAAATAGTCTTTCAGTCTTGGAATATCAGGCACGAGGTTCAGCAGACTACGGAGTTGTGTTACGTCATCTGTCAGTGCCAGCAGGTCTTTCAGGTCTGTTACGGTCATGCCCGTACGGGCCAGCAGTTCCTGTAATATCTCCGGTGTCATACCCGGCCGCGCTAACAGGTTCCTGAGGTCTGTGAGGGTCATTCCCGGCTTGCCCAGCAGGTCCGTTAGCATATCTGTGGTCATACCCGTACGCCGGAGCAGCGCCCTCAATTCTGCAATCGTCATACCATCAATGGCCAGCAAACCTGCAAGTTTATGCATCGTCATTCCGTTGGCAGATAACAACTCTCTCAGACTGCTGACTGTCATACCTGGTCTGCCTAACATGGCAAGCAAGGTATCGGCAGTTGCACCGGGTTTACTCAACAACTCTTTTAATATCGCAACCGTCATGGTTTTGACACTCAGCAATCGCTGGAGCTTGGTCATGCTCATTTCTGCCAGTAAACTTCTCAAGTCGGTCACTGTCATACCCGGATGACGCAGCACTTCAAGTAAAGTGTCTACCGTAACAGCGGGTCTGCCGAGCAATTCTTTCAGTATGTTAACAGTCATGTGTTCCGAACCAAGCAGTACTCTCAGTTTATCCAGGGTCATACCGGGGGTACGTACTAAAGTTCTGAGATCAGGCAGGGTCATGCCTGCAAAGCGCATAAATTCGACAATATCATCTGCAGTTACACCGGGTACCCTGAGAAGGTCCAGTAGGACATCTACACCGCCTGCTCCTCTTGCCAATGCCATCAGGCTGGAGGCCTTATTGACGTCGTTGATCATTGTGAGCAGATCGAGTGTTTTTTGTATGTCCCCTATTTCTGTCAGTAGTTGCAATACCTTTGCGGTTTCACCAAAACGAAGCAGGCTTCTGACAAACCGGAGTTTCTGTAGTAACCCCACTCCTTCCGTCAACCTGGCTATCTGTGAAAACACTTGTACGAAACGAAGCGC
This sequence comes from uncultured Flavihumibacter sp., assembly GCA_902168105.1. Classification (GTDB taxonomy): domain Bacteria; phylum Bacteroidota; class Bacteroidia; order Chitinophagales; family Chitinophagaceae; genus Chitinophaga. Next base: position 405,368 of record CABHOY010000038.1, read on the forward strand.
CTCTGCAATACTGAATGCCATCAACGCGGCTTCCACAATAGCTTTACCGAGGTACTTCCCTCTTTCATACGCGGTCAGGCCCGGTCTGAACATCATATACAGGAAATAGGACATCGAAATGAAGCCCATGGCGATACCGAGACCTATCAACACCGGAATTACCACTTCAGGGAAAACAATTGCCAATATGATGACGATGATGATCCCGGCTACTGCAAGCAGTGCGCCGATATTACCTTCAAAAGCCTGTCCTACCAGATTGGCAATGCCGGTAAAGAGATCGCCGAACCATTCGAGGATACCGGCGCCTATTCCCTTTATAAATTCCCAGCCTGCCGACAGGTATTCTTTTACGTCATCAAGAATACTTCGTTGTATTTTGGGCGATTTTGCTTCTGTAGCGCCTTCCTGTTTTGCGGAGGTGGCTCCGCCTTGTTGTACAACATGCGTAAGTTCATGGGCCAGTAAATGTTTTCCCTCCTGACTGCCTGTATCATACTGGCCTTCATTAAAATAAATATCGCTGCCATGCGTGAAAGCTTTTGCATTCAGATCTTTATTCATCTGCACCGCATCACTATCCGTATGGATCTTCACAGCGCCGAAGTCAGCGCCAAAAGCGCTGTCCATATCGCCCTTGACGGATTTCGGCAATGGCGTACCACCATTTTTTGAATTGCTGATACGGCTCTCGACTGCTGAAGATGCAGCATCATTATCGTCAGGATGGTCACTACCTCCGGCCATGGTTTGCAATTGCAATTTTTCTTTCTTATCACGTAATGTATCCTCCTCCTTCATCTGTAACAACGGCTCTTTTATTGCCGGTGTAAAAAAAGGCGTACTGTCTGATTCAGCCTGCGTATGCTGACCGTTTTCTTTAGAAAAGAAAGGCGCTGAATTACTTGTTTGAGGAGGTCGGTTGGAGGTTCGGGATGGCTTCCGGGAAACAACTTTCATGGTACAATGAGCATTATCGATTTTTCATGCCTGACTATCAGGCTGGATATTGGGGTTCGGGGTTATTGTTTATTACTGTGGTTTCGCCAAAGATAATGAATGTTTAAATACAAAATACCGGAAGATCATTTAATGAGGTTTTATCTACTTTTAGCAGATCGTTTAGCCGATGATAATGGTACAGTGGCCGATACAGCGTCATCTCATCCAATTGGGTATCCCACCACCATAGTATAAGATCTACCTAAAGGATAGCACTATGATATTTTACTTATTGTGTTGTATTTTTGCGCCATGATTAGTCCAATTGACATTACAACACCTGTTCAACAACTTATTGATCGTATAGGATCAGAATATGAACATGAAATTATACCTGTTCATCCTGCGCCTGAGGCTAGAACAGGGAAATCATACAGCAATGTACAAGATAAGGTAGCAAAAGACGGCGGAAACCTTGTATATGGCTGGGCTATATGGCTGGGAGATTTTATCTGTGAAGGCGAACATTACGCGGTATGGGAAGATAGTAATGGAAATCTGATCGATATCACACCACCACGGGTGGCTTTGGATAAAATAATGTTTATTCCGGATGATAGATTTACATCTGAAGATAAACATGCGCGTAACATCAGGGTGAACATTACCAGTAATCCTTTAGTTGATCATGCTATCATGATCTCGGAGATGAAGGAGTACCTGTTAAAATATGGTGCTGAAGTTGAAGGCGATAATATTAATTTCAATACCTATACAGGGAACATGTATAATCATTACGATACCTTATCCAATAACGTAATGCTCTTTCTGACCGAAGGCGGGAAATTTGGCTCTCCATGTTACTGCAAAAGCTCAAAGCCTTACAGTCAGTGTCATGGTAAGAACCTTGCAGCGGCTATAGAAGTAGATAAGAAAAATGCTGCAAAAGTGAATGAGCAATAGTGTCAAAATACGCAAGTACTATTTTAATATACGTAAATAACGAAGCCTGCAACACAAAACCAGTTGCAGGCTTCGTTGTTTTTATCTGGCTTCCACCCATTTACCAGGTGATATTCCTTATTATCATATTAGCTAATCTTTAGCAATTACAGCAACGCGAAAAACACTTATATTCGTTAGGACATTTTTTAACCCTTACATAAATAACCATTAGCTATGAAAAAGTTGTTTCCCATTTCCCTGCTGCTATGCCTTTTATTTTCTTTGTCCAGCTTCGCCCCTATTCATCCAAATGTTACTGTGATTAAAAAGAGCGTGCGTACGTATTCTTTTCCGATCACCGGTACCACTTTTGGTACGCCGGGAGCGGGTCAACCAGCTGGCACCATTACCTATTCAATAAGCGGCGGCGGCACTACTCCATCTGCCATTACATTCACTACACTGAGCGGAGGCTCGTTGGGCACTTATCCGTTTAGTCTAAGCTCTCCCGGAAACTATCTTGCCGGCGGGCTGGCTATGAAAGCTCAAACGTCCATCGCAGGTGTCTATTTCCATATCGGTACTGCTTGTTCTTCCGGGTATTGCCTGGAGTTTATTGGCGGTGTTCTTTAACTATTACTACTTATTGTGACACATTACCAGGCATCCTCGCTTAAGCCGGGGATGCCTGGTATCATACCATTTTATGCGGACACTGATATATCGTTAAATGTACTGTAGCGGTTTGATTCCCCCTGTTAAATTCATACCTATATAATTCAACCTGAACTATTTTTCATAACCCTAATCTCCAAATTACCACTATGAAACACATGTTAAAAACCCTTTTATGCATTTTCACATGCACACTCCTCCTCATTTCCTGTACGAAAGAAAGTAAATCCGATGTTGAGCAACAAGCCGGAATCCCTACGGAAATCCTCTCCCGGATTAAAAGCGAAGGATTCAGCACTTACGACATTAAGAAGTTAAAAGATGGCTATGTTGTAGAAGGAGACATCTTCCTGCCGGACGAATGGTTTAAACAAAAGGGAGACGTTAAAAAACTGCGGATCGCCGAAGCGGAACAGTACAAGACCTACAACTTAATTGCTGTTAATGGCAACAGGCAGATCACCGTTTCTGCGGAAGGGCTTCCTCTTTTATTTGTACAGGCTGTAGACGAAGCTATTGCCCGGTATAATGCGCTGGGTATGAACCTCACATTCAGCCGTGTTGGCGCCAATGGCGAAATAAGGATCATCGACCAATGGCTGGATGGTTGGCTGGGCATATCCGGATTCCCAACAGCAGATGGAAATCCGTTTAATCTTATCAGAATAAGCGTCGATGCCATCGGCAATTTCGCCCCTCAGGGATATATAGCCGCTGTTATTTCCCATGAAATGGGGCACTGTATAGGGCTGCGCCACACAGACTACTTCAACAGGAACACCAGTTGCAATCCGGTGTCTCAACCAAATGAAGGGGAAAACGCTGAAGGAGCCATTAACATTCCAGGGACGCCTACAGCTGCAGATCTAAACAGCTTCATGCTGGCATGTTTCATCCAAAACGTCGATCGTCCTTTTACTGCCAACGACGTTGTTGCGCTTCGCTACCTCTATGGCGGTGTGCAGCCTATACCAAATGGCGTTTACAGCATAACCGCTATGCACAGCGGCAAGGTTCTCGATGTTTACGATGCTTCTCTCAGCCAGGGCGCAGCTGTGATCCAATATCCCTGGATCGGCGACAACAACCAGCGCTGGCAGTTTACATTCCTGGGTAACGGTTACTACCGGATAGACGCATTACATAGCGGGTTGTCAATGTCGTATTTCCGACTCAGCCCTTTCTTATCTCCACAGGTAATGCAGCTTAACTGGTCCGGAAGCACCGTCCAGCAATGGAAAGTAACGAGTGTACAACCAGGGCAGTTTGCTATAGAATGCCGGGCTAACGGCCTGGTACTGGATGTATTTGATGCATCTACTGATGACGGAGTTAAGGTTATAACATTCCCCTGGAACGGAGATGGCAACCAGCGATGGGTATTTAACGCACAGTAGCAGTCAGCCTATACTGGCACAAAAAAAGCGCGATTTACATCGCGCTTTTTTTGTGCCAGTATAGGCTGTATATATTTCCATTGAGAATAGCTTCAGCGCTTCTTTGCATTTTGTTGCCTTACCCGGCTAAGTGTTTCCCTGGACAGGCCCAGGAAAGAAGCTACCATATGTAATGGTACACGTTCAAAAATTTCAGGATAAGTCTTGATGAAGTTCTCATATTTCTCTTCTGCCGTTTCACTGATAATGCTGAGAATCCTATTCTGGTGCGCCTCATAATTTTTAGCCGCCAGCTTGTCGATCAATCGCTTAAAATTGGGGATCGTTGCAACGAACAGGTCATAGCTTTTCTTGTCAAGCATCAGCAATTCACAATTCTCCAGTGCATCAATGTTATATTTAGAAGGTCGCCCGCTGTGAAAACTATCAAAGTCACACATCCACCAGTTTTCAATCCCAAACCTCATTATATGCTCCTGGCCATCGCTGCTGATCATATACAGGCGCAGGCATCCTTTTACAATAAAGCAGATGTAATTACTAACATCGCCTTCCTGCAACAAATACTGTCGCTTGCGGATCTTCTTTGGTACGGTCGCTTCCTCTACCAGTTTCAGCTCTTCATTGGTCAGGCTGCCTTTTTCGACCAGGTAGGCGGCTAAAGAATCGAACATTTTTGAACAACTTTCGCCAAAGGTATCCAAAAATACTGCTATGTCAACCGGCCCATTAATGAATACCTGGCAACCACGTTCCGCCACACTTTTATCTAGAGGCTATCAGTTCTATTTCATCATGATGATATTGGTGAGGCCACCGTCTGCGAGAATTTCACTGCCCACTATGAAAGATGAATCGTCGGATGCCAGGAATGCTGCCGCTTTCCCGATATCAGCCGGACTTCCCTGTCTTCCGGCAGGCGTCAGGTCTGTCCATATTTGTTTTACCAGATCAACCTGTTCCTTCGGTATAGCTTTACCAAATATCGGTGTATCAACAGAACCAGGAGAGAGTGCATTTACCCTGATCTTTCTGTCCAACAGATCGAGCGATAGTCCTTTGGCTAATGATACTACGGCTGCTTTGGCCGCACTATATATAGTCATACCGGGGGCTGCACGATGTGCGGCGCTCGAAGCGATCAGGATCACTGAAGCCCCATCGTTCATATATGGAAGTGCTCTTTGAACCGTAAAGTAGGTGCTTTTCAGATTCAGGTCCATGTACCGATCATATTTTTTTTCTGTCACGTCAGTAATGCCGGGAAATGGGACACCGTCTACGATACCACCGGCATTGACAACAAGGGTGTCAATTTTCCCAAACTGATCATGTGTTTTCTTAAATACCTGTTCCAGGTCATCAAGATTGGTCACATCTCCTTTGATGCCTATGAAACCAGCGCCCAATTCTTTGACAGAGCTATCTATCGTTACCTGATTTCTTCCTGTTATACTACCTACTGCACCTTCGCTTTTAAGCGCCTCTGCAATGCCGAATCCTATGCCGCTGTTACCACCGGTAACCACTGCTACTTTGCCTTTTAGTTTCATGTCTGTAAGTTTTATTACAAGGCAAAGTTGAGCTAATCAGGCCCCTGGCCACAAGGAGATTTAACACAAAATAACGGTGATAAATGTCACGGGTATCAAAGTCCGATGGATGACTCCAAAAGCGAAGAACTACTAATGATATATTTATCAACACTATATATAGACAACAAAATGGCAAATCCATCCCTAAGAGGATCAATCTGTACAAATCTGCGCTATTTTTTGTACATTTATACCATGATTAAGCAGCAGTTGTACCAACCGTACTCCATTTCGGTGGAGACTTTGATCAAGTACCCTTTAAGGGACTTAAAGCAAAACAGCTTCTTTGAGATTATTTACATCCTCTCAGGTTCGGGCAAACAGCGTATCAATGAAAACAAGTTTGCTTATAATACCGGCGACGTCTTTCTTCTGACCCCGGGAGATAAAAGCTGTTTCGATATAGAGGAGGAAACGAAGTTCTTTTTCCTTCGTTTTAACAACATCTACCTGAAGGAATCCGGCCTGATGAAGGATAACATACAGCGGGTGGAATATATATTACAGAACGCCAATCACCGGCCGGGATGCATTGTCAAAAACGAAACAGATAAGCCATTGCTACGCGCCGTTGTGGAAGGCCTTATGCAGGAGCATATTAACCGCGATACCTGCTGGGAGAAATTATGCATGCAGCTGGTTAATACAATGATCGTTATAGTAGGCAGGAACATTGAAAAATACCTCCCTGAAGAGCTTACAGAAGACCAGGAAGAAAAGGCATATGATCTGCTTCAATATATTCAGGCCAATATATATGACCCTTCAAAGATCAAAGCGGAAAGCCTGAGCCGCGAGTTTGGCATCTCCATTAACTACCTGGGCCGGTATTTCAAAAAACATACTGGTAAAACCTTACAGGATTATGTTACCAGTTATAAGATCAAACTGGTAGAGAACAGGTTGCTCCATAGTACGATGCGTATATCTGAAATCGTGGATGAACTGGGATTCTCTGATGAGAGCCACCTGAACAAATTCTTCAAAAAGCAGCATGGTATCAACCCGTCTGAATACCGTCGTACGGCTGAAGTCTTAACAGCTTAAGACCATACCCCACCCATCAAAGCGCAACATTTTACATAAATTAGGTAAAATAGTACAAATACTGAGAGTTCCTAATAGTCGAATTTTGTATCCGTAACAAGAAAAGCCAGCTGCGTCATGTGCTAATGAACGACCTGGCATCCTTTCAAAAATTCGAATTATGACTTCAAAATTGTATTTGTACTTAGCCATAATAACTGTGTGGCTGTCTGCCTGTACTTCCAATCATCCGGAAAATACTACAGGCGCCGCTGTCTCTGTATCTATCATTACAGTCAGCGCTAATGACGCCAACGTTTACAAAGAATATCCTGCCACGGTCGAAGGAGAAACCGATGTGCAGATCAGGACGCAGGTGAATGGCATCCTGGAAAAGATCTATGTAGATGAAGGGGCTTATGTAACAAAGGGGCAGTTGCTGTTCAAGGTCAATGACCAGGAATATAAAGAACAGCTTAACAATGCCAGCGCTGAATTGCTGGCTGCCAAAGCCGCCGTATCCAACGCACAACTGGAGGTGGAAAAGGTAAAGCCCCTGGTTGAAAGCAAGGTAGTGGCAGCTACGCAACTGCAAACAGTGCAGTCCAACTATGACATGGCAGTGGCCCGTGAGAAGCAGGCTGCTGCGCGGGTAGCTGATGCCAACATTAAACTGGCATATACCAATATCAAAGCGCCGGTAAATGGTTATATCGGACGGTTGAATAAAAAGGCAGGGACGCTCGTCGCTCCTTCGGACGCAGACGCACTGACAGGACTATCTGCTATAGATATGGTCCATGTATACTTCTCTATCGGAGAGCAGGAATTTGTAACGCTGAAAAACGCATTAAGAGGCGCAACCCTTACCGAAAAACTAAACCAGGCACCGCCTGTTTCCCTTCAGGTAGCAGGTGATTCTGTTTATCCGCAGCAAGGTAAAATAGACATGGTAAATGGTTCTTTTGAAAAGAACAGTGGCGCCATTACTCTCAGAGCAAGTTTTCCCAATGCGCAGGGCTTATTGCGATCAGGCAATACCGGAAAGATAAAACTCTCCTTCATACAGGAAGCTGTAATAGCTATACCACAGACTGCGACGCTGGAAATCCAGGATAAGATATTCGTATACGCTGTGAACGACAGCAGTAAAGCTTACAAAAGATCTATCATCATCTCCGGCAAATCTGATAATAATTACCTCATCAGGGAAGGGCTGCACAGCGGCGACAAAATAGTGATCTCCGGCATGGAGCTGTTGCAGGATGGTATGCTGGTACAACCCGCTAAGTCCGTAGCCTCAAAACAATAATAAAGACTTTTTGACGCCCTGTTAGTTGCAGGTAGCGGCTGTAAACATATACGTATGCAGCGCAGGGGCTTCTCATGCCCTTGCTGTAGCACAAAGACTTTCATTTTAACAGAATAAAAATGCTAAAGAAATTCATAGAACAACCTGTATTAGCCACAGTAGTATCCATACTACTGGTGATACTGGGTATCGTAGGCATGACAAGCCTGCCGATAGAAAGGTTCCCAAATATTGCCCCTCCCACAGTACAGGTAAGGGCGTTTTACCCCGGAGCTAATGCAGAAACCATTTTACGTGCTGTGGCTCCACCGTTGGAGGAAGCGATCAACGGTGTGGAAGACATGAGTTATATGAACTCTTCTTCCAACAACGACGGCTCACTGGTCATCACGGTATACTTTAAACTGGGCACTAATCCGGACCAGGCTGCGGTCAATGTACAGAACCGCGTTGCTTCCGCTACCGGCTCGTTGCCACCTGAAGTAGTGCAGGCGGGTATTGTGACCAAGAAAACGCAGAATGGACTGATCATGGGTATTAACCTGTTCAGTGACGATGCAAAAACTTATGATCGTACTTTCCTTGCGAACTATGCTTCGATCAACATCATGCCGGAGATACAGCGTATTGCGGGCGTAGGTGAAGTGAGGATGTTCGGCAGCAATCGTGATTACGCTATGCGTGTGTGGCTGAACCCATCCCAGATGGCGGCTTATCACCTGACACCTGCCGAGGTAATGGCCGCAATACAGGACAAGAACCTTGAAGCTGCGCCCGGCCGCTTTGGTGAAAGCAGTAATGAGGCGTTTGAATATGTGATCAAGTACCAGGGTAAATATAACAGACCGGCTGATTATGAAGAGATCGTGATCAGAACTAATCCTGATGGCACATTATTACATCTTAAGGATGTAGCCAGGGTAGAACTCGGCGCTTACACCTATGGTAGTTTCAATACCCTGAATGGTGTGGGTGCAGATGTAAAAGATGCTCCGGCTGTTTCTATTGAGGTATTACAATTACCGAATTCCAATGCGAGAGATATACAGGTAAAGATCGAGGAATTCATGTTGCGCGCAGCTAAAGATTTCCCTAAAGGCGTACGGCAGCAAACATTGTATTATACTAAAGATATGCTTGACCAGTCGATCAGCCAGGTTACCCATACCCTGATCGAGGCTTTTATACTTGTGTTCCTTGTAGTATTCCTGTTCCTGCAAGACTTCCGTTCTACGCTTATTCCGGCCATTGCAGTTCCAGTGGCCATTATTGGTACTTTTTTCTTCATGTCCATATTTGGCTTCTCCATTAACCTGCTCACTTTATTTGCACTGGTACTGGCTATAGGTATCGTAGTAGACGACGCCATTGTGGTGGTAGAGGCGGTACACGCCAAACTGGAACATGGGAACGCTTCTGCACGAAAGGCTACGCTTAGCGCCATGCATGAGATTACGGCCCCTATTATCTCCATTACGCTTGTGATGGCGGCAGTATTCTTACCGGTAGGTTTTATGCAAGGTTCTGCCGGTGTGTTCTATCGTCAGTTTGCCTTTACGCTGGCCATCGCCATTTTCATATCGGCTATTAATGCACTTACGCTGAGCCCTGCACTTACTGCACTGTTCCTGAAAGGAGGACATGGGCATGAGGGAGAAACTCCCACCACTTTCAAGCAACGTTTTTTTGCAGGCTTCAACAGGAGCTTTCACAATATGACCAATCGTTATACGGGTAGCATTAACTGGCTCATTAAACATAAGTGGGTAAGTCTAAGCGGACTTGTACTGGTCATTATAGCCACCGTAATAATGGTACGCAAAACGCCGACCGGTTTTATTCCGTCGGAAGATATCGGTTTTATAGCCGTAGCGATCAATTTGCCTCCGGGCGCTTCGCAGCAACGGACAGAAGAAGTATTGAAAGAGATGTCAGAGGCGATCCGTCCTTTACCGACAACCCGCATCTTCAACGTGGTTTCCGGTGTCAACATGTTTACCGGGGCGACGAGTCCTTCGGCGGCGGTAGCTTTTTATATACCTCACAGGGACCCGAAGCAGGGAGAAGTAAAGGGTGTAACAGCAGTAATGGACGATATGCGGGCGAAGCTGCAGTCGGTAAAGGGTGCTAACTTCATTGTATTCACGCTGCCAACAGTGCCTGGTTTTGGTAATGTGGATGGTCTGGACCTTGTATTGCAGGATAAAACGGGCGGCGCATTGGACAAATTCAGCGGCGTGGCGGGCAAATTCCTGGAAGAGCTGAATAAGCGCCCCGAAATCGCCATGGCCTTCACTCCTTTCAGGTCAGACTATCCACAATTGCAGATGAATGTGGAGAAAGAAAAGGCTGCACAACTGCATGTAAGCGTAAGGGACATATTACAGACCATGCAGGCTTATTTCGGTAGTGCGCAGGTATCGGACTTCAATCGCTTTGGAAAATATTACCGTGTGATGGTACAAGCTGATAAGGCCTCACGAACAGATCCCGCATCACTGAATGGTGTATATGTAAAGAACGCTTATAACGAGATGGTCCCTATTAACACCCTGGTGTCCCTGAAACGTGTATTCGGCCCTGAAACGATCACCAGGTACAACCTGTTCAATTCGATCTCAGTTACTGCCATGCCGAAGCCAGGATTCAGTACAGGGGACGCCATCAAGGCTGTGCAGGAAGTAGCACAAAAGCAGCTTCCTTCCGGTTTCTCTTATGAATTTTCGGGTGTTACTAAAGAAGAGATCTCATCCAGCGGGCAGGCGCTTACTATTTTTGTGCTCTCCCTCTTGTTTGTCTATTTCCTTTTGGCTGCACAGTTTAACAGTTACATCATGCCTGTTGCAGTGTTATTGTCTGTGCCTACGGGTATACTGGGCGTATTTATCGCCATTGGTTTTGCAGGCATCGATAACAACATCTATGTACAGGTGGCGCTGATCATGCTGATAGGCCTATTAGCGAAGAATGCCATTCTGATCATTGAGTTTGCGGTGCAACGCAGACATGCGGGACAAACACTCGTATCGTCGGCCATTGAAGCTGCACGCCTGAGGATAAGGCCGATCATTATGACCTCCATTGCTTTCATTGTTGGTATGATACCGATGATGCGTGCCACAGGCCCTTCCGCTATGGGCAATCACTCCATCAGTATCGGGGCAGCAGGTGGCATGCTGACCGGTGTGGTACTTGGCTTATTCATTATACCTGTACTATATGTTGTGTTCCAATACCTGCATGAAAAGATAACGCCCATAAAGGCGGAGGCAGAATCACACAATGAAGACCTGCACCCGGTAGCAGGATAATCGGTAATCATCAATCATTTTACAAATGGCAAAAAGAGCTTTTTATATCACCATTCTTATCATCTCTGTTCTGTTGGGCAGGCACGCCCTTGCTCAACAGCCGGATGGTATGCCTTTGCTTCCGGCGGCCTTTCGCAATCCCGCAAGCCAGGATACCGGCAATATTGCCAATATTCCCTGGAAGCAATTCTTCACCAATAAAGAGTTGGTCGCTTTAATAGATACCGCGTTAGAAAATAACAATGATCTGCAGCTGGCTGTCCGCAATATAGAGATTGCCAACAGATCTTACAGAGCGGCGAGACTTGGATCGCTCCCGGACATTACGCTATCGGCAGGGGCCAGTATACTGAATCCATCGGATAACAGCATTAATGGATTGTCGTCCGAGCTACTGTTACAATCACACCATATAGAGGATTACAGTCTGGGTATGGGCATTTCATGGGAAGCCGATATCTGGGGAAAAGTAAAGAACCAGAAGAAAGAGGCGCTGGCACGTTACCTGCAGACACAGGAAGCCCGTAAGGCCGTGCAGACGACACTTATAGCAGCCATTGCCAACGGTTATTACAATTTACTGATGTTGGACCGGCAATTGCAGATTGCCAGAAAAAACTATGCCCTTAGTGATAGCACGCTGCAAATTTTAAGGGCTCAGTATAACGCTGCACAGGTCACATCACTGGCAGTTCAGCAGGTGGAAGCACAGCAGCTTACAGCGGCACAGCTTATCCCTGCTATTGAACAGGAAATAGTTATTCAGGAGAACGCGCTGAGCGTACTCTCGGGTACCAATCCTGCCGGCATCAGCAGGAATAAATCGCTCGATGAACTGCTGTTGCCGGGCGTAAGCAGCGGGATGCCGTCAGCGTTATTAGACAGAAGGCCGGACGTAAAAGCAGCAGAGCTGGAAGTAGTGGCGCTGAACGCGAAGGTAGGTTATACCAAAGCGTACATGTACCCTTCTCTTACTATTTCTGCTCAAGGTGGCGTGAATGCGTTCAGGGCCAGTGACTGGTTCAACCTGCCCGCTTCCCTGTTTGGCATTGTGGCGGGAGGTATTACACAGCCACTATTTCAGAAGAAAAAGTTACGTACGCAATACGAAGTTGCAAAGATACAAAGAGAACAGGCTGTGATACGTTTTCGTCAGTCTGTATTGAAAGCTGTGGGGGAAGTATCGGATGCGCTTGTAAAGGTGCAAAAGTTGCAGGAGCAACAAAACGTAGCGGCAAAGAGGGTTAGCACACTACAAGCCGCCACTGCTAAAGCCGGTCTGTTATTTATCAATGGGCAGGCGACTTACCTGGAAGTACTCACGGCACAAAATAGTGTACTAACAGGTGAGTTGCAGTTGGCTTCCCTCAAACAATCGCAGTTATCAGCCCTTGTGGAATTGTACAGAAGTCTTGGTGGCGGCTGGTAATTGCTGTGTAATTGAAAAGGACGAACCGAATTTTTTCGGTTCGTCTTTATTTTAGGCTGTGTTATAGCAACAACCGGGTCAAGGGCAGATCACAGAAGAAGGATATCCATGTTCGTCAGTCAAGCTATTTGTTATTGAAAGTATGCCACTGCTATATTATCTTTAATGGATATGAAATATCTGAAGAAAACTTTTTGTTTAGCATTGTTCACTGCATGCATGACATCAGTAAGTATGGCGCAGCAGCTGCCTATATCCCTTGCTGATCCTACAGTATTTAACGATAAAGGAAAGTATTATTTATATGGGACGGGCAGTAACCAGGGATTTCCTGTTCTTGAATCTGAAGACCTGGAAACCTGGAAGCCTGCGATAAAAAGCGCCGGCGGATTAGCCCTGACCAAAGGCGAGGCTTTTGGTTCCAGCGGTTTTTGGGCGCCGCAGATCATTTCATACAAAGGCGCTTATTACATGGCATATACAGCGAACGAGCAAATAGCGATTGCCAAAGCGTCCGATCCTGCAGGACCGTTCAGACAAGACCACCCTATTGCACTCAGCGGTACAGGCAAACAGATCGATCCATTCCTGTTTTTTGACAAAGGTGGGAAAGTCTACCTCTATCATGTCAAGCTGCAACAAGGTAACCGGATCTTTGTAACGGAAATGAAACCTGATCTGTCGGATGTCATTACAGGAACAGAAAAGGAATGTATTGCGGGTACGGAGGCATGGGAAAATACCGCCAACTCGGACTGGCCTGTAACAGAAGGCCCTACAGTATTAAAGCATAAGAATATTTATTACCTGATCTATTCTGCGAATGATTTCCGGAATAAGGACTATGCGGTTGGATATGCCACTGCTACTTCCCCACTCGGCCCCTGGAAGAAATATGAAGCCAATCCCATCATCAGCAGGCAAACCATTAAACATAACGGTACCGGTCATGGGGATGTGTTCACCGATAAAAAAGGTACGATGTATTACGTCATGCACATCCATCGCTCGGAAGAGCAGGTTTCACCGCGTATAACAGGCATGTTGAGACTAGCGTTCAAGCAGGTGAAAGGCGGGCCGGATGTGCTGGTAGCAGATACCGCCTCCTTCAGGTTATTGCAGACAAAGTAGCTGGTGCTCCGCCGGCAACTTATCAGTTTTCTTATATCCGGCAATGCCGGATATAAGAAAACACTTCATATGTGGGTCAATGGTATTAACGGGATTCAAATAAACGGACGCACCAGTCGAGCAGCGCTATGTCGTCGACAATGCTCCAGGAATGCGGATGTCGGCTTCCGTCTTTTCTATAGCCTTTATTATCTGTTGTTATTATTTCTGCATTTTTATTACCGAGTAATTTCAGCTGGTTTATAAAAGCGGCGATATCCAATACATTGAGATCATAAAAATCTTTTCCCCTGTTATTGATCCACCAGTTGATATCCGGCTCGGTATACATCCTTACATGCATATTCCTGAGAACAGCGGCATTTCCTCCATGTTCTTTGGTGTGACTGAACGGAGATACCCTTTCATATGCTTTTCTATTATCCCGGGGTGAGCCTTTCAGTTTGTTTTTAAATAAGGTTATCAGCTGTTTCCCCTCGGTAACGGCATCATCATTATAGTTTCTGAGAACAGCGTTCTCTGATTCATTGTAGAGCCGTTCATAGTCTAATGGCGGGTCGGCGGCAAACACTGCCACCGGCATCAGCTTAAAAGTACTTTCATTACGCGCGCAATACTCTGCGAACCTCACTGCTGTTGCTCCGGCGGCTGACATACCGCCTATAGCTATTTTATCGACCGGGATCTGGTACTTTACGGCTGCTTCATTGATCATTGAATCCAACCGTTTCAGTAATAGGTTATCCATCAGAAAATCGAGATCAGTATCAGTAAGCACTGCGGTCATTAAGAGGATGCCTTTTGCATAGGCGGCCTTCTTTGCACCTTCCGACAGTCCTGTACTTACCAGGACAATAGCACCATTTACCTGACCTGCGGGCTGGCGTATTGTGTAAAAGTTCTGAAGGCTATCTTTTGCATTTCTATAAATGTATACCGGTTGTTGCGAATAGGAAGCCAGATACAGCAGCATTAAAACAAACAGTGCAATACTTCTTTTACAATTCATACTAACTATCTTTAATGATTCAATTCTTTTCGTAGAAGAGCTCTTTCTCTCCATACAGACGTTCCGATATGATATCCTTTTCTTTACAAAGATCTATTAGTTTCTGTGATTGTATAATAGGATTTGACTCATCGGTGTATTTAATACTGCTGATGAATTCAAGCCAGGGCTCCTGCCCCATTGCATAAACATACAACTCCTTAGGCTTGAAAATGTCCACCAGGGACATCCCCTTTGCGCAGTCCGATCCTGACAGGCGTCTGCTACCATCCTGGTCCCGCTGGATCTTTTTTGTCAGCAAAGGCCCATATAACCAGGACAACGGCGCCCCATCGCATTCCATGCCGAGGAAAAGCACGTCAATAGGGCCAGTAATTTTACTTACGTGCTCGTATAATGCTGGCTCAACGACGCGGGAATCGGCCATAAACAGCAGCTTGAATCTGTCTATCTGTACTTTGAAGCAGGCCTTGGTGGCAATGTTCAGATCACTATGCTCGCCTGTAAAAGGCAGGCCGGTAATAATGACATCAGCAAAGTGTATATTTTCCATTTCGCCGATCTCCCTTACGTTAGTGAACCCGATGCTATTGAACATTAGTTTCAAACTCGGGTCTTCCAGCTTTCCGCCCGAGGTACGTGGTACTATTATATTTTTTATACGGTGCCTGAGCGGTAAAAGTGTTTCGAATAAAATATGATCCTGATGGTTATGGGTGATCAGGACATAATCTATCGTGTCGGGCAGGTCAATATCTGAATAGTGAGCGACGTCCGACTGATATCCATAATAACTGATAAGGGGATCAACCAGGATGCTAATGTCTTTTGTTTCAATAAGGATACATGCATGCCCAAAATAGCGCATGCGGATCTTATCGCCCTGGTAGCGCTGATATTCCGGCATGGCTTCGTTTGTGAAAAAGCTGCGGAACAGGTCCATCTTAGCTGCAGGTATTTTTAAAAGATCTGCGATGTATTCAATATTCTGAGGCATTTTTTTCATTCGGGCCAGTTCGTCAATGGCCGGGTGCCCCAGGGGAATATCTAACAGTAATACGTCTTTTTCTTCCAGCCGTGGCGTGCTAAGACAAAAAGGCCGGTGATCATTGTCGGTTATCCATAATGCAATACTTTGCGCACTGCGGTCGTAGAATTCGCTTTCGTACAGTAGTGCTTCAAAAAAACGGAAGTCAGGATTGTTATTACGGTCATAGAATAATTCTACATATCCTTTCAGGATGTCGGGCACTTTTTTGTACAACTGTTCCAACCCAAATCCTTTTGCTTCATTGCGCAGCAGGTCGTCCAGCTCTTTAACAGCCTGTGCAAAACGTACCATATTATGGCGTTTAGCCAATGTACTGTCTTTCAGTGCGGCTACTTCTTCCGCCCTGTTCCCGGCAAGATCCATAAAAGGCCCTCCTTTCATCTGCGGGTTCTGTACGGCTTCTGCGTGGATCTCGGGTGCCATGACGTACGACTCCATAATTGACAGGTGACGGCCTACGATATTCATCGCCGCCGTTGCAGGAGAGATCAAATGACTCCACGCGTACCACCTGTCTACCATTGGTTCAATTACTACGTTAGGTTTAAGGTAACATTTCTCAGGGCTCATATTCTTTTATTTTTTTGTGCAGTATCTCGTGGCTTAATCTACCTTCTTCCATCTTGTATATCCGATCAGCGCAGGAATAATACTTATCGTCGTGGGTAATTGCCACTATCGTAATTCCCTCCTGTTTTAAGATCGGAAGTATCTGTGTATAAAACTTCTTTCTGAAGAAGGGGTCCTGGTCGGCGGCCCACTCATCCAGCAAAAGTATCTGCCGTCCTTCCATTAATGCAGCGATAATAGCCAATCGTTTACGCTGTCCTGTGGAGAGATTTGTAGCTGAGTACTTATTTTTCTGAAAACTTACCTTTGATTCCATTTCAAATAGGCGCAGGTAACGGGATAACTTTTCCTCATCCAGGTTACTCATACCATAGAACTCATCGAACAAATAGAAATCGCTGAACACGACGGCATATAAGTTCAGGTAACTTTCATATTCATCCTCTTCTAAACATTGTCCGTTTACGAATGTCGTACCTGCCGATCTTCCAAGTAGTCCCAGTAAGAGGAACATCAGCGTCGTCTTACCGCTGCCATTGCCGCCGTAGATGAAAATGATATCGCCTCTGTTCACATCGAGGTTTACGGGACCTACCTTAAAACCTCCATTATAAGAGAACTCCACGTCCTGTAGTGAGAGGCTTTCAAATTCCATTACAGCGGCATCCGGATCAGCTGGTAAATTCCGTTCATACAGGGGGGCGAGGTCTTTCTTCAGTTGCATGACCCGTTCAGCAGCCACCTTACCCTGTACTATAGCCGGAAAGCTACTCATGATATTTTCGATTTCTACACGCAGGAATAAAAGCACGACGAGATAATTTACCACAGCTGTGGAAGGAAGCTTAAAGATGATCGCCACAAGCAATAAGATGATACCTATGAGGCAATATAACAAGGTGCGCCCCATGATCTGGTTGTTGAGGTACCCGTTAAGGGCGATCGTGTTCTGTTCCGTGGCCAGTTCTGCGACCGGGACGATCTTCCGGTCATAGATATCCTTTCCTTTTGCCCTGTTTACAAGTATTTCCTTGTGTCCCCCCATCATCATATTAAAGTAGGACACGAACTCATTCTCCCGTTGTCTTGCGAGCTTCAGCAGCGCACTGTAATATTTGTTACGGGACAGATAGATCATCGCTCCTGCCACTATCACGCAAATGGTAATACCGAATAAGATCCAGGATATACCAGCAAGGTAGATCAGACAGAATACAGTGACCACCAGGGAGCTCGAGAAATAGATCAGGGTGACAGAGGCTCCTGAGAGCACATTCACATCACCTACCAGGGCTGCTGTTATTTTGTCTTTCTGTGCACTCATTTCTCCATACTTAGCATTTGCGATGAGCTGCAGTATTTCCTTTCTCAGCGACCAGAAAAAGTGTTGTGAGAAACGGATGATCTGCAATGACAATGCTCTCCGGGAAAGCAGGAAGACGGTAATGATTAAAATAAAAGCACCTATATAGGTAAAATTGATCTCCCGCATTTCTCCCAACACGGTTCGGTTCATCAGGAAGTTGATAAAGGAAAGGAATGCGAAATTCACTCCTCCTACCAATATATTCAGCAGGAGGAAGCGGAGATAATCGCGCATCCTGAAAATCTTAAACAAATCACCTGTCATATTCCTGTTGTTGTTTGTGTTATTTCATTCAGCGCCATTTCGAATTCCTGTAAGCAGCTGTAATCTTTTGCTTGCCGGAACGGATCATCAGCAACGGCTGCGATCATCCTTTCGAAGTAAGTGATGAAGAGTGATACCAGTTCCGGTTTCACTGTATTCTTATATTTGAATTTTATAAAAATGGTGCGGGATGAGAAAATAACGAGTGAAAGCGGATAGCGGTTCACTTCGAACAGTTCTGTAGACCGTACTTCCATATGCAGGCCCTCTCCTTCTTTCCTGATCTTTTCTTCCACCAGGTCCTGTACCGGATAGTTCTCAAATACGAAAAGATTATCTACCAACGGCTGGTTATAGCCACATTGCTTTTCGAGTTTATCCAGGTCAACATGATGATACCGGGTAGCTGCTATATTGTTCCTATGCACCTTCTTCATGAAGGTGGACAGCGGAGACTGATCGTAGCTGATCCTTATCGGAATAGTATTGATAAATGCTCCCAGCATTGTTTCTATGCCTTCCAGGCTATCGGGACGGCCGGAAACGATGGCGCCAAACACGATATCATCCGTACCACGCAGTTTTGTCAGCAAGAGTCCCCAAATAGTTTGCAGCATTACATTTTCTGTTATTCCTAACGCTGCACACCTTTCTTTAACCTTCAGGGCAAGGTCTGTTCCTGTAAGGAGGTGCGCTTCCTGCTCTTCGTATGCACCCTGTGTATCTGTTATTTTCCACCGTCCTTTGACCGGGTTCCTGTACCCATTCATATAATCCGTCCAATACGAAAACTCTGCGGATTCATCTCTTTCCGACAGCCATTTGATGTAGCTGGAATAGAGGTGCTGCTTTCCTGGCAGCAATTGCTGCCCTTTTACCAGCGTGGTATAGGCATTATAAAACTCTTTTACCAGGATGCTTCCGCACCATCCGTCCATGATGATGTGATGTTTACTCCATACAAAGTGGTATCCATCTTCTCCTGTCCTGAATATATTGAGGCGAACAGGCGAGCTGTTTTCAAGATCAATGCCGGCCCTCCTGTCTTTTTTCAGAAACTCTTCCAGCACAAAATCTTCATTGCCTCTTACATCTTCATAATGGAAGCCACCGGGTATGGATCTGTGCACTACCTGCAGGGGAACGCCGAAATCATCGGTGAATGTTGTACGCAGATTGGCATTTCCGGCTACGACATAATGATAGCTTTGTTGCAACAGCTCTTTATCCAGGTTCCCCCTGATGCCGTAGTTGAGCTGTAAGAAGTATACTTCGGGCGCCGCCGCCTTGTTTTTCCACAACTGGAAAAGATCCCGTTGAAATGGTGTTAACTCATAGATATCTTCTATTTCCGAACGGCTTGTAAGGGCAGACAGCTCGTCTATCTTAAGCCCGGTGTAAGTAAGATCGACCGGTGTAAGTTGTTTCCTGGCTTGTGTAAGCACCGATATCAGATCCCCTAACATCTGCCGGTAGCTGTCAAGCAGCCGGTCAATCGTAGGCTTCCGGTATTGTTTGCTGCTGTATGAAACGGATATCCGCAACTCACCATTAACGATAATACCGGTTACAGTCAAAAGGGTATCTCTATGCTGTTGGTCGCTGACAGCGCTGCCGTGTGCTTCTCCGGAAAGTTTGAACAACGGGTTGCTGTTATCCGCACGGTTGCCTGTTCCACTGTTAAAATCGCCGAGATAGTTAAAAGTTATTGCCGGCGCTACGCTGTAGGTGAGCCCATCCTGCAATAATGCCGGACTGAGATGCCGCAGCATCCCGAAGCCTATCCCTTTGTTGGGTATACGATGCAGGCGTTCTTTTGTCTCTATGAGGTGGCGCACGGCAGTATGTTGTGCGGAGTAGTCCATTAACACTGGATACACGCTTGTGAACCATCCTACGGTACGGGTAACATCGATATCTGCCCCGATATGCTCCCGACCATGGCCTTCGAGCTGTACCAGGAAGCGGTCTGTTCCCAGCGACTCTTTCACTGCCAGTCCCAGTACGGTGAGCAGGATATCATTCATTTCGGTATTATAGGCCTGATAACAGCGTGTTTGCAGCAGGCTGGTATCTTCCTTCCCAAGAAGGAAGGAAACGGTATTTTCGTCTGAAAAGCTGTTGCTGCCGGTAGCATCATCTACAGGGAAAGATGGCAAGGTCTGTTCCGTTATCGCTTTCCAATACGGTACTTCCGCAAGCAGCGCAGGCGACGAAGCGTACCGGTGTTGCTGTTCCATCCAGTATTGCAGTGAGTCTGTCTTTTGCGGCAATTTCATTGGCTGCCCCACGATACCTTGTTCGTATAATGTTCCCAGGTCTTCCAACAGGATACGCCAGGACACACCGTCTACCACCAGGTGGTGTGCAACGAGCAGGAGCCTATCTTCATCAGGGCATTGGAATACACATGCATGGAACAGAGGGCCTTCGGACAATGAAATTCCGGATTGTACTGCTACGCAGTGCTGCTCCATCTCTATACGCCAATCGGCAGCCCCGCGCAGGTCCCTCACGGTCATACCGTGTCTCTGGTCAAGCCCCAGGTTATGCTGGCGCCACTTGTTCTCATCGTACCGGAACACCATGCGCAATGCATCGTGGTGGCTGACAATAATAGCGAAGATGGCCTGAAGGCTTTCTACATCTAGCCGCTCACTGCTACGCAGCAATACCGCCTGATTGTAATGATGCTTGTCGGGTTGCTCACTTTGCAGATAGGCCAGCTGGATCGGGCCTGGCAATACTTCTCCTGTTACCGGTCCCTGTGGGATAGCACGCACCCCTTTCCTGATCCGCCTGGACATATCTTCCAGTAACGGATAGTCCAGGACGTCTCCCACCTGCAGGTGGTATCCCTGCTGCCGCATACGGGACACCAGCTGAATTGATTTTATGGAGTCTCCTCCGAGGGCAAAAAAGTCGTCGAGCATTCCTATACCACTATGCCGCAGGATATCTTCACAGACCTCCACCAGCAAACGTTCCGGCTCTGTACGCGGCGCTACATATGCATTCTCCCCTGCTGTATCTCCTTCCTGTGGTTCAGGCAAGGCCTTACGGTCTATCTTTCCATTCGGCGTGAGCGGGAAACTATCAAGTACGGAGAATGCCGAAGGCACCATATAAGCGGGTAACTTAGCCAACAGGTAATTGCGGAGTACCTGCACAGATACCCGCTTCTCCGTTGAAGGATTTATAACGTAAGCAGCGAGATACTTGTCTCCTTCCGGCTGTTCTTTTAATACTACGAGGGCATCGGTAATGTTCTCGTATGTACATAATACTTTTTCTATCTCCCCTAATTCGATACGCTGACCACGGAGTTTCACCTGGTCGTCTTTCCTCCCGATGAATTCTATATTTCCATCTTCTTTCCGGCGGCCAAGATCGCCGGTACGGTATAATCGTTTCCCGGACCTGTAAGGATGAGTGATGAATTTCTCTGCTGTAAGACCGGGTTTGTTCAGGTATCCTCTTGACACTCCGGTCCCACCGATACAGATCTCACCAATAACTCCTACCGGCACAAGTTCGAGGGCATCATCCAGCAGCAGCATCTCTGCGTTGCCAAATGCCTTACCGATAGGTATAATGTCCATATCATCCGCGATTGCTTCGGAGGATACATAGTGCATAGAGACGGCGATACTCCCCTCGGTAGGACCGTATCCATTGAAGAAACGGCCAAACTGGCTGAAACGCTGTGCTACACTTTTCACAGCAGCCTCTCCCATGCTGATCAGTTTCCTTAAACCGTCTTCCGCTACAATGTCCATCATCTTCAGATAAACGGGGGGCAGAGACGCTAATGAAACCTGATGAAGCCTGATATAATCCCTGAGCTTTAGAGGATCGCTCTTTACCTCTTCATCGACCATATGCAGGGTTGCACCCGACAGGAGCACCATGAATATTTCTGAAATGGAAGAATCAAAAGAAAGTGAAGAAAATTCAAGTCCGTTGTCATCTTCAGTCACACCTACGATGTCACGTATATTGTACAGCGTGTTGATCACTGTACCGTGCTCCAGCATCACGCCTTTAGGCATCCCGGTGGAACCGGAGGTATAAAGTATATAGGCAAGGTCCGCGGCCGTTGATGGTACGGCACTTATCCGGGCACCAGGATTGGCGGCAGCCCAGCTTCTGAACTGGCCGATGAATGTTTCATCCAATATCGCGCGGCAGGCACTGTCCTGTTCCATATAGGCTATCCTGTCCGGCGGATAAGCCACATCGATGGGGACATACACACAGCCTGCTTTCATTATACCTAATATCGATACAATGGCCCACCCGTTCCTTTTCAATTTCATCCCTGCCACATCTCCCGGAAGGAGCCCGCAATGAGATGAAAGATAATAAGCCAGATTATCCGACAGCCGATCCAGTTCCTCATATGTGAGCATATGATCGCGGAATACTACCGCCGGATGATCCGCTCTTCTTACTGCTTGTTCTGTGAACAGCTGCGGTAAGGTTTTATCGACCGGATAGGTAATTTCAGGACCATTCGAATCGTTCCACAGCTGTCGCCTTTCAGCGAGGGGAATATAACTGAGCGCTGCCACATTCCGGAGCGGGTCAGCTATCATGTTGCTGATCAATTCCTGGAAGTGCCCTGACAGCCGCTCAATAGCCGTATCTGTATATTTGCCGGCATCATACATAAATCTGACTTCCACCTGCGCTCCCGGTAAGATCACAATACTGAACGGATAATTATTTTCTGCAAACACCTCGGTCGACAAAATATTGATGGACGCACCTTGCTCTTTTCCTGCGGCAGCAACCATCTCTTCGACCGGATAGTTCTCAAAAATGAAAACGTGGTCGAACAATGCAGCGCCTAACTCATGCCGGGATTGTATCTGAGCTAACTGAATGTAATGATGGCCCATCCCCTCTATATTAGCCGCCTGCATATCTTTCAGCAATGCAGACACCGGCATATCAGCGTCATATTTCAGTCGCAGGGGTACTGTATTAATGAACAAGCCTACTATCCTTTCCACTCCCTCCAGTTCTGCCGGCCGGCCCGATACTACACCACCGAATACAACATCCCTGGTATTATTGTACCTGCCTAATAAAATACCCCAGGCGGTCTGAAAGAAAGAGTTTTCTGTAATCCCCATTTCGCTGCAGAGCGATCTTATCCTGCTTACATCCGCCTGGCTTAATACGACGCTTGTTTGCCTCATTTCCCTGTTTGCCACTCCCTTTCCTGCATTCACGGCAGGTACGGACGCAACGGAAGAATAGTCAGACAAATAGTTGCTCCAGTAATTCAGTGAAACATCCGGATTGACGCGTGACAGCCAGCGAACATAAGACGCATATGGATATACTTTGTCAAGAACGGGTGTTTTGCCGCTGGAGAAATAGCTATATACCTGATAGAACTCGTTAATGATAATACCCGAGCACCATCCGTCCATTACGATATGATGATTACACCAGCTGAAATTATATTCGCCTGCACTTGTTTTCAGCACCGTAAGCCGCATCTGGGAATGGCCATTGAGATCGAAACCTGCCATTCTATCGGCTGATACAAAAGCTGCTACTGAAAATCCTTTTTCTGCACTTACATCCCGGTATACGAAACCTTCCTTCACGTTTTTCCTTACGACCTGTAAAGGCACTCCATAATTATATGTAAAGCCCGTGCGAAGAATGGCGTGTCGTTCGATAATGAAATAATAAGCATCTTCCAATGCCTTTACATCCAGTTCGCCTGTGATCTGGTATGCGATCTGTTCAAAGTAGGCGCTTGATGAAGGAGAAGATAACCAGTGATAGTACATGCCCTGTTGCAGGGGCGTGAGCTCGTACACATCTTCTACTGCCCCGGTACGCTCCAGTTCAGACAGCTCTGCTATACTCAGACCTTTGTAGGTAAAGTCTACCGGTGTTTTATAACGGCCTTCCTCTTTCGACAAACGGTCGATGATTGCTTCCAGATGACGGCCATAGCTATCCAGCAAGCGCTGTATGGTTGACTTGTCGTATTGTAAACCGCTATAAGATACGGTGATCCGTAAACGGCCTCCGGCTACTATGCCCTGTACGCTCAATAATTCCGACCGTTCTTCCTGATCGTTTATTGTATTGCCACTACCTTGTCCTGCATATGTGAAGTAACGCTCTCCTTCCTTGTCCTCTACGCCTACACCAAAGTCACCCAGGTAATTAAACGTCACTTCCGGTTCATGCCGGTAAGGTTGTCCGCCACGAACATCTCCGGCACTTATATAACGCAATATGCCATAACCAACGCCTTTATTCGGTACACGATGCAACTGTTCTTTCACCCTTACAAGGCTGGACAATACATCCTGCTCTCCGCCTTCTCCCATTGCCAGCAAGACAGGGTATACACTTGTAAACCAGCCTACCGTACGTGTTACATCCACCTCCGATGCACCTAACTGTTCACGGCCATGGCCTTCCTGCCTTAACAGCAGGTCACGCACTCCGAACACCTCTTTAAAGCTAAGTCCTAAGGCACATAACAACAGGTCATTGATATCAGTACCATACACGTGGTGGCAACCTCCCTGCAATTGCTGTGTTAACGTTTCACTCAACACATAATGCTCACTGCGTTCATCGTGGTAAAGATTACTACCTCCGGGATGATCAACAGGGATCGCATCAACGGAGCGCTGCTCAAGCGAAGACCAGTAAGCATGCTCCTGCTTCAACTCTTCACTGTTGCTATAATGGCGAACCTGTTCCTGCCAATATTGGAAAGAATCGCTCTTGCGTGGCAGCTGTAACGCTTCTCCACGTTGATGCTGTCCCAGCAGAATTGACAGGTCTTCAAAAAGGATACGCCAGGATACACCATCTATGACAAGATGATGGGCAGCCAGTAAGATCCGGCTTACATCTTCAAATATGAACAAGCCTACCTGTAGCAATGGGCCTGTTTGCAGATCAATACCTGACTGGATCTCATTGCATGCGGCCAGCATCTGTTTGTCCCAATCGGCTACACCACGCATATCATACACATGCAGACCGTATTCCTGTTCAAGCCCCAGGTTCTGCTGTTGCCAGTTACCGTCTGCATCTAAAAGGTACACCATTCGCAGGGCATCATGATGAGCGATGATACGTGATAATAAAGCACGCAACGTTGACTCTTCTAATGGTTGCAGGCTTTCCAGCAGTACCGCCTGGTTATTGTGACCTGGATATTTGTATCCATGCTCAAAGAACGCGTGTTGAATGGCGCCCAGCTGCACAAGTCCTTCCACCACGCCCTGACTCACTTCGCGCTCGCTACGGCGGATGCGTTCACTCAGCTGTTTAAGCTGCGGATACATCAGCACGTCTTTTACCGACAGGTAATATCCATGCTGACGAAGACGGGATACCACCTGGATAGATTTGATCGAATCACCTCCCAATGCGAAAAAGTCGTCCAGCATACCGATAGGCCGGCGGCGTAATACTTCTTCGCAGATGCCTATCAGTACCTGTTCACGATCTTCTACCGGGGCTATATATTCCTGCCCATACCAATCCTCTTCTGAAGGTTGCGGCAGGGCAGAATAGTCCAGTTTTCCGTTTCCTGTAACAGGGAAGCTCTCCAGATGCACAAAGTAAGCGGGTATCATATAAGAAGGCAGGCTCCGGCTTAATTCGTTTCGCAACGACATACCCGTTAGTGTCTCGTCACCTATCCAATAGGCGACCAGTTCCTGTTCCCCGAAGTCATATTTACGGACCACCACTTTTGCTTCTTCCACTTCACTAACGCGGCGCATTACTTCCTCCACTTCTCCAAGCTCCACGCGATACCCACGGATCTTAACCTGGTCATCCATACGGCCCAGGAACATAATATTTCCGTCTTCCAACCGGCGTCCAAGATCGCCGGTGCAATAGATCCGTCGTCCGGGTTTCCAGGCATCCTCCCTGAACTTTTCGGCGGTCAGTTCCTGCCTGTGCAAGTAACCTGATGATACACCCTCTCCTCCTATACAGATCTCTCCCACAGCTCCGGCAGGAAGCATCTGATAGTTCTTATCGAGGATATAAACATAATTATTAGCCAGGGGCTTTCCGACAACAGGACGGGCTAAGAAACCGGCCAGATTATCGTCCGTAATTTCATGTACACAGGCGCCGATCGTCGTTTCTGTAGGTCCGTAGTGGTTGAATAAACGGATATGCGGATAACGGCAGATC
The DNA here is from genome assembly GCA_902168105.1 of uncultured Flavihumibacter sp. Classification (GTDB taxonomy): domain Bacteria; phylum Bacteroidota; class Bacteroidia; order Chitinophagales; family Chitinophagaceae; genus Chitinophaga. The sequence goes on from CABHOY010000038.1 coordinate 431,599, forward strand.
AGTTTAATATTAGATGGCAGCGGAGGCTCTCCACCCAGGAAGATCAAACGGATGGACGATGTTCCCAGCAGTTCGGCAATGTCACTATAGTTAGCCAATACATTGAATAACGTAGGCGTCAGCTTCAGGAATGTTACTCTTTCCTGTATGATGTAATTGGCCAGTTGTACCGGCGTTTTAACCACATCTTCCGGAATAAGGTGGATGGCGCCGCCGTTGAATATTGTGCTGAACAAGCTGGTATAAATGAGGTCGAATGCATAGCTGGAAGTGATCACCGAACTGTCGTTCATACCTATACCGCTTACACCAGCTATACCTTCCAGGTAGTTCAACAATGCGCGATGATGGATCATCACTCCTTTCGGTTTTCCGGTAGTACCTGATGTGTAAATAACATAACAGATATCAGCTCCCGTTACCGGCAGTTGCGGGTCCTCTGTTGTATACACTTCCTCATCATTTTCGAATGACGATATCAGCGCAGGATTGATGATCACTTTACAACCGGCATCATCTACTATTGCATTAAAACGGGCATTGTCTTCATCACCGTCAAGTGGTAAAAACGCAGCAGCAGATTTCAGTATTGCCATCATTGCGACAAGCAGCCACTTGTCTGCACGGTCAAGTCTGACACCGATGATGTTACCTTTCTTAACGCCGTGTTGTTTTATGAGATAAGCAGATAACTGATTTGCGCGGCTATTCAGTTCCCCGTATGTCAGGACACCGTTACCGGCAATAACTGCCCGGTTGCCCGGAACCTGCTGCACAATACTTTCAAACCGGCTCACCACATCCTGTACTACTCCCTTATATGCCACGTGTGTGAAAGACAGCAGTTCTTTATGCTCTTTGTCATTCAAATAGCCGGCATTTGTTATAAGCTCATTGCTGTGGTTTAGCATCCAGGACAAAGTTTCACAGAGGTTTGCCGCGAGGTGCTCCATGAATGTATCTGTGTATAAGCCTGTATCGTATTTCAGCTGGATCTTCATGATGGCGTCTGACACGATCAGTACAGTCAGATCGTAGCTGTTACTGCCAAAGAAATCTGTATTCTTTATCTTCAGTTCGAAACGCTCTTCCATTTCTTTTCGCACCATATCCTGCACCGGGTAATTCTCAAATACAAGTATATGGTCTATCAGCTTACGTCCCAGATCGCTCTGTGACTGAATTTCCGCCAGCTGTACATGATGATGGGGCAACCCGTTTATATTATCGAGCTGCACCTGCCGCAGCAGGCCGGAGACGGACATATCAGCGTCGTAACGTATTCTTACAGGAATGGTGTTAATAAACAGACCTACCATATCTTCCACTCCCGTTAATTCGCTGGGGCGGCCTGATACCACCGCACCGTATACGACATCCCTGGTGTTGTTATACTTGCTGAGTAAAACGCCCCATGCTGTTTGTATAAAGGTGTTCTCGGTAATGGCCAGTTCAGCACATAAGCTGCGAAGCTGTTTTAAAAGACCAGCATCTATGACGATGTCCTTTTCTTTATACCATTTATCTTTCGCTGTTGTCTGGGAAACAGGATTGGAAGGGAAACGGGCCGCCGTGTTATAGTCGTTGAGAATATGTTTCCAGTAATCCAGTGAATTCCGGTGATCAGCTGTCTGCAGCCAGCGTATATATCCACTGTAGGGCGCTACCGCAGGCAATACCGGCATGCGGTCCTGCCGATGGCCATAATAGAGCTGGTAAAACTCTCTTATGATGATACCCGTACACCATCCATCCATCAATATATGGTGATGGCTCCACAAAAATGTGTATTCCTTTTCACCGGTCTGCAGTACTGTCAATCGCATCTGGCTTCCCTCTTCAAGATTGAAGCCCTTGCTGCGGTCCTGGGCTGCATATGCTTTCAGGTCGAAGCTGCTGTCTGCTCTCAGATCCAGGAAAGTAAAGGCAGGTACTGCTTCCTTTTGTACTACCTGCAATGCTACACTCCCGTACAGGTCTGTAAAGCTCGTGCGCAATACTGCATGGCGTGCTACTATTTGCTTATATCCATATTCAAGCGAGGCACGGTCAAGCTCTCCTTCTATCCGGTATATGATCTGTTCAAAATAGGCGCTTGACGAAGGGGAAGACAACCAGTGATAGTACATGCCCTGTTGCAGGGGCGTGAGCTCGTACACATCTTCTACTGCCCCGGTACGCTCCAGTTCAGACAGTTCTGCTATACTCAGACCTTTGTAGGTAAAGTCTACCGGTGTTTTATAACGGCCTTCCTCTTTCGACAAACGGTCGATGATTACTTCCAGATGACGGCCATAGCTATCCAGTAAGCGCTGTATGGTTGACTTGTCGTATTGTAAACCGCTATAAGATACGGTGATCCGTAAACGGCCTCCGGCTACTATGCCCTGTACACTCAATAAATCTTCACGTTCTTCTTCCTCATTAACTGTATTGCCGCTACCGTATCCTGAATATGTGAAGTAACGTTCTCCTTCCTTGTCCTCTACGCCTACACCAAAGTCACCCAGGTAATTAAACGTCACTTCCGGTTCATGCCGGTAAGGTTGTCCACCACGAACATCCCCGGCACTTATATAACGCAATATGCCATAACCAACGCCTTTATTCGGTACACGATGCAACTGCTCTTTCACCCTTACGAGGCTGGACAATACATCCTGCTCTCCGCCTTCTCCCATTGCCAGCAAGACAGGGTATACACTTGTAAACCAGCCTACCGTGCGTGTTACATCCACCTCCGATACACCTAACTGTTCACGGCCATGGCCTTCCTGTCTTAACAGCAGGTCACGCACTCCGAACACCTCTTTAAAGCTAAGCCCTAAGGCACATAACAATAGGTCGTTGATATCAGTGCCGTACACCTGGTGGCAACCGCCCTGCAATTGCTGTGTTAATGTTTCACTCAACACATAATGCTCACTGCGTTCATCGCGGTAAAGATTACTACCTCCGGGATGATCAACAGGGATCGCATCAACGGAGCGCTGCTCAAGCGAAGACCAGTAAGCATGCTCCTGCTTCAACTCTTCACTGTTGCTATAATGGCGAACCTGTTCCTGCCAATATTGGAAAGAATCGCTCTTGCGTGGCAGCTGTAACGCTTCTCCGCGTTGATGCTGTCCCAGCAGAATTGACAGGTCTTCAAAAAGGATACGCCAGGAGACTCCATCTATGACAAGGTGATGGGCGGCCAGTAAGATCCGGCTTACATCTTCAAATATGAACAGGCCTACCTGTAGCAACGGGCCTGTTTGCAGATCAATGCCTGACTGGATCTCATTGCATGCGGCCAGCATTTGTTTGTCCCAATCGGCTACACCACGCATATCATACACATGCAGACCGTATTCCTGTTCAAGCCCCAGGTTCTGTTGTTGCCAGGTACCGTCTGCATCCAAACGGTACACCATTCGCAGGGCATCGTGATGAGCGATGATACGTGATAATAAAGCACGCAACGTTGACTCTTCTAATGGTTGCAGGCTTTCCAGCAGTACTGCCTGATTATAGTGACCTGGATACTTGTAACCATGCTCAAAGAACGCGTGTTGAATGGCGCCCAGCTGCACAAGTCCTTCTACCACACCCTGACTCACTTCACGCTCACTACGGCGGATGCGTTCACTCAGCTGTTTAAGCTGCGGATACATCAGCACGTCTTTTACCGACAGATAATATCCATGCTGACGAAGACGGGATACCACCTGGATAGATTTGATCGAATCACCTCCCAGTGCAAAAAAGTCGTCCAGCATACCGATAGGCCGGCGGCGTAGTACTTCTTCGCAAATGCTTATCAATACCTGCTCACGATCTTCTACCGGGGCTATGTATGCTGCTGTTGCAGTATCTAATGTCGTTCTGTAAATTTCCGTCAGTAGCTTTTTATCTACTTTTCCATTGGCAGTGAGTGGTAGATCCGGCAATGCGCTAAAGTCAGCGGGCACCATATAATCAGGCAACTGACTGGCCAGTATTTCCCGGATCTCTTTTCCGAGGTCGTCGTTTATGCCACCTGGCTGTGGTTCTGCGCTTACAGCATTCTTGTCGGGAACATAATAGCAGATCAAACGGCTTGTTTGTCCGTCGGCGACAGGCAGCACTACGGCCCGGCTCACCAGGCCGGTCTTTTGTAATGCGTTCTCAATCTCTCCCAATTCAATACGGTAACCTCGGATCTTTACCTGGTTATCTATGCGCCCCAGGTATACGATATTTCCATCAGCAAGCAACCTTCCCTGGTCGCCGGTGCGATAAAGCTTTCCGTCACCAAATGGGTTCTTTATAAACCGTTCAGACGTTAGTTCTGGCCGGTTCAGATATCCCTTTGAAACACCGGCTCCTCCAACGTAGATCTCGCCCGCTATTCCCGGTGGCAGTAACGCCCCATTGCTATCGAGGATGTAACACTGCAGTGTTGGAATGGGCTTTCCTATATTGGACAGTCCCAGCTCAATATCTTTAGTCGTCAATTCTTTATAAGTAACATGCACCGTCGTTTCTGTGATACCATACATATTGATCAGGCGGCACGACGGGTATTTGTTTTTCCATGGCTTTAGCAACACGGGGTTCAATGCCTCACCACCAAATATTACGTAGCGTATCTGGTGCTTGCTGTATGTATTTACCATTATTTCCTGCAATGCATAGAATGCACCAGGTGTCTGGTTCAGCACTGTTACTCCTTCCGTTGCAAGTAAAGCAGCAAACCCTATTGTGTCCCTGGCTGCTTCCCTAGACAGTATAATGAGCTTACCTCCGTAAAACAGGGCCCCATACATTTCCCACACAGAAAAATCAAAGCAGGATGAGTGAAACATTGTCCATACGTCCCGTTCATTAAAGTCAAACAGCGGTTTGTCTGTTTTGAACAAGCGTACAACATTCCTGTGCGTTACTATTACCCCTTTGGGTTTACCAGTGGAGCCAGAGGTATAGATCACATATGCAGCCGTATCGGGCGTAATTGCGGCACTCACCTCATCTGCCTGAAAGGCCGTTATCTCATCCCATTCCTTATCCATGAGCACAACGGTTAGATCGCCGGCAGCCCGCACGTCCTTTATCGCCTCTGTATCTGATAATACATGACGCGCCATCGTATCTTCCAGCATGTAGCTGATCCTTTCTGCAGGATACATAGGATCTACAGGCACGTATGCTGCTCCGGCCTTTAATATGCCGAGCATACCGATCATCATTTCCTGTCCGTGTTTCAGGCACAATGGTACCAGATCGCCTTCTTTTACACCTTTATGTTTTAAATAGTTGCCAAGACTATTGGAATAAGTATCAAGTTCTTTATAGGTGAGGGAACGCCCTTCAAAGACAATCGCCGTATTACCAGGTGTAGCAGCTGCCTGCTCACGGAAGAGGTCCACTATAGTCTTATCAGCAGGGTAACTTGTGCCATCAGACGTTATACCCGACAACAGCAGTTGGTAATCCTGTTCGTTTATCAACTGCAATGTTTTCAGCTGTTGCGCCGGTTGTTTCACAATATGATACAACAAGGCTTCATACTGCTTTAACATCTGAGAAATTGTACCGGCGCTGAACAGGTCTGTGCAGAATTCCATAACGCCATGTATCCCATCGCCGGACTCTGTGAGCAAAAACGACAGGTCAAACTTTGAGGTCCTGTCCTCCACCGGCATTTCAGACAGTGTTAGCTCACCGAGGCGAAGTCCGGGTACTGCGGGCGTATTCTGGAGCACAAACATTGCCTGTATAAGCGGGTTCCTGCCGGGGTCACGGTGTTTCACAACAACGTCCACCAGTTTACCAAATGGAGCGTCCTGGTGCTCATAGGCGTTCAACGTAGTTTCTTTTACCTGCTCAAGCAACTCAATAAAGCTCATGTCTTCATCTAAAGTACTTCTCAGCGCCAGCGTATTCATAAAGAATCCCACCAGTCCTTCTACTTCCCATTGACGCCTGTTGGCGATGGCTGTACCGATGCAGATATCGCTTTGGCGGCTATACCTGAACAACAGCACTTTGAATGCGGACAATAATGTCATGAACAAAGTGCTGCCGTGTTCTCTTGACAGGGAATTGAGTTTGTCTGTAAGTTGCTTATCCAGGCGGAACGTTGTGGATGCTCCACGTGTGCTTTGGATAGCGGGCCGCGGATAATCGGCCGGCAGATTGATATTTTCAACGCCCTGCAGCTTCTTCTGCCAGTAGGCAAGATCTGCCTGCCAGGCCGGAGCTGCAAGGTATTCCTGTTCCCAAAGTGCAAAGTCGGCGTACTGTAAGGGCAGTGATGATAATGTCGGAGTTCGTTTCTCCATATAGGCAGCATAAAGCGCTACCAGTTCCTTAACAATAATAGAAACGGACCAACCGTCTGCAGCAATATGATGCACCACTATCAGCAGTACATTCTCATCGTCTGACAGTCTGACGAGCGAAGCTCGCAGCATCCAGTCTGCAGAGAGAGCGAAAGGCTCGTCCCGCAATGCTGCGATACGTGTTTTCAACTCATGGCTGCTGTCTTTATAAGCGGCTCCGTCTACCAATTGCAGGTCCCAGTCTATGCCGCTGCGGATATGCTGGTATGCTTTCCCTTCCTCCTCCCGGATAACGGTCCTAAGTACTTCATGACGTTGTATGATCTGGCGGAACGCATGTTGCAAAGCATTCACATCCAACTGACCCGTCAGTCTGATCGCTGACGACATATGATACTGTACACTTCCTTCCAGATGGTCAATGAACCACAAACGTTCCTGGTTGTGTGACAGTGGGATACGATCCCCCTCTTTTCTATCATAGCTACGGATAATATTCTTACTGTCAACTGTTGCATACACACCATGATCTCTGAAATAAGCAGTCAGCTGTTCTTTTTTAGCTCTTAATTCGACCAACAGGTCATTATCCAGTTTTTTCTTCCTGGGCACCTGTATAAGCAATTCTTCGTTCTCAAATGAAATCCTGGCTCCGGCGGCTTCCGCTTTATCGATTAACGCCATCACGTCCATTAAGCTATTGTCAGACATTGTTTATATAAGTTTGGGTGGGTCATAATTTTATTACGTCGTAATCTTCGGATTCAAATGCGGCATCTTCCAGATTGATCCTGATGTGCCGGGCCAGCAGTTCTATAGAAGGAAGGTCAAACAGGGTCCTTATTGGTATGACCAGTTCGAATTCTTTCCGGATCATTGAAATCAGTCTCATGATAGTGATGGAATGCCCACCGAGGTCAAAGAAGTTATCCTTTACGCCTACCTGCTCTACACGCAATAGTTCCTGCCAGATGGCCGCTAGTTTCAGCTCTATCTCTCCTGATGGCGCCACGTATGCAGTCCTGCTTTCACCAGTGATGTTTTCCGGTATTTCCAGGCGCTGCCTGTCAACTTTGCCATTAGCTGTCAGTGGCCACTCCGCTACCTGCACAAAACCTGCAGGCACCATTACATCCGGTAGTTTCTTACGCAGACAGGTCCTTATCTCTCCAGGGTCCATCGGCATTGATGCTGAGAAGAACGCTATAAGCTCCTGTTGGTCGTCATGCCGCCTGTGAACAAGCACTACTGCTTCGCTAATGTTGTCTATTTCACGTATTGCGTCTTCTATTTCACCAGGCTCTATACGATATCCACGGATCTTTACCTGATTGTCTATACGTCCTGCAAATGTCAGCGTACCATCTTCCAATCTGCGGCCTATGTCACCGGTACAGTACATTTCCTTTCCGGCAAACCAGGGATCTTCCCTGAATTTCTGACGGGTCAGTTCTTCTCTGTTCCAATATCCTTGCGATACTCCCTCCCCGCCAATACAGATCTCTCCCGGTATACCATCCGGCAGTATGTTGTAGTCTTTATCCAGTATGTATACATAATTATTGGGGAAGGGGCGGCCTATGGGCGTACTGCCTTTTACTGCACCGTATTGCTTTATATCTCCTTCGAAATACGTAGTATCTATCGTTGCTTCAGTCGTGCCATATGTGTTGATGATACGCATGCCGGGTGAGTACCTTTCATACAGGTGCTCATAAGCAGCCGGGTTTAATGTATCAGAACCCAGTATGAGTATTTTAAGGAAGCTGATATCCAGTTTTTCGTCTTCGACATATTCCATGAATGGAATAATATGCATAGGCGTGCCTTCTACTATATTCACAACATGGCGCTTCATCAGCGCGTATAACTGTGGCAGATCAAGCTTTTCTTCCTCGCTGCATATGACCATACGACCACCTGTTAGCAGGGAGCGGCAAACGTCACCGAAGAAAACGTCGAATGACACACTGGCCATCTGCAGCAGACAGGCATTTAACTGATCAAGTTGATATACCCGGCGCCATCCTTCGCAAATGTTCACGGCATTGTGGTGCGTTACCGTCACTCCTTTTGGCCGACCCGTAGAACCAGACGTGTAAATCATATACAGACTGTCATCTTCGCTCAGCTTTACTGCAGGCGATGTTGCAGGATATTCCTCTTGTCGCATCTGAAATGCTGCTATGATCTCACTTGTGATGGTCAAGCGGCTACCACTGTCGGACAGGATGTAGGCTATACGTTCTGCCGGGTAGAACGGATCGACAGGTATATACACACATCCTTGTTTGAGTATTGCCAGCATAGTGACGATCAGCCACTCACTCCGCTCCAGTTGCATGCTTACCCGATGCCCGGGAAGCAAACCGTATTGTTGTTGCAGGAAATGGGCAAAGCGGTTAGAAAGAGCGTCCAGGTCATTGTAAGAAAGCGTCCTGTCGCCATATACCAGGCATACCTGCGCTCCCCGGCGGGCTACCTGTTCATTGAACAGGTCTGGCACAGTACGGGCAGTGACTGGGGTTGTATTAACGGTTATTTCATTCTTCAGCGTCTGTATTTCTTCTTCAGTGATGTACCGGATATCTGCGATGCATTTCGCAGGGTCCTGCAATATCTCTTCCGTACAATTCCTGATGTGCTGTTTAATGAGAGACACTGTGGCCGGTGAATAGAGTGCTGTAGCATATTTTATGAGCACCTCTATAGATTCTCCCAACACAATAGTGATGTCGAAGTCGTAGTTTGTCTGTCCGAAAATAAGGCTTTCTTTCAGCGTAAACAGTTTATCGCTTCCTGCCTGTACAATACCTTCTGCGATCAGCTCATGTGAGGGAATGTTCTGGAAGGTGAACAGATGTCCGACCAGGTTGTTGCCAAGCTTACTCTGTGCCTGGACCTCCGCTAATTGTACGTGGTGATAAGGCAGGCTATTTATGTTATTACGCTGCACCTGATGAAGGAGCTCTGAAACAGTTGTTCCTTCTTCATAGTTTATCCGTACAGGTACTGTATTGATAAACAATCCGATCATCTCTTCCACGCCGGTCAGTTCTGCCGGACGGCCTGACACGACTCCACCGTACACCACATCCCTGGTATTATTATACTTGCTGAGTAAAATGCCCCATACTGTTTGCATGAAGCTATTTTCCGTGATCTTATTACTGCTACAGAAGGCCCTGATCCTGGCGGTATCGCTTTTTCCGAACACAAGCCTGCCCTCCTGCTCAACCGGGCCTGCTTCGGGTATGCCCGGTTGCAGGAAGGGTAGAACGGTCGCCGTATCGTAACCATCGAGATATACTTTCCAGTAGTCCAGGGCTTCCTGGTGATCCACAGCCCGCAACCAGCGGATGTATTCACGATAAGAAGTTACATCAGGCAATGCCGGTATATTGGTTTTCTGATGACTGCGATAAAGCTGATAAAAATCTCTTATGATGATACCGGTACACCACCCATCCATCAGAATATGGTGGTGACTCCATAAAAATGTAAATTCTCTTTCACCCGTTTGCAGCACTGATAACCGCATCTGGCTTCCCTCTTCAAGGTTGAAACCCCTGTTAAGGTCCTGGCTGATGTATGCTTCCAGATCGAAGCTATTGTCATTTCTAAGATCCAGGAAGGTAAAGCCAGGTACAACTTCCTTACGCACCACCTGCAGGGGCATTCCGCTATACCGGTCTGTAAAGCTTGTGCGGAGCACTCCGTGCCGTGCTACTATCTGCGTATATGCATAATCAAGCGAGGCGCGATCCAGCTCTCCTTCTACATGATAGACGACCTGCTCAAAATAGGCAGTTGACGAAGGTGATGACATCCACTGGTAGTACATGCCCTGTTGTAACGGCGTGAGCTCATACACGTCTTCTACGGCTCCTGATTGATCTAATGCAGACAACTCGGCTATACTCAGGCCCTGGTAAGTAAGGTCCACCGGGGTTGTCGCAGGTTCCGCAGCTTTCAACACTTCCACCAGTTCCATTAAATAACGCCTGTAAGCCAGAGACAAGGCTGTTATCGTATCCTTCCGGTACTGTGCCTTACTGTAATGGAAAGATAACTGCAGCCTGCCCTGCATGATCATGCCGGTAACGGCCAGGATCTCTTCACATTGTTGCAATGGACTTACCTCACTGCTTGCAGGTGCTGCAGAAAACGTAAACCCTCCTGCAGATCCTTCGTTATTTACAGGGGGCGTGAACTCGCCCAGATAATTGAATGTAACGGGAGCAATAAAGGATGATGTTCCGGCATTCTCTTTTGCAAGATAGCGGAGCATACCGTAACCGATACCATTGTTGGGAATGCGGTGCAGTTGCTCCTTTATCCGTACCAGTGTACCGGTCATGCTGACATGATCTTCCGCGTCAATAAGCACAGGGAACTGGCTGGTAAACCATCCAACGGTGCGGGTTACATCCACATCTCTTTCCATTGCTTCGCGGCCGTGGCCTTCGAGGTTAACGTGAAATTTGCGGGCTCCCAGTACTTCCTGTACCGCCAGACCGAGGGCGGTCAGCAATATGTCATTGATCTCTGTTTTATAGGCAGTGTGGCAACGTGTTTGTAAATCGTTCGTAATGCTATTTTCCAGACTGCAGGTAACAGTTTGCCTGTCTGCATGATAGTTGTCCCCTCCAGGCATATCCAGGGGAAAAACGGGTACCGGATGCTTTTCTATTTCGTCCCAGAATGCATGTTCTGCCAGTAACTGTCCGTTGCGGGCATAAGCCTGCTGTTGCTCCATCCAATACTGGAAGCTGTCTGTTTTGGCCGGCAAGAACAATTTCCTGCCGGATCCGGCCTGGCTGTAAAGCGAGGACAGGTCTTCAAGCAGGATACGCCAGGAAACGCTGTCCACCAGCAAATGATGTATAACCAGCAGCACATGATCGCCATCCGGGCAATGGAACAAACCTGTATGAAACAGTGCGCCTCCGTTGAGATCAAATCCTGACTGTATCAAATCTGCTTTTTTCCTGAATACCTGCTGCCAGTTTTCTTCGTCTGTTATTTCGTGGGTAATAAACCGGTAGCCAGACTCCGGTCCGTTATTATGTTGCAGCCAGGCGCCACCGGCGTTCCTTTTAAAGGAGATCCTCAACGCATCATGATGTGCCACCAGTGCTGACAGCACGGCCTCCAGGGCCTTTTCATCTATGCGCTGGCTGCTGTAGAGCATTACGGACTGATTATAGTGGTGCTTATCCGGCTGGTCACTTTCCAGGAATGCGCGCTGGACCGGACTTAATACCACGGGGCCCTGAACGGCCTGCTGGGGTATTGCCCGTTTCGCTTTCTGCATTTGCCGGGCCATTACCGCAATGCAGGGATAACTCAACACATCGCGCACTTGCAATTGGTATCCACGCTGGCGTAACCGCGACACGATCTGGATGGATTTAATAGAATCGCCACCCATTACGAAAAAGTCGTCTTTCGTACTGATCGCCTTCCTTTGCAGCACTTGCTCACATATCTCTACCAGCAAACGCTCTTTTTCATTTGCGGGGGCCACATATTCTGTACCGGCGGATATTGCGAGTGATGCAGGAACAGGTAAAGCCTTACGGTCTATTTTACCGTTAGGTGTCAAAGGGAACTGTTCCAGATGAATATATGCAGCCGGCAACATATAAACCGGCAGGCTTTCTGCAAGAAATGCACGCAGTACCGCACTTGTAAGCTGCCCGCTTCCCCGTTCGCTGATTATATATGCTACCAGCTCTTTGTTGCCGCCGGGCGGTTCATGCGTTATCACTAGCGCCTCTTCTATCAGCGTATGACGGCACAAAGCATCCTCAATCTCTGCAGGCTCTATACGGAACCCATATATTTTTACCTGGTGGTCTTTTCTGCCGAGGAACCCGATAGCGCCATTGTCCATCAGGAACGCCAGATCTCCGGTACGGTACAGACGTTCTCCGGGATGGTACGGATGCGGTATGAACTTTTCAGTCGTCAATTCAGGACGGCGCAGATAGCCTCTTGCCAGTCCGGCACCCCCGATACAAAGCTCTCCAACCACACCTGCAGGCTGCACCATCAAACCTGCATCAAGTATAAAAGCAGATATATTCGGGAATGTGTATCCTACCGGCGTATGGCCGCTTAACGCCACCATATCCTCCTCACGGCCTTCGTAATAAAGTGAATCTATCGTGGCCTCTGTAGTACCGTAACTGTTTATAACACGTATACCGGCACTATGCTCTTTCACCAGGTCCCTGTATGCGGTTATATTGAGTGTATCAGACCCGAGGATCAATACCTTTAAAAAGCTAAGATCCAGTTGCTGCTCCCTGACATAACTCATGAACGGCAACAGCAGCGCCGGCGTACTTTCCAGTATATTGACGCCTTCCTGTTCCATAAGCCTGTACAGTTCTTCCGGATTGGCTTTTGTTTCGTTGGGACAGATCACCATTTTCCCGCCCGTCAGCAAAGAGCGGCAAACATCTCCGAAGAATACGTCAAATGATATACTGGCAAGCTGCAGAAGGCTTACTGAGAAACCCTCAAGACCATATACCTGCTTCCATCCATAATAGATGTTAACCGCACTGCGTATCTCTACTTCGACTCCTTTAGGCTGACCTGTAGAGCCGGAGGTATATATTACATATAACAGGTTTGAGGGTTGAAGATCTGCGGTTACAGGGCTGGCGGAGTAATCCTTCTCCGATGTTTTGAAACGGGAAAGCTCCTCCTCATCCAGCAGCAAACGGCAACCACTGTCTTCCATGATATACCTCACTCTTTCTTTCGGATAGTCGGGATCGATGGGTACATAGGCGCCACCGGCTTTCAGTATCCCCAGTACGGCAACAGCCCACCAGTAGGACCTGTCGAGCAGTATGCCGACTTTTTCTTCCGCTCTTATTCCATATTGCTGTTGCAAATAATGTCCCAGTCTGTTGGAGCGTTCGTCAAGCTCTCCGTAGGTGAGTTTTTCGTCTTTATATACTACTGCAATTTCATCCCGCCGTTGTTCTACGCTCATACGGAAAAGGTCAATTACCGTTACGTCTTCAAATGACGAAGCAGTACCGCTATATTGCCGTAATAAGGCTTCCTGCTCTTCTGTTCCGAGCATATTTATCTGCTTAACTGCTGTCTGATCATTAGCGCATAACCGTTCAGTCATGTTTGTAAAATACCGGCCCATGCATTCAATAAATTCATGCGTGTATTTGTCTGTATTGTACTTTATTGAGAGGTATACATCGTCTGCTGATTCGGCAAACGAAAAATTCAGGTCAAACTTTACTTTATCAGGGCCTGTTGGAAAAGTGTTTATCCTGAGTCCTTTCCATGCGTCTTCCTGTTGTTTTGCGAATGCATTTGAATGCATATCCACCATGATATTCAGCGTTAACCCCTTATGGTCTTCTGCCACCAGGTCAAACGGATAATCCTGATGTGCATAAGCTTCCAGTGTGGTGTTTTTTACCGTGTCAAGGAGCTGGCTGAATGAACATTCGCTATCGATGATCGTTCTGATGGCAAGGGTGTTCACATAAAACCCGATCTGATCCTCCAGGTCCGCATGCTCACGGCCAGCTACCGGTGTTCCCACTAACAGGTCTTCCTGTCCGGTATACCGGTGTAACAGGACCTTAACGGCCGCCAGCAGTCCCATAAATACTGTAGCCCCCTGTTGCCTGGTACGTTGCTTCAAGGCAGCCGTTACAGCAGGTTCCAATTTCATATGTAATACAGCAGCAGTTCCACTTAATGCTGTACTACTCTTGTTTGCCGGCACTGTCAACACCGGTAATTCTCCTTTGAGCTGGTTTAACCAGTATTCTCTTGACTGTTTAGCTATTTCGCCATCAAGCAGTAAATTCTGCCATACGGCATAGTCTTTATATTGAATACGAAGGGGTGAAGATTCAAAGGTTATACCGGACTTCCGGTGATTATAAAAATCGAAAAGCTCCCGGGTAAAGACCTCCATGGACCATGCATCGCTGATAATATGATGCATGTTGAGCAATAATACATACCTGTCCGCCTCCATCCTTAACAGGACTAAACGGAAAAGTGGCGCCACTGCCAGATCAAATTTTGTGGCCATCATCTCTTCTATGTGGCGGCGACACATGGACTCCCTTGAGTCCTCACCAGCCAGGTCATGATACCCTACATTATATGAAAACCCGGCGGCCGGAATGATCCACTGCGCAGGTTCACCGGATGCTGTTTCCTTTATGCTTGTCCGGAAGATCTCATGGCGTTGAATAAGATAATCAACAGCATTATTAAACCCAGTCAGGTCAAGCTCACCTGTTATTTGAAAAGCGGCCGGGATGTTGTAGGCCGTGCTGCTGTCGGACCGCTGACTTAACAACCAGAGACGCTTCTGGGAGTTTGACAGCGGATAACTATCTGCCTGATCGGCGACAGGTATCTCTTTTACCTGTTCCCTGCGCGCCTGTGTTATTAATGCTGCATGTCTGGCCACGCTAGCATTCATAAATATCTCCTGCAGGGATAAGTGTACGCCGAATTGTTTTCTGTATCGCGTCATCAGCCTGGTAGCTTTCAGACTGTGGCCGCCCATTGAAAAGAAATCGTCCAGCACTCCGACCTGCTCTTTGCCCAGTATCTCCTGCCATACGAGACAAAGCTCTCTTTCCAGTTCATTGCGGGGAGCCATATATGCGGCAGTAGTGTTCTGGCTTACGTACATGGACTGTAGCACCTTTTCATCCACCTTTCCATTTGGCGTAAGTGGAATTTCACTCACCTGGCAGAAGTAGTGGGGAATCATATAGGCAGGTACGGACGCCTGCATGAATTCCCTCAGACTGGCCTGTTCTATCACGTTATCTGAAACAAAAAAGGCATATAGCCCCTCTTGTGCATCTCCCGTATGTTTTGCAAGTACGACGGCTGCGGTAACACCGGGATAACATACCAGGTGATATTCTACTTCGTCTGTTTCTATCCTGAATCCATTGATCTTTACCTGGCCATCTTTTCTTCCTATATACAGGATATTACCATCAGGAAGCCATTGACCAAGATCACCGCTTCTATAGGCACGACCAACGTTGTCTGTGTATTGATCTTCGCAGAACTTCGCGCTCGTCTGTGCTCCGTTGTTATAATACCCCGCTGCCACTCCCGCACCACTGATGATAATTTCACCAGGAATACCAGGTGGCAGCAGGTTACCGTGTGTATCTGTTATATAGATGTTCGTATTACGTACCGGCCGGCCGATGGAGATCTCGTCTTCATTACCGGTCAACAATACGCAGGTACAGCCAACTGTTGTTTCTGTAGGCCCGTACTCATTATATATCTTAATATCGGGGTTTAGTTGTTTCAGGAATGCCACCTGCTCTTTCTTAAGCTGTTCTCCTCCCAGGATAATGGTATCAATTGCTGATCTTTCCAGGCCGAGGTTTCTGGCCAGGTTAAGGTGGGACGGCGTGATCTTGATTGTATTTACTTCGGAATGGCTGGAGAAAACATCTGTGATAATACCGGCAATATTACTTTCCGGGAAAATAAATATCTTGTCGCCTCTTAACAAGGTAGTGAATATGCTTGTTATAGTGAGGTCAAATGATAGCGAGGTAAAGAGACCAAAACAATATCTGTTCTTTCCGTCGAAGTAATAACTGTTAGCCCAGTCTATATAGTTAACAAGGTTACTGTTCTTTATTGCCACACCTTTAGGTGTGCCGGTTGATCCGGATGTGTATATGATATAAACCAGCTGATCGGGAGCAGTGTTGCAGTTAATCCGTTCTTCGCTGATCGTATGGCGGCAGGCCACAAACTGTTCCATGATATCCTGATCCACCAGCAACTTACATTGGCTGTCGGCTTCTATATAAGAGATCCGTTGAGCAGGATATTCCGGGTCAATGGGAATATAGGCCGCACCTGCCTTCAGAGCCCCCAGAATCGCTACTATCATCCACGGACTACGAGGCAGCCGGATAGCCACACGATCTTCCAATACTATACCATGCTGCTTTTGCAGGTAAGCAGCGAACTGGTTGGATAGCCTGTTAAGTTCACTATAAGTGATCACCTGGTTTTCGAAACCCAGTGCAGGCATTCCGGGCGTCTTGTCTGCCTGTTCTTCAAACAAGGAAATAATGCTGCGTGCATCGCGCGATGTAGGAGGGGCAGGCGGATTACTTATTAATTGTCTGTCTTCGTCAGACAACAAGCTTATGCCTGTAAGGTCCTGCAACATATCCTGCAGGCAGGTACCAAGCAACAGTACCAGCCGGCCGGCAATATCGCGGATAGCGGTATGAGTGAATCTGGCAATACTATATTCAATCCTGCAAGAGATGCTGTTGTCCTCATCCGTACGGAACAGGAACATGATACCGGGCCTCAGAGGATGTACATATTCCTTTTCATGCAATTCCTCAAGCAGTACAAAGACGTCGATCATAGACATACCGGTTTCCTTGTCCGCTATCTTTTTCTGAAAAAGCAGTGTATTCAGGGGGAAGTTCTGATGAGTTACTGCATCCTTCATGTCTTTGCTGATAGCCATCAACAGCTCTTTAAAACCCTTTCCACCAGTGAGGTCCATTCTGAAAAGTAAGATCTTGTTCAGCAGGTCCTCCCCTGACGCCTGTTTGTAAACCGGGGCGCCTATCATGATCTCCTGTCCGCTGTTATACTTATAAAGCAATGCAGCCACACCGGCCAGCAAACAAAGATGCACACGGGCAGGCGAACCGTTAGAAAGTTTCATGACCGTTGCAGTGATGTTTTCCGGCAGGCGGAGATCAAATTCTCCTGTTCCTGAGATTGCCCCACCGTTCCTATCTCCCGCGAAAGCGCCTGCCGCTTCTCCCGACAGGACACCATTCCAATAGTCTTTTCCTTTAAGTATTAATTCCAGGTTTTGCACGCTCATAACGTTAGAAATTCCATTCGTCAAGGTTAAGGTTCAGATCACTGGTATCTACCATCTTGAATTCGGCGATACTTCGCTTTTCGGACAGCGGAATTTTTCCATGCTGGATCTCCAGCATAGAGGGAACTGCATTTTTGTGCAGGGCCGCCCATCTTTCATCTGCTTTTCTGATGTCCTCCAGTTTATATGGGTTATATATGCCCAGTTTTTCAACAAATTCTACAAATCGGTTGGCTCTTTCATAGGCGATCTCACGCACGGGATATACGTCGAGCGTCCATGTTTTACTGAAGATCAGGTCATCGTATTTTTCGTTGTACAATGACTCTTTTTTAAACTGTGCCTCCCATGCTGCGGAGTCTACCTGGCCGGAATAGTAAAACTGGAAGGGATTACAATCCGCCTCATATATGAAGTCCTGCAACTCTTCTATGAGTTTCAGCGTTTCCTGGAACTGTTCTTCCGTTTCCCCCGGGTGGCCGACCACAAACATCGTAGTGGTTTTGATACCTGCGGTGGCCAGGTTTATTACCGCCTGTTTGATCTGTTTAACGGTAATGTCCTTGTGCATCATTTTTAACATTGCCTCTGATCCGCTTTCCACTCCCATACGGGCACGGTAGTATCCACCCCTTCTCCATTTGATGGTATTTTTCAGGTCCTGTGATTTTTTATCGATCCTGAAATAGCCGTCAAAATAAATAGGGTCGTCAATTTCGAGCAAAGCATCTGTCAACGGGTCCATTACAGGGTTCAGAATGGAGTCGCACATGAAGATCAGCTGCTTTTTATACTGGCGGTGTAAACGTTGTATTTCACCGATGATCGTAGCAGGTGCACGTTTAGTATATCTTCCCCAGAAAATGGTTTCTGAGCAGAAGCTACATTCAAAGGGGCAGCTCCTGCCGGTAGAACTGGATACTGTGAGATAAGCATCCATATTGATATCCGAGAAGTCAGGTACTGGTACCGCATTCAGATCTACACTGACATTCTTGATATCCTTCTTTGTGTAGAACTTCCTGTCGTCGGGTAATTCACCATTTAACAACTGTAATAACAGGATCTCGCCCTCTCCTTCCACGATCTTATCTATATAAGGCGTTTCATTCAATACCCTGTGATAATTCGGCGATCCGGGTTTCAGCTCATTGCTGAATACAGCGCCTCCCATAACCGTGAAGATATGCGGATAGTGTTGTTTCACGAACCGGAATGCGTACAGGGACGCAGGTAAAGAACCGCTATATACTGATAGGCCAAATACATGGGGCTTCAGTTCTTCGACGTAGTTCATTACATATCGTTCAATACGGCTAATGAAAAGTTTTATGATCTCCTCCATATGTAGCAGCTGTTCCTGCGACAATTGTGTATAGAAGGTTTTGTACGCTATTTCACTTATAAGGCCAAAGTAAACTTCATCTGGTTCGGTTGTACGGTTGATGAAGGCCATCGTATGATTCTTTAGCACCTCATGCCCCATATTAAACAGGAGCTTACGTTTCTTCTCCGGCACAAAATCGGCAAGCGCGCCAAAGTAGCGGTCATAGATATCAGTGAAGTCACCTTCGATATTGGCATCGTAGGCACTTACTGCGTAATTGCCATGTCTTTGCAGGTAACTTTTCAGGGAAGCAAGCCCTAATGGAGGTACCAATGGGTCCCAAAAGGGCAGTAACAACAATAACATCCGGCCTTGTCCGCCGGTTTCACGTATGTCCTTCAGGGTTTCTATTGTATTCATGGGAGGTGACTTTAAAAATTAAATTCACTGAGATCATTAATAAAAGAGGAAGCGGCTGTGGCTGTTTTCTGCAGCCCATCCTGGCTTCCGGCAGGCAAAATATCTTTCAGGAAGATGACCTCGTTCACGCCTGCGAGTGGATGTGCTATCACAGTTCGCATAAGGGCAGAGAACGTATCAATAAGGTCATTAATGAATCCTTCGGTAAACAGATCGGTATTGTAATTGATGTCCATGTGCAGGACTCCTCCCGCTGCTTCAAAATTGAACAGGAGGTCGAAGCGGCTTTTATTTACACTTACATCAGTATAATTTGTAACATGCAGATCACCGAAGCCTTTTTCCCGCTGATCCATCGGCAGCTGATTATCCAGCAATGACACGACTACGTCAAATAGCGCGCCCCTGCTTGTATCCCGCTGTATGCCCAGTTGGTCTACCAGCTCATCGAGCGGGTAGATCTGGTGTTGGTTAGCTTCCAGCGCAACTGTTTTCACCTTTTGATGCAGGGTAATAAAAGTGTCTTCCTCGGCGAGCCTGATGGACAGGGGAAGCATATTTACATAGAATCCTAC
This sequence comes from uncultured Flavihumibacter sp., assembly GCA_902168105.1. GTDB lineage: Bacteria > Bacteroidota > Bacteroidia > Chitinophagales > Chitinophagaceae > Chitinophaga. The sequence goes on from CABHOY010000038.1 coordinate 451,141, forward strand.
CTGGTCTTCCAGATCCGCATGCGACCTGCCTGCAAACGGCGCTCCTATGAGCAGGTGCTGTTGTCCGGAAAAGTGATGTAATACAATAGCGGTAATTGCTGTAATTCCGGTGAAGAGCGTACCATGCTGCTGATGCAGGAGACTCAGAAAGTCTGCATACTGTTCTTCTCCTATTATTGTTCTTACTGTAGCGCCATTATAAGACATCAAAACCGGGCGTTCCAGCTGGGAACGGAGGTTCAGTCCGGGTAAGTCGCCGGATAACTGACTACGCCAGTAGTCACGGCTACTTTCCAGCATATGATTTTCCAGCAAACGCCGTTGCCAGACGGCATAGTCTTTATACTGGATCTTTAATGCCGGTAACTGATACGGCGTTCCGCTGGCAATATGCCGGTACAGGAACATCAGCTCTTTTATCAGGATGTTCATTGACCATCTGTCGCAGATGATATGATGTATCACAATTGAAAAAACGAACTCACTGGCCGCAGTCTTGAACAGCGCTGCTCTTAGAAGAGGGGCGGCATCTGTCCGGAAAAGATGTGTTCTTTCCTTTTGGATCTTTTCCTTTAGTATAGCTGCATTGTGCGGGATGCCGGACAGGTCGTGATAGTCAAGTTTGAAATCAAATCCGGGACCTGAAAGGATCGCCTGCCTGACTTCACCTTCCTTATTCATCCTGAATGTGGTGCGTAACACTTCGTGTCTTTCTATTATAGCGTGCAGGCTTTGCTCAAATGCCTGCAGGTTCAAATTGCCTTTGAAGACACAGGCCACGGGGATATTGAATGCGGTGCCAGCCGAATGGAACTGACAGATCATCCATAATCTTTGCTGGGCATTGGAAAGCGGATAATCTGCAAGCACCGGAGCGGGAGCCACAGACTCGAACAGGTCTTTTGCTGCATGGTCAACCAGTTTTGCATGCGCTGCAATAGTCGCGTTTGTGAACGCTTCTCTCATGGATAACCTGACCTGCAGCTCACTGGTGTATCTGTTAATGAGGATCGCAAAATTAAGGCTGTGCCCTCCCAGTTCGAAAAAGTTATCGTCTATACCAATCTCATTTCTGCCAAGCACCTTTTTCCATATTCCTAGCAGCGCCACCTCGGTTTCATTCCGGGGAGCTGCAAGGCCTGGATCGCTATCCATCGGATGGGCTGATGGAGCCGGAAAAGCCTTTGTATCTATCTTACCCGTTACGCCCGTTGGGAATACGTCCAACTGAGAGAACCTGGAAGGGACCATATATTCAGGCACATGCTTTTTCAGATGTTCCCTGAGTGACGTTACACGGAGCCTTACAGGAGATATGACGTACGCCGCCAGTTCTGTTTCGTTGTTGCCTGCGTCATAAGGCAGGACCTTCGTGTTGGTAACGCCTTCATAATTCAGCAATACGCGTTCAATTTCCGCCAGCTCTATACGGTGACCTCTTACCTTTACCTGGCTATCACTTCTGCCCATAAATACCACGGTATCGTCCTCTAGCAGCTTGCCCATGTCACCTGTTGCATAAGCCCTGACACCAGGATTAAAATCCGGGTAGAAGAACATTTCGTCTGTCAGTTCCCGGTTATGAAGATATCCCTGAGACAACCCCGCGCCTGTGATGCAGATCTGCCCAACTACGCCTGCTGGCACCAGTTGTCTGTTCGCATCCACTATGAGAACACCTGCATTATCGATAGGTTTTCCCAAACGTGGCTGCCGGCGAAACTCCCCGATATTGGCGTCAGTGATCTCATGAAAGAGTGATCCCATTGTTGTTTCAGAAGCGCCGTAATGGTACACCAGCCTGGTATGAGGATGCCTTTCATGAAATAGCTGCAGGTCGGCCGTTTTTATTCTGTCTCCTCCTATAACGAGCAGCCGTAGCTGTTTGTCCGGGAGTTCAAGAAATTGACCAAAGTGTATCAGCATATCGAGATGAGAAGGCGTGATCTTCAGGAAAGTAATGCCTTGCGCTGCTATATAACGGCTAAGCTCCGGCGTATTCTGCATAAACATCCTGGGTACTATATGGAGCGTACCTCCGCTTAATATAGTACAGTATACACTGGTATATACCCCACTGAAAACATAACTGGATAACAGAATTGAGCTGTCTGTATGGGTAATACCGAATGCATTAATAAACCAGTAGTGATAATTTATGATATTGGCATGACTGGTAATAACACCTTTCGGCTTACCTGTTGTTCCGGATGTATAGATAAGATAGGCGGCCGCATCTGGCGTCTGGTGCACAGAAAGCGGCGTTGTAGCATATTTTGACAGATTTTCTAAAAATCTATCCGCCAGTTGCTGGTCTACCACAACCTTACAGCCACTGTCTTCCCTAGCAAGCTTATTTCTTTCTTCCGGTACGCTGGAATCGAAAGGAACGAATGCAGCACCGGCCTTTAATATTGCAAGGATAGAGATCGTCAGCCACTCATTCCGGTCTATCATAATTCCCACAAAATGTCCTTCCTGTACGCGATGTTCGTCCGTTAGAAAATGTGCGAGCTGTGAGGACAGATCGTCAAGCTCACGATAGCTTACCTGACGTTGGCCGGATACGACAGCAATACGGTCAGGAAATTTTTTCACCTGCTCTCTAAAGAGCGAAACGATGGTTTCATGGCGGGGATAGCTGCGGGCGGTATCATTTACCTTTTGAACAAGGTGATCTCGTTCTGCATCTGAGAGATAGTTTATCTTTTCTACCGGTATCTCTTCATTACTAATAGCGTTTTCAAGGAAAGTGATAATATGCTCTCCCAGGCGGGAAATCGCCGTTGCTGTATAGATATCGGTATTATAGTCGATATAAAAGCTGATCTGGTTGCCGGCTTCCCGGAACATTACCGTCATATCGAATTTTGTTTTGTTATGCAGCAGCGGTACCTGCCTGATACTTACATCGCCCGGGCCTGCCTGCAAGGTTTCCGTTGCAGTACCCTGCAAGCCGACCAATACATCGAACAAGGCTGCTCTGCTGGTATCCCTTTTTATTTCCAGATCATTGATCATAAGGTCCAGCGGATATTCCTGATGCTCCATTGCTTCCAGCAGGGTCGTTCTTACCGATCCGAACATGTGGCTGAATGAAGCGGCGCCATCTACCACTGTACGCAAAGGCAGCGTATTAACATAGAACCCGATCTGATCATACAGTGCAGTATGGTTTCTTCCTGCCACAGGCGTACCTACGATTATATCATTCTGACCGGAGTACCGATATAGTACCGCTTTAACGGCGGCGAGTAAAGGCATCAGGAGCAGACCATTCTTCCGGTGTACCCATTTTATGATATTTTCGGAAGCCGCCAGGCTGAAAGAAAACCCCAGCGTGTCACCATTGTATGTTTTTACGGCGGGACGCGTTCCTGCTGCCGGAAGGTCCAGGACAGGCAAAGGCGCACTTAATTTTTTCCGCCAGTAGTCACTGTGATCACTGAAGCTACCATTCTTCAACTGTTCCTGCTGCCACACAGCGTAATCCTTGTACTGCAAAAAGAGTCGCCCTGAAGCAGCATTATCCGCAGGAGCGCCCTGCAGATCGCGGTACTGCTTCACGATGTCCCTGATCAATACTTCTACCGACCATCCATCGCAGATGATATGATGGATATTCAAAGCCATTACAAACATCATGTCTTCCGGCTGGAGCAGTATAACGTCGAGTAAGGGGCCATTCGCGAGGTCAAATATTTTGCTTCCCCATCGTGAAAGGAGCTGTTCTTTTACTTCCTGCTTGTTATTAACTGCACGCAAGTCTGAATACACGGGCTGAAGGGTACTTTTTTCAAGTACCCATTGCCGGATCTCACCGGTATCGTTTTTACGAAAAACCGTCCTGAGGATCTCATGCCGCTCTGTTACATTACAGATAGCCTGTAATAGCAATACAGGCTCCAATTTACCATGCAATTCAACAATGAAGGGTATATTATAAGCAGCGGTGCTGCCTTCCAGTTCTGTTGTAAGCCATACCCTGTATTGTGAGGACGATAACGGATATGACAGCGCCGGCGGGGCGGGTGTTATACCGGTATACTCCTGCGCCCTATCCTGCATTAAGCGTAGATAAGCCACCAGCTCTTTTTTGGAGGCTGATAATGTATGCAGTAATGAATCGGATATACCTTCTTCTGGCACCTCTATCTCCAGGTTTTCACCTTGAAGTCCCAGTGTCACTCCGCTTTGCCTGAGTAGGGCCAATAATGCCGAAATATTCTCCATAACCTAAATGATTATTTTACGCCTGCCATTTGCTGCGCCGGGTGATAATAAGCCTTCTATATGTTGAATAAGGGTAGAAAGACCGGCGATGGTTGGGTCACTGAAAATATCTTCCAGCTTAAGTTTTATATTAAACGTCTTATGGATCTCAGCCAGCAGCATAGTAGCTTTCAGACTATGGCCGCCAATCTCAAAGAAGTTATCATGGATACCAACCTTTTCCGTATTGAGTATATTTTTCCAGATGCCTGCAAGCTTGATCTCCGTTTCATTGGAAGGAAGCACGAAGGTTGTCATTGTGGTCCTTTCTCCCGGCTCTATCCGGGATAACGCTTTCTCATCCAGCTTACCGTTGGATGTAACGGGCATTTCGTCCAACCTGACAAAATAGGCCGGCACCATGTAGTGTGGCAGCGACTTGCGCAGATAGATGCGGCAGGCGGCCACTTCTACAGGGCTGTTGGATGTATAATAAGCGGCCAGTTCTATCTCCTCTCCTATGTTAACAGCCCTCACTTTCACCTCTGTGAAATATCCAGCCTTTAGCAAGGTGTTTTCTATTTCGCCCAATTCAATACGATACCCACGGACCTTTACCTGGCTATCCAGTCTTGAGATAAATTCCAGTTCTCCATCTTCGCGAAGTTTTACTTTATCGCCCGAACGGTACAAACGGACGCCAGGTATAGCCGGCAGTTCAATAAAACGTTGTGCAGTAAGCTCCTTCCGGTTATGATAGCCTTTAGCCACGGCCGGTCCACCTATATAGAGTTCTCCGGAGATGCCCACAGGCACAGGCAGCTGATGTTGGTCAAGAATATAACAGTTCCATTGCGGAAGCGGGTGCCCGATGGCACTGATATTGTTCCTGATCTCGGCTTCTCCTATTTCTTTGAAGGTAACATGTACGGTTGTCTCGGTGATACCATACATATTGATATTACGAACAGCAGGATAATTTTCGGTCCACCATTGCAGGCGGCCGGGATGCAGGGCTTCCCCACCGAAAATGAGATAGCGCATTTGCGGCAGCGCGATAGTGCCATCGTTTTTAAGCACCTCTGTGAGCGCATAAGCTGCGGAAGGAGTTTGATTGAGCACCGTAACGCCTTCAGCCTGTAATAATGCTGCAAACGCTATTGTATTCCTGGCTAATGCTTCCGGAATGACCACGGTTCTCCCACCTGACGACAATGGGCCCCAGAGCTCCCACACAGAGAAGTCGAAACAGAAGGAATGGAATAATGTCCATACATCGCGTGGCCCGAAATCAAATTTTACCTGCGCGGCATTCAACAATGCCGTGAGATTGCCATGAGATACCAATACTCCTTTAGGGTTGCCGGTAGTTCCGGACGTATAGATAACGTAAGCGGTATCTTCATCAGATAGTTCAATATGCGGATCAATGCGCCAGGCATCCTGAAGACCAAAGAAGTTATGATCAAGTACCAGGCAATTATTTATCTCATCCTGCGTCAATCCTTCCAGGTAATTGTTAGTGGTAATAATAACACCGGTGCCACTATCTTCAAGGACATACCTCGTCCTCTCAACAGGCCAGTTCACATCAAGCGGTACATAAGCCGCTCCTGCTTTCAATATGCCCAGTATTGCGCAGACATATGCGGTTCCTCTTTCCAGGTAGATAGCCACAAACGCATCCTCACCTGTTTTCCTTTCCAATAATGCGTGAGCGATATAGTTTGCTCTTTCATTCAGCTCCTGATAGGTCAGGCGTTGTTCACCGCAGGTTACGGCAATGGCGTCCGGACTTGTATGCACGTATTCTTCAAAGTTCGCTATCACATTGTTTACCGAAGCGGATATGCTTTGAGCAGGCATGGCCAACAGCAATTGCGCACGTTCGGCGGGAGTCAGGTAGTCAATTTCATCAAGCGCCCTATTGCTATCCGTCAGCACTTTTTCCATCAGTTGCAACATATGCGCTGCCATTCTTTCAACAAAAGGTCGTTCGAACAGATCGCTGTTGAAGGTAATAGCTGCCTGTAAGCCAGTTCCTGTATCATTGAACATGATATTGAGATCGAACTTGGCATATGGCTGTTCTTCCTTCAGATAGCCCAGTTCCAGGGTGCTACCGGCCTCCTGCTCCTGAACCATACTTTTATCGCCTGCGCTTTCAAGTACCACCGTTACGTCAAACAGTGGTGAGCGGTTGGGATGGCGTTCCAGCTTCAGATCATCCACTAAATTATCAAATGGATATACCTGGTGTTGCAATGCCTGTTCCACCGTTTTGCGGACATCTGCAAACAGTGTATGAAAATCCCTGTTTCCATCTATCTGAACACGCAGCGGAAGGGTGTTTATATAAAAGCCAACCTGGTTATGTAATTCAGGATGTTCTCTTCCGGCAATGGGGCTGCCGAGTATAATATCATTCTGCCCCGTATAACGGGACAGCAAGGCATAAATAACAGATAACAAGCCAACATACGGTGTGCTGTTCTGGCGGCGGCAGAATGCCTCCAGTGCCTGCAGTGTTGCAGCAGGTACTTCAAAGTGGACCTTACCTCCGTTATATGTTTTAATAGCTGGTCGCGGACGGTAGGTGGGCAGGTCCAATACCGGCAGATCGCCCGAAAGCGCATTCAACCAATAGTCACGATGGCGGTTTAACTGCGGACCGTTAAGCACTTTATGCTGCCATGCGGTATAGTCCTTATACTGGAAAAGCAATTCCGGCAAATCCGGTGCTGTTCCCTGCAGGAAGCTTGTATAAGAAGACAATACCTCATTGGCCAGGATATCCAGGGACCATCCATCGCAAATAATGTGGTGCATGTTAAAACAGCAGAGAAAACGTTCGTCAGCCAAACGCAGCAGCCATATTTTAAACAGTGGGCCATTCCCCATGTCAAAGGAGTGACCGAGCAGTTGAGACCTGTAGGCAGCAGCTTTCTTTTCAATATCCTGTTCTTCCCGCAGGTCAAATATTTCGAGATCGGTATCCCAATCTTCCACCACGTATTGTTTAGGCACGCCCACAGCATCTTCACGAAAGACCGTCCGCAGTATTTCATGCCGCCGGATGATGTAACGAACGGCCTTTCTGAAAACGGGTATATCAAGCGTACCTTTCAGGCTAACGCTAAGCGGTACGTTATACGCAACGTTTCCTTCGCCAAAGCGGCTCAATATCCACAACCTCCGTTGTGCGTCTGACAGTTCATAACTTTCCTGAACCGGTACTTTTATAATGCTTTCCCAGCTATCCGGGCCGGTATGATTGATCGCCTCTACGTGCGCTTTGATCGTACGGCGTTCAAACAGCAAGCTGACAGGCAATTTTATATTGAATTCACGGCTGTAAACAGCCGCCATTTTCATTACGGTGAGACTGGTGCCACCTACATGGAAAAAGTCCTCATTTAAGCCTATATAGGGCCGTTTCAGCACCTCCCGCCATATCTCAGTTACCCTTAGGGTGATCGCATCCCTTTCCCCTGTTTCTTCCGGCAATGAAGTGGTTAAGTCCACAGCCTCTGCTGCCAGCTTTTTCCTGTCAATTTTACCATTGGGCGTGAGTGGGAATTTATCAACCCTGATAAATACCGAGGGCACCATATACTCAGCTAGTTTTGCGCGTAGCGCATTTTCCAGGGCTGCCCTTTCAAGTTGCGCCCCTGTATAATAAGCCAGCAAACGTTGGTTGCCTGTATCTGGTAATATCACGGCATGCTCCACTCCTTCAATGGCAGCCATTACCACTTCTATCTCTCCGGGTTCCACACGTTGGCCTCTTATCTTTACCTGGGCGTCTTTCCGGCCAAAGAATTCCAGCCGTCCGTCTGCCAGGTAACGCGCCACGTCTCCGCTCCGATAGAGCTTTTCCTGATCTGTAACATGTCCGAGCGGGCCTTTTAAAAAACGTTGTGCCGTTTGCTCCGGGTTATTGTGGTACCCTTTTCCTACGCAGTTCCCAGCCACCAGTATCTCCCCTTTTGCGCCCAGCGGTACAGGTCTCAGATCTTCGTCTACAAGGTATATATGAGCATGTTGTATGGTTCCCTGCGCCACCGGTATTGTCAGCGTTGATTCGTGATCTGATACGCGGTAATGGGCTATGTCGTCAGAGGTTTCCGTAATGCCGTACGCATTATAGATCACAATGTCCGGAAAATGCTGATACCAGCGTTTCACCATAGACGGTAACAACGGTTCTGCCTGTAGCAGCAGGCATTGCAGGTCAGGAAACGAGAACTCAGCCGCAGGTTCATCCAATGCGTCCAGCATGAGCGCAAAGTATGAAGGTACCAGTTCCAGTATGTTCACACCATCAGCACTCAGCTTTTTCATGAATGCTGCCGGGTCCATGATCAGATCGTTGCTATACACACAGGTCGTCCCTTTGCGTATCAATGCTGCGAAGAATTGCCATACTGATATATCAAAGCAATGCGGAGCGTTCTGTGCGATCCGTGCCCCTTCACCGATATGCAGATCAGCTATCTTGGCGCCAACATGATTACGCATCCCGAAGTGTGTGATCATTACTCCTTTAGGCTTCCCGGTAGTACCTGATGTGTATATGACATAGGCGAGATCTTCCATCTGCACAGCGATACCAGGATTATTGTCAGGCTGGTTTTCGATTTCGCCCGGCAGATTATTTTCCAGTACTGTTTTTACTTTTGAGTTGGTGATGATCTCCTCTTTTCTCTGGTCCGGATAAGCAGGATCAATCGGCACATAGGCCGCTCCTGCTTTCCATATTCCTAATATCACGGCGGCCATTTCACTGGAACGGTCCATGCATACGCCTACCACATCATTACGTGTTACTTTATAAACGTTGAGCAGGAAATGTGCGATCCTGTTTGCCCGTGTATTGAGTTCCTTATATGATATACGTTTACCTTCAAAATCAATAGCAATATGTTCAGGCATTGCGGCGAGATATTCTTCTATCTCCGCCACCATGTGTTTTTCGGTCGGGAAAGTATGAACCGGTGTATTAAACTGTTGTTGCAGTCTTAACTCCTCATCCGAGCGAAACTCCCGATCTTCCAGCGGCGCATAAAGATTGTCCGTGATCGATCCAAGCAGTCGCCGGTAGTTGAGCAGGAATAATTCAAGCAGGTCTTCATAAAACTGTCCTGCATCAAAACGCACCATGACAGCCGGGGCCTCTCCCAACATGACCTCTATTGAAACAGGTGGTTTGAACGGGCCCCAGGACATTGTAATGTCGCCGACCACACATCCCACTTCCGCTGTAATATTCATTCCGGCTAAAACTTTGCAAAGCGTAGCTGCTTCAACTGCATTGTCCATTGCAGCAGGCAACTGCTCCTTACCTTTAGTAAAGAGGGCTTTAAACGAGGTTACTTTCTCTGTACTGAACTGTACATATTGGCAGTGATCCGCAGACAAACCAGTCTTGCGTAATGCTGGCGTGATCATTAACAACGCGTTCCGCTGGCAATACCTGGATAACAGTAAGCCAAGAGCGCTGGTATAAAAATTATAGATCAACAGATCGGATGAGTTACACAGACGGGCTATTCCAGTCACCAGTTCCGCAGGAAGCGGTATCGTGATCGCCTTTTCGCCGGTACCGCCATCAACTGTCGTAAACCGTCTGAACGGGGTAATAACATCTGTAAAAAGGCCACTGAAGGAAAGGTTCTCCCAATGTCCGAGTACCATTCTATTTGAGATTGACTCTTTCATCACTACTTTTTAAGATTTGGGTTCTTATTTCAGAGCAACACCAACAGCTGTTCTCTCAGCTCTATCGAGGAAGTATCCCCCTACTGCAATGTCGAATACAGACATTCCCATAGGATTGAACATGACTGTTTTGCCCTGGCTGAGCGTTTCCATTCCGTCATCAGCTACTACCTGCACTATATTGTATACCTGTTCTTTCTGCAGACCGTATTCCAGGTGCATCATTTCTATGTCGGTCTTCTCCCGGCAAACTTCTTCCCAATCGTCAACAATGATCACATCTGCATGTGTCACCCAGGAGGCTTCATAATCCCTCAGAGAAACATTGAGGTGCAGAGATCCTTTCCGTGGAGGTTTGTTTATATAAGGTTTATCGGAAACTGTGCATGTAACGAAAATATCCGCATCAAGGAAAGCCGCTTCCCAGCTGGTACAAAACTCGATACGGTCTGACCACTCAGGCGCAATTGTTTCTTTATCGTATGAACGAATATCGTACACCCTGACGGTTTCAATACGATCACCCAGCAAGTGAAATAACATATCTATATGCAACCTGCCTATTGGCCCGAGGCCGGTCAGGCCGATCTTTAATCCGGTTTTGTCATTATACCTCGCCCACAGATCTATCATCAGGCCGGAAACGCCAGCGGTCCTTATCCCGCTTATTATTGGTGTATTGATGATGCCTACGGGCACACCTGTAGCCGCATCGTTGAGTATCGTAACAGAGTGAGCGCGTTTTATGCCTTTCTCAATATTGCCAGGAAAGCTGGCTATCCATTTAATACCTGCCAGTTCGGTATTACCACCCAGAAAGGCAGGCATTGCTATTATCCGGTTCTTTTTATTCCTGTACCGCAGGTATGGTTTCACCGGCTGCGCAAAATCTTCCGTATCCATTGTCTGACAGGCATTGCGGATCACCGATACAACAGCCGGCCATTCTATCCCTATTTGCAGGACATCCTGTTCATTCAAATACAACATAATTGTTCCGTTTTTTTGAATTTATTGCACCATTCATTATTGTAAAGTGTGTCCATGTATGCATTACCCCGGTCAGGGCAACACATTGCCACAACGTATTCGTGCGAAGCCGGATGAGTGGCGAAATACTGTCGTATGCCCTGGTATACAGCGCCTGAAGAACCACCTGCGAAAATGTGCGTATCATTATATAGCGCCCTGCATCCGTCTATGATATCTTCATGGGTCACGTGCAGGACCTTATCATACTGTGCATGTGAAAGTAACGGAGGGACCATGCTTGAGCCAAGTCCTGATATATACCGGCTTTTAGGCTGCTGATTAAATATGACAGACCCTTCAATATCTACAGCTACTATTTCCACAGACGGCTTTTCTTCTTTAATGCGTTTCGAGAGACCGGCAAGCGTTCCTCCTGTGCTCACAGCAATAAATACATGGGTAAGCCCCTCTAACTGGTTCAACAACTCCTGTCCGAGGCTGTCATAGTAACACAGGTAATTATGCGGATTATTATATTGATTGGTCCAGAATGAATCGGGATGTTTTGCACAAAGGGACTCTACCATGCTGATGCGGGTTAAAAGGTATCCTCCTGTTGCATCTCTATCCGTCACCATTACCACTTCACTACATAATACTTTCAACAGTTGCAGGTAATCTTTATTGATATTGGGATCTACTACGGGAATGAATTTCAGTCCCAGGTAATGGCAAATATTTGCAAGTGCTATAGCAAAGTTGCCGGAGCTGGACTCTATAATGGTGGTATCCTGACCTATCCGGCCACTTTTCACGGCCTCATAGATGATATTAAATGCGGGCCTGTCTTTTATACTGCCAAACAGGTTAAAATATTCAAGTTTAATCCCTAATGTAATGTTCATTACTTCAACAGTATGAACAGGAGTATTCCCAATCAGGTACTTGATTTTTTCGAGTTTATCAAACATACTCATAATAGAGGTACTGTTTCAATTCGTGGATGTAAATAGTCTGTGTCTGGGTTCGGGTTAAATATATTAGAACGATTCTTCCAAATCCTCTCCTGCAATTAACTCGTTGGCAAATGCGTTCTTAAAATATAAATTAAACTGAAAATTTAAAAGTTTATTTTCTGGTAAAAGCAACACTTGTTCCGTTAAGTTCTCCAAGTCGCTCATTATCTGCTTCACTATTTCTTCCGCAAGTACAAGTTCATTGAAAGTAAAAGCCACTTCTATACCGGACATATCAGATCTGATAACGATATTGAACGGATAGTTGGTCTGATTTTGCCTCGTTTCGTTCACTGCATGAACGGATAAGCCTGCATTTACCCTCATATCGTTTACACTTTCCCGTTGTTCTTCATCTACCGGATAGTTTTCGAAAATGAGGATATGATTGAGCAGGGATTTATTCAATACACTGCAGGACTGAATGTCAGCCAACTGTACGTAATGGTGATCGGCACTTGCGATGGCGTCTTCCCGGATCTGCGACATCAGTTCCATAACAGTACCTTGCAGATTCAGCCGTACCCGGACCGGTATGGTATTAATGAACAGGCCGACCATGTGTTCGATGCCCTGTACTGCCGGAGGCCTTCCTGAAACTACCGTTCCAAAAACGACATCATTGCTGTTATTGTATTTTGCCAGCAGAATGGCCCAAAGCGCTGTAAAGAATGTATTTTCTGTAACTGACCTGCCCTTACAGAATTCCCGCACCTTATCCGCTTTTTCATTTTTCAGCCACAGATACATTTCCCGGAACTGATAAGCACTTTCTGAACGCGTATCTAAAAGCGGAAGGATTGCCGGGGTAATATAGTCTTCGAGATATTTCCGCCAGTATGCCAGTGTATTTTCCTTATTGACATGTTGCAACCATTTGATGTATTGACCATACGTATATCCTGAAGTAAGCGCAGGCTGCCGTCCCGCCGACCATGTTGCGTACATGCGGATAAACGCTGCCATGATGATTGACATGGACCAGCCGTCACAGACAATGTGGTGCCAACGCCATACGAGGCCATGAAGGTTATCATTGTATTTTATCACAGTGAGGGCAAACAGATCATCCTGATGCAGATCGATCCCTTGTTGACGTGTATCCTGCTTATACTGTTCGAGGGATCGGGGCAGTTCCTCCAATCCGATGCCCTCAGTAGACATGTCAATATATGTTAACGGTACATGCCTGTGCTGTTTTACCACCTGTACAACATGGTCTGAGTCCAGGTATGCAATGGAGACACGTAATATGTCGTGACGCTGCAACAGTGCATTATAGCACTTCTCAAGCAACGACACATCAAGTGCACCTTGTATGGAATAGGCCATCTGTTGCAGGTATGAAGATGCATCCATTAACCAGAGGAAGTAGAGACCCTGCTGCAAGGGCGTGAGCGGGTAAATATCTTCCACCTGTCCATTCTTATTCAGTCTATTCAATTGCTGTACCGACATTCCTTTAAATGAAAGATCGGACGGGGTGAGGATGTTATGCTGAATGCAAGACAAGTTTTCGATAAGCAGTACGAGATGTTCTTTATAACGGCTTAAAAGCCTGTTAATCGTAGCCGGGCGATACATCCTGCCTGAATAGGAAACGGAAAGCTGTAAGCAATTCCGGGCAATAATAGCGGACACACGCAGCGGCGCCTCTTCATCTCCCGTATCCATCACCTGTTTGTCCAATAAATCATTGGTAATAGTGAATAACGCCGGCATGTCAGCTGCTGAAGTGGTACCAAAATCGCCCAGGTAGTTGAATACAACTGCCGGCCTGAAAGTATCCTTCCGGCTGGCATTGAGCGCCGGTCTATTCAGATAACGCAACACACCATAACCCACACCTTTAAGAGGAATACTATGCAGGGTTTCCTTTACGGCGACCAGTTGTTCATCGGGCAAGACCGCTGTTCCCAGGTCCACCAGCACGGGGTATTTCGCGGTGAACCATCCTACAGTTCTGCTTACATCAAGTGGCTCACCTACATCTTCCCTGCCGTGGCCTTCCAGCATGATCATAAACTTTGTGCGATCAAACACCTCTTTAACGGCCATTGCCAAAGCTGTCAGTAAAACATCATTGACATTCGTTTTATACGCAGTATGTATTTCTGAAGTTAATTTCGCCGTATGCTCTTCGTCCAGGGTGAAACTTTCCACTGCGTCTTTTCCCGTCTCGCCGGCAGTGTATTGCATATCCACCGGTAAAGGTGTTACATCGGCAGACAATACCTTATCCCAGTACGGAGCTTCCTCTAACAGTTGTTGACTTTGCGCATAAGCGGTCAGATTTTCCTGCCAGCGTTTATAGGAAGCCGTCTTTTTCGGTGCCTGTGGCACTTGCCCCTGTAGTCCCTGCCGGTAAAACAACGACAGATCTTCCAATATAATACGCCAGGAAACGCCGTCTACAACGAGGTGATGTATGACCAGCAGCAGGCGGTCCCCGTCAGGGCAATGCAATAGTGCCGCCTGCAAAAGTGGTCCGTTGATAGTCAGTGTGCGGACCAGCTTCCCGTGATATTCGGTCACCATACTTTCCCAATGTGGCTCATCTTTTAGCCCGGCTACCTCCCAGCCGAATTTCGCAGCGGTTTCCTCACAGGTCTGTTCCCAGCCATTTGTTCCCAGGCTATATTTCATTCGCAACGCATCATGGTGTGTCCACAATACTGAAAGCGATTCTCTTACGACGTCTTCATCAAAACCATCTTTACTGAACAGTATCACTGATTGATGAAAGGCATTTCTATCGGCGATATTACTTTCCAGGAAGGCAATCTGGGCGGGGCCAAGCGGTACGTTGCCACTAATAGCTTCCTGGCTATAACTTATCTCGCTTTTCACCATTCTGGCGGCCATTTCTTTTATGACAGGAAAGTTCAGAATGTCGGGTATGCCAAGTGTGTATCCCGCCTGTTTTACTCTTGAAACCAACAGGATCGCTTTAATAGAATCACCTCCCAGTGAAAAGAAGTGATCCCCGGTCCCGATGGGCCTGTTCCTGAATACGCTTTCGAGGGCAGTCACCAGTGCTGATTCTGCTGTTGTTTCAGGCGCCACATATGCATCTGAAGCCTCCAACCGCCGGCCTTTCATCAGCGCCAATGCTGACCTGTCTGCCTTTCTGTTCAAAGTCAGCGGGATGTGGTCTACGAGAACGAAAGTAGCGGGTACCATAAATTCCGGTAATCTGGCAAGCAAGAAGGACCTTAGTGCGGTCAGCTTTATTTCCGGGCTTCCGCAAATATATCCTACCAGTGACTGATTGCTTTCATCCGGCAGAACGACTGCCTGTTCGACTGCATCATATTGCTGCAATGCTATTTCTATTTCCGGTAGCTCTATCCTGTACCCTTTTATTTTTACCTGGAAGTCCTCTCTGCCTTTAAACAATATTGTTCCGTCGGCAGTCCAGCAGCCCATATCGCCTGTACGATATACACGTTCTCCATCTGCGTATGGCAATTCAACAAACTTCTCAGCCGTCAATGCCGGCCGGTTCAGATAACCGCGGCCCACGCCTGCTCCGCCAACATAGATCTCACCAATAACACCGGGAGGCAATAGTTCCCCCCGCTTGCCTAATATATAAACCTTGCAATTATCGAATGGCTTACCAATAACTGGTAAACGTTCAAATTCCTGTATGTTATCCGGCGTGATCAGGTGAACAGTAGTGCCGATTGTCGCTTCTGTCGCCCCATAGTGATTTGCCATCAGCGTGTGAGGATAACGGCGCATATACTTTTTCACATGCGCTACATTGATCGCCTCTCCGCCCTGCTTAATGAACCGGATTGATTTCATTACATCCGCCTCTTCAAACAGGGAGTTATTGATCAGTAAGGCAAAGAAGGATGGGACAAGCTTGAGGAAGGTCACTCGTTCGCTTTCTATATATCGTAGCAGGAATGACGGATCAATGATCTTGTCGTCTGGTAACATATGCAACGTGGCCCCTGTAGTAAGGCAGGACCAGATGTATGTCACGGAACCATCAAAACTATAGGAAGTGACGAGGAGCGTGCTGTCATTCCTATCCACTGAAAATTGCCGGTTAAACCAGGTTATGTGGTTCAGGAGGCTGCTATGCTGAATGAGTGTTCCTTTGGGTCTTCCGGTTGAGCCGGAAGTATAAATAACGTAAGCCAGTTGCAAGGGCACTGCCACCCAGGCTTCTTCCGCACCTGCGTATGCGTTTGAACAAACGGGACTGATATCAAGCATGGCATTCACCTCCAGCGTACCTACATATTTTTTTTCTGTAAGTACCAGCTTACAACCACTGTCGCCGATCATATACTGTAAACGATCACCGGGATATTTTGGGTCCAGGGGGAAATATACGCCGCCGGCCTTCAATATACCTACCATTGCTATTATTGCCCATTCGTTGCGGTCGAACATGAGACCGACCACCTGTTCCTTTTCCAGGCGGAATTGCCGCTTCAAATGCGCTGCGAGGCTATCTGAATGTCGTTTCAATTCCCTGAAGGTCAGTTTCCGGTCAGGTGTCTGCACAGCGATACTGTCAGGGTATATTATACAGATATGTTCAAGGAGGCTGATCACATCAGTATTGGGAGGCAATACACGGTTGTTATCATTGAATGTATGCAGCAACATATTTTGCTGCTCTTCATCCAGCAGTTCCAGTTCCTCTATAACATCGTTGCCGGTAAATATGCCTGACAGTATCCGGAGAAAGTGCCCCGCGTATTGCAGGATCAGTTTTTCGTCAAATAGTTTCTTTTTGAAGCGGATAAAACTTTCGCCCTGCAAGTCGAATATAAGATCGATCTCATTATTGTTTTCATGGGCAGGTTGCGTATGCAGGGATTCCAGGTAGATCCCTACCTGTGATAATGCTTTTTCATTTCCGGTGTTATTATTTCTGAAACGTTCCAGGAACGATCCGGGGTTATAGTCCCTGTGCTCAAAAGTATCCAGTATGTTTTGCTTCACTACATTCAGTAGTCCGCGCGTTGTGTAATTTGCCGGTATATTGATCCTGTAAAATAATTTCTTCTCTGCAGAAGCGGTATTGTCTGCCAGGATATCAGGGCTGTTCAACAATATATCTAAAGCACCGGTATACCTGCTATGTAAAATAGCCAGAGCTGTTACGAGGAGTGCGAAGATACTTTTCCGGTCACCCTTTGTAATACCGGTGAGGCTGTTCAACATTGTTCCGGAAAGTGCGAGCGGTATTTCAGCGTATTCTCCGGCAACATCTGCGTCGGCAGGTGAAGCGACCATATAGGTATATAACTGACGGTAGCCAACCCCGTTCAGGTTCTTTATCCAGTAATCTTCCGCTACCTTTTGTGTTATTGCCGATTCTATCATAAAAATATTTTAATCATCTTTATTAGTAGTTATCGAAATCAAATACCCAATCCCCATAGTCTTCCCTGGCCACCACCGGATCTGTCTTCAATTCTTCCAACAGCATTGTTCTACCTGGAACAAGTTTTTCCCATATGCTCCGGAAGCGGTGATGTAATATTTGTATTGTTTCCTCTTTAAACAGTTTACTGAGATAGGAGAAGTAAATATGGAGATCTCCGTCAATCACGTAAAGGGTGATCGTCAACTGGTTTTTCGTGTAGAAAATACGTGTATCGTCATTTGCCCGGCTGATCCTGAACAATTGCCTGATCTCCTGTTCATCGGCCAGCCCGGATGTGCGTACATCGATATTGCCCATGTTAACGACAACATTGAAGATATGATCGACGTTTCCGGTTTCGGTTAAAAACTGTTGCATGATATGCGTGAAAGGCACCATCTGATTATCGATCGCCGCGAGCAAGCCGTTCTCCACTTTCCCTGATAGCGTTTTAAAATCCTGTACATCGTTGATATCAAGGTAAAGTGGGAGCATATTCACGTAAAACCCGATCTGATTGGACAGTTCTTCATGAAAGCGACCAGCTACGGGCAGCCCGATCATGATCTGGTCAGTATCCGCCCAGTTACTTAATGCCAGTGAAATGCAGCTTAGCAGGTATACGAATGAGCTGATCCGTTCTTCGCGACAATATGTGTCCATAGCAGACAACTGCGCTGCAGGGACTACCATTTTCATTATAGCACCAGTATAATCTGTATCATGGTTAAAGTCGACCGGCAGCTTCATAGGAAAACTAGCGTCGCGCAGTTTACTCATCCAGTAACTGGCATTCGATGCAAAGCGGCCTTCGTCCAGCATCTTTCCATGCCAATGTGCATAGTCTTTGTATTGTATATTTAAAGCCGGTAATAGCGGCAGGCGTTTTTCACTGAAGGCGGTATAGATCTCTGCCAGTTCTTTCAACAGGACCTGCGCTGACCAGGCGTCAAATATGATGTGATGAAAGGTGGTCATCAATACGAATTGCTCAGTTGCTGTTCTTATCAGCCTGAAGCGATATAACGGATACTTTCCTATATCGAATGGTTGATAGCGTTCCTGGTCTTGAGCTGCTACTATGTATTGCTGTTGACCTGCAATTGGGAGTATAGCAATATCCTCCAGCGGAAGATCTACCTGCGGACTAACCTCAACAGCCTGAAAATATTTACCGTTCTCCCTCCCAAAATAGGTCCTGAGCGACTCATGACGTTCTACTATATATTGCAATGCCTGATGCAGGCGGTCTACATCAATCGCGGTATTGACAGTGCATGACAGGGGAATATTGTATACGGCGGTAGCAGCCGGATTAAATTCATTGAAAGTAAGGATCATTTCCTGGCTGGCGGAAACCTGGTATCTGCCACCTTCTTTCAGTGGTGTTATCTGCGGCATCCGGATTTCCTTTGTCTGGCTGATCACAGTGGCCTGCTCACTTATTGTTGGGTGGCGGTAAATGTCACTTACTTTAATAAAACAGTTAAACGCCTTATTTATCTTCACTGACAACAAAGCAGCTTTAAGACTTTGTCCGCCTGACTCGAAGAAGTTATGTGCAGTTCCTATCCCCTCTTTACCCAGTACTTCCTGCCAAAGAGTGATCAATTGTTCTTCAATTCCACTGGCAGGAGCCGTATAGGCAGTGTTCAGAAGCACATGCTTCAGATCCGGCAGGGGTAGTAACGATTTATTGATCTTGCCATTGGCGTTAAGCGGAAAATGTTCCAGGAATACATATGCTGATGGCTGCATATAATGTGGCAAACGAATTGCGGCAAAAGCTGCCATCTTATCTGCAGTAAGAGATGCGCTATCTTCTGCTACCACATAAGCTATGATCATTGCTTCTTCTGCAATGTGCACAACAGCTATAGCTTCTGATACTCCTTCGTAACCACAGAGCACCTGGGTTATTTCGTCCGGCTCTACACGATAGCCACGTATTTTCACCTGGTCGTCCGTTCTTCCGAGGTATTCGATATTACCATCAGGTAACCATCGTCCTCTATCACCTGTCTTATACAAGCGGTTCCCTGGTGAGAATATATCGGGCACAAACTTTTGTTCTGTCAGCATTTGATTCCCCTGATATCCGATAGCCAGGTTCCATCCCCCGAGATAGATCTCACCTTCTATACCCGGAGGAGATAATTGTCCGTCTTTATTAAGGATGTATACGCTGCTATTCCAGACAGGACGGCCTATAGATGCTTTTACCGGTACTTCCCCCGTGGAGAAGGAATATTTTGTTGCAGTAATTACGTGTGTTTCTGTTGGCCCGTAGTAATTATATAATATCACATCCTCATTATCCTGTAAAAATGAGCGTAGCCCACCTGTCACATATAATTGCTCTCCGGCAGCAATTACCTGCCGCAGCTGATGTCCGTTGAAATAGCTCTGGCTGTAATCAGTAAAGAACGTTTGCAGGGCCGAATAGGTCATTGAAATACTGGTAATGCCGTGCCGCAAAATATAATTGACCAGGGAAGGAATCTCTCTACGGCGTTCTTCTGCCAGGATATATAACGCACCGCCGGAACAGAGTGTCGCAAACAGATCATGCAGCGCCATATCAAATCCCATTGAAGCATACTGAAGATGCCTTGCATATCCGGTCTTGCTTCCATAAGTAAGGTCCCACCTGATCAAATTGTATAACGTGAGATATGTTTGCTTTACTCCCTTTGGAACGCCGGTAGTACCTGAAGTATAGATAATATAAGATGCTCCGGAGTTATCTATCCTATCGGGCAAACTTTCGCCTGTCCATTTGCTTTTATCAAAATCAGATACCAATGAAATGGGTACAGTCGCTGTAGCCGGCAAAAGCTCCTCTGTAGTAATGAGCACATCGGCATGGGAATCGGACAGCATATATTCAAGTCTGGCAGCAGGCAAGGATGCGTCCAGTGGCACATAAACAGCTCCCAGGTTCATAATGCTTAATACAGTTATTGCAGACCAACAGGAGCGCGGCAACATCACCGCCACTACGGTCCCCTGCCCTACCCCATACTCCTGACTGAGATACCTGCTATAAGCATTCACTACTTCGTTCAGCTGTTGATAGGTATATACATCTTTTTCATCGGCCAGCGCAATGTCAGTTGGGGAACGAAGCGCCTGCGCATGAAACAGGTGCATAACGGTTCCTGAAAACGGATCATAGTCACCGGCTGTATCGTTCTGTAGAGCCAACCAGGCCACCTCTTCGGGCGTACAACAGGCAAGCTGTGATAAAGGCGCTGTTGTACACGCGGATACCTGTTCCAGGATATGCACCACATGCGTCAGCATGCGGGACGCGAACGCTTCGTCAAAGAGGCCTGTATTATATTCCAGTGCAAGTGCGATCTCCTCCTGTCTTGTTTGCACAATCATGGAGAGATCAAATTTGCTAGTACCATTATCAAGATCTGAACGGTAAGGAGACACTGACAGTCCATTCAGCTGCAGCTGTTCCTGTACATGTGGATCATCACCATAAACGAGCATTACATCAAACAAAGAAGCACGGGAGGAGCCTGGTGCATTCAGCAGGTTGTTCACCAGTTCATTGAAAGGATACTCCTGGTATTCGAAAGCCTGTAAGGCATTTGTTTTGATACTTTGCAATAGCGTATGGAAATCTTCCCCTCCGTTGAATGCTGTGCGCAAGGGCAATGTATTGGCATAGAAGCCCAGCTGTCCTTCCAGCGCAGGATGTATACGACCGGCGACCGGTGTACCAACTATTATGTCTTCCTGCCCGGTGTATTTATACAATACAGTTTTCAATGCAGCCAGCATCAACATGAAAAGGGTCACTTCCTCTTCCTTGCACAATACCTGTAATTTCCGGGCGACCTCTTTTTTCAACTCCTTCCTGCAAACCTTTCCTTTGAAAGAATTTTTAGACGGGCGGGCGAATGTGCCTTGCAGCTGGAGTACCGGGATTTCATCTGCAAACAGGGAACGCCAGTAAGCTTCCGCATCCTTCAGATGATCATGTCCAACACGGCTGATCTGCCAGCATGCATAGTCCTTATACTGCAGGGGTAAGGAAGCCGGAACAGGAGTTGTACCGCTGGCAAGACGCTGGTAGTACTGGAACAGTTCCCTGACCATTACTTTCAGGGACCAGCCGTCACTGATGATGTGATGTGTCTGGAAGACAAAAAAGTATTCCTGTTCACCCGTACGCCATATTGCGGCTTTTACCAGACCTTCATTTTCAAGGTCCATAGGCCTTGTAATACGTGCTGTAACTTGCCGGTGCAGTTCCTGCCAATCCATAACCGTATGCATATCTTCATATTCCAGTCTGAAGTCTGCGGCTTCCGTGTCTCTTATCACCTGACGAACGCCCGCTGGCGTTTCCACGAAATTTGTGCGCAGTATCTCATGCCTTGTTATCAGCAGCGAGAACGCCTTTTCTAGAAGATCCAGATCAGGAATACCGCTGATCTGGTAGAACGCATGCATATTATAGGCTGTAGTGATCTCGGGACTTGTCTGACAAAGGACCCAGATCCTTTGCTGTGCAGATGATAGCGGATAGTTTTCAGCAATCGGAGCTAGTGGAATATCCTGATAGCCGCCGGATAACTTTGCATTTCTTATATAACTGGCCTGGGAAGCAATATCGGTTAGTGAAAAGAGTGTTTTCAAGCTGATATCTACGCCATGCGACTGTCGGATACGGTTTTTCAGTATGGCCAGGTTAAGGCTGTTACCACCTAGTTCAAAGAAACTATCGCGAATGCCTATGCGCGCTGGCAGCAACAATTCCTGCCAGGTTTTAAGCAACTGATGTTCTGTAATATCTCCCGCAGCCTCATACCTGTCTGCATTACCTAACTGCACCTCCGGCAATGCTTTTTTATCCAGCTTGCCATTAGCCGTAACAGGTATTGCATCCAGTTCTATCCATGCTGCGGGCAGCATATAGTCAGGCAGGCGCTTCTTCAGTTCCGCCGACAACCATTGCGCCTGCAGCCCTCCTTCCATCACGACATATCCTATCAGCATGCTATTGTCCTGCTGATCTTTCTTTACGACTACTGCTGACTGCTTTACCCCTGGTAATGATCTTACTGCATTTTCGATCTCTTCCAGCTCGATCCTGTACCCTCTTATCTTCACCTGATCATCCCTGCGGCCCAGGTAAGCGATGTTCCCATCTGGCAGCCAGCTTGCCAGATCTCCTGTGCAGTATACCCTGACAGGGGACTGGCCATCTATTGTGATCCATCTGAATTTCTCTTCCGTTAGTTCAGGCCTGTTCAGGTATCCACGGGCTACCTGAATTCCGCCAATACACAACTGCCCGATAATACCGACAGGTACCAGCCGGTACTCACTGTCCACGATATAGATCGGTGTATTATCGATCGGTTTACCTATGGGCACATTTGCCGGCAGATCGGGTGTATTACCGTCCCAGCAGGTAACATCTATTGCAGCCTCTGTAGGACCGTACAAGTTATAAAGAGCTGCATGTCCAAGTTTTTCGCGGTATTTAGCAAGATGCCCTACCTTGAGCGCTTCTCCGCTGCATACTACATGCTTTAAGGAGCTACAGGCACCTTTCGGTATGGACAACAGGAAAGTATCCAACATAGAAGGGACAAAATGCACACAGGTTACCTGGTGTGTTTCTATCAGTGCCCTGATCTTTTCAGGGTCTTTATGGTCTTCTGGGCCTGCGATCACCATTTGTGCTCCTGCCAGTAAGGGTGAAAACAGTTCGCCTACTGATACGTCAAAACAGAAGGTGGTTTTATGTAACTGAATGTCCTGCTCATTCAACCCGAGATGACGTTGCGCCCAGCACAAGCGGTTCAGCACCTGCTGATGTTCTACCAGCACGCCTTTAGGGCGGCCGGTTGATCCGGAGGTATAGATCACATAAGCAAGATCGGAAGGCTGCGGACCTTCTGTCAAGTCAGTGACAGGCTCTTTACTGATCTCCGACCGTAAGTTTAACAGGTCGATCACTTCATAATCGCCAGCTGTTGCTGACAATGAGCCATCGCTAACGATCAACTGACAACGGGTATCGGAGATGATGTAGTTGATACGATCCGGTGGATACGACGGATCTATGGGTACATATGCGCCACCAGCTTTCTGGATACCTAATATCCCGATCACCATCTCCTGGCTACGTTCCAGGCAAAGCCCCACCAGTGAGCCTCGTACTACTCCTCGTTTACGCAGGTAATGCGCTAACTGTGTAGAGGCATGATCAAGTTCCCGGTAACTCAGCTGCCGATCTCCATATAACAAGGCGGGTAATTCGCCTTGCAGGATTGCCTGCTGCTTGAATAAACTCACCAATGTCTCTGATACAGGATAAGGAACACTATCGCCATTGTAGCCTTTCAGACGTTTCATTTCTTCGGCAGACAATAGCTCCAGGGAACTTATTGCCATACCCGGCGATGATAATATGCTACGCAGTAGCTGTTCATAATGCATTAACAGTCCCTGCATGCGCCAATCGCTATATAGACCGCTGTTATAGGTAAGGGCTATCTGATATCCCGGACCTGTTCCCAGCGGACGTAGCTCCATACTCAGGTCGAATTTTGATGATACCTGGTCCACACGTTCTTCTTCCAGCGTCACATCTCCCAACTCCACCGCTGATACTACTTCCTGCTGCATAGCAAACATCACCTGGAATAAGGGATGACGGCTGCGGTCTGCAGGTAAGCCCTGCTTACCTACCACCTTCTCAAACGGAATATGCTGGTAATGATAAGCATCCACCGTAAGCTGACGGACACGCCCCAGCAGGTTAAGGAAAGATTCCGCTCCTGATAACTCCGTGCGTAACACAACAGTATTTACAAAAAAGCCGATCAGCTTTTCTATCTCATGATGACTACGATTGGCTACCGGACTTCCTACACTGATATCGGTCTGACCACTGTAACGGTATAAGAGCACCTTAAA